>JARVGI010000002.1:2771-447392 GCA_029762625.1 Methanomicrobiaceae archaeon | reverse complement strand
GACCATGCCGGGTCGGCACGCGAGCTCCGGGAGAGAACGGGATCAAAGGTCGCAGTCCACCGGGATGATGCGGAGAAGCTTCGCCACGGCAACCAGGGAAAGCTGCGGGCGGCATGCCTCACCGGCAGGCTCCTTGGGCCGTTCTTTGGGGGAAAGAAGGCCGTGTATCCGCCGCTCGAGCCAGATGTCGTCATAGGGGGCTCGCTCGACCTGCGTCCGTTCGGGGTCGACGGCACAGTGGTCCCGACGCCAGGGCATACCCCCGGTTCGGTCTCGGTGGTTCTCGCAAACGGCGATGCGATCGTGGGCGATCTGATCTTCCCGTCCATCCCCTCGGAAAAGCCCTGTCTGCCCTTCTGGGCGGACGACCCTGATGAGGTGAAACGAAGCATCGGCATCATCCGGGCACGGCGGCCGGAGAAGGTATATACTGGGCATGGCGGGCCATTTTCGGCAGAAGATATTGAGAAAATGAAGTGATGGAGCGGCACAAGACATCGATCTCACATTGACAAATGCCGCATCCTTTTTTCCCACCCTCAAATCTTCCTGTACACATTCCCCCTCTTCCCCACCTCGATCACACGAATGACCATCACATCGTCCAGAATCGACATGATTGCCCGGCACTGCCCGATGCGGAGGGAGAAAAACGGTGGATTTCCCGGGCCCCGGAGCCGCTTCACATGAAGCCGCGGGTCGTCTTCGTCTGCGATATTCCGGAATGCGGTGACGAGTTTTGGCGCCACTTTCCGCGGGAGTGGGTTAAGGGCGGCCGGGAGATGCGAAGGACATCGGGATTCTCGTCCGGTGTGCATCCGCTTCGCGCCGCTCGCATCCCGGGCCTTTTTTCCTTTTTACCCAGGCCCCCCTATCTCATCACAACGCGAGGAGAATGCGCATGCAAGGGGAGAGAGGGATTCATCTCAATGCCGCAATCTTCGACTCGATGGTGGCTTCCTTGTCCCTTCTGTCATCTATCCTTATCTCCGTAACGACCCTTGTTAGGCCCAAATCGAAAAGAGCATTATGCGCCTGTTCAACTGCGTGAAATAGATCCCCCAGGTTTTCAGCCTCGATTACCGTCCCCATGGCTTCGGGTTTCGCCCTGATACCGCCCTGTTTTTCCAATTCCTTCAACGCAGCCTGTACGTAGTTGCCGACCGAAGTGGTTTTTGTCCCGATAGGGGTTATGCTAAATTCCGCGATGATCATTCAATCCACCTTTTTCCCCTTCTCTTCCAGGCATCATGCCCGAACATATTAAAAGCGTTTCGGATATCCTGAGGAGAAATCCTACATCTATCCCGACAAAAGAATATAGATTTCACGGCATGTGTTGCGAAATGCCGGAATCCATCCTCGGGTTCCGGCTTCGAGCATGAACTCTGTTCATGCGAAGCGAGCAGGAGGCCTGGAGCAGCAAGTGAGCAAGCCCGGCCGATCGCAAAATACAGGACAGGGATCCTATCTCCGCTCTGAGCAGGAGGCCACTCCCTTTATGGGATCTAACGACGCGTTAACGGGAATGGACATTTCATTCCTCTTCACCATGCACGAGGGACTTCCCCGCCAGGGGCCGGGAAGCAACGAGTGCACGAGAAAAGCGTTTTCGATGCTCAAAGACCTCCCGGACCGGCCGGAGATCCTGGATATCGGGTGCGGCGCAGGGATGCAGACGATCGAGCTGGCCCGTAGATGCCCGGACTGCCGCTTTACCGCCGTCGACATCCACCAGCCGTACCTGGACGATCTCGACCGGAAGGCGAGAGCGGCCGGGGTGGGGGATCGGATCACCACGGTGAGAGCCTCCATGGACGATCTGCCGTTTGAGGATGCAGCGTTCGACGTCCTCTGGGCGGAGAGCTCTATCTTCATCGTGGGGTTCGAGGAGGGACTGACACTATGGAAGCGGCTTCTCCGGCCGGGCGGCTACCTCTGCCTCTCCGAAGCGGTCTGGTTCACCGATCAGCCCTCCCCGGAGGCGGTGGCGTTCTGGAACGACTGCTACCCGGCGATAACATCGGTCGAGGAGACCGGTGCGAAGGCCGAGCATGCCGGCTACGAGGTGGTCGCGACCTTCCCGCTTCCCGGATCCGTGTGGTGGGATCACTACTATACGCCGCTCCTCGAACGGCTGCCCGACCTGAAGGCGGCGGCTGCCGGCAATCCCGACGCCGAAGCGCTGGTGGCGTTCTCGGCGCGGGAGATCGCAATGCACCGGGAGCACGGAAGCGAGTACGGCTACGAGTTCTTCATTCTGAGGAACCGCTGATCCGTCAGGGGGAGTTACATGTGCAGGATGTATCGCTCTTGTTGTGGCGATGAGATCCCTGGACACGTGAGAAATCAAAAATCCGTCATATTTTTGTCAATTTGAAAATGATGCCCGAACAGTAAAAGGTATTAGAATGGCAGGTATGGGCTCCACTCGAACGACAGGTTTCCTGCGTTCAGGTTTGATTATGTGCCATTCGGGTATTCGTTACCTTTCTTCATGTTTTGGATTATACAGCGGGCAGAACCAATGCCGGTGACAGGTACAGACACAGTGGGCCTGGTAGTCTTCCTCATAGGGGCACCAGAAATTGAGAATTTCTGTGCTTGCCTCTACTGAGGATTGCTCAGGTATTGGTTCAAGAAGCCACTCAGGATGGTGAGAGCGCTTCTGATCCCTTTCTGGTTGATCCATGCAACCTCACCCCACGAAATGGATGGAAAGCAATAGCTTTCTATGTTATTTAAAGTTTATTGTTCGAGGTAATCTTGTCCGGAACTATTGCTACTCTCTCCCGGTCGCCCGGACCACATCAGCCGCCGGGCCGTTCCGGATCCGGTTCAGCCACCCGGCGGGAGGAAGAACGTGCGAATTAGGGCCAGTTCATCGGGATCCGCATGGCGATGCGCATCGATCCCCCGATCCTACGCTTCTGCGTCATATTCGAGCACGCCCTGACGCATCCGTGACCCGGGCATCATTTCCCGTACAGACGTTTCTGGACCCGTTCGCCGATCGACTGTTCTCTCCGCTTCAGGGCAGAGAGGTCAACAGGTCCTTCCCGGAACGAGGTGAAGAGGAAATAGACGAAATCTGTGGTCAGGTCCATCACCTCTTTCTTGAACCTCACTTCAACCGTGGTATCCCCGACAAAGCCTTTGATGGAGAACCAGTCCTGCTTTTCAAGCTTATAGAACCCTTCACCGACCGCGGGAAGTGATTCGACCTGACCGAAATTCCCGAGATATGCAAAAAACTCCTTCGTTAAGGGAGCATCAAGGAGATACTCCTTCATGAAAGATCCATCAGCACAGACCTTATGACGAACTGACCGAAGAATTCGCATTGTATGCAATCTCCCGAATGGCGTGTGCGGTAATCCGGCACTCTTCATCAGTGGTGAACCATGAGAGGCTCAGGCGCACGCAGCCCGCCCCTCCATCGATGGCCTTGTGCACCAGCGGGGCGCAGTGGAGCCCGGTGCGGGCAATGATGCCGTATGCCCGCGCCAGCATGAAGCCCACATCATCGTTCTGCAGGCCCCGGATATTGAAGGCAACGATTGGCAGGTCGGGGGAACCATTGTAGACGCTGATGGTGTCCTCCTGCGCGAGCTCCCGGATGAGAAACAATGTTTGCTTCTCCGCCTTTTTCATGAGCGCGCCGATCCCCTTTTCGACAATGAACGTCACCCCTGCCGCCAGGGCCGCAAGGCCGGGGGAGTTGTGCGTCCCGATCTCGAACCTCTCCGGCATCTCGCGGGGGTGGAGGAGCGAGAAGGAATCCGTCCCGGTACCGCCGAAACGGACCGGTGCGATGGCGTCCGGATCTTTCAACCAGAATCCTCCGGTGCCGGGGATACCAAGCAGGCCTTTGTGGCCGGTGAAGACAAAGGCATCCACCGGCAGGTGGTGGAGATGGATCGGGATATGTCCGGCGGTTTGTGCCCCGTCCACGATGAAATAGATCCCGTGGTCATGCAGGATCTCTCCGATAGCCCGGATGTCCTGCACTGAACCGAGCACGTTGCTGCCGTGCGTCATGACCATAAGCCGGGTATCCGGCCGAATAGCCGCCTCGACGGTCTCAGGACGAACCGAACAACCTTCAAAGGGGATGACATCCAGCCGGATACGGTGCCGAGCTTCATACTCGTGGAGAGGCCTGAGCACGGAGTTGTGGTCGAGGGCTGTGGTGAGGACATGGCAGCCATTCTTTTTCCCCGCCAGGAATCCCTGGATGAGTATGTTGAGGGAATCAGTAGCATTCTGGGTGAACACAATATGCTCGGGCCGATCCACCGCGAAGAAGGCCGCAAGTCTCTCGCGCGCCAGGGTAATATAATCTTCACCCTGGCTCCCGGTGGTCCGACCGGATCCGAAGACCGGCAGGGAAAGGGAGTTGGTGAGCGCTGCCAGGACTACTGGCGGTTTCGGCCAGCTGGTTGCGGCATTATTCATGTATATTATTGGTTTTGCGCCGGAGAACATCTATTTCAAACGATATGGTGCCGACAGGCAAAAGGCGATCGTTTCGGAATTACCTGAGAACAATTCCCGCATGGTGCGCAGGACGATATTATGGCCGATGTCAATCCCGCAGCAGCGGGCGAACAGGCCCGACCGATCGAAAAAAACAGGGGAGGGGTCATCACTCCGCCCGTTCAAACATCAACGGTTTTTCGCACCATCCTTGTCCCTTCGGAACGCGCACAGTGGCCATGCCGCCTGCCCCCACGCGAGGAACTTAATCCCCCTGCAATCCAAAGGTACGACACAGATGACACCGCCCACGAATAAAACCATCATCACCGTCGTCGGGGAGGACACCATCGGCATCATCGCCAGGGTGTGCACCTACCTCGCGGACAACCAGGTGAATATCGAGGATATCTCCCAGACCATCGTGCAGTCCTACTTTACCATGATGATGATCGTCGATACCAGCCAGTCGGAAAAGCCGTTCGGGGAGATGGTGCGGGAGCTGGAGGAGCTCGGCGACGAAATCGGGGTCAGGATCCTGTGCCAGCATGAGGATATTTTCACGAAAATGCACCGCATCTGAGGGGAGGGGGATTGTCGATGGTCACCATGTTTGAGGTCAGAGAGACCTACCAGATGATCGAGCAGGAGCAGCTCGATGTCCGTACGATCACCATGGGCATCAGCCTCCTGGACTGCGTCGATGCGGACCTTGACGCCCTCAACAGAAACATCTACGAAAAAATCACCCAGACAGCCCGCGACCTCGTCGCCGTTGGGGACGAGATCGAGCTCGAGTACGGCATCCCCATCGTCAACAAACGCATATCCGTCACCCCCATCGCCCTCGTGGGGGCAGCAGCCTGCGCCGGCCCGGAGGACTTCATATCGATCGCGAAGACCCTCGATGCGGCTGCGAAGGCGGCGGGGGTGGATTTCCTGGGCGGGTACTCGGCGCTCGTCTCCAAGGGGATGACACCCGCCGACGAGCACCTCATCGCCTCCATCCCGGAAGCACTCGCCTCGACAGAACGGGTCTGCAGTTCGGTCAATGTCGGCTCGACCCGGACCGGGATCAACATGGACGCCGTAAAACGGATGGGGGAGATCGTGAAGGCCACGGCGGAGGCGACCAGAGACACGGGCTCGGTGGGGTGTGCAAAACTGGTCGTCTTCTGCAACGCGCCGGACGACAATCCCTTCATGGCCGGCGCATTCCACGGCGTCACCGAGGCCGATGCGGTGATCCACGTGGGTGTTTCCGGCCCGGGAGTGATCAAGTGTGCGCTGGAGGAGGTGCGGGGCGAGAACTTCGAGGTGCTCTGCGAAACGGTGAAGAAGACGGCGTTCAAGGTGACCCGGGCAGGGCAGCTGGTGGCGCAGGAGGCCTCCCGGCGGCTGGGGGTGCCGTTCGGGATCGTGGACCTCTCGCTCGCCCCGACGCCCGCGGTGGGCGACAGCGTCGCCGAGATCCTCGAGGAGATGGGTCTTGAGTCGGTGGGGGCCCCGGGGACGACGGCGGCGCTGGCCCTCCTCAATGACCAGGTCAAGAAGGGCGGGGTGATGGCCAGCTCCTTCGTGGGGGGGCTGAGCGGTGCCTTCATCCCGGTGAGCGAGGATAGGGGGATGATTGACGCGGTGAGGCGCGGCGCTCTGACCATCGAGAAACAGGAGGCGATGACCTGCGTCTGTTCGGTGGGCCTCGACATGATCGCCGTCCCCGGCACGACATCCGCCGCCACGATCGCAGGCATCATCGCCGACGAGGCGGCTATCGGGATGATCAACCAGAAGACGACCGCCGTCCGCCTGATCCCGGCCATCGGCAGGGACGTCGGGGATATGCTGGAGTTCGGCGGGCTTTTAGGCCGGGCACCGGTCCAGCAGGTCAGCACCTTCGGCTGCGAGGCCTTCATCAACCGCGGCGGACGCATCCCGGCACCGATTCACAGTTTCAGGAACTAGGGCGGGGGTGGTTCCACCCGCCCCCGTCGTCAATCTACTCAAGCAACACCAACCCCACGGAGGTGACGTTCCCGTGCACGATCTTGCCGTATTCCATGTCCTTGCAGGGAATCGTGGAGAGTTCCCAGCCGCAATTGCGGGCCGTCGCAAAGACATCGATGCCTGACGCCTCCATGGAGGGGCGCACCAGGTCGAGGTGCCTGCACATGCGCCGGACACTCTCGTCCACGGGCCCCTCCTGCTCCTCTGCGACGCAGTGTTGATGTTCGCAGTAGATGCACGGATAGGCGCCGAACCCGAACGCCTTGTAGAACCCATCGTAGAATGCGGTCTTTTCGAGGACGTGCACCGTCCCGTTCACCCAGAGGATCAGGTCGCGAAAGAAGGGGTGAAAATCGAGCGGGATCTCCTCGGGGGCCAGATCCGGGTGGCCGGGGACCCCCTCGAACCGGAGGAGGAGGCCGGTGCTGTACTCGTCGATCATATTCCGGGTCTCCTCGGGGGTGGGGGCGTACGGGGGGCAGCTCAAGTGTTTTGCATACCCCTTGCAGCCGAACCTGCATTTGAACCGGACCCACTGCGACACCACGATATCGGCCGGAGAGACACGTGCCACTCCGGCATTCCGCTCTTTTGCCAGCCTGGTGAGGGTTTCGATCTCCACATTCAGTTCGTCCCGCATCGGTTCCATAGCAATACCTCCCTGCTACGCCCCGGGGGATAATACCAGCGATGAAAGGTACCCGGGCAAACTCCTATCGGCCCTCACGGCGTATCATTCGTGATGATACCGGGGTTTCTCCGGGATCTGGAGCACTGCGTCCTCTGCGAGTGGCGGTGCGGGGTCAACCGGCTGGCCGGGGAGCGGGGAGTCTGCGGGATCGGCACGCCTGAGGTCGCCGCCGCCATGCTCCATCCGGCGCCCCCGGCGAGCTATACCATCTTCCTTGCGGGCTGCAACTTCCGGTGCCTCAACTGCCAGAACTGGGAGATCGCCCAGTACCCGGAGACAGGAGAGCCCGTCCGGGGGTTGGTGGAGCCTCGCACCATGGCAGAGGAGGGGCTCGCCGCTCTCCGTTCGATCCGGGGAAGGCTGATCGGTGCCGACCGGCTCTTCTTCAGCGGGGGATCGCCCGACCCTTCGCTGCCCTACATCGAGGAGGTGGTGCGGGAGGCACGGAGACGGGATCCCGGGGTGAAGGTCAACTACGACACCAACGGCTTTATGACCGAAGCGTCTCTTGCCCGGGTGCTTGAGGTGTCCACCTCGATCACCTGCGATATCAAGGCGTACCACGATGACGTCCACCGGGCCCTGACCGGGGCGCCCGTCGCTCCGGTGCTGAGAAACGCACGCGAAATCGCCCGGAATGCTCGGGAATTGCTCTGGGAGTTCCGGTTCCTCGTCATCCCTGGGATCACGGGGGATGAGGTTGCCCCGGTCGCTGCGTTCATTGCGGACATCGACGAGACGATTCCCTTCAACCTCCTCGCGTTCAGGCCGAACTTCGTCCTCGAGCACCACCCTCGAGCCATCCAGTACCTGATGGAGGAGGCGGTTCGGGAGGCACAGGCAGCCGGGCTCGAGAATGTCAGGGTGCACGGGTACCGGGGAGTTGCGGGGGAGCCCCCCCATGCACGTGCACTACCGGTGAGAGCAGGGGAAGACATACTCGCCAGAACGATTGCCCAGCGTGCCGGATGCCCGACCGAGTCCCGCGACTGCGCCACCTGCCGGTTGCAGCAGCAATGCCCGATACGGCGATACCGGGCGAAGAGATCGAGGTGAGCAGGCGTTTCACCACCGGCGGGGGGCGACCGGGGAGGCACAGGGCCCGACGAACGCACATGCCGTAGAAGGAAGAACGATGTGTAAGACGGCAGGGAGATACTTGCTGTCCTTTCGGATAGGGGGGAAGAGAATGAAGGTACGAATGTTGGTGCTCCTGGCTGCACTGGTGATATCCTGTACAGCAGTGTCATGCGGCCAGCCTGCGGACCCGGAGACGCAAATGAATGAGACCATGGCGAATGAGACCCTGATGCCGTCGATTTCGGTTTCTGATCAGATGATTGAAGGAGACCAGGTCATCGGCAACGTCACCATCGATGAGGTCGTGAGCAACGGCACAGGGTGGGTAGCAATCCATAACAATCTCTTCGAGCATCCCGGAGGGATCATCGGATACGCCCAGGTCGAAAACGGGACGACCGAAAATGTGACGGTAACGATACACACGTTCGTCGCCACCGACTCACTGTTTGCGGTCCTGCACATGGACGCAGGCGAAGAGGGTGTCTTCGAGTATCCTGCTCCCGACACAGAGCAGATGGCGGACGGTCAACTGGTGATTTTGCCGTTCAAGGTGACCGGGAATAACTTCACCCTGATGAATCTCACAGCGACCTGCCAGGAAAACCTCCCGGAGGAGAATCTCTCTTCAATGTCAGGTGAAGAGTAAACCGCGTGAGGAGGGGGGCTGCCATCCTCCTTCTCGTCACCAATCCCTACGGTTTCACGTCACGAAGAAGGAGCTGCATTGCAGTTTCTCGCATGGGGGAACGATATCGCGACCCTGTCGTTGCTGTTTCCATGACCGGGCACGAAGGAATGCTGTCAGGTCAGGGATCAACATCGCAGGAGCGAAACTATTAATGCCACCCGGACTGCTCAAGACGTGTGAGAGAAACGGCGAGAGAAATGGATCCTCGCCACATGCCGAGAAGGGAACCATCTGTGGATTTGAATCGTGTGATAAAGATAATTCCTCGCTGCTATCCCCGAACAAATGAAGCCTTCCTATCAGGTCTCTGAGCGTTGCGTGACAAAACCCCCTGCCGCCGGGGATGGCTTCAACCCGCGCACATTCTGGCGCATTGCGCGGATCGAGGGTCTCATCCCGTTTACCGGATGCGCCATCCTGATCGGGTTTGTGGTGACGCTCTGGGAGGTGGGGAGGTGGGGCGCTGACTGGCGCCTGTGCGTGATGGCCGTGGTCGCCACCCTTCTCGTCCACTTCGATGCCCACATCTGGAACGACATCATGGACCTGGAGATCGACCGCCACGAGAAGAGCAGGGAGACGAAGCGAGATCGGCCCCTGGTCTATGGATGGGCGACCGTCGGCGATTACAGAAAGCTCTCGGCGATCATCACGGTCCTGGCGGTGGTCCTTGCCGCATATCTCACCATACAGCGGCCATTGATGCCCATCCTGTTTATCATCGGCTTTTCATTCGATTATGGCTATAACCACCCCCGCATTGCCCTGGGCCATCAGCCATATGCCGAATGGTACATTTTCCCCTGGCTGGTCGTAGCCGTCACGGTGACGGTGGTGTATGCCGCGACCGGAATCCTGTCGCTCCTGGCTCTCATCCTCTCGCTCCTGCACGGCCTGACGGTGACCTGTTTCGCGGTATCGATGATGCGCCGCGATGTAAATTCGGACCGGAGGGGGGGAAAGAACACCTCAGCTGTGCTGCACCCCGAGATCCCTCACTCGACGATATATGGTATCATAACGCTGCTCGTGTCGGTTCTGATGCTCTACCCCCTCGCGTTCATTCTGGGAAGTATGGACCTTGCATATCTCCTGATCCTGACCACGGCTGTGATCGCCGGGATCAATACGGTGTTCGGGGCACGGATCGATCAGCTCTGCACCCGTGCGCTGTACTCCATCTTTCCCGAGTTCGAGCTGAAAGCCAACAAATTCATGGTGCAGCAGGTGGGAGCATCCATGGTGCATGTCGTGGCGATGACCATCACGGTACTGGCGTTTGGGAAGGTTGCATGAAGGTTGCGATTGCAGGTGCAGGAATCGCCGGGGGATATCTTGCGGCGCTTTTCGAGACGCGAGGGATCAGCGCGGATGTCTATGACGGAAGAGACCATGCCGCCCACTGCACCTGCCGATCGTGCGGGTGGGGTGCGCCGAAGGGTATCAGCACGTACCTCCATGAGGTCGGCCTTGACCTGGACGACTACCTCCTCGAACCCATGTCCCCGATGCAGTTCGATGGTCTGGTGGCCACCACCCCCCTCTGCACGGTGGATAAACCCCGGCTTGTCCGGGATCTCAGCAGGTCCGTCAGGTTGACGGAGCAGAACCTGGGGCAGGAGAGAGCGGAGGACTATGACATCGTGGTGGACGCGACCGGGATCGTCCGGGCGTTCCTCCCTCCCTGCAGGTCGGATCTGACACTCCCCACCCTGCAGCACAGGGTCGCCGTGGACTGCCGCGGGAGCGAGCGCCTCGGCGCCGGGGTGTATGGGAACCAGATACCCGGACTCGGGTACCTGTGGATATTTCCTGTCGGCACCAACGAGTATCATGTCGGCATCGGAGGTATCGGCAACATCCAGCACAAGAACCTGTTAGAGCAATTCTACCGGGATTCAGCCGGACAGTTCTCCTTCGCCCGGCAATGCGCCTGCCACGGTGCCGTCCGCGTCGCCTCCCCGTACTACTCTACGCCTTTCTTCTGCAGGAGGAGGAGAGAGGACGGCGCGCCCCAGGTGATCGTTGGGGTGGGTGAATCGATCGGGACCGTCGCACCCTTCACGGGAGAGGGTATCATGTATTCCCTGGAATGCGCCAAAATGCTAAAAGATTCCTGGCTGGACCCGGAGAAGTATGCCAGATCGGTGCTGGCCCGGTTCGCCTGGATGAAAAAAGAGCGGGAAACGCTCGATTACCTTCTCTCGCCTGCGGGATTGAACGGACCGAGACTACGGGATCGCTGGAGATTTTTTTGCAATGCGCGACGATCGGGCATCAGGCTCCCCATGCGGGAGGCGTTTCGACGGATGGGCAGTCTCACCCGATGGGTGGAGCACGAGGAGATCTGATCGATCCGCGGGGAAGCACTCGAACATCGTGACAGCCCGGCCTTCACCGGGGGATGTCTGCAGCAGAACACCCCCTGCGCTCCCCTCAAACGAACCCGCGATGAGGGATAAAAACACACCAAAAAAAGATACAGGGGCCATCCCGGCGCCCCGCCTTCCATTGATCCCCCCTAACAGGTCACCCGCACAAATGGGTGCGGGAACCTTGAATTCATGAACGTGTCAGTGTGTTCGTCGTAGTCCAGCACATATTGCGCCTCGCGGTTCGCCTCCAGCGTACTGTACACCTTCGCTGAGGTCGGATCTTCAACCCCTGTCATTCGCTCCGGCCTGGACTTTGATTCCGTGGGGGATGCAAGGGGAAAATGTGCCCACCCCTCTCTCCCGGGCTGTAACTCGACTATATACCCGTATTTGGCGTCTCCCACAGAAACATCAGTCTTCCAGCAGCCAATCACGGTGTTTGGCTCTGGTGTCGGTGTGGGTGCGGTGGTCGGGACGGTCGTGGGCACAGGCGTGGGGAGGATGGTGGGCACCATGAGGGGGGAGGGGTGCGTTTATGCATGCTTCCGTGCCTGCCTGGATCGTAATCGCCACGGACCATGCCGCATGGCCACGATGACGAAGTTGCAGCGTGCGGAGCCCTCGGAGACATTGGGAATGATTGAAGGGGATGTCCCGCGATACATCCCGTCCAGATAGATCTCGGATCCCCGCGGGGTCGAGGAGACCGAAAGGGATCCGGTTGTGGGCTCCGCGGGATACCGCTCACTCGATGTGATGCAGCCGGAGGCACGCACGGGAAGGAGCATCCGGACAGGCAACGCAAGGTGCCGATAGATGATACTGGGGAATGATGTATTGCTCGGGATAAAAAATTCCGACTTGTTATTCCGGATTATTGTGTCTGATATGGCCGTGTTTCACGGATGACTCCACCTTCCCGCCACGGGCCGCACAGAGAATGGTGGAGGAAGATAGTCCTGCGGATCAGTATCCCTCATCCGACGGCACATCGGTTGAGAGACGGATCAGGTTCTCCCGTCCTTTCTTGACCTTGACAATGAGGCCTCGTGCATGAATGTCGTTGAGCACGGTGCTCACCGTGGACCGGGGAAGGGCAGTCATCCTCACGATGTCTGACTGGAAGAGTTCGCCGCCCTGCGATTTGAGCAGGTGCACGATACGGTCCTCGAGGCTCGCGGTCCCGGCCGCGGCGCCGGGCGCAGGGTCGGGGGATGGGGTGGGGGCAATGCTTCGCCTGCGGAACACCACTGCACCGGCGATGACGATGACGAACAGCAGTATCAGGCCTGATGCGGCATAGAAAAGCGGAAACGCCTGCGGTTCGAGTACCACCCGCGGCTCGCCGGCACCGAACAGCCGCGGCCCGGACCAGACCAGGCCGTCGCGTGTCACATCGGGTTCGGGCAGGACCTGCGCGACTGTATACCCGTCGGGGATGCGGATGACCAGCGTGTTGCCCCGGTCGAGGTACATCCCACCGGTGAACGCATCGCCGATGGTGATGGTGGCAGCGGGCCGGACAAACCCTTCCCAGAGAGCCGTATACAGCACGATCCCGTACCGCCCGGTCGGTGATTCCTGGATGATCGCATTGCCGGTGATGCTTCCGATCTCCATGGACCGCCCGGTCGCAGCCGCGGCCTGTGCCGCCGACCGCTCCATCAGCCCCCGGAACTCAGGAAGGTAGACCTCTGCGAGGTCGGCGGTGTATGCCTCGAAATCCGCCACGTCCCCAGCGGTAAGGAGGAGCGTGCGGTACTCGACGTGCCAGAGCGCCGACCCGTCATCCGCGACCGTGACCGTGTACGTGATCGAGTAGTCCGGGACTTCTGCCGCCGCTGCCGTGCCGGTGAGGGCGGCAGGCAGCAGGAGCATGAGAAGCACCAGTAGTGCCCACCGCAGCACACGTCTCAATCGTTCGCCTCCGTTGGATATACTGAATTTTTCCCGGTCCGAGAAGAAAAAAGTTAGGAAATGGTCTCGCATGCGGAATTGCCGCTGATTGTCTTCCCGGTGGCAGGATTATTTGGCATTTCCACCTTTCCCATTATTTGAAGACCCCTGGGCCTCTTTTACCGCCGCAGCCTTCTCCTGCCCTGTGGTGTTGGCCGTATCTGCGCCCGCTTTCACCGGAACGGTTCTGGGACCCTGCACCTGGGCAGTGCGGTTCTCTTTCGCTTCCTCTCTCTCCTGCTGCTTGATTTCGAGCCTGACCGCCTTCATGAAGGTTGCGTGATTCTTCTCCGCAAGGCGCTCGAAACGCATCTGCGTCTTCTCCTGGAACTTCTGCTCGAGAGCAAGGCTGTTGTTGTACGCCCGCTGGAGGCCGGTACTGTTGGGGTTGGCCTCGAGAAGGTTCTGCAGTACGAGCTGGTGCTTGAGCACCATCTCCTGCGCATGCAGAAGGCCGGTTTCGTTCGTAGCCTGCAGGCGCAGCCGGGTGGCGTTTGTCGACTGCAGGTAGAGGGCAAGGGCGCGTTCCGCCGCTTCCGTATTGTTCTGCTGCAGCTCGCTGCGCACCTCGGAGAGCCGGAGCCGACTGTGTTTCAGCTGCTTGGTGATATACTCCGTCTCATCTGCCGTGAAGGTGAGGTCGAGGCCTTCGAACGCAATCTTGAGGCCGTACAGCGGGTTGCCCGGCCCGATCGGCCCTTTATAGGGCTGTACATCATCGAGAATCACGGTCTCGTTCTGCTCCTGCGCCGCAGCCGCACCCGCCATGCAGATCAGGGCGAGGGCGCAGAGGCAGGCCATCCATCCGATTTTTTTTGCCATGGTGATTCATTCCTGTTAATTTCAGCGCATTTACGCTGAAAGAATGGTGGAATCCAGGCGATATAAGCCCGGCGACTGTTCACGCACACCCTGACCCGCCGGGATTGTTCAGGTGTGCAAACGGTTGTTCAGGATTGTTCAGAGAAGGAATAGGGGCCCATAATGCACAGGATGGGGAGGCCGCGGAATCGGGCGGCAGATAGCCGGTATTTTCCCCGGAACCGGGGGGTGCGCGCACGAACACCACCACTATAGCCGCCCGCGTGTCCGGATCCATCGGATGCCCCGTCGCCTGCGGGTCGTTTCGGGCCGTCACCCCATCCTTTCCCCCCCGAGATCATTTCAGCACGCGGATCTCCGGCAGATATCTTATTCGTGCCGCGACCACTACCGGATACTGAGGATGCCAGTGCACGATACACCACCCGTTCGGGGAGAGGATCGCCATCGCCTGTAAATGCTGCCAGTGCGGCAGCTGCTGCTGCCAGATGCAGGACGTCCACAGGATCATCGAAGAATGTGGCAACGCTACGTTTGTCGTCCACAACTACTACACCGGGGAGAAGGATACCGTGCGGGTCGACCCGGACAAGATCGCCCTCTTCGAAGACAAAAGCAGTCTCGAGGGACTGCCGGACGCATGCCGTTTCCTGAGATTTGATGAGACCGGGAAAGCGTGGTGTACGGTCCACCTGACGCGCCCCGAAATCTGCCGTATGTACTGCTGCTGGCGCCTCCTCGTCCTTGACGCAAACGGGAAACGGGCCGGACGTGTGATGTACCAGACGATGTTCGTCCCGGACAATGACGCCATCGGCCAGCTCTGGGAGCGGGTGAAACCGACACTGGAAGGACTGAGCGCCACGGAATGGGATGACACGGTGATCCGGCTTCTCACTGAATCCGGGTACCGAGTGCGCCGGTAGCGTTGTGGAGGAGGAGGGCCGTGAAACGAATACCGGTGCGGAGTTGCACCTGCCCCGTGCCGGCCCACAATCTCTCCGCAGACAGATTTTTGTGATCGAAGGTGCAATACACACCCGATGGTTCCATCCCGGTGCGTCAACCGCCTCGGCCCGAACGTCCTCCTCAGGGACACCAGCGAGGAGGCGATCAACACATACGTGAGGGAGAACTGCAAGGATTACTACGAGATCCCCCCGAATTTTGTGCTCAGGGACGTTACCATTCTCTTACATACGCCCATGCTCCTGGGCTTCAAGATCCGGAAAAAAAAGTCCTGCCCCCCTTCGTGAAACCCTGCTGCGGCCCGATGCTCCTCGAACTGGATGCCGGCGACGACGATTTCGAGGAGCTTCGCACGAAGCTTCGGAAGTGAACGAAGCAACCCCTCCGAAAAACGGGCTCATCGGCAGTTCTCCGCTGGCCCGGAGCATGCCGGAGGGGAACTGCCTCACAGGGAGGTTTAAGTACCTTGAGGTCCGCCTAAGGTACCCCACGATCGAATTCGAGGTGAGGTGGTACTGATGAAGTATGAGATGCCGTACCGTGAACTGGGCAGTACAGGGGAGAAGGTATCGATTATCGGGGTCGGAGGGTTTCATCTCGGATTGCCGCGCAATCCTGCCGATGTCGTGGACCTCGTGCGTGAAGCCATCGAGCAAGGCATCAACTTCTTTGACAACAGCTGGGATTACCATAACGGCGAGAGCGAGCGCCGTCTTGGCGAGGCGCTGAAAGACGGCTACCGGGATCGTGCATTCCTCATGACCAAAGTCGACGGCCGGACGAGAGAGGCGGCGCGCGCACAGCTCGACCAGAGCCTCGAGCGCCTGCAGGTGGACCACGTCGATCTCTGGCAGCTGCATGAGGTGATCCGGTTCGGTGATATCGACCGTGCGTTTGCGCACGACGGTGCGATTGAGGCGATGATCGAGGCCCGTGACGAGGGTAGGGTCCGCTATATCGGATTTACCGGCCACAAAGACCCTGGCATTCACCGCACGATGCTCGAACAGGATTTCGCATGGGACACCGTGCAGATGCCCCTCAACGTCCTGGACGCGCACTTTCGCAGTTTCGAGCACGAGGTGCTGCCGGTACTGGTCGAGCGCGGCATCGGCGTCATCGGGATGAAGCCGTTTTCCGCCGGTACGGTGTTCGATACCAACACGGTCACGGCCATCGAAGCACTCCACTACGCGATGAACCTGCCGACCGATGTGGTGGTGACAGGGATGGAGTCGCGAGCCGACCTTGCCCAGGCAATCCAGGCGGCGATGTCGTTTCGACCATTAGCCGAGGAGGAGGTTTCCTCCATTCTGGCACGCACGGCCCCGAAGGCCCAGAACGGTATATTCGAGCGCTACAAGACCACGCAGCACCACGACACCACGGCGATGCACCCCGAGTGGCTTGAATCGGCATAAAGGATCGCATGTGAAAACGGGGAGGCGGAGAGTCAGTACACACCCTCGCCGGTGACGAGGACGGCCTTCACCGGGTAGGTGCCGTTGCATGCACCGGAAAACGCATGACGCAGCCGCTCGTGGTACGAGTTCGACCGCCATCCCAGCACCCACCACTGGTTGATCCCCTGTAGTTCGGAGGAGATGGTGAGGACGGTGTCGTCGGCGGCATCGTAGGAGAGGATCAGCGGCACCTCGACGATAGAGCCGGAAGAGCCGGGACTCACGTAGTAGTCTTCTTCAATCAATCCCTGGGAACCATTGAACGATTCCACGATCCGGTACGGCGCAAAAAGGGGCTCGTTGCAAACCGGCATCCGGGTATCGATCTCGCGGCCGGCACCAGTGACCTGCATATGCAGCTCCATATCGACGAGCACTGGCGTCGCTTCCGAAGAGCGGGCGGAATACACGTGGGTCGGCTGCGGGAGTTCAGACTCGTTCTGTCCCGGCCGAATGGCAATCGGCTCGATGCGGTTTTTGTAGAGGGGCTCGATCCGGTCGGCGGAGATGTTCAGCATGGGGGTGCCGCCGACATACTCGATCGACGTTGATACATTGTCGAAATTGCGAAGATTGGCGCGGGATATGTCGAGTATCGTCTCGTTTTTCCCGGAATCAGGGTTGTACCGGGAAGGGACGGGGATCAGGAGTGCCACGTTCTCGATGGGCTCCGTCGTGGAAAGCCGCAGTTCGTAGAGATAGACCGACTCGGCGCTCTCGGCCGCGCTCCTCTCCATGTGCACCATGAACAAAGCGATTCCTGCCAGCAGGAGGGCAGTCATGATGACCGCCGCGAAGACCACGACGGTGAGAATGCGCAGGATCTTTCCCATATGTACTCAGTCTGGAGATCCGGGGTATTATACCCGACGGTTTTTCCGGGGCCGGGATACCTGCGTCACCCTGCCGTTCCCTCCCAGACCTGCGAAAACAGCGTCATGTAGGTATTGATGATGTGGGGGTTGGCGATGGCGATAACGAAAGGCCGTTCCTTGAGCACCATGAGGGCGAGCATGGTATCGGTGATAATGGTCGTCGCCGCTGCATCACAGCCGGGCGGGGCGAATTTCAGGGCAACGGCATCGGCATGGGATTGCACCATCTCTGAAGCCCGGGCCGAAGCGTTATAGATCATCCGGATCTCCACCTGCCGGTGGAGGCGCTCTTCCCGTCCCCGCCGCAGAAGCTTGGGGAAATAGTCCTCGACGTGGCGTGTCGCCTCCCCCGTGCCCCCCATGACGTAGAGGCGGCGGCTGCACCCGTCGCGGATCGAGGCATAGAGCTCTTCGTAGAAGGATGTGAGCCCCTCGGATCCCTCGAAGATCCGGACGGAGTCCTCCGCACCCGTCGCGAGATAGCTGTCCCGGAGCCGGTCGACCGCGTCAAGCACCCGCCTGCGCCGATCCTCGATGATGGTGACGATGCGGTCGGGGTGGACGGCCAGGTACCGGTGCACTGTCGGGTCTTCGACCCGGGTGACAAGGCCCTTCTTTACCAGTTTCGCCAGCGTATCGTAGACATACGGGCGGTAGAGCCCGGATTTCTCAGCGATCTCCCGGGGGCTCAGCGGCCGGTGCCTGATAAGGGTCGCATACACACGGATCTCCGCCTCGTTGAGACCGATCTCCCTGAGTGCTCCAAGATCCATCGTACATATGCGGGGCCCGCGGGCAGGTAAGGGTTGCGATTGTGTCGTAAGTCTGACGACATATATTTTTGTAGCTCTCTGCCGAATAATTCCTCTACAGGCTGTCATACATCGATGTAGATGAAAGATGCATCAACGACACCTGTCACGCATCGCCCCGTCACGGGCCTGCAAAAACCCCGGAGAAACTCACGATGACGAAGAAAATTGGTTCCACCCCTGCAATTCTCTGCATCATCGGCGTCCTCGCTGTCGCCTGCGGTGCCGGGTGCTTTTCAGCCGACCGACCGCCCGAAGACCCTGCACCTGCCCCCACATTCCACCAGCACACGGAAGGCTACGACGACCGGGTCGTCTTTTCTGTCATTCCCTATAGCGATACACGCGCCACGTACGTGGTTGACTGCGAGATCCTGCGAAACGGCACCACCGTTGAGGCGCGAACCGACGCGGTGTTTGAAAGCATCTCCCAAGACACTCCAATCGTGTTTGAGGTGCCCCGAACGCCGGACGACCGCATATCGCTCGAAATCGAGGTGCGGAACACCGATGGCGACGTCCTGCACACCAGCACCACGGTCGTCGGCCCCGCCCGCCAGGTCCCCGCAAGCGAGGGAACCCCACTTGCTCCGGCCACGGGCGCAGCCGGCGGGTAGGCAGTGATCACCCTGTGGTTCGGTATACCGAGGCCTTCGTCGAGAGATCCGGTTCCGCATGCATTCGATGGGTATTTCCATACCGCGACGCTATGATCTCCTGATACCATGAGCCGGAGTACATTTGCGATCGCAGGGTTCATTCTGGTAGCCGCCCTCCTCGGTATTGCGCTGGTCACCACGGCACCGGTGCATGCCGAGACAGAGACCGTGTACCAGGTCTCGACGATCGACGCACTGCTCGCGGGCGTGTACGAGGGGAGCCATACCATCGCGGAGGTCAGGCAGCACGGCGATCTCGGGCTTGGCACCCTCGATGCGCTCGACGGGGAGATGATCGTGCTGGACGGGGTCGTCTACCAGGTGAAGGACAACGGGTCGGTCGTCGTCGTGCCCGATACCATGACCACGCCCTTCGTGGCGGTCACGTGGTTCGAAGCCGATATCACCCGCGAGATCGCACGACCGGTGAACCTCACCGGGCTCCAGGCACAGCTCGACGCCACGTTCCCTTCGCACAACCTCTTCTACGCCATACGCATCGACGGATTCTTCTCCTCGGTGACCGCCCGGAGCGTGCCGGCGCAGGAAAAACCCTACCCGCCGCTCGTTGAAGTGGTGAGAAACCAGTCTGTCTTCGAGTATACCGATATGCAGGGCACGATTGTCGGGTTCTGGTCACCGGAGTTCGTGGAGGGGATCAATGTGCCGGGGTACCACTTCCACGTGATCTCGGACGACCGCACGAAAGGGGGCCACCTTCTCGGCTGCGAGATCGAGCACGGCGTGGTGGAGATCGACACCACCCCGAACTTCCTTCTCAACCTGCCCCTCGAAGGGGACTTCCCTGCGCTGGATCTCGGCGGCGAACATGGCGACGAAGTGGCGCAGGTCGAGCGATGAGGGAGCATCCTTTACGGCGTGTGGCGGGGGGCGGTAGCGCTTCCAGTGATTCCTCGAACCCTGGTGTGAGCATCTCTGGAGGCAGAGGGGATATCCCCGACTTGAGGGGGAGGCCTGCCCCGCACCCCCTCCTGCATCGCCGTTTAAATTGCGGGCTCATTCTATACATGCATGCGGGCATGTTCGAGGAGGAATACGGTGAGCGACAGGAGGTATGTACATGGGTATTCGAAACGGGAATCCGAACGACTCAGCGACCAGGCAGAGACCCTGACCGGGCTCCTTCACCATGACACCAGGTATCCGGCGGGATCGCGGGTGCTTGAGGCGGGTTGCGGCACCGGCGCCCAGACAGTGATTCTGGCACGGAACAGTCCGGAAGCGTCCATCACATCGGTCGATATATCCGAAGCCTCGCTGGAGCAGGCACGACAACGCGTGGGCAACGAGAGCATCACGAATGTCACCTTCGAGATAGGCGATCTGTTCAACCTGCGATACGACCCGGAGAGCTTTGACCACATCTTTGTCTGCTTCGTCCTCGAGCACCTTGCTGAGCCCCGCCGTGCGCTCGAAGGCCTCCGCCCGTTGCTGAAAAAAGGCGGCACGATCACGGTGATCGAGGGCGATCATGGCTCGGCGTTCTTCCATCCGGACAGCAGATGCGCCCGACAGGCCATCGGGTGCCTCGTCGACCTCCAGCGGGAGATGGGCGGCAATGCCCTGATCGGAAGGGAACTCTATCCCCTCGTCACCGGTGCCGGGTTCCATGATGTCCGCGTCTCCCCGCGGATGGTGTACGTGGATGCATCCAGGCCGGATCTTGTGGAGGGGTTCACGAAACAGACCTTCACCGCCATGGTCGAGGGCATCGGGGACGATGCGGTGAGCCGGGGCATGATGAGCAGGGAGGACTGGGAGCAGGGGATAGACGATCTCTACCGCACCTGCGAGCCGGACGGGGTCTTCTGCTACACGTTTTTCAAGGCGACAGGGAGAAAGTAACCGGCAGGAGGCCTCCCTCGACCCCCTCTGCCATACCCGCATCCCCCGCGGCGGATGTTCGGGCCATGACGTTGGGCTCTTTGGCCCCGGTGCGGCAGAAACCGGGCCGGCGGGATCGAGCCGCAAGGGGATCTGTCCCTTCCCTCGCTTGCATTTGCAAAAAACCCCGCAATGAACATTTCCTCCTTTTTAAATACCCACATACCAACCCCTGATTAGTATTGAGCCATTCCAGAGGTGATCGTTATCCACCGATTCCGTCACGCAACAATCTGCATTCTCCTGATCATGTTCAGCCATGTCGCCCTCGTCGCTGCGGAGGAGACCTGCCCGAAGGGTTGCACGTGCCTCTCGGAAGCGCAGGCGGAAAAAATGGGGTATTTGCCGTGCGGCGGGAAACTGGTACTCTGCGGCTACGATAAAGCGCAGAACCCGCTCTACTGCTACCAGCCCCCTCCGACACCCACGGCGACGCCGACGAAAACACCGGCACCCACCCCGACCCAGACGCCCGCTCCCCATCAGTGCACCGGGGACTGCGTATGTCTCAGCCCTGATCAGGCCAACCAGCTCGGATACGATGTCTGTGGTGGGAACCAGGTGATCTGCGCCTACGACCAGTACCAGGAGCCCATGTACTGCTACCAGGCGTCTCCGACACCCACGGCGACACCTGCACCGACGCAGACACACGCTCCCCAGCAGTGCACCGGGGACTGCGTATGTCTCAGCCCTGATCAGGCCAACCAGCTCGGATACGACGTCTGCGGCGGAAATCAGGTTCTCTGCGCCTATGACCAGTATCAGGAGCCCCTGTACTGCTACGAGCAGCTGCCCGCACCGACGCCCACCGAGACGCTGACGCAAACACCGACATCGACACAGACGCCGTCCCCCACTGCAACCGCAGCCCCGGCTGAAACGCCGACACCAACCCAGACCACCGCACCCACACCAATCCCCCAGAAGCGGGAGAGCAATCCCCCCTCCCTCAGGGCCGCCGCCTCGCCCTTCGGGCTCTCGCCCGACGGACGGGTCCGGTATAGTGTGGAGGCAGAGGATGCGAGCGGCATTGCCGTAATCGGGATCTGGATGAACGGGGAGAAGGCACGGGTCTGCTACGACGATGTGTGCGACTTTGTCACCCCTCCCCTTGAGGAAGAGCCGGTATTCGGTGCGATCGCCGTGGACCGGTTCGGCAACTTCCGGGACACCGGGTCGGCCCCCATGGATGCGGCGGTAAGCATCCAGGCCTTCGGTACGGATACCGATGGCGATGGGGTGAGCGATCTCTGGGACAACTGCATCGATACCGACAACCCGGACCAGAACGACCACGACGGGGACGGCATCGGGGATGTCTGCGATGCCTGCTCGGTCGATGGCCGGCTCATCTACGACAGCGAGGTGTACTGCTGCGATCGGTACTACACACCCTGCTACACCCGCGTATCGCGGTGGGACGCCCTCTTCGGCGAGATCTTTTACTGGGAGGATTTCTATGACCGGATCACGTCGGACGGGTGCGGTTGCTACGATTCGGACGGCGGACGCAATTACTTCGTGCAGGGGCAGATCGCCACCGAAGAGTTTGAGATCGAAACCGGTCACGGCTGGACCTCGCCCGCTCCCGGCGCGTCTTCGAGAGTGGGAAGGAGCGCATCGAGCACCTCCGTATCCGGACCGGAGGACTACTGCCTATCTTCCACCAACCTGGTAGAGTTCACCTGCGGCGAGAACGGTGTGGAGCAGGAGGCGGTCACCTGTCCCTACGGATGCAGCGGCGGTGCATGCACCTGCCCGGACACCGATGGCGGACTGGACTACTACACCGCGGGAAGCGTCGGCGGCGATAACGATTACTGCGACTACGGAAACGTGGTCGAGCGCTACTGCGGGTGGGACGAGACGACCGGGTTCAGGGTCATGACCGATTACTACCGCTGCCCGCACGGGTGCAGCCATGGAGCCTGCATCCTCTGCGAGGACACCGATGGCGGGGTGGACTACTACCGGCGCGGCAATGCCGCGGGGCACGATGACACCTGCATCGACGGCGTCACCCTCAGGGAGTACTTCATCCGGCCCGGCGAGGGGACCTGCGAGGTGTATTCGATCGACATCACCTGCCTGGGCGGGTGCACGGACGGTGTGTGCACAGCAACCTGCGCCGACGGGCTGCAGAACCAGGACGAGAGGGACATCGATTGCGGCGGCGTATGCCCCGCATCCTGCACCGACTGCTTTGCGGATGCGGCATTCGGCTCGGGGCCCGAATCGGACCGGTTCTCCCTGGGGAGCTCGGCGGTGGATCGGACCGCCACCCAGGCCCTGATGGAATATGCCGATTGCCTGCGTGACGACACCTGCCGAGGTGGCCTGCCAACCGCCGTCATCCTGACCGACTACTCCACGGTCACCGCCACCGACCTTGAGACGAGCACCGATGCGATCATGGAGGCGGTCGGCTACTACGTCGACCAGCACATGGAATATGTGTACGACGACCTGTGGGGCTCCGGCGCCCCGAACATCCAGAGCGCTCGCTGGACCATCGAGGACAGCCACACCAGGTGTTCGATGGACTACTGCGGCGACTGCGAGGACTATGCCATCCTCCGCCATGCCCTGATGCGCAAGCTCGGCGTGTCCTCGTACTGCGCCTACCTTGCCGACTACATGGAGGGCTACTGGGGCGACGGTGGCCATACGTTCAACATCGTGAACTACCGGAACAAATACCGGATCATGGATTACGGGCCGCTCGGGCACTATTTCGACGAAACATGGTTCGCCCACGTGCCGCACAGCCTCTGGAACGATCGCACCGGAGAGTACTGGTGTGCGGACTGGAAGGACAACGTCGCCGGCCCGGGAGGCTGCGATAAGGTCAGCCCGAGCAGGTACACCTGGAACTACGTCGACGGGGACACCTGCCCGGCAACCTGGTCGGGCGAAGATACCTACCATCCGGGGGTGTGCCCATGAGGAGAATATCGATGATGAAAGGTTTGATCGGACTGATGCTGTGCGCGGCGCTCCTCTGCCAAGGCGCTGCCGCAAGCACCCTCTTCTACGAGGGAAATGTGGTCGTGGATGGCATTCGGGCGGACGTGGATATTGACCGCAAGGCCGATGTGGTCATCTCCTACACGCTCGGCAACATGGGCGGGACGCAGGAGCAGGTGACCCTTCAGGCCGTCGAGGGCAAGGGATCGCCGCAGACCGCCATCATAGAGCCCGGCACGAAGACGGGGGTGCTCCTGGAGTACACCGTTGATGTTGCCGGGGATTCCGTCAGGACGCTCTCGCTCGATCCGACACTCCTCATCAACGGAAAACCACCCGCAACACGGGCGGGGAGCATTGCGGTCGTGCTGGCACTCCCGACGGGGGTTCCTTCGCTCATCTCGTCGAACAAGGCCTTCGTCATCGACGAGAACGGCAGGAACGGGCGGACGGTGTACTACTGGACGGCGGAGGATGTCTACCCGACGACGATCACGGCAAAATGGAGCACACTGGGAGCGAACCTCGCCGTTGAAAAAGCCATCACTCCCCGTGAGATTACGGAACCGAACCAGGAATGCGCGGTGACCCTCACCGTCGCCAACCGGGGGGGTGCCGCGGTGCAGAACATCCTCCTGCGGGACACCTTCCCCACCTCAGACTTTGAGGCCGTCAGTCCCGAGGAAGAGTTCCATGTGATGGCAGGAAACGAGAGCGAACCGCGCCTCATCTGGGAGAGGACCATCACCTCCCTGCCGGCCGGCCAGACAACGACAATCGAATACCGTATCCGCTATGTCGGCGAGACGGTGCAGGTGCATGATTTCGCCCTGCAGCCGACGGCCGTGTACGTCGACGGATCGCTCGTCGCTGCGTCCGAACGCGTCACGGTCAGCCAGCTGACGGGGGCGACGCTGGTACCGGAGCAGACACAGACGCCGGCAGCCGCCACGCCGCTGAGCATCGGGGTGGTACTGGCGTCCCTGGTCTTCACCGCTTGGATGGGGAGAGCCCACAAAAAGAGATAGCAGTCTCTTCTTTTTTGCCCGAACTGGCGAATTCCCGCAATTGCAGAAGAAACTGATCGTCAGGATCAGGCCCGGTCATCGGGGTTTTCCAGCACGTAAACGAGCGTGCCCTCCTCGATCCCTTCGCCAGAGGAGGTCTCGCCGGAATACACAAACCCGCATTTCTGAAGCACCTGGATGGATGCCGGAAGATGCGGGTAGGTCGTCGCTACAATCCGCTGGATGCCGGGAAGAGTGAAGATCGCCGGGATCAGGTGCTGCACCGCCTCGGTGGCATAGCCCTGTCCCTGGAATTCCTCGAGCACCGAATACCCGATAAGCACCGTGTCCTCTGCGGCGGGTGACGAGGCGGTCCCCCCGCTCCCGATAAGCACCCGCTCGCCGCATGCCGGATCGTCCCGTACCCAGTACCAGGAGATGAAGTTCGGATCAGAATGGTCCGCCATCATCCGGATAAATTCCCCGAGCGTCTCGTCATCGAGCAGCGCCGGCGGCCATGCTGAGGGAATGGCGGCATGCAGGAGCCGGGCGAGCGTTTGTCTATCCTCTCGATCGCTGTGCAGGAAAGCAATCGTGGCCGGGATCAGGTCCAGCCGGGCGGTGCGAATGTGTATGGACGTCATGGGAGTCACTCCGGGAGAGGACCGGAATACCGTTACACTAGTGGATGTTCCGCATGATGAGGCTTCGTTCTTCGGGTCGGTCATCGCTCCTCCGCACCGACCGGCACCGGGAAAGAGTGGGGCAGGACCGTGCCCCCCTCACCCCTGCTGCGTTTCCATGTCCTGCACGGTGAGCCGGTGGTGGCGGTAGCGCCCCCGGTGCTCCGTCCTTTTCCCCCACTGGATGGCCTCGACCGGGCAGAAGTGGAGACATGCCATGCAGAGCTGGCAGCGGTGCTGCCAAACGGGCCTGCCGTCGACGATCTCGATATTCCCGACCGGGCAGACCTTCTCGCAGGTCCCGCACGAGGTGCAGGCGCCCGTGAGCCAGAACTTCCCGTCGGCGCCGTGCACATTGCGGATGAAGGGGGGATAGGTGAGACTGCGCAGCAGGGAGGTCACAGGGGTGAATTCAGGCGGTGCATGCTCCCGGCGGCGGATCTTCTCGGTGACCTTCGCAATCGCCGTGTCCGCCTTTGCGAGAATTTCCTCCCGTTTCCTGCCCTCGGGTGGGCGTGCGATGGGGGGAAAGTTGCCGGGCATGGCCACGGCCCATGCAGCGTCAAGGCCCCTCCCCCGTTCCCGAAGGATGCCGTCGAGCTGGGTGAGGGCCGACTTTCCGGCCCCGCCGAAGGTGATGACGGCGAAGAGGTAGCAGTCGTCGGGGGCGTGCAGCCGCCGGGCAAAAGCTGCTACGATCGCAGGAAGCCCGAAATCGTAGATCGGGCAGACGATGCCCACCCGTTCGGCCTCGGGTACGATCGCCCCTTCGACGCCACCGAGGGAAGCGATGGAGACGAGCTCGCAGTCTCCGAGTGCCTCGCAGATCTGCTTCGCTGCGGCGAGCGAGTTTCCCGTGCCACTGAAATAGTAGATGCAGGTCTTCACCCTCGAGCCCTCCCCTGCCACCAGAGCCTCATGAACAGGGGGTTGGCATCCATGCCGTATCAAAGCGTATGCCGTGCCTCCAAACCCTGCCCGGCATCAGGGTGCGGCACCGTCCGGTCGGACCAGCCCCAGCACCCCGGCAGCGAGCGCAAGCACTGGGCCGAGGAGAAGACCTGACCACGAAAGAAGGCCGAGAAGGCCGATGACGACCATGAATACACCGCCTCTCCGGGAGGCGCGCCCATTCCGGGCAATTCCTGTCCTGATGGCGAACGTTCCCAGGATGGCCGAGACGAGCACGTAAACGAGAGGGAGCACGGCGGCGGGATCCGCCCCGGTCTTTTCGAGGGCGATTGCGGTCTGAACAAGCAGCATCATGGCGGTCCCGAGATAGAGGAGGGCCGCACCGATGGCAAGCCAGCCGAAGAGACAGCAGAGGACGATCTCTTCCCTCCGCAGCCCGATGGCGAGCAGCCCTGCTCCCGCGATGAGGGTGAGGGCTACGGGAACGAGGATTACGGCGAGTGGCTGGCCCTCCCACTGGTGGATGCCCAGTACGGCGACGGGGACGAGCAGAAACTCGGTCGTGGAAAACTCCTCGCGGAACCCGACCACGAGCCCGAACGCGCCGCCCTCGTCCGGCTCGAAGACTGCCGCATAGTAGATTCCGGCGGCAGGGACTATCACCGAGTATGCGGCTCCCGGATAGATGGCTGCGGGCGTGAAGGGCTCGAACTCGGCCTGTTCCGGTGCCTGTCCGGGGACCACCGCCGCTCCCGCACTGTCCGGCACCTCGACGAAGGGCGGCACCATCCCGGAGGGTGCGATCCCGGGGCCCATCACCACCATTCCGGGGGAAAACGCAGACTGTTCCGGGGTGAAGACGCTGAGCCGGAGCTCTTCGCCTTCGTTCATCTCGAACCGGTAGTACTTCGCCGTCCCCCCCGCATCGAGGCGGTCGTAGACGACCCATGATTTGGTCGGATCGTCCACGGCGAGCGCATGCTCGAGGTGATCGTTCCCCCCGCCCGGGAGCGGCACATGGCCCGAGGCGGCGGACACCATCGCCACGATGAGAAGGACGGCCATCCAGCCTTTCATGGCTCCTCACGAAACCCCCGGTCTTTCCGGATCCGGCACAGGACCGGTGGATGCAGATAGGCGGCATACATGTAATCCTTATCCCCTGCCGCCCGCACCCATGAGGCGGGCGGGGAGCGGATCGAGCGGGGCGTCTCCTCCCATTCCCGCGAGGACTTCCTGGAACGTGGTGCAGGGGCCGATCTCCGGTACGTGGCGGAGACCTGCCTTGCCGGGGAATTCCCCGAACGCGGGGTTGCGGGCACTCCCCTATGAGCATACAATCCGGATCAAATGACAATATGAACTGAAAATTGGAATCAGCCCATGCCATTCCTCCAATGTGGGCATTCACCGCAAGATAGAATGTATAAACCCAATTTGAGGCCCATTTTACCAATTGACCTTTAATTTTCGTTTTTTACGAACACATATATAGGGTGAACTCGATAGTGTAGCACCAAAGGTTTGTTCCCGATGCCCATTTATTCAACCACACAGCAGGAAATTGCAGAAAAGATCGAACACGGGTCAGAGATATCCCATTGGGAAGACTGGCGGTGGCATATCCGCCACACCATCCAGGACATCGGCACCGTCGAGCGATTGCTGGGAATCGAATTTCCCGAGAAGAAGAGGAAGCAGCTGGAGGAGACCGTGGAGCGGTTTCCGCTCCGCATCACCCCGTACTACCTCTCGCTGATCCAGGCCGACGACTATGAAAACGACCCGGTCTTCATGCAGGCCTTCCCCTCGGAAAAAGAGCTCATCGTGGAGAGCTATGACATGGCAGACCCCCTCGCCGAGGATACCGACAGCCCCGCGGCCTGCATCACGCACCGCTACCCGGACCGCGTGCTCTTCCTGGTCAGCAACGTCTGCGCCATGTACTGCCGTCACTGCACCAGAAAACGGAAAGTCGGGGATGTCGACTCGATCCCCGACGACCGGGAGATCAGGGAGGCGATCGCGTACATTGCGGACCACCCCCGGATCCGCGACGTCCTCTTATCGGGGGGCGACCCGCTCATGCTCCCGGACGACCGCCTCGACTGGATCCTCACCGAGCTGCAGGCCATTCCCCACGTAGAGGTGATACGCATCGGGACACGGGCCCCCGTCGTCCTCCCCTACCGGATCACCGAGGAACTGGCGGCAATACTCGCCCGCCACCACCCCCTCTGGATCAACACCCACTTCAACCACCCCCGTGAGATCACCACCTCGTCGAAGCAGGCGCTGGCGCGGCTTGCCGACGCGGGCATACCCCTCGGCAACCAGACGGTTCTCCTCGCCGGGGTGAACGACTGCCCCCGGATCATGAGGAGCCTGATGCACAAACTTGTCCAGAACCGGGTGCGGCCGTACTACATGTACCAGTGCGACCTCTCCGAAGGCCTCGCCCATTTCCGGACGCCGGTGGGCAAGGGCATCGAGATCATCGAGAGCCTCATCGGGCATACCAGCGGGTTTGCGGTCCCCACCTACGTCATCGACGCACCCGGAGGCGCAGGCAAAATCCCCATCATGCCCAACTACCTCATCTCGTGGTCCACGAACAAGGTGGTGCTCAGGAACTACGAGGGCGTGATCTCCACCTACCGGGAGCCGGACTGCTACCTGCCAGTCTACTGCGACCGCAACTGCGAGGAGTGCTCGCTGCAACTCAAACTGGAAGACGCGGACGAGTCCAAAGCGGTGGGTATCGAGAAACTGCTCTCCGATTACGACGAGACGATCACGCTGGTGCCGCAGGATACCGACAGGATCGATCGCAGGAATGACGACTGATACGATCATCGCCCGCGAGGGGACCGTCATCCAGCACGGGCCGCTGAACGACCGGGTCTACCTGATGAAACTGGGGCCGGGGATCGTGCAGTTCACCCTCGAACAGGCGGAGGCGCTGGCACGGGAGCACGGGTATTCCAAGATCTTCGCAAAAGTGCCCGCATCGGCAAGCGAGGCGTTTCGTGAGCGGGGGTACGAGGTGGAAGCGGTCGTGCCCGGGTTCTTCAATGGCAGGGAAGACGGCTACTTGTATGCAAAATACCTCGACCCGCAACGAAGGGAGCCCGCCGATGCGGACGTCATCGAGGATGTGCTCGCCACCGCTCTCGCCCGCGGCGAGGCGGCCCGGCCCTGTGCGCTCCCGCCCGGGTTCGCCATCCGCCCCGCGGGCCCCGAGGACGCCGAAGCCCTCGCAACCCTGTACGATACGGTCTTTGAGACCTACCCGTTTCCCATCTACGATCCCGGGTACATCCGCGAGACGATGCAGACGCATATTCGCTACTACTGTGCAGTCCGTGAAGGGCGCATCGTCGCCGCTTCGTCGGCAGAGATCGACCGGGATGGGCAGAACGTGGAAATGACCGATTTTGCCACGCATCCCTCCTACCGCGGCATGGGCCTGTGTTCGGCCCTGCTTGCGGCAATGGAGGATGATATGCAGGATGCAGGCATGCACACGGCCTACACTATCGCCCGGGCGGCAATGTACCCCATCAATATCACCTTCGCCCGTGCAGGCTACGAGTTCGGGGGAACCCTGCGCAACAATACCAACATCTGTGGCGCGTTCGAGAGCATGAACGTGTGGTACAAACGGCTCTGACGGGCGGGAATGGAAAGAACAAGGCCCTCATTTCTCCAGCCACGCCCGCAGGTCTTCGAGCGAGCGGGTGTTGATCACGGTGCCGGCCTCCAGCCACCCCCGGCGGGCTACCGCCACCCCGAGGTCAAGAAACCGGAGGTGATCGGTGTCGTGGGCATCGGTGCTGATCCCGAGCATGACCCCCGCGTCACGCGCCCTGCGGCAGTTAACATCGGAGAGGTCAAACCGGGTGGGAAAGGCGTTGATCTCCAGCAGTACGTGTGCGGATGCCGCCTCTTCGAAGACCGTGTCCAGATCAAGGGCATGGGGTTCCCGCTTCTGGATGAGACGGCCGGTAGGGTGCCCGATCATGTCCAGGTGCTCGTGGTGGATGGCGGTAACCACCCGTTCGGTCATCTCCTTCTCCGTCATTTTGAAGGCCGAGTGGACGCTCCCAACCACAAAGTCGAGATCCCGAAGGACGGATTTCTTCACGTCTATTGTGCCGTCTTTATCAATATTCGCCTCGATTCCGTGGAGCACCGTGATGTCCTCGATCTTGTTATTCACCTTTTCGATCTCGTTTGCCTGTTTCCTGATCTCATCGCCGGAAAGGCCGTGGGCAATGGCGAGACCCGCCGAATGGTCGCTGATGATGAGGTACTCCCAGCCGCGATCGCGTGCAGCCTCCGCCATCTCTTTGACGGTATGCGATCCGTCGCTCCACCTGGTATGGGCGTGCAGGTCTCCCCGCATCTCCCCGTACCCGATGAGATCGGGAAGGGTTCCCTCATCGGCCGCCTCGATCTCCCCGCGGTTTTCCCGCAGTTCGGGGGGGATGAAAGCGAGACCGAGCGCCTCGTAGATCTCCTCCTCGTGCTCGCGGGCAACGATGTCGCCTCCTTCCCGCGCGACCAGGCCGTACTCGCTCAGTTTCCAGTCATGGTCGAGGGCGATTTTGCGCAGTTTGATGTTGTGGGCCCTGGAGCCGGTGAAGTACTGGAGGGCCGCCCCGAACTGCTCTCCATCGATCACCCGCAGGTCCACGTGGAGGTTTTCCCCCACCACGATGCTGCTCCGTTTGGGCCCCTCCATCACCACCCTTCTGGCCTCGGGCAGGGAGCAGAAAAATTTCGAAACCGCCTCAGGATCACCGGTGGAGACGAGGATGTCCACATCCCCCACCGTCTCCCTGCGCCGGCGGATGGAACCGGCGAGGCAGACCTTTTTGACCGCGTCGTGTTCCCTTAGTTTGCGCTCGATCTCTTCCGCATCATGGAGGATGTACCCGAGCAGGAAACGCTCGTGGCGCTCTCTCCAGACCGCGATGGCATCGATAATGTTCTGCTCCGACGTCTCCCCGAACCCCTCCAGCTCCCGCACCTTCTCCTTCTTCGCGGCGGCCTCCAGGTCTTCGATGCCGGAAACTCCCAGTTTTGTGTGGAGAAAGAGTGCTTTTTTGGGGCCGATCCCCTCGAGCTCCATCAGTTCCCGCACGCCCTCGGGCATATCCTCCCGAAGACGGTCAAGATAGGGGAGATTCCCCTTCTCGATCACCGTGCGGATCTTCTCCGCAATGCTCTCTCCCACCCCGGAGATCTCCTCGAGTTCGCCCCGCCCGGCAATCTCGGTGATATCCTCGCCGAGAGACTCGATGGTCTGGGCCGCGCTGTGGTAGGCGCGCGGTTTGAACGCCACACCTTTGAGCTCGAGGAGATCGGCGATCTCGAACAGGATACTGGCGATTTCCGCGTTGCTCACCTTCTTTTCAGCCATCCGGTTTCTCAGCTCCCCTGCTGGCCGTACATCTGGGCGATCTCCTCTGCGCTGGTCGCCTGCTCGGGGCTTTTTTCCGGCCTCCAGCGGATGAAACGGGGGAAGCGGAGGGCGAATCCCCGTTTTTCATCGTCGTCCCAGTTGCAGGTATGGGCGGGGCTCCGCGTGATCTCCGATCCGAGCACCTCGATCACGAACTCCGGCGAGAACCAGAAGTCCGGTTCCGATTGGTTCCGCACCTGGCACCGGGAGGGCTTTTTCTCTCGTTTGCAATCCTCAAGCTTCCCGGGAAGCGCTTCCAGCTCTTCATCCGAGAACCCCGTACCCACGCTGCACACCGTCTGGAATACGTCCTCCTCCTCGTTGTAGGCGGCGCAGAGCACCGAGCCGTACCTACCGCTCCGCTTTCCCTTTCCGGCAGCAGCACCGATGATCACGAGATCGAGGGTGTCGGTGAGTTCGGTCTCGTACTCTTTCTTCCACTTGATCCACTGCCATGACCGGTTGCCCGGCTCATAGACCGAATCGCTCGCACAGGATTTGCAGATCACGCCCTCCAGCCCCCGCTTCAGGTTCGACGAGAACGCGTCATGGATCTCCTCGGCCGAGGCGCAGACCTTCATTCCCGACACGCTCAGGAAATCGGAGGGGGTCAGGATCTTCTTGAGCTGCGCCCGCCGTTCGGGATAGGAGAGGCTCATCTTCGAATTCCCGTTCAGGTAGAGGAGGTCGAATACGACGTAGCGTGCCGGGACCTTCTCCGCATACTCCTTCACGTGGTACTTTCTCCGCCGGTGCATCAGCTGCTGGAACGGCTGGTAGGTCCCTTCCCCGGCATCATAGGCCACCACCTCGCCGTCGATGATGGCGGTCGTTGCATCAATGCCGGATCGCACCTCTTCGACCACATCGGGAAATTGGCCGGTGATATCGGTGAGTCGGCGGGAGAAGAGGTGGATATCGTCGCCGTCTTTGTGCGCCTCGATCCGCTCGCCGTCGTATTTCTCCTCCGCCGCAATACGCGCAGACGTGATCTTTTCGGGGATCTCCGCACGTTCACCCACACGCTGGGTGAGCATGGGGCGGATGGGCCGGTTGAGGGAGACCCGGATCTTTTTTACGCCGGAAATACCGCTCCGTTTGAGAACTTTCGCCACGTGGCCGATGTCCGAGCAGGTGTAGTAGGCGTGTTCGAGCACCGGCCGGTGCTCTTTTGTGCCGGATATCGAATACGACATGCCGTCAAGGAGTGTCCGGTCCCCCGCACCGAGCCGCATCGTTCCGGTGGCAAGTCGCGTGATATAATAGCGCTCCTTCGCATCCGCCGCAGCCAGCATGGCACCAAGGATGATCTTTTTTTTCTTCATGGAACCCGATCCGGAGGCGGTCGCGATCTGCATGAGGGCATCGTGGACGTCCTCCACACGCAGTCCGTCCTCCACGGCGATATAGTCTCTGAACCCCTCTTTCCACGGGATCTCGAGATCCGCGGCCAGAGCACTCAGTGTCCCCTTATCCCGCACCCACCTGGATACCTCCTCCTCGTCACGCCCCGAGCCAAGCGCAAGTGCAGAGATCACCGTCTTGTCGCCGAGCCCCAGGTCAGCCTCAGAGTACCCGGGCGCAATATTCCCGAGCACGAAATAACAGACGATATCGATATCCTCCTCAGAAGCTTTCTCGAAGAGGTCTGCGAGAATCTCCGTCATCTCGATCTGCGATGCGGTCTCCTCCAGGCGTTCAAAGAACGAGACGAGTGAGGAAAACTTCATGGGGCACTCTCCGCGTCAAGAGACGACCTCGGGATATTTATGCGTTGGCGCGTTCCGCAGGTTTCGCACCGGTACGCCGGCGAGGGCCGTGTATCTGCAGCTCATGATGCGGCGAATACCGCACTGCACTCCTCTATGAATAGAAAAGTGCCGGATCCGGCCCCTATCGCTCCCCTGCAGGCCCGCAAGGCTCCCCGCACAAACACTTATGCCGGAGAGAGGGAATACTCCGGCTGTGAACACCATGCGCGGCATTCGTTATGGAGAAGGAAGACGGCGGCGGGGATATCCGCCGATGCGGTGTGTCTGCCCCCAGTGCGGGTACACCGTGCAGAAGACCGCCGCAATGCCCTGCCGGAGCCTGAGGTGCACCCAGTGCGGCATGTACCTGGTCGGGGAGTGATGCGGGCGAGGAATGGAGACGATGTCTGATTGGTGGTGAGCAGGAGGAGAACTGCTGATATGGACGAGCATCAGGGAGAGCATGGGGACCGAAAGCATGCATCCCACCACGAGATGATGATCGCGGATTTCAAGCGGCGCTTTTTCGTCTCCCTTGTCCTGACCGTCCCCATCCTGATCCTCTCGCCGATGATCCAGGAATGGGCGGGGCTCGGGGATACCCTCCGGTTTTCCGGTGACCTCGTCCTGCTGTTTCTCCTCTCCTCGGTGGTGTTCTTCTATGGCGGGTACCCGTTTTACCGGGGGCTCTACGACGAGCTGAAGGCGCGCCGCCCGGGGATGATGACCCTGATCGGCATTGCCATCATCAACGCCTACGCATACTCGACCGTCGTGGTCTTCGCATTGTTCGGGATCACGGGCAAGATCTTCTACTGGGAGCTCGCCACCCTGATCGACGTGATGCTGTTCGGTCACTGGATGGAGATGCGGTCGGTCATGGGAGCCTCGAAGGCGCTGGAGGAGCTGGCACAGCTGATGCCCTCCGTCGCCCACAGGGTGAAACCGGACGGCGATCTCGAAGACGTCCCGCTCAATGAAATCCAGGGCGGAGACCGCGTTGTCGTCAAACCGGGCGAGCGTATCCCTGCGGACGGCGTGGTCGTGGAAGGCGCCTCATCGGTGGACGAGTCGATGGTGACCGGCGAGTCGCGCCCCGTCGAGCGGGAACCGGAGGACGAGGTGATCGGCGGGTCGCTGAATGGGGAAGGGTCGCTCACCGTGGAGGTGCAAAAGACCGGGAAAGACTCATTTATCTCGCAGGTGATCGAGCTCGTGGACGAAGCCCAGGCGGCGAAATCGCAGACCCAGAACCTGGCGGACCGGGCCGCGTTCTGGCTCACCATCATCGCCCTCAGCGCTGGAGCGATCACGCTTATCGTGTGGTATGCGGCGGCGGGCAGCGAGTTCGTCTTCGCACTGGAGCGCAGCGTGACGGTGATGGTCATCACCTGCCCCCACGCACTGGGCCTCGCCATCCCGCTCGTGGTCACCGTCTCCACCGCACTCGCCGCACAGCAGGGATTTTTAATCCGCAACCGCACCTCGTTCGAGAACGCCCGGAACCTCCAGGCGGTGGTCTTCGACAAGACCGGGACACTTACCGAAGGGCAGTTCGGCGTGACCGATACGGTGATACTTGCGGGCGAGTGCGACGAGGCGCGGCTGCTCAGGATTGCGGGATCGCTGGAGCGGTTCTCGGAGCACCCGATCGCAAAGGCCATCGCCGAGGCGGCATCCGACCACCTCGCGGTCGAGGGGTTCGAGTCGATCCCCGGCAAAGGGGTACGGGGGAGAATCGAGGAGAGGGAGGTGCTCGTGGTGAGCCCGGGCTACCTCCGGGAGCAGGGGCTCGATGCGGGGAACGGGGAGATCTCCCGCCTCTCGTCGCAGGGCAAGACGGTGGTCTACGTGATCCTCGACGGGGAGGTCTGCGGGGCGATAGCCCTTGCCGATGTGATCCGCGAGGAATCGCGGCAGGCGATCGAGACCCTGAAGGAACACGGTATCCGCTGCATGATGCTCACCGGCGACAAGCAGGAGGTGGCGGCATGGGTCGCGGAAGAGCTCGGGCTTGACGAGGTCTTCGCCGAGGTCCTCCCCCAGGAGAAGGCGGCGAAGATCAAAGAGATCCAGTCGCGGGACTTTGTGGTGGCCATGGTGGGTGACGGGGTGAACGATGCCCCCGCGCTGGCGCAGGCGGATGTGGGGATTGCCATCGGGGCGGGGACCGACGTGGCGCTCGAGGCGGCCGACATCATCCTCGTAAAGAACAACCCCAACGACGTGGCCTCGGTGATCGGGCTGGGGAGGGCGACGTACAAAAAAATGGTGCAGAACCTGCTCTGGGCGACCGGGTACAACGCGGTTGCAATCCCGCTTGCCGCGGGTGTGCTCTACGGAGCGGGTATCCTCCTCTCGCCTGCGGTGGGGGCGTTTTTGATGTCTCTGTCCACGATCATCGTGGCCGTGAACGCACAGCTCCTCAAATACTGATCCGCGGGATCACGGGACCAGCAGGGTCGGAACCGTGCTGTGCTCTGCCACATAGGAACTCACGCTCCCGAGCAGCAGCTGCTTGACCATACCCCTGCCACGTGACCCCATGACAATGAGATCGGCGTCGATAATCGCTGCAAATCGCAGAATCTCTTCCCGGGGATCGCCAATCGTCTTATGAGTGCGTACCGGCGTGGAATATTCCTCGGCGATGTCAGCGATCCGTTTCTCGATTCTTGCACTCTCCTCCCTGATGGTGCGGGCAAATACCTCCAGTGCAGGATCACCCCTGCCGCCCAGGCGCGTGATGTTCGAGGGGATCGCAGGGAATTCGCCAGGCTTAAAGACGTATATCGCATGGATCTCCGCACCCAGCGCTTTGCCGATCTCGAGGGCGCATTGCAGGGCGCGCTCCGAGGGTTCCGATCCGTCGAACGCGGCGAGAATTTTGGACACCATAACTCTTCGGCACTGAAGATAGGGAGGAGGCACATTAAAAGTTCCCCCGGAATGCCCCCGGGAACCCAATCCTGCGCCGTGTCGGCACTCCGATAGCTTTTTCTATCACATCGCCGGTGTAAAGCTCTGAAGTGCCCGAGATCGCATGAGTCTATATCCGCTCCAGAAAGAGGAGATCCTCTCACATCTCAAGACCTCCGAATCGGGACTTGAAGAGCAGGAGGTCGCACGAAGACTGGCTGAGGTCGGCCCCAACGAGATAGAGAAGCGGAAAAAGAAAAACTATTTCAAAGAATTCATGCTGCAGTTCACCCAGTTTTTCGCGATCCTTCTCGAAGTAGCTGCAGTACTATCGTTTATTGCCGATTATTACGCACCGGGGGAGGGATACGACATCCTCGGGTTCGCCATCCTCGGCGCGGTCATCGTCAATGCCACATTTGCGTTCTGGCAGGAGTATAAGGCGGACAAAACGGTGGAAGCCCTCCTCAAACTGATCCCGACCCTCGTCAAGGTGCGCCGGGGTGGCGAGATCCGGGAGGTGAACGTCAGGGTAATTGTTCCGGGTGATATTCTCATCATCGAAGAAGGGGACAGGATTGCCGCTGATGCGGTGGTTCTGGAGGCAAATTCACTCTACGTGAACAATGCGACTCTCACCGGCGAGTCCCGGCCGACCAGGCGCACGGATGAGCAGGATATGAGTGATTCTATCCTCGATGCACGAAATGTCATCTTCGCGGGGACCACAGTCACCTCGGGCAACGGCATGGCGGTGGTGTTTGCCACAGGCGCAGAGACGGAGTTCGGGAAGATCGCTTCGCTCACCAGGGAAGTGGAAAAACGGCTCACTCCCATGCAGAAGGAGATCATCCGCATCACCCGCGTCCTGACCATTGCCGCCCTCCTGATGGGGGCGGTATTTTTCGTGCTCGGATTTTTTGCGGGCGAAGGGTTCCTCGTCGCGGCAATTTTTGCGCTCTCCCTGATCGTGGCAAACGTGCCCGAAGGACTGCTGCCCACCATCACCCTCTCGCTCTCTCTCGCGAGCCGCAATATGGCGCGAAGAAACGCCCTGATAAAAAACCTTGACTCGGTCCAGACCCTCGGCAGTGCCACGGTCATCTGCACCGACAAGACGGGGACGATCACCCGCAACGAGATGACCCTCAAAGAGATCTATCTTACGAGCGGGGAGGAGATCTCCGTGTCCGGCGAGGGGTACTACCAGAGCGGAGAATTCACCATCCGGAACGAAAACCCGGAATCAAAGGAACAGCTACATTTTTTCCTCACCGCGGGTATGGCGAACTGCCGCGCCGCCATCCGCGACCACCAGGTGTTCGGCGATCCGACGGAGCTCGCCATCGTTGCGGCGGCACGGAAAGCGGGCATCGATACGAGCGGCTATACCAAATGCAGAGAGATCCCGTTTTCCAGCGAACGCAAAATGATGTCCACCGTCTACGAGAAAGGCGGAAGAACCTTCATTTTCTCCAAAGGAGCGGTGGAGGTGCTGGTCCCGCTCTCGGACTCTTATGTCGATGAAGAGGGAGCCATCAGGCCCTTTGGCGAGAAGGAGCGGGAGGCGTTCGTGGCCCGGGCCGAAGTGTTCGAGCGGCAGGCCTATCGCGTCCTCGCGGTCGCCTGCGGGTCGGAGGACGCAGAACGCGCCCTGACCATGCTGGGCCTGATTGCCATCATGGACCTCCCGAGGGCGGAGGTCAGCGATGCGGTGAAAAAATGCCACAGGGCGGGCATCCGCGTGCTCATGCTCACCGGGGACAACCCCCTCACCGCGGAGGCGATCGCACGGACGATCGGACTTGACGTGGACGTAGTGCTCACCGGCGACGATACGCGAAACCTGCCTGATGAAGAGCTGCAGGACCTCCTTACTGCAAAAAACGTGCTCTTCGCGCGCATGCGCTCCGAGCAGAAGCTGCGGATCGCCACGCTCCTGCAGAATGCCGGGGAGGTGGTGGCCATGACCGGTGACGGGGTGAATGACGCGCCTGCGCTGCGGAAATCCGATATCGGGATATCGATGGGGATCAAGGGAACGGAGGTGGCGAAGGAGGCGGCGGACATGATACTGCTCGACGACAACTTCGCCTCCATTGTCGCGGCAATCGAGGAGGGCCGGACGGTGTACTTCAATATCAAGAAATTCGTCACCTACATCCTCTCGTCCAACGTCCCGGAAATCGTCCCCTACATCCTGTTTTTCTTCCTCCGCATTCCACTCCCCCTCTCGGTCATCCAGATCCTGACCATCGATCTCGGGTCCGACCTGCTGCCCGGCCTCGCCCTCGGGACCGAGGCACCCGAGGAGGACATCATGCGGCGACCCCCGGTGGGAAAACAGGAACGAATTCTGGACAGGGAGGTATTCAAGCGCGGGTACGCATTTCTCGGCGTAATCGAGGCGGCCGCAGCGATGTCTGCATTCCTCGGTTTCCTCTTCCTCAACGGGTGGGTGTACGGCGATCTCTCCATCACGGGCACGGAGCTGCACCGCCAGGCGATGACCATGACGCTGCTCGGGGCGATCACCTGCCAGCTCTTCAATGCGTGGACGTTGCGGTCGTGGGAGTACTCCGCGTTCAGCAAAGGCCTGCTGAAGAACAGGTTGCTGATCCTGGCGATCATCCTCGAGCTCGTCTGGATCTATACCCTCCTCAACGTCGGGCTCGTACAGGTCATCTTCAATACGGCGCACATCCCGGCATACTACCTGCTCCTGCTGGTTCCGTTCCCCCTGCTGCTGTTTGCAAGCCACGAACTCTACAAGTACCGGATCAGGCAGCGGAGAGAATCGGTGGAGACGCACTTTGCCGAGTGAGCACCGTCCGCACCGGGTTCGATACCCGGGGTGGATATGGTCACGGTCACCCTTCAGGTTCACCCCCCTGAGCGTTACCGTTATTGCGTCCGGCACGGTGTGATCCTATGACGACGAAGCAATGGAAGAGGTGGAGGTCATCGAGATGGCGCCGCAGGGGCCCGTATCCGCAGATCGCCACGATGATCGGGGAGCTGGTGGAATTCGCAATGGCCCACGGGGTACAGCTCGCAGGCCCCCGGTCTTTGTCTGCCATGAAATGTCCTCCGATGAGGCGTTTGCGGCCGATGCAGCGGGAAATGTGGACATCGAGGTTGCCTTCCCCATCACGGGCAGGAGCGGGGAGAGTGGCGAGATCCGTGTCTACGAGCTTCCCGGCGGGACCATGGCAGAGATCGTGCACAGGGGCGCATACGGGAACGCCACAGCCACCTACGAAAAACTCTTCGCGTGGCTGGAGAGTAACCATACAAGCATTGTCGGGGCCCTGCGCGAGGGTTACCTCAACGACCCGAGAGAGGTTCCGGTAGAGGAGATCCTCACCGAGGTCTACGCTCCGATAGGATAGGGTGAAGGATCATGGGATGCGGTGGGCGGGACAGGCGAGCTCGCAGACCCGGCAATGGTCCACCGGGCCTTTTGTTCCGGTTTTTTCCACGGGAGCGGCTTTGTCAGCCTCCATCCGGGCTATGCAGCGGGCGCGTGAATACCTCCCCTCTTCGAGCGCATTCTGAGGGCATTGTGTCTCGCAGGGGTGATTGCAGGCCTCGCAGGGGGGTGCCATGGTACCGGGTGCGGGCAGTTCCGATTCCATGTCGACCCATAGCGCCCGGAACCGCACCCGCGGGCCGAATTCGGGGGTGATCACAAGGTTGTTTCTCCCGATGCAGCCGAGGCCCGCCAGTACCGCGGCATCCTTGAGGTAGATCCCGCCGTCATAGACCTGGTAGGGGATATCTTTTGCTTCGATGCCGTGGGTTTCCCGCAGCCATGCAGCAAGTTCCCGGGTGATTTCCCGGAGCATGCGGTCCCCCGGGGTGCTCTGCCCCGGCTCCCACCAGTCCATCTCCGGCTTCGCCGGGTCATGGTAGAGCCCGAGGACGACGATGGTCCCGGAAAAGGTCGAAAAACCCTGTGGACCGGCCGCCCGCGCCGACGGGCAGTCCCTGAGGGCTGCCGCGGGGAGGTACCCCGCCACGCTCGCCCCCCGATCGTGTGCTGTGTTCAGGAGGTCGTCGAGGATCTGCGCTTTGCAGCTCATGCATGTACCCTCTGGTTTCCCCACACGAAAAGAGGGTCGCCCGGTGCTCCCGGATGACGGGGGTGGTGCCATCCGGAAAAACCAATGGCTCGATTCCCCCGCACCCGGCAATTACTCAATAGTACCATGGCCGACGCCGCCATCGCCCTTTTCAGCATCGTGAGCCTCTTCGGGGAGGGTATCTACGAAAGGGCCCGGAGCGTCACCGACCGCTCATCTTCTCCGCCGCCTTCTTCCAGCGGGTTGCGGTGGCCGACTACCCCCACCTCTCGACGCGGGAGGCGCGCCTACGGGATCTTGAATACAGTGTACGGGGCAGCGTGGTTTGCTGGAAGCGTGGCGCTCGGCTGGATCGACGGCATTTCGCTATCGCTGATTCTCGCGATCGAAGTGGTCATGCAGGTGCTGGCGCTGCTGGCGTTTGTTTCCGCCAAGCAAAGGATGGAGGGAGCGGGCGTTGCGGGATGAAGTACGTCACAAAGCCCAGATTTTTCTGCTCTCCCGCCGATCCCTGTGCGATCTTGCATGGATATCTTCGTGCTGGTGGACAACGCCACCCTCATCGACCGCTATTTCCGGGGTGAGCCCGCGCTCTCCCTCCTCCTCAGGGACGGGGACACGGGCATCCTCTTCGATACCGGGTATTCCGACCTCTTCCTCGACAACGCCCACAAAATGGGCCTCGACCCCCTCGAAGCGGACCGGGTCGTGCTCTCCCACGGCCATCTCGACCATACCGGCGGGCTGGAGCCGCTGGCCAAGCGCATCATCGAGGCCGCGATCGAGGGCAGGGAGCTGGCATCGCCTGTGTTCCTGGCTCATCCATCCGTTTTTGACCCGAAACGGGACGAGGAGGGGAGGAATATCGGGTGCTTTGTGGCTCAAGACACCCTTGCCTCTCTCGGCGAGGTCCGGCTGAGTGCGGATCCCGTCTGGATTACCGACCGCATCGTGTTCCTCGGCGGGATCGAACGACGGCACGATTTCGAGGGGAGGCAGGCGGTGGGGGAGGTCATGCAAAACGGACGCTGGGTGCCGGATATGCTCACCGACGATACGGGGATCGCGTGCGTGACCGAACGGGGGCTGGTGGTCATCGCCGGGTGCGCCCATTCGGGGATCTGCAACATCATCGAGCAGGCGCGTGAGGTGACCGGGGAGCGGCGCGTGGTCGACGTCATCGGGGGCTTCCACCTTCTGGTCTCCCCGGAAGAACAGATCCGGGAAACATGCCGCTACTTCGAGAGGCTGCAGCCGACGAAGGTCCATGCCTGCCACTGCACCGGGTTTCGGGCCACCTGTGCGCTGGCGGAGGTCGCCCCCCTGCAGGAGGTCGGCGTCGGCCTGCACCTCAGCTACGGCTGAAACACCCGGGACGGTCGGTGAACATTGCATTATTGTTGCCGAACCCGTTCCCCGGACAGATTTTTCGACGTGCCAACCATCGGCCGGGGAAAATCGCGGTTTGTGACGATGGTTCCCGACGTAATACCGTAGAATCTCCGGTAGAATTCCCGCTGCTCGTGTTCAAGATCGAAGGAGAAGATCTCGGGGTGAATGGTGTTCGCGATGCACATGAACCTCAGGATCCACCTCGGGCTGCCGAAATCCCATCCCGCAGGGATATTGAAGAGCCTGCCCGCCCTGACCGCGTCGGTCTCGATGCCGTGCGTGGTGCAGTAGTGGAGGTAGTCCGACGCGGGCGAGGAGAGAAATCCTGAAATGAACATGTATTCGGGATTGAGGTCGTTGAGTTCTGTTGCGGAGATATTGACCCCGGGCTTGCCCTTCCGCTCGATGCGCTTGTTGACGCAGGTCCCTCCCGCCGCTTCCACCAGGTTGGTCTCGAATCGCTCCGCATTCAGTGCGAAGAGCGGGTAGCCCATCGAGTAGTAGACGCGAGGTCGGGTTTTGGCGAGGGCGCTGCCGGCGGCGATCCGGTCGACCCGCTCCCGGATAAAGGCAATCAGTCCCCTGCCTTCCCCCTCCCGTCCCGCACGGGCGGCGAGGTCTTCGATCAGCCCGAGCCATGAATCGATCTGCTGGATGCGGTCGTGCATGCCCCGGATCAAGTCTTCCCTGATGATGTCGCCGAGGACGGAGCCGAGCTCCTGGTCGTCACGGATCCCCAGGGTGACCAGGATGGCATGGGCCATTTCAATGGCCCGCGTGGTCCGGTAGCCGCCGAGCATGCCGTATTCGGTATACTGCTGATCGTTGATGGAGCCCCGCACCGGAGCCTGCCAGCCGCAGGGGCACCTGCCGCCTGCGAGGGAGGCGGTGGTGCGACAGCCCATGGGCCCGTAGAATTCACGTTCGATGACTGCAGTGCCGCAGACCGGGCAGATGGTGGTGAGGTATTCGGTGCCGGGCGAGTTGAAGAGGTAGACGAAGCGGAGGATCGTGCGCAGGCGGTCCGTGATGTGTTCCGATTCCCGGATCGTCGGCTCGAGGCCCGGCGCCGCGTCACCGAAGGGCACGAACTGCATCACCTGCAACGGAATGTCGGGGGATACCTCCGCCACCCGCCGTGCCGCCTCGAGGATCTCCTCATCGGCGCCGTTGATGTACATTGCCGAGACCTCCACGTGCACCCCTCCCTCATGCAGCGTGCGGATGTTCCGAAACACCGGGTCCGCCGACTTCGCCCCGCACTCTCGGTAGCGCTCATCGGATGACCCCTTCAGGCCGATGTTGACGAAGTCGAGGGAGGGGATGAGGGAGGCGAGGGCGGATTCGGTGAAGTACCCGTTCGTCGAGCACCCTACCCGGAGACCGGCCGCGTGCGTCTCCCGTGCGAGGGCGAGAAAAGTGAAGTACGAGGCGGCGGGGTCATTGAGGCAGAAGACGATGCCGGTGCAGTCTTCCTGCATTGCCCGCCACCGCATCGGCGTGCACTGTCAGTGTCTCCGAGATGCACCCCGGGCAGGTGAAGGTGCACCCCACGGTGCTGACCTGGAAGAACTTGTTTTTCGGGGCAAAATGGACCACCGGCATCGTCTCGATGGTGATGGGGAGCATGGTCAGGTAGGATTCGGGAAACCGCTCGACGATCTCGCCGTCGCGGTTGGCGTACATCCTGCACCGGCCGGATCGTCCCTCGGCGATATCGCACCCGATTTCACAGACCGGACATTTCATGGGAGCGCTCCGCCGGTGGTCTTGGCAATCACGATCCAGAACCCCTCGTCCCCGTGGATGATGTCAAACGAGGGAACGCCGATCTCCTCCAGCACGGTTCGGAACCGCGCAACGTTCTCCGGGGAGATGTTTTTGCGGTTGAATTCCTTCCAATCGGGGTTTCTGCGGATCATCTCGGCCGAAATCGAGTCTCGCAGTTCCCGGTTTCCGAACCCCCCGCCGATGTAGGTTCTGCCATCCGGTTTGAGGACCCGGTAGATCTCCCGGAAGGCGCGATGGACGTCGTCCCAGAAGAACATCGAGCCCCTGCTGATGATCAGGTCTGCGGTGTCGTCGGCAAGGGGAATGTCATGCACATCACCGCGCAGGAGGCGAATCCGGCCGCTCAGTCCTGCATCTGCGATATTTCGCGAGGCGGCTTCGTGCATGTGGTCTGAAAAATCAAGCGCGATGACTTCGAGGTCGGATTGCGCCGCCACGGCGATTGCCAGTGATGCGGGCCCGCTCCCGAGGTCGATGCAGATGCCTTCGGTGATCCCGAACCGATCGATGATGTTTTGTGCGATCATCGGGTATATCGGGGCAAAGAGGGTCTTTGCGATCTCGTCCATATTTCCTGCGCCTTTTTTATCGAATTTTTTCCTGTTCTCTGCCATGGGTGTGACCTTCGCGTAAATTCGATGGAGATGAGGATGCGTCTGAAGTTGACAGTATGAATTTAACATTCTGTAATAGGAAAAAGAATTGCATTGACAGCCGCCGGCGTCCTGACCGGGAATGCACTGCAGGCGCACGGCCGCAAGCATGACGCCCGAAAAAAGCAAAGTTTGGGTATTTTAGAGGATTATGCCAGTTTTTCATTTTCTATAGAGTGTGATGGTATCCGTTCGGCCCCGCACCATGGAGTAAAAAACTCCGGAGAGAAGATGCAGACACTGCCATATAAATGATGTGGATGCATGCGCAATCAGGCATTCCGCCACCTTGAGTTTAAATAGCGATTATTCCCAACCGTTTTTCCTTGCTGCCGGGCTCACGGGAATGAGAATCACCGCTTCCATTAAAAGAGCGGACCGACGGGGGATGGCATTCGCATCTGCAACGCATCCCTGCACACCATCCAATATGACCGAAAGTGCCCCCCCTCAGGTGTATCCGAGAATCACCGTCACACAGAGACCGCCGTTCAGGTGTCGTATGCCATCTGGATCAGGTTTGCGCAGACCACCCGGAGCATGAGCTTTGCAGGCGAGGGGGGGATATACCGGGAAAACTGCTTCCATGCATCCTCGATCATGTCCACCGCCTCCTGCACGCAACTCTCCACCGCTCCCGATTTCCTGACGAGTGCGATCCCCTCGGCAAGAACGGACTCGTCCTCCCGTAACGCCGGCGTGCAGAGGATGTCCTTCAGCCGCTCGGATTCCGCATCTTCAAGCATCCCGATCGCCCGGATTATCGCATAGGTCGGTTTCCCCGCCTTCAGATCCTCGCCCTGCACCTTCCGCCACTCCGGCGAGTCGCTGAAGTTGAGGACGTCGTCGATGATCTGGAAGACAATACCCATCCCCCTGCCGAATGCAAGACATGCCTCTTTCTTCTCCTCGGCAAGGTCGAGGAATATCGCCGAGAGCGCAGCGACGCCCTCGGTGGCCGACGCGGTCTTGAACGCATACATCTGCAGGAGCTGTGCATCGAGGCTGTTGGAGAGCCAGCGATCGAGGTTCTCGCGCGAGATTGTTCCGGACCAGTAGATGTCCTGGGCCTGGCCGAGGTGTGCCTTGAGCGAGGTCTCGGTCATCAGCGTCAGAATTTCGTAGCGTTGGCTTTCGGTCAGCCACCCGGCGCGGGCCACGACGCTCTGCGGGAAGAAGTACAGGGTGCTTGCCGCGTTGATGGCCACATCGATGCCGTAGCGAATATGAATAGACTCCTCGCCCCGCCGGAGAAGCGACTGGTCCTCGATGTCGTCGATGATCAGTGCCGAGGTGTGCAGGAGCTCGGTGAGGATGAACAACCGCTCGATATCCTCTCGTACCGGAACGCCCATCGCCTCGGCGATCAGGAACCCGAATATGGGCCTCCAGTGCTTCCCGTTGCGCGAGAGAAGGTCCCACACCGGTTTTGCGATCGTCTCCGTCATTGGCGTGCAGTCCAGTATCGGCTGGTGCCTGCCGAATATGGCGTCGCACCATGCACCATCGATCGCCGGCGGGAACATGCCGGCCAGTCCCGCATCGATCTTTGCATGGAACCGGGCGAGGAAGTCGGAGAGGTCCTGTATGTACCCGCAGCCGTAGAGCTCCAGCTGGCCTCGTCCCGAGACCGCGGCGCCCCCGATTTCGCCGGAGACCGTTCCCGATCCCTCCCATATGCCGCCGGATATCCCTATCAGCTCGATCTCCTGCGCATCGATTTCGGGCGAGAAGGTGAGCCGGCACCCGATTTCGGGCACGGAGAACGCCCACTCGATAGGATAGTGGATGTGGGTGATCGGGCTCTCCCAGGACCGCAGCGGATCGAGCTCGAAATCCGGGAAATACCTTGCATCGTATCCCTCAAAGAGAACGCAGAACTTCGCCTCCGTCTCGCCGGAGCCTATATTCTTGCGGTGCATGAAGAGCAGGCTCCGGCAGTCGTCGAGGTTGACACCGCACCAGTCCCAGCCGAGGGGATCGCAGGCTGCTTCCTCCGGACGGTGGGCACCGGCATGTGGTTTCACAAACCATGCATCTCCGCCTGCCTGGCAGTCGAACCATGCCTCCCCCCTGATCGCTTCGTCGCCGTACCTTCCTTGCACCGAGAGCCGGGGGCAGCTCACGTACTCCATCCCGATCTCCTCGCCGTCGGGGAGCAGGCCGGGGATGTCGACGAACGGCACCTCCGGTTCGAGAAGAAGGAAAACCGGCCGGCCGGTTCCGGGGTCGGTGAATGACACCGATATGGCGGATGGGGCAAACGAGAGAGATGCAGTGTCCCATGCGATCGCCTGCGAGGAGATCCGCATCGGGCTCTCCGGACAGGAAAACGGTGGATACAGGCCATAATCGGCGATTTCTCGCTGGATTGTCTCCGCGATGCACCGGCTGATGCCGAAGTGTCCCGGGAGAACGGCGAGCCTCTCAAGGTACCAGGCACGCGAGCGCTCGTCAATGAGGATCTCTTTGCCGTGCTCTCCTGTTGCCGGGTCGATGACCGAGCAGAGGTACATCGAACCCGGCGTGCCCTCCTCGGGCAGCCGCAAAGAAAAGAAGCAGGCGACAAAATTTCTCGTCCGGCAGTCCTCACCTTGAAACGTGCCCTGGAGATACCACCACTTCACAAATGGGCTCTCGTCATCGGGGTGGGGGTGCACTGACGGGGGGATGAAAAAGGTCTGATTGCTGTCGGATCCGGTAACGTCTTCCTCCTCCCAGGATCTATGATCAGATCTTCTCGTGCACCACTATAAGGTTTGGCAGGGAGTGGCGAATTCCCCGGCCGAAACCAATCGCGGACGTGATACCCCTCCGACCCGCGCGGCACTCAATGCTCCACGCTCACCGTCCCGAGGGTGCCGTCCACCACGACCACCTGTCCGTCCGAAAACATCACGGTCGCGTTCTCAATTCCCACCACACAGGGCTTCCCGTATTCACGAGCGATAATCGAGCCGTGCTGCAGGAGCCCGCCCACCTCGAGGATGATGCCGCCTGCGCTGATAAACGACGGCGTCCACCCGGGGTCCGCAGCGCCGATCACGAGGATATCCCCCGGTGAGATCTCTTTTTCTCCGGGATAGCGCAGCACTTTCACCGGGCCGCGGGCTGTTCCCCCGGAGACGCCGTACCCCGCGAGTTCGCCGGGACCCGCACCTCTGGACGGCTGCTTCCAGGTACGCCCCCATGAATCGAAAAGCGCCGGGAACCGGTTGCACCTGTCGATCCGCTCGTATGCGGCCCTGTTTCGCGCAACCCTGCCCCGCAGCTCCGCCCCGGGATGTGCGAGGGCGTGCCGGACATCGTCGATGCTGAGCAGGAACACCTCCTCTGCAGCTCCAATCCGGCCTTCAGAGACCAGGTGCCGGCCTATCTCCAGCACCCTACCGCGCACGAGGGAGGTTGCCACGACCAGATAGTACTTGTGATCCTCGCGAAGGCCTCCGAAGGTGTCGAGCACCCTGCAGAGGTGCCTGAAGTACAGGGCTCTCAGGCGGCCCTGCCGCCTGCAATGGTCGTGGAGCTCCGCGTATGCCTGCTCCCGGTCCCGCCGCATCTCCAAGAACCGCTCCTCGGGGTTCATCCTCCCGCAGAAAGACGGGTGCAGGCTTTTGATCTGGGCAAGGAGCAGAGGCCAGTCGCCCGCATACCCCTTTGCGGCGGGATCGATCTCACGCGGCCCCCGGCACCCGTAGACCCCCAGATACTCCTCCCACGCCTCCATGAACGCATCAGGCATCTGCCCGCGCCGTATGCGTTCGGCAAGGGCGGGAAGATCCGACAGGAGCGCGGGATCGATCTGCGCTGCAAGGCGGTGCATGGAGCGGCCCATTGCGATCGTGATATTCCCGGGATGCGCCCGGTCCAGTATGTCGGCCTTTGACCGGATCGCCGGAAGATCGGCCGCGAACATCCTGCGCAGGAGCAGGCGGGCGGCTTCTGAGGCGATCAGCGTGGCCCCGGTCGATTCCTTGACGAGCCGGACGACCATCCGTCCGGACTCGTCGCAGAACTCCCGCAGGTCCGCGGTGGTCCCTTCGAGGTCTGCGATGGCGGTTTGGAATCGGGCAACCTGTTCTGCATACCGGCCACGCAGGCGGGCGGGGAAGAAAAAGCCCAGTACTGCTCCCCCGATTAAATCCTTTGAATGCCAGAGCGAGCGGGGGACGACCCACCTCAGGCATTCCGGCTTCTTCGGGTTCCGCCACGCCCGGGTGTCAAGGCCCCGCACCACCGCCGCCGTCGATGTATCAATGCCCTCGAACTGCAGGGCGATGAGCCATGGCTTCTCCAGCCAGAGGAGATTCGAGATGGTGAGGTATATTCTCCCGTCGAGCGTCTGCCCGAGGCCGCGTGCGATGTCGCTGCCGGTTCCTGCAACGCCGGTCAGCTCTTCCAGCGTGCAGGAAAGGATGCGGTCGAGCCACGACGACCCGAATGGCGAGAGAGACCCCTGCATGCCGTGCTCGATCAGGGTGAGGTCCATGTAGAGGCGCCGGGGTTCTCCGGGCAGGGTCAGGAGCCTCCTATCGAACGGGACGAGCGTGGTGATCGGCCGTGCCTGCAGGAGATAGCAATCAGTGCCCGAAAATGTCCATTCGATATCGACCGGATAGCCGAAGAGTGCCTCCCCCTCTCGCGCCAGGTCGCGCACCCGGAAGATCCCGTCTTCGGAGAGCGACCATTCACCGGTGCGGTGGCCGGTACGCTCCGCAAGGCCCCCGTCGGGGGAGGCATATACCGAGCACTCTTTGCCGCCCTGCCGCTTCCCGAGGACTCTGTCCCCGTACTTCTCGACGACGTAGAAGTCCGGCGTGGCACGCCCCGACACGATGCTTTCGCCGATCCCCCAGTTCGCGTTGATGACAACTTCATGGCGCGAGTTGTTGTCCGGGTTTGCCGAGAAGGCGACCCCCGAGACCTCGCTCGGAACCAGTTGCTGGACGATGACCGCCATACCCGTGTCACGGGAGGGTACGCCCTTCGCATCGCGGTACGCAAAGGCCTTCGGCGCAAACCGGGAGGTAAACACCTCCCGTACGGCTTCCTCCAGCTGGTCTTTCCTGACGCCGAGGACTGTCCGGTATATGCCTGCGAATGCGTCATCGCTCATGTCTTCATCGCCTGCAGACGAACGGACGGCATACAGCCCTCCTTCCCCCGGCAGCCGATCCAGTGCACACCACAGCGCCTCCCGCCGGGACTCCGAGAGTTCGAGCGTGCCGCACACTGCAGCGATATGCCTGAGCGCGTCGTCCCGCACCCCCTCGTCACCGGAGAAGAGATCCTGCCAGGCATCCGTCTTCCGGAGAATCGCCGTCCATTCTGCAAAGAAGTCCACTGTCAGGACAACCGCCGGCGGGACGGGAAGGCCGGCACCGGCAAGCCGGTGGAGCGATGCAGCCTTTCCTCCCATGGCCATGCCGGCACCGGTATCCATCTCCCCGAGGAGTACGACAGAACTGCTGGATCCACCCATGTCGCTCACGAAACGCTGCTTTGGAAGAGGCATTCGTGCCGCGAGAAGTTATGTGCATTGATATACGCGCAGCGCCCCGGCGAAGGGTATGCTGAAAGGGATACGAAAACAAGGAGGCAAGGGTGTTTGAGAGTAGTGTCGATGGTTCCATTTTGCTCTCGACAAGTATCTTCTCGCCGCCGGGGAAAGAAGGGAGAAACGCCTGTCAGGAGGAGGGCGGGTACGCCGCGGACTGCCGCAGGCGCCCTTCCAGCACTGTTGCCGCACGCCCGCTGAGGTACACGCGGTCACCGGCGACACCCTTCTTCTCGACGGCTCCCTCCACGCGGGCCACGCGCCGGGATCGCCGGCATCCTCATCGGGCTCGTGCAGAATACCAAAAAAGCAATCGAGGTCGTCGACCGCACATACCTGCTCGAAGACGGCAGGATCGCGCTCGAAGGGGTTCGGAGATCCCCAAAGACGAAGCCATCACAAACGTCTATCTCGGGGGCGCTATTAAAACAAACGCCCCTCCGTTGCCTGAGATATACAGGTGAATTTCCGAACCCCGCGGGCGACGGCAGAGACACCGGGCCCTCCCGATATATGCACACAGCTCATAGGAGAGTGTGTGTCTGGATAAATGCCCTTAATGGGGCCCGAATCACGTAAAATCAAATCACAGCCCTTTTATAAGCGTACAATAATATTTGCACTGATTCATGGATCCCATCCGCGTACTGGTCGTCGATGACGAGCCGATAATGGCCACGGTCACCACGCTCTACCTCGAGGAACGGGGCGGCTGCGCATGCGAGGTATGCACGTCTGCACAGGAGGCCTTGAACGTACTGGAATCCACCACCTTCGACATCATCGTCTCCGATTACCAGATGCCCGGCATGGACGGGATCGCATTCTTAAAAGCGGTGCGAGCGCGCCCCGAATACATTCCCTTCATTCTCTTCACCGGCCGCGGCAGGGAGGAAGTGATCATCGAAGCGCTGAACAACGGCGCCGATTTCTACCTGCAGAAAGGAGTCGATCCCGAATCCCAGTTTGCCGAACTCGCCCACAAAATCCGGCACGCCGTCAAGCGGCGGCGATCGGAAGAGGCGCTTGCAGCGTCGGAATCCTTAAAGAGGATCATCCTCGACAACGTGACGGAAAACGTGGTCTTCCAGGACGCCGATTGCAGGATTGTCTGGGCAAATAAGGCTGCGCACTATTCTGCAGGCGGATTGGGCGAGGATCTCACCGGCCAGTATTGCTACGAGGTCTGGCAGAAGCGCTCACAGCCGTGTGAAGCCTGCCCGGTGCTGGAGGCGATCGAAACCGGCGAGCCGCGTGCCGCGCTCACCCGCGTGCCCGGAGGGGGGGAATGGATCATGCGGGCTACCCCGGTGCGGGATGCGCAGGGAACCATCATCGGTGCGGTGAAAACAGGACTGGAACTGACCGCGTTGAAAGCCATCGAATCCGAACGCCTGCAAAGCAAAGAACGGCTGGATCTCGCCATTGAAGCGGCCAATCTGGCCGTCTGGGACTGGTATCCTGCGGAACGACGGGTATTCTACGATGATGCCTATGCATCGATGCTCGGCTATGCGCCCGATGAACTCGAGCTGCGCGACGGCACATTCGCCCACATGGTCCACCCCGAGGATCTCCCGCCAGCACAGCGCGCCATCCACGAACATTTCGAGGGAAAAAAGCCGTATGCAAAGGCAGAATTCCGCATGCGCTGCAGGGACGGGACATGGAAGTGGATCTATGCCTGCGGCAGGGTGGTCGAGCGTGACGAGGATGGCGCTCCGGTGCGCATGGTGGGGGCGCACCAGGATATCTCCGGGCGCAAGATACCGGAAGCGCAGATTGTTGCATCGAGGGATCTCGCCTTCGGCCTTGCCGGGGCATCATCCCTTGATGAGGCATTTGGCCTCTGCATCGCCTATGCGATGGACGTCTCCGGCATGGACTGCGGAAGTCTGTTCCTCTACAACGAGGAGTCGGGCGATGTGAAGCTCGCCCATGCCATTGGGGTATCGGATGCGTTTGTTCAAAAGGAAACCCGCAACAAACCATGCCCGGAACTGATTCAACAGACCCTGCGTGGCGGTGCCTGGTTTCCAGCACTGGCGGACCTCGGCGACTGTCTCCAGCTGCTGCTCGAGGAGGAGGGGATCTCCGCCGTGGCGATCCTCCCCATCCTCTTCGAAGGCATGCCCATCGGGCTCATTACTATCGCCTCCCGCACGCAGGACGCTATCCCGGACGGGTGCCGCAAACCACTGGAGGCCATGGTTGCGGAGATGGGGAGCGCAATCGCCCGCATCCATGCGCGGGAGGCGTTGAAGAAGAGCAACGAATCCCTGAAATCGGCAAACCATGTCCTTAATCTCCTCTCCAGCGTCACGAGACACGACATCCTCAACCAGGTGGGTGCCCTGCAGGCGTATCTCGCCCTTCTCGAGGAGGAACGGCTCGAAAACTCCAGCGCACGGGAGTTCTGCGGACGGATGAAGGAAATTACCGACACCATCCGCCGCCAGATCACGTTCACCGGCGATTACCAGCACATGGGAGAGAAGGACCCGGAATGGCAGCATGTGGAATGGTTGGTGAAACGGGCGGCAGATACTATCAGATTAAACGGCATGCAGCTGGACATCGCCACAGGGCCGCTGGAGATCTATGCAGATCCCATGCTGGAAAAGGCATTTTGTAATCTCCTCGAGAATGCTGTTATCCACGGGCAGTGTACATCGAGAATCTCGGTCTCGTTCTGCGAGGATGATGGGTGCAGTCTTCTGGTCGTCGAGGACGACGGGGTTGGCGTACCGGAGAGTATGAAGCAGCATATCTTCGAAAAGGGCGTGGGGACGCATACCGGGTACGGCCTGTTTCTGGTCAGGGAGATCCTCGAGATCACCGGGCTGGCGATCCGTGAGGCAGGCGGGGAAGGTGCGGGTGCGCGGTTTGAAATTTGCCTCCCCGAGGGGAGATGGCGCACGAGATCCGCATCCCCGTAGGCAGGGCTTCATTGGCGGAGGTCCGCGGGCATGGGAGTGCAAAAGGTAATCCATCGGCCCGTATTTGAGCGAATACGACAAAATCCTGAGAGATATATAGGAAGGCATTTATATGGGGGAGAATAATGCTTTCCCAGTATATTACTGCCTCTTTCGTGGATTTGGGGGTGCTGCTGATGACTCACGTGCTCATGGTTGGTGATGATGTCTTTCTGCTGGCGTATGCGAAAGCCCGTCTCGAACAGGACTGCGGGATCCATGTCACCACCGTCCTGTCGGCGGCCGCCGCACAGGCACAGCTGAAATCCCGGGCATTCGATGTCATCGTGGTCGACCATGCACGCACGGCCAAGGAGCGCATGCAGTTTCCCGACATAGTACAGGAGGCGCACCGTGACGTGCCGGTGATCTTTTGCAGCAGGCAGAGCCGCAGGGATATCACGGACGGGTTCTCCCTCAACGGGACCAGGATCATGCTCCACAAATCCGACGATATGGATCTCTTCTGCGATGATCTTGTCGAGATCCTTCACTGCATCAGGGGCGAGTACGGGGTGGATGAGCGGTACTACCCCCCGGTATCGGCATCCAGCTGGATCGAGAGGATTTTTTTGGTGTAACAAGGAAGGGGCCCACCCTCTCCCGCACGGATCACGCGGCGAACGACGACATCCACCCGCAACCCTCCCTGAGTGCAACGCATGGAAAGGGATAGTGCAGGGGATGTCCTGCACAAAACGTCGTTTTTGTTCAATGCGTCCATTCGATGATGCGGATATCCGGGCCGACAGCCTTTATCACGCAATCCCGCATGTCGGCGTAATGCGGGCACGGATACCCGATGGGATTTCCTTTGCTGATGCAGGATGCAAAGACAATTGCTTCCGCACCCCGGTTTACAAGCATTTTCGCACGCGGGATGGCCCTCTTTCCCGGACAGCCGCCACAGGTCACGAATCCCACGATATCAACCGGACCAGTTTCCTGAAACGCACCCTTCCCCTCTCTTGTGACAACAAAGTCCGTCGTTGCGGGACAGATGTCTTCGGTCATGAGGCAGCGAATAATGCCGACTTTCATACGATGATATCCAATTTTTGCAAAATTAAACGTATGCAATCATGCAAAAAAGAGATCTGAGAGGTTTCTGGAATTGACGCGGAGGGGGTGAGGGGCGCCACCCCTCCGCCATGGTGTCATCTATGCCGCAAACGACGCCGTCCACCCGGGCCGTGCGGGAGGATCGGTCTCGAGCATTGCGCGCCACTGCTCGTCGTTCAGGCGTTCGGCCATCGGGTGCGTGAATTCGTGGTAGGTCATCACCGGCCCGGCGCCGCAGAGGATCCGGCCGTCGGGCAGGGGGTAGGCGACGATTATCATGTCCACATAGCCCACGCCCTCCTCGAGCACCATCCTGCTGTTGGCGTCGGTGTGGACGTCGGCGACGATGGTGGTCTTCTTCGCCTGATCGTCCACGTCCGCGATGACCCCTTCGAGCTCGTCACCGAAATTGCGGATGAATGCGTAATCATCTTCGGCGAGCCTCTCGTTCTCCAGTTCGCGTACCGAGATCTCCTCGAGGCGCTTGAGGACCGCTTCAAGCCGATTGAGCCTTGCCTTCGAGGCTTCGTCCAGCACCTCCATCTCCTCGAGCCCGGCGCTGGTCATCCGGGTGAGGGCGAGCAGGCGGTGGTAGAACTCGGGGACCGGCTCGACATAGCCCACCACCGGTTGCTGTTGCTCTTCGGGCGGCATGGCGGTTGCCTCCATGGTGTAGCTCTGCTTGGAATAGAGGATGGTGTCGTGGCGCAGCTCCGTCCACGACGCAAGAGCGCAGTTCAGCTGCTTGTCCTGCCATGCCTCGCCCTGCATGAACGCGGGATACCCGGGCCCGACGTCGGCGAGGAGCGGTTTAAGGGAGTAGAGCCAGCTCCAGTAGAGGTTCCGGTTCCAGTCTGCGACCGTGAAGTTCGCAAACTCCGCCTCCAGCTCAGCGTACCGGGCGTCGTAGAGGGCGTAGTCATCATTGCCAGTCTCGTCAAGGATCGCCCGGGCGCGCTCCGATCCGAGCAGCGCCATCACGTCGAGGCCCATGGGAAAGCCCCGTGTCGATCCCACCAGCGTGAAGGGCTGCCCGGTGCCCGAATAGGCGCCGGTGTACGGCCCCACCAGGCGGGAGAACAGGTACGAGTCGGGGATGAACCGCTGGCCCATCAGCCGGAACCCCCTCGTGCTTTCCAGGCACCGGTCGGCCTGTTCGGGCGAGTAGGGGGGCGGGATCTGGCAGTTGCCCGTGCCGCCGTAGATCTGCGGTGAACGGTAGGCGGCAAGTTCCGCTTTGAGCGCCGCCACCTCATCCTCCCTCACTGCTGCCGGATCGAACGTCCCGCCGAACACCCGGTTCATGGCCTCGAGGTACTCGTAAACGCCGAGATCGTCGGAGAAGCCCACGTAGAAGGCCGTCACCGTATACACCCGGTCCCAGAGCGCCTGCGTTGCCGGGTCCGCCGCCATTGCCGCCGTGATCTGCGTCGCACCGGCGGTCTGGATCCGGGCGTCCTCTGCGGAGACGAGGGCATCGGGGGTGCCCCCTTTCAACAGGAAGGTCATCCTGCCGTACCACATCATCGCCCGGAAGTAGTTTTTGAGCTTCTCGGAGCGGGTGTAGTGGCCGCGGGGGATGTACTGGGAGTAGTCTTCATCGTAGTGGAGGAGGGGAGAAGGCGCGAATCCCCCGTGCGCCTCGATCAGGGCGAGCTCCGCCTCCACCTCGCCGCGCACCGCCGCGGGGACGCTGACACGATAGCGGTCCGCCTCCTCACGGGAGAAATGGGTCGCTTCGTACGCCCACGCATCTTCCTCCGGGATGATCTGGTCGGGCTGCGGCGTGAGCAGGCTCAGCCCCACGGCACAGAAGGCGGCGTTCCTCCGGGCCGCTTCCTTCGCGTCTCCCTCGGCACCGGCGTATACGGCAAGCGACTCCTGAAGAAGGTGGTCGCTCACCTGCCAGATGGCGTCGTAGAACTCCCGCTCCTCGATCCGGCGGAGGGTCTCGTCGAACTGGATGTGGTAGAGGTGGAGGAGCGAGTCGCTCGTGATGAAGACGGGCAGCTGGCGCTCCTGTACGATCGTATAGGGCCGGATGATGTCCTCCTCCTGCGGGTTGAAGGGGTTGGCGATCACCACGAAGCCGTGCTGCGCAAGCAGGGACTCGGCATCTGCACCGAGGGGGATCTCCGAGGCCACATCGCCATAATTGGCGACTGATTGCAGCGCCAGCGGGAGGTCGTAGGCCGGAACACCGGCGTCGATCGCAAGCTCCGGGCTCGCATAGTACTGGGCGAAGCCCGTCACCGTGGTGTTTGCCCCGGAGAGGTTCACCGCTTCTGCGGCGAGGGGCTGGAGGGCTCCCGGCTGCGCCGTCTGCACGCAGGCAGCAGTGATGACCGCGGCGAAGATCGCAGCCAGAAAGAGTAGGGTCCGTGCATTCATTCTGTCACCAGTGAACCATGGGAACGTGAGCAAAAATACCTGTGGGAAACTTCGAAAATCTTCGAAGTATCCCGGCGCCCGTGTGCACCAGGGATCTCAAATCCAAGGGACCATCTCTACCTGATTCATCTGTTCGTTCCGTGCGCGGGTGCGCGCCTGCTGCCCTGTTCCCGCGAACGATTCGGCCGGATACAGGCATACACGGCGGCAATCAAACAACTTTCATTAATAAAAAGCATTTTATAATATTGAATATATTTTGGTGGGATACTATGACCAGAAGGCACAGTATCTTGTGTGTGGGGGCATTGGTCATGGTTCTGCTGGCAGCAGGGATCGTATCCGTATCCGCGATCCTGCCGACAGAAGATGAGAATGTCCTCATTATAGCGACCACGACAAGCCTGGAAGATACAGGCTTGCTTGCAGAACTTGAGATGCAGTATGAGAACATCACCGACATCGATGTACGCGTCACCGCACAGGGAACAGGGCAGGCCCTGGAGACGGCATCACGAGGGGATGCGGACATGGTGATGGTCCACTCACCGCCACTTGAAGAGCAGTTCATTGCGGACGGCTACGGGACCAATGCACGCTGTTTCGCCTACAATTACTTCGAGATTGTCGGGCCTGCAGATGATCCTGCAGGGATCGAGGGCATGAGCCCCGAAGAGGCCCTTGCCACGATCTATAACGAAGGGCAGGCAGGTACCGAAGGCGTGGCCTTCGCATCCCGCGGTGACAACTCAGGGACCCACAACGCCGAGATCACACTATGGGAAGCCGCAGGCTACAACTACACCGAGGATGTCCGGGACGTCGGTCCATGGTACCTTGAGACCGGCAGCGGTATGGGCGAGACCCTGACGTTTGCCAACGAGCAGAACGCCTATACGCTCACCGACAAGGGGACTTTCCTTGCTTTCCAGGCAAACCTCGATCTCGTCCCGCTGGTGACCGAAGGTGACGTCCTGCTCAACCGCTACAGCGCGATTGCCGTGAACCCGGACACCGTGCCGGGCGTGAACTTCGAGGAGGCAAACGCCTTCATCGAATGGCTGATCTCGGATGATACCAAGGAGTTCATCGGCAATTTCGGCGTGGAACAGTATGGTGAGGCACTCTTCACCCCGCTCTATCCGCCGGAATGCAGCGAAGCGCCTTTCAACTGCACCTGTACCAGCGAAGGGGCAGCCACTCCTGCCAACGAAAGCGCAATGTAGGCCGAACAACACCCCGAGTGCGGGGTCCCCCATAGGGGGACCCATACCCGGGCACCGTCCGCATCCCGGATGCTCCACCTTTTCTCCGGCGCAACTACTGGCATTTGATCGTGTGCGCGAATGTTCTCATCGGTGCACTCCCGGCAGCGTTTTGCTCCCCGGGGTAGGTATGGATGATGGGATGTTCACCCGCAATACGCCATGACACGTGGGACAGAGAGGGAATCGCACCCTCACCGTGCGCATACCGCCACAGCACATGCATCGCAGGATATGGCCGCCTCCCTGCTCTTCATATGCCTTTTCCTCGTCCCGATCGCATGGAACATAGATTTTCAGCCGCATGTGGATAATCAGAGCATCCCTGGTGCAGTGAACGATTCCCACTGGTCTTCCCGGAAGGTATCGTTCGATTCCCCGGACCTCATAACACAGTTCAACAATTTGACCGGGAATGCGTCGGAGACAGCGCCCGTGGAGAATGAAAGCCGCGAGGATGCCGCGCTCAATGAGTCCGTGCACACCGCGTTTCTGGAGATCATGCCTGAATTTCACGGGGCTGTCACGAAGATGACCGGCTACGAGATCGGGGTCTTTGATCTCATCACCGATGAAGACCTTGCCAATCCCGCCCACCTTGGGAGGGACCGGGGGATCAAGGTCACCGTCATCAACGACCACGACCTTGAACCGCTGGAAAATACCCTCTGGGGGCATGAAACAGACGCAACCAGAATCGCACAATCCCTGTACGCACGCGAGTTCGAAAACCGCATCGGCACCGTGGCCATCATCTATAAAACAGCAGAGGAGGCGGAACCGCGGCTGAAACTGGCTCTCGATGCGGCAGATGCAGAACGTTTTCCAGAGGTCGGGGACGCGGGGTGCTATATCCGTGCGGGTGACTGGTCGGAGATGAACATTCACTCCGATGATATCGCCTGGTTTGAAGATCCCGGCTGTGCCCTCGCCCCCAAAAAACCCAAAACAACGGCGGAAGAAGAGGAGGAGATTCTTCTCCTCGGCAGGGAAGCCCTGCAGGGCGATCTCCACCAATCCACGATGCTTCTGATCGCCAGCGAGGACCGCATTGCAGAAAGCATACACCACGAGCACTTCGAGGAGACGGCGATCCTTGCCGACGAACTCATCAAAAAATCCGATGCCGTGATTTCCCACGTGCAAGAGCTTCCGGTGGACCCAGCGCTCGACCCGGCCAGGCAGGAGTATCTGCAGGGGGTGCAGAATTTCCGCGATGCCGGCTCATATCTCTGGCGGGGCGCGGTGGCGCTGGATCCTGACGACTTTCAGGCAGCAGAAACCTCCCTCAAGTCGGGAGAGCAGCATATCAACGCAGCACACCATATGCTCGATACCGAACAGATAGAGGAGCATGACCGCACCGTTCCCCCGCCCGATCCCTATCCTTCGGCCCTCTCCCTCCGCGAGCCCTTTTCCTACCGTGACGAATCCGGTGCCAATGACGTCTCGGTCATCATCGACTACTCCAAGAACATGTCGGGATACAGCATCGAAAAAAATGGCACTGCAGAACGTGTCAATGCCGGATACACCGAAAAATTCCTGTTCGTGGTCCTGCATGTCACCCACCTCGGATTTCGGGGCAACGGAACCGATACCATCACCACCCCCCCGCCAGAAGAGTTCACTCTCATCCTCGAGGGTGGGGATTATACCCACTCCAACCCGGACCACTACGTCAGGGAACTCGGCCAGCCCTATGAATCCGTCACCCTCGAGAGAAAAGAGGTGTACGAAGGATTCCTGATTTACTCCATCCCGGAGGATGCAAACCCGGCAAAAGGCTATATCCGCCTCGATTTGGGAGAGAAAGGGCAATCAATCTGGGAATTGTCCTGATATGCCGGCAAGCCGATTCCCCTGCTCCTGACGCTACCTGTGCCCCTCCTGTCGAACTACTCTCGTGTCCGTGACAATGCGGTTTTGAATGATCATATCGGCGCGGACGTTCCGCGATTGGTGGCGCAAGAACCGTTGCTGCCCGTCCACCAGACGCTGCCGGGGTGCGCGGGTATCCGGGCAGCAGCCCCCGGGAATTGTCCGATTTTCGATACGCCCGGGAGGAACAGCTCTTTGCAATCGTCATCAACACCTTGTATTTGGGGGATGAAGACTCGATTTGCACCGGATATGAGCAGTTTCTCTCGCCTGTTCACCTGCAGGGATCATCTGGTAGTCCCCTCTCTGCGCACCAGGGATCATGTATCGCCAATCGAAGGAAAGGGAGTGCCGGCAAGGGAATAAAAGGGTATCTCTCACCGATATGCCGAACATTTCCGCTCCTGTCCTGCCCTATCCGTGAAGGAATGGTGCAAAACACGAATCATAAGGTAATTATCCTGCTCCAGCGCAGAGATCAGTACGAATGGGTGTCGCATCAGGGTTCGGTTTATTTAATCGGCACACAGTAATCGATCACCTCATCCTCGTGATCATCTTCTTCACCATCCTGTTTGCCGAAGCCAGCGTCTATATCCTTTCCGGAGGGGCAAGTTTCGTCCTCGCCCATCTGCTCTACTTTCCTGTCCTTTTTGTTGCCTACGCGTTTCCCCGGCGCGGGGTCCTGCTCTCCACCCTGATCGGATTCAGCTATATCATCCTCAGCTACGCGGTCTTCTACCCGGCAATGGTGGAACTCATCCCTGCCACCATGCAGTTCTACGCCTATGTGAGCATCGGGGTGGCGGCATCGTACATCTCCAGCGAGCTGAAGATGAACGAGCTGAAATACCGCAACATCTTTGCCAACAGCGGCAGCGGCATCAGCCTGGTGAACCTGAAAAATCACCGGATTCTGGAATCGAACGCCCAGTGCCCCCCTGCCATGCAGCATGATAGGGACGGGCATCTCATCGATGAGATCTGGCAGGATGCTGCCGAATGTGGTGAGTTTTTTGCACTGCTTGAGGATCGCGGCACCATACGCGACTATGAACTGCGCACCATGCAGGCGGACGGCACCCACCAGGATCTTCTCATCTCAGCAGGGGTTTTGCCCGGGGATAGCGCTGTCTTCACCATTACCGATATCACGGGTCGCAAGGAGGAGCTTGATTCGCTCCGCAGGACAGAGCAGCGGTTCCGCGAGCTGACCGATTCACTGCCCCACCCGGTGTTCGAGTTCGATAGATCGTTCCGGGTAAACTACGCCAACCGGACCGCGCGGGAAACCTTCCTGTTTACCTTGGAAGATGTTGCAGAGGGGATCGGGGTGGAAGAGACGGTCGCTCCCGAGTGGCGCGAACAGGCCCGTCTCTACCTGAAGAGGGCGCTTCAGGAAGGCGCTTCGGAGCCTGCCGAGTACACAGCCATCCGGAAGGACGGAACGGTCTTTCCGGCCCTCGTCTTCACCCGGCCCATCATCCGCGACAACCAGATTGCCGGCATCCGGGGCAGCATCATCGACATCACTGACCGCAAGCGCGCTGAGGCGCGGCAGCAGGAGAATATCCGTAACCTGGAGTTTCTCTCCGGGTCGGCCACCGACTTCGTGGATTTTCCCGCCGAACTGGATCTCTACCAGTACATCTGCGATCGGCTCGCCGAAATCGTGCCCGGTTCCATCAGCTTCATCTCAAAGGTGGATCTGTCGCACGCAAAGGTGACAGTGCAGGCCTGCTGCCTTTCCGATGCACAGCGTGAAGTCTTCACCAGGGATCTTGAGGGCGATATGGTTGGACTCTCCTTCACCGTGCCACCCGAGGTAGCGGAACAGATGAAGGCGGGCACACTGGTGGAAATTCCCGGGGGGCTGCGAGGTGCCAGCTTCGGGTTTAGCCCGGACGAACAATGCCGACGTATCGAGCAAGAATGCTCCCTCGGCAGGATGTTCGGCACAGGGTTTAATTGGCAGAATAATCTCTTCGCCTGTGCAACCCTCATGCTCCCCGAAGGCAGCGATCTGGATCACCGTGATCTCGTCGAGGCGTTTCTCCACCAGGCGACGGTTGCCCTCCGGCGAAGATACACCGAAAACGACCTGCAGGAGAGCGAGGCAAAGTACCGTACCGTCTTTGAGAGTTCGAGCGACGCCATTATCCTTCTCACCGAAAGGGTCATCGACTGCAACGAGCAGATCGAACGCCTGTTCGGGTACACGAAGGAGGAGATCATCGGGATTTCACCGATAGATTTCTCACCGGAAAAGCAGCCTGACGGAAGGGAATCTGTCGATGCGGCTCGGGAACTGATACATGCCGCGATGGCTGGTGAGGCGCAAAGCTTCCCGTGGCGGTTCACGCACCGGGATGGAACCCCCATCTATACCGAGACCCTGCTCAAACCGATTATGCTTCATGGGGAGGTGGTGCTGCTCGCCACCGTCCACGACGTGACCGAACGGATGCGGTCGGAGGAGGCACTGCGTGATGCGAACAGGAAACTCGGTCTGCTCTCCAGCATCACCCGCCACGACATCCTCAACCAGGTGACTGCGGCCCGCCTGTACTACGAAATGCTCACCGATCCCTCCTTCGAGCCCGCGGATCGTGACCACGCCCTCTCCAGGATCCGGACCGCGATTTACAATATCCAGGATATCGTCGAGTTCGCACGCATCTACGAAAAAATCGGTGTGAAGGAGCCCCGGTGGCAGGAGGTGGGATATACCGGCCTGCAGGCGGCAGTGGCGTTCGACGCGGGCCGGATAGCCATTCACGTGGATGCCGGCAATCTCGAGATATTCGCCGATCCACTGCTGGAGAAGGTCTTTTTCAATCTCTTCGATAATGCAGTTCGCCACGGGGAGGCTGTATCCGAAATCACCGTCACGTTCCGCCCCAACGGCAGCGATGCCGTCATTGTCGTGGAGGATGACGGGCCGGGTGTTCCTGTTGACCAGAAGGAGGAAATCTTCAGGAAAGGCGTGGGGAAAAATACCGGCAAAGGCCTGTTCCTGTCAAGAGAGATCCTTGCCATCACCGGCATTGCCATGTATGAGACCGGCGTGGAAGGGGAGGGGGCACGGTTTGAACTGCATATTCCCGAGGGGAAGTGGCGTGCCGGCAAATCTCGGGGCACAGGCGCGTGCACGGCCATCGATCCCCGATCCGGCCGGATCCGTGGCGGGCGTCCGGTGACCGATGAATAATACAATCATTGATTTCTGTATGAATCCCATACTCCCTCATTTGTAGTCACCACACGGAGTACAACCATGCACACACACGAGAACCAGCCATATCCCCACGAGATTCTCCTGCACCCCGTGGGTGTGATCCGCAACGCGATTGCAGAACCCTTTCTGGTGGCGGGGGATGACGGGCTTGCCATGCGCGGAGAACTCGCCACCACAATGACACAGATTCGCACCTCGCGCGAGGATCTGTCCAGGATCATCATCGAGGAGGAGTGGGGCGATATTCTCGATGGCATCGAGGAGTATTCCCATATCACAGTACTCTACTGGGCTCACCGGGTGCCCGACAAGGGACGCCGGCTCAGCAGGGTCCATCCCATGGGCAGGAAAGACTATCCGCTGGTGGGGATTTACTCAACCTGCAGCCCTGCCAGACCAAACCCGGTGCTTATGACCGTCGTTTCTCTCCGCAGGCGGTGCGGAAACGTGCTGGAGGTTGCCGGCATCGATGCCGTCGACGGGAGCCCGGTCATCGATATAAAACCCTACGTTGCAGACTTTTACCCCCGGGAGGGCGTGCGGATCCCTGCGTGGATGCAGCGGATCCAGCAGGAAACGAGCGAAAGCGCTGGGGATGCCTGAGTTCACCCGCAGGTGACGTTTGATTCCCGGGATACAGGCCGTGGCCGGCTGCATCCCGGGCACCAATGCGGCCGTCTCGCGTGACCGCGGCGCACCGGGGAACCCGGTCATCGATGATCACCTCCTCCGGTTTCCCGGCACACTATCCCCTGACAGCGAGAGGATGCCGGGGCCGGGATCTCCCACCGGCCGGCACGTTCTGCGGTTCGCTCAGAAACGACCGGTGGTATTCCCGGATGTGGATCGCTCCCGGCACTCCTGATGGCGACCGGTCCTGCGCCGTTCAGGCTTCGCTTCAATCGCTTCAAGACGTCGTTTCAGCTTGTTCAGGTTTTCCTCCTTATTATAGAACCGCTCGATGGTTTCCAGGCATTCGATGTTCATCCGGGTCTGGTGAATGAGTTCCTGTCTGCTCACATCGATGCTGAAAAAATCCACCATTCTCTCCCATTCCTCAGTCCCAAAGGTAATTACCCGGTCGAGCACCGCGATCACGTGCCGCGGGGAGATGTTCATCTCCCAATTCTTTTCATAGAGATCGACGACACTGACGATACCGTTCCGGAAATCGAGAGCGGTGACCAGGCCGAAGAGCGTCTCATACTCATCCCGTTCGATCCGAAGCCCGTATTCGATGACATCGCCGATGGACGGGGTGCGAGTGGAAAACACCAGGATATCTCCCGGAAGATAGATATCTGCCCAGAGCGTGTCGGCGATGGTCACTCCGGTAAAATGCCGCCCTGCGATGTCAGCATATGCTGATTTTGCAAACCATCGTCGCATTCCCGGCTGCAACTCCTTCAGGATAGTGAAGAGCGTCTCCATGGGATGGGGCTGTCTGAGGATTTGTTCTGCCAGTGTTCTGGCACCCGGACCCCGGGAAAAGGGACACATAACAGATCAGTGAAGGATATTTGATACATTATATACTATACCCCCGATGCCATACCCCGGCGGTGATCGCGGGGACCGACACAGCGCCTGCCTCACACCGGCATGGTGCGGATCGTCCGGGCACCCGATGCACGATGCATGGGAAAATGAACGATCGTCCGGATTATCGGGCCACCGATCCCGCAGGTGAAGGGGCGCGAAACGAGGGAAATGGCCCATGGACGCGTGGCAGCCATCCATCCGCTGCACCGGGCAGGAAACCTGTAGGGAGGGGCGAAACAGGAGCGGCGGTGTCCCCTGATAACCTGTTCACCACTGCATGCCAGATTCTTTTCAAATAATAAATAAGAATAAATTAAAAATTTTTTTATTCCTCCTTTTGTAAAGAATTGCCTAGGCGATTGAGTGTTCTGGTGCGTGCAGAGTGATGTATAGTATACTTCTTGTGGATGACGAGCCGATCCTGCTCACGGTGGCGAAGGCATTTCTCGAAAAATACGAGGATTTGCAGTGTGACACGTGTGCATCTGGACCGGAGGCGCTCGACCGGATACCTGCCGCATCCTATGCTGCCGTGATCAGCGACTTTGAGATGCCGGGAATGAACGGCATCGATCTGTTAAAGGCAATCCGTGAACGGTATCCGGACCTTCCATTCATCCTGTTCACGGGACGAGGGCGGGAGGAGGTGGCGATCGAAGCCCTCAACCACGGTGCGGACTACTACGTCCAGAAGGGAGGGGATATCAGTGCACAATTCACCGATCTTGCCCACAAAATACGACGTGCCGCAGAGAAGACGCGGAGCGCCAGGCGGCTTCGGCGCCTCAACCAGGAGCTGAGCGCAGGAAAAGAGCGGTTGAAGGTGACACTGCGCTCGATCGGCGATGGTGTCATCGTCACCGACACACACGGGCTGGTGGTCTCCCTCAACCGCGTGGCAGAGGAGCTCTGTGGCTGGAACGAACAAGAAGCGGCCGGGAGACCGCTCACCGAGGTGTTCTGCATCATCAATGAAAAGACCGGCAGGGCCTGCACCAATCCGGTGCAGAAGGTGCTGGACATCGGGGGAATTGTCGGCCTCGCCAACCACACCGCCCTCATCAGCCGCGATGGCTCGAAACGCGCGATCGCCGATAGCGCCGCTCCTGTCTGCGACGACACGGGAGCGATCCTGGGAGTGGTGCTTGTCTTTCGCGACGTTACCCGTGAAAAAGAGGCGGAACGCGGGCACCTGCGGTTGGCGGCCATCGCCGAATCGACCAGCGATGCGATCTATACCATCACGCCCGAGGGCATCATTGCAACCTGGAACAGGGGTGCGGAGCGGATCTACGGCTATGCCGCCGAAGAGGTCGTCGGCAGACATGTCTCGGTGGTGGCGCCTCCCGAACTGGAGAATGAGGGCATCACACTGATGGCGAAGGTCAAACATGGCGCCATCGTCGAGCAATACGAAACATACCGGTACCGAAAGGGCGGGCAGAAAATCCATATCGCGCTGACGCTGTCCACGCTCATCGATGCCGAAGGGGATTTTCTTGGTTTTTCCGGCATTTCACGTGATATAACGGAGAGAAAACAGTACGAGCAGAGGATCGAGCATCTCAACCGCGTGCTCCTCGCTATCCGCACCGTGAACCAGATTATTGTAGAAGAGCGCGATCCGGCACGGTTACTGCCGAGGATCTGCACCACGCTCACCGAAACCGGAGGCTATCACCACGCGTGGATTGCCCTCTACGATGATGACCGGCGCCTTGTCGTACGGGCTGCGGCGGGGCTCGGCGATCAGGGGCACCTTCTCAACGAGCGTTTCAGCCGCGATTCGATTCCCGCATGCGCCCGCAGAGCACTTGATTCGCCCTCCTGTATCAGTACAAAAGAACCTGCATCCGACTGCCGGGATTGCCCCCTTGCCTCCCGTCACTGCGGTCTGGCAGCGATGACGCGACGGCTCGAATGGGAGGACAGGGTCTATGGTCTGCTCTCCATCTCCATTCCCCCCGAGATGGCGACCGACGATGAGGAACAGGCGCTCTTCGAGGAAGCTGCCTCGGACATCGGATTCGCCCTGCACGCCTACGAGACGGAGCGGGAGCGTACACGGGCGGAAGCGGCACTGTTTGAGGCGAATACCAAACTGAACCTGCTCTCCAGCATTACGCGCCACGACATTATCAACCAGACGACAGGGATATCGGCGATGATACACCTGCTCAGGGACGAACTCGAGGGCAACCAGAACGGAGAGGAGTACCTCACCTGCATGCAGGAGGCGCTCACTTCCATCAACCGCCAGATATCATTCACCCGCGACTACCAGCATATGGGGGTGAACCGGCCCGGGTGGCAGCCGGTTGCAGCGTTGATCGAGCGAGCGGCCGAGACAACGCTTCCCGTCGATATCTCACTCGACAACCGGACCGCATCACTGGAGATCTTCGCTGACCCTATGGTAGAACGGGTTTTTTTCAATCTGCTGGACAATGCCGTCCGTCACGGCGGGCAGATCAGCGTCATACGGGTCTCGTCCTTCGATGAAAACGGGCAGTGCAGGATCATCGTGGAGGACGACGGCGACGGCATCCCCCCAGATGAGAAAGAGGCGATCTTCGAGAGGGGTTTCGGGAAAAATACGGGATATGGCCTTTTTCTGGCACGCGCCGCACTCGCTATCACCGGGATAGCAATCCGCGAGAGAGGCGAGGAGGGAAAGGGCGCACGGTTCGAGATCGTGGTTCCGGCCGAGCACTGGCGTGGGGCATACCCGTTGCGTTAACCCGCCGATGCCCCCACCAGATTATTATAGTAAATTATATATAATTTATAATATATTTAAGTTCGATGCTCTATGGCAGTTGAACAGTCCGTATCAACAGTTACGCAATCCGTAACCAGCATTGGCGATGCCATCATGCAGATGTTTTCGGTAATCATCCTTTCTCTTCCAAACATCATCGCCGCGATTATCATCCTGCTCATCGGCTGGGTTGCCGGCCGGATCATCGGCGGGGTCGTGGCACGATTTCTTGACAGGATAGGCGTCGACGATGCACTCCGCAAGACTTCAATCGGAAAGGCAATCGAACAATCGGGAACGAACGTGGTGGCGTTCTTTGACCTGATCGTCAGGTGGTTCATCTACCTGATCGCCATTCTTGCTGCGGCAAACCTCCTGCAGCTGGAATTCCTGACCGCACTCATCGCCTCTATCGTGGCATACCTGCCCAATATCGCCGCATTCCTGATCATCCTCATTGTGGGATTCATCCTCATCGATTATTTCGCCGACTTCATGAAGGGGTGGGGCGAGGCCCAGAAGGTCGAGTACATCGGGCTCATCACCATGCTCCTTCGGGTCTTCTTCTACTTCGTCGTGGTCATGCTCGCCCTGACGCAGCTGCTCCTCGACCTGACCATCATCTATATCTTCATCACCCCCATCGCATGGGGTATCGGCATCGGCATCGGTGCGGCCATCGCTATCATCGTGGGGCTCGGCCTCAAGGACCGGGCGCCCGAGATCATGGACTCTCTCATGAGCGAAGTGAAAAAAGAATAATCTCACTTTTTTTGTATACTGCCGCCGGTGGTTCGGGCATGCACGCCCTGACGGCAGGAGTGGGTGAGAGAAAGGAGGTGGGCCAACGGCAGGCAGCCGAACAATACAGGGATATATCAGTCATCCAGCGCCGGAACGAGGGTAAACCGGATAGCAAGGCCTTCGTCCGGCCGCCCGGCGATGCGATCCTCCGCCCAGATCCTGCCGCAGTAGCGCTCGACGAGCATGCGGGCGATTATCAGGCCAAGATTGCTTTTTCCACCATTCTGCGAGACGGACCGGGGACAGACGAACAGCCCGGGTTTGTCCTCATCGGGAACGCCTGGGCCCGAATCCTCCACGGAAACCCTGAGCATCCCGTCCTCGCCTTCCTCCATCCCGATGCTGATCTGTAGATCCCCTTTTCTGGACAGTGTCCGGTTCCGGATAAGATTGGCAAACAGTTCCGCGAGCAGATCGTCGGCAAGCACGGTCATGCCCGTCTCGTGCACCGATATGGCGGTATGGGGAAACCGCTCCCGCATTGATGCGAGTATACTGTCGAGTTCGACCTCGTCAAATTCATCCGGTGAATCGGCCAGCCTGCGGATGGTGGAGATGTCATTCGTAATCCCGATCACTTCATGGATATCCTCATTCAGTTTTTCCGCGTAGTGCCGCCCGGTGCCGTGGATCAGTTCGGTGACGATTCCTGTGTGCTCCATCATGGAGCGCTCGAGGGATTTCAGGTGCTGCTCGAGAAGGTCGAAATAGCACTGCTCCTCAAGGTATGCCTCCTCGAGCTGTTCCTGCAGCATTCCCCTGAGGATCGTGCCGCCGATCTCCCTGCCGATCGATTCCAGGACGGTTTTTTCCCTCTCGGAGAATTCATGCCCCGTTCGCTGCCCGATGTAGAGTGCTCCCACCACGACTGAATCCGAAATGAGGGGGATACCGGCGAAGGACGACGCGCTGACCTCTTCCATGATGCGGGTATCGAGGGAGCCCGGTGAGCCTTCCGGCATGGGTTCCACATACCGGGGCTGGCATGCGCAGAACACGAGGTTGTACGGCCAGTCACGAATGAAAACGGTGGATTTTTCTTCAATAAAGGATTGCGGGACGCCATAATGGGCCTTCATCGATGCCGTCCTGCCATCGGGGCTTTTGAGGTAAATCCATCCCATCTCGCAATCGAGCAGGTTAAGGGTGATTTTCAGGACCATCTCCAGCATTTCATCGAGAATGAGGGATGAATTCGCAACCCGGATGATCTCGTTGATGATTGACAGCTGTTTATGCTGTTCGAGGATTTCCTTCTGCGCCCTCCGCTGCTCTACTGCAAGCCTGATCTTATACGAGAGTTCGGCAAACTGCGATTCGGTATCCGTGCCCTTGCGGATATAATAATCAATGCCATTGTCCAGCGCCTCGATCACCACCTCTTCCCGCCCTTTTCCGGTGAAGAGAATGAAAGGGAAGGCGGGATCGAGGGCGCGCACCTCTTTGAGGAACTCGATCCCGTCCATCCCGGGTATCCGGTAGTCGGACACAACCGCTTCATACCGCGCCGATGCGAGTTTTTTCAGCGCTTCTTCGGCAGATTCAACCGTATCGACTTCGAACTCGCCGGTCTTTTCGAGAAAAATTTTTGATACATCCAGGATCGAGGGTTCGTCATCGACCATCAGAACACGAATCATTGTATCCTCCGCAGAGGGATTTCACCCCGTAGAGTTTAGATAGAACCTGCATTATAATTGTTGGATCATGCATACCTGCTCCACCATACCATTCGCTGAAATGAACAGATTCCCACACCACATCCTCGATATGGCGCTGCAGGCACCTGCTTTTGCGCCTGAATTATCACACATCGTTATGGCACTGCGTCCTGCACGCGCTGCGACCGGGGGGGCCGCGCGCCCGATATCCCCGCACCACCCCCGATCAATCTTCGTACATAGTGCACCGTCGGGACATTCATGACCACAATTGCAATAATGCACCGTATACGGCGTTACAGCAGGAGCAGCAGTTCGTGAACCGGTGCTTCAACGGGCAGGAAATCAAGTCCCATCATCACGATTCCACACGCGAGGAGCACTCCATGCAGGACAATTGCGATTTTTTCGTACTGCTGCGGTTGCATGTATACGGGTGGGATACAGGTGCATTAAAAATTATTCCTTCGTTTATATATTAATCCGGGACGCATCGAGCCCTGACTGGACGCAGGCGGCCCGGCGCGCAGACAGCGCCGATCCTTTCCCCTGAAAGAGGGCACACCGTCCTCGAGGCCGTTCGCGTGGTCACCGGCCCGCACGCCGGCGCGGCAGGAGCACATCCCTGCGGGCGAGATCAGGCAGACGGTGCGATCCGAGTGGGCCGGCTCCTCGAGGATGGCGGCAATCGTCCTCGAGACGAACGGCACCATCTCGGTCATTCCAAAGAGCGGGGCGGACGGGATGGAAGCGCTTCTCGATGTGGCGATGCCGCACGGGTGAGGGAGGCTATCAGGACCGGGCGTGCACCTCGTCGTCCAGCACCTCCAGAAAGGTGGTGAGGAATGCATGCCTGCGTTCGGCAATACGCCGTGCGCTCTCCGTGTACATGAGGGCCTTCAGGTTCAGCAGTTTGTCCCGGATGTGGCCGGTTGCATCGGGGATGCCGCCTCGAAGACCTTCGGCCGGGCGAGCCCCCCGTTCCCCCGCCTGTAGGAACGTCCGGGCGATCCCGACCGCACCCATCGCATCAAGGTTGTCCGCGTCCGAGAGGATCCGGGCCTCCTGTGTTCCGGGGGCTATGCTGCCGCTGTACCGGTGCGCACGGATGGCGTGGACGATACCCGGAATGCAGTCGCCGGGGTAGCAGATCGAGTGGAGGAACGATTCCGCCATCCGTGCCCCTTCTTCTTCGTGGGGCACGCCCGTCGCTTCCTCGAGGGGCCGCGAGATGTCGTGGAAGAGCGCCGCCGGGATGAGGACCCGCATGTCCGCGCCTTCCCGGGCGCCGAGCAGCTCGCAGAGGCGCACGACCCTGCAGGTATGGTCGAACCCGTGGGCCCCTGCTCCGGGGAGCGCCGACCGGACATGCTCCCGCATGGCGTCCGTCTGTTCATCCATGCACCATATCTGTCGCAGAAGGGCAGAAACCTATCCATCCGTCAGCGCCTCGGCATACTGACCAACCCGCTCGTCGCTGCTCTCGTGCGGGAGCTGCCCAAAGAGCAGGGGCGGATTTTGGAGAGTGGCATATCCGGGTGCTGTCGGAGTGCGTGCGCCTGTATGGGCACGGCTCTGGTATGCCTCATGACGACGCACCCGCCCGGAACGTCGCGCGGGGTTCTTCCCACCACGGGCACAAGGATGAAACTGTCCCCTACCACCGGAGACAGGTGACCCTTCACCAACAATACTCTTGGTTCTACTCCAGCGCCACCATCACGTTCGACGCCTTGATAACCGCCGAGATCTCCTTGCCCTCGGCGAGCTGCATCTGCTCGGCCGAGGTCCTGGTGATGAGCGAGGTGATCTGCGTTCCGCCGGGCAGTTCGATGACGAGCTCGGCGAGGATCTGGCCATACTTGATCGATTTGATGGTTCCTTTCAACACATTTCGCGCACTTATCTTCATGATGTCCACATGCGGGGAATGGAGTTCATGCCTTTTATCCATTTACCCTCAGTCAACGCCCAAGAGTTCCCAGGCACCTGAGCCGGGCGCGGGGGGCAGAGCGGGCGATACATTCCCCGGGTGGCAATAATAATCATGCATTCGCCGCAATTGATGCATATGGCACCGCTTTCCCGCACGGTCATGAAAAAATACCTCGTCGACGTGGGGCTGGGCATCTCGTTTTTCGTCTGCTTTACCACCGGGATGCTGAAGCTCCCCGGGCCGGTCATGCTCCTCGAGCGGGCGGCGATCGATCTCCCGTGGGAGCGGATCGATCTGCTCCACGACGGCAGCGGCGTGGTGATGGGGCTCTTCGCACTGGTGCACCTCGCCCTGAACAGGAAATGGCTGGTCTCCGTGACCCGGAAACTGCTCGGGCGGGAGTGAGGGACGCGCACCCTGCCGGGCGGCGACCGCCTGCGCTCCGCATTTCGGTTTCCCTCTTTTTTCCGAATTTTCTTCGGGCCTGGCAAATGCATCCGAGAAAGATTCGGAGTCGGTTCATTACCACCGAATTGCCAATCTATTGAACAGAACATGCATCTTGCAGAGGTATCTTCGGGAGAGTCCGCCCGGATCATTGCCATCGAGGGCGGGCAGGGCCTTCGCCAGCAGCTGGCGCTTCGGGGACTCGCCGAAGGACGAGTGGTCACCAGAATCTCCGGACCGTTCGGCCCGGTGGTTCTCAGGGTCAACCATGACACGATCGTCATCGGCCGCGGCATGGCACAGAAAATACGCGTGGGAAGAACATAGCAATGCACAAACGATTATCAGAACTTGCATTCGGGGAATCCGGCACTGTCCGGGACATCCTCGCCTCCCGCCACGAGCTGAACTGCCTGGGCGTCCGGGTGGGAAAGCACCTGACCATGATCACCCGCCAGCCCATCAAGGGCCCGGTGGTCGTGGCGGTGGACGGCATGGAGGTGGCGATGGGGCTGGAGACCGCCGGGTGCGTGTCTGTCGAGGTCGACTGAATCCGGAGGGAACAATCGTGCACGACCATCACGACCGGCTTACCATCCTGATGATGGGCAATCCCAACGTCGGGAAGAGCGCCCTTTTCAACCGGCTCACCGGGGCAAACGCCGTGGTATCCAACTATCCCGGGACCACCGTCGACGTCACGAAGGGTTCTTTGCGAAAAGACCGGCATAGTTACGAGATTATCGATGTGCCCGGCGCCTACTCGCTGGAAGCGCGTGACGCCGCCGAAGAGGTGGCGGTCCGCATCCTGGACACCCATCCCGATGCGGTGGTTATGATAATCCTCGACGCAACAAGGGTCGAGCGGGGGCTCTACCTCGCCCTGGAAGTCATCGAGCGGGGTGCGCCGTGCATCGTCGCCCTCAACATGATGGATGTCGCCCAGGACAAACAGATCGCGGTCGATACCGCCGAAATGCAGCGAGTGCTCGGCATCCCCGTGGTTGCCACGACCGCCATCAGCGCGGAAGGCGTCAAACACCTCGCCGACATGATCCGCAAGGCGCAGGTGGCGGATTTGAGCGCCATTCGCAGCCGCCTGAACGGCCAGGAGCCCGATCAGGGAGCTGTGGCACGGTGCGCGGGATGCGGCGGCGGGGGGTGCCGGTAGATGGGCCTGACCGCAGACGAACGATGGGATCTCGTCGACGCCATCGCGCAGCGCACCGTTGCCTTTGGCATCTCCCGGCAGACGACCGGCGACGTCCTCGGCGAGCTCACCGTCAAACCGCTCACCGGCATCCCCACCGCACTGGCGGTGCTCTACGCCTTCTGGAGCATCTTCGGCTCCTTCGCCGGCGCTCTCGTCACCGACGGGTTTATGATCAAACTCTTTGACGGCTACTGGCTCCCCTGGATGCAGGCGGCATGGCCCGATCCGGGGAGCGTGCACTACTTCCTCTTCGTGGGCGATCCCGCGGCGGAGACCTGCTTCGAAGCGTTCGGTATGCTGACCTCCGGCCTGTTCGTCTCCTTCGGCGTGGTGCTGCCGGCGATCTTCGTCTTCTACCTCATGATGACACTGCTCGAGGACTCCGGCTACCTCCCCCGCCTTGCGGTGCTGATGGACACCCTGCTGCACAAGATCGGGCTGCACGGCTACGCCATAGTCCCGGCGATCCTGGGGCTCGGCTGCAACGTCCCCGCGGTCACCGCAACCCGCACGCTGGAGACCAAAAAGCAGCGGTTCATCATGATGACGCTGCTCGCCCTCTTCATCCCCTGCGGTGCGCAGCTGGGCATCATGCTGCAGGTAGTCCCCGATACAGTGGGGTGGGTGCTCCTCTATCTGCTGATCGGCTTCGTGGTCTTCGGATACGTCCTGAGCAGGGTGATCCCGGGAAGCAACCCGGAGATCCTGATCGATGTCCCCCCCTACCGCTGGCCGCAGCGAGCGAACGTGGCGAAAAAACTCTGGAACAAGACGAGAGGCTTTCTGACAAACGCCGTGCCCTTCGTGATGCTGGGCATTCTCATCGTCAACATCCTCTACCTGACCGGGTTCATCGGGTGGCTCGCCGACCTTGCGGCGCCTCTCTTCGTGACCTGGTTCGGGGTGCCCAAAGAGACGGTGGGCCCGCTTCTCGCCGCATTCCTGAGAAAAGACCTCGCCGTTGCCCAGCTCGCCACCATCCCCATGACATCCTACCAGATGATCACCGCCGTGGTGCTCATCTCCATCTACTTCCCCTGCGTGGCGACCTTCGCCATGATGGTGCGGGAGGGCCCCCGTCAGCTGCTGGCGGCGATCGGGGTGCTGGCGGCGGTGGTGCTGATCTACGGCGGCCTGATCCACGCAGTCGGCATCCTGCTGGGGGTGGCCTGAATGGAGGCGCCCTGCAGGGGAGCGGAGCTCGTCACCGCGGCCGTGGGGCTGGCGGCGGTGGCATGCGGCGCGGCGAACATCCTGGTCTGGGCCGGGCCCTACGACGGTATCGAGATCGGGATCATGGCCATCGGCGGCCCGGACTTCTTCCGCTGGGTGTGGGGCAGCCTGGTCGTCGTCTTCGGCGGGGTCATGATGCTCGCCGGTGCACGGCAGATGCATGCCGTGCCGGGGTATGGAAAAGTGCTCCTCGGGGTGGCCATGATCGGGATCATCGGCGGCACCGACATCTTCGCCCTCATCTGCGAGAACATCCCCGCGGGTGAGGGGGCGCAGTTCTTCAACTCGGCCACCGGGTTCATCGGGGCATTCGCACCCCCCTATCCGCCGGCGGTCGTCCTGCTGCCATTTGCGCTGGTGATCGGCTGCGCTCTCTACGCCGGGAGGGCGGACGACGGGTGCTGAGGGATGAAGCCTCCCCGGCGGGTGATACGAACCACTTTTGGGGAACCATGCACAATGGATATACAGTGAAAGAACTCAGCCGAACCGCTGAAGACTACCTCGAAGCCATCCTCAACGTGACGCTGCACAAGGGGTATGCCCGCACCAAGGATGTGGCCTGCGAGCTTGACCTGTCCCCCTCGAGCGTCGTCGAGATGTTTCGCAAACTGGACGGGATGGGGCTCATCGAGTACCGGCGCTACGAGGGCGTGGTCCTCAAACCCGCAGGCCGCGAGATTGCCGAGGCCATCAAGTTCCGCCACGATACCCTGAAGGATTTTTTGCTCAGGATCAGGGTCCCCGAGGAGATCGCGGACAGCGATGCGTGCTTTATGGAGCACGAGCTCCACTCGGAGACGGTGCGGCAGATCAGGCTGCTGATCGAGGTGCTGCGAGCGGATCCGGACCTCTGTGACCGGATCAGGAAGTGCATGGACGCGCAGATCATAGAACAGACCAGCCCGAAAACCTGATGCGGGCGCAACCACCACGACAGCGCCTCCGGGTGCACAGCAACGACGGAGCCTGAATATGAAAAAATTCCACGCAGAACTGAACGGGTTTATTGAAGTCGATTGCGACCAGCAGTGCGACGCGGACATCCTGCTTGAACGCATTCTCGATGAGGTGAACGAGGTCTTCGCACGGCACGGGGGGATACAGGACTGCACCATCGGTGTGTCCTCCATAACAGAAAAAGCATTGAAATAACGTTATTTGTAACCAATCACGCCCGGTCTTTGTGCGGGCCCGCGAGCATGCTCGGGGTTTGGGATGCGGCCGGTCGGCCAAAAAGCCCCGTTCACGGCGCGGTAACGGAACAGTGCACGCGGGCGAACGTTTCCGAAGGATGAGGAGACAGAAGTCCCGCTTCACAGGAAAAGAGGCGGGAAGCGTATTTGCTCCCGGGGGGACTGCATCGCGTCGTCGGTGGAGTCGTAGTGTGAGTCCGGTACCCGGCCCAGGGCACTGATGACCTGATCCGGGGCCCCTGGTCCCCGGCCTTCGAAATCAGGTCCTGTTTTTCCGCGGGGAGATTCACATCGGCAGGATATTTCTTCAGTTCATCTTTTCCGAACTCGAGGCAGGGGATTTCCATCTCAGAGAGGTGCATGTTCGTTCACCTCCGGAACGCTCCCTCTCCTGTTGCAGTGGTAGAACGAGATTTGCCGCACAACGCGGCCCGCTCCGCTCGTCCTGCGGCATGCCGCGCCTTCCGGCTGCTGTGCTGCGAACGATACCTTTTCATATTATACACATAAATATGAATTGTGTGAATTGAATGAACAGAGTGATCGATGATGTTCCCTGACCTGCGCCACCGCGGCCACCTCCCCGGGACCGGCGGAGGCATGTCCGACATCGGTTTCCGTTTGATTGCGGCAATGTTTCGCCTCAGGGACTGCATCAGGCCCCCCCGGTGCGATGCTCACGCCCATGGGGATCGAGGAGGGCATGGCCGTCGTGGACTACGGGTGCGGCCCGGGGAGCTACCTCAAGGCGGCGTCGGAGCTGGTCAGTGAGCGCGGCAGGGTCTATGCAGTGGACATCCACACGCTCGCCATCAGTTCGGTCGCGCGACGCACCACGAAATACGGCCTAACAAATGTCATCCCCGTGCTTGCAGAGGAATACCACTCGGGCCTTCCGGATGGGACGGCCGATCTCGTCTATGCGCTGGATATGGTGCATCAGGTCGACGACCCGCGTGCATTCCTTGCAGAACTCCGGCGGATTGCGAAGCCGGATGGCACTCTGGTCATCGACGACGGGCACCTGCCGCGGGAACAGACCCGCAGCCTCATCCAGCGATCACCGGCATGGGCGGTCGTGGAGGAGACCGCGGCGTTCCTGCGGTGCCGGGCCGCCCGAGAGGAATGCACCGCGGTATCGCCTTGATTTAAGAAATTGCACAGTGTATGCACACAAACGATTCCACCACTGAGGTTCCCCGCTATGTTGCACAACCACCACCCTGACGAGAAAAAGCATATTTTCGGTACGGTCAAGGTCGGCGAACGCGGCCAGATCGTCATCCCCAAAGACGCCCGCGAGGTGTTCGATATCAAACCCGGCGACACTCTCATGGTCCTCGGTCGCGAAGACCACGGCATCGCCATCGTCAAAGCGGACAGGTTTCGACAGATAGCCCTGCAGATGCTACAGATGTTCGACCAGACACCGGAGGAGCCGCCCGAAGAGTGAGACCCGGGACACCGGGGCGGGGAGAATCGGCACGGATTCCCCCGCACCCGGCCATCCATCGTACAGACCAGCGCAAGGAATAGAATCATGCCCGCAATAGCTGCAGAAAACCTGACCAAGACCTTCGGCGATTTCACCGCCGTGGACCGCATCTCGTTTACTATCGAGGAGGGGGAGATATTCGGCCTGCTCGGCCCGAACGGAGCGGGCAAGACCACCACCATCTCCATGCTCTCCACCATGCTCAGGCCCACCGCCGGGAAGGCGTCGATCAACGGCTATGATATCCACGGAGACCAGGACGGGGTGCGTAAATCCATCGGCATCGTCTTCCAGGACCAGAGCCTGGACGAAGAACTGACCGCCTACGAAAACATGGACTTCCACGGCCGCCTCTACCGCATTCCCGGCGAACAGCGGAGGGCCAAGATAGCCGGGCTGCTCGCCCTCGTGGGGCTGCAGGACCGCCGGCACGACCTGGTGAAGACCTACTCGGGGGGTATGCGGCGGCGCCTCGAGATCGCCCGCGGGCTGCTCCACGAGCCGAAGGTGCTCTTTTTAGACGAGCCCACCCTCGGCCTCGACCCCCAGACCAGAAACCACCTCTGGGAGTACATCGAGCGGCTGAATGAGGAGAAGGGCGTCACCATCATCCTCACCACCCACTACATGGAGGAGGCCGACCGCCTCTGCGACCGGGTGGCGATCATCGACCACGGCGGGATCATCGCGATGGACACGCCACAGGCGCTCAAAAACCAGATCGGCGGTGACGTGGTGACCATCCACTCACCCGATCCCGATGCGGTCGCCGGGAGCATGGACGCCCCGTGGATCGCGCACATCGAGCGCCGGGACGGCTCGGTCGTCCTCTCCATGCAGGACGCCGAGCAGCATATCCCGGGGATCGTGACAGGGCTTGTCAGCCGCGATATCGGCATCACCTCGCTCTCCGTCCACAAACCGACGCTCGAAGATGTATTCCTGCACTTCACCGGGCGGTCCATCCGGGAGGAGGCGGTCTCCGGCAGAGATGTCATGCGGCTGTATCACAGGATGGGGAGGTAGGCATGGACATCATCTATACCATCTGGCTGCGCAACATCAAGCGTTACCTGCGGTCGAAGAGCAGGATCATCGGCAGCCTTGGCATGCCCCTCTTCCTGCTGCTTGTCCTCGGGCTGGGGCTGAATTCGGTGGTGCAGATCCCCGATACCGGGCAGGGCTACTTCGAGTTCATCATCCCCGGCATCGTGGCCATGAGCGTGCTCTTCACCTCGGTGTTCGCGGGGATCCAGATCATCTGGGACCGGCAGTTCGGGTTCCTCAAGGAGACGCTGGTCGCCCCCGTCTCCCGCCTGGAGATCATGCTCGGCCAGACCTTCGGGGGAGCGAGCACGGCGTTCGTCCAGGGGCTGATCATCCTGGTGCTCTCCCTGTTCATCGGGCTCTCTTTCTCCAGCGCCGCGGGGTTCGTCATCGCCTTCCTCTTCATGGTGCTGATCGGGATCGCCTTCACCGCCCTGGGCATCGCCATCGCCTCGAGGATGGAGGACATGCACGGGTTCCAGCTCATCATGAACTTTGTCGTCTTCCCCATCTTCGGGCTCTCAGGTGCGCTCTTTCCCATCAGCAGCCTGCCCGGGTGGGTGCAGCCGCTGACCATGCTGGATCCCCTCACCTACGGGGTGGAGGGGATACGCTACGGGCTCACGGGGACGGCCCAGATCAACCCGGCGGTCTGTTTCGTGGTGCTGGCGGCATTCTCCGCGTTCATGACAGTTGTGGGGGCATGGCTCTTCCGGAAGATGAGCATCTGACGCCGCCGCGGCGTCCGGCATCTCCCTTTTTTTCCGTATGCATCGCACGAAAATCAGGCCGCAACCGTCATAGAGCCAGCTCCAAAGAGCAGCCCCGGAGGGAACGCTGCCCGGACCCGGCTGATTCGGGGCGGTCAGTCAGTCCACATGGACGTGCGGTATCCGCAGCACCGAGACGCCCTGCGGGACCGACGAGGTGTCGGTGCCGGAGGGGACGGCGAGGATGTGTTCGAGAATCGACACGTTCTGGCCGGAGAGGATGTCCATGTAATGCCGCATCCGCTTCAGGTGGTCTTCGGTGATCAGTTTCACCACCTCGACGGCACAGAAACTGCGTTCGATTCGCTCACCGGTCTCCTTTTCGATCAGGAAATCAGGCTGGACGCCGGGCACTTCATTGCGTGCAAGGATTTTCCAGCCGCGGTTTTCCGGGTACCACTTCTGCAGTTGTTTTCGGACATGCGGGTACATGTCTTCTTTGCTGAGGGACATGAGGAGCTCAGAAAATATTTTATCTAATATATTATTTATTATATGCTTTCTGCAGGTCCGTGAAACCGCGTGCATCACACTGTTACCGCCCGCATACGGCCTTGAATACAGCATCCGCGAACGATGCCGGCGATGACCAAAAAACCTCAACCTATTTGCCGTGAACCACCCAATGAATCATCATGAGTCTGTTGCGCCGCTGCCCGGAATGCGGGGCCGAGTTTTTTCTTCAATCATCGTGCTGTTCCCATGGCCCCTGCCAGGACACGTACCGGTGCCCCCGGTGCGGGCTTGCGCTCCGGGAACCCGTCCGTGTGGTGCTCTCCCACTCGTGGGACGATGAATAAACCCCCGACCATCCTGAGCGTGACACACCGCACGCCGGGGCCTCACCCGCCCGCGGGCCCTGCACCATCGCCCTCGACCATCTCGCCGAGATAGATGTCCTGCGAACCCGACCGTTCATCATGCCAGGCGAGGGTATCATCCCGGACTGCCGGCGCATGCCGGTCGACCGGTCCGGTGAGGATCGGCACGCCGGTGCCGCCGGACAGGGTGCAGCCATAGATCCCCTTCACTTCTCCACGCGTATCGGTCCAGACCACCAGATCACCGTGGATGGCAGGCGAGCCCTGCGCACCCGGGATAATGCACACCTCCCGCTCTTCGCCGGTGGAGAGATCGTACAGGAAGATGTCCCAGTCATCGTAGCGGTTGTCGGCAAAGACCACAACATCGCCCCAGAGTGCCGGCTCCCTCTGGTCGGCGGGATGGTCCGTGATCCGGGCGGTCTCTCCCGTGGCGATGTTGTGGACGAAAAGGTCAAAATTCCCGCTGCGGTTCTCCGCCCACACGATGCGGTCGCCCCAGACGGCAGGATCGAGCTCCTCGCCGGACCCGTTCGTGATCCGCACCTCGTCGCCGGTGGTCAGGTTGCAAAGGTAGATGTCAGCACTCCCGCCCCGGTAGTCCTCCCACACCAGCCGGTCCTCGTAGAGGGAGGGATACATGCTGTCGTATGCATCGCCGGTGATCCGCCGCACCTCTCCGGTCGTCAGGTCAAGGAGCATGATGTCGAAGGTCTCGTTGTCCAGCTCCTGGTAGGTCAGCACATCCCCGTACAGCGCCGGTTCGCCCTGATCGGGCTCGCCTGTAACCGCCGCCGTTTCATTTTCGACCACACCGACGCCTGCGATGGCAGCGAGCGCCACGCAAGCAACCGCCAGAATCACCACCCATCCCCGCATCTGATCCTCTCCGTTGAATGGAGCGAATAGGTGTGCGGCCGGTATATATGCATTCGTATGGGGGGGGGCGTCTGCCTTTCAGCCCAGGTCTTCGGCGAGCAGGGCGTCGATATCCGCCCGCTCGGTCGTCTGCAGCAGGTCGCATTCCCTGCTCACCGATGCCGTCTCCCTGCCCGCCTTCTCCATGGCACGCCTGATGACCGCCACCGCCTGCGCAAGCCCGCCACTCTTCCAGTGCTCCTGTATGACCGCATTGGTAATTTTTTTGGCGATCTCGCTGCCGAATACCACGAAGGCGCTCCCTTCGCCCTGCTGTGTCACGGTGCCCTCGCCGCCCTCGAACTCGGCGATGGCGTACCTCCCGGCGGCGGCATAGACCCGCCGTTTGCGCACCTTTCCGCCCTCGCTCGAGGTCACTTCTCCGACCAGCACGCCATTGCGCAGCGCCACCTTGCACCGGTCGTCGTAGACAAACAGCTGGATGCCGATCGCATCGCTGCGCCGGTGCAGGTCCTCGTCGGCAACGATACGGCCGGAATAGAGTTCCCGCTCGAGGCGTTCGACGCTTGCATCGTTTCCGAGAAAAAAGACCGATCTCCTGTCGCCCGCCATCACGGCGCCGTTTTTTCCCACAAATGCTATCACGAGACTCATCGTGCGTCTACTCTTGATCCACGTGGGCGGGATCATCGATATTCCTGCCGGATGGGGCACCGGGGCCGCAGCTCAACCATGCCGGTGGCGGTGGTGGATGTCGGGGTGGTGCGGGTGCTCGTGGGCGACTGCCTCGTGGGCGTGGAGGTGGGAATGGTACCCCCGCCGATCGTGCGGCGGGTCGCCGGGAGCATGGCAATGGTCGTGGTGGCCGTCATCATGGCGGTGGCGGTGCTCGTGCACCTCCGCGGGATGGTGGTGGATGTGGCAGTGCCGCTCGGAGAGCATCAGAAAGAGCCCTCCCGCCATCAGGGGAAGCGCGAGGAAGACCGCCGCGCCCGGGATCTCCCGGAAAATTATAAAAGAAAGAATGACACCGAAGAGTGGATTGATCCCGAATATCGCCCCGGTCCTTGCCGCGCCGAGGCCGCGCAGCGCTCTGAGGTAGCAGAGGACCATCATCCCGCCGAAGGAGAGGAAGCCCACCGCCATCGCCGCCATCACCGTGTGCGGGGCGGGGAGCGTTTCGCCCAGCAGCACGGCCGCCGCGATCATGATCGCCCCTGCCGCCCAGCCCTTGATGACCACGATGCGCACGGGATCTTTGCCGGAGAGTGCACGGTTGATGTTGACCTCGATCCCCCAGAAGACGCAGGTGAGCAGCACGCCGAAGGCCCCGAGGGAGAACCCGAGCGCGGAGCCCGGGCTGTAGGTGAGCGCCATGCAGGCGAGGGTGATGAGGCCGAGGGCGCCCCAGACACGCGTTCCCACGGGCTCCCTGAACATGGCGGACGCAACGAACGTGGTGACCACCGCTTCAAAGCCGAGCAGCAGCGAGGCGGTGACCGCGGGGGTGCACACAAGGCTCATCATGAGGATGACCGTGGGCAGGATCGAGCCGAGGACGAGCGAGAGCGCGAGCAGGGGGTAGTCTGTTCGCACCAGCGGTGCCTCGACGCTTCTCCGCCTGTTGCTCCGCCATGCGGTGAGCACGAAATAGGCGCTCATGCCCAGGCCTGCACCGAGATACAAAAGCCCGCTGAGTGTCAGCGGGGCGACACCCCCGACCAGCAGTTTGGAGAGCGGCGCGCCCGCTCCGAAGAGCACTGCGGCGGCAAGGGCGGACACGATGGAGACGCGGGCATCGCGGGGCATGGGATATGCATAGTATATCGGGGTCCGCCGGGATGAATGGGACGGGTGTGCCGCCGCATGCCTCAGCACGGGATGGCGGCGCGCGTCGTGCGGCGGGCGGCATCGAGGTCGTCGGCACGCAGGCCGACCAGGAGGCGGTCGCATCCCGCGATCCCGCGTGCATCAGCTGCACTATTCCAGCACAATCAAATGAGGAGAAGATGCACGGCGCCGAATGGAGGCCTCGAAGCCTGCTGCTCGTTTCCTCGTCGATCAACCGGCAGTGAGATGCCCGGGGATTGAAGCAGTTTTAAAAAGGGGAAGAGATTCGATGCACAGGATACCGGCCGGGTGCGACCGCGATCGGTTTCAGGGCCGCCCTCCGACGCTCTCCACATCCAGGTCGACCTCGATGCCGCCCTGGACGGCAAACACGAGGTTGTAGACGACGGCCGCGATGGCTCCGCCGACGAACCCCCCGATCGCCCAGATGATGATGGCAATGAGGATGCCACCGATACCCGCGCCGATCGCACCGATAAGTCCGATGTCAATCGCGGGAACGGTCGCTACCACGGCGAGAATCCCTGCGACAAGCCCATACAGCGCACTCAGGACTGCAAAGAATAATGCAACCGACCAGACCCCGAGACGCTTAACCCGCACCTTCTCTTTTGTCAAACACTTCACCCCCAGTGGGACGCTACGACATAGGATAGCCAGAAAGATATTAAAATATTGCTATGTGGATAAAAACCCTGGCCGGGCAATAGGGCTTATCGGCCCATTCCTGCAGTGGTTCGGCAGCAGGACTGCTCCGCGGAACCGCAAGGGGACACGGAGGAGAAGCCGGTGGTTCCCGCAGGCGGCGGGCGGGGCACCCAACCACTTCCGGCAAATGTTGATGTAGCCCCAAAAGAAAAATATGAATATGAAGGGGGATATCACCGCGTTCGCCTGCCATGTCGCCATGGGGGCACTCATCACCCAGGTACTTCTTCTGGCACTTTCCGTACAATGCGGTCTGCCCGGCGCCGGCGGACCACTCCAGAACCTCGGCGCCGTCTGGGAGAGTATTGCCGGCCAGCTGACCACCACCCAGCTCGTGCTGTTCGGCCTGTTCGACTGCGCGGGCGGGCTGGGGTTTAGCGCTCTTGCACACGGCAGGATGACCCGACTGTTCGCGCATTCCTGAAGAGCCCCGCAGCGGTTCCCGCAGGTTCCCAATCCGCCCGGCACCACCCTTTTTTTTCTGCTCGGCTGTCGAGAGATACGGGCATAGTACCGCCAGCCGAGCCGCATCCAGTACTTCCATGACCGCAGAACCAGAAAAATTCCAGGAAAAGACGACCAGAGGCGTCCATATCCTCACCGGCGACCCGAAGAAGGCCATCGTCGAACTCGCATGGCCTATGATCATCGCCATGGTGCTGCTCTCCTTCTACCAGATCGTCGATGCAGCATGGGTCGCCGGCCTTGGCCCTGACGCGCTCGCCGCCGTAGGGTTCGCCGGCCCGGTCTTCATGGTGCTCGTCGGGATGGGCATCGGGGTCGGGGCGGGCGTCACCTCGGCGGTAGCGAGGCGTATCGGGGCCGGGGACCGGGCGGGCGCCGACAACGTGGCCCTCCACGCGGTGCTCCTCGCGGTGCTCATCTCCGCGGTGCTCACCGCACCTCTTGTGGTCTTTGCCGAGCCGATATTCCTGGCCCTGGGGGCGGGCGAGGTGGCGGGGCTCGCCGCAGAGTACGGGGAAATCGTCTTCGGCGGCGCCGTCTTCGTCATTTTCAGCAATATCGCCTACGCTATCCTGCGGGGCGAGGGCGACACCCGGCGGACGATGTATGCGATGGCGCTCTCGTCGGTACTCAACATGATCCTCGATCCCCTCCTGATCTATCAGGCGGGGCTCGGCGTGGCCGGGGCCGCACTGGCGACCGTCATTTCCATCGCCACCGTCTCGGCACTGCTGCTCTACTGGTTTTTTATCCGGCGCGACACCTATGTCACGCTCTCCCCTGCGAATTTTGCGTACGATACGGGTACCGTGGCCGATATCCTGACGGTGGGCTTCCCGGCGAGCCTGGAATTCTTCCTGATGGCCTCGGTCACCATCATCCTCAACGTCATCCTGGTGGACGTCGGCGGGACGGATGCGGTTGCGGTATACACCACAGGATGGCGGGTGGTAATGTTCGCCATCATCCCCATCATCGGCCTCGGCACGTCGGTGGTCTCCGTCACGGGCGCCGCGTTCGGAGCCCGCCGTTTCGAGCGCATGGAGCTGATCCACGGCTATGCAACGAAACTGGGGGTGGGGATCGGCATTACGACGAGCGCCATCACCTGGCTGCTCGCCCCGTACATCGCCTTGCTGTTCACCTATTCCCCCGAAAGCGCCCCCCTTGCAGTCCCGCTGGTCGCCTTCCTCAGGACCATGTGTTTCTTTTATCCGTTCGTGCCCCCGGGTGCGATCTCCAGTTCGCTCTTCCAGGGGGTAGGCAAGGGGTTCACCTCGCTGTTCCTTAACGTCCTGCGGTCGTTTATCTTCATCGCCGTCTTCGCCTACCTCCTCGCACACGTGATGGGGTTCGGCGTGGAGGGCGTCTGGTGGGGCATCGTGATCGGCGATATCGCCGGCGGGCTTGCGGCCTTCGGGTGGGCGAAACTCTACCTGTCCCGGCTGCTGGCGGTGCGGGGAAACAGCCCCGCCCCCGCCTGAGCGCATCCCGGGCTGCACGAAACCAATCGATTTATCGGGTTCAGGGCCAGATTATCCCCAGGAATGGCTGCCTACCGGGAAGGCGACGTGCTGCAGGCGAAGGTTCGCGTCGACGGGAGAGGGGACGCGAAGGTACGGCCGGTGGTGGTGATCGGACAGGAGGACGCGGCGACGCTCCGCGTCCTTCCCGTCACCTCCCGCTCCCCCGTCGGTGCGCCCCACGTGCCCATCGAGCTGGTGGATTTCGTCCAGGGCGGGCTCGATTTCTTCGAGGCGAGCTATGTCCTCACCACCAGCGAGTGCAGGGTGGGCGTCCGGGAGGTCAGGGGCAGGAACGGCAGGCTTGCACGGGAACCCCTGGAGGCGATCCGGGCCGCATTGCCTTCGCCACGCGGCCGGGCGGGGAAAGGGTGAGGACGGGACCGCCCGGGCCCTGCGGGAGCGGCATGCATTGCCGAATGAGAGAACCACCTCTCCCGGAGAGGGGTTTCGAGGATACAGCAGCCGCGTTTTATGGGTATCCTTTTTATTGTAGCAGTGCATACTAAAAGAAAATCAGATATCGTTCACGGAGTGAGACACCTGGCCAACAATACGAGGAAACATAAACCGGGCGGGGGGGAAGAGCCGGCGATTATACGCGTGCGCCTCCCGAACAAACGGAACAACGAGATGTTCGCCATGGCGGACCTGATGCTCGGGGCAAACCACATCCGGGTCAAGTGCTTCGACGGCGTCACGCGTGTCGGGCGGATCAAGGGCAAGATCAAAAAGCGCGTCTGGATCCGCGAGGGCGACGTGCTCATCGTGATCCCCTGGAGTTTCCAGGACGAGAAGTGCGACATCGTCTACCGCTACACGGGCCCGCAGGTGGAGTGGCTCCGCAGAAACGGCTATCTCTGAGGGGCCGATCACGCCTCGCATGCTGATGCATTGCGTTGTGCAATAACCGGGGGGACGATAGGCCCGTTCCCCCTGCGATTTTCTCAAAAAAGTTCAGATATTGGTGACGGTGATATTGTATTGTTTCACGATCACCCGTGAGACACCATCGATGACGTAATATCCATCACCTGGATCATCCAAGCCACCCGGGATAATTGAAGAGCCTTTGAAGTAGTTATGCCATGCCTGTGAGTAATCATTTGATCCATCGGGGGTGTATTTTACCTTGACCTCCGTTGGCCCATAGGAAAGTTCGTACACATCGGGCTCATTCAACCGGCTCATCTGGAGATTGCCGATGCCGTTGAGGGAGAGATCCCGATCGGCGGCAAGTCCCATCTGGAATATAACGAGCGTTTTCGTTCGATTGTCGTAGAACCAGCGCGGCTCGGCGAGCATGACCGATCCCGATGCGTCCTGCTGCCGCTTTACAACTGCCCCGTTCTCAAAAGAGATAATCGCCGTCCCTTGGTCGGAGACGTAGCGCAATTCACCGGGTGAGAAGTGCAGTTCTTCCCAGTCGGTCCCGTTCCAGCATTTGAATTCAAATTCCTGGTGAGAGTCCGCCATGTCATACACGGTCAGGGCCCCGCCGGAGACCCGCAATGCCGTGTCCTTATAGGGCACGTTGCTGTAGGTGAGCAGCTTGATGTCGTTCTGGATCGTGATCATCGTCTGCTCCATAGTGCGCTCGTCCGCCCCGATCTGGTGCTGGAGCAGCATCGGGTACCCGTAGAGGGAGACCAGCCCGATGCCGGCGACCACGATGGAGAAAATGATGATAAACCCGATCGATTCGGAAACCGCACGCTCGTCCATTTGAAATATCCTTTGTGTGCTCATGAATATCCTCTCGAGTCATAGGAGATCCTGTTCAGTCCGTTGCCGGTCGTCTCTCCGGTCACCGGGCGGGTCGCGCCGATGCCTCCCAGGGCAATGTTGCTGCGGAGGTTGTAGTCGGTCACGATGATCCGCTGTGCCGCCCCGTCGCCGTCGAGCTGCACATAGTATTCCTGCTTTGCCACGTCGTCGGGGAGGTCGAACTTCGTGGTGATCGTCCCGTTGCCGGGGGCGATGACGTAGAGGTCCACAATCCGGACGCTGAGCCCGTTGCCGATGTCGGTGAAGCTGTGGAACTTGAGGGTGTCGGAGGGGCCCGAGATGAAGGCTGCGTTCACGGCGAACATGACGATGACCAGCAGCACCACCAGTACGCCGGAGACGGAGAGATACTCGAGCAGGCTGGATAGGCCCTCTTCATCAAGGTGTTTTCGGTCTTGATAGCAGGAACGTCTCATCAAATTCTGTCACCCCGTTGTTGAAATGGAGAATGATTCGGGTATACTCATAATACGAGTCATTTACCGCACCCGGCGTGATTGAACACTCCACCACGGCATTCTTCCGGGCCATGGAGAGGGTCTTGAGGTCAGCTTTCAGGCTGGAAGTGCCTCCCCTCTTTGCGATCTCGATCACTTCGCTGCGCAGGTCCTGGATGTCGTTTTTCGGGAATTCCAGCACCCCTTCCGAGGTCGTCTGCCCGACCACCGTCGACTGGGCGATGATGACCGCCAGGAAAAAGATCCCGACGCAGACCATGAACCCCATCAGCACGATCCACTGGCCCTCGTCATTCAGCCTCTCCATAGCAGCACCTCCACGAGCACAAGCTGGGGATTGCGTCTATCGGCCGCTTCAGGAATCTCCGAAACGCTCTCTCCATTCACCGTTACCCACCGCGTCACCCTGACTGCCGGCTCCCTGCTCACCAGGTCGCCCCGGTCCGAAGTAGCAAGGGGATAGCTCGCCACCTCACCTGACGCCGCCCGGTAGTAGACCGAGGCGTTGTACTGGAGATCATCGATGCAGGTATCCGTCGATTCCGTCAAATTTTGAAGGTTTGCCATAAATGAATCATCGAACAACTCGTGATCGGTAGTATTTATGATATTCACCAGCTCGTTCGTGTCGCCATGTGAATTGGGCGTATCCATCATTGCCAGGGCGTCGCTGCCCAGCTGCTGGAGCTGCATATCCGTGATGTGCACGTCGCCGGGCGTGTACACCGTGGTGGTGCCCAGCACAAGGTAGGCGGTCAGCAGCATGAGCACGCCGGCGGCGAACCCCTCGAGGGTGTACATCTGGGCCTGGTCGTTTACCATACACACACCTCCAGGACGCCGTCCGTGAGTGTGGGGAGGTTCATCGGGCTGTTGGCGGATGTGTCGTAGGTATAATCGATAACACCGCCTAGGTACTCTTTTGTTAGATTGAACCTGTTTTCGTCGTAATAATATTTCAGACTCATATTGACCATCAATACCGTGTCCGTCTCATAGGCAAACGGCAGCGGCGGGTTGAGTTTCAGGTATATCTCGTCCTCGCCATTAAGGTCCCAGATAAGCGAGGAGTTATAATCTAATGTTCTTGATGTGCCGCCGACTTTATACTCGTAGCTCTCGTCGTCAGGTTCATCATAGCCGAAGGGGATTTCCCCTGAGACGCCTTCTTTGTAAAACCGGATGTTGTTAAGACATACCTCTTCAACGTCGGTGTCATTCAGGTTCTCTTTGAAGTTGCGTATGGTAACTTCCACCGGCTCCATTCTCACATCCATCCGATATTCGTCGCTAATTGACTTATCGTAAAGCTCGGTGTAGTTCAGGACAATACTGATGTAGGTATTGGTTATTGACGAATTCACGGGGGCAATTTTCTCGAACTTAGACTTATGCTCGGTCTTATTCAAATCAAGTTCCGCAGAATGCGGCTCCTTCACCTTGACCAGACGGCGGATGTAGCCGTAGCTTCGTTTGGGGACGTCATCGCCCAGCGGCGGTAGCGATTCATCGCCGACCTTGAGAGCAATGTTGTAGGCATAGGGGGCGTAGGGCATGTCGGCGAAGATGACCTTCTGGCCGTAGTCCTCGTCGGTGAAGAATGAGGTGTTGAAAAACTTGTTGATTTTCGAGCGGGAAAGCACGTTGGGGGTGTTTGCGGAGACCGCGAGGCCCAGGCGGTGGATATCGTCCTTGTGGTATTCGTCTTTCAGCTCCCAGGGCGGGTTGGCGGGCCAGCCCGGGTCCTCCACCAGGATGACCCCCGTGCGGTAGGCGACCGCATCGTAATCGATATTCTGGCTTTCCAGGCCGATCATGATGCCCGGGACCATGTTGATCACCATGATGAGGGCGAGAATGAAGATGGTGAACCCGGCCAGAAAATCCACGGAAAGCATCCCGCTGTCATCCATCATTCTGATAAGATCAACTCCCCTGATTCTGCGTCGAAAGACAGGTCGCTCATCCGGGCCCCGTTTCTGGCATAGACCCGGTACACCCCGTCGATCAGCTCGAGGCTGATCTCTGTTGCCTCCGAGATCTCGAGCGATTCCTGCATGGTTTCGCCCTGTGCTGCGAAGAGATCCTCCGGGCTCATGATTGCGTCCGGGTCGATGGCGGGCGTGCCGAACTGCTCGGGCCACGCGTACGCCTTCCAGGCATACGCGTCATAGACGAGGAGCGCGGTGGCGTTGTCCCGCGTGGCGACGCCCAGGATCCAGGCGGACGCCATCCCGTCAAGGTCCACGCCGGCACCATTGATCTGGTGGAGCGTCATATTCTCCGCAGGCAGGAATCCCTCGGATTGGGCAACGGCGAGGTCGTCAAGGGCATACCCGAGGGTGACTCGAGCTGCTTCCGCGGGCAGGGTGATGTCGGTGATGCCCTCGCCCTCCAGCGTACTCTCGGCTGCAGGGCCCGTGATGCAGCCACAGATAAAGCACAGCGCAACGATTATAAGTACAAGGAAACTGCGATAATCCATATTGAGTATCCTTAGTCAATCCTTACTTTTAAGTGTAACCATATAAACGTTGGCAAATGGCGCTGTCCCGGATGGTGAGGGCACTATTCACGCCCAATCAGGCATATTTGCCGGGGGCGCGAACGATTGGTGCCGGCCCGGGCCCCCTGTGCGCGGCCGCGCCGTGCCGGACGCCTGCTCCGGGCCCCTATCGGGAAACGCCAGCCCGGAACCCCCCGCAGTTCCCCGGGACGAAGGACCGCACACCCCCTGTCACCGCACGATCTTGGTGATGGGGATCTCCAGGATATCCTCCGCCCCCGCCTCCTGCAGCCGCGGGATGAGGGCGTTGACCTCTCCCTTGGTGACCACCGTCTGCACGCTGAAATACTCGATCCCGTGCAGCCTGCTCACCGTCGGCTTCTTCATCGCCGGGAGGCGTTCGATCACCGCCTCCAGCTGCCCGGAGGGCACGTTGAGCGAGAGGAGCACCTGGTGGCGGGCGTCGATCACGCCCATCAGGAGGGTGCGGATCTCCTCCATCGCCCTGCGCTTCGCCGGATCCTCCCAGCTCTCCCGGTTGGCGAGGAGGGCGGTGTGCGACTCCATGATCTGGCCGATGATCTTGAGCCCGTTCTTGCGCAGGGTGCTGCCGGTCTCGGTGAGGTCGACGACCACGTCCATCAGATCGGGCACCTTCGCCTCCGATGCACCGTAGGAGGGAAAGAGCTGCACCTCGATCCCGAGGTCATCGAAAAACCGCTGCGTGATCCGGGGATACTCCGTGGTGACGCGGCTGCCCGGGCGGATCCGGCGCACCTCGCCGATCTCCTCGCTGGTGTGCACGGCGACCACGATGCGGACGTTCCCCTCGCCCGTTTTGCTGTAGGAGAGGTTCGCGATCTCCACCACATCGGTCGCGCCCGATTCCTCCACCCAGTCGATACCGGCGATACCGAGATCGAAGTAGCCGTTCTGGACAAACGAGGGGATCTCCTGCGGCCGGAGGATCTTCACCTTCCCGATCCGGGCATCCCTGATGACCGGGTTGTAGTCGCGATCCGTCCGCCTCACCTCGAGATCCGCTTCCTTGAAGAGCTGGAGCGTCTGTGCTTCGAGGCTTCCTTTCGGGAGAGCGATGCTGATCATTGCTACAATACTCTGCAAAATAAGGTTGAAAAGACTTCCTTTCCGCGTCCCCGCGGGGCAGATTAAAAAAATGATGTTCAGTCCAGGGTATGGAGCACGAGTCCGCTGAGGAGCTTCGGCTCGAACCAGGTGGACTTCGGGGGCATCACGCCGCCTTCGTCTGCGATGGCAAGCACTGTTTCGATATTCACCGGCTGGATGGAAAAGGCAAGGATGTATTCGCCGCTATCCACGCGTTCCTCGAGGTCGGCGAGCGGGCGGTTGCCGCCCAGGTACTGGACCCGGGGATCGGCGCGAGGGTCGGTGATGCCGAGCATCCCTTCGAGCACCCCGTGTTGCAGGATCGAGACGTCGAGGGATCCGATGGTGTCGTCAGCGTTCCGCACGGGGCAGCTGAGCTCGTACCAGCGCCCCTGCAGGTACATGTGAATGACATGGGTCGGCTCGTCGAACTCCCGGAGCGGCGGGACGCAGAAGCCCGTGTCGTCGATCTCGCCGTAGGAAGTGACCGTGAACGTCGAGGACAGGGCGTCGAGGAACGATGCGGGCGTGTACGAACCGATGTCCCGGACAAGGCGGCTGTAGCCGTGGATCTTGACCCGGTTTTCGGCAAAGAGCACACCGATAAACCGTCCCGCTTCGGGGGTGAGGGTGCCCGCCTGCCGGCGGCGTTCGGCCACATTGACCGCCGACTTCGCGCGGTGGTGCCCGTCGGCGATATAGAGGCTGTCCTCGGGGGAAAACAGGCCTTCGAGGGTTGCGAGGGCGTCCGGGTCGGCGATCCGGAAGATCTCGTGGACTTCGCCCTTGGGGGTCTTGATGGTCGCGTCGGGCTCCCGGTGCTGGATCATGCCGGCGATGGCGGCAAAGATCGCCCCGGGGTCGCGGTAGAGCAGGACGACAAGCCCCGTATTGGCATTGGTGGTATCGATATGGCGGGTGCGGTCCTCCTCCTTATCGTAGCGGGTATGCTCGTGGCGCCTGATGCGGTTCTCTGCGTAGTCTTCCGTCTCAAGGCACGCCACAAGGCCAGTATAGATAGTGCCGCCCTCCTTGACCCGGTAGATGGAGAGAGAGGGGGCATCGTCACGCAGGAGATGGCCGCGTTCGATCAGGGCATCGAGGTTCTCCTTGGCCCGGGCATAGACCAGATCGTCTGCCGGGTCGGTCTCAGGCAGCTCGGCATCGGACCGGATCACCCGCAGAAAACTCCGGGGATTCTGCTCGATGATCTCTTGCGCCTCCCGGGTGGTCACCACGTCGTAGGGGACCGAGGCAATCAGCGCCGCTTCGTCCTCACGGGGCCGTAATGCTGAGAATCTATGTATGCGAACCATGGGTATCCTGCCATAACATCTTTTAAAAAGACGCACTAATGTACGGCGAGAACCATAATAGGAGTATCCCGGACAGAGCGATGACTGCCCACGACGTTCATATCAGGAGAGCCCGCCCTGATGATCTGGAGGAGATTACGTCCATTGAACGGGCCTCATTCCCCGATCCCTGGGAGGGAGCCATACTGGCCGAGAGCCTCCAGTTTTACCCGAGGACGTTCTTCGTGGCGGAAAACGAGTCCCATATCGCCGGGTTCGTGGCCGCCGGGGTGGAGGACACCGGCGTGGAGGTCTACGGCCACATCCTGAACCTAGCCGTCGAGCCCTCCTTCCGGTCGCGCGGGATCGGGCGGAGGCTCGTCCGCCGCGTGGAGCTGGAGTGCCTGCTGCTCGGGGCTTCAGGCATCCAGCTCGAGGTCAGGGCGTCGAACACGTGGGCGCGCCGGTTCTATGAACACCTCGACTACGAGCAGGTGTTCGTCCTCGCAGACTACTACTCCGACGGCGAGGACGCCATCGTGATGATGAAGTGGTTCGTTTATTAAAGAAGGGGGGGGCTACCCCCTGCCCAGCGATTTGTGCGCCCGGGCGAGATGGCCGGCGGCAAGCGCCCCCAGCAGGGAGAGTTCGCCGGCGAGGACCCCTGCGGCGACGATTTCTGCGAAGGCCCGTGCATTGCTGCCCGGCGGGTCGCCGCCCCCTGCCACCCCGAGCATGGAGAGGCATTCTGCCTGGGTATCGATGCCGGTGCCGCCGCCCACGGTCCCCACCGGCAGGGCGGGGAGGGTCACCGCCACATAACATCCCCCCTCGACGGGATCCACCGTGGTCATGGTACTGCTCCCTTCGACCACGTGGGCGGGATCCTGCCCGCAGGCGATGAACATCGCAGCGATGACGTTCGCGGCGTGGGCGTTGAACCCGAGCGATCCGGCACGTGCGGAACCCACCAGATTTTTGCGGTAATTGACCTCGGCGAGCGTGGCGGCGGTGGTCTTGAACACCTCGACGATCTGGTCATCCTCGAGAAACACCCCGGCCACCACGGTCTTGCCCCGGCCCAGGATCCCGTTCACCGCCGCCGGCTTCTTGTCGGTGCAGAGGTTGCCGGAGAGCGCCACGAGGTGCGCCCCCGTCGCCGCCTCGATCTGGTCGGCGACCTTTTCGCTGGCGATGGTGACCATGTTCATGCCCATGGCGTCCTTGGTGTCGAACTCGATGCGCACGAACACGCTGGTGCCGGCGACAAACGGCACAATGTCGAGCAGTTTGCCGTGTGAGGTCGTCGCTTCAGCTGCCTCCCGCAAACTCTCGGTGTGCTCCTCCACCCACCGGATGGTCTCGCGGGCGTGGGTGGCGGAGCGTGTGGCGAATACCGGCGCCCGCGTCATGCCGTCGCGGAAGATGCGGACCTCGGCACCCCCTGCCGCAGTCACCGCCCGGCAGCCCCGGTTCACCGAGGCGATGAGGGCTCCCTCCGTGGTGGCGAGGGGGAGCCAGTATGCGCCGTCCGCATACTCCCCGCGCACCGCGAGAGGGCCGGCGACCCCCACCGGGACCTGCACCGCCCCGATCATGTTCTCGCAGTTGCGCTTCACCACACGCTCGATGTCGATCGAGAAGGACCCGAGGCGGGGAAGGGGCGTTCCCGTCTCCTCCTCGATAAACGCCCGTCGCACGGCAACCGCTTGTTCGGGCGGCAGGCTTGTCTCAAGGGCGTAGAGCTTGAGCGTCCCTTTTTTTAGCCTGTCGAGATAATCATCCATGCATACATTTTAGCGCCTTCCAATAAAGATGGCGGGTGGTCGGGATCAGACGGAATCAATGGAGCATCAGGGTGCATACCGCGGACGCGGAGAGGGTGCGGCGGGCCCTCAAGGAGCGGGACCTCCTCGACCGAACCCTCAAACCGGAGCGTGAGGGCGAATTCCTCCTCGTCCCGGTGACGGAGCGGATCGAGCATGCGGAGCGGGCGGACTTCGAGGAGCGGCCGCTGCCCGCGGAGCTCCCCCGCCACGAACTCGTGGGCGGCATTGCGCTGCTCCACGAGCGGGATGCAGAGGGCGCCCGGCGCCTTCTTGCCGCGCGGCCCTCCCTGCACACCGTGCTCTATCCCGAGAGTGCGGTGGAGGGAGCGTACCGGACGCGGGCATTTACGCTGCTGGCGGGAGAGGACACCACCCGGACGCGCTATATCGAATACGGGCTGCGCTTCGAGATCGACCTCGCCGTCGCCTACTTCTCCCCGCGCCTCGCCAACGAACGCCAGCGGGTGCTCGAACTCGTGGACGAGGGGGAGCGCGTCTTCGACCTCTTCGCCGGGGTGGGGCCGTTTGCCATCACCCTCGCACAGAATGCCGCCGTCGTCTTCGCCTCCGACATCAATCCCGGCGCCGTGCACCTCATGATAGACAACCTGCGCCTGAACCGCGTGCGCAATGTCGTCCCCGTGCTCGCCGATGCGCACCGTATCGGGCGGGTGTGCAGGCTGCAGTGGGATCGCGTGGTCATGAACCTCCCCCTCATGTCAGCGCGGTTCCTCGAGACCGCTTTCGGTCTCTGCAGGGAGGGCGGCTGGATCCATTTCTATGCCCTGCAGTCGGAGATGGGCGAATATCACCCCCGGATCGAGGCGCAAACCGACGGGGCGATTCATGAGCGCGTCGTACGATCCTACTCGCCGTCGCAGCACCACGCGGTCTACGACATCGAGGTGCGAACACCGCACTGAAAAAAGAGGTTATTCGACGGGCACGAATTTTGTGCCGTAGTAGAGCGGGCCGCTTGCGCTTTCCGCCCCGATCCTGCGGAAGGCCTTTTTCACCTGCATCCCGATGTAGACCTCCTCCGGCGCACAGATCACCTGCGCAGTGAGGCGCGGCCCCTCGTCCAGCTGGACGATGGCGAGCACATACGGGGTCTGCGCATCGAACTGCTCGCTCGCCGTCCGGATGACGGTGTGGGTGACGACTTGACCGGTCCCGTTGAACCGGTGCTCGACGACCTTCCCGTCGCGCCGGCAATCCGGGCAGAAGGTGCGGGGAGGGAAGAACCTCCGCCCGCACGTCTCGCAGCGCGTCCCTTCGAGGTTGTAGCGCTGCGGCTGTTTTCTCCAGAATCGTGCAACTGACATTGTTTTACACCCCCAGGATGTGGCAGACAACGGTGGCGCCCGTCCCGCCCACGTTGTGCGTCATGCCGATCTCGCCGTCGATCTGGCGTCCGGTCGCCTCCCCGCGCAGCTGCGTGATGATCTCGTAGATCTGCTTGATGCCTGTCGCGCCCACGGGGTGCCCGCAGGCCTTCAGGCCGCCGCTCGGGTTGACTGGCAAATCCCCGTCCAGAGCCGTGACGCCCTCTTCGGTGAGGATGCCCGCCTGGCCCTTGGCGCAGAACCCGAGATCCTCGATGGCGCAGAGTTCGGCGATGGTGAAGCAGTCGTGGACCTCGATCATGTCGATCTGGGTTCGCTCCACCCCTGCAGCATGGAATGCCCGCTCCCCGGCCACCATGGTGGCGTCGAGCGTGCAGATGTCCCGGCGGTCGTGCAGGGAGATGGTGTCGGTCGCCTGTCCGCTGCCGAGCACCCGGATGGGGGTGTCGGTGAACTCGCGTGCCCGCTCCAGCGGCGCCACGATCACCGCCGCCGCACCGTCGGTGATGGGGGAGCAGTCGAAGAGACGCAGGGGGTCGGCGACCAGCGAAGAGTTGATCACCGTGTCGACGGTGATCTCGCTCCTGAACTGGGCGCGGGGATTCTTCGCACCGTTGCGGTGGTTTTTGACCGCGACACCGGCGAGCTGCTCACGGGTGAGTCCGTAGCGGTGCATGTAATCGGTGGCGATCATCGCGTACAGGCCCGGGAAGGTCGCACCGGCAAACCCTTCCCATTCGCGGTCCGCGGCGCCGGCGAGGGCATCGACGCTCACCCCGGTCCCCACGTCGGTCATCTTCTCCACGCCCGCGGCGACCACGATATCGGCCATGCCGCTCGCCACCGCGGTGACCGCCTGCCGGAAGGCAAGACCGCCGGACGCACACGCCGCCTCGACCCGAGTCGAGGGGATGTGGTTGGTGGCAAGGCCCGCGTAGTCGGCGATCAGCGCGCCGACGTGCTCCTGCTCGACAAAACGCCCTGCACTCATGTTTCCCACGAACATTTCGTCGATCTGTTCGCCGGAAAGGCCCGCATCCTCGAGCGCGAGGGCGCCTGCCTCCACGAAGAGGTTGCGGAAAGATGTCTCCCATTTTTCACCGAATGAGGTGCATCCCACTCCGATAACTGCTACTTTTCTCATTATTGCATCACGATTTTTCCCTTGTGCCTGGCGTACTTTGCATAATCCACGTAGACCGGGTTGGCGAGCAGCTGCTCCACGCTCGGCGCAGCCTCGCGGGCGAACACCCCGGAACGGATGGCGTCGGTCACCTCGATATCGAAGGCATCGCTGCCCGCACCCGACCCGAACGAGGTGACGAAGATGCGGTCACCGGGCTCTGCGATGTCGAGCGTTGCGGCGAGACCGATAAGGGACGACCCGCTGTAGGTGTTGCCGAGGCGGGGGACGACTAGACCGGGTTTGATTTGCTCCATGGAGAAGCCGAGCATGCCCGCCACGCGCTGGGGGAACTTGGCGTTTGGCTGGTGGAAGACCGCGAAGGCGTAGTCGGAGGGCTTCGTTCCCACATCCTCGAGCATCTGGAGGGCGGCGCCCTGCACGTGCTTGAAGTATCCCGGCTCGCCGGTGAACCTGCCGCCATGGCGCGGGAATGCCTGCCCCTCGCGGCGCCAGAAATCGGGGGTGTCGGTGGTGAACGAACAGGTGTGGTTGATCTCGGCGATGGGGTCGTCGGTCCCGAGGATGAACGCCGCTCCCCCCGCCGCAGCAGTGTATTCGAGGGCGTCGCCGGGGGCTCCCTGCGCGACATCCGCGCCGATGGCCATGCCATAGCGCATCATGCCGCTTTGCACCAGCCCCATGCAGGTCTGCACGCCAGCGGTGCCCGCCTTGCAGGCGAACTCGTAGTCTGCGGCGGTCATGTGCGGCGTGGCGCCGATCGCCTCTCCCACCGTACAGGCGGTCGGTTTGACCGCATAGGGGTGCGATTCGCTGCCGACGTAGACGGCCCCAAGGGCTTCGACGTCAATCGGACGCCGTGCGAGGGCGTTGCGCGCCGCTTCGACCGAGATGGTTATCGTATCCTCGTCGACATCGGGGACCGATTTTTCACGGACGCCCAGTCCGCCGGAGATATCGCCTGCATTCGCTCCCCAGACACGTGCGATCTCTTCGATCCTGATGCGGTAGCGGGGGATGTATACGCCGTATGTTACAATGCCTACCATGGTTTATTCCTCAATACATCCACGATCGCGTTGACGTCCATGACCGTGCACAGCAGCGTGATGCGGTCTCGTTCTGCGAGCAGGGGGACAAGAGGATGCACATCCTCTCTGTGAATCCCCTGCAGGATGACACAGCGGGGCTTGAACGGTGTCACGCGGATCGCCACCATGGGCGATTTTCCGCTGGACACGTTGGTGAAAATCAGCGCTCTTTCCGTACTCCATCCATAAATCCGGTTGAATTCATTGGACGAAAGCTGGGTGATAGCGTTGAGGCTGTTGATCACCGTATACCCGTAGATCACCTGGTCAACAGCGCCGCACAGCAGTGCACAGTCGATGGCATCTGCCAGCTCGGTGAGCGGTATCGCCGTTGCGTAATCATGGATGTCGTAAATGACATCCTCTTCGAATCCGTTGTAGAGGAATGTCGCATATTTCTTGATGTACTTGCCACCATTCCCTTCGTCAATGGAAAGAATGGTGTCGACAATTTTTCCGACGACTGCAGTTCCAGGGCTTTTCCGCCTGCCACTCTCGTAATCGCTGATGACAGACGGAGAAACCGAAAGGTGCTCCGCCAGAACTCCCTGGGGGATATTGAAATTTATCCGCCACTTTTTCAGGGCCTGGCCCGGGGAATCCGAAAGCGTGATTTCACCTGCCATTTTTTCGGCAAGCTGAATCCGCAGCCCGGATTTCATGGCTACACTGTGGGTCGAGAAATGTTAAATAATTAGCGAAACGTACTTCGACATTTCACGAACTCGGGCATATGGCCGCACTCCAAACCCATTTATAGTATTCGTCCCAATTGTGATATGCATGGTGGTTGCCGATGACCTGCAATGCCTCAAGGTGATCGCACTGATGGGCGGGTGCAACGAAAAGGTCTGGGTCTCGTCCCAGGCGCTTGCAAAGAAACTGGAGACCAGCCCTCAAACTGCTTCAAGGAGACTCATAGCTCTGGAAAGCCAGCAGATCATCACCCGGGCCATGCGGCCGGACGGCCAGTATGTCGTCGTCACCCGGCGGGGGGAGGAACTCCTCAGGCGTGAATACGCCGAGTACCGGCGGATTTTCGAGCCGGAAGGAGGAACATTCGTCCTCGAGGGTGCCGTGATCGACGGCCTTGGCGAGGGACGCTACTATGTGAGCATTCCGGGCTACCACGATCAGTTCGTGGAAAAACTCGGGTTCGAACCCTATCCCGGCACGCTGAACCTGCAGCTCACCCCGGCGTGCGTCCAGGTCAGGGCCAGGATCGAGGCCCTCGACTGGATCGAGATCGAGGGATTTGTTGCCGATAACCGGACATTCGGCAATGCCCACTGCCTCCCCTGCGCGGTGGAAGGTCACCCCGGGGCGATCGTGATGCCCGGCAGGTCCCATTACCCCGAGGATATTATCGAGATCATCTCGCCGGTTGCATTGAGAAAAACCCTGACCCTGAACACGGGGTCAACAGTTGTGGTGGAGATAGCCTATGATTGAGAAAGCCGTTCAGGCACTGAAACGCGGAGATTTTATTCTGCTGTACGATTTTGATGAGAGAGAGGGAGAAACGGATCTCGCGATCCGCTCCGATGCGGTGACCCCGCGCCACATCATGCAGATGCGGAAAGACGCGGGCGGGCTGATCTGCACCGCGGTGCACCCTGCGGCGGCAGAGCGCCTCGGACTGCCCTTCGCCTCCGATCTCCTCAACGGCACCTCGTTCGGTGAAAAAACGGGAGACATTCCCTACGACCGGAAAAACCGGTCATCGTTCTCGCTCTGGGTCAACCACCGCACCACGTACACCGGGATCACCGACAACGACCGCGCCCTCACCATCACCGCCATTGCCAACCAGGTGAAATTGGCCCTCAACGGCGGAGGCCACAACTTCGGCGGCGAATTCAGGTCGCCCGGCCATGTGCCCTTGCTGCGTGCGGCGGACAGCCTCCTCGACCAGCGGCGGGGGCAGACCGAGCTCTCCATTGCGCTGGCGGAGCTGGCGGGAATCACCCCTTCGATCACCATCTGCGAGATGCTCGACGACGAGAACGGGAAGGCGCTCTCCAAAGAGGATGCAATCGCGTACGCAAAGGCGCACAACCTCGTGTTCATCGAAGGAAACGAAGTCCTCGGCTTCTGGGCCTCGCAAAAAGAACACTGAACGTCCGGCGGCGGCCAATACGCCATATACTTTTTTCCCGCTCCGGTGACTATGGTATGCAGTACAGGAACACGGGATTGGTAAAAAAAATTTATATATATCCTTTTCGAACAATCATCCAATGAAAAAGGATTCTGTTGTCTATCTCAATACAAGGAGAAAAAGTGATTTCGAGGAGCAAAAAGAGGCAATCGAAAATTTTTGCAAATACAAGTTCTCCATCGACAAGATTTTCCATGATTACCGCACCAGCTCGAAGCCCCCCGAGAAGAGGGAAGCGTATCAGGAGATGCTGGCACATTGTAAGCAAAATGGTATCACCAACATCATTTTCCACAACTTCCTCGAGTTTTCGAAAAACATGGATCACGGTCTTCGCGAATTCAGGCGGTTGTCCGATGAAGGCCTGTGCCCCTACTGTGCGGAGTGCGATTTCATCGGCTTTCACGATGACCCCGCACAGCGAACGCAGGCAATCCAGAACTTCATCGCCTATATGGAACTCTATAAAAGTTCGATGAAGAAAGCACAGATGGCGAAACCCGATAGCCGTACATCGAATACCACCAGGATCGGTCGGCCCAGGGCGCTGGACGACGGACAGAAAGAGGCGCTGATCACGGTGCGCAAATCCGGTAAAAGCATCAGCCAGATCTGCAGCATGTTCAACATCTCCCGCAGCACGGTGAGCAAGATTCTCGCCGATTACCCCGAGCTCAAAGGAGAATGGAAAGGGAACAAGGAAAAACAGCAATAGCGCCGCTATCGATTACTATCCTTTTTTCCGTGCCCCCCGGGGGAAGTGTGCCAAAAAAAATTATTGGATGTCGATCTGCGTCAGCGCATCGTGGATGATCTGGCGGTAAATCGCGGTATTGGTATTGTAAAACTCCTTTGCTTTTCTCGAATCGTCGGTCTGGTCAAATGAATCGAGCCGGTCGAGTGTCTGCTGCGCACAGTCAAGCACCCAGCACCGGTAGGTCTCGAGGTCGATCTCGGTGACCGATTCAGCTCGCACACTGACGAATACCGAGCTGTCGGCAGTGGTGCGGATACCGGGCTTACCCAGCACCGCAACGTAGACCGGCGGTTCGATACGTGCGATCTGCTGCATCGCATCGGGCTGATAGCTCCCCGCGTTGATGAAGAAGGTGCCGGTAGGGTCTTGCACGCGGACGGTGTAGAACTTGTTCTGTTCCCCCCTCTTCTCCTTCAGGGTCATCTGCCCGCAGAGGAATATCCTGTTGCACCGTTCCCCGGTGGGGAGGAGCACATAGCTCGGGCTTTTTTCATCCTCGCCCTCCTTGAACTGGATGCGGCTCTCGCGCAGCTCCGAGGCGAAGACACGGACGGCGGGCTCGCGCTCAAAGCCTGCGAATTTGCCTCCGGTTCCGTTGCTCATGCTGCATCACCCCCCGGCGATGCCGCGGCACGATTGATGAGTGAGGCGTGGAGGGGGGCATCGCACTGCACGGGCCTGCATTCCCTGACAAGGAAGGTGCCGTCGATATCGCTGCCGATGCACCGGAAGTACCGTCCCATCACGCGGTGCTGCAGCTGGATGAGCACATCGTCGAGACCGAGAGGGTTGTTTTCCGCGATCTCAATGGCCTGCTCGAGGCTCATTGCAGCGAGCTGCTCCACGGTCTCGCACTGCATGAGCACGTTGCGGGCCTTTTTCCCATCATCGATCACGCCCTTGATCCGCAGGTCGTAGCGGAACGAAGACTGGATTTCATGTACGGGGCAGTAGTTCTGCCGCGAGAGCACCCGGTTGCAGCCCTCGACCGGGCACCGCTTCACGAGCCCTGACCCGGGGGCCATATGCACGAACGCACCCTGGATCGCATCGCTCCCCGTGGAGACGCGAATATCCCCCTCCTCGGGGATGTACATGGCAGTGGAGAGATTCAGGCTGAGCCGGCCGTTGAATTCATCCACGGTGGCATAATAGAAGGAATATACCCTGTTGAGTTCGAGTTTTTCGCGCTCGCCGTCCTTCCAGAGCACGAATTTGATCCTTCCCGATTCGTCGCCGAGTAGCCCGGTCTGGAGCATCCGGTCATGCCTCGGCTCCCACTCCTCGACGAACTTCGCACGGATGCTTCCCACGCCCGGTTTCAGGCTGGCGATAGGCGCGACATTCGGCATCAGAGGGCGGTCTTCAGGGAGCTCGGTCACTTTGGTGCCCGAATGGACCTTCAGGTTCGGCGCTCCCCGGTACTCATCGACGACCGCGGCCTCGAGCCGGTACCACGTGCGCTCCTTGAGCGTCGGCGCCCTCGCCTTCGCCCAGACGACGAACTGGACTGCGCCCGAGGAATCGGCGATGATCCCGCTCTGGGCAATCGCACCAGCGGGGGGCTGTGCGACCGAGACGATCTTGCCCTCGACCGTCACCCAATCTCCCGGCGTAATATCGCCGATGGGGCGTTGTTCCTGCCCGGAACCCGCGGGGGTGGAGAGATTGTGCTCCCGCATCAGCTCGTTGGTCACCGTGCGCTCGGCCTCCTGGATCTGGATCCCGAATTCTTCGACAAGGAGGGTCAGCTTCGACCGCACCTTTTCACGGTCTACCGTCACCCCTTTCGCTTCAATTTTCTGGGAGATTCTTTCAACGACGTGTGGAATGGTTTCCATATAACATCTCCAAACAGGTATCGTCATCCCGGCGCTTATTAATGCTTCTCGAGTGGACGGTGAAAGTGTTCAATGCAACACAGGAGGTGCGAAAAACCCTGACTGGCTTATATTTTTAAGGAGAGATTGCGCATAGTAAGATATCATGACCCTTACGGCAGACAGTACGATTCACCAGATCCTCAGGGAGAAACCTGAAGCTGCGGATATCCTGTTCCGGTTCGGTATGGGGTGCCTGGGATGCGCACTGGCGAGAGGGGAGACGCTGAGAGAGGCCGCCCAGGCGCACGGCATACCACTCGACGAACTCACCGATGCGCTTGGTCTTGAAAAATAATTCATCCGGTCTTTTTTTGAAGCGCCTTCAACTCTTCGAGGCTCGCCTCCGGGTACGTTTTCAGGTACTCCGCGACGCGCGGCAGGTGGATGAAGTCGCAGTGCTGGCAGCTCCACACCACCCCCCCCGATGCGCTCGCCACCCATCCGCCCAGCTCCTCGTCCCCGCACGGGTAGAACGGGCAGTAACAGAAATCGCACCACTGCCCTTCGAAATGGCAGGGATAGTACGGGCAGTCTCGGGGACACCACTCCACCCAGCGATCGCCGCCGTATCTGCTGTAGATGAACAGCGAGGGTTCGGATCGCGGTGTCTCGCCTTCGTGCCGCAGGAGCGCCTGCTGCACCCCGAACTGGACGCTCGCGTAGACCCTCCTTCCCACGTCGGTGAGCGTGCCGGCATACTCGTGCGCCTCACCCTCGCCCTCGTGGGCAACCACCACGGCATCGGTTGTGGTGCCGGTGAATGCATACCCCATCTCGAACAAAGCCTTCGCCTTCGCCTCGGTGGCAGTGATGATCGTCTCGAGCATCGCCCCATCGCTGAGCCCCTGCCTCGAATGGACGATAATATTGATAGTATTGGGCCCCTCGGGGTTCGGGTTGGTCACCCCCGCCGTGACGAAGGTGGTGAGGGAGTCGTAGTGGAAGATGCACAGGGACGACATGTTCACCGCCGTCAGCATGCCGAAAAAGTCGTGGGAAAACCCGTACCGGTCGGCCACCGCGGTGAGGTGCCGTATGGGGTCCCGGTGATCGAAATGCTTCGGGACGGTCTGGTTGAAAATGGTCGATACAGGACGGATGCCGCCGTGAATTCCGGTGCTTGCGGCCTTCATGGGCCCGCGGAGAAAAAGGGTGGACTCACGGATGAAATATCTCATGCAACAGAATATCGCACTCTGTCTTTTAATTCCTGTTGTTTTCCGGAGTTCCAGCCGGCAACGTCCGCAAGATAGCCCGTCACGCGCGACACCTGGCTCACATCGTGCGTCCCGCACTCAGGGCACACCGCATGCCCGCAGAGGGGGCAGTACTCGATGCGCTCGATGATGTGGTGCGCGCAATGGCAGTGATCGAGCGGGCACAGGATCTCGAGATGGGTCTCACCGCAGCAGGGACAGGGGACCTCATCGACAATGTGGTGGCAGGTGTGGCACTTGTACCGCCGGTCCTCGACCGGGATATCCTCGAGCTTCCTGTACTTCCGGGCAATCGCAAGTTGTTCAGGAGTCCAGTTCATGATAATACCTCAGGATTGTGTTATTTAAGGGTTTACATCCCGGCATGCGAAATCCGCCTCAGTCGACTCATAGGGTTCGTCATTGCACGACGATCACGCGCTCGGAAACGGTTCACTCATCATCGGCGGAATCCGGCATAGCCGGCGGCGGCCGCGGCCGGATCGGCGGCCTCGTAGATGGACCGCCCCACGATCATCCCGTCCACGAGGGCCGCCACCACCGCGGCATCCCCTCCCTGCACGCCCACGCCCGGCGAGTAGATCTTTTTTTCGCCGATGAGGGTGCGGAGTGCCGAGATCCGAGCCGGGCGGGTTGCGGGGGCGATGATCCCGTCCGCCCCGCACCCTGCGGCGAGCGCGGCAATCCGCTCGGCAACCCCTCCGTGGAAGAATTCCGTCGCACCGGGGTGGCTCATCTCGGCAACCACGTAGCACTCCCCGCCGTTTTCGTGGGCAACGTCCACGCAGGCCGCAAGCGAATCGGTGCCGACGAACCCGTGCGCGATCAGCGCGGAGAACCCGGCGGAAAAGACCTCTTCTGCAATAAGCCGGTTGGTGTTGGGAATATCGGCCACCTTGAAGTCGGCGATGAGGGGAAGGCCGAGACTGCCGAGATCTCCTGCGACGGAGAGCCCGGCGGCGAGCACCAGGGGGTAGCCGATCTTGATGCAATCAATATGGGGTGCGCAGGCGCAGGCGATGGCATACGCACGCCGGCGGTCCGTCACATCCAGGGCGAGGATCAGTTCGGTCATGCTTCCAGCCTCTCCAGTACGGCGGCAACGAGCAGGGGGAGCGTGATGGACGCATCGCCGTACACGGTCACGGCGCGCCCCTCTTCATTCACCTTCCCCCATGATTTGGCTTCATCGAGCGTCGCCCCGGAAAGGCCCCCGAGGTCGGGCCTGTCCCCGGTGAGCTGCACCGCGTAGTCGAACCCGTTCGGGGTCATGAGCATGCTCTGGAAGATATAGTTCTTTGGCACGCCGCCGCCCACGAACAGGGCGCCCGCACGCGTCGCCGAAAAGCACCGGTCCATGAGCCCGTGCATGTCCGCAAAGGCGTTGACGCACACATCCCCGGTCTGGTCGAAGAGCCAGTACTGCAGCCCGATCATGGAGTCCTGTACCGCGGGACAGTACACGGGAATCCCGTGCCGCGCCGCCGCCGCGAGGATGCCCGTAGCAAGCCGTGATCCGAGGTGGGCGAGGAGCTCGGCGATCGAGATGACGCTGCCCGGACCCAGCTCCCCGAGGGCATCCTGCATGAACTCCTCGAAATTCACGAACGCCTCGTTGGGAAGATAGACGTCGTAGATGCGGTTGATCTCATCGAGGTGCAGTTCCACGTCATCGCATTCCGCGGTGCCGTGGTAGTGGCGGCACCCGATGGCCTCGATGATGTCGTGGGTGAGGTTTGCCCCCGTGGACACGAGGACATCGATATGTCCCCGCTCGATCAGGTCGGAAACTATCCCCCCCATTCCGCCGGGGACCATTGCGCCCGCGAGCCCGAAGAACCGGGTCGCCTCCGTATCCCGGAGCATCGCCTCGTAGCACGCGGCGGCACTCCACAGTGCGCCCGCATTGTAGGCGCCCGATTTTCCAAACTCCTCCACCAGCTCGCCCACCGTCATGCGGGGGCGGATGCGCACCTGCTCGACCGGCTCTCCGAATTCGACACTCATGATGGATGCGACCCCGTTTCCTCTCTACCCGTTTCGCCGCAATCAGCGATAAGGTATCGGCCTTCCGCACCCGCCAGCTCGGCGGGGGTGAACCGAACGAGCGGCTTTGCCAGGTGCCGCCGGGCGGACGGCGGGACTTCGTACCAGCCGGGCGACAGCGTGCGGCGGGCGCAGGAGACCTCGGGCCGGAGTGACCGGGCCCCGCAGTGCCGGCACTTGTACCCCTTGCCCGACCCTGCGCTGGTCATCCTTCTCCCGCATGCCCCGCATACCGGCGGACGGGTGGTGATCACGGGCTGCAGGCTGCACACGCGCAGCTTTTCGAGGTTCACGCTCCCCCTCCGGAAGCTTCCCGCAACCACGACCCCGTCCCCCGGCACGAGCTGCCGCACTACGGTGCGAAACCCCCGTGTGGGCTCGTATGCCATGCAGCGGACCGCGTGCCCGCCGTCGGCGAGATCGAATGCCACGTGGCCGCCCCGGCCCGTCCGGGGGAGGGAGGCGACCGTCCCCGTTACGAGGTAGGACATCCCCTCCTCCATCGCCCCGATCGTACCAACCAGGAGGTGCGCATCGGTGCCCTGGTTGGTCAGGTACGCCTGCTCGATCACCGGCTCCTGCGACCGGATATGCGCGCGGGCGGCATGCACCCACGCCGGGCTCTCCCCCCTGATCCCGAACAGCACCGGATCGGGCGTGTGGGGGACGCAGACGACCACATCGTTTGCGCGGTCCACGGAATCCCATGTATGGGGATAGGTCGCGTCCTCCGCGGAAAAGACGCTCTCCCGGTCGACTACCCGCCTGCCCCGCTCCTCGTGGCTCCGATAGGCGAGCAGCTCACAGGTTGTATCGGAAAATACCGCACTGACCGCTGCCGTCGCACCGATGAGCCCGCGGCCGTTCTTGTAGCCGCGGGAGCGCGCACCGCAGGCGTCGAGAAGCGCGATCGCCTCCGCGGTGGTGCAGAACCCGGTGACCGCCCGTCGGTAAAACGCCGGTGGGAGGGGGCGTTCGGCGACGACCACACCGGGATTCGTTTCTGCCGCGGAACAATCCGCTAGCTCCTCCACGCAGGCGCAGGCAAGTGCGAACACCCGGTCGGGATCGCCCTCCACCTCAAGGGCGATGGCGGCATTCCCCCGCGTCTTATGAGGCACGTTCGGATTCAGGCGCACGAGGATGGCTTCGCTCACCCGGCACCCCTCCCGGCGGAGCCTCCGGGCCAGCACCGCGCCAAGGTAGGTGGTGCACATGCCCTCCGGCGAATCAGTGTCATCGATCCCGACGCGCATTATCCCAACCATTATTAGGTCCTCATTCTATATCGATTCCTAAGGAAATGTCGCAGGAACGACTGCTCCAGATGGTCATCAGCGTCCTGATAATGGCTGATTTCGAGGTCTCGGACCGATGCGACATACGGCCGCGCAGTTTTGATCTGGTCTCGAAACGCGGCGATCTCATCCTGATCATCAAGGTGGTATCCCACATCGACAGCGTCAGCGAGGACGTCGCCTCGGATCTCTCCCTGATTGCCTGGCATCTCAGGGGAAGCCCCCTGATCATCGGCGAGAAGACCCGGGATGCGGAACTCGAGCGAGGTGCGGTGTACCTGCGGAACGGCATCAATGCGATGAATGTCGCCACCCTCTACGACGACCTCGTGGAAGGCATCCCCCCGCTCGTGTACGCATCGCCCGGCGGGCTCTATGTCAATATCGACGGCGAGCTGTTACGAAGCCTGCGGGAGCGGCACCAGATGTCGCTCGGCGATCTCGCACATCTCCTGGGCGTGTCCCGCAGAACCATCTCGAAGTACGAGAGCGGAATGGGCACCACGCTCGATATCGCCATCAAACTCGAGGGAATATTCGATACCGCGGTCGTCGAGGCACTCGATCCCTTCCGGTACGAAAAGACGCCTTCCGAACGGGTATCTCCTGAGCCCGAAACATGCCTCCGTGATCTCGAACGCATGGGTATCGAGCTGCACGCCATGCAGCGGGCTCCCTTCCAGGCCCTCGCCATGTACCATGAGGAGACAATTCTTACGGGGTACGGCCCGGCGCAGAAGATCGTCCGGCGCGCCGCCCTTATCGGCAATATTTCGGAGATCACCAGCACGCGTGCAATGTGCGTCATAAAAAACTACCACAAGCAAAAGAAAGTGGGAAAAACACTGGTTATTGGAGAAGATACCCTGCACACACTCGAAGACGGAACAGAACTCATTCAGCTGATCGATGAGTAATAATATTTATATAGAACCACAATCCAACATTTTCTCGCAACATTGGTGATATATTATGGCAGCAAATCTTGGAGGACAACCAATTCTTATTCTTAAAGAGGGCAGCCAGCGCACGCGCGGGCGCGATGCGCAGGGTGCAAATATTGCCGCCGCAAAGGCGGTTGCAAGCGCTGTTCGGACAACGCTCGGCCCCAAGGGCATGGACAAGATGCTCGTCGACACTATCGGCGATGTGGTCATCACCAACGACGGCGTCACCATCCTCAAGGAAATGGACATCGAGCACCCCGCCGCAAAGATGATGGTCGAAGTTGCGAAGACCCAGGACGACGAGGTCGGCGACGGGACGACCACGGCAGTGGTCGTGGCCGGCGAACTCCTCAAGAAGGCGGAGAACCTGCTTGAGCAGGACGTGCACCCCACCGTCATCGCACACGGCTACCGCATGGCCGCGGAAAAAGCGCAGGAGATCTTAAGAGAGATCGCCATCGATGTCAGGGCCGACGACACCGAGATGCTCAAAAAGATCGCCGACACCGCCATGACCGGCAAGGGTGCCGAGACGGCAAAAGATAAACTCTGTGAACTCGTCGTCAAAGCGGTCACCATGATCGCCGACGAGGACGGCACGGTCAACACCGACTACGCCAAGGTCGAGAAGAAAGTCGGCGGGTCCATCGAGGACTCCGAGATCATCGAAGGCGTGGTGATCGACAAGGAGCGCGTCCACCCCGGCATGCCGAAACTGGTCAGGGATGGAAAGATCCTGCTGCTCAATGCGCCGGTCGAGTTCAAGAAGACCGAAGTCGACGCGGAGATCAGCATCACCAGCCCCGACCAGCTCCAGATGTTCCTTGACGAAGAGGAGCGCATGATCCGTGCCATCGTGGAGAAGATCGTCGCAAGCGGTGCAAATGTCCTCTTCTGCCAGAAGGGAATCGACGATATCGCCCAGCACTACCTCGCAAAGGCAGGCATCATCGCGGTGCGCCGCATCAAGAAATCCGATATGGAAAAACTCTCCCGCGCCACCGGTGCAACCGTGGTGAGCAGCATCGACGCCATCGACGTCAGCGAACTCGGCTTTGCCGGCCGCGTGGAGGAGAAGAAGGTCTCCGGCGAGGAGATGATCTTCGTCACCGAGTGCAAGAACCCGAAGGCGGTCACCCTCATGATCCACGGCGGCACCGAGCACGTGGTCGACGAGGTCGACCGCGCCCTTGAGGACGCACTCCGCGTGGTCTCCGTTGCGGTCGAGGACCACAAGTTCGTGGTCGGCGGCGGCGCACCCGAGATCGAGGTTTCCCTGCGGCTCAGCGACTACGCCGCAAGCGTCGGCGGCCGCGCCCAGCTGGCGATCGAGGCCTTTGCAAATGCCATGGAGATCATCCCCAGGACCCTCGCCGAGAACGCCGGACTCGACCCCATCGACATGCTCGTCGAGCTCCGCGCCGCTCACGAGAAGGGCGACAAACTGGCCGGACTCAATGTCTTCGACGGCAGAACCGAGAACATGCTCGAGGCTGGTATCATCGAACCCCTGCGGGTCAAGACCCAGGCTGTGGCGAGTGCGGCAGAAGCGGCCGTGATGATCCTGCGCATCGACGACGTCATCGCCGCATCGAAGATGGGCGGCGGCGAAGGCCCCTCGCCCGAAGAGATGGCCGCAATGGGCGGCATGGGCGGCATGGGCGGCATGGGCGGCATGCCCGGCATGATGTGAGATCCCATACCGCACCCCCCTTTTTTCTTATTTTTTTAAAAATCACCCCAACATTTCACTTCACTGGGATGTAACGGCCGTTACCAAAATCAAAGCAATTTTAATACTAAATGTGAATAATAAATTACCCCTGATTATTATTACACAGGCCGCCGACCACCACCCCGCCATACAATGCAATGACGCCTCCACGACCGCCCCAGCAGTACCGCACGTTTGCCCATTCCCTGATGATCGCAATCATCCTGATCATCGTGCCGGTGATCGGGTTCATTTCAGCCGTCGACTACGCGGCCATCAACCAGGAACTGACCCGCGAGTCGGAGCACCTCCAGCACATTACCGAGCTTGCCATCACCGAAGAGATCGCCACCATCGATGCAGGTCTCAAGCTCTACGACACCACACTCAACACACGCATGAACACGGCTTTTTCCCGTTTTCTGGAGTGCTATTCCGAATCGGGCGGTGATCCTGCAAACATCGATCTCGAAGCCCTCAAGGAGGAGTTCGGGGGAGGTATGGACCTCTATATCATCAACGAAGAGGGGATAGTGGAGTACACCACGTTTGAGCCAGACCTTGGACTTGACTTTGCGCAGTGGCCTGATTTCTACGAAAACCTCACCGTGATCCGGGAGGGGGACGAGTTTCGCGCGGACCGCGTGGTCAAAAACCTGCCCACCGGAGAACTGCGCAAATACGCGTATATGCCCACACCCGACCACCGCTACGTGCTGGAGCTGGGCCTTATCTCGGACGAGTTCGTGGACGAGCGCCTGGCACTGAAGTACACGGAGGGGTACGGAGAACTCCAATCGATCAACCCGTACCTTGAGTCCGTTGAGATCTACGATATGCTGGGGGACAAAATCGAGCACCGTGAACAGACCGATGACGCGGTGCGAACCCTGATCACCGGCACCATCTTCCCGTCCCGCACCGACCACGAGGTCGTGGATGCGGCCAACCACACCATCACCCGCTATCTCTTCGTCGATCTCAGGGACCCGGACTATCCCTCGGATATGAGCCTGGTGGTGGAACTGGCCTACAATACGGCGGCGATCGACGAAAGGATCGCTGCGGTGATGTTCAAGCATATCCTGGTCGCCCTCGCTGCCATCCTCCTCGGGTGCGGGATGGCGTACGGCGCCGCCCGTTACATGACCCGGCCCATCGCCGGGATCGTCGACGATGTCGACGAAATCGCATCGGGTAACCTCGACCATGCCATCCACACAACCGGGGTGCGGGAGCTGGTGCGGCTCGAACATGCCATCACTACCATGGTCGGATCCCTGCGTTTCACCATCGAGAAACTCCGTTCCTCGGAAGAAGAGGTCAGGCAGTACAGTGAGAATCTCGAAAAGAAGGTCGCCGTGCGCACCGAAGAACTCGATGCCTCGAACCGGCAGGCCAACCTCTACCTGGATATCATGACCCACGATATCAAGAACGCCAATACCATCGCTCTCGGCTATTCGCAGCTGCTTGGCGATGAGGTGGAAGGTGTGGCGGCAGAGTACGCGAAGAAATTGATGGGGGCTGTACGGACCGGCAGCACCATCCTCGACAACGTGGCCACCATGCGGGCCATCCAGGAGCACGAGCCCGTCCTCATGCCAGTCGATCTCGATCAGGTGATCAGGCGCCAGATCCGCAGCTTCCCCGACCTGCATATCAATTATGAGGGCACCGAGGTGTACGTCTATGCCGACGAACTCCTCTCCCGCATCTTCTCCAACCTCATCGACAACGGCAGAAAATATGCCGGGAAAGGGTCCCGCATCGCCGTCCGTGTCGAGGAGGCAGGAGCGGATCATGTGCGGGTTTCCGTGGAAGATGACGGGCCCGGCATCCCGCTCGCCATGAAAAAGCGTATCTTCGAGCGATACGTGCAGGATGACAGCCGTCGCGGCCAGGGCCTTGGCCTCTCCATCGTCAGGATGCTTGCCGATCGCTACGGCGGGGCAGTCTGGGCAGACGACCGGGTGCCGGGGATGCAGGAGGAGGGGGCGGCGTTCCACGTGGTGCTGAAGAAAGCGCCCTCGCTCTGAGAGGAGCGGTCGCCATCCGGCTCCGGACAACCGGGATACCACATCCTTTATGGGGAGAACAACGAATAGAGCAGTATGGGAGAGCGGTTCATTTTCACCAAGCACCGCGTGAAATGCTACCATTGCGGCGTCGAGGCAGATCAGGTGATTAAAGCGGTCTCCTCACAGGCCCAGGTGGTCTGTTCCAACTGCGGTGCAACCCGCATCTTTGTACCGAGGGTTGAGGAGGAGGCGGATATCGGGGTCTACACCCCGATCGGCTGTTACGATGTCTGGGAACTGCAGCCCGAAGCCCCTTGTAAAAACTGCGGGGTGGAAGGGCCGCACGATCTCATTGTCGGCTGCAACCATTTCACCACCCGATGCCACAACTGCGGGTATACCCATTTCTACAAATTCGACCTCGAGTACATCGGCCAGTGCCCGATAGAAGAGGAAGAAACCGGCTGACCGCAATATACGGCACGGGAAAGACGAGGGGAGCGGGGGAAGAAGGTTAGTCCTCTTCCCGGACCATCTCAATCGCTTTTTTGGGGCACTCGTTCGCGCAGATGCCGCAGCCCTTGCAAAATTCAAGGTCGATGTTTTGTTCGTCATCGATGCAGCCGTCCGGGCAGTACATCGCACACAGACCGCATGCATTGCACTGCTCCCTGTCGACCACGGGACGGAACGTGCGCCACGTTCCGGTCTTGCCGCATGCCGCCTTCACCGGTTTGCTGATTGCCAGTCGCTCGCTCATCGTTCCAGCTCCTCGTATGCCAGTTGTGCCGCTTCCACGTTGCGGTCGTCCGAAAATGTCTCTTCAATAGCGCCTTTCACCGAATCGAAGGTGACGTATCCCATCTTCGCGAGCGCACCCATGAGCGGGGTGTTCAGGATGGGGCTCCCGGCGATCACCAGGTTCAGGGAGAGGGCGATACCGGTGAGATCCACGTGGTAGGTCGGATGGCCCTGCATGTCCACGGGGTGCGGGCTGTTGATGAGCACGCGCCCGTCCTCCCGTATCCCCTGCAGGACATCCACCGTCTCCATGACCGACATATCGAGCACGATCACCAGGTCGGGCTGCCGGATCTGGCTGTAGACCTTGATGGGGGCATCGTCGATCCGGATGTAGGAGACCACCGGAGCGCCCCGTCGTTCCGCCCCGTAGAACGGACACGCCGTGGCGAATTTGCCCTCCCGGATCGCCGCAAGGGCGAGCATTTTTGCCGCGGTCACCCCGCCCTGCCCTCCCCTCGAGTGGAGGCGTATCTCGTACATCAGGCATCCACCCCGAACCAGTACTCGTCACCGGGTCTGCGGTCCCGCACGAACCCTGCGATATCGTCATAGGTCACTTCCTGGCCGCCAAGCCCGGCGATCACGCTGAAGATCGGGACATCGTACTTCGAGGCGATGGCATGGGCAACGATACCGCCGAACCCGAATGAGTAATCGCGGTCGATGACCACGACCTCCTTTCCGGCAAGATCGAGGTCCGGAAACGGCCTGAACCAGCGCAGGCGCATGGAACCGGCCTTCACTCCCTGGCCGCGTAAGATGTCCACGGCGATCTCCACCTCCTTGCCGAGCGTTCCCATGGCCACCACGACCACCTCGGCATCCGCGCAGCGGTATTCCTCCGTCATACCGTATGTGCGCCCGAAACGCTTTCCGAACTCGTCCTGCGTCGCCTCGATGACCGACGCCGCGTTCCGCATCGAGCGCTCGATATCCCACCTGAACCGGTAGTAGTCCCCGGGCGCGGTGAGCGTGCCGTAGCCCGCGGGCCGCCCGGTGTCGATGGCGTGAGGGAGTTTCATCGGCGGGATGAAATCTCCCGGGTCGACCGTTTCCAGCGACTGGGTGATGTGGGTGAGGGCGAACCCATCGAGGTTGACCATGACCGGCAGGAGCACGTCGGCATGCTCGGCGATGCGAAACGCCATCAGGGTGGCGTCATATGCTTCCTGTACCGACCCGACATAGACCTGGAGCCACCCCGTATCCCGCATGGAGAGCGAATCGGTGTGCTCCGCCCAGATGTTCCACCCGGGACCGAGCGCCCGGTTGGCGTTGGCCATGACGATGGGGAGCCTTGCGCCGACCGCCCAGTGGAGCATCTCGCACATGTAGACGAGGCCGTGCGAACTGGTGGCCGTGAACGCCCTCACCCCGGTGGCGCTCGCCCCGATGCAGGCCGCCATGGCGGAGTGCTCGCTCTCCACCGGGATGTATTTCGAGGCGAGCTGACCGCTCGCCACGTAATTTGCAATCTGTTCCACGATCTCGGTCTGGGGGGTGATGGGGTAGGCGGCGACGACCGCCGGCACCGCATCCTTCACCGCGTCGGCGACCGCCTTGTTTCCTGTGGCAATGGTCAGCATATGCCTTCGGCCTCCCGTGCGATCCGCGCCATATGGTGCTCCACCTGCTGCCGCAGGATGGCGATCGAGCGCGGGTCGATATTCTTGAAGCGGCCCTGTTTCCCGATATACTCCTCGATGGGGAGCGGTTTCCGCATCGCGTTCTTCGACGGGCCACTGATAGTAAGCTGCCCGTGCTCCCGCTCGTAGAGGATCCACATTCCCGTCCGGACCGCGAGCTTGCCCATCTCCACGGTCTTATCCGCAGGATAGCGCCACCCCGGAGGACAGGGGGCGAGGATGTGGATGAACTTCGGGCCTTCAATGGAGAGCGCCTTTTGAACTTTTTTGTAGAGATCGAGCGGGTAGGCGCTGCACGCCGTGGCCATGTAGGGGGGGTCGTGGGCCTCGACGATCAGGTCGAGATCCTTTTTGCCTTCCGTTTTCCCTCCCGGCGTGGTGGTGGTCGCCGCACCGAGGGGCGTTCCGCCCGAGCGCTGCATCCCGGTGTTGCTGTAGGCCTCGTTGTCGTAGCAGATGTAGAGGAAATCAGTACCCCGCTCGAATGCCCCGGAAAGCGCCTGGATACCGATATCGACCGTGCCGCCGTCTCCCGCATAACAGATGACGTTCGTCTTCCGGCCGGCTGCGCGCAACGCCGTGCTCATCCCCGACGCCACGGCGGCAGCCGCCGCAAAGGCAACATTATATACAGGGATATTGAAGGCCGTGTTCGGATAAATCCCCTGAATAACACTCGTGCAGCATGCAGGGACCACCAGAACGCTGTCGGGGCCCGCCGCCTTCAGGATATGCCGCAGACACAGGGAGGAGCTGCATCCCGCACACGCTGATGTGGTTTTGAAAATATACTCCTCTTTTGGGATATTGGCCATTGGAAACCTCGCTCACACTATTTGTCTATCAATGATAATGAGAGTTTGGGAATCTGCTATCAAAAGGAAAGATATAAAGATTATCACTAGAGATAATCACTGCAATATCATTGAATATGAACATATCGATGTTCTGTATATAAGGAGACGCCATGACCAGTGACGCCAATAACCCGGAAAAACGGGGTATTCCTGAAAAGGAGGGAGCTGAAGAGACTGATGCGCCCGCACCCCCCGCGAAGGCACCGGAGCCGCAGCCGGAACCGGACGAGATCAACGAGCTGGGGGGGGAACCGCAGCGTGAAGCTGATGCGGATGACTGGACCGGGAAGAAGGTCGATGCAGGGGATACAGCCCGGCGCGAGGCTCCCCCGGAAGAGGAGCCTGATTTCGAATGGGTCCGCCAGGCCATCACCATGGACAAGATCGTGGGAAAAGAGGATCCTCCCCAGCCCAAAAAGAAGGGAAAGAGCAAGGTCATTCTTGCGGTCGTCCTGGTCCTCGTTGTCATTCTCGCCGGAGGGCTGTTGACCCTCGGCGTGACGGTGACCGAACCCCGGGAAGGCATGGCATACCCCTACACCACCACCTACGTGGTGCTCTTCCCCGACGGCGAGCGGGTGACCGTGGCCAACACCCCGATGATGGCGCTCACCTACGAAAACGAGATGATCATCGATGTGAACGGAAGGCGTGATAAAATCGTGGTGGGCGAGGAGAAGCTGGTCTCCGAGCGCCGGGCGATTATCAGCGTGTTCGGCAAGCAGGTGCTCGCCACCAACTTCCAGATCTACATGAAATACCTTGGCATGGAAAGCAATAAGGCGCAGTTCTACCTCACTGTAAAACGTTCGAACGATATCCCCCAGTTCCTCATCGACCGGCTGCTGCCCTCAGAGATCGAGGCCAGGCCCGCATAATTCACCCACAATTTTTTTGCGGAGCACCCACCCCCCCACCTGGTCCTCCAGGTGCGCTTTTGTTCTCGGGTCGAGTGCCATTGGTCTGAAGGTGATGCCGCAGTCGACGTCCCAGAGCACCAGTCCCTCCGGGGGGGCGGCGGGCATGCGGTCGCCCCGCGGGTGGTCGAGCAGAGAGACGACATCGGCGGGCGCCATTTCCGCTTTCCCGCACGCAATGAGCGCCCATGCCATGCAACGCACCATATTCCAGAGAAAACTCTCCCCCCTCACCTCGAAGACCAAAAATCCGCCTTCCCTGAAGCACTGTGCGGAGCGGATGGTGCGGATCGGGTTTCTGTCACCGACGCGGGCAAAGCGGGAGAAATCGTGGGTGCCGACAAATGCCGCCGCAGCTTCGTCGAGCGCGGGTTCATCGAGGGATCCGTCCTGCAGGTAATAGCGGTAGGTGCGCTCGCTGGCGTCATAGCGGGGATGGAAGGTGGCGGGGACCTCCGCCCACCCTGAACACCAGCAGTCGGGCGGGAGCTGCAGGTTGAGCACGGCGACGGCACGCTCCGGGTGATCGGTGCACAACGCACAGACCTGCCCGCGGGCGGAAACGCCCCGGTCGGTCCTCCCCGAACACGAAAACCCTGCCGATCGCCAGTCATCGAACAGGTCGAGCCGTGTACATGCGGCGATAAATTCGCCTTCCACCGTCCGGACGCCGGGCTGCATCTGCGAGCCACAAAAATGGTCCCCGACGTACGCCACCCGGAACGCGAGCTTCATCCTTTCATCGTTTCCTGATCTTGCGCACCGTCCCCTTCAGGCTCTGCGTGGTATAGGTGCGCAGTGGTGTCATCCGCCCGCCCGCTTTGGTTTTACCCTCCCGGATCGCCAGCAGGATGGACGCGGGGTCGCGGTCCGCATCGACAAAGGTGAGCCCGAATCCGACATAGCGGGCGTGATGCGCATCGCTGCCTCCCACGCCCGGTTTGCCGCGTTTTTGCGCCTCACGGGCCGCTTTCCGGTTCGCGCCCCCCGTAATGTACCGGCTGTTGAAGGTCTCGACGGCATCCACCTCATCGATGGCGGACTGTAGCCGCAGTCCTGCACCGTGGCGCCACTTGTGGTAGGGGTGGGGGAGGACCAGCACTGCCCCGCGCTCCCGCGCCAGCGCCACCGTCTCCGAAAAATCAAGGCCCGCCGGGATCACCTCGCTCACCCCGAGCGCGATGAGGTGACCCTGCCGCGTGGAGATTTCGATGCCGGGCAGCACGATGATACCGGTCTCGAGGGTCTGCGCATACCGCGCCCCGTCCACGGTATCGTGATCGGTGATGGCAATGGCATCGAGTCCCGCGTTTTTCGCCATCCCGAGCACCTCTTCAACGCTGCTCTCCCCGTCTCGGGAAAAGCAGGTATGAACGTGCAGATCACACCTCAACATTCGATCATAAGCATTTTTCACCTATCCGATATTAATGGGAGCGTATGCGGATTCTCCTTCCCACGGGGAAAAAGACTGCATCCATCGTGCAACGGGCCGCCGGGGGGTACGACGCGGATGTGGTGGTCACCGGAGAGATCGCCTCATTTCTCACTCCTTCGCAGATCGCGTCCCTGCTGAAGCGAGGACAGTACGACCTCGCCATCACCTCCGGGATGTGCACCGCCGACTTCCGGGAGGTAGAAGCGGCGAGCGGCGTGCGCGTTTACCGGGGGCCCCGGCATGCGGCCGACCTTCCCCTGATGCTGCGCCTTCTTTCGACCGTGGAATTCTCTCGCATCGTGCCCGCCGACGAATTTCTTGCCCTCCGGCACCGGGAGGAGGCCGCCGGGCAGCTGCGGCGGCGGGAGGAGGGGGCGGCGTGCGCGTACCGGATCCGGGGGCTGAAGATCGGGGGGTCGTCGCGGATCAAGGTGCTCGCAGAGATTATGGACGCACACCGGCAGGAAAACCTCGCCTGTGAGGTGGAGCGCTATTTCGGGATGGGCGCGGATATCGTCGACCTGGGGTTCGGGTTCGACGCCACGGCGCAGGACGTGCAGCGCTGCATGCAGGCGCTCTCGGCGGTGGAGGGGCCACTCGCCATCGACATGCAGGACCCCGACCTCATCCGGGCAGGACTTGGCCGTGCCGACCTCGTGCTCTCGCTCCACGAAGGCAACCTCCCGCTCGTCGGCGACGAAGTGGCGGCGGCGGACGCGGCGGCGGTGATCGTCCCCCGGCAACGATCGCTCGAGGAAAATATCGAAGCCGCACGAACGCTGGGGATACGGCGCATCCTCGCCGACCCGCTCCTCCAGCCGGTCGGCTCGGGACTGGCAGCGTCGCTGGCCGGGTTTTCCGGGATCGATGATCCGGTCTTCTTCGGCGCCGGCAACGTGACTGAACTCATCGATGCCGACTCGCCCGGCGTCAATGCCCTGCTCGCCGGGATGGCGCACGAGTGCGGCGCCGCGGTGATCTTTACCAGCGAGCACAGTGACAAGACACAGGGGTCTGTTGCGGAGATGCGGCGCGCCGTGGAGATGATGGCCCTGATGGGCGACCGCCCGTACCCGAAGGACCTCGGGCTGGATTTGCTGGTCATCAAGGAGAAGCGGAAGCGGAGGCCCCCTCCTCTCGACTACGACTCGATCACCGACGCAGAGCCCGTGTGCGGCGAGATGGAGTACGACCCGAAGGGCAATGTGCGCATCGGGATAGAAGACGGCAGGATCGTGGCGGTGCACGACGGTGTCGCCATCCGGGGCGCATGCTGGGAAGACGTGTTTTCCACGCTGCTCCGGGAAGGGCGCCTCTCGCTACTCGACCACGCGGCGTACCTGGGTCAGGAGCTCTACAAGGCCGAGCTCGCGCTCCGGTTCGGCCGGAGTTATGACCAGGACGGGATATTCTAAACGCACCCGATCCATGGTGCCGGTGAAACTGTTATGTAGGTCGCAAAGGCAACTTAGTGTGGCATACAATGCAAATACGGGGCATCAGGGAAGAATTGCTGAACATGCTGCTTGAACTGGGGAAATCCCAGCACCCCTGCGAATTTCTGGCGATTCTTAAAGAGGAGAATGGCGTGGTGAGCGATCTCGAGCTGGTGCCGGGCACGATAAGCCGGCTCGAGAGCGCCAGCTTTTCGCCGTACATGCTCCCCCTTGACACCCACGTCGCAGGAAGTGCGCACAGCCACCCGAACGGCGTGCTCTCTCCCTCATCAGCCGATTTGCGGTTTTTCCCTTCAATCGGCAGGTATCACCTGATCATCGGCTATCCCTACGGCCGCCATTCGTGGCGCTGTTTCACCCCGGACGGCACGTCCTATCCCATGGAGGTGATCGCGTGAGGCGCGTCGTTGCCACGGGGACCTTCGATATTCTGCACCCCGGGCACGTCTACTACCTGGAGGCATCCCGGGCGCTCGGCGACGAACTGCACGTTATCGTCGCCCGCGACGCCAACGTAAAGCACAAGCCTGCCCCGGTCATTCCCGAATCCCAGCGCCTCAGGATGGTGCAGGCCCTCAGGGTGGTCGATCACGCCCGTCTGGGTGACGAGCACGATATGTTCGTCCCCATCGAGGCGATCGGGCCGGATGTGATTACCATCGGGTTCAACCAGCATTTCGACGTGGAAAAACTCGAATCAATGCTTCGAACACGGGGGATCGACGCTGAGGTCGCACGGATCGGCGCCTTTCAGGGGAAGGGGTACTGCAGCTCCCGCACCATCATGGAGACCATCATCAAAAAGCGCTGCTTTGAAGGCAGGCTGCAGAAATAAACCCTTTCTGCACCCCCAAAAGACCTTCCTGTTTTCTTTGCGGGGAAAGAATGTTACTTGACGAATGCAATACAAGGTGAAAAGAAGAGGATTTGTTCATGACCGGGGAAGAAACGGTATACGAGGAGGCAGTGTGCTGCCACTGCGAGGGGCTCGGGTGCAGGTACTGTGACGGGAAGGGAAAGGTGCTGGTGGCGCGGCCTGCGCAAAAGTGCCGCCACTGCCACGGCGAGTGCTGCATCTACTGCGGGTATACGGGATGGGAGGGCGTGAAGGGAAAGTACGAATGAGCATTCCCCTCTGACCGCACCCTCGCGTTTTTAAGCTTTTTTCGCCCTCCTGAAGGCATGATGGGCAATGAGGGCGATTCCTCCCGCGATGAAGACCAGCAGGACGGCCGATGCCCCGCCGATATGGTGGCGTGCGAGCAGGGCGAGCACGTAATCGGCGCCGATGGCGATGGCAAAACAGCTGACGAAGGCGCCGATGGTGACGAATGCGAGCACCTCGTACTTTCGCATCCCCATCAGCCGGCCGAGAATGGATGCGCTGATCCCGCCCGATCCCTCGAACGGCACCATCACGAAGAGCATGAGCCCGGCGAAATAGAGGCGCTCGAGCCAGGGACGTGCATCGAAATACTCGCGACCTTCCAGCATCATACGCTCGATCCACGGGCCTATCACCGGAATTTTCAGGGCGAGGGTGAAGTTCCATGCCATGAAGAGCCCGCCGGCGAAATCGAAGAACGTCATGGTGAGAGCGACCAGCCACCACGGCAGCCCCACGGCGATGCCGAGCGGGATGACCGTCTCCTTGCCGGCGGGGGGCACCATATAGGCGATGATCAGGGCGATCATCGTGAGAAAATCCTGCCGGGCGAGGAAGAGGGAAAGCAGGAGAAGATAGCACAGCACCAGGAGAAAGGGGACCGTCACGCAGAGAGCGGCGCAGGTGCGCTCGTTGTTGCATGGGTGCAGTCTGATCACGCGCATCAATCCCCCAGTAACCTCGTCATTCACCCGGTAATAAGTCCGCCTCCCGGGCCCGGCGATCAGAGATCGCGTAATGCGGACCATACGGCATTGCGCTCGATACGCACCCAGTAGCGCTTCAGGTCTTCCTCGGCCCGTCGTGCATCAGGGACGAATCCTTCGAGGAATTGCCAGTATTTTCCCGAATGGTTTGGAATCTTTCGATGGGCGAGCTCGTGGAGCACCACGTAGTCCCTGAGTTCGCCGGGCAGGGCCAGCAAGCGCAGGTTGAAGTTCAGGTTGCCCTGCGCGGAGCAGCTCCCCCACCTCGTCCGTTGCATGCGGATCGTCACCCTGCCGCAGGTCACGTCGAGTCGGGGGGCGTGGCGCTCGAGGCGGGCGGCGAGATCGGCGCGCAGCCATTCCCTGAGCGCACGGTTCAGGGCTGTCAGGGTGGTGTACTCCACCTGCTGCGACGGTGCATCATATACGCAGCAGTTTCCAGCAACAAGCGTGCACGGGCGGCCATCAAAGAGCAGGCAGTGCTCCTCCGCCTCGTGCCCTGCGTAGAGTTCGTCGAGGCGGGCACGCTTTTCTGCAATCCATGTGGCGTGCCGGGAGAGCACAGGGCTGATATCCATTCCCGGCGGTGCGGTGACCAGAACGGTGCCGTCGGCGAGCACCCGCAGCGCCACGCGCTTCACCTGCCGCCGCCGGACCCGGACCTTCTCCACCTCGCACCCCCTGCCGTATAGACAGGTTGGGCGGAGATGTACAAAAACGCAACCATTTCCCTGCAGATGTGGGATTGCCCGCACAGAAAACCAGCCCATTTAACTACATTCCGAAACATCTGGATTATTGCACAGAGCAGGGGACCATCGGAAAGGCCCGGCTTTTACCGCCCGCTGTTTGTGCGCACGAAACCTGGTGGGATATCTGCATGCACGGGAAACGTCTGAGAATCAGGGATATCGCTGAAGAGACGGGAATCTCCGAGCAGACCGTCCGCTCGTATATACAGCAATTCGGCGACCTCCTCCCTTCGCACGCGGTGGGGAGGGTCAACCTCTATGGTGAACCCGCAGTACGCCTTATCCGGAAAATCGACGCACTCGCCTCGGAGGGGAGCAGTCCTGAGGAGATTGCCCGCACCCTGCATCGGGGAGGGGCACCGCGGTCCCGTGCCGGCGCACAGGCCCGCGCGCCAGGCACGCCGACCCCCCAGCAGGGAGCCCCGCATCCTCTCGTTCCCCCCGCACCGTCACCCCCGCCTCCGCCCGGCAACCATCTCCGTTCGCTCCGGGATACCATCGCACTTCAGGAACAGCAGATCAAGGCAATCCACCGGCGGCTGGACGAGATGGAACAGGCCAACGAACAGTCCGGCAGGGAGATCGAGGCACTCCGCACGCACCTTGACGGGGTGCAGGCCACCCATGCCCGGCAGGTCGAGATCATCGAGCAGTGGATGGCCTACTACGAACAAAGGCTCGACGGTTACGAAGCATCGGCCCAGGCCGGTATGGAGAAGATGCGCCAGTGGGTCGATTACCTTGAAGAAGGGCTCGAAAGAGCGAATGAGCCACTCACGACAAAGATTCTTCGAAGACTGTGGTGAAGAGAGCCCCGGGCGATGGATATATAAAGAGATATATTATAAGAAATCTATAAATATTTCCCGCACCACATAGTCATCTGCCGAATTCTATCGTGTGCGGGGATCTATCAGCAGAACAGATATTCTTCTGAAAATCCTCCTTCTACTCCGCAGAGGTGCCCCCACTTGTCTGTGCCTTTCGGCGGACAATCCCCCACCGTGCCCCCCGGAATTCGGCACCCCCGTTTGCTCTCCACATCCACCGTTACGTCTCGCGCACTCGCACGGGTACGGGGTATGCACGACGTGCCACAAAAAGGGAGATCAGGGGGCCATCTCCGACTCGTTTTCAGGGGTCTCGTTTTCAGGAGGGGCCAGTTCTGTCTCGTTTTCAGGGGGAACCAGCACCGCGTCGATGACGTGGATCTCGCCGTTTATTGCATGGATGTCAGCGACGGTAACGTTGGCCCCGTTAACCGTCAGATTGCCGTCGGTGGAGGTGAAGGTGAGGTTCGCTCCCTGTACCGTCTGCAGGGTGGTAACGTTCTCGAAGTTGGCAGCGAGATACCATCCCGGCACCACGTGGTAGAGCAGGACATTCTCCAGCGCGGGGGTGTCGTTGACCAGATCCTCCAGCGCACCTTCCGGCAGGGCTGCGAATGCCTCATCGTTCGGCGCGAAAACGGTGAAGGGGCCCGGTTCGTTGAGCGTGGCGTTCAACCCGGTCAGGTTCAGGGCGGTGGATAATGTGGTAAAGTTACCCTCTGCAGCGGCGGTTTCCGTGATTGTCATGTTGGGAACCTGCGAGGACAGGAGCACGCCATCGACGACATGGATGATCCCGTTGCTGCACTGGATGTCCGCTGCGGTGACATTGGCCTGGTTCACGGTCACGTTACCGTCGGTGACGTTGATAGCCAGGGTTTCATTCTGCAGGGCGGTCAGGTTGCTCACCCCTTCAAGGTCTGCCGCCATGTAGGTGCCGTTCACCACATGGTAGAGGAGCACCTCCTCAAGAAGGCCCCGTGCAGCCGTGTTGTTCACGAGCAGATCGACCACAGGCCCGGGAAGCAGCGCGAAGGCCTCGTCGGTCGGTGCGAAGACAGTGACATTGAGCGCGGGGTCAGAGAGGGTCTCGTTTAGCCCGGTCAACTCAAGCAGGGTCACCAGGGTGGTGAAGTTCCCTTCGGCTGCCGCGCAGTCCACCACGTTGGGCTCCTCCTCGACGGGCATCTCCTCTTCTTCTGGCGGCGCAACAACCGGCGCTTCGGTCATCTCCTCAACGGGTTCCTCCGTCGCTTCTTCGGTCACGTTCTCAGCGGGTTCCTCCATCGGCGCTTCGGTCATCTCCTCAACAGGCTCCTCCGTCGCTTCTTCGGTCACGTTCTCGGCGGGTTCCTCCGCCGGCTCCTCGGCCGCCGGCAGTTCCACGCCCTCTGGGACCATGACCGCGTCGATCACATGTATCACGCCGTTGCTCGCCATCGTATCCGTCGCGATCACCTGTGCCCCGTCCACCATAATCGTATCTCCCTCGACCGTGATGGTGAGCGGAACGCCGGCGAGGGTGTCGACCGATTCGAGACCTGCCAGGTCTTCTGCACGGTACTCACCCGCCACGACGTGGTAGGTGAGGATCGTGGTCAGGTCTCCCTGCGGGTCGGCAAGAAGGGCGTCGAGCGTTTCTGAGGGAATTACCGCAAATGCATCGTCGGTCGGTGCAAAGACCGTATAAGGCCCGCCGCTGTTCAGTTCTTCAGTCAGACCGGCAGCATCGAGCACTTCCAGCAGCGTGCCGAACTGTCCGGCAGATTCTGCAGTTTCAATAATCGTTCCCATATCACCGGCATCATCGCCGGTGGCATTGTCCGTTGGGTTCCCGTCGGTCGTCGCGGCAGCACACGTAACGAGCACTGCCAGAACCACGAGAATAGCCATCCAATGGCGTCTGGGTTGTAAGGATTTCATCACATACCACTTCCATGTTCTCCAGATGCGGGAGCGCACCCCGTTCGCATACCCCATGCGAGAAGCAGCCAGCGAAACCGTCCGCCGTTGCCGCACGCGACACAGCATTACCGGTCTTTGGCCGCTCGATTGCCCACATCGATGAAGCGATTGCCGGATAAAGGGATGAACGGAATTCTGGTGCACAGCGGGTGGGGCGGGGGGTGATCAACAGTCATGCTGGTTTTCCATGCTGGCAATGGGCGCAATCGTTTCAACGTATACCCATATCGCGCCTGATTTTTATAATTATCGATCTATAAAAATTTCCCACCGTTCATATTCCCCATCCATACTGATGCCAGGCGCTATCCTGGAGATACTGCATGCAGGTGCCGCGGCCATTCATTGAATCTCTGCCGTCGTTGCGCGCGCACATATGAACCTCTTGCGCCAGGTCACGAAACGCGCGAGGCCACGTCGCCGCAGGGGGTGACGACCCTGCAATCAAAAAATGCGGAGAGGCGGGTGGATGCCGGGGATGGGGTGCCTCAGGGGATCCCTGCAGCATGCATCACGCGGGACTCTCGTCGGCCGCGGTGACGTTTTCGTCGCTGGCCTGAGGAATAATGGACGGCAGCACCACCCCCTCGATGACGTGCACGACCCCGTTGCCGCACGGGATGTCGGGGGTGGTGACGTTCACCTCGTTCACCGTCATATTACCATCCATAGTGCTGTTGAAGACCAGATGTTCTCCCTGCATCGACTCGATGACCCCGATCTCCACGAGATCCGAGGAACTGTATGTGCCTTCGATGACGTGGTAGAGCAGCACCTCGGGAAGGAGAACCTCGGAATCGGTGCTGTTTATCAGCAGCTCGTCCACATCCGGCGGCAACTGCGCAAATGCGTCGTCGGTGGGTGCGAATAGCGTGAAATTCGCGGTTTCGTCCGAGAGCGTCTCGTTCAGGCCGGTGCGGTCAACGAGCGATACCAGCGTGGTGATATTTTCCTGGGCAGCGGCGCATTCGACGACCGTCGCCCCCTGCGGTTCCTGGGCGGCGGCGATGCCGGACAGCGCGGCCAGCGCGAGCAGCGCGAGCACGCATAGCTGCACACATACCATTCGTCTCATAGTGGTTCACATCCTGATTCCAGCTCGCTGTGCCGTGTGGTGTGGCGGGACGCAGCGCGGGAACTACCCGCGCCCCCGGCAGGACCAGCCCCATGCGGTGTTCGGAGTGGGTGCGTACATCCCTGGAGCGTCACGGTGCCTGCAGGACCCTGATAGATGGGTTACAATCACCGAATGCCCCGCAACCAGAACCACACCGGTGCGGCATTGATCAATCCAGCCGGTTGCCGAATGAAACCCCCGGTATCGGCGCAACTCGCTGTGAAGGGATACCATGGCGTTGAGAATTTTTATACTTATGGGAGAATACTATGTTGCCGCAGCCTTTTTCCCCCCATATGCACGGAGCAGGGAGAAACGCGAACAGCTTCGATACCCCGCTCACCCTCAACCGCCCCCTCCCCGGCGCCATGCCATCCGAATGGCACCTGTCGGGCAGGTATCAACGCAGGCCGCGCAGAGAATACAATCCGTGGTCTCCAACGCGCCCTGCCGGAACCATGCCGTTCACGTCGAGACTCATGGGGCAGGCCTTCGAGCATTGCAGACAGTCGGTGCAGCGACCAGCATCGGCCGACAGATGAAGTGCAGGCCAGCGGGCGAGGTTGCGGATCATGCAGCCGAGGATCATGATCACCGCAATAGGACAGAAGTAATGGCAGAACCCGCGTTTTCCCGCCAGCAGAGCGAATACGGTGATGAACGCGATCTGGGCATAGAATATGGCGTAGCCCCCCGGCCAGGCGATCGAGATGCTATTGACCGTCCGGTAAAAAATATCGACAGTCGACAATCCCCCGGCAGAATATATTGCATGGAGAAGTGGGCCGAATATGCCGAGAAAGATGAGATACTTCAACCAGGTCAGTCTCCCGATACGGACCCTTGGATCGCGCAGCTGAAAGTATATCTCCTGCAGACCTCCGGCAGGGCAGAGGTACCCGCACCACGCCCTCCCGAAAACCAGCGAGCTCAGAAAGATGAGTCCAAAGATAATCAGGCCTCCGGTCACGATCCCTTCTGATGCGCCTTCGGTGATAACCGGGCAGGAAATGTAGACAAACGTGACCGGCAGGAGGATGAAGGAAAACGTGATCAGCGCTTTACGGATCGTCTGCCGCAATGCCACGCGGTTCGTGGATTCATATGCCATGATCACACCCCCGGGTATGAGAGCGGTGCGGACTGCTGCCTCCCCGGACATGCACCTTTCCGACCTCCGGGTCAGGGCGACGGTGTCGCTCTCCCGCAACCAAATCAACGTGAAAATTGAGAGTGGGAGCTGTTAATTATTTCTCCCGATATCCCGCCCTTGTTTTTGGGTCCACCCGAAACCCTAACGCAGCACGATTCTCTGCACGAGATCCATGACGCCCGGGTTTGCATTCCTTCTGCGCCGTGCACGGGATCCGCCCGGACGCATCCCCGGCGTCCCGTACATCTCCCGGTTGAGCCGGTCCGTGATCTCGTCGAATATCCTCCGGTAGGCACCACAATGGGGATCGACGCCCTGTATTTCACCGCCGGTGGGTGCGATGGCATTGTAGGGGCATCCCCCCCGGCAGTAGGTAATATGAGGGCATTCGCTGCAGGCCCGGTCGACATACTCTTTGAACCGGTGCATGAGCTTCCATGCCCCGGACCCGGAGAGATCCTCGAGTGAGGGGTGGTCATAGACATTGCCCATCACGTACTCCGGCATGCCCACGAATCGGTAGCACGGATAGATGCTCCCGTCGGGCCCCACGGCGAAGGTGCTCCCCATGCAGTCCACGTAGGTGCAGACCGTGCCCCTGCGGGTGAAGACAGCCCGGCACAGGTCATTGATATTCATGACCTCGATCTCCCCGAGGTGTTCGAGGGATTGATCGAGGAGATACACCAGCAGTTCTCCGTATTTTTCCGGGGCAAGCGCCCATTTTTCCGGGTTCCTGTCACGCAGGGAAGGCAGTGCGGGGTGCAGTTTAAGGTCGAATCCGTTCTTGAGGAAAAAATTGAAGATGTCCTCCCTGTACTCCACCGAATGGGACGTAAACGTGCAGATGAACCGCACGGTCAATCCGTGGGCGCGGGCAATTTCGTAGCCCCGCATGCATTTTTCAAAGTAACCGTTCCCCCGCTGGAAGTCACAGAGATCCTTCGGGCCGTCGATGCTGGAACCGATGGGGACGTGGTACTCCGCCAGAATTTCCGCCAGTTCCGGGGTCATTCTCCAGAGGTTCGTCTGCAGGGCGAATTCCGGCGTCAGATGCCTCAGGCCCTCGGAGAGGAGCGGCAACGCCTGCCGGTAAAACTCCGCGCCGGCAAGCAGCGGCTCGCCCCCGTGGAAGGTGAAGGTGACCCGATCGTTTTGGAAATCCTTGAGCCATTTCACCACCTCGCGGATGGTTTCGATGGGCATGATGGGAGAATCTTCCTCCGAACTCCAGCAATAACTGCAATTGGATGGGCAGCCTAAGGTCGGGATGAGCATCACGTGAAAGGCATTTTTCATGGGTGATTTTTTATTTCCACCCCAGGGGATTAATAGTTTCCCCGGGGACGTCCGGCCATATCCCACCCGGTGCCGGCGTCTCCGTGTGCATCGGCGGGTTGTCCGAAGAATCCCCCTCTCCGCACATCGGCACATAATAGCCATGAACCCCTATCTCTTCATCAGATCGACCATGGAGCAGCTGATCATCGAACATGTTGATGCCGGCAATATCCGCGAATTCATTTCACTCATAGAAAAACTGGCAGAATACGAGCGTCTCACCCCGCCCGACGACCGTGCGAAGGAACGCCTGGTACAGCACGGGCTCTCCGAAAGCCCCCACTATGAGGCCTATATCGGGAGAATCGAGGGAATAGCCGTCGCATATGTCACAATCTTTTTCACCTACTCGACCTTCAATGCGAGACCGACCCTGTTCCTCGAGGACATCTTTGTCCTGGAAGAGTACCGTAACCGGGGGATCGGCAGGGCGATGTTCGATCTCTGCCGCAGGCGGGCACAGGAACGGGGATGCGGCAGGATGGAATGGATGGTGCTCACCTGGAACGAACATGCCATACGATTTTACGAGAAGTGCGGGGCAGAGCGCCTCGACTGGTTCGTCTACCGCCTGGAGGACCCGACGTTCTGAACCGGGCCCGCTCGATGTTCCCGGAAGGTCCCGCCACGGAACGCGAGGACATCGTGGGCTCTATCCTGTCTCGCGTGGAGCTCCTCGCCGCTGTCCACCTCAAAGCCGGGGAGGGGACAATGGCCGCGTGCCCCTTGACGGCAGCTTCGGCAGTGCTGCCGGTTGCCCGGCGGGGCAGAGTATGGCTCCGTGGACATCATCGTGAACTGCCCGATCACGTTCCGTTTTCTCTGAGCCGGGATATTAAATACTCAATTTTTCAGGGTGTTCAGGGGGCGGGTCTCTCCGCCACGACACGGCCATTGCTGCGCTCATCCTCAGGGCAGGAGCGCAGCAGGAATCATTCCTGAGGCAGTGATGGGGAAGCCTTCGAGGCAGAGCATCCGCAGGACGCACCACCAGCAAGGCATCGCAACAAGGTCTGAAGCGATTGTGTGAGGAAGGGAGGGACGTGTTGGAGACTGTACGTGTACAATAGAGACGAAAAAATAGAGACGAAAAAAATCAAAAAAAGTGCAGCAGGGTGGCCCCTCCACCGCCGCATTCTCTCCATCTTGCCAGTGCTCAGATCTTCAGCGGGAGCACGTATGCCGCTCCTGCAGTTGCATCGGCGAAGTGGGCTCCTGTCACCATGCGATTCCCGAAGGCTGACAGGGAATACCCGAATTCATCACCAGCCATCCCGTCGGATGCGGTGATCGTGCCGGTTTCAATCCACCGGTTGCCCATGCGACGGAAGAGGTAGACAGATCCCTGATCTTCATTGCCATCGATAGCATCCTTCCATGCACCCACCGCCAGGACATTGCCGGCAATGGCGATCGACTGGCCGAACTCATCGCCTTCGCTCGCATCGCTGGGGGTAAGCCTGGCCACCAGGTCCGCGAAGTTCCCGTCCAGAGTATAGACATAGGCCGCACCTGCGTCCTTTAGCGAGTCGGGATCTGCCCTTCTGGCACCCACGGCGATCGTATCTCCGGCAATCGCGACGGTAAACCCGAATTGATCATTCTTGTTTCGCTCCAACTCCGGGGCTTTCAGCTTTGCGATCTCCTCCCATCCCTCGGCGGAATGACTGAAGAGGTAGACCGCACCGGCAGCGCCGGGATCAGCATTGCGTGCTCCGATCGCCATCAGGTTGCCCTGTACCGCCACCGACTGCCCGAAAAAATCTCGCGGTGCCCCGTCGCTCGCGGTGAGCTTCTGCTGATATGTCCACAAGCCGCCTTGATCGACGAATACGTAGGCGGCCCCTTCTTCATCGGACTCTTTCCGGGCGGTTACCACCAGAAGGTTCCCCTGAATGGCGAGTGCACGGCCGAAGTTATCCCTGTTTTCCGGATCAGGAGAGATAATCTTCTCCTCAAGGTGCCAGGATCCCTGGTATTTCTTGAACACATAGACCGCTCCTGCCTCATCGAAATCCCCGGCCTGTGCAAAGCGAGCCCCGACGAAGACCATGTTCCCCTGAATTGCAACCGCTCTTCCGAATTCGGCCCCACCGGTCGCATCCGGGGCAATGAGTTTCGCTTCCGGCACATAGACCCGGCCCTGACGCCCGTACAGGTAGACAGCCCCGGCATTGTCGACAGAGTCGGCAGTCGCCCCGCCGGCCCCCACCGCCACCAGATCGCCATCGATTGCCACGGATCGGCCGAACTCCGCGGCAGCGACAGGATCACCGGCGGTAAGCCGGAACGCGGAACCCTGGCCCTGTGCCCCGGCAGCCGCGACCTGTGCATCTGCGCTCACGACTCCCACGCCCATTGCACACAATACCGTGAGAATTACCAATACAAGACAATGTTTTGTCATAACTCATACCTCCTCTCAAAGGATGATCAGAGATCGATCACGGAGGTATTGTTCATCAGTATATTATATTCTATAGGATAATTTATCCACATTTACTTTCATCCTCGTCCGAATGCAGAATCCATGCCCCATTCCGCAGTTCAGGAGTGTCGGGAGAATGTCTGCGCCAATTGATATCTTTGCCGGCATTCTGGTTGCCGGTTGCACCGAGACCACGGTACTGCAGCAGGCCACATCAGGGCCTGCTCCCGGTGCTCCCCCGGCGCTTGCGTCCGCATCTCCCGAGGAGCTGGTTGCATTCCGTCCAGAAAGCCTACGAATAGGCTGAGGTGTCCGGAAAGGATGCCGATCTCCGCGAATTCAACAACCAGACCGGGCGGTTCGTTGAGGGCGAACTCTCCACCTTCGCCTACGACTTCGAGGGATCACGGCGGCACTCCCCCAATCCTACCAGCAATATGACCTTTGATCCCAAAATGAGCTACATCGCTTCCTTCGATGAGACCTGGTGGCTCGGGGAGGGCGTCTATCTGAGCGAGGTCGCGAGGGAGGATACGCTCCATCCCCCTTCCTCCTCTCAAAAATAGGTGCGATCTGTCTACTCTTCCCCGATGTCCTCGTCCCATAGCTCGGGATTTGCGGCGATGAACTCGAGCATCAACCGAAGGCACTCCTCGTCGTCCAGGATGACCAGTTCCACGCCCCGCGAGCGGAGATACTCTTCAGGCCCCTGGAAGGTCCGGTGCTCACCGATCACCAGCCGGGGGATTTTATAGAGCAGGATCGCTCCGCTGCACATGTCGCAGGGAGACAGCGTTGAATACAGCACCGCCCGGCGGTACTCACCGGCCCTGAGCCGGCCTGCATTCTCCAGGCAGTCCGTCTCGGCGTGCAGGATGGCACTGTCCTCCTGCACCCTGCGGTTGTGCCCCCGCCCGACGATGGTCCCGTCAATCACCAGCACCGCACCGATAGGGATTCCGCCTTCGGCACGTCCCTTTCTGGCTTCTTCGATGGCAACCTGCATGAATTCATCCATGGATGTGGCCTCTTGCGTCCGACATTCACCGTCGCACGTTGACTACTGTCATCATTGCACGGGGAAATAATCATCGCGTGGTGATATGGTACAGCAGTGGCGCCACGAATTGTGAAGGTGTGAAAGGGTTGATCGACCCCCGCATCCCATTCCTGCCCCTCCGCAGGGTACCCTTATCACAGAAGACTGCAGATGGAAGCGCGTGCCGTCCAGGCAGCAGGAGGAAACATGTCCGGAACGCTTATCATCATCGACACCTCCAAGATCCGGGAGGGAAAGGGAAAGGAACTCAAGGCCGCCATGCAATCGTTGGCCGCGTTCGCCGAAGCGAACGAGCCCCGAATGATCGCCTACCGCGTCTATCTCAATGAGGATGAGACCCGTGTGACTGTACTGCAGGTCCATCCCGACGCCGCATCCGCTGAATTCCACATGACCGCAGGCGGGCCCGCATTTCCAGGGTTCAAAGAACTGGTGCGGATGGAGGATCTCGATATCTACGGCAGTCCGGGTCCTGAGCTCCTGGAGAAACTCCAGCAAAAGGCCCGCATGCTGGGCCCGGCGAAGGTTGCCGTGCATAGCCTCTTTGCAGGGTTCACGCGGTTTGAGATTCCAGGCCCTCGGTAGAGATATTTCCAGATCTTCCCCCGGCACCCTCGATCTGCGTAGTCGAGTGTCGGTGAGAGGGTCGTGCTCCCATATCACCACCAAAACACCATCTCCTCTTTTCGCGTGTCCTGGTACAGCGGGGAATGCTCTTCGTTTCCGGACACCTCTCCGACCAGCTCTCCACCGCCGTCACCAGTACACCACCGGCAGCGGATCTGAGCTCCTCTACCGGGCAGAATCCGCCCAACCCCCGAGGACCTCCTGCGGATGCTGGAGGACGGGGAGAACGATCTCTGGGCTACCGGCGATCTCGCCGGACGGTACCAGATGGTGCAGACGGCACAGGACCCGAACACCTACGAGATCGTCTACACGTTGAGCGAGAACGACCTCTATTATGCATTCAGCAACGACGTGCCGGATATCCGGGTCAATGCCTTCGAGCAGTCGCTCCAGAATGTGCGGAACCAGAGGGATGCCCAGGGGGGTCACCGAGTACGAGCGGATCCTGTACCGGTACCTGGTGGTGGGCTGCGCCCGGCAGACGTTGACCGATGCCGAGGCGATGGCGCTCGTGAACACGACCGCTGCCGACATCGAGAGAAATGCTTCCGAGACCTTCCGGCGGATCAACGCGGGGGAGGTACCGTACCGGGATCCGGAGGATCCGGCCCTCTATGTATTCGCGTATGACACGAATACGACGATGGTCGCCCACGCGGAAAACATCCTGCTGATCGGGGACAATTTCACGGGAAAGACCGATGTGACGGGCAAACCGTTCCGCGATGAAATTGTTGCCGGAGCGCTGGAGAACGGCACGGGCTGGGTGGAATATGTCGACAGCAGCCCGGCAGAGCCAACCCTCTACTCTACGACCACCTACTACCGCCTGACCGAGGGAAGCGAGGGGAACTCCTACATCGTATGCAGCGGCAATTTCAAGGAATGCGGGGAGTGATCGCGGCCGATCCCGTATACTACCCATTTTTCATCGATCGAAGGTTTCGGCAGAAAAAACCCGGAGGACGTCCGCCCTCCTGTCGTACAGTTGGCATCGGTTAATCCAGATCGCGGCCCGCTGAGAGAAACGGGGTCCTTCGACCGTCGTCCAAAGGCGACGAAAAGGCCACCGATCATAACAGATCCACACCGGGCCCGGGCCGTATGCCCGTGATCAGCCCAGCTCATTGCCGATCCGGATCACTTCCTGCACGAGGAGATCAAAGTCCTCCCACCGGCTGCGGTGATTGGCAATGCCGACATGCAGGTAGTGCCGGTCCCTGATGGTGACGGTCGAGGCGACCGCGATCCCGCGCTCCTGGAGTTCGGTCTCGATCTGCTTGTTCAGGTCGTCGAGCATGGCATCGTCCAGATCAGGACGGGTATAGCGGAAGTTGACAATATTCAGCGAGACCGGCAACGCCAGCTCAAGTTCGGGAGCGGCTTCTATCAACCGGGCCAGGTAATGCGCCTGGTCGATATTCTGCTGGATAAGTCGCCCGTACCTGGCGGTGCCGTGCTCTTTGATCGTCATCCAGGCTTTGAGTGCATGAAATCCGCGCGAGAGCTCAAATCCGTAATCAGAGATCCAGGGCACGTCGACGCCGGTCAACCCCCGGTCCCCCTCGCCGTGGGCGAGATATGTCGTGGTCAACGAGAACGTGCGGCGGTGCGCTTCTGCGTTCCTGACGAGGACACAGCCGATAGGATACTGCAAATACATCCACTTGTGCAGGTCAAATGCCAGAGAATCTGCTCGCTCCATTCCCGCGACGAGATGGCGATACCGGGGAGCGATGGCTGTCCAGGCACCGCACGCACCGTCGACATGGAACCAGCACTGCTCTTTCGCGCAGATATCGGCGAGCGCATTGAGATCATCGATAGCGGCCGTATTGGTGGTCCCGGCGCATCCGACAATGCAGATGGGGAGGAGTCCGTTCGTACGGTCGTTCTCGATCGTCGTTTTCAGAGTCTCGAGATCGATCTGGAGGGAATCATTCACGGGGATCCGGCGCAACGCATCGTTCCCGAAGCCGAGCATTTCAATAGCTTTCTGGATCGAGGAATGCGCTTCTTCGGAGCAGTAGAGGGTCATCTGCCGGGGGGTCTTTTGCATTCCCCTGCCCCGCACATCGAACCCGGCCATGGCATCCCGCGCCACGGACAGGCCGATCAGGTTTGAAGCCGAGCAGCCACTGGTGATAAGACCGCTGGCAGTGGGAGGATATCCGAGAAGATGCTTGCACCAGTCGAGAACCTGCAGCTCGACATAGTTGTTGCTGAGGTAGGAAAACGATCCGCTGATGGCATTCGTGGAGGCCGCCAGCAGCTCTGCAAACATTCCCATCACCGTTCCGGTTCCCGCGACCCAGCCCCAGAACCTCGGATGGTCATTACCCATCTGGTGAGGGTGTATGTACTGGAGGTACTCGCGGTATACATCTCCGGCAGGTTCTGGGTCGGGCGGGGGTGGTCCCTCGAAGTGCGCTTTCACCTGCGGTGGCGCATGCTGCCAGACAGGGCGGTCCCGCACTGCCTCCAAATAATCCATTGCGTCATCAAGCATCCGGTGGCCCAGGGCACGCATGGCCTCCCATTCTTTCGGGTCCAGCGTTTCTTCGGCGAGCAATTCGATCTCTCTGCTCATGATGGTCCTCCTCACACGATGGCCTCGACCGGAGATCTCCGCCTCCGAAACAGCCCTGCAATTTCAGGATGATCGAACAGGGTTTTTGTCGAGTTCCCGGAAGGCAAGGGAGGTGTGTCGCATAGAAGGAGATATATATTTTGGGCGATCTGCCTCGGAAGTCTGTGTAGGGGGAATGCGCATGCATCCGCGGCAGGACCGGGGAACTACGGGGTACAATCGAAATCTGAGCGAGAACTGATCGAGGGATGGTATGCTCACGCTCCGGGCCGGATCGGGTGGCGTGCCCAGAAGTCGGCGAGTGCCCCTGCCATGCCGCGGGGGTTTTGCATCTGCATCCCGTGCGCAGCGTCCGGGAGGACGAAACCCCGGGCATCCGGCACCCACTCGAGGAGGAATCGGTAGGTTTCATCAAAGCGTTCCCAGAGGGCTTTGCTTTCGCTGCCAACGACGGCGAGGACCGGCTGTGTGATACACTTCGCCTCGACCTCGCCAAAGTGCCATTCCAGCAATGCCGGTACTTCCCGATCGAATGATGTCGCGGCATCGGCAACCGCCTGCTCGAATGCTCCGGGCACCATCCGGTCGAGCGGGGCACGATACCCTTCCCCGAACCGTGCCTGCAGGAATTCGTCTACGAGCTGCTCCGGGGGCTCCTTCCCGAACCGTTGCCGGCCTCGCAACAGTGCTTCCCGGTAGGCCGGGCCGGTGGACCCGACGATCAGCGCCGGTTCCAGCAGGGCAAGCGACTGGATGATATCGGGTGCGTCCAATGCGAGCTGGATGGCGATGCAGGCACCCGAGGAGTGCCCAACGATGTGCGCACGTTCCACGCCGAGATGATGCAGCAATGCCCGACAATCGGCGGCCTGTTGGGCGATACTGGTGGGACCACCGGGGCGGCTGCTGCCCGCATAGCCCCGGCGATGGTAGAGGACGAGTGAGTAGTGGGGGGTGAGAACCGGCTCGGACATAAGCGGTCGGAACGAATCCGCTATAAGAGCACCGTGAATAAAGATCGCAGGCTCACCGGTACCCGATATCTCGTACGCAAGCCTGACACCATCTACCACCACGCTATTCATTCATCCTCCCCTCTCTGATCGTTCCTTCACCCGAACTACGGGGAAGGCATTGGACAGCATTGCTACGTATCATATACGTATTCTCCCCGTGCCCCGCGCATCGCCACATATTCCTGGGACTCCCCTCGGTATCGGACATCGTTCTCCACCCATAGTGCCTCAGCCAGATTCAAACAAAAATTCGGTGATTATGCGCACAAAGAGTTCCGGTGCAGTGCTCATCGCGACGTGCTGCTGCCCGGGCATGACGACAATCCTGCTGTCGGGAAGCGCCGCATGTACCGCCTCCGTTGCCGCTTTGAGATGGTGGGGACTGTTCTCGCCCTGCAGGAGCAGGGTGGGAACATCCAGGTTCGCAAAGCGCGAAGGCTCGAATATATAGTCTTCATCCGCGAATTCCCGCGGAATGGTCTGCGCCGCTGCCACCCGGGCCGCCCAGGCAGGCTCCTTTCGCATCACCGCGATGTGGGGTTCCGGGATCTCAACAACGTCGCGATAAAACGCGAGCAGTACACCCTCCCGGTCCTCCGCATCGAGGAGCGCCTGGATTTTGGCCCGTGCCCCGGGCGGATAGAGGGGCACTCCTGTCGGTATCGCCGGTTCGTAGAGAATGAGTTTGTCGAGGTTCGTGACACGGAGCGCTGCCTCCATGGAGATCAATGCGCCGTACGAGTGGCCCAGGAGATTTGCCGGCCCCCGGAGAGAGCCGACCACCGCGGCGATATCCTCATATTCGCGCTCGAGGGAGTAGTCTGCCGAATCCCCGCTCTGCCCGCGGCCCCGCCGGTCGACGGCATACACGGTGAAGTTGGGTTCCAGCATGGGAAGCACAGGCGCCCAGCGTTCGCGGGCTGACGCGGTGCCGTGCACCAGCACCAGCGCGGTCCCCGCCCCGCTTCGCTCGTAGGCGATACGCGTCCCGTCGGTCGACCTGACTGTCTCCATCGACATCTCCTCACCCCGGAGCTGGTGTCGATGGTTTCGTGAAATGAGCCACCTCTTGCATCGTCCCCGGCGTTACCTCCTCACAGAGTCCCCTGAATTCGGCGATGGCGGATTTGAACTCGGTTGTTTGCCGCCACGCGGCAATGGTCTCAAGGGAATCCCAGGGGCCGAACGAGACGAACCGGTTTTTCTGTTCCCTATCCTGCACCAGGTACGCCCAGCTGCCGCCCTCCATGGCATCCAGTGACCACCGGGCAAATTCCTGCCATTTTTTCACGAATTCTTCCTCCTTTCCGGATTTCACGGTCCACAGGCCGACCGTGAAGAACGCCCCCTCATCAACCATCGATTCCACCGGGTGATCGTAGCGTCCGGTGCTCTTAATGATTACTGCCGGACCACTGTATCATCACTCCCGGGAGAGGCGATGGTGCCCGAAATCTCCATGGAAGGGCACAGCATACTGGGTATGAAGCCCCGGCAGAGGGGCCGATGCTGGAACTCTTCCTCCATCCCACTTCTGTGGCAATGGTGAATCTGCAGCGTATTCCTGAATGGGAACCGGGAATTTCGACCGGATAAAAGAATGATGGGCGGAGTGGTCACTCTCACGCTCCATCATACCTTCGCAATCGGCAGATCCCTCCTGTGGATCTTCCGTTGTGCAGGGCAACAGGAAATTGCACCCTCACGGTGGTTTGACTCGCACCAACTGTTCGGCCTTCAGGAACGTAGCATCACTTTCTACGAATCTCCTTATCCATTTCCGAGAACAGACCCGTGTGTCGAAAGCCGGATGAATCCTGGGATTATGAAAAAGATTATCCCCCCATCACTGTAGCATTACCTATCCTATGCCGGATGGGATCCTGGTCTGGGTGTACTGGTTGATCGGCCTCTCTCTTGTCACCTACCTCTCGGTATATATCGTGCGACGACACCGGGAATACGCCTTTGCCGCCCTCACCGGCTTCTATATCATTTACCTCGCAGCCTCGCAGATCCTCGCCACCCGGGTGATCGTCTTCGATCTCATGACGTACACTTTCTTTGCCCCCGCCTCCGTCTTCGTCTTCCCCTTCACCGCACAGGTGATCGATATGATCAACGAGGTCTACGGCAGGCGGAGGGCGCATGTGGCAGTCCTGATCGCCTTTTCTACCCAGGTGCTCCTGATGCTCTTCCTCGCCATGGGAAACACCCTCGCCCCCGCCCCCTTCTTCGGCTACGAAGAGGCCTGGCAGAGCATCTTCGCCCTCTCCCTGCGGATCACGGCGGCGAGCTGGGTGACGTTCCTGATCACCGCCAATCTGGACGTCTACATCTTTGCCGGCCTGAAGGAGAGGTTCAAGCAGCGGGAGGAGGCTTTCTCTGGCAGCACACTCGCAAACCCCTACATCTGGCTCCGCTCCGGTGCGAGCGATGCGGTGAACCTCACGCTCGACTCGGTTCTCTTCGTGACACTGGCCTTCTTTGGGGCGGCTCCGGTGCTCCCGCTGATCCTCGGCCAGATCGTTGCGAAGAACATTATCGGTCTCCTGGATACCCCCTGGTTTGTCTGGTACAAGAGCATGATCGGGAGAGGGGAGACCGGCCGGAACCGAACCGGGAATTCGCCTTGAGCGTATGACGGCGGATGGGATGCCCTGACTTTTCTCAACGAAACCGCTTGAGTTGCGGTTGTTGAGTACGATTGCTCCAAAATACGTGCTCGCCGCTCTGTACCTCCCATATCCCGGGAACCTTCGTATCGTATGCCGGCATTCTGGTCATCATCGGCCGGGATATCGCCCTCGCTGACTACATCGAGAAGTTCTGCGCAGGCGCCTAACGGACGATATGGCCCTCTCTGACCTCCGATATGAACGCAGAGATATTTCCTGGATTGCGATCCCTTCTGGGTGTCCTCGTGGCTCTAAGGTGGTCCTGGTAAGGGCCATGGGATAGAATTTTGAGTCGTAGGGATTCAGGAAGGCCTGCAATCTCCGAGCGATCGTCCTCGATCACCCCCGCGAAGCTGCACACCGACCGGTCCCTGTGTGACCTTCGGCGGATCGTGCGGACCCGGCCCTCACAGCCAGCCGCTGGCGATCGCGATCCAACCGTCGGCAACGGCGCGGAAGTACCGGTTCGCGCCGGTCCGGGCGGGCTCGATCTCGTGCATGGAGTGCTGGACGACACTGTCGCAGCCTGCATGGGCGAGCGCCGTCTCCATCTCTTCGGGGCTGTAGGTGACCGTCCCGCCCTGATTGCAGTCGCGGTTGATGACCCGCCAGATCTTGCGGGGGATGTTGCGCCGCTTCTCCGCGATGAGCCGGCGCGGGAGCAGATACTCGACGATTGCCCGGTTCTTCCGGTCGGGGGAGGCAAAGAGCGAAAATATCCCGGAGAGGACGGCAGGAGGGATGTAGTAGGAGACCCCTTCGAGGATGACGACCGTCGGGAGGTCCGGGTCGTAACCGGCGCCGGCGATCGCCGCAGCCGTGCCCGGAAGGTCGGCAAGGTCGGCAGGAACGCACCGGATCTTCGCGGCATGGGCCGGGGCTGCCCGTTCGTAGAGGTGCTGCTTCTCTTCCATCCCCTCGATATCAACCTCGATCACCGATGCGATCCCATCTCCGCAGGCGTCCAGGAGTTCGAGGGCGAGAGGAGACTTCCCCGCGGCCGGGACGACGACCTGGCAGGGAGCGCACACATCGGCGACGAATCTGACCGCGATCTCCCGGATGAACCATTTCCGGTTCAGGATAACCTCCGCATACCACGGGCAGACCGCTTCGCACTCCCGCCGCATCTGCTCGCCCGCGGCAAGGTCGAGGCAGGAGTAGAACCGTGCGGCGCTGCCGGTCCGGTAGAGGTCACGCGCCCAGAGCATCACCAGCGCTGCGGTCGGTTCGAGGTCGGGGGAGTCCGGCATGTTCGATGGTAAGGTGGGGTGTGCCGGCGGTTCAAGGTTTACTTTCTGGCACCTCTCGGGCACGTCCGAAGACAAGCGCCAGCAAGGGGAACACGACGATAGAGACCCCGACGTAGCCCAGGATGCCGATATTCCGGATGCTCACATCGGCGAACGGCACCCCGATCAACCCCGCGAGACTCAATACGCCACTCACGATCATGAGGATCCGAACGGCCTTCTCCAGTCGGCCGATATGAAAGACCGGTGCGGCAAAGAGCATGGAGAGGGCAAAAAACGTCCCATGCAAGAATGTCCAGCGCATATACGACAGACGGCCACTCGAAGGAGAAGAAGAGCGTTGCCCACGGGAATCCCGCATCTGCGATCTGGCGGCGAACGGTGAGGATAACGAAGTGGACGCTACAGGTGATACCCGCCAGAAGGATCATCCATGCAAGCGCCGTCAGACTGTAGGCTCTGGTCCCGGGAGACGCGTAAGCGTGGACCGCAATCATGACAACGACCATCAACGGCGCAATCACGATGATGAGCAGTTCCAATACGGAGAAGTACGGATCACCGATCGGGTCCTGTGGCGACGGAAGCGAGAGGAGTCCGAGGACCAGCGTCACCTCGTATGCTATCAGGAGAAAAAAGACGCAGAAGGCTGCTGCCCTTCCCAGCATGCGATGGTGCCCGTTGAAATCTTCGTGTGCCATCACCCGATTCCTCTCACCGTTCCGTTACTCGCACGAGTGAACAACGACCCCAGGACCTGCACATCCTGAAATTACGATGCTCATACGTGAGGCGGGTCTCTTTAAGCTTCGTACGAAGACGGGCATTCATTCGACCGGCAGTTATACTCCGGGTACCGGTATTTTTACGTGGAGAACCTCGAGAAATTACATCCGGGAGTCACTACTGCATGAAAAAATACAGCAAGCAGGACCAGGTATCGATGGCTGCCTGGGCTGCGGACTGTGCCGAACGAGTCCTTCCGTTCTTTGAGAAGGCATATCCGCAGGACGAACGGCCACGCAACGCTATAGAAGCATGCCGGGCATGGGTCCGTACGGGCGCATGTACGATGGCCGGGATACGCGCAGCCTCCCTTGCCGCTCATGCCGCCGCCCGCGACGCGAAAGAGAACGACGCGGCCTGTTCCGCTGCCCATGCCGCAGGCCAGGCGGTGGCGACTGCGCATGTCCCCCAGCACGCCTTCGGGGCGGCGTACTATGCACTTAAAGCCATCGCGGCAGCCAACCCTGCCAATGCCGCGGGTACTGTTTCCAGGGAACGCGATTGGCAGTCGCAACGTCTTCCGGAAGATCTGAGGGGGGAGATAATGAGCAGAATAATCATTCAGAAGCGTGGGGACGGTTTTTTTATCAAACTACGAAAAGGCGAGGACTTTTGAACAAATTATTTCCGCGTATCAAGGGATTCGCGCAGGTATGCCGCAGTGAGATCGGTGACGGGAAATGGTATCGGAACGATCTCTCCTTTCATCGGGGGACGAACCGGGCCTTGCCTCGTCCAGGGTTGATCATGGTGGCAATACCACTCTCAGGGGTGCCGGGGATATCATAGCGGAGAATGACATTTCTCTCGCGGGATTTTTTATTCCCGCAAAAAATGGAATAAATTCGTGTGGCTATTTTTTTACCGCCTCTTCTGCCTTTTTAACATTTTCGATACTCTGGTCGACGGTAAGCACCGGCTTGATATCGAACACGATATAGGGAATCCATTTCAGTATCGAAGCGTGCAGGGATTTCTCATCAGTTTCAGCAAAAGCATACCCGGCACTCAAGTCACTACAGATTCCCCAGTCAGTGAATCCACCGGAGTTTAACTCTTCCCTTACCATTTCAAGCATCGAAATCCACAGTTTCCCTCGCTCCTCCGGATTCGTAGGGATTGTCATTGGATTCATATGCCACCTCATGTAGAACTTCGTCATTCTACTCGACCTCCGCTCCTACCATCTGCTCTGATGATCCCTGGTGCGGGTAAAAAAAGAAGGGGGAAGTATTTCTCCCGAAAAATTCATGGTATCCTATCAGAGCAAATGTCGATTAAGATTGAGATCTAATAATATTATCGCGAGCCGATAGTGCTTGCAGGATGTAATTCCCTGGAAAAAATCGCTCCCGCTACGCTACGTGACTACAAAGCGTCTGATGAGGAGACAGTACCCGTTACGATCTCAGGGTGCAGGGGCGGGGACCACGAGGAACATGGCGTACCCGTCTCCAACGTTCCTCGTCACGTGACCCCTGCCAGAGGTATCTTCCAGCAGGACCAGATCCCCGGGACCGAACCGCCTGACCGTCCCGTCTGTCGTCTCCACCTCCACCTCGCCGGACAGGAGGGCCAGGAACTGCCGTGTGGGGGCCGGGTGCAGTTCGCCGATCCAGCCGGGCTCGAATGTATAGAAGCGATATCTCGACGCAGGTTTATCCTCGGAGACGTAGAACGGCGCAGCGGGTGGCGCTGCTTGCGCGAGACTCTGTTCGACCGTCACGACATCAAAGTGAGAATCACCCTGCGAGTCCGCATATATTCTGTGATACGTCACCCGGGTGAGATTGGGGGAGACGTTGTAAGTCATACTGGTATCCCTCATTACGATGTGCGGGATGGGATGCATCCCAGCATAATCTTACACTGACAGAGGGGGATAAAAATATTACGGCAGATCTTGATGAATAGACGGGAAACCACCTCCGTCTGACTCCTGTCCAGTTCCTGCCCCCATGTTCAATCCCGCCCTGACTTGATGACATGGTTCTCCCGGCGCACATCATGCACATTGAACCCAGGTTGCGCTGTGCCGCTCCGGTGGATGACACATGATGGCCGAGGGCGGGGGGTAACGGGGGCTGGATAGGTGAGCCGATCCCGGCGCTCACGGGCATTTAAATGCCCAAACCCTCCCTTTCATGGAATGAATCACTAAAATTGACGGGTTCGCCGGAATTCGAACTCGAACGTTCGACGTGTGAAGACCGACCGGTACCAGGATACTCGCTTCGCGTGCAGGAGAGGTCGGGGGGTTACTGCTGGCGCTTCCTGTTGAGACCCACCACCGCGGGGCCGTGGAGAACGTCGCCCAGGGCCGTATACCGAGAACCATGGCAGGGGCAGTCCCAGCTCTTCTCTGCGGCATTCCACGCAACAAGGCACCCCATGTGCGGGCAGGCGAGATCGAAGGTATGGAGAACCCCATCCGAATCCCGGTAGGCTCCCACCTTCTCCCCCTCTACCTCGACCACCGCACCGGTGCCGGGCGCAAGCTGTGACGCCTCCCCGGGGGCTCCCGTGAGCCGTGCACCTGCGAGGCCTTTCGCCGTCGCAGCCACCTGCTCGAAGGCGGAGCGGGCGGAACTGAGCGGCTTGAAGCGTGAGGGATCGTACACCTCCGCCCAGGGGTTGGATCGATCCTGGATCATATCCGACAGGACGATCGCCGCCACGGTGCCGGCAGTCATCCCCCATTTTCGGAATCCTGTCGCTACGTAGAGATGATCCTGGTCCGGTGTCTGCCTTCCGATATAGGGAACCCGGTCCAGGGGCATGGTGTCCTGGGTGGACCAGCGGTAGTCGATGGACTGTACGGAGTAGAGAGAGCGGGCCCACTCCTCCAGGTGGCGGTAGTGATCGAAGGTAGGGTTCCCCTCTCCCGTACGATGTTCGTCCCCCGCAACCAGGACAAGTTCCCCGCCCTCTGCCGGCTGGGAGCGGAGCGATCGCGCCGGACTCTCCGCATTGATGAACATTCCGTCGGGGAAGGTCTCGTTCATCCGCATCGCGAGGGCGTAGGATCGGGATTGGTGCAGCCGGGCGAAGTACAGCCCTGGCTTGTCGTGGAATGGCACATGGGTCGCCTGGATCACATCCGTCGCCCGCACGCATCCCCGCCCGGTCTTCACCACCATCGGCTCTCCCTCCTGGATTTCCAGGGCCCGTGTCTCCTCGTAGATGGCGCTCCCGTCGCCGGGGATCTCCCGGGCCAGACCGTTGAGATATTTCCCGGGATGGAACTGCGCCTGGTTGTCGAAACGGATTGCACCGTACGTTGCAACGGGCAGCGGCACGTCCGTATCGAAGGTCGCCGGCAGTCGCAGACTCCGGGCTGCCCGGACCTCATCCCGTATTCGCTCTTCGGACTGCTCGGTGCCGGCATACACGTACGCAGGGCGATAGAGCAGATCGCAGCCTATCCCGTGCTGTCGGGAGAGGGTATCGATCCGCTCTATCGCCGCCTGGTTCGAGTCTGCGTACATCTGTGCCCGGTCCCGCCCGAATTGATCCAGGAGCCAGTCATAGATCAGGTGGTGCTGGGAGGTGACCTTCGCCGTCGTATGCCCGCTGACACCGCGAAAGATTCGGTCGGCCTCAATCACCGCCACGGACAGTCCGGCCTCTTTCAGGAGAAGGGCGGAGGTGATGCCTACCATTCCTCCCCCGAGGATCGCCACATCCACGCGTATGTCCTCGGAAAGAGGAGGGTGGCGGGTTTCCGGTATCGTCTCGAGCCAGTACGACACTGCCTTTCCCGGCAATGTATACGCAGGGTTTGTCCGGTCTCTCATGATCTCTCTTCTCCATTCGGCCTTCTGCTTATCGCACGTGTCGGGTGAATTGTTTTTAGTCCTATCCAACCCGTTCAATCTCCTTCACGATCCCCCAAAGACCGGTTCGAGAATCCCCGAGAGCATATAAAAATGTTGGCACCATTGCGCCCTGCTGGCCGCCGGCCCCGGGGCCGGATCCAGTGTCCTTGCGATACGCATTCAGGATACGATGCCCCGATACGGACGATCCACCTTGCCGGGGAACATCCCTGATTGCAGCCCGGACGATGGATACATTGCTGGTTGTCTTTGACATTTCGGGAAATCTGCTCTTTGCTTATTAAATGTATACTGTTCAGGGGACCTGGTTCGGAGGAGAACCACACGATCCCGTTTCAGGCGATGGAATATATGGTGCAATCACTCCTCGTGCTTCGTATGCGGAGCGCTCTGCCACGTGCAGGCTACTTCATCCTGATCGTAATGATGCCAAACCATAGTTTCGTCACAATATCAAGCAGAAGATACAGGAATGCCGTAACGGGGGCGTCGAAGATTCCAAAACCCGTCGGAGCAAGGAGAAATACTACCGGAAAAAGGGACCACCCAATATAAACGAATGGTTTTAGCGTTTTTGAGGCACGGTTTTCCTGGCCCCGGGATACCATATAAAGAAGGCCTATGAATGCTGCAGAACCAAAGAGAAAGAAAATCCACCGGGATGAGGTGACGATGAAGCTGGCAAGAAATCCATTGAACATGGTCAGGCAGGTGAGAAGAACAAATTTGGGATATTCCTGGTGTGATGTCGTTGAAATTCTCACGACGTCATACATCAGTAAAGGACAGGCCGCCATATAGAACAACCACCGCGACCAGTAAATTGTCCCTCCGCCCAGAGCAACGGTCGTCGCTATGGCCAGGCTCATCACCACATAACTCGTGCTGGTGATGAAACTGATAAAAAATTCCGTATCGAACATTAGCTTTTTCGTGCCGCCAAACAGGAACACAACGGAAGACGCTGCAAAAATCATTGCGCCGATTTGAAAGACGATGATCTCGGTTGCCATGGCCGAGGGATGCTTACCGGTAGTATTTATACATTTTTCAGTATGGCGTCTTGATAATCCTCAATCCCGCAATACAGCCGGATACTGAAACGGAAAACGTCAGCACGAGAAAATATAGAATCACACGTTTCGTGACACAAAGGCCTGAAAACCCTTGTAAATAGACGTATGTTGGCATGGAATGCGGATGCGATGCGTTGGCTGCGACTGTAGTTACATTGCATCAGGAACATGAAGCGAATAAAAAAAGAAAAGCAATATAGCCGAATCAGGAGACCGATACGATTCTTATTTGGGGAATGGGGATGGGCTCGCTGAGATTCGAACTCAGGATCCCCGCCGTGTGAAGGCGATGTCATAACCAGCTAGACCACGAGCCCGCCTGTGGTACAATGCATCGACCGGGAATTGAACCCGGGCTATTGGCTTGGAAGGCCAAAGTCATGCCACTAGACCATCGATGCAAAGTATTGCCTACATACTTGTGCATGATAAAGTATTAAAATATCCGTGCGGGGGAGGGACGCACCCTCCATCAGTACCCGCGGATTTCGGATTCCAGGGCCTCCAGCGCCGCCACCCTTTTTTCCAGCGGGGGGTGGGTGGAGAAGAGCTCCATCAGGCTCTGGCCCGAGAGCGCGGGGATGATGAAGAAGGCGTTCGCACCCTCCACCTCCTTCTTCTTCTCCGCAGGCACGCGGTCCATGCGCCCGCTGATCTTGTAGAGCGCGCTGACCAGGGCCCGCGGGTTGCCGGTGATGTAGGCCGACCCGCGGTCGGCGGCAAACTCCCGGTACCGGGAGAGCGTCCTGATGAGCAGCGTGCTCACGACCCACACGACGATCGAGACGATCCATGCAAGGAGGATCCCGCCGCTCTCCCGCCTGTTGCCCATCGAGAAGAAGAGCGCATAGCGCATGACGAGAAACGCCAGCATGCTGAGGAAACTGGCGATGGTCATGGTGAGCACATCGCGGTTTTTCACGTGGCTCAGCTCGTGGGCCAGCACCGCCTCGAGCTCGTCGCGGTCGAGCAGCCGCATGATGGAGTCGGTCACCGCCACCACCGCGGCCTTCGGGCTCCTGCCGGTGGCGAACGCGTTCGGCACCGGCGAAGGCATGACCGCCACTCGCGGCATAGGAAGGTCGGCTTCTGCGCTCAGGCGCGCCACCATGGCATGGAGCTCGGGATATTCATCCTCCTCCACAATGCGGGCGCCCGTGCTCCAGAGCACCATCCTGTCGGAGAAGTAGTACTGGACGAACGCAAACAATGCGATAATCAGCACATACCCCTGGATGCTCATTCCCGGGAAAAGCACGAATAGCACCGAGAGGAATATCAGGTATACGATAAGGAGCAGAAACCCTGTGAGCAGGGATCGCAGGGTCAGTCCGAAGTCACGCTTCCATTTCATCCTACTCAAATATTCTATTCTGCGGGTAAATATATTCGCCTGCAGGCAGGATTCGAGGGCACGCCTCTCCGCTCACCGCCGTCGCGCCGGCCGCAGACCTGCTTGACACCCTCCCATATCCAGAAAAGAGCGTTTGGACATGTCCACAACTGCGCCAGAACATCGAATGCAGGATAAAACACTATTAGTTTCCGCGCCCACCTAATTGTTGCGTGACGAAGATGAAACTCAATGAGGTAACGATAACCCGGGCGATTCTCTCCGAGCAGAGCAGGGTCATGCTGGACTACGCGGATCTCGATGTTGCCGTGGTGGGTGCGGGTCCGTCAGGCCTCGCCTGCGCCGCCCTCCTTGCCGAACAGGGGGTGAAGGTGGGCGTGATCGAAAAGAAGCTCTCCATCGGCGGGGGGATGTGGGGAGGAGGGATGATGTTTCCCCGCATCGTCGTCCAAAAGGAGGCAAAACGGCTGCTCGACCACTTCTCCATTGCCTGCAAAGCCTTTGAAGAAGGATACTACGTGGCAAAGTCCGTCGAGGCCGTGGCGAAACTGACTGCCGCCGCGTGCGACGCGGGCGCGGAATTTTTCAACCTCACCTTCGTCGAAGACGTCGTCATCAAGGACGACCGGAGGGTGAGCGGGCTGGTCATCAACTGGACGCCGGTGGAGATGGCGGGGCTGCATGTCGACCCGCTCACCATCGCCTGCCGTTATACCGTGGACGCCACGGGCCATGACGCCGTGGTGGCGCACATGGTGGCGTCCAAGGGGGGCATGGTGACTGTGGCCGGGGAGGGGCCGATGTGGGCGGAGCGCGCCGAAGCCATGATTGTCGGCCACACCAGAGAGATTTTCCCGGGGCTCGTCGTCACCGGCATGGCGGCCAACGCCGTCGCGGGCGAACACCGCATGGGCCCGATTTTCGGGGGAATGCTCCTATCCGGCGAACGGGCGGCCACACTAATCCTGGAAACGATGCGCTGAAACGGGATTTTCGCACGCGGGAACGGCCGCAGGAAGCATTTTTCTCGCGTCCGCTGCCCCTCCATGAGAATGAAAATATTTTTTTGTCGCTTTTTTCAACAAACTACTATGGAAAACGCCGAAGAGCATGCACTCGGAGATGTGGCATACGGCCTCTTCGAAATTCTTCTGAACAAGGAACTGCAGGCCCAGGGCCACGTTCTTTTCGAACTGGTGGAAAAGGAGATCGATTTCCTGCAGGATTTCACAGAAATTTTCTCATTATTCCAGGAGGAATACCCGCAGCTTGCCGAGGCGCTTCTTGTGCGGTTCACGCGCCCAGAGGGAATCTACGCGCAATTGCGCCGGGGAGAAGGCGTTATCCCCACCCGGACCACCCAGATGTACTGGATCATCCAGGACGCACCCGGATATCGTCCCGAGGAAGTCGATAATGAAAAGGGTGGGAAATGGCTCATCTTCCTCGACGAGGACGAGGTGGACGCCATGTGGCAGCGCATCCGGGACGCGACCTGCAGAGGAACGCTGGGAATTTCCGCAAAGGTGAGCACCGCCAAACCGAACCCCGATTCACGGGACACGCGGAAAGTGATCTACGTGTATACGGAGAACTGGGAAGACGAAGAGGACGTGATGCGCGTCCGGCGGCAGCTCGCCGATCTCGGCGTCGAGCAGCGCATCGGCTACAAGCGCAATATCGAGACCTATCTTGGCGAATACAGCGAGAAAGGAAAAAAAGTGACCTTTTACAGTGCGTAACTGCGCAAAAAAAGGAAAAATTCGATTATCCTTTCCGCTCTTTTGATTTCTGCCTGAGGTTCTCGTATCCGCATTTTCTGCAGCGGGTTGCACGGGGCGCATTGCGTGCGTTGCATTTCATGCAGATCTTCACATTGAGCAACCGTGCCTCTGCTTCGGGAAATCTTGCCATAGTTCACTTACCCCTCATTTCTGCTCTTATAAGAAGGAACCGCACGCTCATAAGAGTTTGGATAGCGGACGGGGCCGGGATCACCCCTGCCCCGCTGCGAGCCACGCCTTCAACGCATCGAGCGCACGGCCCCGATGAGAAATTCTCGACTTTTCCGCAAGGGGCAGTTCGGCCAGCGTCCTGCCCGCGACCTCGAAGATGGGGTCGTAGCCGAATCCGCCCTCGCCCCGCGGGTCGACGACCCGGCCGTCAATCCTTCCCCGAAACACGCGCACGCCGCTCCCGTCCGCCAGCGCGATCGCGGTTTCAAAATACGCGGATCGGTCTTCTTGACCTTCCATCAACCGCAGAATACCCTCGAGGCCTATCCTGTCCAGCACGTAGGCCGCATAGGGCCCGGGGAATCCACCGAGCGCGGGAATGGAAAACCCCGTATCGTCCGCAATCAAGGGGGCCTGCAGCTGCTCGAAGGCAAACCGTGCCTTTTCCCGGGCGATCTCCCCCACATCATCGTGCCGGAACTCGGGGCACTCCAGTGGAACATGCTCGACCTCGCAGACCCCCTCGAAAAACGCCGCCACCTCACGGGCTTTGTGCGGATTGCTGGTGACCACCACGATCTTCACAGGTATCTCCCCCGCGCCTCGATTGCGCGCTCCCGCTCGATGACCTCAGCCGCCGCCGGAAACGAGACTTCGTACCCCCCGATGAACGCATCCCGGAGCGCGGGCGCATCGGCGGACGTGCTCTTCAGTGTCTGGAAAAAGACGTGGACATCCACGCCCCTCGCCTCGATCTCCGAGGTCACCTGCGCCAGCCCGAAATCGATCAGCACGCACTTTGAGTCGCGGACGATGATGTTGCTCGTTGTCAGGTCGCCGTGCACGATGCCGGCGCCGTGCAGCCTGCCCACCATGCGTCCGGCTTCGCGGGCGGTGCGCTCGTCGAGCACATGCTTGAGCAGACTGCCCTCGATGCACTCCATGATGATCGTATCCCGGGTGATATCCCTGATGACCGGAGTGGGCACACCCGCACGGCGGGCCATGGCGATGGTACGCGCCTCCGCCCGCGTGCGTTCGGTGATCAGCCGCTGGTCGAGCGACGGCACGCGGTAGCCCTTGCCGAGGCGCCGTTTGGCGACATCGGAGCCCGAACGGCTGACCACCGCCTCCGCGCCGCGGGCGCTGCCCTGCTCGATCACATCGGCGCGATGGTACGCGAATTCCCCCGTATCACGGCGCCATGCCACCTCCACCTCGTCGGAGCGAAAGCCCGGAATGACACGGGAGGCCTCGAGCGAGAGGACCTGATCGGCTTCGAGCATGATCTTGCCCGTATAGGCGATCATGGCACCATTGTCGCCGAGATACTGCTTCTCGGGCACGAAAAAGGAGGCCCTCCGCTCCCGGCACATCCGGTCGAGCATCTCCTGCAGGCGGGCGTTGGCGCCGACCCCGCCGACGAGCATCACCTCGTTCTTGCCCGCGTGGGCGAGCGCCCGCTCGGTGACCTCGACGCACATTGCAAACGCCGTCTCCTGCAAACCGGCACAGACATCCTCGACCGGCGCCGGGCTTTCTTTGGCTGCGCTCACCAGGCCGGAAAACGCAAGGTCCATGCCCTTGACCGTGTAGGGGAGGTCGACCGGCGTTCCCCTCCGGGCAAGCGCCTCGATGGCGGGGCCGCCGGGGTGAGCGAGCCCCCTGCTCCGGGCGTACTTGTCGAGGGCGTTGCCGAGGCCGATATCGAGCGTTTCACCAAAGATGCGGTAGCATTTATTGAGATAGCCAAGGACCTGCGTGTTCGCGCCGCTTGCGTAGAGCACGATCGGATCGTCGCAGCCGGTCGCCCAGCGCCCGATCTCCACGTGCGCGATGCAGTGGTTCACCCCCACCAGCGGCACGCCAAGGGTCAGTGCGAGTGTCCTCGCGGCGGTGGCGACCGTGCGAAGGCAGGGGCCGAGCCCCGGGCCCTGCGAGAAGGCGACGGCAGTGGGATGCGGTCCGCTCTCCAGTACCCGCCCGATCACCTCCTTCATCGCCGATGCGTGGTGCTGGGCCGCCTCCCGCGGGTGGATCCCTCCCTGCACAGGAGCATATGGCGAAGAATAGAGTGAAAAGAGCCGGTCACCAAAAAGAGCGGCACTGAGGTTCCATGCCGTACCCTCAATGCCCAGCACGACGTGCCCCTGATCAGGCATCGGAATTATTTCTTAAATTCGGTATACCCGCATTTTCCACACGCAAGGCGGTCCTTGTGGTCAGCAAGGAGAATGCCCGGCCCACAGCGCGGGCAGTGGCGCTTGTTGATGGTGACGGAGTCGCCTTCGACCGTGTAATAGCTGCTACGTTTTACTGCCATTCGCTTACGCCCCCTCTTCCTCCGCTTTGGCCCGGCCGCGCTTTGCAAGGTACTCGCGTTCGGTCTTATTCAAGGTCTCCGCATCGTCGTATACGCGTGCAGTGCCAAGTATCTCCTGTTTTCCAAAGGTGGTCTTCAAGGAGTCGAGCACGATCACCTGCTCGCCAATATTCTTCAGGGCACAGAGTTTACCCAGGATCTCCTGCCGTGACGGGGTCGGCCCCTCGAAGGTGAGGACAAACTCAAGTTCTCTCCTCGCGAGGAGCTCATTTCTCTCATCCCTGATAAATTCAAATTCCATCGATATCCCTAAAATATTGTCGAGGAACGTATTTAAAAATTGGCGATCCATCCGGACCGCAGCCCTTCAATTCCCTTCGCGTTGAAAGAGCGCAAAATACTCGTGCGCCTGTCCTTTTGCCGCCTCATCGACGATCCGGACCACCACGCCCTCGCCCGGCTGGCCGTAGACGATCGCAGAACCAGAGGGCGCCTCGATCACCAGCGGGATCACGGCGAGATCCTCCTCGCCCTCGACGAAGATCAGTACCGGCGGGTGGGCCACCGCGTAGCGGATGGCCTCGATGAGCGCTTCGGTAATCGTGCCCGGCGGGTTCTTGACCACAAGACGGGGTGCGAGAAAGATCGGGGTCCGTGTGCAGGGGACGCGCTGCGTGTACCCGTCAATGATAGCAACATCCGGCGCAACACCGCGCTGCAGGAGGTTGTGGGTGACCACGTCTCCCACCGAATAAACATGCCTTCCTTCGAGCACCCCGGATGCATCACCGAGATCGGGGAAAAGGAGCCCGAACGGTTCCCGCAATGCGTCCCTGTGCCTGTCGGGAAGCCGGTACATCAGCGAACCTTCAATGCGTACCGGCCAGGGAGGGTGATATTCATTTTTTTGGCAATATCCGAACGTTCCGGGTCGATAATAACCAGGTATCCTGCCCAATCGTCGGAAAGGTTGGTGCTGCCGCAGATCACGCAGGCCTCCCCGTCGACAACCCGGTGGCACTGCCGGCAGACCTTGTGCTGCTTTTTACGCACTACCATGTTCCGCCTGCTCCTTCTCGAAATCTTCCTTGAGCCATGCCTCCGTGCCCAGCCCCGCCTGCCGCATGGTCAGCCCGATCTTGCTCTCCCGGGGCTCACGCTCGTTGAGGCTGAGGGCCACGACACGGGCACGCACCCCGTCGCCCACCCCGATCTGGCGTTTGGACTCCTGGCACACGAGACGTCCGTTCTTCTCGTCGTAGTTGATGAAATCGTCGGAGATCTGGCTCACGTGCAGCATCGCATCGATGGGGCCGAGGCTGATAAACGCACCGAAACTGGTGGTCTCCACCACCGCGCCCTCGATGATCTCCTGGAGGGAGAGCCGGAGCACCAGCGCATCGAACGTTACGTCATAATAGACCGCACCGTCGCCGGGGATCAGGTCACCCTCCCCGACATCAAGCACCTTTGTCACGGCGATGAAAATACCGATCTCCTTGTCAATGCTGCCTTCCAGCTGTTCCTGAAGCACGTTGAGAACGACCTTATAGAGGTCTTCGCCAAGCCTGTGGGGCGGAACCCTCACCTTGTCCTCGAGTGTTACCCGGTAATACATACGATCGCTAACTCCGAATCAGTTCTAATGTTTTCTGCTTTCTTATGAATATTACATCTGTTCCGCGGCTGAGGAGATGGTTCCGCAGCTCCCGGTCGTTGGTGGCCACCGTGGACCGGTGCGCTTCCGCGAAGCGGGCTATTTTCACATCCACCGGACCGCCGCCGGGCGATGCGGGAATGGTCGTGCACTTCTCCGCAAAGATCAGCCCCATGCGGGCTGCGGCCGCATGCCGCCCGCATCCCCGGGATAAGCCCATGAGCTCTCCCTTCACCTCTTCAAGGACGAGGGGCTCGAAGGACCCCACGAGTTCACCGATCTGCCCGAAGATATCGATGCCGAACTGTCCCGGCATCATCAACGCGTTTGCGTCCAGCAGGACGAGGGTCACATCAGGGTTCCCATACCGATCAGGCGCCATCGTCCGCCCACCTGACGGCTGATGGCAATCCGGGTCCCGACCGCCGCACAGACAGGCCGTTTGAGCACGACATCGACCACATCTTTCTTGGCATTGACCACCACGCCCACCGTGACCGCCGTGCCAACCGAGAGCATGAGCGGCTCCTTGTGGCGGAGGGGCTCGATATTGAGTTCGTCATCGGAGCCCACGACCCGCTCCATCAGCGTGACTTTGAATGACAGCCTGTCCCAGACCGGGGGGAGCTTCTCGACATGCCCCGCCACCTGGCCTGCAAGCGCATCGCTCTTGGTGAGGGCGGGGTCGAGCTTGGTCCCCAGTGCGATCAGGCCGCCGGGCGTTGCTTCAGCCACCTTCTTCGCACCGGTATTGACGGAGGTGACCTTCGTGGTTATCGGCTCCCAGATTACCCGGTTTTCCACCTGTGTCTGCCTGCCCGGACGGATCTCTATATCGTCTCCTTCTCTCACCACTCCCTGGGTCAGCGAGCCGCCAATCACGCCGCCCATCACCTCGCGCCAGCTGATCCCGGGCTTATTGATGTCGAACGAACGTGCGATGAGCATGTGGGGCGGCGCCTCGGGGTCGTGGTCCGGTTCGGGAATATACTCGTCGAGGGCCTCGATGAGCGCCCCGATATTGATGCCTTTCTGTGCCGAAACGGGAATTATGGGGGCATTTTCCGCAATGGTTCCCCTGACGAACTTTTTAATCTGGTGATAGTGGTCGATCGCGTCCGCCTGGGAGACCACATCGATCTTATTCTGGACGATCACGATCCTCTCTATCCCGACGAGTTCCAGCGCCATCAGGTGCTCTTTGGTCTGGGGCTGGGGGCAGGGTTCATTGGCCGCAATGACGAGCATTGCGCCGTCCATGATCGCCGATCCGCTGAGCATGGTCGCCATGAGTGTTTCATGCCCCGGTGCATCGACAAATGATACCGTCCTGAAAGGCTCCCCCCTGCCCTCGCATTGCGGACATGTGGGGGAGGTCGAGTATGCATCGGATCCTCCACACCCCTGACACCGGTAGAACGTCGCATCGGCATACCCGAGCCGGATCGAGATCCCCCGCTTTACTTCCTCGCTGTGCCGATCGGTCCAGACCCCGGTAAGGCCGCTCACGAGGGTTGTTTTCCCGTGATCGACATGCCCGACCAATCCAATATTGACACTGGGTATATCCACATCTCGCACTGTTGACCGAACCTCCTTATCATTATATGATCGCACTACTTATACATGCGCGGTGAAACGGGATGCCGGATCGCCCCATTTCCGTGCCCGGACGAGACGGCCGATCAGCCGCGGCTTATGAAAAACTATGCCGAATTTTGCAACTAAAAGCATATATTTTAAGTAAGGTTTATAATATTATATTGAATTCGTAGACCAGTTTCTCCTACGGTGTGTGCGGTGATCCCATGAATACGGAAACAGACCTCTCGAGGATTGGAATTTCCCTCCCCAAGAATTTGCTGGATAAATTTGATGAGATTCTCAAATACCGCGGCTACTCCTCACGATCAGAGGGGATCCGCGATGCCATCAGGAACTACATTACCTACTACCAGTGGATGTCGGATGTGAGAGGGGAGCGGCAGGGAGTGATCACCATGGTATACGACCATGAGCAGCGTGGCCTCCTCCAGTCACTGACCGAAGTGCAGCATGAATACATGGATACCATCCAGGCCTCCCTGCATTCCCACGTCACCCATGAGAAATGCCTGGAAGTCATCCTCCTCAGGGGAGACGGTAAAGAACTCAAGAATATCGCAGAACGGCTGATGTCGCAGAAGGGTGTCGAGTCGGTGAAACTGACGACGATTCCCGTCGGCGAGTAAGGTCGCCCCGGTCGGAAGGGGGGAGCCGGAGCGGTCAGCCAGCCGTTATCTCTTTTTCGTCTCCGCCCCCGGCAGGACAGGGCGCGATATTCATCGATGGCGGAGATGCAGGTGGTGCGGTTTGCGAGGAAATATTGAAAACCATGGGGTTCTAAGATCATGAAAATGGATCCGATCGCCTTACGCCATATCAGGAAGCGGTTTTTCGACGGCACTCACCGCGTGCAGTCCCCGGAAGAGACCTATGCAACGGTAAAACCGCTCATGGAGCAGATCGGGGTGCACGAGGTCATCGATGTCACCCACCTGGACCGGCTGGGCCTGCCGGTGTTCTGCGCCATCCGCCCACGGGCCGCCCAGGGCGCCACCGCATTCCATGCGGGAAAGGGGAAAGAACCGATTCTGGCAGAAATATCGGCCATGATGGAGGCGGTTGAACGGTTCAGTGCGGAATACCGGCGAGACCACATGGAAGTCACCAGCTATGAGGAACTGGGCATCAGGCGGGCGCTCGATCCCCATGACCTTATCCTGCCGAGGTCGCTGGAAGTCGGCGAGAAACTGCACTGGACACCGTCATGGGATATTGTAAACGAGGAAGCGATCCATGTCCCCAGCAATGCGGTGTTTCATCCCTACGATTCCATGGGGATAGTCCAGCCGCTGTTCCGCAGCGACACTAACGGTCTGGCAAGCGGCAATGTGATCGAGGAGGCAATCCTGCACGCCATGCTCGAAGTGGTCGAGCGGGACGCGCTCTCCACGGCAGAGCGGGACCGCAGCCTCGGCTGCAGGCTTCTTCTGGAAAAGGACGGCCCGGCACGGGAGATGATGCAGATGTTCGAGGACCACGGGATCGACATCCACCTCTGGATCCTGAACGGGAAAACGCGCCTTCCCACCGTTGCAGCCGCTGCGGACGACACGGTGACACGGGATCCGGCGATGCTGGTCATCGGCTCGGGAACCCATACAAGCCCGGAGATCGCGGCGCTCCGCGCCCTCACGGAGGTGGCGCAGAGCAGGGGCAGTTACCTTCAGGGAGGGCGAAACGAGCCGGGCAGGGAACATTTTCTGCAGAAAGCAGGATACGAGCGGCTGAAACGCCTGAACAGGATGTGGTTTGCAGATGCCGAAGAGATCGGCATCGGAGAGGTGCCCGACCTGAGCACGGCGTACATCGATGAGGATATCGCCGTCTGCCTGCAGGAGATCGAACCGTACAGCGAACGGGTGCTCGTCTGCGATCTCACCCGGACGGTGGTACCGGTGGTCAGGGTCATCATCCCGGGCTTCGAGGTATCCTATATGGACAGTACGCGCACGCGCCGCAAAGAGGCATAGGGCGCTCGAGGGTCACAGGAGAAGTTTTTTGAGCGTGCCCGCGAGGTGGTGGCTGCTCGGGCGCGCGTTCTCGCAGGTGTACTCGTAGGATCGGTTCCGGAGCGCTTCGAAGATGTGGCGGATGGCATCTCCGTGGGATGGGCCGTACCCTCCCTCGAGGACGAGGGCGAGCGGGCCTCCGGTAATCTCCTTGACGATACCGGTGAGAACCCCGTAATCCTCTGGCTTGAGATCCATATTTCCCCGCAGATCGTCCGAGAGAGAGTCCTGCCCCGCCGAAACCACGATGATATCGGGGGCGAAGCGTTCGATTGCAGGGGAAAAAATATCCTCGAAGATAAGGGCGTAGTCGTCGATCCCCGCCCCTGCCCTCAGGGGGGCATTGAGGGTATACCCTTTTCCCGACCCGCCCCCCACCTCATCGATCCACCCGGTGCGCGGAAATGCCCCGCGCTCATGAATCGAACAGAACAACACCCGGTCGTCACGGTAGAATATCTTCTGGGTGCCGTTTCCGTGGTGGAGATCCCAGTCGATGATGGCGACGCGGTCGACGGTCTTCTGGACAAGGACCCGGGCGACCGCGACTCCCACGTTATTGAAGAGACAGAACCCCATCGCACGGTCGGGTTCCGCATGGTGGCCCGGCGGGCGGACCATGGCAAAGCACCTCTCCCCGTCAAGGGCGCGTTCGAGGGCGCGTATTGCGGATCCCGCCGCATACAGCGCGACATCAAACGACGCCGGGGTGACATAGGTGCTGGGATCGATAAACCGGACGCCCCGGGAGAGCTCGCGCAGGAGGCGCACATGCTGGGGGTGGTGCACCCGCTCCAGGTCCTCGGTCGTCGCCCTGACCGGCGGCAGGACCTTCAATCCCTCGGGTACCCCGCTGAGCGCCGAACGCAGGCGTTCACCGCATTCCGCGGACGACGGCAGATCGTGGGAGGCGAACACATCGCCGGTGATCACAGAACAGGCCATGGCACTCAGGTAACAGACAGTCCGTTCACCACTGCATCTTCCGAAACCTCGATCGTCTCACCGGTCGCGACGACGCGGTAGGGGCCCGCCGCCCGCACATCATAAGTATTGTCCTGCGTGGAATAGGGAACGATGAAACGGCCGTCAATGCTCTCCTGCCGGTAGGCGAATTCACGTCCCGTGTTGCTCACCATGGTAACCTCGATGGTCCCCTCTCCGTTGATGACCGCCCCCGGCACGTACTCGAAGACCTTGACGTACTTCAGATCGATCTGATCGGTATTGAATACATTGGTCGGCGATTCGTGGATCAGGCGGTAGTGCTGCAGCGCAGGTACGTCCTCGACCGGCACGACCGGCAGCTGGCTCACCCTGACGCCTCTGTACTCGCCGAGTGCCTCCGGAAAGCCGGCGCCTCCCTCGACCATCGAGCCGTCGAAATTATGCAGCCGCGCGATCATCGTCTGGAAATACTCGTTCGTGTAGAGTGATATGGTCTGTCCCTGCTGGTTTGCCACCCGAAACTCATAGCCGGAAGAACCCGTCTCCTCGTCATACCAGGTGGCCATCGCCCAGAACTTCGAGGTATCCATCATGATATCGGTGATCACGTAGCGGGTACCTAGCGTATCCAGGATGGCGGAGGAGTCCTCTTCCGACTGCTGGACAAAGAATGCCGCGGCCCCGTTCGGACCGGCAACGCCGTGCTGGAACGGGTTGGCGTTGGGAATGCGCTGTGCCACGAAGGTGATCCAGTGGCCGTAGTCCCACCACGACATGACACCGTAGGACGCCTCGGGGCATTCGAAGGTCTCCCGGTCATAGATGGCATAGTAGTCCACGCCGGTATCCGGCGTATTCTCACCCATCCACTCGAGTGCCTCCCTCCAGTCGCGTTCCATACCTCCCCCGATGCCGCTGCCGAGCTCAAGATCCGCAGACAGTGACGAGCCCACGAAGAGGAGGGAGAGAAGCATGCCTGCGATGAGGAGAATCGCGGGTGCGGATGAGGATTGGGGTGCGATGGCGCTCCCGGGTTCCTCGTGTTTGCGCTTTGTTTTTCCTTTTTTTCCCTTCTTTTCCACCACAGGCTCCTCCTGCTTCTTTCCGGCGAGCAGTCGCACCAGCGCCGGGGAGCCCGCATCAAGGGCAAACCCGACAAAAATTGCCGCCAGCAGGGCGACATTGGCTGCCAGGTAATACTCGTAGCGCACGTGGCGCATGGTCGAGAAGAGGATGATTGCCGACCAGATGAGCACGAAAACCTGGTGCGGATGCTCTTCCCGCCAGTTGCGGTACACGAGCACTCCTGCGCCCCCGACCATGAGGAGCAGGCCATAGTGGAAGGTCGTCCAGGCCGATTCGAAGTCCCAGGGGCGCGCTTCCTGGATGGTGAGCGTGGTCGCCTTCTCGCCGAAGAACGAGTAGAAATTGCCGACCAGCACATTGAAAAGCGCCCCTGATGCCAGGTAGAGCACGAGCGATCCTGCAATGGCGCCGCCCGCAAGGACGAGCGGGTAGAAATATTTCGGTTTCTCCTTCAGCACATGCGAAACCGCATAGAGTGCGCCGGTTCCACCGATCACCGCGAGATAGGCATACACATGCCCCATGGAGTAGCGTGAAAGTGAGAGGCCCCCATGCTTGAGCCCGAAGACCAGCAGGCCGATGATCGCCACGACAAAGACGATTGCGTTGATGAACAGGAGATCCATGCTGGAACGTGAACGGTAGAAATCCACGGTGAACTGGATGACGGTGAATACCGCAACGATCAGGGCGAACAGGATCATCGTCGGCATCACGAACAACCCGAGGAGATAGGCGATCCCGGCAAGTACCGACAGGAATGCCGGTTTTGTCAGGGTTTCGGGGTTCTTGAAATCAAGGGGGTTGTAGCGCGCAGAGGTAATGGCGATGATGTAGGCGAAGGCAAACAGCGTGCTAAACAGCGTTTCTGCAATATGGTGGTCGACAAACCCGAAGAGCGAGCGATAGAAATACTGCCCGGAGACCACTGCCACAAACGCGGCGGCGAGAAGCCCGGTCTTCCAGTCGGCGACCCTGCTCCCGACGAAATACATCAGCGGAACCATCGCCATGCCCATCAGGGGGGGGACCCATGAGGCGACATACATGATATCCGCTCTCGCCACGGCACCGGAGAGAATGCAGATGGCCCCGATGATGGTGGTAAACAGCGGCCCCCAGTGTATTGTGTTCCCTGTCGGGTATTCGGTCATCGGGTCGAACCACGGATACGCGGGGAAATTGGCAAGGCTCGCTTCGAGCTGCCGGAGGGTATACCAGGGATCGTTGCCGAGCAGATTGACCCAGTTCTCCATTACAATGGCGTTCTGAGGAAGGAGACGGGTCCAGAGAGCAATACAGGAAAAGATGAGGATTAACGCTGCAATAAAAATATATCGCACCTTCGGATCATTGATAGCACGCATTGGTTCTCCCAAGAATACATGGGAGTGCAACCATATAAATTGTGTAATTCTATACAAAGTCGGAAAATGATACTATTTCAAGAAAAATGTGCTAGTTCCCCAGAATCGAGGTGCTTTCCCATACCCTCATGTCCCTGCCGACATGCAGCAGACCGACGAGGAGATATGCCTGGTTGAGGATAAATGCCGAAATGAGGTTATTCCTGAACAGCGCCAGCGAGACAGCTACCAGCACACACACCATCGCTCCGACGATCGGGTGTTCCAGAAAGAGGCCGACAAAGAGGAGAAACGCCCCGGTAAAGAACAACCCCGGCGTGACGAGATACATGAATATCCGCAGGGGATAGAAATAGCGTGAAAACGGACGCTTTTCACGGAGAAGATCGAGGTTTGCCAGCGTCGACTCGATAAGCCGGGTTGCCCGCCGGATTTTCTGGCGATACTGGAACTGCAACGTTTTCGGGACGCGTTCGTACACGACCGCACCCGTTTCATAGACGGCGCGATACCCGTTCCGGATCGCAGCGAACGCGGTGTTCGCATCATCAGCCCCGCACCGCTCTTCGATATACGGGATGGCGGATCGTTTGAATGCCACCAGCGGGCCGTTGAAATTGTACGTCGAGTCGATCGCACTCTCCCAGTCACACATCCTGCCGTATATGTTCCGGTATTCCGCCTCCATTCCCCGCACCCGGGTGTCCTGTCCCCCGCCCAGAGGCCTCTGGTCGCCGCAGACGGCACCGATCTCGTCATTCGAGACCAGGCGGGATACCACGAGCGAGAGCGCGTCGGGTGCGAAAAATTTGTTGGCATCGGTCGTGACGATAATCTCATGATCTGCCGATCGCATGGCGCGGTTGTACGAGCGGTTGGTTCCCGAGCGGGCTTCGTTTGCAAGTATCGTGTACTGCACGCCCGAATGATCGAGCACGTCCCGTGCACTTGCGGCGGTGGTGTCGGAGGAGCAGTCATCGACCACGAGAATCTCGTAGCGATCCCGGGGATATGATGCGGTGAGAATGTTGTGCAGACGTTCCCCGATCACCCCCTCTTCGTTATATGCTGCCATTATTATGCTGATCGGGGGCAAATTCGCGCGAAGGACCGTTTTTTTGGGTTTTTTGCCGACCATGATGCCCGCAAGGTAGACGGCATACGGGATGAGCGCGACCCCCGCGAAAACAATACCGGCGATCATGACTGCATACCCGGATACCATGCTGCTGCCTCGTTTGACCGGATACCGGCGGATTGGATGCCGATTATGCCAGATTCACCGGTCCCCGGGTACAGGTGGGGGGTATGGCGATAAATAGAATCCTCATTCCACCGTCACACTCTTTGCGAGGTTTCTCGGCTTGTCGATATCCCGCCCCAGCATTCGCGCAGTGTGGTAGGCGAGCAGCTGCAGCACCACCGAACTCATCAAAATCCCACCAAAGAGCAGGCATTTCGGCAGTTCGATCAGGATATCGACGATCTCTTCGAGCTCACGGTCGCCTTCGACGCCGATGGCGATGATGGGGGCGCTCCGGGCCTTCATCTCCTTGATATTCGAGAGCATGACCGCGTAGCTCTCACCGGGAAGGCAGAGCGCGATCACCGGGCTCTCCTCGGAGAGCAGTGCAAAGGGACCGTGTTTCAGTTCTCCTGCAGCATACCCCTCCGCGTGGATATAGGAGATCTCCTTCATCTTGAGTGCGCCCTCGAGGGCGACGGGGTAATACGGCCCGCGGCCGACGAAAAATACGTGGTCGGCCCGGCCGCATACCTCGACCGCCTCGGCCAGATCGAGCAGGAGACAGTCCTCAATCTGCCGGTGAACCATGGCCATCTCCTCTTCGTACCGGTTTTCCTGCAGGAGATTGATGATCTGCAGGAACACTGCCAGCTGGGCGATAAACGATTTCGTTGCGGCAACGCTGATCTCGGGCCCCGCACGCGTGTACATCGTGTGGTCGGCGATGCGGGTGACCGAACTGTCCAGGACATTGGTGATCCCCAGGGTCGTGCAGTTGAACTGGCGCGCTTTTTTGAGGGCGGCGATGGTGTCCGCGGTCTCCCCCGACTGGGTGACGCCGACGACCATTCCCCGGAGGGGCGGGGCGTAGTACTTGAACTCGGACGCGAGTTCGACCCTCACGGGAATGGAACAGATCTTCTCAGCGAGATAGCGAAAGATCAATGCCGCGTGGTACGAGGTGCCGCAGGAGACAAGGGTCATGCTCCCGCACTCCCGCAGGGCGTCGATGATCTCGCCCTCCTTGATCGATGAGGCGGTATGGAAGAAGACGTCCGGCTGCTCGTAGATCTCCTTGATCATGAAATGCTCAAACCCGCCCTTTTTCGCACTCTCCACGTCCCATTCGACCATGCTCACGGGCCGCTCGACAGGGCCACTGCCGTTCCAGATGGTGACCTGCCCGGGCGTGATGGTGGCGGTGTCCCCGTCCTCGAGGAAGATGACCTGCCGGGTATGGTCGAGGAGGGGCGTCACATCAGAGGCGGCCAGCAGCTCGCCGTCGCCGATCCCGATAACGAGGGGGCTTGCGTTGCGGGCGGCGATGATGCGGGGGTCATCCTTCGCCACGGCAAGGACAGCATACGATCCCTCGAGATGCGCAATAGCCGCCCTGACCGCATCGAACAGGTCACCCGCGTAGTGCTCCTCGATCAGGTGAACGATGACTTCGGTATCCGTCTCCGAAGCGAATACATGCCCCCGTTCTCGCAATGCGCGTTTGAGCTCCGCGTAATTCTCGATGATGCCGTTGTGCACCACCGCGATGCTCCCCGTGCAATCGGTGTGCGGGTGTGCATTGAGATCATCGGGCTTCCCGTGTGTCGCCCAGCGGGTGTGGCCGATCCCGATATTCCCGCAAAGATCGGCCACGCAATGCGCGTTTTCGGAGATCCGGCCGCACTTCTTCATCGTTGACAGCGTCCGGTTGAGGGTGGCGATGCCGAATGAATCGTAGCCGCGGTACTCAAGGCGTTTCAGGCCTTCGACAATGATGGGCGCCGCCTCCCTGATCCCGATATACCCGACAATTCCGCACACGTTACTTCACCACGACGTGATCCTGAATGGTGCCCGAGAGCGTCCTTCCTTCTTCAATGGATACATAGTTGCCCACGATGCAATGGTGCAGCACGGTAAAGGGTGCAGACGATACCCGTTCGCCAAGAATCGCCCCGAATTTCCCACCGAGCAACTTCCCGTCCACTTCGAAACGGTAATTGCCCGTTCTGATGGTGGTCTGGTTGGCAAGCCTCGCCCCCTCTCCCACCACCGCATCAACGCAGCGGGAATGGGAGCCGATCCGTACGTCGTCCATGAGAATCGTATTTTCGAGGAAGGTGAACGGTTCGATATGCACCCGCGACCCGATGCTGGTGTTGGGCATGATGCAGGTGTTGGGACCGATATCACAGCTCTCGCCGATGATCACAGGGCCGAGAATCGTCGAGTTCGGCCCGATCTCCGTTCCCTCTCCTATCCTGACGGTCCCCCGGATCGTCGACATCCCATCGATAGTTCCGCTTTTCAGGGGAGGGACCGATTTCATGATCCGCGAATTGATGCCGAGGAGATCCCACGGATAGACCGCGTCGTGCCACTGGTCAGCGGGAACGGCCCGGAATTTGTACCCGTCCGCAATCATCGACACAATGGCGTCCGGAATCTCATCTCCCTCGAGGAGATACGAAAAAATGTCTTGTTTCAGGTGATAGATCCCTGTGCTGACGGTAACGCGGGGGGAATATACTGGTTTTTCCACGATGCCGGTCACGAAACCCTCCCGGATTGAGACAACCCCGAAGTTCGAGGGATATGGATGCTCCTTGATCAGCAGTGAAGAGGGCTCTTTTTTAATTTTGCCGATCGAGGCCGCATCGATATAATTGTCTCCGGGCAGCAGGATGAAGTCACCGGATATCGCCGCCTCGGCGCACCTGAGGGCATGGGCCGGACCGAGCTGCTTTTCCTGCACGACGATGCGTATCGGAATATCAAACCGGTTAAGATGGCGGATGACATGCTCCTTGCGGTACCCGACGACCACGATGATATCGCGTATACCGTTTGCAATCAGCGCTTGAATGACATAATCGATGATCGGCCGGTTTGCCAGCGGAATCATTGCCTTCGGTCTGCTCAGGGTGAGCGGTCGAAGCCGCGATCCCTCGCCTCCTGCCAGAATTACTGCCTGCATTGTCATCCCTTACCGGATTGTCGTGTTGTCTGCGATGGTTCCATGGACATGCTGATGGGGGGCCACCTTCACCCCGCTCCCCACCACACAGCCCACGTTAATTGAGCAGTTGATGCCGAACTGTACATTGTCGCCAATTACTGCACCGAATTTTTTTCTCCCCGTAATATATCCGCCGGATTTTATAATAGTATGGTCGTGCCTCAGGTTGGCGATTTTTGTTCCCGCCCCGAAATTGCACCCGCTTCCGATCACGGAGTCCCCGATATAGTTGAAATGGGGGATCTTTGTTCCCGTGAGGATGACGGAATTTTTAATCTCCGTGGAGTGGCCGATATGGCAGCCGCTCCCGATTGCCGTTGACCCCCTGAGATATGCATGGGGCCCGATCCTGCAATTTTCCCCGATCGTGCAGGGCCCTTCGATACAGGTGCCCGATTTGATGACGCTCCCTTTTCCGAGGGAAACCGGACCTGAAATAAACACGCCCTCTTCAATCTCGCCCAGAATATCGGTTTGCAGGTCCTTCATCATCACCTCGTTTGCATCGATGAGATTCCATGGGGCGCCGATATCCAGCCAGAACGACAACCGGTGCGCGGCCAGTCTGCCGTCCTCGATATACCGGAAGAGGGCGTCGGTGAGCTCGTATTCACCGCGCTCCGAGAGGTTCAGCTCCGAGAGGAGGTCGAACACGCCCTTTTCGAAGAGATACACGCCTGCGTTGATGAGATTACTCGGCGGTTTCGATGATTTTTCCACGAGTCCTGTCACGCGGTCTCCATCCACCGTGATCACGCCGAACCGCTCGGGCTGGGTGCCCGGGAATATGCCCACGCTGGGTGCATTCCGGTCACAGATTGCCTTGATATCCCCGGCTTTAAGGATCATGTCCCCGTTCATGAGCAGGAACCGTCCCCGGATGAGGGGCTCGGCAGCCCGGAGTGCGTCCGCGGTGCCGAGCTGCTGGCGCTGGGTGACATAATGGATGGACACATCCCTTGACGAACCGTCGCCGAAGTACGTCCTGATCTCCTGCTCGCCGTATCCCACAACGAGAATGAAATCCTCAATCCCGCATTCCCGCGCGGCGATGATGAGATGCTCGATCATCGGCCTGTTTGCCACGGGAAGCATTACCTTGGGCCGTGAAGCGGTCAGCGGCCGCATCCGTTTGCCCTCGCCTGCTGCAAGTATCACACACTGCATCGTCATTGCGCTCCACAGGATTATTGCACTTGTTTCACCATTGTATGGCCTCTATCCGCCATGGTCTCGGCGATCTCCTTTGTCTTCCCCTCTGCAGTGATACGGACCTTGGGCTCGGTGCCGCTCGCCCGGATCAGGCACCATCCGTCCTCCTCCTCGATGCGGATCCCGTCGGTCGGCACCTCGGCCCCCAGCTGACGAAGGAGGGTGTGCGGGTCCGTGACAGAAAAGGAGGTACGGACGATCGGGTATCGCGGCATGGCATCGACCTCCGCGGCGACATCCCACTCGGAGGCGATCCGGGCGAAAAGGGCTGCGGCATAGATGCCGTCCGGGCACAGCGTATGATCCGGGAAAATCCAGCTTCCCGAGGGTTCGCCGCCGAAATCGCCCCAGGAAAGGAGATGCTCGGAGACGTAACTGTCACCCACCGGGGTGCGCTGCACCTCCGCAATCTCGTCGATGGCCATCGAGGCATCGACCGTGGTCACCACCCGTTTTGCGCCCAGGTAGCGTGCGAACAGCATCAGCAGGTGGTCGCCGCTGATAAACCGTCCCCGCCCGTCGAACGCCATCATGCGGTCTGCATCGCCATCATGGACGATGCCCGCAGCTGCCTTGCATGTCCGGATCATCTCGCCGATGTAGGGGAGGTTTGTCTCCAGCGGCTCGGATGGGCGGGCAAATGTTCCGTTGATATTGCAATTCAGGCAGAACACCCGGATCCCGGCCGCACCGAGCAGATCGGGAGTTATCGTGCTCCCCGCACCATTGCCGCAGTCGAGGACCACCGATAGTTCTCCTTCAGGAGCGACGGCGCGCAGTATCGATTCCCGGTGAGGGGAGATGATGTCTGCTGCAGCGAAGTGTCCCTGCGATTCCCAGTCCTGCCAGTACCGCTCTGCCATCTCCCGCTCGATACTCCCCTGCTGCTCTCTGGTGAATGCGGAACCATCGGGGTTGACGAGCTTCATCCCGTTATAGGGTTCGGGATTATGCGATGCGGTGATCATGCAGCCGGCACCGGCATTGCGGGTCGCGAAGGCGACCGTGGGCGTGGGTGCGATAGTACCGTCAAGCACATCCCCCCCGGAGGAAAGGACGCCTGCAGAAAAGGCATGCGCGAGGATTGGGCCCGTCGTGCGGGTATCCCTGCCCAGGACGACCCGTCCGGCCCGCATGCCGACTGCTGATCCGACCGCAAGCGCAAGATCCATAAGCGACCGGTCGTACAGTGCGCGTATTCCGGATGAGCCGAAGAGCATAGATGAACATCTCTCAGGATGCAGAAATAAATGATCCCCGCGAGACCCCGCCATCCCCGGTTGCGCACGATTTTTTGTTCCGGCTACCGGAGACCCGCAGGGTACGGACACGGGGGAGGGGAATGCCCCTTTCACTGGCGGCCAAAGGGGCACCAGTGCTCGATTTCGAGGAGCGCTGCAGCCGCGGCCGTCTCCGGCCCGACCAGGATGATCCTGCGGTTTGTCCGGTAGCGCTCGAGAATGTCAAGACCCTGCCCGGAGAACACCCCGTTGCCGGAGATTAACAGGACATCGGCGTGTTCGGGGTCATCCACCACGTCGAGGCCGAGGGTGTCGGTTGGCCTGTCGCGAAACCCCGAACAGAATACCCGCATCTCCCGAAGCTCGTCCTCAAGGTACGACCGGCAGGGATCGAACGATGCAGGAAGGCAGGACCGGGATATTCTCGTAAGGCAGAGAAAATTCATCACCACGTTCATGATGGCGGCTGCCGCCGTTCTCTTCTGCGGGCTGTCGAACTTCGCCCCGAAGAGAAACGAAACCCTTGTCGAGGCGGAAATAGGGAAATTTGAGGCTATTTGGGCGTTCTTTCCGCCATAGACCGCCTCGATACAGGCCCCCTGCTGGTACTGGCAGGTCGGGGCGTCCGGGCAGCGTCGCAGGACAACCATCCCGTCGTCGCACCCGGTGCCGCATACGGACTGTTGAAACACGTCCCGGGCCTCTTCCACCACCGTCATTTACCCATCACTCCCTGCGCGAAGCACCACCCGTGCGGGGGCCCCGTCGAGCCCGGTAAGGCGGAGGGGAAGCGCGATCATACAGTACTCACCCTCCTGGACGGCCGAGAGGTCCAGCATTTCAATCACGATGATGGTGCGCCCGAGGAGGAAGCGATGGAGAGATCCGTCGCCAGCGAATGCCTCCACCGACGGGGTGTCGACACCGATCACCCGGATCCCGCGGGATGCGAGATACTCCGCCGCATCATGCGAGAGAGAGGGATAGTCGGCAGAAAAGGTCTGCTGGCCGGAAAACGAGGTTTTCACGAGCACCCTCTGCGTGCCCTCAGGGCAGGAGGCGAAATGGCGGGGCAGGAGCGCCGGCCCTTCGCCCGAGAGGTCCGCCACCCATGCATTCCCGATGAGCAGGGAGAGGTCAAGTGCGTCCACGGTCCGCCCTCCCGCGATGAAATGGGCGGGGGCATCGATATGGGTCCCGGTATGGGAGCCGAGGGACAGCGCATGCGTGGTGTAGTTCTCCTTTTCGATGCGATCCATGGAAAACGGGGTATCGCCCGGGTAAATTGGCGTGTGCTCCCCGAGGTCTCGGGTAATATCGATATAGGTCATTTCGTTCCACAACCCTCGTGCGTTGTCGCCCTCAGGAGACATAACATTGATCACCTGCGGTGCCGTCCGGCACGGATACCCGGGCAGATGGCGGGAGAATGGCCGGCGAGGCTACGATCATGATGAAGAGACGGGCATATCCTGAATGGCGACCAGCACACAGCGATCTTTTCCGGGATCCTGCTCGAGCTCCCAACCGGTCAGGCGCAGGCTCCTGTCCATCCCATCGATGCTCGTGGTGATATCCAACGTCTGGCACTCGGCCTCCTCCTCCAGTATCGCCTCAAGCAGCTCCCGAAGTTCCGGTATATTCCACACTCCATCCCCGATATCGAAAATCAGCTCTCCCTGCGCTTTTTCCGGGGCAATCTCAAGCGCCTGGTAGAATGCACGGTTCGCCCGGACCAGCTGCATGGCCTCATTCACGACGAACAGGGGGATCTGCAGTGTTTCTACAATTGTTTCGGCAAATTCCATTCGTTCCTGGATGCCCTTCAGCTGCTCGAGCGTGTCTTTCCGCTCAACGGCGCGGCGGATTTTATGCATCAGTTCCGCAAACTCGGCCTTGGGATCGCCGCCCTTTTTTAAGTAGAAATCGGCTCCGCTGTTCAGCGCTTCAATGACCACCCATTCGCGTCCCTTCCCGGTAAAAATCCCGAAGGGGATGCTGGGATACCTGACCCGCACCGCTTTGAGGAAGGTGATCCCGTCCATCCGGGGCATCTCGTAATCTGCGACGATGACATCGTACGAGGCATGGTCGAGTTTTCTCATCGCTTCGGCGGCAGACTGGACGGTATCTACTTTCATATCACCGGAACGTTCCAGAAACACCTTGGCGACGACGAGCAGCACCTCCTCATCGTCAACCATCAATACATGAATAATCGTGGTCCCTCCAGCGAAAAATCCGCTAAAAAATATTTCATCGGCGTGATAAATATCCCTTTGCCTCTGCACCGGCGAGGACTACCGGCAGACACGTCCCGATCAGGAAACGGCGCGGCATCACGCGGCACCCCTGTTCACTCCTCCCACCCATGGTCGCCGATGAGGGGGACGAACATCACCCCGCCATGGGATGTCCTGACAATCCGGCCGTCTTTTTTGACCACTTTCTCCAGCACCTGCAGTCCTCTGCTGCCCACGGGAGCGATGAGACGCCCACCCTCGGCCAGCTGGTCGATGAGCGACGGGGGCAGATCGGGCGCTGCCGCGGTGACGATAATCCCCTGGTACGGCGCACGGTCCGCATACCCGAGCGTTCCGTTTCCCTCCACGACCGTGACATTCGACACCCCGATCGTCTCGAGGTTCCGGCGCGCAAGAGCGGCGATGTCGGGGAGGCGCTCGACGGTGACCACCTCCCGGGCAAGCCGCCCGAGAATTGCCGCCTGGTAGCCGCTCCCCGCCCCGATCTCCAGTACCCGGTCATCCGGGCCGATCTCGAGCATATCGGTCATCAGGGCGACGATATAGGGCTGGGAGATGGTCTGCCCGTGCCCGATGGGGAGGGGGCCGTCATCGTAGGCTGCGGAACGGTAGGTTTCCGGCACAAAGAGATGGCGGGGGATCTCTTCCATCGCCTTCAGGATACGCGGATCACCGATTCCGCGCGCCTCGATCTGGCGCTCCACCATCCTCCTGCGGGCCCGGGCGTATTGTTCCTCATCCATTGCGCATCAGAACCCGGATTCAGCGGCATCAATTGCGGCGTCGATCTGCTTCTGGAGCATGTCGGGAAGACCCTCGATCTTCACATCGAGAAAGCCCCTGATGATTGTAGCGGTGGCTTCGTCCTCGTCCAGCCCGCGCGACATCAGGTATTCGATCTCCTCGCGGGCGATCTTCCCCACCGCGGCTTCATGGGAGAGCTCGGTGCCGGTCACCCACCCCTCGATCTCCGGGACGGCGTGGATGATCCCGTCTTCGAGGATCAGGCCCTTGCACTCGATATGGCCCTTTGTATCCTCCACCTCGCCGAGGATGTGGGCGCGGGCGATCATCGTCCCGCCCCGGGTGATGGCGCGCGAGATCAGTTCTGCGCTGGTATCCTTCGCCGAGAGGATGGCCCGCGACCCGAGGTCGAGACAGGAGCCCGGCATGGCAACGACAACGCTGTTGAACCGTGCAACTGCCCCTTCTCCCACGAGCTCGGCAACGGGGTACATCTGCACGTTCTTCACCGGGCTCATGGCGACATAATTGGAGAGGAAGGTGCCGTTCTCCTCGACCCTCGCCGCGCTGCGCGGATAGACCTCGATCTCCCTGCCCCACGTGTGGATCATGGTCGTGCTGATCTGGGCGTTCTTCCCCACGTAAAATTCGGTGACCCCGTAGTGCGCGCCATGCTGCGTGCTCGCACTGCTCGCGCACCCGCTGATCAGGTGGAGTTCGGCACCTTCTTCGGCGATGATGATGTTGTGGACATGCTGGATCGATTCGTGGGCGAGGAACAGGCAGGTCTGGAGGGGCAGGACATTTTTACTCCCCTTCTTTGCGATGACCACGTATCCCTTGGGGTGAGCCTGCTGGGCAACGTAGCGCGTGTATTCATCCCTGTCCTTCTCCACGAGCTTCCAGTAGTACTGCTCCATCCATGCGTACTTCGCCAGCGCCCCTTCGAGCGTGAGTATCTCGATACCCTCGTATTCACATGACGAATAGACGATTTCCTGGTCGATCTGGAAGAAGCTGCCGCACCTGTTGAAGGAATCCACTTCAAGACCGGTAACCGCAAGGCGCTTTTTATCCTCGGCGGACAGTGACTCCAGTTCCTCTATATTTTTTTGCATTCAATGCACTCCCGGTACCCCTTTGCCTTGATCAGCTGGAGCATCTCCCGCGCGTTCCCGTGACACCGAATCTCCCCGTCGCACATCATGTGCCCGCCATCGGTCTCGATATAGTCGAGGATGTAGCCGGTGTGGGTAATGATAAGGCCACTTTTATGCCGGCTGACAATATGGCGGTCTTTTTCGAGGAGTTTGGCGATGGCCGAACCGATGAGGGAGATGTTTTCCAGATCGACGCCGCTTTCGGGCTCATCCAGCATCACAAAATCGGGCTGCTGGATCATGAGCTGGAGTACCTCGCTGCGCTTGATCTCGCCTCCCGAGAATCCAGCGTTGATGTCACGGTCGAGAAACTCCGCCATGTTCATGGCTGCGGCATATTCGGCAACCTCTTCCGGCCGGTTCCCGGACGTGGCGACGAGCATTTTTCCGAGCTTGAGACCGGCGATCGTCGGGGGTCGCTGGAACATGAGCCCTATCCCGTAGCGCGCCCGTTCGTGAATAGGCAGGTTGGTGATGTCCCTGCCCCTGTACAGAATGGCTCCCCCCGTGACATGGTAATCGCCAAACCCCATGATCGTCCGGATAAGGGTGGTTTTTCCGGAACCGTTCGGCCCCATGAGCACGTGGGTCTCTCCCTCGCTGATGTGGAGGTTGATGTCGTGGAGCACCTCCCTGCCCCCAATCTCCACGTGAAGATCCTCGATTCGTAACATAAGACCAGCTCCCATCTTTTAGAAATGAATCCTGACAGGATGAGTGTCGTCAGGGCATCCATCTAAAAAATCCATGATTCTTTTGGCAATACCTTATAATAATGGTTCGTTTGGGAGGAAGCGTCCGAACAGTGGCTCGAGAGGGGGGTCAGGCACCTGCTCGACCCGGGGGCGGTGATTACTTTCGCCCCTCGCACGGAACAGTGCCATATATACGGATTTCTCCGTTTCATTATATGTTCGAGACGTTCACGCATATTGCAGAAAGGGCATCACGCCACCCGCAGATCATCAGAAACAACCAGATGTCGAAGCAATGCTGCCGTTCGCTGCAGCAGGCCGGCAGGAAAACGCCCGTGCATGGGAACTGATCTGCGTATGCGGGCCGCAAGACCGGCTCGCCAAACAGTGGGCACCCATCCTCAGGCATGTTCCCTCAGCCACGCATAGGTCCCCTTACGGTCGTGCGGGTGGGTGATGATGTAGTTGTACACCTCGATGGTTTGGTTGTATTCATCCTGGCGCCCGGAAACCTCCTCCAGCTGTTCATTATACTCCTGCACCTGCCGGTTGTAATCAGGGACGAGCCGGTTATACTCCCCGATCCTTCCCGACGCCGCAAGCGTGTCCATTCTCGTTCTCAGCTCCTCGAGGGACGCATACGCCGCCGCCAGGTCATCGTGTGCACGCCGGAGGTCCGGTTCCTCGGATGCAATCCGGTCCAGTGCGTCATGCAGCGCTGCGTCGATATACGCCGTCTGGTCACCCGTCCCGTACCCCTTCATCCCCTCCCCGATCCGGATCACGACCGGGTCCGGAGCGAGTACCTGCCCGTCCTCCAGCGCGGCAGGAGCCACGCCCACAAAACTGACATTGGTGGTCTCGATAAACGCATAGCCCGTAGTGCCGTACGAGCACCCGTCGGCCCTTACGCCGACGGCCATGTGCTCTTCCGGCTTAAAAAATAGCAGCACGACGTCGTAGCCTTCCCGGGCGAGCAGGCCGGCAAGGAGAATGCTTTTATCATCGCAGTCGCCCCTCCCGTCCGCGATCGTCTCGACGGGGAACCGGGGTTCTCCTGTTGCATCGTCACTCTCGTAGGGGAGGGACTGGACGAACACCGTCATGATTTCGAGATATTCGTCATCGTCAAGGCCCCCCGTGGTCCGGACGGATGCGAAGGCGTCGTGCAGATCGGCAAACAGGCCGTCGAGATGTTCATCAAATACAAACGCCCGGTAATACCCGGCAAGCCATTCCTCCTCATCCAGGTCCTCGAAGAGATACGCATGCTTATCCGCGTTTCGGGCGCCCTCGTAGACACCTGCATCGAGAGGGACGGTGACGGTTACCGCATCGTCCATAAACCGATACGAAAAGGTCGCAGGCTGCATCGGGCCAGCCTGCTCTGCAGGAACGATGCGGGGGTACTCGGCCGGCGGGCCGGGGCCGAGCACGGCCTCGAGGCACCCTCCCCCGAGCGTCAGCGCAAGGAAAAGGAGGCATACTGCGATGCAAATGGGTAATTTCATTTCCATTGTTCCTGTGCCTTTCAGGTCTTTTTCGACGGATATGGTGTTTCCGGTATTCCCGCGTATTTCCGCCGAACACGGGGGACACTTTCACACCACACGCCAACGATTGTTGTGCATATTCCTGCAGAACTCTCGTTGTAGAGCCATGGGAACGGGGCCCCTTGTTACCGCTGTCGCCGACAGCTGGCGGCAGCGTATCGACAGCCAGCAGGAATACGAGGTCGTCCGGGACGGAAACATATTCGCAGCCGGTTTTGCAGGTTCCTGCCTCTTTTCCTCGGAGCATGCACGCGCGATGCGGCTGAAACAGACCCTTTCCGAGCACCATGCAGGCCGAACGCTCGAGGAGGTGTTCTGCGGCGCCGAGATCGAAACCCACTGCGGTGCCTGCTATACAATCACGAGCCGCGAGCAGGTGGATCTGCAGGTACCGGACCCGCACCGTATCCGCGACCGGCTCTCATCCGACCTCACCCTCGTCCGCGGCATCGGTCCGAAAACCGAAGCCAGACTGAGGGGGAGGGGCTATGCGACCCTCCATGATCTCTGCAGCCATCCCCGGTATCGCGCGCACGCCCGGGGGATTGTCGCGCTTCTTGACCGGTCGGATCCCGGTGAGATGATGCGCATGGTCATGCACCGGTACCCCCCCTCGCACCCGCGTCTTCTCGGACTCTCGGCCTTTCATGCCATCGAGGATTTTCTCTTTTTCGATATCGAGACCCTTGGACTCTTCTCCCGACCGATCATCCTGTTCGGTGCAGGAAGAATCGCAGGTGGCGAGATCGAGGTGTCCCAGTACCTGCTGCGTGATATCGACGAGGAGGAGGCCGCCATCCTCGCAACATGCGCCCACATCCAGCGTGACCGCACCGCGCTCGTCACCTTCAACGGGCGTTCCTTCGACCTGCCATATTTGAACGACCGCAGGGCCTACTACGGCCATCCGGGCGTGGCCGGCATCCCACACTACGATCTGCTCCATTTCGCACGGCGGCGGTGGAAACACGAGCTGCCGGACTGCAGGCTGCAGACACTCGAGCATCTGATGCATGGTGCGCGGCGAACGGATGACGTCCCGTCCGCCATGGTCCCGGAATTCTACGCGGCATACCTGGAGACCGGCAACCCGGGGTCCCTCATCCCCATCGTCGAACACAACCGGCAGGACGTGGTCACCCTCGCCCGCCTTTTCCAGCGCCTTCACGAGGAATGGTATGGCGATCCCCGATCTCCTGGCCGCACTTGAACAGCACCCGGAGACGCGCCGGAGCATCGCGCATATCGAGGTGATTCCCGCACGGGATGCGGTCTTCGGATCGCTCGCACCGCCCCTCTCCGAACCGCTCGAAGCCTATCTCGCCCAGCGCGGGGTACGCCTGTACTCCCACCAGTGCGCCGCCATCGAGGCGATCCGGGAGGGCAGATCAATCATTATGACCACCGCCACCGCCTCGGGGAAGAGCCTCGCCTTCAACCTCCCCATATTCGAACGCCTCGTACAGCACCCGGATGCAACTGCACTCTACCTCTACCCGACCAAGGCTTTGGCCCACGACCAGCTGAAGGGGATCCGGGAGATCGAGCAGTTCACCGGCATCACCACGGGGTGCGCGGTCTACGACGGCGACACGCCGCGCTCGCAGCGGCCCGCACTACGGGAGCAGGCGAGGATCGTGCTCTCCAACCCCCACGAGATCCACCAGATACTCCCGTGGCACGACAGGTGGAGGAGGTTCTTTTCCCGCCTGCAGTTCGTGGTCATCGACGAGGCGCACCGGTACCGGGGTGTGTTCGGTTCCCACGCGGCGTTCCTCCTGCGAAGGCTGCTGCGCATCGCCCACCTCTACGGTGGGGCACCGCAGTTTGTCCTTTCGACGGCCACGGTGGCAAATCCGGGCGAATTCGCCTGCCGCCTCTGCGGGATGCCGGTGACGGTGATCGCCGATGACGGGTCGCCCCGCGGGGAGACGCGGTTTCTCCTCTGCAACCCGTATTCGGAGGGGGCGGGAGTGGGCTCCACCCACCGGGCGGCCCGCGACCTTCTCGCCCGGTGCATCGAACACGGCCTGCAGGCACTCTGCTTCACCGCCTCGAGAAAACACGCGGAACTGCTCGCCCTCCACACGCGCGAAATACTCGGGAAGACGGAGAACCGAGGGGCGGCGGTCGCCGCCTACCGGGCCGGGTACCTTCCCGAGACAAGAAGGGAACTCGAGGAGAATCTGAAATGCGGGCATATACGGGGGCTCGTGTCGACGAACGCCCTTGAGGTGGGAATCGATGTCGGCACGCTCGACGCGGTGATCATCGCCGGCTATCCGGGATCGATCATGGCGACCCGGCAGCAGGCAGGACGCGCCGGCAGGCGGAAGGACGGATCCTTCGCCGCGCTGGTCGCCTCCCATAACCCCCTCGACCAGTTCCTCATGCACCACCCGGACGCGCTGTTCGGGCGCCCGAGCGAGCACGCCATCATCGATCTGGCAAACCCCTACATTGTCGCCGGCCACCTGCTCTGCGCCGCGGCCGAGGCGCCGCTCGCTGCTGCCGACTGTGCACGCTATTTCGGGAGCGGATCGGCAGAGATCGCCGGCGCACTCGAGGCGCAGTACCTGCTCAGGATGAGCAGGGGGCGGTGGATCTATGCAGGACGGGGAAGAGCGACCGAGGCGGTCGGTCTCGGGTCGGGGTCCGGGGAGACCTACCGCGTTCTGTGCAACGGATCCGTGCTCGAGACCATGGACCGGTCGCAGGCGTTTCGGGAGGCGCACCCGGGCGCCGTGTTCCTGCACCAGGGTGAGACGTACCTCGTCGACGACCTCGATGTCGAAGCCCACCGCATACGCCTGAGAAAGGAGGAGACCGATCTCTCCACCGAACCCCTGACCACCATCGAGGCGAGGACCATCGCCGGGCGGTTTCGCAGGGACGTCGGTGGTCTCGACCTCGTGTTCGGCGACGTGGAGGTGGTGGAGCACACGGTTTCGTACCGCATCAAACGCTACGACCGGGTGATCGCAACCGAACCGCTCGATCTCCCCCCGCTCCGGTTTGCCACGAAAGGGCTCTGGTGCACCATCCCCGAAACGGTATGCGACCGTCTCGCCCGCGCCGGCCTTCACCTCGCGGGCGGGCTCCACGGCGCCGAGCACGCAATCATCGGCATCATGCCTTCCCTCGTACTCTGCGACCGGCGTGACATCGGGGGGTTTTCATCGTCGTGGTTCCCTTCCACCGGCTCCCCCGCCATCCTGATCTACGACGGGGTCGAAGGAGGGACCGGGCTTGCGGAGAAGGGATATGCGCTCTTCGAGGCGATCGCCGCCTCCGCCCTCGCCGTGGTGCGGGAGTGCCCCTGCGACGACGGGTGCCCCGGGTGCATCTATTCGCCGAAATGCGGCAACGACAACCAGCCGCTGGACAAACAGGCGACGGAAATGGTACTGGAGGAGATCGTCGCACTGTTTACCGGCGGCAGCTGACGGGAGTGCATCCGGACAAAAAGGCTATACGTGTGTGCGCCGCACCCCCGTGCCGGAAGACCATGGTCGTCCGCACAAACCTGCTCGTCACGGGACCGCCGGGCTCAGGGAAGACGACCCTCATCACGCGCGTTGCGGAAGCGTATGCAGGGCGGCCCTTCGGCGGATTCTACACCGAAGAGATCAGAGAAGAGGGAAGGAGGGTGGGATTCGCCCTCGTGGGATTTGAGGGGACCCGGGGCCTCCTCGCCCACTCCCGCATCGGGGGGCCCTGCAGGGTCGGGAAGTACGGGGTCGATGTGGAAGGATTCGAGGCGTTTCTCGGGGCGATCCGCCCTGATGCACCGGAGCATGCATTCATCGTCATCGATGAAATCGGCAGGATGGAATGGTATTCCCCGCGGTTTCGCACGACCATCGGCACCCTCCTCGATGCAGAGAGACCGCTATTCGCCACCATCGCCCTCCGGGGGCCTGCGGAGATCGAGGCGATCAAGGCACGGGATGATGTCCTGCTGCGCACCCTCGGCAGGGAGAACCGGGACCGCATGCTGCCCACCGTGTGCCGGGATCTGGAGGCGATGCTCGGGGAGACCTGCGTCCCCGCACCGATCAGAACAGCCCGGTTACGAGCCCGAACCCGAAGACGAGCATGATGACGCCGGAGAGAGCGTGGATGGCCCGTACGTGCTTTTTCCTCCACGCCGAAAACAGTTCCGTCCTGCCCAGCCCCAGACCTGCTGCCGCCGTGATGGCGAGCATGGGAAGGATAAAGATCGCGTTGTAAAGGAGCAGGTAGGGAAGGGATGCAATGAGGCCCACGGGGGAGAGCACGCCGCCGGCGATGATATACGGCCCGATGGTGCAGGGGAGGAGAAATACCGTGACAAGCATCCCGATCAGGAACGCACCGGGGATCGAGGAGATGGAAGCGACGAGCCGGCTGACGATGGACCGGAATCCTTCGGGCATCCCGGTGACGGACTTCCCGGTTCCGGCGGCCCGTGCATCGTACAGCTGCGCCGCCCCGAGTAGAATGGCGAACGAGCCGAGGATGAGGCCTGCCTTCTGCCGCATCCCCGCCACCTCCGCCGCAAGCGAAAAGAGGCTCACGATGACGATGCCGTAGACGAGATACATGAGAAATACGGCGACCGAAAATGCGATGCCCGCCCACAGCACCCTCGTGGGCGATCCGGCGCTGCTCGCCATGACGCTCAGCAGCACGAGTGCCAGCACGGCCAGTGCGCAGGGGTTGACGGCATCGACAAAGGCGAGGGCAACGATTTTCGGGAGGGTATGCGGCGGTGCGGTCCCATTCATCATGCGGGATTCGCCGGACGGTGTGGGCAGTACGAGCGAGCCGGGATCACGCAGCGGCGCCCCTCGCCACTGGACGATCCATCCCTCCACCCGCACCGCATGGTCAAAGGCAACCTCGCTTCCCGACCGTTTCACGACAATCGGCTCGCGGGGGGCAACCACGCGCCCTTCGAGCGCGGCACCGACATCATCGGCGACGAGCACCTGCCGCAGGAGGGCGTCATCGCCTCCCGCACCCGAGCGGATCAGGATGCGATCCCTGCACCAGAGCTTCGGAGAGCCCTCAAGCACTGATATGCGCAAGGAGTCAAGGTGCAGGACGCCCTCTTCCCCGTCGATCCCGCCGATCGTCCCGTTGAGCACGGTCGGACCCTCCCCGGTGATCGGGCGGACGCCCCGCAACGCATGGTCGGGGGAGATGAACAACAGCGGGATCCCGTATTCGAGGTTATACTTCCCGATAAACCGGTCATACACAGGAGCGTTTGCTGCGTGTTCATAGAGTTCATACTCGATCACCACGAGGTCCGGGTATGTCTCCAGCCAGTCACCGAGCACAAGGGGATCGATATCGGCGCAGTTGCTGCATCCCACGCCGGTGAAGTACCATGTACAGACCGGACTCCCGGGTACTGCCGCCCCGGAGGGCACGAGGCATACAAATCCAACAATTACCGCAAGAATCCAGATGTTGTTCATGGGTATCCAGGTATGTGCTGCGGACAATCAGATGCGAAACTGCTGCCGAACCGCGCCGAGCGTGTGCATATGGCGCTATGTTCGCCTTCATAGAATATAAATTCCTGAGAATAGACGGGAGACCGGCGAGAATGGTTCCGACCGGGATGGGGGCCTGCAGGTCGATAAAAATATGTGCAATTATATTCGGGAAAATCAATTAATATCATGGCAACATAAAAATACAATAATCGCCGGAAATTTCCGGTTTTTGAGTTGCCGCCAATGCAGAGAATGCTTATTATTGCAAACCGTCTCCCGGTGAACCTCATCCTGGATGACGGAAACGTTACCATTGAGCCGAGTGTCGGGGGGTTGTCGACAGGTCTTGGCTCGTTTTACAGCACGTACGATTGCACATGGATCGGATGGTCGGGCATTCCGTCGGAACACCTCGACGACCAGCAGAAGAAAGCGATCGACGCGTCGCTGGAGGAGATTGCCTGCCGCGCCGTTCACCTCCCCGAAGAGGAGGTCGAGCACTACTACGGTGGGTTCTGCAATTCCACCATCTGGCCGTTATTCCACTATTTCAGGTCACTGTGTTCATGGAACCCATGTACCTGGGAAGCGTACCGCTCGGTGAACAGGAGATTCTGCGATGCAGTCGTTGCGCAGTACCGGGAGGGCGACACCATCTGGATCCATGACTACCACCTGATGCTCCTCCCCGCGATGATCAGGGAGCGTATCCCGCACGCCGCAATCGGCTTTTTCCTGCATATCCCGTTTCCCTCCAATGAACTCTTCCGCATGCTGCCATGGCGGGAGGAGCTGCTCCGCGGCCTGCTGGGAGCGGATCTGGTCGGGTTCCATACCTATGACTATGTCCGCCATTTCCTCACCAGTGTCCGCAGGATGGTCGGGTACGAGCACAGCTATGGCGAGATCAAGGCAGGAACCCGGCTTGTCAGGGCAGATACCTTTCCCATGGGCATCGATTATGCCCGGTTTGCCAAATCGGTGCACCGGCGCGATGTCCACAAAGAGATCCGCCAGATACGAAAAAAATACGCCAACCAGAAAATCCTGCTCTCGTTCGACCGGCTCGACTATACCAAGGGCATCCCCCAGAGGCTCAAGGCGTTCGACGTATTTTTAGAGAAGAATCCCGAATGGCGGGGCAGGGTGGTGATGATCGTGGTTGCCGTCCCCTCGCGGACCACCGTTACCCAGTACAAGTCTCTGAAAAAAGAGGTCGACGAGCTGATCGGCAACATCGTGGGCAAGTACGGGACCCTTGACTGGACGCCGATCCAGTACTTCTACGACGTGCTCCCGTTCTCAAATCTCGTCGCACTCTACCATACTGCCGACGTCGCCGTGGTGACGCCGCTTCGCGATGGCATGAACCTGATGGCCAAGGAGTACCTCGCCACGAAAGAGGACGGACGGGGCGTGCTCATCCTCAGCGAAATGGCGGGAGCGGCGATGGAGCTGGGCGAAGCGATGATCGTCAACCCCTTTGACGAGGACGGGATCGTGCAGGCCATCGAGACCGCACTTGTCATGCCCGAACAGGAGCAGATCGAACGCAACCGGGGGATGCAGAACCGGCTCCAGCGCTACCATGTCAAGCGCTGGGCGGAGGATTTCCTTCAGCGCCTTAAATCAGTCAGGAAACACCAGATGGAGCTGGAAGCACGCCTCCTTTCGCAGAACCTGCGCTTCCGTCTCCTCGGGGAGTACCGCTCAAGCGGATCGCGGCTGATCCTGCTCGACTATGACGGGACACTGGTTCCTTTCGCGACCCGGCCCGAAAAAGCAGCCCCTGATCGAGAATTAACAACAATTATGAAGAACCTGACCGCAATACCCGGCAACGAGGTGGTGATTATCAGCGGCAGGGACAAAGAGACACTCGAGCGGTGGTTCGGCGGGTTCGATGTGGGGTTCATCGCCGAACATGGCATATGGATACGGGAGCGGGGCGGTGCATGGGAGATGATTGAGGCGCTCAATGACGACTGGAAAGAGGCGGTCCTTCCCGTGCTCGAGAGGTTTGTGGAGCGCACCCCGGGCACCTTTGTGGAGGTAAAGCCCTACTCACTGGTCTGGCATTACCGCAAGGCGGACCCCGAGCTCGGCGCCACGCGCGCGATCGAGCTCAAGGACACCCTGATTGATTTCACCGCCAACCGGGGTATCGACATTCTCGAAGGGAACAAGGTCATCGAGGTGAAAAACGCCAGCATCAACAAGGGACGCGCCGCACAGCACTGGATCTCGCGGGCCGAATGGGACTTTATTCTCGCCCTCGGCGACGACTGGACCGACGAATACCTCTTCGGGGCGCTCCCGGCGAGCGCGTATTCCATCAAGGTCGGGCTCGAACCCTCGAAGGCGCGGTTCAGTATGGTGTCGCTGGACCAGGTGCGGCACCTGCTGTCCGAATGCGCCACATGCGACGAGCACAGGAAGATTCTGCCCGCAACGTAGGGCTCTCCGACACATTCTTATGGGTGTATCGTTTAAAAGACAGTGAACGCGGCATTCCTGCTTTCCGTGCGATGCCGTATTCCGGCAGGAGGAGGCGATCCTGAACAGCCTTGACGATTACCGGGGGATCATCAGTGACCAGGAGCTCCATGCCATCCACCGCAATGCAAAAGGGCTTCACGGCAAGCATGTCATGGCAATCAACTCCACCTACCAGGGCGGCGGCGTGGCCGAGATGATCTCGTCGGTCATTCCTCTCATGAACGATGTCGGCATCGATATGGGGTGGAGGATCTTCCATGGCAATCCTGATTTCTTCAGCATCACCAAGAAATTCCACAATGCGTTGCAGGGCGAATCAATCCATTTCACGCCGATGAAGCAGCAGCTCTATGAAGAGGCGAGCATGGATTTTTCCACCTACACGCACATCGACCACGACTGCGTGATCGTGCACGATCCCCAGCCGCTTCCGCTCATCAAATACAAACCAAAGAGGCAGCCCTGGATCTGGCGCTGCCATGTGGACCTCACCAACCCCAACAATCGCGTGTGGGACTACCTGAAAGGGTTCATCCTCAGGTACGACATGATGATCGTCTCCAACGAGGCATATCTCCGCGAGGACCTCCCCGTCGAGCAGCGCGTGGTTCTCCCGGCAATCGACCCCCTCTCGCCGAAGAACAAGGAGCTTCCACAGGATCTCATCGACAGAAACCTCGAAAAATTCGGGATCCCCACTGACAAACCCATCATCACGCAGATCTCGCGGTTTGATAAGTGGAAAGACCCGGGCGGGGTGGTCAGGGTGTACCGGAAAGTCAAGGAGGAGGTCGACTGCCGGCTGGTGCTCTGCGGGAGCATGGCGGCAGACGACCCCGAGGGGCTGAAGATCTTTGACGAGGTCGAGCGGGAGTGCGGAGCGCCGACGCTCATCTGCGGCCAGTTCCCGGATATCGAGAGCGAGGAGGGGGGCGAATGCGTCATTGCCGGGGTGCACGGCGAAGATGCGGGAGACATAATCCTGATCACCAGCGAAAACAACATCCTGGTCAATACCCTGCAGAGGTGTTCGGACGTCATCATCCAGAAGTCGCTGCGCGAGGGGTTCGGGCTCACGGTGACCGAAGCGCTCTGGAAAGGGCGGCCGGTCGTCGCCTCCAATGTGGGAGGCATTCCGGCCCAGATTTCCGATGGCGAGAACGGGTTTCTGGTCGATCCCCATGACGAAGACAGGTTTGCCGACCGCATCATCGAGGTGCTCGAGGATCCCGGGCTTGGCGAGGAGCTGGGGCGGCGGGGCTGGAAGACCGTCCGGGAACGCTTCCTGATCACCCGCCTGATCATGGACTACCTCGACATCCTGAACTACGCCATGCGGTGATCGGGGATGCGGTGACGGCTCCCGAATTCTTCATATAGCTCGGGGGCTAAAGGAGCGCATCGAGGAGGGAGGAATGTCCAAATACATTTTCCTGATGAATCTGACGGATAAGGGAAAGAACGAATTAAAAGACACCATCAAGTGGATCGAAGGGGCATGCCATAATTTTGATATCTGCTGCGCGGGAAACCTGTGTGTGTATCCTGTTATGGGCGAATTCGATTTCGTTGCTCTCGGAGACGCTCCCACAGACCGCGATGCCATGGACTTCATTCTCGGCCTCACGATCCAGGGGTTCGTCAGCATCAGCACGCTCAAAGCCTTCACTCTGGAAGAATTCTCCGACATGATCAGCGATCTCCGCCTTGGAAGGACCCCCATCTGAACCGTAACCACCGTCAGGATCTTCCGTAGAGGGCGCAGAGCCCGGCGAGGCGGTCCGCCGCATCACCGTCCAGCTGCGAGGGGAGCACCCGCCATACCCAGTTGCCCGAAACGGTGCCGGGACAGTTCATCCGTCCTTCCGCGCCGAGGCCTATGATGTCCTGCAGGGGGATGACCACCAGGTCGGCGACCGACATCAGGGCCAGGCGGGCCAATTCTCTGTGCACGTTCTCCGATGTTACTTCCCGGCCTGTGTACCGGGAGAGCCGTTGCTTCTCGCCGGGGCCTGCATCCTCCTCGTACCAGCCGCGGGAGGTGTTGTTATCGTGGGTGCCGGTATAATAGACGCTGTTCCGCTCCACATTATGCGGGATATGGGGGCTTTCGGGGGAATTATCGCCAAAGGCAAAGTGCAGCACCCGCATCCCGGGAAGCCCGAACTCGCGCATGACCTCGCGCACATCGGCGGTGATGTCACCCAGGTCCTCGGCGATGATGGGAAGACAGGCAAAATGCCTCTGCAGGGACCGGAGGAACGCACCCACCGGAGCGGAAACCCACCTGCCGTGGATAGCTGTTGCTTCTCCGGCATCAATCTCCCAGTACGCGACAAGACCCCGGAAATGATCGATGCGCACCAGATCGAAGAGTGCAAGGTTGCGCGCCACCCGTTCGATCCACCACGAGAACCCCGCAGCCCGGAGCGCATCCCACCGGAAGACAGGATTGCCCCAGCGCTGTCCGGTCTCGCTGAAGTAGTCGGGCGGCACGCCGGCAACGGTGATCGGGTGCCCCTCTGCGTCCAGGTTGAAGAACGCCTGGTGGGCCCACACGTCAACGCTGTCATGGTCGACGTAGACCGGCATGTCGCCGATGACCTGTACCCCGCGCATTTCGCAGTGCCTCCTGAGCGCCGCCCACTGCCGCATAGCAAGGAACTGGGAACATTTTTCCCGGGCGATCTCGTCCTGCAGGCGGATTGCCAGCTCCGCACAGGCGCCGGGGGTACGGGTACGCAGGGCATGGGGCCAGTTGACCCAGCTCTTCCCTCCGAAATGTGATTTGAGGGCGGAAAAGAGCCCATAATCATCGAGCCAGCGTGCGTTCGCTGCGGCATATCGCTCGTATTCGGGAAAGAGCACCCCGTCTTCGATGCACCGCCGGCAGGCGAGGTCGAGGAACCTGCGCTTGCAGTCCAGGACCGCCGGAAAATCGACCCGGTCCCCGGGAAACGAGGGGCAGCCCTCGATCTCAGGGCGCTCGAGAAGGCCCTCGTTGCAGAGGAGTTCGGGGCTGACGAGCAGGGGATTGTATGCGAACGCCGAGGTTGCGTGATACGGCGACCACGAACCGCCAGGGTTGACCGGGGTGATGGGCAGGATCTGCCAGTACCGCTGCCCGCCGCGGGCGAGCCAGTCCACAAAACGGCAGGCTCCCGGCCCCAGATCGCCGATGCCGAAACCTGAGGGCAGGGACGTGATGTGCGCCAGAATGCCGCATCCTCTCGATGCCATTGCATACCTTCCTGATCCAAGCAGAGGATCCACACCGGTGATAAATCCTCTCCTACCCGATGCGGATCCCCAGGCGACTGGCGATCCGCCCCATCCCGTCCATCCAGGCTTGTGCCTCCGCATCCCCCTGCGCCGCCCGCTCGCGTTTCGGCGCAAGGTGGGATCTGCCGAGTGCAAAGATGATATTCTGGCATTCCCGGAGATCGGGGGAGAGGCCAAGCGCATCGAGCGCGGTGAAGATCAGGTGGATATCATCCATCAGCTCGCGGTTGCCGGGATGGCGGGCGAAGGCCGCACACATGCGGGAGAGTGCCGTGGAAAATGCACGGTTCAGTGGCGCGGGATCGGCCGTTTCCGGAAGGCGCCGCAGATGTGCGGCAACGGGAGCCAGGCGGGCAACGTCGATATGATCGGCGAGGAGCATCTGTGCCAGACGGTCGCCGAGGACCGTCGCAAGCCAGGCTTCATGGGACGGGGAGAGCCGGACCCGCCCCTTCAGGAGCTCACGGAGCAGCACGGCATGCCGGTCGACGGTGCTCTCGTTCGCGCGATGAAACGCCTGCAGGGAGGGATCGAGGAGGTGCCGGAAGATACGCCGGCGCTCGTCCCTGCATAGATCCTCCCAGCGGGATACGCGGAACGGGTACGCCTCCTCGATCAGGCGCACGACCGTTTCCGCATCGCCGCGGTGCAGCACCTCAGAAAGCTCGCCGGGGTGCGGCGTCGAGGGGGGTCCGGCGCCGGCAGCGATACGCTGGTCCGCGCCGAAAAACGCGGCAACCATGCAGGTACCTTCGGCGTGCGTGAGGCCGGAACGGAGGCTGATCCTGCCCGTGGCAAGCGTTCCCACCCCCGAAGAGACGCGCTCGAGGGCTTCATAGCCGACTGCAAAATGGTACCAGGCGCCGTCAACGGCAAGGGCGGGAAAGAGGCTGCGCACCGCACTATTGAGGGCGGCTCGAGGCAGGTCCACGAGCGCCGGTCGCACGAAACGCTCGTAGACCGCCGCCCCGTTTCCACATTCGCGAAAATTGCTCTCCGCCCGTGCCAGCGTGGCGAGGAACGCTGGTTCGGGATCCTCCGCTCCCGCCTCGCGCAGCAGGTGCATCACCCGGGCCGCGTTCTTGAGCACCTGCACGGTCTCGATGCCGGAGATGTCATAGAAGAACCACCCGCAGCTCGTCCCCATGAGCATGGCATGCCGGTGCATCTCCATCAGACGGAGAAGCGCCACCTCCTCGTCGGGGGCGAGCGGATGCCAGGCATGGGAGGAAAGGAACTGCTGCACGGTCTGCGGGGTGCGGTCGAGCAGTACTTCGACATAGTCCTCGCACGCGCCCCGGGGATCCTTCACGAGGCGTGGGAGGGCCTCGTCGAGGCAGGATCCGGCCTCGGCACGCAGCCCCTCGATCGCCGCCCTGAGCGGTGCCCGCCACGCCTGCCGGTAGTGGGGATCGCCTCCCGTCTGGCACCCGCAGTCGGACCGCCAGCGTTCGATACCGTGGCTGCAACTCCACGACGTCCCTTCCCGGACCTCCGCCTCCCAGGAGGAAGGATGCCGGTCGAGGTACTCACCGTAGATGGTGAGGGTGCCCGTGCCCTGATCGTCGATCTCCCGGAGGCAGTATGCGAGGGCCATTTCACCGAACCGGTGGTGGTGGCCGAAGGTCTCCCCGTCGGTGGCAACGTGCAGCAGCGGCGCCGGACCGGTGCAGGATGACAGGCATCGGCTCAACCGCTCTGCCAGCCGCCTGCCGCTCTTTAGAAGGTCGCCAAAGGCGATAGCGTCGGCGATCCGGCGGTTGAAAAAGAAGATATCGATGGTGCGCCCCGAAGGGAGCATGCAGCGATAGGGGATCGAGGTGTCGAGACTCCCCTGCGCCACCTCGCACCAGACATCCTCGTCCATGGGGCGCACCCGTGCCGCCTGGTGCGGGGCGAGAATGGTATACCGGATCCCCTGTTCGGCCATGAAATCGAGCGTTGTAAGGTCCACCGCCGTTTCCGGGAGCCACATCCCTTCCGGCGCCCGGCCGAACCGGTGCCGGAAATCCCGGCACCCCCAGATCACCTGCATGCGGCGGTCGGATTCGGGTGCGAGGGGCATGATCATGTGGCTGTAGCACTGGGCGATAGCGCTGCCGTGGCCCGAGAACCTCCTCTTGCTGTCCCGGTCGGCACGGAGCACTGCGGCGTAGACCTCCGGTGCATGCTCCTCCATCCACGCAAGCAGCGTTGGGCCGAAATCGAAGCTGATCTTTTCGTAGTTGCTGACGATATCGATAATTTTTCCCTTTGCGTCGAGAATACGCGCCGAATCGTTTGGTGCATAGGCCTCGGCACAGACCCGCTCGTTCCAGTCATGGTAGGGATGCGCGTCGTCCTGCACTTCCACCGCGTCAAGCCACGGGTTTTCGCGCGGCGGCTGGTAGAAATGGCCGTGGATGCAGATGTACCGCGACTCCGCCCGCTGATCACCCGGGTCCTGCTCTTCTGCCATATCCCCTCACCCCCGTATCATACGCCCGCCCCCGTCCGCCTGAGCACCAGTACCGCCAGCGGCGGGAGGGTCAGGACGAGGGAGTGGTCCCGCCCGTGGCAGGCAACCGGTTCCGTGGTGCGCGCACTCCCGGATACCATGCCGCTGCCCCCGAACCGCACCGCATCGCTGTTGAGCGCCTCGCTCCACCGTCCGGGCAGGGGAACCCCGACCCGGTAGCCGGGCCGGGGTTCCGGGGTGAAGTTGCAGACGACCACCAGGGGTTCGGGGCTCGACCTCCCCCTGCGAAGAAAGGAGAGGATGCTCTGGTCTGCATCGGCGCAGTCGATCCACTCGAATCCCTGCGGCTCGAAGTCGCATTCGTGCAGGGCAGGTTCGCACCGGTAGAGTCGGTTGAGCGCGGCAACCCATGCAAGTATCCCTGCATGGGCAGGGGTGTCCAGGAGATGCCAGTCGAGGCTCGCTTCGTGGTACCACTCCCGCCACTGCCCGAACTCCCCGCCCATGAAGAGCAGCTTTTTGCCGGGGTGGGTGTACTGGTAGCCCAGCAGGAGGCGGAGGTTGGCGCGTTGCTGCCAGTTATCCCCGGGCATCTTGTTGAGGAGCGACCGCTTGCCGTAGACGACCTCGTCGTGGGAGAGGGGGAGCAGGAACTGTTCCTTGAAGGCGTATACCCTGCTGAACGTGAGGTGGTGGTGGGCCTGTTTGCGAAAGAGAGGGTCCTGCGCAAAGTAGTGGAGGGTGTCGTGCATCCAGCCCATATTCCATTTCAGGTCGAAGCCCAGACCGCCGCAGTACAGCCTGCCGGTAACCCCGGGCCACTCGCTGGACTCTTCGGCGATACGCAGTGCTCCGGGGCAGCGATCGGCGATATGGCGGTTGAGGGTGCGAAGGAACGCCACCGCTTCAAGGTTCTCCCGTCCCCCATGTGCGTTGGGAAGCCACCCTCCGTCGTCGCGTCCGTAGTCAAGGTAGATCATCGATGCCACGGCATCGACCCGCAGCCCGTCGGCATGATACTGCTCGAGCCAGAACAGCGCGCTGTTGATCAAAAACTGGCGCACCTCGTGTTTCCCGTAGTCAAAGACATAGCTGTTCCATTCCGGGTTGAAGCCCCGACGGGGATCGGAATGCTCGTAGAGGTGGGTCCCGTCAAAGAAGACAAGAGCGTGGCTGTTGTCCGGAAAATGGGAGGGGACCCAGTCGAGGATGACCCCGATGCCGTGCCGGTGGAGGGTGTCGATGAGGTGCATGAAATCTTCGGGCGTGCCGTACCTGCTCGTGGGGGCGAAATACCCGCACGTCTGGTAGCCCCACGACCCGTAAAACGGGTGCTCCATCACCGGGAGAAACTCGACGTGGGTAAACCCCGCATCGACGATGTGCTCCGCGAGGGGCGCGGCAATCTCCCGGTAGGAGAGAGGACGGTCGCCCTCCCCGGGAACCCTCCGCCATGAGCCGAGATGGGCCTCGTAGATCGCGAGGGGGGCGCCCGGTTCGTGGCGCCGTGCCCGCGTGCGCATCCATGCCCCGTCCTTCCACCGGTAGGCGGGATCCCACACGACCGATGCCGTGCCCGGCGGACCTTCCCAGTACCGCGCAAACGGGTCCCCCCTTTCAGAGGCGTAGGCGTCCTGCGTGGACGCGACGTAATATTTGTACCGGTCCCCCCGGGCAACCCCCGGGACAAAGCCCTCCCAGATCCCCGCATCGCCGGTGCACCGGTGCAGGGGGTGCGCGCCCACGTCCCAGTCGTTGAAGTCGCCGATCACCGAGACAGATGCCGCGGCAGGAGCCCATACGGCGAAGTACGTTCCCCGCTCCCCATCGCAGGTGCAGATATGGGAGCCGAAATGATCGCACAGGCGGGTGTGGGTGCCATGCCTGAACCGGTCGATATCCCTGGCTGAAAAACGCGTCAGATCGCACCCTTCATTCCCCGGAGCATCTCGCATCGATCTCCTCTCCGCACGGAATTATTCTGGGGAGTGATTGTGGCAGGTCCCATATGATGCTTCTGCTGCCCTGCATGCAGGCACGGGGTCACCGGCAAGGATGGCGAGGACGCGGGGCACGGGAAGACGGGTTTTCAGGGCGATTAAATCTGCGGGGATTCCCAACGCCGCTTCCCGGCGCACGATGCACTCAACCCGCTCGCCCACCTCGATAAGGTGCGCATCGGGGTCGAAGAACCGCAGGATTCGCTGGCCCCACGGGTTCTCTGCAACCGGGTGCAGGGGCCTGAGTTCGGCCTCAAAGATCCTGTCGGCAACGTCGTCGATATCGTCGGTTTCAAAATAGATCTCCATGCAGGGCGCAGAACCCCCGCTGGCCTCTTCCTGCTCCGGCAGAGAGTGTGCATTCGCGTTCTGCCGCAGAACGATGCCCGAAGAAAATACCACACGTGTGCCGCCGTCGACCACGACCTCCTGCTCCAGCACGTCCCGGTACAGCGACGTCGCCCTGCCGATATCGGCGACAAACAGCACAGTGGAGCGATAGTGCAAAGCCATGCCCCTCACCTCAGGAAGGGGGAGGGCGCACGGGGGGATAAACCTGCTGGCGGCACCTGCACGCAGCCACGGCGGAAGGGCCCTTCACCGGTCCCGCAGCCGCGTGATGGGAAAGCGCAGCAGCATCCGCAGGCCGCCGGCGGTGGAGAGGTTGCGCATCTCCCGTTTCACTTCCGCCGCCATTTCCTGCAGGAGGATGTGCTCGGTGACACACCCGCTCTCGTGGACTCTGGAGAGGCGGTAGAGCGAGTACAGCCCGATGAAGAAGGCAAAGAAGAAGAAAAAGTCCCAGTGCTGGAGATCCAGGGTTTCGAACGCCACGATGGAGACCGGGTCCTTCCAGGTAACGATGAGGGAGAGCTCACGACTGGCGAAGAAATCGGCGCACAGACCGCCTGCGATGGGGGCGATTCCCGCTGCAAGGGAGTTGACCACGGTGGAGCTCGCAAGGTAGGAGGTGGCTTTCCCCTGCGGGGCGAGTTTGAGGCTGATGTTCCCGCTGGCGAGGTTGACGCCGGCGGTGGAGATGCCGATCAGGACGTGAATGGCGATGAGCAGCGGAATGGTGAGGCTGTGGACATCGGGAAGGGTGGTGAAGGTCCATGCGAGGATGCAGACCATGAAGAGCGGCCCGCTCACCTTCAATACCGATTTGTTGGAAAACCGGTCGGCGGCACTTCCCCAGATGCGGAAGGACACGACGCTCACCACCTGGCTGAGTACCGAGAACGCGATGACCCAGGTGATCTCAAGGCCGAGCAGGGTGAGCATATACACCGTGAAGAAGGGCGCGGCCAGGTTGACGGCGAAGTTCCACGAGCCGAGAAATACCAGCAGGTTCCTGAAATTGATATCCCTGACGGGAGCCGCAAGAAGTCTGGTGAAATGGTGGCTTTCTGCGGGGAGCATCTTCGGCTCGGGCGTCCTCGAAAGGTAGTACACGCCCACCAGCCCAGCGCCGAACCCCGCCATGAATACCACCGAGTAGCCGGATGCCAGGTCACCCGGCATGCGAACCCCCCATGCATCGAGAAAGGCGGCCGCACAGAGGCTGAGCATGATGGCACAGATGGTGGAGAGCTTCATCCGCCGGGAGAAGAACTCGCCAAGCCGGTCCTGCGGTATGAGGTCCCGCATCCACGAGTTCCAGCCGCAGTGGGAGATTGCCGAGAAGGTGGCGTACAGGCACATCGAGGCAATCAGTACGGGGATGGCGAGATCCGGCGGACAGACGAAGGGAATGGCGGCGATGGGAATCCAGAAGCACCGCGCCAGAAGCGAGTTGAGAACGACGAGAAAACGCCGGTTTCTCACCTTCTCAACGATATAGATCGCCGGAATCTGGAAGAGTTCCGCGAGCGGGGGAATGGCGGCGAGCAGTCCGATGACCGTATTGGATGCCCCCAGCTCGAGCGCGAACGCCACCAGAAAAATCCCCGCGGTAAGGGTGACCATGACCTGCGTGGCCAGCCCGTCCCAGAGCACATAATCGAGGGCTCGTTTCAGCTCGATTCCGCCGAGGGCATCCTTTACAGGAAAGGCAGTGGCCCCGTTTCTAAAAACATCAAATATTCTACGGAATCCTTGTTCGATGGCGATCACCCCGACGCAGCTCTGGGTGGTACAAGACAGTTTAAAATGGTATGTTTTACAGGTTATCCAGAAGGATAATCATTGGATTCTGTGGAATAAAAAATGGTTGTGATGCATCAAAAACGCCCCCACCGCGGGGCGCCCCGCAGAGCCGCGCAGCAGGGGGAATTGAGGGCCGTCCGGCTCAGGTCAGCTCGGACCGGACGGTCATGAACACCGGGCCCCGCACGTCCACCTTTTTGTTGTTGTCCGTGATGAACCGCATGGCGGACTCCCCGATTTTCACGTTGATATCGCCGGGGAGTTTCACCATCTTCACCTGCACCATCGTCTCACCGCCGCAGCGTGCCGCTTCCTCGATGCGTGCGGCGGCAAGGTTGGCGACCGCATCAAGATAGGTGATGCCGGTGGAGGCGCCGAGTTTTCGCACCTCCGCCCACTTTTCGGTGTCCGGGACGCCGAGCACCGAGCCCCGGTGAACGAAAATTTCATTGAAACAGGCAGGCCCGAGCAGTCTGGTGTTCGATTCCGGCTCTTCCACGAACACCCTGATCGCGGTCTGCCCGAGGGAGCCCTCCCACACCGCAAACGAGCAGGGACCGGGCTCGGCGGCATGCGCCTCGGCACCCTCGCGAATGGCGAGGGCGAGGGCTCGGCCCGCAACCGTTGCCGGCCCCTCGCGCAGGCCCACCAGTGCGGCGATGGCGCGATCGGAGAGGGATTGCGGGAAGAACTGGGGGAAGGTGAGGCGGCGCACGTCGTCGGCCTGATAGGCGAGCATTGCCAGCCGCTCCACGCCGAGCCCGAGATTCATCACCGGCACCTCGATGCCGTACTCACCCAACGCCGAGGGGCTATACATCCCGAAGGTCGCCACCTCCACCCAGTCATGCACCGGGTGGCGGGCGTAGACCTCGGTCTGCGTGTCCGGCATGTAGTACTTGGAGCGTTTTTCGTCCGGGAGGAATTTGAAATCGGTGAACCCGAACGCAGAGAGCAGCGCCTCGCTCACCGCCTTTCCCTCCTCGTTGGTGACATCCTCCCCCGCCACCACGCAGGATGCTGAGTGGTAGGTCATCAGGCGGGTAGCGCTCTCCTCCTGCTCGCGCCGGAAACAGCGGTCCACCGAAAAGAGGCGGATCGGGAGGGGTGCATGCTCCCAGAGCGCACCCAGGGTTATGAACCATCCGCTCGTCATGTGGCTGCGCAGGGTCGTCCGCGACGATTCCGGGGCCAGATCCTTGAATTCGGGAAACACCTCATCGAGGATGCGCAGGGCGACCGCATCGTCGACCTCGAGCACCGAGGCGATCTCGTGGGTCAGCTCGTCGCCGTCGATGACCGATTTCTTGTAGGCATGGAGCGTCTCCCGCATTTTGTTTGCGTGTTCGGTGCTGAGGGGCTGGCCGGTAATGGCACCGATCCGCTCGATCTGCGCCTGCGCGATCCCCACGTTGGGCCGCGGCAGGCCGCCAAGGTAGAACACCCGGTCGAGCACGGCGCTCGCCTCCGGCCCGAACTGGCGGTAGACATCCTTCTCCTCGATCATCAGGGGGTTGCACGCTTCATCGAACCCCATCGACAGGTACACCTGCCGCAGGCGCTGAATCGTCTCGCTGATCGGGTGGGGGCTCGCCCGGCGGTAGCGCCTGCGCGGGTAGGTGCCCGCAACGCCGGGGGGCGTCAGGACCTCGGGCCCTTTGTACCACGCTTTTTCGAAATCTTCACGTGATAGTTTCCTGAATGCTTCGGCATCGAACCTCATTGGATACGCTCCAGACAGACCACGCGTGAGATGGGGCGTTCGTCCAGCAGGCGATAGTCGCAGTGTTGTGCAATCGCCTCGGCAAACTCCCGCACATGCTCGTGTTCCGGCATGTTCTCCCGTGAAAGCCTTTTTCGACTGTATCCAAGATACATGTATCCCTTCACCTCCACGAAATCCGCCCCCGAGCCCTGGATCATCCGGGCATAGCCCTCCGCACCGAAATCGTTGTGCCCCTGCACCACGGTCACGCGTATCACTGACCGGCGGGGCCCGAGCAGGGAGAGGCTTTCCTGGAGAAATTCCCAGTAATCGCCCTTCGGCCGGCAGATCCGCATATACGTCTCCCTGTCCGGCGCATCCAGCGAGATGTAGAGCTGGAAGGGGCGGCACCGCTCGAGCACCCAGGGCCTCGTGCCGTTGCTGACCAGGAACGTGGTGTAGCCCTCCTCGTTGAACTGGTCGATCAGCTCGGGGAGGCGGGAGTAGCAGGTCGGCTCTCCGGAGAGGGATATGGCCACCATGGTGGGATCGAGCGCTTCCGCAAACCGTTCGGGGGTGACATACTGCGAGACCTTGAACCCGGAGAGTGCCTTTTTCTGGAGCGCCGGGACCCTCGCCACGATCTCGGCGGGATCGATCTCCTCCTCCTCACGGACCTCGTGCTCCATGGAGCGCCAGCAGAAGAGGCACCGCTGGTTGCAGCGGAGGGTCGGCGTCATCTGGACACAGCGGTGGCTCTCGATGCCGTAGAAGGTGTGCTTGTAGCACATCGCCCCGCCCCGCAGCGTCCGCTTGTTCCACATGCAGGGCTTGAGCGCCGCGGAGGAGCGGTCGTTGAAAAACTGGTAGCCCTGTTTTTTCAGGGCCTTACATGCTTCTGAGTGCATCGATACCAAGCGTTTCCAGGGTTTCATGCAACGTGTTCTGCGCCGCCTTGACGAGGGTGAGCCGTGAGTCCCGCACCACACCCTCGCTCTTCAGCACCGGTTCGTAGCGGTAGAACTGGTTGAAGAGGTCTGCGAGCTCGCGGGCATAGGTGGCGAGCATGTGCGGTCTTCGCTCCTCCACCACCTTTGCAACCATCCGGGGGAAGAGGGCGATATGCTTGGCAAGCGCGATCTCGTTCTCGGTCGCAAGATCGCACGCCGCCTCGAACTCCCCTGCTCTGGCGAGAATGCTGCAGGCGCGGGCATGGGCGTACTGGATGTAGGGGGCGCTCTGCCGCTCGAAGTTCAGCGCCTCCTTCCAGTCGAAGACGGTGCTTTTGTCGGGCGAGACGCGGACGATGTCGTACCTGATGGCGCCCACCGCCACCGACCGGGCGATGGCGCGCCGCTCATCCAGGTCGAGCTCGGGGCGGCGGGCGGTGACCTCCTCGAGCGCCCGTTCGGTGACCTCGTCGATCAGCTCGTCGGCGGAGACGAAGGTGCCCCGCCGCGTGCTCATGGAGCCCTCGGGAAGGGAGACGAACTCGAAATGGACGATTTCGGGCGCGTTCTCCCCGAGCAGGCCGAGCGTGGCAATCAGCTGGGCGCCGATCAGCTTATGGTCGGCACCGAGCACGTCGATGATATCGTCGAAATTGCTGCCCTTCCAGATATGGTACGCGAGATCGCGGGCCGCGTACACCGAAGTGCCGTCGCTTCGGCGGAGCACATAGCGCTTTTCAAAGCCGCACCCGGTGAGATCGAGGGAGAGGACGTCATCGCGGATGCACTCAGGCAAGCTCGCGATCCGGTCGAGGGTGGTCTCCATCTGCCCGTTCCGGACGAAATCGCTCTCCCAGATGTAGCGGTCGTGGTGCACGTTGAGCCGCTGGAGCGTCGCTTTGATGCCGTCGGCACACATCGAGACGACATGTCTGAACTTCCGGACGGTATCGGGGTCCCCCTGCTCGATGAGCGCCATTCTCCGGTCGATTTCGGCGGCGGTTGCCGGGTCGTCACCGATCGCCCGGTTGGCAGCGACATAGACGCGGGCGATATAGTGATCGCCCTTCTCCCCCTCGCGCGGCTCGACGGCGAGGGTATCGAAGCCCCATGAGACGATGGCGATCTGGCGTCCCATATCGTTGAGGTAGTACTGCACCTCGAGCGGGTGCCCGGCCTTGCGGAATGCCCGCGCGAGGGTGTCGCCGATGATGGAGTTCCTGATATGCCCGACGTGCAGGGGGCCGTTGGGGTTCGCACTGGTGTGCTCGATGCAGACGCTCGTCCGCCGGGGGGCAAGCTGCCCATAGCCTTCGGCAAGTGCTGCTTCCGCCGCACGGCTGGCATAGCGGCGCCCGAAGATGAAGTTGATGTAGGGGCCGATCACCTCGACCTGCACGTCACGATCGTCCAGCGTGCCGGCAATCTCCGACGCGATCTCCTGCGCGATCGCGGCAGGAGCTTTTTTCCGCACTTTCGCAAGCCTGAACGCCACCGTGGAGGCGAGGTCGGCATGCTCGCCGCCGTCGATGAGCTGCACATCCTCTTCGCCTGCGCTCGCCCGGAGGGCTTCCTCGATTGCATGGTAGGTCGCAAGAAACATCAGTACCCCGTCCTGTAGCGAAGGATTGCCGCAATCCCTCCGAATGCGTTGTAGAGCATGGCGCCCTCCTCAAAATCGTCGGAGATGATCCTCACCCCCGTGCTGCTCGCATCCGCCAGGTCGGTCAGCTCGTCGATGATGTCGGCCTCATCCGCCATAAACAGCGGAGCGCTGCACTTCTCGCAGTTGCCCAGTTCCATGTCCCGGAGGCTCTTTCCGGGCTCAAGCTGAACCGTTCGCTCCTCCGCATAGTCGCAGTTCTGGCACTCGATCCTGACCCGCGCCTTGCGCAGGACCGAAGAGAGCAGCAGGGTGTCCACCGCGCCCAGCTCGAGGTTCTTGCGCACGCTCTCCTCGCCGTAGGCGGCAACCCCGTCGTCCTTGACGAGCTCCTTGAAGAAGCGGTCCATCACCAGCTTCTCCTTCATGACCTCCACGCCGCGCAGGGCGTCCTGCGCGGCGTCCACCAGCTCGGCAAGCCCACTCTCGTTGGTGTAGGAGACGTCGAAGAGGCCGACGATGCGTTTCTGCAGCTCGTGGTGAAGATAATCGCCGTCCGCAAACTCCTCCTTGGTCGGCGTGGGCCCCCCGATCAGTACCCCCTTGAACCGTTCGAAGAAGTCCTTTTCCGCCATGAATATCTCGCTCGCCCGGTCGCCGACTTTCTTGTAGAATTCGTTGATGGCGATGAGGCGAAGGCGCTGGAACCGCATCGCCGACTGGCCGCCCTTGCGCTGCTTGCCCGGCACGGTGGAGGTCACCCCGGACATGGGCTCGATGCGGTTGCCGCGCAAAAACCCGATATACGCCTCCCGCCGGTCGATCACGATCAGCCCGTAGACCACCTTCTCCTCGAGCATCGCCATGAGGGGTTCGAGCTCGAAGTGGGAGCTGCAGCGGTACATGTAGAGCCCGATAGGCTCGGGCGGCTCGATGATGGTGCAGTCAAGGGTGGTGCGGTCCCCGCCGAGCTTGATGGTGCCGCAGAAGACAGCCATGCCATGCTCGGGCGGGCGGCCATAGTATTTCAGGCGGGAGAGGATGGAAGAGATGGCGCTCTGGACGTTGGTGCGCGTCTGTTTGCTTTTGATGTTGGAGCACTGGCCGAATTCGTCGCGCAGCTGTGAGGTGACATCGGAGATCTGCTTGTCGGGCGGGATGTAGATGGTGATCAGCTCGGTCCCGCTCCCCTCCTTTTCTGCCAGTTTCTCAAGCGTCTTTTTGAACTCGTATTGTTTTCGTGCGGTATCCAGTCCGGTATCTTCAGCCATTCTCCCTTCTCCAGTAAAGAATCATATATTCTTCACGTTCAGGGTGCTTTAAAGGTGAGGACGTCTGCAATCACCCGGTCATCGACCTCATCGCAGATGCCGTGGGTGCCGTTGAAGGCGATGAAATCCTTCGGTTCACGGGCGCGGTTGAAGAGCGCCATCCCCTGATCGTAGGCGATGACCCGGTCAAGGGGAGCGTGGAAGATGCGCACGGGGCGTGGGGAGATCGCACCGATGGTGCATTCGGGGTCGATGGAGAGCAGGAAGGTGCGAAGCGCTCCGGTGTACTGCTCGCCCGCACGACTGAACCCCGAGGTCGAGACGCCGAAATATCCTGCGAAATCTTCATCGGTGGCTGCAGCAATCGCCGCATACCGCCCGCCGTCACTCGATCCTGCAGCGTACACGGGAACACCATAGCGATCCCCGAGCATGGCGCGGGCGATCATCAGATCCTGCACGATCCGGTAGTACTGCGGCCACCGTCCTTTTTCAAAGAACCCGTAATCCCTTTCGAGGTTCATGGAATAGCCGGAGGTTTCGCCCCCGTGCCCGCGGATATCGACGACCATGAACGCGATGCCCTTCGTTGCATAGCGGAACGCGCGGTCGTGGTGCGCTTCTGCCCCCATTCCGGCGCCCGGCGCATACACGATCGCCGCCGAGGGGGTGTCGGGGGCGGCAAGCAGGGCATAGACGCGCCCTCCCGGGTTTTCAAAGACCACGCGGCTGAGAGAAACGCCGTCATGCGCCTCGATGACCGTTGCCGAGAAGTCCGGGGAGGGGGCCGTGATCGTGAGCGTGCCGTTTTCGGCGACGCGGTAGGCACCCGAATCCCCGGGCGCCGTGCAACCTGCACAGAGGGGGGCGGCCAGCAGGATGCTGATGAGGAATACAAACCCGCGATGCAATGCTACCACCCGAAACAGCGGCAGATAAGGCAGATGGTCTTTGCATCGACGATTGTACCGTCGCGGATCATCCCGGGCAGGGCGTCACGCGCCACGCGTACCGGCTCAATCACCTCGTCCTCATCCATGGCATACGCGCCCGAGCGGGAGAGCCCGCGCGCCTCAAACAGGTGGATGACCTCGTCGGTAAATCCCGGCGTGGTGTAGATATAGCCCCGCGGGGTCAGCGTTTCTGCGGCCATCCCCGTCTCCTCGATCAGTTCCCGGCGGGCGGTCTCCTCTGGCGTCTCGCCCTCGTCCATCGTTCCCGCGGGCGCCTCGAGGATGGTGCGGTCGATGGCGTGGCGGTACTGGCGGATGAGGTGGCAGCAGTCCTCCTCGACGGGGAGGATGGCGACCGCCCCGCCCGGCCGCACCACCACCCGCTCTTTTTTCCTCCCCCCGGGGAGCGCAACATCGTGCTTCTCGATGCGCAGCCTCGTTCCCCGGTAAATCTCCATTACCGCTCCTCCGCGTACGCGATCGGGTCCCGGGCCCCCACCTGCCGGAACGCCTCCAGACGGTAGTGGCACGAATCGCACCGCCCGCAGGCCGGGCCCTCGCTGCGGTAGCACGACCAGGTGTGCTCGTAGGGCACCCCGAGATCGATCCCGGTGCGCAGGATATCGGCCTTTTTCAGGCGGACGAAGGGCGTGACGAGCCGTATATGAGTTTCGTCGGCGGTCCCCAGATCGATCACGCGCTGGAAGGCATCGATGAACTCAGGCCGGCAGTCCGGGTACCCCGCATAGTCCGATGTCTGCACGCCGATGAAAATGGCATCCGCACCGCGCGCCTCGGCGTACGAGGTGGCGATGGAGAGCAGGTTCGCATTGCGGAATGGTACGTACGTCGAGGGGATGCCCTCCTGCCCCTCCTCGTGGTCGGTGATCTCCATGCTGCGGTCCGTGAGGCTGCTGCCCCCGATGCGGGCAAAATAATCTAGATTGATCCCGAGAAATTCCCGTGCGCCGAGCAATTGCGCCACTTTTTTGGCGCATTCGCGTTCTCGGTTCTCGGTGCGCTGTCCGTAGGTCATATGGAGGGCGTAGACTGCGTAGCCCATGTCCCGCGCAACGTACGCGAGGGTAGAGGAATCCATCCCTCCCGAGAGCAGGCAGACCGCCTTCATCATTTCACCCCGATAATTTTGTGCAGCTGCACCTGAAGGCGCACCGGCAGGTTGTGTGCGAGAATGTATCCGGCTATCTCGGCAAGGTCGCTTCCCTCAACAGGGGTCACGAGGATCTCGGGGCCGGTAGGGACGCAGCCGATGAGGCTTCGTGCATACTCCAGGTCTGCATGCCCGCCCACCACGAATTTCACGCAGTCCCGGGCCGTCAGGTACGCGAGCAGCGAGGTATCGCTCGTCTCCCCGGATGAGGGGCATTTTACATCCATGCAAATGGCGGCGTACTCCCGGAACGGCCGGAAGTCGAGCGTCCCGTTCGTCTCGATTTCCACAATGTAGCGATCCGCCCTGAGCCGGTCGAGCAGGAGGAGGAGCTCGTCGGCCTGGAGCAGCGGTTCTCCTCCGGTGATGCAGACCCGCCGCCCGCCGAGCCGGCCTACCTGCGCGGCAACCTCCTCTGGCGCCATATCGGCCCCCTCCTCGCGTGCGTACCGGGTATCGCACCATGTGCAGTCGAGGTTGCAGCCGGCAAGACGGACAAACACGCTGATGCACCCCTGATTGCGCCCCTCGCCCTGAATGCTCCTGAACAGTTCACTGATCTTCATAGGAACACTCTGCATAACAGCTCGTGGATTCCCAGACCCGGATCCGGGTCACGCGTGCATCGAGGTTCTGCGTGCGGCACGCGTCGTTGATCGCCTGCGCGATCACTGCGGCAAGGAGCTCGCTGGTCGGGTCCCCGTCCGTCGTGACGACCTCCTGGAAGCGGGAGAGGCACTCGACCATGGGGTCGTCGACGTTGAGGATCACCTGGTGATCGAATGTCCCGACGACCTCCTTGATGCAGTTGTAATCGACGAGAATACTGGTCCTTTCATCCACCCGGCCCTCCACCCAGACCTCAACCCGCCACTGGTGGCCGTGGAGCCGGAAGCATTTGCCAGCATAGTGGAGGAGACGGTGACTGGCTTCAAAATACGCTTCCTTATATATTCGGGAAATCATTGTACAATGTTCGCCAGCCGCCCATATAAGACATGAGTCTGCTGGGACCGCATTCGGGCAGAAATTGATGATGCTCCCCGCGACATCCGCGCCTTTCGGGCGCGGCGCCGGTGCACCGATCGCAGGGGAAGGCCACAATATATAAATCATTCCCGAACGAAAATTATTACCTCAAAGAGGTCAGCCCATCTCATTGTGAAATAGAATTTTGAGGGTATATAATGGGAAAAGGAAAATTTGCAGCCAGAGCCTGCAAGCGTGACGCAAAAAAGCGCAGATGGCGAGACGTGAACTACTCGCGCCGCCAGCTTGGCCTGGATATTAAGTCGGACCCGCTCGAGGGAGCACCGCAGGCACGTGGGATTGTGCTTGAAAAGGTGGGTGTGGAAGCAAAGCAGCCGAACTCCGCGATCCGCAAGTGCGTGCGCGTGCAGCTGATCAAAAACGGGCGCCAGGTTACTGCGTTTGCTGTCGGTGACGGCGCAATCAATTTCATCGACGAGCACGATGAAGTGACTATCGAGGGCATCGGCGGCAGGCTGGGCCGTTCAAAGGGAGACATTCCCGGAGTGCGTTTCCAGGTGACCGCGGTCAACAACGTGTCGCTCCAGGAAATGGTGCTCGGACGCAAGGAGAAGCCGCGCAGGTGATGTTCATGACAGACGCAGAACAGACTGTAGATGCCGGAGAACAGCAGGAAACGCTGCCGCAGAACCTGCTCTTCAACCGCTGGGATATCAACGAGGTGCAGATCAAGGACCCCGGGCTGGTCAGGTATGTCAACCTCCAGTCGATGATCGTTCCGCACTCCTGTGGCAAGCTTGCGGGAACCCAGTTTGCCAAGAGCGAGATGCTCATCGTCGAACGCCTCATCAACAAGCTGATGCAGACGGAGCATAACACCGGCAAAAAGGAGCTTACCATCCGCATCGTGAAGGATGCATTCGAGATCATCCACAAAAAGACCAAGAAGAACCCGATCGAGGTGCTGGTGGACGCCATCTCCAACGCGGGCCCCCGGGAAGAGACCGTGCGCCTGAAGTACGGCGGCATCAATGTGCCCAAATCGGTGGACACGGCACCCCAGCGCAGGGTCGACTCGGCCCTCACCTTCATCAGCCGCGGGGTGCGCAACGCCTCCCACAAGTCGAAAAAATCGGTCAGCGCATGCCTTGCGGATGAACTCATCGCTGCGGCGAACGGCGACACGCGCTGCTTCTCGGTGAGCAAGAAAGAAGAACGAGAACGCGTGGCCAAATCAGCCAGATAGGCGATAATAACACTTTTTTTCTGGTGGTTTCAATGACAAGACGGAAAAAGATGGTTGAGCGAGTCACCACGCTGATGGACAAGCCGGAGCATATCCGCAACATCGGCATCGTCGCTCACATTGATCACGGAAAGACAACCCTTTCGGACAACCTGCTCGCAGGAGCGGGCATGATCAGCGAGGAGCTCGCCGGGCGCCAGCTCTTCATGGACTCGGACGAGGAGGAGCAGGCCCGCGGCATCACCATCGATTCGAGCAACGTCTCGATGGTGCACGAGTACGGGGGAGAGGAGTACCTCATCAACATGATCGACACCCCCGGCCACGTCGACTTCGGCGGGGACGTGACCCGCGCCATGCGCGCCGTCGACGGTGCGGTGGTGCTCGTGGATGCCGTGGAAGGAACCATGCCCCAGACCGAGACGGTGCTCCGCCAGGCGCTCAAGGAGGGCGTCCGCCCCGTGCTCTTCATCAACAAAGTGGACCGGCTCATCAACGAGCTCAAGGTCGACGAGATGGAGATGCAGATCCGCCTGGGCAAGGTGATCGACAAGGTCAACAAGCTCATCAAGGGCATGAACGAGGAGGCCTACAAGGCCGGCTGGAAACTGGATGCCGTCGAGGGAACGGTGGCATTCGGGTCGGCCCTGTATAACTGGGCGGTATCGGTCCCCTTCATGAAGAAGAGCGGGATCTCGTTCAAGGATGTCTATGAAAAGTGTACAGCCGGGGACATGAAGTACCTCGCCAAGAACAGCCCGCTGAGCGCGGTCGTGCTCGACATGGTGGTCAGGCACCTGCCCAACCCCTACGATGCGCAGAAGCGGCGTATCAACATCATCTGGCACGGGGACAAGGAGACGAAAGAGGGCAGGGCCATGCTGAACTGCGACCCGAACGGTCCGGTCGGCCTCATGATCACCGACATCTCCTTCGACCCCCACGCAGGCGAAGTCGCCACCGGCCGTCTCTTCTCCGGAAGGCTGCGCCGCGGCACTGAGGTGTACGTGATGGGCTCCGCCAAGAAGGCCAACCGCCTCACCCAGGTGGGCATCTTCATGGGCGCCGAGCGTATCGAGGTCGAGGAGCTGCCGGCAGGCAACATTGCCGCGGTCACCGGCCTCAAGGACGCCATCGTCGGATCGACGGTCACCACCCTAATGGAGACGACCCCGTTCGAGTCCCTCAAGCACTACAGCGAGCCGGTGATGACCGTCGCCGTCGAGGCGAAGAACATGAAGGACCTGCCCAAACTGGTCACGGTGCTCCGCCAGGTGGCGAAGGAGGACCCGACGGTTGCGGTCACCATCAACGAGGAGACCGGCGAGCACCTGATCTCGGGCATGGGCGAGCTGCACCTGGAGATCATCACGGGCCGTATCAAGCGCGACAAGGGCGTGGAGATCGTCACGTCGACGCCGATCGTGGTCTACCGCGAGACGATCACCGGCACCGCGGGCCCGGTGGAGGGCAAGTCGCCCAACCGCCACAACCGGTTCTATATCGAACTGGAGCCCATGGACCCGAAGATCGTGGAGCTCATGAAGAACGGTGAGGTCTCGATGAACATGCCCCAGCTCGAGCGCAGGGACGCCCTCGTCGCTGCAGGTATGGACAAGGATGAAGCCAAGAGCATCAAGGCCATCGAAGGCACCAACATGTTCATCGACATGACCAAGGGTATCCAGTACCTCAACGAGACCATGGAGCTGGTGCTCGAAGGCTGGCGCGAGGCCCTTGCGGGCGGACCGCTCGCCGACGAGCTGGTGCAGAACGTCAAGATCCGCCTTGTCGATGTCAAGCTGCATGAGGACGCCATCCACCGCGGTCCTGCGCAGGTCATCCCTGCCGTGCGCGCAGCAGTCAAGGCAGGCATGCTCATGGCAGGCGACTCGCTGCTCGAGCCCATGCAGAACATCCAGATCACCGTCCCGCAGGAGCACATGGGCAGCGCCACCGGCCAGATCCAGGGCCGCCGCGGGCAGGTCTATGACATGCAGTCCGAGGGCGACACCGTCACTGTCGTCGGCAAGGCGCCGGTGGCGGAGCTCTTCGGGTTTGCAGGTGACGTGCGCTCGGCAACCGAGGGACGCGCCATGTGGAGCACCGAGTTCGCCGGGTTCGAGACCGTCCCGCAGAACGCCCTCAACGATGTCGTGCGCGAGATCCGCAAACGAAAAGGTCTGAAAGATCAGATCCCCAGGCCGGACGATTATCTGGCCTGACCGTTTCCCACCCGCCCTCATTTTTCCTGCCCGGACGGGCAGCATCGTTTTTTCGGACTTCCCGCAAGTACCGGTTTCAGCGATAGCGAGAATTATATATATCGTTAGCTATATGGGCACCCACATACCTGCATGGAGGATGCGTATGACAAAGTTCAAGGAAAAATTGGAAGCGATGAGGAAGATGTCCGATGAAGAGCGGGCGGCGGCGCTGGAAAACCTCAAATCAAAGTGTATCTGCCCGACATGTCCCACATACACCAATTGCGCAAAGGATGCAAACGAGCGGTTGTTCTGTGCGACCGGGAAGAGCTTCATGTGCATCAACTTCGAGAAGGAGTGCCTCTGCCCGCAGTGCCCGGTCGCCACGGAGCTGGGTCTCAACAACATGTTCTTCTGCACCCGGGGCTCCGAAAAAGCGCAGCGGTACGAGCATACCATCTGGGGCGCCGAGATGAAATAACCGGGGCAGTTGCCGGATTGTGGCCCTGAACCCCGTATGCCCTCTTTTCACGATTTTACCCCGAACTGCGCGATATAAAAGAACAGCCCCCACGAGAGGAGGAGGGCGGGCGCGGCATAGACCAGGATGGCTTCGGGGTGCATGCCGTAGTGAAGGCGAAGGCCGAGCGCGAGTGCTGCGCCGGCAACCAGGAACGCGATGAAATGCACCGGCCGTTGTTCGGATCGTTTTCCGGTGGAGATCCCCCCAGCGATTTTTGTGTTTCTGAACGGGGCGCATGGACTGCACCCTGCAACGGTGCAGCAGTCTTCGACGATATGCAGCACCCCTCCCGCCACAAGCCCCCCCATGAAGAGGAGCGCCACCGGGTCCCACCGGTCGAGCAGCGAGAGCGCGACCCAGATAAGGAGCGAGAGCAGCACGGAGTACACGCCCACGCCGAAGAGCGTATGGAGCGATTTGCGGTGGGCGGGGTTGAAGGAATACCCCAGTGCGCCGTAGATCACCCGCATAAGGGGGATGATCAGGGGGCGCATGACAGCCCCGAAGATACGGGAGACGCCGTTCATATGATGGATCTTCGAATCCTTCGCGTCGGTGTCGGGCAGGAGTGCACCGATGGCGACGCCGCCGCAGAGCACGGCGATCTGCAGTGCATTCTCCGGCAGCCAGGGCGCCAGCAGGACAAGCATCGTGCCGAGGGAAAGCGAGAGGTGTTCAGTGCCCTTCATTCACCATAGTTACTCCCGACCGCCCGAAAAAGATCGTGATACTTCCCTGCCGACCGCCCCCCCCCCATCACGCTCTCGCACACCGCCTGCGGCCAGCGGCACCCATGCTCGCCGGCACAATACGGTGCTCACTGCAGCACGATTTCAAAAAAAGCTTTCCGGGAAGCGGGGGAGGGTGGCAAGAAGGGAGGAGGTGAGGATTACCGCCTCCGGTCATCCCGCCGTCGGTCGTCGCGCCAGCGGTCATCGTCGTCATCATCATCTTCATCGTCATCGTCGCGCCAGCGGTCGTCATCGTCATCATCATCATCATCGCCATCGTCGTCATCGTCGTCATCATTCGGCTCCTCGGTCGGTTCTACGGTCGGCTCCTCAGTCGGTTCTACGGTCGGCTCCTCGGTCGGTTCTACGGTGGGCTCCTCAGTTGGCGGTGCGGTCGGCTCTGTGGGCGGTGGTGCAGGTGCTGTCACCGTGATGTAGCCCTCCCTGGTCTGGGCGATGCTGCCGAACTCGTTTCCGGCGGTCAGGGTCACCGTGTAGGTGCCGGACATTATATATTCGTGCGTTGGATTCCGGTCCGCCGAAGCCCCGCCGTCGCCGAACTCCCACGCCCACGAGGTGGGACTGCCGCCCGAGAGGTCGGTAAACGAAACGGTCAGCGGCGCTTCACCGGCGGTGGTATCGGCAGAAAATTCCGTCTGCGGAGGTGCCGGCGGTTCGGTCACCGTGATGTAGCCGTTTTTAATCTCCCCATATCTTTCACCACCCTCATCCTCGATATGCAGGTACACCGAATAGGAACCCGGGATCGCATACACGTGGGTCGGGTTCTGCTCGGTCGATGTGGCCCCGTCACCGAACCCCCAGGACCATGTGTCGGCGACTGCCGGGGATGTGTCGCTGAACTGCACGGTCAGGGGAGCGGATCCTTCCCGTACGCTGGCACGAAAATCGCAGAGCATATCGGTTTCATCATCGCCGGAGGAGGTGCTTCGGGTCGGTGCAGGCGTCCGGGTCGCGGTTGCGGTGGGGGTCGGGCCCGGGGTTGGCGTGGCGCCGGCCGTGGCCGCCGGGGACGGCGTAACCTCCGGGTCTTTGCCCGGGTCCTCCTGCTCCGGCACAGGTTCCACGATGACATCGGCCGTGTCGCTGCGGGTGTTACCGTTCGTATCGGTGACGGTGAGGGTCACCGTGTACGTCCCCTCGCGTGCGTACCGGTGGTACGGGGTCAGGTTGCCCTGTTCCACGGTTCCGTCTCCGAAGTCCCACGTATACAGGAGGGTGTCTGCAGTCTCCGCATCCGCAAGACACCGTCCGGCAAACCTCACCCCTTCTCCGACGTATGCCCTGCACCCATCCCCGGCGCTGACGGAGGCAAGCATTCCCTCCGGCCCGGGCATCTCTTTTTGGGCATAGAGTTGCCCCCCACCAACGATGCCGGGAATCAGGATCGCTACCCCCAGGAGGAGGATCCCAACGATGAATGCGACACCCAATACTGCTCGCCTGCTCGACCACATGCTCCTATCCCTCAAACGCGGCAGACGGTTAATATAAATATCCTATTATAATAATATTTCAGCGGCCTCCCGCGCAGGCGATCTGCACCGCAGAATCATTCGAGACGGGCTGATCTCCGGATAAAATCAGCAATGAGCCGTATATCCTTCGCAGTAAGACGGCTTTTCCGTGACGAGAAAAACGAGGCCAGCTCACCCCTCATGACGACCGGCACCGCTGGATCCTCACACCGGACGCGTGCATTGCTGCTGGCGAGCACGACCACGGGATCCACGGGTACGGCGACGGAGCACCCCTCAAGAACCGATGCAAGACGCCGGGCGTTGTCGATCGCCTGCCTGCCGGGACTGCGTTCCATCGCCTTCCACGCCCCGTCCCTGCGGCGGGCCCACCGGTCCCCGGTGCAGGTGATTTCGCCGGCATAATTCTTGGTTTCGAGCACACACACACCTCCAGGGCCCACCACCACGTGGTCGATATCCCCCCGAGCACCCGGCAGTACGAGGGAGCTGAACACCCGGTGGCGGTCGTCGAGGGCCGAGAGCGCGCGCGCGACCGCCTCCTCCCCCCTGATACCGTACCGATATCCCCCGCGCCGCCGGAAAAAATATCCCGGCACCGCTGCCATGAGCACCGGCGCCGCCAGAAGAGCGGGAGGGAGGTCGTGCGCCATGATTGCGAGGAGGCAGACGCCCCCAAGCGCGGCGACGAATCCGCAGGAAACAAGGGCGAGAACGGTATACCGGAGCGCCATCCGGCGGAGATACCTTCGTTTCCCCCCGTACATTCTGGCCATATACCATCGATATTGGCGTTCGATCCCTTTCTTTGTTGTGAACAGGAGCTGTCTTTATCTTCTCGGGTGCATTACACGCACCCTGCATGCAGATGGCGAGGTGAGGGAGTGACAGGACGATGGGAAGTGATCCTGACCGTCAAAGTCAATGTCGATGACGCAGGTTCGCGCGAGGAGGCAGTCAGCAGGGCAATCGAAGAAATGAAAGAGCGATTTGTGCATGGCCCTGAAATCCCGGTCGTTGCACATGCCCGGAAAATGAACACGATCGCCGAGGAAGAGCACCTGTTCGGCGTGAACCGGTATTTCTGAGGGGTGCGCAGGGATCGTCAGCGGCCTTCGTGCGGCTCCACCGGAACAGGGACGATCATGCGTCCCCGCCCGGCCCATTACTCCATCGCATACGCAGGGCAGAATACGACCACCCCGTATGATGGATAATCAATAAAGGTAATCAATAAACAAAAATATTATATATGAGCGTTTGCAAATACAGTTTTTGTCGGGAGGTGGTGGAGTAAGTCGATTCGTGAAATGTCGGGTGCTCCAGAAATGGGGCAGGAAAACAGCGGAGAAGGTCGTTCGGGGGAACATTCTCCGCACGGGGACTGATCCCTGTTCCGATACTGTCATGCACAATAATCTGATCAGCATCCGGAAGGAGCGGGGCTGGATATTCACGGAAACAGCCCGGGACCCTGACGCATTGCGGGAGACGCACTGGGGATCGCCTCGCCGCGTGGCATCATGCAGGGAACCCGGGCGCAACAACCCGTGGAAGAAGGCGCGTACCGGGAACCTCATACCACGCTACTGCTCCATCCATCGAGGCATGTGGTCGCCTGTACCTGGCCTCTGCAGCCAAACAGTTCGCACTCTCAAAAAACCGAGGAATCGCCACAATCGCAGACCACTGGCCCGGCACACCCGGTTCCATACCATTTTTTCCGTTCTTCCGTCCGATGCACCAGAACGCCGTTTAACTGCGGATGTGCCGCAATAGATGGTCAACGCATTCCATTTCGAGCAGATGATTCTAACAGGCGGCGAACTCGTCCTCTTCTCTCCCGCGGTCGTCCCCGGTGCCTGTAGCGTTCGAACGCAATAATCCTCCGCACCCGAAGATGCAGTTCCCGGGCATCCCGATCCTCCCGGAGGAACAGGAGGTGTTCCTCCATGCGTGGTCGCCCCATCCCGTCCGGTGAACGGACATGGCAGATGCAGGCAGGCACACCCCCGGCGCCCTCCACCACCGGAGTGACAGCCATTTCACCGGACAATGGTATTTGGGCGGACACCCCTCCAGAAAGCCCATCGCCATCGCTCTGACCGCAGTGTTTTATTTTCTCGCGGCACAGGAATGGGTAACGGAGACGAGGAGAGAGGAGAGTCTATGGCTCAGTCATGGAAAGAAGCAAAATCCGAAGCCGAAAACGCGCAGTGCGAACAGGTATACCACGATTTTGACCGTGGCAGCTACGGGGCATGCAGACCGGAGCAGCGGCAGGGGCACTTTGCACGCGGGCGGTTCGTGGAGCACCGATGCATCTGCATGCCCGCCCACTTCAGCGAAGAGGAGCTCATCGAGAAAGAAAAGAAGTTTCTGGAGGAGAACCCCGGCTGGCTGGAGGAAGAGTAGCCGGCGGTGCCGGCGGGACTTCGAGCCAACCCGACGGCCTGCCGACACTGAAATCACTGCAGGAGCACAGGAACCGATGGACACAACACACCACACGCTCACGGAGATGCGGGAGATGATCCGGGCGATGGGCGAGCATGACCCGGAAAACATGGCAGCCTTCCACACCCTGCTCATCACCCTTGGCAAAGAGGGGACACTGGACAAAAAAACCAAGCAGCTGATTGCGGTCGCTCTTGCCGTCTCCTCCCACTGCAATTGGTGCATCGCCTACCATGTCAGGGAAGCGCTCGCCGCGGGCGCCACCGACGGGGAGGTCATGCAGGCCGCATGGATGGCGGTGCTCATGGGAGGCGCCCCCTCGCTGATGTATGCCGGCGTGGCGATGGACGCACTCGAGGGCCTGCGGGGCGGGCACGACAGGTGGCGGGGCTACCCCTGACCTCCGGAACCCGTGTCCCGCACCATCATTTCTTCAGGCGCAGGCCCACGATCGCCACTGCTGCGATGAGCCCGGCGACGCATGCAACAGGATCCCTGCCCACACCCGGCACCGCGGTCTCTTCCGGAACCGCGGTCGCGCTCTGCGCCGGAGACGGCGTTGCTTCAGGGAAGGGAGGGACAGCCGGTTCGGTCATCCCGACCGGGCCGGTAATGAGGGTCATACGCGCCGTATCGGTCACATCCGTGCCCACCACCCCGGCGGTCACGAGATATTCGCCCGGTGCGAGGGACGAGGTGTCCACCACCACAGACCATCGCAACCCCCCCCTTCCTCCACGATTGCAGTGGTCGTTGCATACCCTGCGACCACGCCCTGTTCCGTCGTGCTGGTGGGCGCAAAGGAGAGCGATTGCACCTCGACGTGCACGCGGTTTTGGGGCGAGAAACTCGTGGTGCCCGAAATGGTGATCACGTCCCCGACAACAGCCCCATCCTCCGGCGAGAGTGTGATCTCCGCGGCGGCAGAGCCCGCAAGCAGGAACAGCAGGACGGCATATCCGGCAATTCTGAGGTTCATAGGAGCATCACCTCCTATGCAAGCGGACAGGCAGTCCTGGTCGCCATGCGTTGAATACTTTTTGCGCGGCGCACAGGCAGACAACGGGGGTCCGGAAACCGGGCTCCATTGATGAATACTTTTATTCTTCGGTACATCGTCTTTTCCCCTATGGAGCTGAAGGAACAACTGACCAGTGTGCCTGGCATGCTCAGGCCTTTCAAGAAGTATCTCATGGAATCCGGATTGAACGACGGGGACCAGGTGGTCTTCTACGGCTGCCCGGGAACCTGCACACCGTTTATCGAGCTTCTCGGGTTCGCCGTCCGCGACCTTCCCTTCGAGCTGGTGTTCGTCCCGTTCATCGATGAATCGAAGGCAAAGATCATCCGGCCGGTGCCTGATGTGGGAATGCAGGTATCCGATGAGGCACCGGCGCTGGACCCGAAGGTGGTCGTGCTCATGGGCGGCCTCTCGATGCCGAATATGCCGGTTTCTGCCGAAATGGCCAAGGACGTCATCTCCGGCTACGAGGCAAAGATTGTCGGCGTGAGTTTCATGGAGATGTTCAAAAAAGCCGGATGGTCTGAAAAAATCGCGTTTGACCTGCTCATCGACGCCACCATCGATCCGGTCAGCGTCTGGGCATGATGAGAAAGGGGGGAATGCCGGGAGGCCTCATGTCCCCCAGTACGCTTCGAGCACCTGCCCGGTGAAATCCTCCCCCCTTTTCCCGCACTCTTCCCTGACTGAATCGATGCCCCTGGAGTCCCCGAGCCTGAGCAGTGCCGCCGCCGCCATCACCTGGCAGCATTCTGAGGGGTCGCTGCACATAATGTTGACGAGGGGATCCACCACCTTTGCATTCCCGATCTCCGCCGCAGCCCATGCTGCAGGGATCCGTGCACCCGAGGACATTGCCTCAAGCACGCCGATCAGGGGGTCCACAGCGGCCTCGCCCACGGCACCCAGCGCAATGGCGGCCCGCCACCGGACCTGCCGATCCTCATCATTCAGGAATTTGATGAGCATGGGAACTGCCGGAGAACCGATCTTTCCAAGTTTCCTGGAAGCCTCGACTTTCTTGTAGGCGCTCCCCCGGATCATCGCTTCCAGGAGCTGGTCGACTTCAACGTTTCCCTCATTCACTTCCAACTTTCGTGCGCGTATTTCTCTTTTCTCCTGTGCAAGTTCTGGCATTGTCGGTCACCTCCTTGACAGAATCGCATTTATTCTGTTGTTAAATATATATATGCAAAATAGAAGCGCACGGCGTTCTTGCCATGCATTCGCCGGAATTTCACCTTTCATTTGCGCCCGGGAGCGGCATTAGACACGCTGGCATTTCCTGTATACAACATTACTGAAAAGAATAAATGTAAAAATATTTCCATTCATGTGGTAAAACCCCCATAACGAAGTCCATTGGCGTGTCCAATGAAACAACCTTCGAAAAATCTCAGCAGGTACTTCTCGGTCTCCCGCTATCTGATGGTCTCCATCCTCGCGATCATTATCATTATCATCAGTGTATTCTCTGCATTTTCGTATTTTGGGGCAAAAGAAAATTTGGTTTCGAAAAACCAGGCCCTTCAGCAGGAGACCGAAAAGAGCATTGTCCAGTCGGTGATCCTTGCGGACAGGGGAATGCAGCTCTTTGACGCCACGTTCGACGCGAAGATGGAACGAGGGTTCGATGACTTCATTGCCGAATACGAACGTTGCCAGGGGAATCCGGAGGGGATGAACCTTGAGAGACTGAAGCAGCAGCTTGAGGCGAAGAATGAGGGATCCTTCGACCTCTACATCATCAATGCCGAAGGGGTCGTTGAGTACACCACCTGCGCACATGATCGCGGCCTGGACTTCAAGCAGTGGCCGGAGGTGTACCAATCGATCACCGCGCTGCGTGAGGGGGATGCATTTTCCGCCGACCGGATCGTCTACGGATTCAACCCCGCGGGAGAACTCCGGAAATTTGCCTACATGCCCACGGGCGACCATCGGTATCTCCTCGAACTGAGCCTTACCTCCGATTCGTTCGAGCCAGAGCGATTAGCGATTTCCTTCGCACAGATCTCTGAAGATCTCGTGGACCTGAATCCAAATCTCCTCTCTATCGTATTCTATGATTCCACGGGCAAGACGACCCACGTCTCACAAAAAAAGGGGGAAAAAGGGTATCAATGGGATCCTGCAGTGCGCGAGCACGTCGTGGACGTGTATGAAAATAAAACCTCCCTGGAGGTGCAGGATGAGGAACATGAGATCCTTGTGCGCTACCTCTACATCGATCTCTCGGGGGGAGACTATGTATCCTCATCCCAGATGAGCCTCGTGGCCCAGCTCGTCTATGATATGGGCCTGCAGCATGCAGAGATTAACCAGATCTTCGTCTCCCATCTCATGATCACCATGCTCGCCATCGTAACAGGCATCTTTGTCGCCTTCGGCTCCTCGCGGTACATTTCACGGCCGATCAACGAGATCGTGGAGGACACCACCATCATTGCGGAAGGAGACCTCGATCATTCCATACGGCCTACGAAAGGGCTGGAGTTCGAAAAACTCGAACGGGGCATCAACACCATGGTGGCGCGCCTGAAGGACACTGTCCACAGACTGAAGGAATCCGAGGACCGGATCAAGGAATACACCGGACACCTCGAGGACATGGTGGCAGAGAGGACCGCAGACCTGCAGAAATCGAATGAAGAAATGAACCTCTATCTCAACATTCTCTCCCACGATGTCCGCGTTTCTCAGACGATAACCGCGTCCTACCTTGCATTGCTGAAGAAGTCTCTCTCCGGGAAAGACGAGCATGTAGCCGACCATGCACTCAAAGAATTGGAGAGTTGTATCGATGTTATCCACAATGTGGATCTCATCAGGAGCATTTTCGCAGAAGAAAGCATCCTGCTTCCGGTGCTCCTGGATGATGTCATTGAGAGGAGTGTCCATCGCCACCCGGATCTGCAGATGCACGCAACTCCTGGCGGTGCGATTGTCCTTGCAGACGACCTCCTCATTGAAGTGTTTAACGCCATCATCGAGCTGATCGCGAAGCATGCTGGCAGGGAAGTGGCGATCGAAATCACGAGCAGGGAGAAGGACGGATGGTGCGAGGTGTCCATTTCTGAAAACGGGCCTTACCTACCGGAATTCATGCAAGAACATCCGCATCACCATTTCGGTACCGGGCACATGCACCTTTCAGGGAGGGCATTGGGCTCCTCAATCGCCCGGCTTCTGGTGGCGCGGTATGGGGGGACCATCCGGACTGAAGAGCGGATACAAGGCCAACCGAGCGAGGGTATGACGGTTATCTTCACCCTCAGCACCGCACACATCGAACCTGACGCTCATGAAGGCCCGAAAACCGGCTGATCATGGCAGAGAACGCCGCGAACCCACCTCTATCCACCAGAGAGCACCTCGCATCGTCCGGATCACCGAACCAATGCACGGCACTACCGATATGCAATGGCAGTGATGGCCACTGCCCCCGATCTCAGGAATGGAGGAGGATCAATTCCCCGGCGAGGTACTTCGAGAGCAGAAGCACATTCCTCCCCGGAGGCTCTTCCCCGAAGAGATACATCGCAGTAAGCACCCCCTGCTCATCACACGCACCTTTGAGATGGAGTACGAGATCGATATCCTCACCCTGCCCGGTGACGAGCTTCCGCAACAGGATTTCGCCCCGGGTTCCTCCCTCGAAGAGTCTTGTGTGGAGAGCCTGCGCTTCCTTGCGAAAAGATGCGGACGCCAACAGATCATACCATGGTGTGCCGGCCGCATCGGCAACCGTGCACTGAAACAGTGCGCGTGCCCGTTCATTGATCAGGGTGATCCTCCCCTGTTTGTCGGTACCCACAATGACAATATTCAGGAAATCGAGAAGAGAGAACATCAAGGCGCTCTGCTTCTTCAACGACCTCATGATGTATTTTCGTTCAAAGCTCTCAAGGTTGAGGATCTCGTTGGCGTTGCTGAGGGCGCGGCTGTGTTCGATGAGCTGTTTCTCGAGATCCCGATGGGCAGAGACCAGGTGTTCCTCGGCGTGGCACCGAAAGAGCGCGACGGATGCCTGGTTGGCGAGTATGCTGATGACATTCTCATTCTGAAGTGCCGCCCCTTCCGGCAGACACACTACAATGCCTCCGAGCAGATCCTCCTCTTTGATAAATCCCCTCACATAACACTCGCCTCTCCCGAGCGTAGCGGCGACCTTTGATGCTGCCGCTTCGGGCAGGAGGGCCTCGAGGAGCCCTTCAGCCCTGCCGCGAACACGATGCGTTCTGCCGAGCCTGAGATACTGCACTGCGTCCTTCGCGAGGAATATCTCCACCTGCTGCAGCGGTCGATCCACGGCAGATTCGATGGCATCCAGGATTTCACGCGATGCACTGACAGATTGAATGCGAACGCGGGTACCGCGGTTTGCACACGAAAATACCACCACCAGTGCTTCCGGCACGAGGGGGCCGAGCTGCTCGCAGACGTAGTCATAGAGCTCCCCACTGGACCGGAGATGGGCGAGGTCCATCGCAGTCTTCGATAGCAGTTCCAGGTTTCTGGTATACTCCTGTTCTTTGTCATGCAATCGCTTCTTTTCGGTGATGTCCTGAAACGTCACGAAGGAACTGCGGTCGTCAAGGGTGACCGGATGGATGATCACGGATCGCTGCTCGCCGTTCAGGGTGCGAATGGAAAAGATTGGTCCGGTATTGAGATACCCAAGCGAGGCTCGCAATTCCTCGCGCCAGATGCGGCCGGCCCATGCACGGTACTTCTCATCAGGAAATACTGCCGCCAGCCATTCCTCAAGGGACCCCATGATGTCCGGAGTATACCCGAAGAGTTCGGTGAAGCGATCATTCATATAGCGTATGCTGTCGTCGGGATCGATGATGACGATCGGGAACGGAGAGTACTCGGCCATCCTGCGGAAGCGCAGCTCACTCTCCTTCAGATCCCCCTCAATTTGCTTTTTTTCGGTGAAATCCACACCAATGCAGAGGACACCGGTGACATCACCTTCATCATCCCGGATGGCCCGGTTTGTCCATTGCGTCCAGACACGGCGCCCTTCTCTGGTGATGGTTTCATTTTCATTGTAGTCGAAGCGGTCTGGATCGGCGCATATCTCATCGATCATTCTTCGAAGGTCCCTCCCCGAGCTCTCCGTCTCCGGAACGATGGTTCCCACCGCATGCTTGCCCAGCATTTCATCCTCCGAAAACCCGAAAAATCGCTGTGCAAATTCATTGAAAAAGGTGATCCGCCCGCTTTTATCCAGTTTGAGGATGATGGAGTTCGCATTCTCCACCAGTTCGCGGTACTTTGCCTCATTCCAGCGCAGGCGCTGCTCCGCCTGTTGTTTTTCCAGGGCGATTGCCGCCTGTTTGACAAATGTTTCGATGATTTTTTCCTTTTTATCGACCGCTCCCTTTTCCAGCGTAAACGCACACCATCCGATACTATCTCCGGAAGGGGAGAGGCCGATTGCATACAGATCCACGCGATCCTGAAGACTGTCCAGGCGTTCACATACTTCTTGGGGAAACGAGCCCCGGAAGAATTGTGAAAAATTATCGGAAATTTTGAAAATTATCCCTGTTTTAAGCCCCTCACGAATTTCATCGGAATTCATTATTTGCGTGTCCAGGAGTGTTTTTCCGGTCATTTCAGTGAATGTCTCCCCGATCCACTTGATGTCATGCGCATACACGATATGGCCGATATCGGTGGCCGGATCGAAGAGGCCGATATAGAGAGATAGGTGTCCGGGAAGGAGAGATGCTATTTTTTGGCCGATATACTCCAGTATATCATCATCAGCCCCCATATTGGCGAAATCCATGGAAGTTTCTGCGAGAAATGCCATGTCGCGGAGATAATGACGGGCTGCCTCCTCCTGCTTCTTCTCGAGTGAGATATCCGTTCCCACCACCTGATACCCGTCGGGCAGATCCCCGCCGGTGAAGATTCCCCGGACGGCCCATCGCTGCCACCGGGGTTCCTGTGATTCCCCAGGATCCCTCTGCGACCCCGGATCTGCCGCACGTATCTCGATGTGCACGAGGGGCGCATCGGGCGTGATCGCACCGACTGCTTCCTGCACTGCGGCGGCATCTTCTTCCTGTACGAATGATTCGATGACCATTATCCGCCCGGCGTCCAGCTGGACCCCGAAATAGTCCAAAAACGCCCGATTTGCAAAAGTGATGGTGTGGTCGCGCCCGAAGCGGAAGATCAGCTCGGTCTGATCCTCCACGATAGTCCGGTAATACTCCCTGCTGTTTTCCAGCGCTTCCTCGACATTTTTCAGAGCGGTGATATCCCGGATGCTCTCGACTGCACCGACGACTGACCCTTCGGCGTCATAGAGGGGGCAGGCTTTGACACAGAGATGCGCACCCCGTCTCTCGAAAAGGTGCTGCGAGAACACCTCGCACTGAAGCGAATCTCCCTCTCTTTGTACCGCAGAATAGTGCCGCGTGAGTTCCTCTTCCGGGACAAAGAGCAGATCGAGAAGACACGGCCTTTTCGTCCCATAAAACGGAATTGCGTATTCCTGTCTTCCCTTTCCCAGTATCTCCTCTTTTTTCATTCCGGTAAGATCCTCGATCGCTGCATTCCAGGCGATCACGGTCCCCTCCGTATCGGTGACAAATGTGGCATCAGGGAGAAAATCGATGATCTCCAGAAGTTTCTGGTGCGATGCCTTCAATTCACGCTCGGCGCGTTTTCTCTCCGTAATATTCCGTGAAATCGTCGAGGCCCCGCGCACCACGCCATGGTCATCGATGATGGGCGAAACGGTGACAGACACATCGATGATCTTGCCGTCCTTTCTCCGGCGCCGCGTCTCAAACCGATCGACAGAGAGACCCTGCTTTACGCGCTCCAGCACCAGCCCAATCTCATCGTGTTTTTCTGGCGGGATGAGCGTGGATCTCGGTTTGCCGACGACATCGTCAATCGAATAGCCATAGAGAGATACCGCACCCTTATTCCAGGAGACGATCATTCCCTCGAGGTCGATACCGATGATGGCATCTTCCGAGGACTCGACAATCGCCGCGAGCAACGACTGCATCTCCTCAAGGCGGTGCGATTGGGAAATATCCTGATAAAATATAAACTGGTTTCCGTCCTGCATGGTAATAGGCCGAAACAGGATGTACCGAACGTTTCCGTCCTTGCAGGTGACAGGGAAGGTCCGGGGGCGCGGCATGCCCACCCCGCTCTTTGCGATATCCTCCTTCCATGTCTGGATGGCCGCATGCCGGATATCGGGATCCGGATAGGCGCGGGAGAACCATGCGCTCCCCGAAGGGATGTCTTCAAGCGTATAGCCGAAGGTTTCCACGAACATTTTGCTGAGAAACAGGTAGCGGCCCGAAGCGTCGATGATGGAGATAGGGAAGGGCGAATGTTCGGCAAGACGACGGAACCGCTCCTCACTCTCCACAAGCGCGTGCTCTGTATGTTTTCGCTCCGTGATGTCTTCCAGAAAGACGCTGAGACCCCCTTCACCCCCCTCAAGGGTGGTGGGAATGCACTTGACATGGAAATCAGCCAGGCCCGCGACATCCTCGTACGCGATGTCGACCGTGGTTTCCTCACCCTCCATCCCCCGTTCAATCGAGGCGAGGAGAACAGGGTTGCGGAAGATCGGAATGGTGCCGTCATCGAATTGAGCGCCGAGGACGTGCTCACGATTCAGGTCCATACACCGTATAAATGGATCATTTACCTGAACAATGGTCCCCCTCTGATCGATCACCGCAATCAGATCGGAGGAGTAGCTGAGGATTGCCGAAAGGGGAATGCGGCGAGACAACGAGTACATCTTCGCATTTCCCACATTCTCCACCGCAACCTGGCCGGTTGCCAGCAGCATCTGGAGGTATTTTGCCACCGAGTTCCGGTTCATCTTTGTTGCGCGGGAGATCTCCGTGATGGTCATCCCCCGGGCTTTAAACCTGAGAAGATTGAGCAATCTCATGGTGGGGTCATGCTCAGGCTGCATCAAAAGGTTGATATACCTCCGTATATTTATAAATAGCCAAAAAATGATTGTAATCATATTTCATGCATAAAGGTCGCCTCGATGTGCTTAAAATGCCCACAAATGAGGGATCTGCAGGGCCAATCAAGCGGCGGGTATTCCTGCCGGACCGGCACGAAAAAAAGAGAGGTTTAGAGATACGGGTTGCGCAACGCCTTGGCGGACCCGTCCGCCTTCACACCGAAGGTGGCACGCTCATCGACATGCTTCTGGTTCTTGGTGATCTTGTCGGTTGCCAGCTTGGTGACCAGCTCGAGACCGGGTTTGACCTCTTCGATGGGCTTGGTCTCGAAACATCCGGCGGCCATTGCCTTTGCCCAGATGTCGTCTCCCTTCTTCGTGCGGACAAAGACCGTGCTCCATCCGTCGGGGCTGCCGACGGATCCGGTGGAGACGTCGGCGAGGTTTGCCACGTAGTCGAGGCAGACATGGCAGCCGGGCTGCACGAACTTCAGCGTGTGCTTGAGAGGCATCTGCTTCACCTCGCCGCTCGAGTTGTACACCGAGTACTTGCCCTTCCCGATGTCCATCTTGACGGCGGACTCCAGCTTGACGTTGCAGAAGTCCTCGGTCATCGCCTCGAATCCCTGGTAGGAGAAGTTCTCCATACAGAAGATACCGAGGGCGAGGGCGATCTTGTCGCCGACATACCGCATGCCGACCGGGTAGAGCTGGGCTTTGCGCACCGCCTGCATCTGGCACGGCGTTCCCACCACACCGACCCTGTCAAGGCCGTAGGAGCGGGTCGCCTCCTTGATCAGGGCCATGTTGGGGCAGATGTTGTAGCGGGTACCCTGGGCGTCAAGGAGTTCCTGCTTCGTCATCGCCACAATGGGCTCGGGCTGCCATGGTTCCGGGCCCTGCCCCGCAACGATCGCACCGTCGATGATGCCTTCATCGAGGGCGAATGCGAAGAGCTGGGTGACGATGCCGCCGTCCTGCGCACGCGCCAGGATCGATCTGTCCGTCGCACGTGCGGAAACGCACTCTTTGTAGTTACCGAGTACCATGTTACTCACCTCCTGTCGCCATCGCTGCCGCAACCAGTTCGCCGATGCCCTCGAATTCGTTGATCACATCGAGGTTCAGGAAACTGCGCGGGCACTGGGCGTAGCATGCACCGCATTTGATGCACAGGCTGGTGTCGATCTGGGGCTTGCCATAGACCATTTCGATGGCCCGAACAGGGCAGCTTGCCGCACAGAGACCGCATCCCATGCAGAGGCTCTGGTTGATGACATCATACATCAGGTCGCATCCGCATGCCTCGGTGCCGCGCTTTGCAAGGTCCATGAGCGGCTTCAAGTAGCTCGTTGCCAGCTCCTTCTGCTCATCGGTGCCTTTCAGCAGCAGGTAGGCCATCACCGCCACGTGCAGGATCTGTTGCGGTGTCGGGGCACATCCGGGGATGTACAGGTCGACATCGATGACATCGCCGATGGGCACATATGCCTCGTGGGCGGGCTGGTTCCACTGGCCACCGCGCCCGAACCGCGTGACGTTCCCATAGCATGCGCAACCGCCGAGGGCGACCACGACTTTCGATTTCTTTCTCGTTTCCCGAAGCTCTTCAACGGCAAGGTCCTGGTTCAGACAGACAGAACCCTCCACGAACGCAACGTCCATCTCGGGGACGTGGCGCACGTCGGCAAGGGTCAGGTCGTAGACCCAGTCCACGTAGTCATCGAGGAGCTTGAATAATCCTTCATAGTTGTCTGCGAGCGACACGAGACACCCGGTACATCCGCTCAGGTGCACGTGTCCCGCTGTAATCTTTTCTGCCACAGGCTTTTCCTCCTTTGTAACTTCCACCTTTTGTTCTATTTTCACATCGCCAGGTTTTTCAGCAGGTTTTTCCACCACTTCGGCCACCGGTTTCTCCACCGGCTTTGCTTCAGGTTTCGGTGGTGACTTCGGTGTCTCCCGCCCTTCGCCCGTAATGAGTTTCTTGAGAGCCGACAGTAGTCCCATAATCCACTCCTATTTCATCGAGTACGAGATGTACTGCTCTAGGAATGGCCTTTTTTACCGGTTCAGTGACCCAATAATCCGAATCCTGGGATTCATTGGTGATCTGGGATATTTCGGTATTTTGCGGCTGGCATCCGAATATCACGATGTCCATGCGGTGTTTTAACACCTGGAGCGGTTCCTTCAGGCCCCACGAATGCGGATCGGTATAGCTCCCTGGCGGCAACAGGTCCGGCGTAATCCGGGTTATCTGGCCAGGATCCCCTCCGAAATCGAGAATGTCAAGGATCACCACCCTTTTGACCGGCGCATTCGACTGCGCCATCAGGGTGAACAGGTAATGCGGACCCGCAAGACCCGCATCGATCAGCTTCACATTCTCCGGGAGCGTGAGCTTTTTCATATCCGCGATCACCGCCGGGCCGAACCCGTCATCGGTCTGCAGGGGGTTGCCGCACCCGATGATCATGAACTCTGCATACCAGTCGGACATACCGGAACACTCACTGAACAAGTTTCTGGGCCACTACCTTCTTTGATTCGTCGACGACGAGCATGTGGGTTGCACAGGACACACACGGGTCGTATGCACGGACGATGACCTCGGCGAGCTGCCAGGGTGCACCCTCAAGCGCACGGCTGCACGTGGGGAAGTTCCAGGTGGTCGGCACGAGCAGGGAGTACCACGCAACCTTGCCGTCCTTGACCTTCGCCAGGTGGACGTCGGTCCCGCGTGGCGCCTCGTTGGCGCACCATCCGAGCGAGCCGTCTCCCTGGGGAATCTCGTCCGCAAGCACGCTGCCGGAGGTATCCAGGGCATCGATCGCCTCGATCATGGAGTACAGACAGTCGGGGTATTCCATCTGGCGTGCGATCTGCAGGCCCATGGCACCCTTGCGGTCATAGTTCCGGAAGATGGCCAGGCGGGCGCGGGGACCGACCTCAACGGGCACACCGTCATAGAGCGGCACACCGGTGCATGCCTCCATCTGGGGCCATGCCTTTGCACCTGCGGGCGTGGTTCCGCCGATGGGGTAGTCGGGGTCGTCCATGGTGATCTCCATCTCGCCCATGTACCAGTCCCAGGGGCGGACCTCGGTCCAGCGTTCGGGGAACCAGCGCTGGTCGACATCGAGGCTGGAGTTTCCATAGAGGGGATCGACGGCCATGTAGCCCTGGTCGTGGAAACCGAATTTATCATTCTTTTCCACCTCGGGGCCGTTTGCCACGGATGCGGCCTCACGGTTCTCCCAGTCCTTCAGGACCGTGATCATGAATTCCATGTGCTCGCGGGCGAGCACGGATGCCTCTTTTGCCAGGTCATAGAGCTTTGCCTTGGCACGCGGGGTGATATTCTTGTACATGCCACCAACGCGGGGGTTGCTCGGGTGAATGGGCTCTCCGCCGGCGATCTCGCCGACCGTCTGGCCGATCTCACGGAGTTTCTGGATCCGCTTTGCCACCGACCTGACCGGCTCCTCGGGGGTGAACGGGTTGATGTGCGTGTCCGTTCCGGGGAGGTACATGTCGGGGAGCGTGAGGATGTTGTGCAGGGCGTGGCTGTGCAGCCTGTTTGCGCACTGCAGGATCACGCGGAGCAGATATGCATCCTCGGGGATCTCACAGCAGATGGAGGCCTCCATCGCTTCAATGCCTGCGAGGGTGTGCGCAACCGGACAGATGCCACAAACACGCGAAGAAATCTTGGGAACCTGGTGCATCGACTTTCCGATGGCGAGCTTCTCAATGCCCCTGACAGGCGTAAGGCTGAGCCAATCACCGCGCTCGATGATGCCGTCATCATTGACCTTGAGCACCAGCTTGGTGTGGCCTTCATGCCTTGTTGTTGGGGAAATCTCTACTACTTTCGACACTATTATCGCCTTACCATAGTTTCTGTTCGAACAGCTATACAGGAAGTGTTCACACACGTTGCGTGAGTGTTGCAACACACGTACCGTAAACACGAGTACGTTAAGATTAAATGGCAGTTAAGGGGTTAAAAATTCTTTTGCTATTGCACAAGGCTTATTATACGAATGGCCGCGGCAGTAGCACGCAGTATGTGGAGTACGCCGCAGGGCGTGAATAGAAAACATGGGATGGGTGAGAGAGAGAGAGGGTTCAGATATATAAACGTATCTCTGCCTTCAGCTCGGCCATCGTCGCCTTTCGTTCGGCGTATGCATCGTGCTGGTGGATGCTCTCCTCGTTGGTCTGCCGGATGGTGACCAGAGAGTCGCCCGGCAGATCGGGGAATTCATTCACCACGCGCTTCGCCATCTCACGGACGCAGTCCTCCACAAACCTCGCGTTGCGGTGGGCGGAAAATACCACATGGCTCTCGTCGCCGCGCTTGAGGAGTTCGAAAATCTGCGCACTCATGGACTGCTTGACGATGGCAATAATCGTATCGAGCTCCACCCGTTGATCGTCATCGGTCTCGATGCTGAGGTAGCCCCTGCCCCGCTGGTTGTGGGTGGCCATGGGCATCTCCTCGAGGAACGCCGCTATCGTATCCTGATCCACGTCAAGCGCCTGCAGCTTGGCTGCCGCGAGCTCTTTCATAATGTTCTGCGCACAGGGACAGGCGGTCATGCCGGTTACCTCGGCGCCGATGCTCTTTCTCACGATCGGGTTGACATCGTTGCGCTGTGCGATGGCGCTGGCGACGACCTTGACCACTTCGTGGCATTCAGTCTCCGAGACCGGCGTTTTTCTGCGCAGCATGTAGAGACTCTTCATGTTCACCTCTGTTCTATCCGCGTATTCGTGATAGTCGAGGAGTATGCGGGCGACGGCGTTGCATACCTCCTCGATGCCCTTGACCTCGCCCCCGATGGCCTGCTGGAGCACCATATCGATGACCTCGAAATTCCTGGAGAGGTTCGCCCCCTTCAGGCTGCTGGGCAGATCCACAAAGACATTGAAATTCGAGATCAGGATGATGGGCCGCTTGCCGGGACGCGCGACTTCCACGAGCTTTTTGACATTTTTCACACCGACCCGGGTAAGGTTGATGCGCACTTCGGGCATGGTAGCCTGTGTATCGGGTAATTCCATTGAGAAACCTCAGATCATACCACGTTCACCGTCGAAAATTCGATGGTAAAAGATTGAATGAAGGTTTTAAATTAGTCAATATAATAGTTATGAAGTTGACGAATAATTGAGGGTAACAGACCATGATCAAAAAATACTACGAATCGGATGCTGATCTGGCGAATCTGGACGAAAACGTGATTGCAGTAATCGGCTACGGTTCACAGGGCAGGGGGCAGGCACTCAACCTGCGCGACAGCGGTCTCAATGTCATTATCGGCCTGCGCCCCGGCAGCAGCTGGATGCGTGCCTCCGAGGACGGGTTCGAGGTCAATCATGTCGCCGACGCGGTAAAGATGGCCGATGTGGTGATGGTCCTGCTTCCCGACGAGAACCAGCGGGCGGTCTATGAACGCGAAATTCACCCCTATATCGTGGAAAACAACTGCCTGATGTTCTCGCACGGGTTTAACATCCATTTCGACCAGATCGTCCCCCCGCCGAACATCGACGTGATCATGGTAGCCCCGAAGGGGCCGGGCCATATGGTGCGGCGGATGTACGAGGAGGGCAAGGGTGTGCCTGCCCTCATCGCCGTGCACCAGAACTATACCGGCAAGGCCAAGGATATCGCCCTCGCCTACGCCAAGGGGATCGGCGGCACGCGCGCAGTGGTGCTGGAGACCACCTTCGCCGAGGAGACGGAAACCGATCTTTTCGGGGAACAGGTGGTACTCTGCGGAGGGCTCACCTCGCTCATCAAGGCCGGATTTGAAACGCTGGTCGATGCAGGCTACGCTCCCGAGATGGCCTACCTTGAGGTACTTCACGAGGTCAAGCTCATCGTGGACCTCATCTACGAGGGCGGGTTGACGAAAATGCGCAACTCCATCTCCAATACCGCACAATACGGCGACCTGACCCGCGGACCGCGGGTGATCGGCGCGGAAACCTACCTGGCCATGCAGGAGATCCTCGAGGAGATCCAGAGCGGGGAGTTTGCCAGAGAATGGATGCTGGAAAACATGGTCAACAGGCCGCGTTTCAACGCACTGACAAGAGCGGACGAGGAGCACCTCATCGAGAAGGTGGGAAGAGAAGTCAGGGACATGATGCCGCAGTTCCGTGAACTGCCGAAGGATTAGGCCCCCTGTTCTTTTTTCATCCCGGAAACGCAGGAATAAAGTGAAATCTTTTTCATATCGCAAACCACCCTCAACCGTATGACTGTTGCCATTCTCTATCACAGCGTGAGCGGGCATACCCGACAGGTAGCGGAGTATCTTGCCGATACCTGCGACGGCATGCTCATCGAGATCGTCTGCCGGATCCCCTACAATATCGTCACCCGCTATGTCGTCGGCGGGAAACGGGCATTGAGCGGCGAGAAGGACGAGATCGATCCGGCAATGATCGATGTTGCCGACTTCGAGCGGATCATTGTCGGCACCCCCGTCTGGGCGCGCCATCCCACCCCGGCGATCAATGCGGCGGTCGACGCACTGCGGGGGTGCGAGGGGAAGGAAGCCGCCATCTATGCAACCTGCGGCGCTGCAGCGGGGGACACGCTTGCGCTGCTGCAATCGGCGCTGGAGCAGAAGGGGGTGCGGGTTGTGGGCGGGGTGGTGTTTGCCCAGCATGAACTCCAGAGCGAAGAGAAACGAAAGGAACTGGTGAGTTTGCTGGGCGATTCCTGCGCTCAGTAGCTCATCAGCCGGGTGAGGGTGGCCCTGGCTTTCTCGATCTCCGCGGCGCCGAGGGACAACGACTGGCTGCCGCAGCGGATGGAGAGCGGCCCGCTGCCCACCTCTCCGATGACCTCACACGGTATGCCTTTGAGCACCCCCGGATCGCGGCACGCCACCAGGAACCGCCCGTAGCTCTCCGAGAAGAGCTGCTCGAGCGGGTTGCCGGGGAGGTGCACGGATGCCGCCGGGGCCATTTTTGCGAGGGCGACGATAAGCCCGCCGTGCGAGAGATCGCAGACCGCTTCCACCGCACCGGTCCGGATCAGGTCGCGTATGGGGCCGAGAAGACTCGGGTCTCCCACGGTAGGGGCGGAGCCGCCGCACCCGGTGACCGCATCGAGCACCGATCCCCCGAACTCGGGACGGGTCTCGCCGACGAGGGCGAGGACGCAGCCTTCACGGGGAGGGGAGTACCCGATCTGCGGCCCTCTGCCCGCCATGCCGATGGAGGGGGTTGGTTTGATACGGGTGTCCCATTCGTCGCTCTCGTTGTAGAGGGAGACGTTGCCGCCCACCACCGGAATGCCGAGGGTCCGGGCCATGTCCCCCATACCGGCGACGCTTTGCGAAAGCTGCCAGTAGACCTCCGGGTGCACGGGGCTGGCGAAATTGAGGCAGTTGACGATGCAGAGGGGATCGGCCCCCCGGCAGGCCAGGTTGCTCGCGTTCTCGAGCACCGCGTTGGCTGCTCCCTCATAGGGTTTCAAGTAGATATGCCGGGGATTGCACCCGCAGGAGAGGACGAGAGCGTCGTTTCCCAGCCGCAGCACTGCGGCATCGTGGTCGGTGGAGAGCGTCCGTATCTGCACGTGATGGTCGTACTGCCGGGAAACCCAGGTGGTGTCCGCCACATCCGGATGGGAAAGCACCGCAAGGCAGAGATCCCTGAGATCGCCCGGCGGCGCGGCAAATGCCGTTTCATGGTGGGAGGGCTCCCCGGGCCACGGCTCTTCCGGCGCGCCGCCCACCAGAAGGTCGATGGGGAGATCGCAGACCACGTCGCCCCTGAAGGTCACGACATAGCGCCGCGCTGCGATGACCTCGCCGATGTCGCTCCAGACCAGATCGTACTTCTCCGCAATGGCCCCCATGAGGGGGACGTCTTCGGGCGCCACCTCGAGCAGCATGCGTTCCTGCGACTCGGCGAGCATGATCTCCACCTCGTTCATGCCCCGCTCGCGCAGGTGCACGCGGTCCGCCTCGATGCGTGCGCCGAAGGTGCTGGCCATCTCGCTCGATGCCCCGGCAAGCCCCGCCGCCCCGAGATCGCGGCACGAACGCACCTTCCCGGTCTCCGCCATTGCAAGGGTGGCCTCGATGAGCAGTTTCTCCGCGAAGGGGTCCCCGATCTGCACGCTCGGGCGGTCCTCCGCTTCCGCGTCTTCGGCAAGGTCTCGCGAGGCAAAGGAGGCGCCTCCCAGTCCATCGCGACCCGTCGACGCCCCGACGAGCACCAGCCGGTTGCCGGGCTGTTTGACCCGCGCGGAGAGGTAGTTCTCCGGGTGCACCACACCGACGCACACGACATTTACCAGCGGGTTGCCGCTGTAACTGTCGTCGAAGACCAGTTCGCCGCGCACCACCGGCACTCCGATGCAGTTGCCGTAGTCGCCGATGCCGCTGACCACGTGCTCGAAGAGGTACCGGTTCTTCTCCTGGTCAGGGGGCCCGAAATAGAGCGGGTCCATCAGGGCGATGGGCCGCGCCCCCATGGAGATCACGTCGCGGACGATGCCGCCCACGCCGGTGGCAGCACCGTCGTAGGGGTCGACGTAGCTCGGGTGGTTGTGGCTTTCCATGCCGATCGCAAGGGCGCACGTATCGGAGAACCGGACGATCGCCGCATCGTCCCCCGGCCCGAGGATCACGTTCTCCCCGGTGGTTGGGAGCGTCTTTAACAGCGCCCGGGTGGAGCGGTAGCTGCAGTGCTCGCTCCAGAGATTTTCGAAACAGGCGAGTTCAAGAGCGGTAAGAGGTCGTCCCAACGTCGTTTCCAGAAATCCCCGATCCTGCGCAGATACCATGGTACAGAAATGTGTGTGCGCAACCACATAATACCTGCTCGCCGGAATGCCCCCGTTACCTCGTGATGCAGTCTTATTACCCACGCCCGCCCATATACTACCATGACCGACCCGTATGAACAAATGTTAACCCGGGCGTACAGCCAGATAACGGAGACATCGGGCGACGATGGGAGATTCTCCGTTCCCGAGGCAAGGGTGTACATCGAGGGAAAGACCACGCTGCTCGAGAACTTCGCGGAGATCGCCTCGACCCTGCGCCGGGACCAGGATCACCTGATGAAATACCTCCTCGGCGAGCTGGGGACAGCCGGAAAGATCGACGGAAACCGGGCCATCTTCAACGGCAAGTTCGAGCAGACGGTGATCGAGAACGCCATCAAGAACTATACCGAGGACTACGTTATCTGCTCCGAGTGCGGCAAACCCGACACGAGACTTGTCAAGGACGGCCGCGTGCTCATGCTCCGCTGCGATGCCTGCGGCGGACACCGCCCCGTCAGGAAACGCCGGCCCCGCTCCGAGCCGGTGGGCTCGCGGATCGAGGAGGGGCAGGTGCTCGACGTGGATATTGAACACCTCTCCCGGCGGGGAGACGGCGTGGCGAAGGTAGGGAAATACACGATCTATGTTGCCAATAGCAAGCCGGGCCAGAAGGTGAAGGTGCGTATCACCAGAGTGTCCGGCTCCATCGGGTTCACCGAGCGGGCCTGACCCGCGCCCCCGGGCGCACGACACGGGTCGTAGGGGGCGGCTTTCCACCCCCTTCATCACTCTTGACGAACTATATTCCTCATTTTTGCAGCCAGAATAAGACCGGGCCGCACCTGTGCGCAACCACAAAAAGGATCGCTGGATAAGAGACTACCGTGATGCGGCTCCGGCAATCTGCTCCAGAAGATCGTCGCAATGGCCGGCGAGCCGGCGCGACGCATCGATGATCGCCCCGAGGGGATCGCGGTCGCCCACGGTGGTGACCAGAAGCTCGGGGTCGGAGAAATGGAATTCCATTATGTACCTGGCGACATCGACTCCCGGATCGCGGAGCAATTCGTCGGTCAGGGCGTTCATAAACGTGTGATCCTCCCCGACGAAGAGCAATCTCGCTTTCTTTGGTTCCAGATCGATGATCTTGATTTCCATATGCATCATCTGGTGGTGGTCGAAGAGGTATTAAAGTATTGGTGACGGTCAGAACAGGAATATCTCGCCGTCCAATCCGGCGTGCGGGCAGTCCCACGGGATGAGATGGCTCATGTGCACGCACCGGTACTCTGCCGCGTCCAGCTGCCTGGCAAGTGCACGGGCATCGCTGGCGTTCATGTGCTTGCCGATGGTGATGCCCCCGGGCACGATGGCGTCGACGAGCAGGAGATCGGGTTCCTGCATGATGCCGAGACTTCTTTCGGGGATGTGCAGGTTGGTATCCCCCGTGTGGACGATTTTCGCACCATTGTACTCGATGGCCACCCCGCACGCGTAGATGGGGGGATGGGTGACCTCGAAGAGGGTGAAGCGCAGCCCGAAGAGATCGAAAGGCTCTGCTACGGGGGTGGGGTGCTCGTCGTAGCGCAAAAAGTGAAAGTGCGTGCGGCAGTAGGCGAGGACGGGAGGGGCGGCGTACACCGGCGGCATCGACTGCACCCGGTAAAACTCGTTGTAGCCCACGAAATGGTCATAATGCCCGTGCGTCCAGATCACGGCGTCGATGTGCGGCGAGCCGGCGCCGAGCAGCTGCGCGCGCAGGTCGGGGGAGGTATCGATCAGGAGGTGCTTTCCCTCGTGCTCGAGTAACAGAGAGGTGCGGAGCCGCTGCCTGCCCTCGGAACGCGCCCGGGTGCAGGTCTCGCAGGCGCACCCCACCTTGGGGGTGCCGATCGCATCGCCCGTCCCGAGGAGGGTGAGGTGCACCGGATCACCAGACCGTGTGCCGGATCGTATCCCGGTCCCTGACGGCCTCCATCCCCTTTTCAATATCCGCCTCCTCAACCCGGGTGTGCCCGCGGATGAGCGCAGAAAGGAGCGCCTCTTTGAACATGATGCGCAGGTCGGCGCCGGAAAATCCCTCGGTCCGTGCAGCGAGGGCGTCGAAATCGCAGGTGCAGTCGAGAGGGGCGGTGATCTTTTCCATGATCTCGCGCCGCATGGCCTCATCGGGCAGCGGGAACTCCACCACCTCATCGAAGCGCCTCCAGGCAGCTTCGTCCAGGATCCTGGGGTGGTTGGTGGCACCGATGAGGAGGACGCCGTTGCGGATGAAACTGATGGCGTCGATGTTTTTCAGGAGCATGTTCACCGCCCGTTTCATGGCGGCATTGTCGTCGGTGACCCGGCTTTTCCCCACGAAGTCGAACTCGTCGATGAAGAGGATGCAGGGGGCGAGCCGGCGCGCGAGATCGAAGATGCGATCGATGTTCTTGGAGGTCTCCCCGAGGTACTGCGAGGTGACCATGGCCAGCCTGACCTCGAGGAGGGGCATGTGCAGCTCGCGGCTCATGGAGAGGGCGAGCGAGGTCTTCCCGGTGCCGGGGGGACCCACGAAGAGGAGTTTGCCGAATTCGTAGATACGCTTGTCTTTGAGGAAGTCGCGGTTTTTCAGGGCAACATCGATCTTTTGCAGGATCTCCTCCTGCCGGGGCGTATAGACGAGATTTTCCCGAAAGAACTCGATCTCCTCGGGTGCACTGATGATGATGAGGTCGCGGGCGGGCCGCATCTCCTCGTCTCTGGCGAGGATGGCGGAAAGCTTTGCCTCGATATACCCGCGGGTGTCCTCGTAGCGGGGGTTGGCTGCCCGCACGTCCCGGTACGAAACCTCCGCCAGTCCGGCGGATTGGACATAATAGGCCAGTGCAGGGTTTTTGCTGATTCTCTGCGCCCCGCCCTGTTTCAGGAACCACCGCACTGCCGGTTCGAGCGAGGTGATATTGAGGCGTTTTCCGAATTCCTCAAACCCCACAAAGGGGTTGTGTTTGACCAGCTCATAGGCACCCTCGATCCCGAAATTCCTGGATATGAGGCTTTCGCTCACCAGAAAAGGGCGGTTGAGGTCTTCATCGGTGCCGTTCACCGAGAAGAGTTTTCTAAACCTAGGGCTGAGATCATTCTTTTCCAGGACCGGATACTGGTTGATCACCTCGGCGGTGAGGAGGATCTCCATGATATCTAGTATTTCGGGTGTACTCTCCGCGCCGGACATGGTGCTAACCTGATATGTTTCTCCCGAAGATCGATAATGGTATCCCACGGGCCCTCATCAGGCCGTGGTGACTACGCAGCCGTCCTCCGTGACGATCAGGGTATGTTCCGCCTGGGAGACAAGCGAGCCCGGGACGTCGTGGAGGACGGGGTAGGCGTGCAGGATCTGCTGGCGGCGCAGGGTGCTCAGCGCGAGGTCCACCTTATTCTGGGGCAGCATCCGCTTTGCAAACGGCAGACCGTTGTTCGACCGGATGGCGTTGAGCACTTTTTTGGCCGCACGGAGGCGGACGGGCTTCATCGACGTCTGCTGGAAGATCTCCACCCGGGGGCTTTCGCTCACGTACCCGCTGCCGGTAGTGGCGAAGGGCTCGATCGCGAAGACCATCCCCTCCTCGATCGCCGGCCCCCCCTGGATGCCGATGTTGGGGATGGTGGGTTTTTCGTGGAGCAGGAACCGGCCGAGGCCGTGGCCGGTCAGGTTTGCCACCGGGCGGTAGCCGCGGCTCTCGATCTCCTCCTGGATGGAGGCCCCGATCTCGCCCACCGTCACTCCGGGCCGGACCATGGCGATGGCGCGGTCGAGTGCCGCCCGTGAGGCCTCCACGAGGAGGTCGTTTTTGCCGAGGTCGACGGTGAGTGCCGTGTCGGCGATGTAGCCCTCGACGTGGACCCCGAGATCCACCTTGACCAGGTCGCTGGCGGCAAAGGTGCGGTCGTCCTCGTAGCGCGCCGTATCGTGGGCGGCAGCCTCGTTGCGGGAGATGTTGAGGGGGAATGCGATGCCCGCCCCTTCCTCGATGATGGCGTTCTCGGCCGTCTCCACGACCTCGGCGATCAGGACGCCTTCTCTGACCATGCCTGCTGCCTGGTGCAGGATTTTATTGGCAATGACTCCTGCGTGCGTATAGTGTGTGAAAATATCGTCGTTCAAATCTCCAGCTCCTGTGGATATCTGGTGAAGCAGTCAAATCCCTGTTGCGTTACAACGCCCATGTCCTCGAGGCGGACACCGCCGGTGCCGGCATAGTAGAGGCCCGGCTCCACGGTGACCACATGGCCCGCGGCGAGCGCTTCGCCGGCAGGTCCGAGGGAGGGCTTTTCGTGGATCTCGAGGCCGACCCCGTGGCCGAGGCTGTGGATGAACCCCTCCTTGTCGGTCGCATAGCCCCGGTCGTCGAAGTAATCGACAACGGCCTGGTGCACGTCCTTTCCGGCAATACCGGCACGGATAAGGTGTTTTCCCAGTGCCTGGCCCTCCGCCACGGCCTCGTAGAGGTCCGAGACGGCAGGGTCCGCCTCGCCCTTCACCACGGTGCGGGTCATGTCCGCATGGTAGCCGCTCTCCTCGTGTCGGGGGAAGATGTCGATGACGATAGGCTCGTTTGCCATGAGGGGGCCCGAGCCCGTGCGATGGGGCATCGCCGTCTCCGCACCGCAGGAGATGATAGTATCGGCGGCGGTATACCCGCGCTCTATGAAAAAAACGTGCAGTTTGCGGCGCAGGATCTCGGAGGTCAGCGGGGTTCCCTCCATCACCAGCATCCCGTTCCGGACCCGGGCTTTTCGGATCATGGTGAGGGCGAGGTCCAGTGCCGCTTCATTGACCCGCTGTGTCTCCCTGATGGCAGCGAGCTCCGCAGAGGTCTTCACCGCCCGCAGGCCGGCAACGGTCCCGGTATCGATGCGGACCGCGCCGTGCTCCTCCAGCTTCCTCGCCAGGGACAGAGGGAAAGTGGGGGGCACGAGCATATCGCCGCCCACCTGGCGTGCGATCATACGGGCGAGGGCTGCTCGGGGGTCGGGCTCCTCTTCGAGGATGTCAAAATACCCGGCATCCCCGCGGCTCATCACCGCACACGAACATTCGGCGACCGCCCGGTCGTACTCCATCTGGGGGACGACGATCGTGCCCGGGAGGCCCGGTTTTTTGAAAAATATCACCGGATCGCCCACCCGAAACCGCGTGAGATAGCGCATATCCGCGTCCTGCGATGATGCGTACATCACGAACCCCGCGGCACCTGCCTGCCCGATTGCTCTGTCCAGCGCCTCCATTATCGTACCCGTATGTGGATACAACCACAAGTACTTTTATCTGGCAGCTAAAGAAAGAGTGATGGACGAGGCAAGCAAGCAGGAATTCAAAGTTAAATTTGCCATACTCACCGTTCTGCTCGACGTCGTCATACTGCTGATAGCATTTGCGGTCATCGCCTTTTTCCTGCTCGGGCCGGAGCTGAACCTCATCGTATCCGCACTCCTCGCCATTCTGGCAATCATACTCGGTGCGTATTTCTGGAAGGCATACCGGCGGGACAAGGCCTGGCTCGAGGCGCGAAAGGAGAAAGGAGAAACCGAATGAGATACTACAGAACGTAGTGGCGAAGTGCCGGGCAGGGGCGGTTCGATGAAACACGCAAGTTCGATGCGGGCGCAGAAAGCAGGCAGGGCGAAGACGGCGGCAAGGCCGGTCAGGGCAGCGAGATCCGCCCGCCTATCAGGTGCGGGAAAGCAGGGATAGCGGGGGCACGCGAGAATGGACGTCATGCTGGCGGCACGGGTGAGTGGGGCAGGGGGGAATGCTTTCCATGCTTGACAAACTCCAGCAGGAGATCGACCTCATCGGGCGGCATCTTGAGGTGATACGCGTGGTCGTGGCCCACCAGCCCATCGGCATCATGAAGCTCGCCGACCTGCTGGACCTCCCCTACCACCGCGTCCGCTACTCCCTGCGCGTCCTCGAACAGGGGGGCTACATCCGCGCCTCGCCCGCAGGCGCGGTGGCGACGCCGCGTGCGGAGGAGATGCTCGTGCACCTCGACGAAAACATCGATACCCTCATCGCCGCCCTGGAGGCGATGAAGAGCGAGCACACGCAATGAGATGCACAATCTTTAATACACCCAAAAAACAATATTTGAAGGCAATTTGCCTCCATAACTCAGTTGGTAGAGTGTCTGGCTGTTAACCAGAATGTCACAGGTTCGAGTCCTGTTGGGGGCGTCGGTTTCGCAGGGTGCAGGTCGGGGCCTGCGTTTTTTTCTCGTTTTTTCCGGCAGATTGGGGCATGGGATTTCAGGTGATCGCGAACTTTACTGCCCTGGGAAACGATGATGATGCAGCACTATGGAATCGTGATCATCTTCAGCGAAGAGGACGAGGGTTTCATCGCCGTGGTGCCCGAGCTCCCCGGCTGTTCGGCGTTCGGTGAGACCGAGGAGGAGGCCCTGCGGGAAGTCAAGGTGGCCGTCGAGCTCTGGCTGGACACCGCCAGGAAAGAGGGGCGCAATATTCCTTCCCCCGGTGGCAAGAAGCTGCTGCGCGATTTCCTCGAGTGATTGTGGTGGTGCCGTGGAGTGGCCTCGGCCATACGATCACCAGCAGCAGCATGAACACCACGCAGGCTGCCGCCAGGATGAGCACGAGCCCGATTGGCTTGCCGATCGCATCCATACCGGGAATTTTTACAACGGCCGGGATAACCGGTTCAGGTATGTATCGCCAGAAGACGTGGGGCGCAGGGAGGCACATGCATGCTTTTTCCTGAAAATTTCCGGGGCCGATATTGTATGATATTCGGTGCGTATTCGGCCGGATGATATTTGAGTGCGGTGTACTCGTGCGAGAGGGTTAGGAAAACTCTGGTGAAGGTGACCTGTTCCTCCCTGCTTGAGGAGAGGTTTCCTGCACAGATAATGAACCTGATCGACGGAAAACAGGGGCCTCTATAGCAGTAGCTGATTCTCTATAGGTTGCACAACGAACGATGTGCTCCACGATGGGGGAAAGCGCTAAATATCCAGAGTGATATCTACCTCCCGGAGTCAGGGTTTTTTTGGCTCCATTGCCGGGGAAAACTGCCAAAAAATGCACGCTCCGTAAGATGAGGAAGCATGCCGGACGTGGTCGGGAAGCAACACACATCCCATCATTTTTTCCCACTCAAAACGTCCGGTATTCAGAGCGCGCAGACCTGGCCCTGACACACGGACAGCACCCGGGAAGGCACCGCCATCACGCCGCCCATGATCCCGCCGGCGCCTGCGCTGATCCGTCGGGCCTTCTGCTCCTCGCCGACCTTGGCCTGCTTCCAGCCTTCCAGCCCCCGCAGCCGGCCCTCGAAGTCGGCGTGCCGCACCTCCATCCGCTCGAGGGTGTGGACGATCCACTTCACGTCCCGGCTGGTCTCGCAGATCATCTCGCGGGTGGTCTTCTCGTCTGCCATATTCTGCCCCCTGATTCTCGAAAATACCTCAATGTTAAGGCAGATTAAAATTGCTTATGATCGAACAGAAGAGTGCCTGTCGGAAACTGGGGAAATGCCGGCTCATCCTGCGGGCCGGCAGGCAGGAGCGTGCCAACAATGGCTGATTTCATACAGACCAGCAACACCAAGACCGCCGTGCGTGAACTCGCCGCCCCGATTGCGGACGTGGCCACCTTCGTGGCCGCGCCCGGTCAGCAGAATGAAGGGGAGATCGAGGTATTGAGCACGCACTGCCTTGAGCAGGGCAATGCTGTCCATCACCGGCATGTCGTAATCGGAGACGATGGCATCGTAGGGCGATTCGGCCAGTATCTCAAGGGCTTCTTGTGCAGAGTCACAGGTATCGCATTCAATATCGGCGTTATCTTTTTCAAGAAATGTTTTGGTCAGGGGAGGAAGATGGGTTCATCATCGACGATCAGAAGGCGGATCATACATGCACCACTACGCTAAGTAGAACAGTTATTGGGGAGTGATAAAAAATTTCGTATTCTTCGCATTTGTATTTAGTCCGCAATAACTCTCTTGAGTATATTTACCGTTTTTATCGGCTATAATTTTTGTATTTCGCCTAATTCTGCGTTTTTTTTCGACATTCGTGGTAAAGGGCGTGCACTTGCTTCCGGGCCAGCCGCCCGGATTATCTGGTCAGCGACCGGAGGGAGCGGTGCCGCCGAAGGGCGGCAGACCTGATATTCCTGGCGGCGTTCGCACCGTACCAGTACACAGCCGCCGAGCAGTCTGCGCCAGCAGTCTGCGAAAGCGGCGGGCACGGGGAGCCGTTACGCAGAGCACCGGAGCGAAGCGGAGATGCGACGCGTGAGGGCGTTGCCGACGACCAGCAACCGGGCAAAAACAAGGGAGTGTTGTGAAATACCTGAATCCACCCTTGGGTTCCGGCTTCGAGCATGAACTCTGTTCATGCGAAGCGAGCGGAGGCCTTCCGCAGCGAGCAAGCAAGCTTGACAGATTGGAAAAACCGGGGAAGGGGTCATCCCTCCGCACCGAGCAGGAGGTCCGCCGCCCGTTCGATAATCAAATGTTTTCTCACACCATCCTTGTCCCTGCGGGACAAGCACAGTGCTGCGCATCCCCGGCCGCCCGGACCACATCGGCCGCCGATACGTTTTGGATGTGTCGCAGCCACCCAGGCGTTGGTAGGCCGTCTGATTCTCGAGCACGAGGAGGTGGGTGCCATTCAGGTACGGAATATAGATGACCTTCTTCTTTTTATACAAAGCAGAGTTACAGATTGTCTCAATCATGCCCTGCAGTAGAGTTCCTGCATTCCATCTGATGGCCAAACCCACGGGGTCCCGTTGCAACTGTGCTTGTGACTATTGTTTTTACCTGTCCAAAGAGCGATTATATCCCGACAGCACCCTCCACATGCCCGACAACGTGCACCGGACCTACATCGAGCAGCTCTTCGATGCCCACCAGGTCCCCCGCGTGACCGTCGCCTGGCAGGGCGGGGAGCCGACCCTGATGGGACTGGATTTCTTCCGGCGCTCGGTGGAGTACCAGTTGAACTGTGCGAAACCCGGCACCCGGATCGAGAACACGTTCCAGACAAACGGTCTCCTTCTCGACGACGAATGGTGCCGGTTTTTTCACGAAAACGGTTTCCTTGTCGGCCTGAGCATGGACGGACCGAAAGAGCTGCACGACATCTACCGGAAGGACACCGCGGGACGCGGAACGTTCGATCGTGTCCTCCGGGCCGCCCGGCTGCTCCAGCAACACAACGTTGAATTCAACATTCTCTGCACTGTCAACTCGAAGAACGCCGATCGCCCCCTGGACGTCTACCGGTTCCTCCGTGACGAACTCGGAGCGCACTACATCCAGTTCATCCCGATCGTAGAGCGGGATAACGATACCGGGTACCAGGAGGGAGACCAGGTCACGGATAGATCCGTACGTCCGGACCAGTGGGGCTCCTTCCTGATCGAGATCTTCGACGAGTGGGTGCAGTATGACGTTGGGCGGATGTTCGTCCTCAACTTCGACGGGGCGCTCGCAGGCTGGCTCGGAATGGCGGGGACAGTCTGCATCTTCAGCCCCACGTGCGGGCTGGGGATGGCCCTCGAGCACAACGGGGACCTCTACTCCTGTGACCACTTCGTCGAACCGAAATACTATCTGGGAAATATCCTCGAGACGCCCCTGGTTGAACTCGTACACTCTGATAAACAGCGGAAGTTCGGAAGTGACAAGCGGGACACCCTGCCGCGTTACTGTCTCGAATGCGATTACCTGTGCATCTGCAACGGCGAGTGCCCCAAGAACCGTTTCGTAAAAGCGCCTGGTGGAGAGGCCGGGCTGAACTATCTCTGCGAGGGATACCGGGCTTTCTTTTCGCATGCGGACCGGCCTATGAAGATCATGGCCGACCTGATCCGGAACGGCAGAGCAGCAGGGGACATTATGAGGGTGATGAGAAGGGGCAAAGCAACGACACGAAAGCACCCATGAAGCAGGGGGGAGCATGGCCAGCATTTCTGTGGAAATGGGTAAAAATTACCGCGATACCACAGCAGTCCGGAACCGGGGATATTTGACTGAAAGTATATATATTCCAACAATGATAGCAACCAAATCCTCAAGGAGGACCATATGGCAAAAGAGCACCCAAATATCCTCATTCTATGGGGGGATGATATCGGCTGGTGGAACATCAGTTACAACAACCGGGGCCAGATGGGCTACCGAACACCCAATATCGATCGCATCGCCAACGAGGGCGTCGCCTTCACCGACTACTACGGCCAGCAGAGCTGCACGGCGGGGCGTGCCGCCTTCATCACCGGCCAGAACCCGATCCGGACGGGGCTGACCAAGGTCGGGATGCCCGGCGCCGATATCGGCCTTCAGGCGGAGGACCCGACCATCGCGGATCTCCTCAAACCGCTCGGGTACGTGACAGGTCAGTTCGGAAAGAACCACCTCGGCGACAAGGATGAGTTCCTGCCGACAATGCACGGGTTCGACGAGTTCTTCGGCAACCTCTATCACCTGAACGCCGAGGAGGAGCCCGAAGACCCGGACTACCCGAAGGACCCGGCCTTCAGGGAGAGATTCGGACCGAGAGGCGTCCTTCACGCCGTGTCGGACGGCCGGGGCGGGCAGACGGTCGAGGACACGGGCCCACTCACGAAAGAGCGTATGGAGACCATCGACGAGGAGGTGACCGCCCGGGCTCTCGAGTTCATAGAGAAAGCGCACAGAAACGGGGAACCGTTCTTCATCTGGTACAATACCACGGCCATGCATTTCCGAACCCACTGCGCGGAAAAGCACAGGGGCAAGAGCGGCCAGGGGTTCTACAACGACGTGATGGTGGCCCACGACGAGAATATCGGGCGGATGCTCGACAAGCTGGATGAGCTCGGTATCGCGGAGACCACGATCGTGATGTACTCGACCGACAACGGGCCGCACTTCAACAGTTGGCCGGACGCCGCGATCACCCCGTTCAGGTCTGAGAAGAACACGAATTGGGAGGGCGGATGGCGCGTCCCGGCGTTCGTGCGCTGGCCCGGGAAGATAAAACCCGGAACCGTACTCAACGGGATAGTCGCCCACCAGGACTGGCTACCGACGCTCCTTACCGCCGCCGGCGAGCCGGCGATCAAGGAGAAGCTCCTCGAGGGACACCGTGCCGGGTCGAAGACCTTCAGGGTGCATATCGACGGGTACAACATGCTCCCGTACCTGACGGGAGAGGTCGCGGAGAGCCCGCGGCAGACCTTCTTCTACATCAGCGACGACGGCGATATCCTCGCCATCCGGCACAAGGACTGGAAGGTCGTGCTGATGGAACAACGAGCACGGCAGCTCGCAACCTGGATGGAACCGTTCGTGCCGCTCCGGATCCCGAAGATGTTCAACCTGCGGCGAGATCCGTTCGAGCGGGCCGACGAGAGCTCGAACACCTACTACGATTGGATGATCTCCCATGCATACCTGGTCTACGGCATGCAGGCGCTCGTCGCAGCGGAGATCGAGGCGTTCACGAAGTTCCCCCCGCGCCAGAAGCCGGCAGCATTCAACCTGGACGCCGTCATGCGACAGCTCGAGGAGGCGGGGAGCAGTTAACTCCATTGACCCCATCTCTTTTCGATGCGACCGGAACGTCCCGCACGTCCGGATACGGGAAGAAGAAAACGTGCGTCCGTCTTCCGGTTGCTGGTCGCCGGACGTATACTCTGTGACCGAGCTCCTTCGACTGCGCGTCAGCTCTGGAGCCATGCGATCGTACCCGGAGGAAGGGGGCAATCACGCACCCTCGCGATTCTCTTCGCCTTCTGCCGTATGGAGGACGACATCCGATACCGGCCCCAATACGACGCCTTTCTCGAAGAGCCGCCTGTAAATCGTCGTGTTCAACTGGTCCACCACGATTCGGGTATCGACGTAATCCTCGATCCAGCACCTGGCCCGGATCAGCACCCCGGTATCCCGGAACTCCCACAGCAGCACCTGGATCGGCCTGTCCCTCACCACCCAGTCCTGCTCCTCCACGGCCTCCTGTATCAGCTGCCGGACAGCTTCGATATCCGCTCCATACGCCACGGCCACGTCGGTCTCGACCCGAAAGAACTTATCAGGGATCGAGTAGTTCGTGACGAGGTTCTTGCCGATGAGAGAGTTCGGGATCGTGACCATACGTTTATCCCGGGTGAGGATGCGGGTCGACCGCCAGCCTACCTCCTGGACATCGCCCCCAAGTGTTCAGCTCCAGGATCTCGATACGGTCGCCCGGCCGAAAGGGCTGATCGACCCTGATTACGAGCCCGGTGATGACATCGTTGATGATGTTCTCGGCGGCCAGTCCCACGACCAGCGTCGTCACGCCGAGTGCAGCGAGACCCGTAGTGAGGACTGTGCCGGTGATTCCGAAGAAGTCCATGAGGATGATGGTGGCCAGTGCGAAGATGACGATGTACAGGATGTACTTTATCGGAGACACGACCTTTTCGTTGGTAGTTCCATCGAACCGGGGGGCGAGCGCGCCCAGGTACCAATCGGCAGTGGCGGAGACCAGGCGTACCGCGAAGTATATCCCTATGAGCCAGTAGAAGAGGAAGAAGATATATTCGAAGGGGAGAACACCCGGTGCGAAGACCCGTATGGCCTGGTGGAGGCCGAATATGATGAGAGACAGGTAGACGAATAGTTCGACGAGCGAGAGTATCTCTCGGCTCGGTGTGAGACGCGATTTTCTGAGCGCCGGCCAGAGCCACCGACGCATCACGATTCGGGCGGCGATGAGGGCGAGGGCGGTCACAACAAGAATGATAAGGGCTTGCGCAAACTGGGCACCGAGATCCGTGATAGAGTCCGGAGTCGCGTTCATCTCAGTCGCCCCCCGGTTCGTTCCCAACCGTGGCACCGGGGGGCTGTTTCCGACTCGCACATGGCAGTGCCGCCTCCAGGAGATCCGCGCTCCGGCAGATTGAGCACCGGTCCTCGTCGATCAGGCCGCTCGCCCGGACTTCCTCCCGGATGAGAGATATCTGGCGGAGCAGGGTCTGGCGGGGCCCGGGGGAGGTAACCTCCATGCCGATCGCCGCGATTATGTCGAGCATGTGGCGGAGAACCGGGACGCTGTCCCGTCCTGCATGGCGGAGGGTATCGAAGGATTCGCTGACGAGCTCGTCGAAGGTCACCGGCTCGGTTACGAGGCGAAGCTGACCGTGACGGTCGTAGTAGTGGGAGGCGGGTTCGCCCTGCCGGAGGAACAGCGCCAGGCCTTCGCCGAGATACTCCAGGCAGATCACCGGCGTGTTAGAATCATTCTCCGACATCGCCCGCAACGCCGTCTCCGTGAGCAGGGTGACGGCATAGACGATGTCCTGGGCAGGCGAACGCCGGTCTCCGATGTGGATGGCCTGCCGCACCTCTCCCTCGATCCCGACGTCCACCCGATCGGACCGCCTGACATGGACGATGTCGACCCCGGAGCCGACGAAATCGCCGGTCTTTCTCCGCACCTCTATGACGGCGTCCTTCCTGTTCGCCACCGCCAGAAGGTGGTAGTGATCGATGTACTGGATGTAGCCCGCCTTCATCGCCCGTACCGGGTGACTACCGGTCTCCGCCTGGGAGCCCGGCGGTGTCACGGAGGGTTCCCCGCCCGACCCGCTCCGACGCTCTTCCGGAGCCAGAGATCGGATCGCGTCCTGCAGCTCCGCTCCCGCCTTCGCCACGATCGTGGGGGCCTGAATCATGGTGCTCAGGTGCTGGGTGAGCAGGATCAGCGAGGCGAAGGATGCGAGCAGCAGGAGCACCCCTGCAGTCAGGGTGAGCTGCGGTATCCTCCAGCCTTCCTCCGCCAGAGGAAGGGACTCGGCCACGGTCCAGTTGTAGACGACCGTGCTCACGAACATGCCCAGGACGAACTGCGTCGTGCGATCGCCCATGAAGAGCCGGATCAATCGGGAACCGTACTGGGACGCCATCGTGGAGAGTGGCAGGGTGAGCAGCGTGAAGACCACACCCGCGGTGAGGAGAATGGTCGTACCCATGTTGATCAGGAACATGCGTGTCTCAGCAACGCCGCCCATCAGGACGAGGCGGCTGATCAGCGTAATATCGTAGGGGATACGGGCATCCACCCAGAGCAGTACCCAGGCGAGGATGATCGCGCCCAATGACATCAGCAGGGGAGTGAACCAGAAGTTCACCCGCATCCGATCCCGAGCGTACCGGATCCGGGCCCGCTGTATCCTCAAGCTGCTCATGCGGCACCAGCGTTTATTGCACCTCGCCGGTTACCGCATCGGGCGGATTGCGGAGGTTCAGGACGAGCAGGTGAACGCTGACCGCCAGCACCCATGCCGGGAATATCAGGAGCACCCACAGCGAAAAGCCGATACTTAAGAGCAGCACCAGCGCCAGCGCATAGGTTACGATAACCCAGGCACGGTGCATCATCCCGGTGCGGAGCCAGATCGTCGCCAAGGATATCATGAATACGCCCGCCATGCGGATCGTGTAGAGGTTGAGAAGCTGATAGAACACCGACCTGCTGTAGAGGAAGACGCCGCTCTCTATCAGAGTGCTCGATATGATGGCATAGCTGCTCAGAAGCCCCCCAACCAATGCCGCCGCAACAAACGTGAGAGCCAGGAAGAGAAGGCCGCCGCCAAAGAATATCGTGGAGAAGAACCGATCCTCGGCATCGCCGAGCTGATCCCGGATTACGCCGATGAACCAGAGAAAGGCGATCCCGGCGAACGGGACCAGGATCAGCGCAAAGTCGACCATCCGTGCGTGCGTCTGCACCCATTCATAATCGGCGATAGTGTAGGGAGGTATCGAGAGAACCATGAGCACCAGGGCCGAGCCATACAGGACGGCAAACAGGATGCCGGCGACCGCAGCAGAGCGAGGCGGTTTGATTGACCGCTTAAGCTGGATGGCCGGTCGTTCGGAGACTGGGTCACGGAATCCCGGCATATCCGCTCATCCCCGCCATCAGGCAGTTCAAGGAAGATCATTCTATATATTTTTTTCTCTCGATACATCTGAATGATGCTCCATGGCCCATAAGCGCCTTGTTTAGCCCCGCCTGTAAGACATTCTCACTCCAACGCAGATATCTGCTCACACACATGTTTGAACAGTATGAATCCACCATCAGAAAATGAGTGATAATTTCGAATATATCGAAAAACTGACGGATATTCAGCTTCAGCATGCGATCCGTCCGATTACCGTCCTGCACATGGAAATACCCTACTGCAGCGGGGTTCACTATACAGTGGATCGGGCTCTGGATCGCTTCGGAACATCGTCAGGCTGCGCCAGCCTGAAAAAAAGAGGCTTCCTCACCACCCCGGGGCGAGGTCCGACGCCTCGTCTCCCCCCTACCGGGCCTGCATCATACAAAGAAGAGGTGAAATACACAGCCGTCTTCTTCCGGATAACTTCAAAAAAATTCGTAATTTACGCCAGAATTATGTAATGCCGTACAAAACAACATCTCATGGATACACAGATGATCATGAGAGGTTCACTGGCGGCACTTGTCCTCCTCTGCATCCTCGCCTGCGGGTGCACGACGACCTCCCTGCCGACCGTGGAGGAAGATCCCTCCCCTGCAGATATTGCAGACACCGCAGACGTGGTCGAGGCGAACAACCGCTTTGCCCGGGATCTCTACCATGCACTCGAGGCTGAAGACAGCAACGCGGGCCAGAGTCTCTTCTTCTCGCCCCACAGCATCTCCACCGCCCTCGCCCTGACCTGCGAGGGGGCCCGGGGCGACACGGCAGATGAGATCCGCTCGGTCCTGCACTTCCCCGAAAACAACACCGCGCTCCGGGAGGGGTACCGGGCCCTGATCGATGATATCAACCGCGGCGATGGCGCCTATACGCTCCGCACCGCAAACGCGCTCTGGGCCGAAAAGACCCATCCGTTCCTGCCCGGCTATATCTCTGTCGCCGAGGATTCCTACGGTTCGGAGGTGGAGAACCTGGACTTCATCCATGCTCCCGATGCGTCGAGACTGACCATCAACCGCTGGGTGGAGGAGCGGACGGAGGATCTGATCAAGAACCTGATCCCCGCGGGGGCCATCACCTCCCTCACGCGCCTCGTGATCACGAACGCGGTCTACTTCAAGGGCACCTGGGCGCTCCAGTTCGATGAGAGTCTGACCGCCGAGGCGGATTTCACGACCCTCCAGGGAGAGACGGTCACCATCGAGATGATGCAGCGGACAGGCGAAGATGCCCGCTATACCTACACGGAAACCGAAACGCTCCAGATCCTCAAGATGCCCTACGAGCACGAGGGTACCGGGTCGCTCTCCATGCTCGTCCTCCTCCCGAACGAAAACGACATCACGGCGGCGGAAGAGGCCCTCGGGACACAGGAGCTCGCCGATGCGATTGCGGAAATGGAAGCGACGCGGGTGGATGTATACTTCCCGAAATTTAGCCTCGAGTGCGACTATATGCTGACCGACACCCTCCCGGCGATGGGCATGCCGACCGCCTTCGGCCCCGGTGCCGACTTCTCCGGGCTGGACGGGACGCGTGAGCTCTTTATCAGCGACGTGATCCACAAGGCCTTCGTGGAGGTCAACGAGGAGGGGACCGAGGCCGCCGCGGCGACCGCGGTGGTGTTCGGAAAGAGCGCAGCCGTGGAAGAAGAGCCCGTCCCGGTCTTTTTAGCCGACCACCCCTTCGTCTTCATGATTGTCGACGGCGAACACGATACCGTGCTCTTCATGGGCAGGGTCGCAGACCCTGGTGCGGCTTAATATCCTCTTTTTCCCGGGTCGGGCCGGACCCGTCTCCAACACGGCCACAGGGAGCCGCGATCGTTCCGCGTGCCTGCATCGCGGGAGGATGTCAGCGCCGGTTCGGGTGCCGGCGCGCAAATTCGTCTCCCGGGGCCGGTTACGGCCCGGATCCCTGCGATGCGCCGGGAGGAGCCGCACCGTCGCCTGCAGGCCCCGGACGCTGCCGGAAACAACGAACCATGCAACCCTCCGGCGTCTTTTTTCCTGCGATTGCAGGATCTGTTCCGAGACAGACCCGGCGATCAAGAATATAGATTTATGTCAGTCACCATCCAATTTAGGTAGAGAATATCATTACGACGGGGGCGTATGCATTGTCGCTGAAAGGAAACGGATCGCCGGTTGCCAGACGCATCGCGCTCTTCGGGATTCTGATGATCTTCTGGTACACCCTCTCGGGATTTCTGGATCCCTTTCATCTCGGGGCAGGGGCCCTCTGCTGCGCGATCGTGACCCTCATCTCGGGGGATCTCATCTTCCGATCGAAACGAAGTCTCTTTGACTCGGCACGGATTTTCATCCGGTTCGTCCTCTATATCCCGCAATTGCTGCTGGAAATCCTCTATGCCAATATCGATGTCGCCTACCGGATCCTCCACCCGGCGATGCCCATCGATCCTGGACTCATTACCATCGAGACGGAGTTTACCGGTGACGTCCTCCGGACCGCGTTCGCCAATTCGATGACCCTCACTCCCGGGACCGTCACCGTCGACGTCTCCGGGGGGACCTTTACGGTGCATGCGCTCGTCCTCGAGACGTCACAAAAAGAACTGATGGAAACACGGGATATCCAGAACCACCTGGCAAAGATATTCGATGAGGCCGCATGAACGATATCTTTCTGGCAAGCGCGATCATCCTGATCCTGACGATCTTCCTCTGCCTCTACCGGGTGCTCTATGGCCCCGGCGTTGAGAACCGCCTGATCGCGGTGAACACCGTCGGGACCAAGACGATCATCCTCCTCGTCATCATCGGATTCCTCTACGAACGCCCGATCTTCATGGACATCTCGATCGTCTATGCGATGATCAACTTCATCGCCACGCTCGCAATCGCAAAATACCTCAGGAGGGGCTGCATATGCTGAACACGCTCGCACTCATCTTCATCGCGATAGGCCTGTTCTTCATGGTCGTCGGGGCGGTGGGCCTGATCCGGCTTCCCGATTTCTATACCCGCGCCCATGCAAGCGGCAAGTGCGATACGCTCGGCGAGGGGATGATGCTCGTCGGGTTCATCCTCTTCGAAGGGATGACCCTGATCGCGGTCAAGCTTTTGCTCCTCGTGATCTTCATCTTCATCACCTCGCCGACCGCAGTCCATTCGCTGGTCAATGTCGCCCATTCGCGCAACATTGCACCCTGGAAAAAAGGAGAGGAGAGGCAATGATCTGGGAACTTGACTTTGCGCTCCTCCTGTTCATGATCTGCTGCGCCATTGCGGCGATCACCGTGCGGGATCTTGTCCATGCCACGATCATTCTCGCCGGATACTCGCTGATCATGACAGTACTCTGGGCATTGATGAATGCCGTCGATGTCGCCTTCACCGAAGCGACGGTGGGTGCCGGGATTACCACCGTCCTCTTCATCGCCGCCATTGCACGAACCACCAGGAGTTCATCAGATTGAGGAAAAAAGCACTTATTGCAGTTATCTTCATCGGCATCATCCTCTTCTGGGCGGTCGAGGACATGCCGGCATTCGGCGACCCCGAGAGCCCGGCAACCCGGCACACCGGCGCGATGTACATCGAACGGTCTTATGCCGATGTCGGGATCGATAATATCGTCACCGCAATACTGGCAAGTTACCGCGGGTTTGACACGTTCGGGGAGGTGGTGGTCATCTTCACCGCCGGCATGTCGGTGATCCTCCTCCTCCGCCGGGGAGGCCGGCTATGAGAGAGAATGTCGTCATCAGGACGGTCGTTCGCCTGGCGGTTCCGTTCATCCAGATCTTCGCCCTCTATGTCATCGTGCACGGCGCATCCGGAGCCGGGGGGGGATTCCAGGGAGGGGTCGTCTTCGCCTCGTCATTTATCCTGATGACGATCGCATTCGACCTCGCCTACACACGGCGGAGGATCGGCAGCAGGGGGACCATGATCTGCTCGGCGCTGGGGATCGCGATCTTTGCCGGGGTCGGCATTCTCTGCATTCTCTACACAGGCAATTTCCTGGAGTACGGGGTGATCGAGGCAGCACTCGGCATCCCCCACCTCCACGGATACCTCATCGACCTCGTCGAAGCCGGGATCGGGATCACCGTGATGGCGGTGATGACCTCGATCATCTACGATATGGCCAATCGGGGGGGCAGATCCGCATGATTGAGGCGTTCTCCGAACTCTTCTTCGCCCGGTACAACTACTGGATGGCGATCATCCTGATGCTGATCGGGCTGTACGCCTTGATCGCAAAGCAGAACCTGGTGAAGAAGATTATCGGGCTCAACATCTTCCAGACGGCAATCTTCCTCTTCTACATCTCGGTCGCGAGTGTGGAGGGGGGCACCGCACCCATCTATCTCCCGGACGGGGCATCCGCCGTCTACGTCAATCCGCTGCCGCATGTCCTGATCCTCACGGCGATCGTCGTCGGGGTGAGCATCACCGCCGTCGCCCTCTCCCTCGTCGTCAGGATCTACGAGGAGTACGGCGTCATCGATGAGGACGAGCTCAAAGAGGCGGTGAGGGGCTGATGACCCTGATCGACCACCTCCCGGTCCTCCTGGTCGCGGGCCCGATTGTCGCATCCCTGCTGACCCTTGTCGCGGGCTGGCACGACCGCAGGCTCTGCTACCCGATCACGCTTGCGGCAGTCCTCGGGGAGTTCGCAGCCGCGATCGTCATCTTCCGGCAGGTGATGGACGGCGGAACCGTCCGGTACTATGTGGGGGGCTGGGCACCGCCCATGGGGATAGAACTCGTCATCGACACCTTCGGCGGGTTCATCCTGGCCACAATCATGCTTCTCGCCCTGATGACCGCATTGTATGCCTTCCGGAGCGTCAAGAAGGAGGTCCCGGCTGAAAAGACGGTCTCCTTCTATGTCATATTCCAGATCCTCCTGGCCGGCCTCATCGGCATGACGATCACGGGAGACGTCTTCAATCTCTACGTCTTCCTCGAAATCTCGTCGATCGCCGCCTACACCCTGATCTCGGCAACGAGGAAACCCCATTCGTATGTAGCGAGCTACAACTACCTCGTCCTCGGATCAATCGCCGCAGGGTTCATCCTCCTCGGGATCGGGAACCTCTACGTCGCCACCGGAACGCTCAATATGGCGGAGCTCGCCGTGATGCTTCCCGCATCATACGATCTTGCGACCGTGCACGCGGCCTTTCTCTTCCTGATCATCGGCTTCTCCATCAAAGCGGCATTCTTCCCGCTCCACCTCTGGCTCCCCGATGCCTATACCGAGTCCCCGTCCGCAGTGACGGTGCTGATCGCCACCGTAATGGCGAAGGTGAGCGTGTACGCGCTCTTCCGATTCCTCTTCTCGGTCTTTACCATGGCATACATCACCGAGAGCTACCCGGTGACCGGGGTCGTCCTGCTCATCGCCACGATCGCGATCGTCGCCGGGGCCATCCTTGCGATCGCGCAGGACGATCTCAAACGGCTGCTCGCGTACTCGAGCGTCAGCCAGATCGGGTACATCATGTTCGCCATCGGCGTGGCAAACCGGATCGCCCTCGAAGGCGGCCTTTTGCATATCCTCGGCCATGCAGTGATGAAAGGCTGCCTCTTCATGGTTGCCGGCCTGATCATCTACCGGACGGGGACCGCACAGTTGAGCGAGCTCGGGGGCATCGCACGGGAAATGCCCCTGACCTGTGCCGCGTTTGCGCTCGCCGGCGCATCGATGATCGGGATCCCGCCCACGATCGGCTTTATGAGCAAGTACTACCTCGTCCTCGGGGCATTCGAGGCAGGACTCTGGCCGTATGCCGCGGTGCTCCTCGTCGGAAGCCTGCTTGCGGCCGCGTATATCTGGCGGTTCATCGAGATCGCCTATTTCGGGGGCCACCATGACGAACACCACCGGACCGGGGGCCGTGAAGGCCCGGCCTCCATGCTCGCCCCCACAATAGGCCTCTCCCTCCTCTGCCTCCTCCTCGGCATCTTCGTGGCGGCCCCGCTGGAAACCATCGGCCTTGCAGTGGCCCAGCTCCTCGGGGGTACCTGAGATGCCGGATGTCTCCGGACTTCTCCCGGCGGTCACCATCGCCATCCCGCTCCTTGCGGCGGTGCTGATCCTGATCACGGGCCGGCACGAGAACCTGCGGGAGAGTGTCACCATCGCCGCCGCGATGGCAATGCTCGGATCAGTCCTTGCGATGCTGCCGTCGATCCTCGACGGCGGCAGGCTCACCCTCGTGCTCCTGCCCATGGTGCCGGGCGGCGATCTCGCCCTCAGGGTCGACGCCTTCGGGATGGTCTTCGCCCTCACCGCAGCAGCCCTCTGGCTCCTCAACTCCTTCTATGCGATCGGGTACATGCGGGCGCTGAAAGAGCACGCCCAGACGCGGTTTTTCTTCTGCCTCGCGGTCGCAATCGCCGCGGCCATCGGGATTGCGTTCTCGGCAAACCTCGTGACGCTGTTCGTGTTCTACGAGATCCTGACCGTCATCACCTACCCGCTCGTCGTCCATATCGAGACGCCTGAAGCGATGAAGGCGGGAAGAAAGTACCTCACCTACCTCCTGGTCGGGGGGATATTCCTGCTTGCCGCAACCGTCCTGACCTATATCCTGACCGGGACGACGGCGTTCGTGCCGGGAGGGTTCCTTGCGGGATCGGGGGCGGCGCTCACCCTGCAGATCCTCTTCGGCCTCTTCATGGTCGGGTTCGTGAAGGCGGCATGGATGCCCCTCCACGCCTGGCTTCCGGCGGCGATGATCGCCCCGACACCGGTGAGCGCCTTCCTCCACGCCGTCGCCGTGGTGACCGCCGGTGTGTTCGGGATCGTCAGGGTGGCCGGGTGGGTCTTTGGCATGACCCTGATGGCATCGCTCGGCCTCGGCGTGGTGCTCGCCGTGATCGCATCGTTCACCATCGTCACGGCGTCCCTCTTCGCGCTCTGCGAGGACAACCTGAAACGGCGGCTCGCCTACTCGACGGTGAGCCAGCTCTCCTACATCCTCCTCGGCGTCTCGATGCTCTCCGTCGCCGGGATGACCGGGGCGATGGCGCATATTCCCTTCCATGCCTTCATGAAGATCACCCTCTTCTTTGTCGCAGGCGCGGTCATTGTCGCTGCAGGCAGAGAGCGCATCTCCGATATGAAAGGCCTCGGGCAAAAGATGCCGGTGACCGCCCTGATGTTTGCGGTGGCGGCCGTCGGGATCTGCGGCCTGCCCCCGCTCTGCGGCATCATCAGCAAGATCTATCTTGCGATCGGGGCGGTCGAGGGCGGGATGCCTATCCTCCTCGTCGTCCTGATCATAAGCGCGGTCCTGAATGCCGCGTACTTCTTCCCGATCATCTACACGATGCTGGTCGACCGGCCCGCCGACCCGCACGCACTCGATGCCGTCTCCGAGCCTCCCCTGACGATGCTCGTCCCGATCGTCCTGACTGCGGTGATTTCCATGCTGATATTCTTCTTCCCTTCGGTGCCATTCATGGACCTGGTCCGGATCGCCATCGGCGAGATCACGACAGGAGTGGTGCCATGATCGCGATCCCGCCCGGACTCATCTGCCTTGTCGGGCTCCTCCCCGCAGTGTTCCTCCCGGGGAGGGTGCGGAACGCGTGGGCCGTCATCGTCGGGGCCGCCGGCCTCGGTGCAGCCCTCGCCCTCGCACCCTCCTCGTCGCTGTCCATTTCGATCCTGCCCGGGGTCGAAACGGTCCTCCTGCTGGTCGACCCGATGCGATCCCTTACAGGGTGCATCTTCGCGCTGGCAGGCCTCATCGCGATCATCTATGCAGCATACAGCGAGATCCCGGCGGTCGAGACGATCGGGATACTGGCGTCGATCGGCGCCACCCTCGGGATCGTCTACGCCGGTGATTTCATCACCGTCTTTGTCTTCTGGGAACTTCTCGCCCTTGCATCGCTCTGCATCATCTGGTCGTCAGGGGCGCCCGGCGCCGCCGGTGCGGGGTACCGGTACCTCCTCTTCCACATCTTCGGGGGGGCCTGCCTGCTGGGCGGGATCGCGTGGACGGTGATCGCATCGGGGAGCGCTGCCATCGGCCCCGCGGCAGAAGGGGGTGGGCTCCTCCTCATGCTGGTCGGGATCGGGGTGAACGCCGCGTTCGTCCCGCTCCATACATGGGTGCCGGATGCCTACCCGAGGGCGTCGGTCGCAGGATCGGTCGCGCTCTGCATCTTCACCACCAAGGCGGCGGTCTTCCTGCTCGCCGCCGTCGGCGGGTGGGGCGCCGCAGTTGCGTACATGGGGGCGGCGATGGCGATCTACGGGGCGATCTTCGCCCTCCTGCAGGACGATATTCGCCGCCTGCTCTCCTACTCGATCATCAGCCAGGTTGGCTATATGGTCGCGGCCATGGGCGCGGGAACGGCCGCCGGGATCGATGCCGGCCTTGCGCATATGGTCAACGACATCCTCTTCAAGTCCCTCCTCTTCATGGCGGCGGGCGCGGTCATCTACCGGACCGGATCGTCCCGCCTCTCCGAACTCGGCGGCCTTGGCCGGTCCATGCCCCTCACCGCCACCTGTGCCGTTATCGGCGGATTTGCGCTTGCGGGGCTGCCGGGCCTGAACGGGGCGGTGAGCAAGGGCATGGTGATCGAGGCGACAGCAGGAGTGCCGTACATCTCAGAAGCGCTCCTGCTCGCCGCCGTGATCACCGTCATCTATGTCAGCCGTCTCCTCTATCTGGTCTTCTTCCGCCCCGCCCCGCAGACGGAAACAAAACTCGTCCCGCGTGATCCGCCGGCCCCGATGCTTGCGGGAATGGCACTTGCCGCCATCCTCTGCATTGCAATAGGGCTCGTTCCCGATCTCCTGACAGATCTCCTGCCGGGCGGGACGCATGCCCATCCGTTCTCCCCCGCGCACCTTGCCGAATCGGCCGCAATCTTTCTCGCAGCAGGCGTCCTGATCCTCCTCCTGCGGCCGTTGCGGTCCCCGGGGCGGGGATGGGAGGCAGATGTCGACCACCTCTACATCGCGGCGGGAAGAGGCGTCGCCTGGTTCTCCGCCGGTCCAATGGTTCAGGCTGCCGATGCGATCGGGCGGATTCTGGATATTATCATCGGGTTTCTCAAACGGGTGTCGGCCAACCCGCCCGTCGCCTTCCGGATCGCAGGGATGACGCTTGGGCTGCCCGTAGTCAGGGCGTTCGCCAATCGAGAGGCGGCAGAAGCGTATGAAGAGTCGCTTGCAGGGATGAGGCGCAGGTACCCGGACGAACAGATCGGTATCTGGGGCGGGGGATACGGCCTCGTCTTCGTCAGCATCGTCGCCTTCCTGTACTTCATCTTCGATCTCCTGTGGTGAGCGGGGGACGTAACCGGCGGGATCCGGGGTATCGTGTATCTGGAATCACCACGGTATCGGTGATTCAAAAAAACGCGTATGCCGGATCAGCCGAGAACCGGTGAGGGCTTTTTTGACCCGGGACACAAGAGGAGAGTTTCTTCATCCCGCCTCTGGGCGGCCGGGGGAACGGACCGCCTCGTAGCAGGGAATACAGACCTGCCTGCCGTCGAGGAGGCGCGTCTTCGCATCGGCGACCTGCTCGCCGCAGCAGGCGCAGACGACCGATGCAAAGATCCGCGCCTTGGCCGGAGGCTCGGCATCGACGTCGCGGATTTCTATTACCTCGTCAGAGGGCGCCGTCAGGATACGCTCCGCCGCCGCATGCATCAGCTCGTGGAACCGCTCGTGGTCCGCAGCGTCCGCCCGCCCGGTAACAATTTTCTTGCGGAGTTCATTCATCTCCGAATATTCCGGCGTATCGCGGTGGCGGACCAGCACCCGGACGGCTTTTTCATTCTCCCGGGAGATGAACGTGAACACGTGCTTCCCGTGATCCTTTACCACGAGGTTGCCCTTCCCGGCGGTGCAGCCGGTCACCATCTGGATGGCATCCAGACCGCAGGCATCGGTCTCCGCGATCGCCACCAGCTCTTCATCGTACGGCCGGGCCACGCCCAGTGCCTGCATCGCAGCAACAGCAGCGCGGTAGCCGGTGGCGAGCCCTGGGCAGACATGCCCGTGAAACGTGACGCATTCTTCAAAGGAGGGATACCCCCCGGCTCCGGTGGCTCCTGTCTGTTCATGTGTATCGCACATAGGCACTTCCTTCCCTCATAGATGAGTGTTCCTGATTATCTTCTCTTTTGGTTTTTCCATTTCCGTTGCAGAGGCACTCAGGGATGACGCAGGGGACCCCCCAGAGCTCACCGATCATCACCGGCACGCCATACACCGCTTCGATCTCATCCGCAGTGATGACGCTCTTGTCGCCGTAGGTATGGATAGACTGGTCCTTGAGGAAGATGAACCGGTCCGCATACCGGAGCGCGGTATTGAGGTCGTGCATGGTCATCACCACTGCGATCTGGTGCTCGGTCACGATATTCCGGATCCGGTCCAGGATCTCAACCTGGTTTTTCAGGTCAAGCGCACTCGTCGGTTCGTCGAGGAGGAGGATCTTCGGCTCCTGCACAAAGGCCCGTGCAATTGCGATCAGCTGGAGCTCCCCCCCGCTCATCTCGTCGATAGAGTGGAGGCGGAGGTGGTCGATCATGAATTTTTTAAAAGCAGCATCGACGATCCGGAGGTCTTTCTCGGTGATATCCCAGCCGATATGCGGCCGCCTTCCAAGGAGCACCGCATCGAACCCGGTCAGCCTGCCGGTCTCGACCCGCTGGGGGACATAGCCGATCCGCCGAGCGACCTCCATCAGCTCGAGTGAGCCGATGGGATCGCCGCCCACCGTGACGACACCCTCCTTCGGCACCAGGATACGGTTCAGACATTTCAGGAGTGTCGTCTTTCCGACCCCGTTTGGCCCGAGAATCGCAACGATCTCGCCTTCCGAGATGGAAAACGCGATATCGTCGAGTATATTCGTGTTCCTGTACAGAAACTTCAGTTCGTCGACAGAGAGGATCATCGGTGGTAGCCCCTGAGAAGCAGGTAGATGAAAATCGGCGCCCCCATGAATGCAGTGAGGATGGCGACCGGGAGGACATACGGCGCCACGATCAGGCGGGCGACCGTATCGGACGCGAGCAGCAGAAGGGCGCCCATCACGATGGAGCCCGGGATCAGGTACCGCTGCTCGTCCCCGATGACCCGCCGCACCATATGCGGGCAGACGAGCCCCACGAAACCGATCACCCCGAGAAATGAGACGAGCACCGACGTGACGAGTGCGGCGACGACCATCCCGGCGTTTCTGAGCCGCTCCACATTGACACCGAGCCCTCTGGCGGTTTCGTCCCCCGCATCCATCGCATTATAGTTCCAGCGGTTTGCGATGAAGTAGATGCAGGCGGCGATGGTAATCACCGCCATCAGGGAGAACTCCGACCATCCCGCCCTCCCGACATCGCCGAATGTCCAGTGGACCACTGCCGCTAGCTGCGTGTCATCGGCAAAGTACTGGAGGAACATCACGCCGGCGGTGAACAGGGACGAAAGGGCAACGCCGGCAAGGACCACGACCTCCGGTGATGATGCCTTGATCTTTGCGATGCCGAGGATCGCTATCGTTGCAAGCATACAGAAGGCGAAAGCGACGATCGTCGTCAGGTACGGGTTGTTGATGACGACCGCACCGGCAGTCGTCGAGGTCATCCTGCCTGTGCCGAAGATGATGACCGCAACCGCAGCACCAAATGCACCTGCGTTCGAGATACCGAGCGTGAACGGTGAGGCGAGCGGGTTCCTGAGGATCGACTGCATGGCGACGCCGGCGACCGAGAGGCCGGCCCCGGCGGCGATCGCGGTGAGCGCCTGCGGCAGGCGGATGTTCCATATGATCCGGTCCCATTTGTCCGTGACGTTCTGCCCGATAAGGGTCATAAAGACCTCATACGGAGGAATTGAGACCGCGCCGACCGAGATCGAGATAATGAGCAGGAAGAAGAGGGCAACGACCCCCCCGAGGATCAAGAGCACCTTCCGGTAGGTGTAGCCGAGATAATCCTGCGGGAGTTCTCCGTCGGCGAAGTGCACCGGGGATCACCCCCCCCCGTTCCGGTTCATCATGACAGAATCCTCAGGCTGCTGGTTCCGCATGAGAGGAGGGGTACGACTACGAATATATAAATATATCATACTTCATCTGATGTATTTTAGATGAACGAGTACATAAGACTACGTATTTCCAATCTCTTATGAATCTTCGCGTGAAGCGGAGCCGTAACGGCGCATTCCCGCCACTGCGCACCACGATGTGTGCACCGGAGCGCCACAATCCCCTGTTCGTGCGACCCGCACTGTGATACAGCCGAACGGCGGATCGCGTGCATCTCTCCCCTGATCCGGTCGTGGTTCGCGGGACGGATGAGGCGGAAAGCATACCGCCCCGCCGTTTTCACTCGCCCCGGCTGTCGCGCGACCGGACAGCGGCGGGAAGGGAGCCCGGACGACCGGTGGTCATGGCCTGTCCGCAGGTTTCGACGCGTATACAGGGGAAGGAGAGTGCCTTCTCCATCCCGTGCGAACCGGCAGCAACCAATCAGACGGGGATGCGCGAAAACCCGATACCCCCAAACCCGCTGTTCATGTCATCAAAGACCGGCTCACCCACGAAGAAGGCAAAGATCTCGTCGGCCTTCTCCTCCGGGTCGATGTCCTCGAAGCGGTCGGGGTAGAGCACCTTGCCGATGAAATACGCATCCGCAAACACGGTCTCATAATTGACATTGTAGAAGTTGTAGGGGAGCACACCGTAGACGTTGCCCTCGTTCACCGCTGAAAGACCCCGCAGTGCCGGATCCGTCTTCAACTGCCCGATGGCGCCTTCATTGTCCATCTGGAGCGTCCCCGCATCGATGAAGATGTACTCGGGATCCCAGTCGACGAGCGCCTCCTTGGCGACATCGACGTGGGCGGTGCCGAGGCCGGACGCGATATTGTCTGCATGCACCCAGAGGAAGGGCGGGTAGGCGGGCTCGGTTGAGATGATGCCGTGCGCGCCCGCCGAGGAAACGCCGCCGATATACACCCGCTTTCGTTCTTCCGCAGGGATGTCCCCGGTGCGCCGCTCGAGGTCCGCCATGGTCGCCTCGATATACGCGATCACCTCTTCGGCCCGGTCTTCCCTGCCGATGGCTTCGCCCATCACTCGCAGACCATCGTACATCTCTACTTTCTCGGCTTCGTTGCGGAGCGATCCGTACGGGAAGGCCACGACCGGGATGCCGGTCTTATCATGGAGGGTGTCGGCCTCGGCCCCGCTTGTCCCGTACGCCGTTCCGGTTGAGCCGGTCTTGAAGACAAGATCAGGCCCGATTCCAATGACCTTCTCGGGATCATCCTTGCCCCGGAACTCGCCGAAGAGCGGGAGATCCTTCAGCCAGTCTCCGTGAACCAGCGCATACGGGCGGCCTTCGGGCGAGCGCCCCTCCTTTTCGATGCTGTCGACACCGGCGATCAGGTCCTCACCCTGCAGGTACACCAGGTACCGGATACAGCCCGAGCCCGAACAGAGAACCGTCTCGACCGGCACCGGCACGGTGACGCTCCGGCCGAAGCCGTCGGTCAGGGTGAGTTCTGAGGGCGTTGCAGGTACGGTCGGCGTTGCATCGGGACCCTGCCGGGTATCGTCGACGCACCCGGCGACGGCAAGGAGCCCGACGAGGATCATGCCAAGGAGAGTGACATAAATAGAACGATTCATCACATTCATACATACCAAACAATGTAAATAGCATACATAAGGTTATTGATCCATTATTTTGATAGAATAAGTAACAATAATATAAGAATTAAAATTACTAAATATGAAAGATTCTTGCCGTTTTTATATATTCCAGGCATTTCCCCATGGAGTAATTCCGTAAAACATTCTCTGAGGGAAAACCCGGATGCCGCCAACCGGGAGTTTTTCTGGGGTCAGGATTTATCATCGGAGTGCTGCTTCTGTGCACAGGGCGATCCCCGAGGGTTACCGCTACGCCTCCGGCACACCGCCGCACACCGGTCCGGATCCCGGACATCATGCAGGGATGCCCAGCGCAGCAGCGGAAGGATCGCTTCACGAAGAGCATCCCCTTCCGGGGTAAGGAAATATTCCACTCGGGGCGGTATTTCCGCAAAGGATTCCCGCCCGATCAATCCCTCTTCCAGGAGTTCTCTCAGGGTTGCAGAGAGCGCCTGGGGATTGATCCCCTCCACGCCGGTCATCAGATCGGTGAAGCGCACCCTGCCGGAACTGCCCAGCCTGTTGATGATGAGGAGAGCCCACTTTTTTGCTACCCGGGCCAGAATGCCTCCTGCGGCACACGGGCAGCATGATTCGGTATCCCTGCACATGAACGACAATACTATGATAAACATAGTTATAATACTATTACTATCATATCAATGTTTATTCTCGCGAGGCTCGAACAAATGCGTGTCCCACACAAGAAAGAAACAATAGTCTTTTCCTGCCGCAGCACGCCGGGGACCTTATCGACTGAGACGATCCGTTCCTGTTCCGGGATGAGAGCTGGTAGGGAAAGAACAGGACAGAAATCGAGAGAAGGACGGAACATTGGGCCATGAGGCATCTGCAATGGATGATTCGGCATGAAAGAATGCTCATCGCACATTCCGGTGAAAGGATACCGCGTGAAGGACGCACCACCCGCAGGTATGTGCAGGTGTCCCTCACCGGCATCCGGGAAGGCGTGCAGGGGGATGCCACCCGATGAGTGATGTGATCGAAGTCAGGGGTCTGACAAAAGTCTTCGGCACCATCACCGCCGTGGACCACATCTCGTTCGACGTCCGGGAAGGGGAGATATTCGGGTTCCTCGGGCCGAACGGGGCGGGAAAGACCACCACCACCCGGATGCTCACCGGCGTCATCCCGATGGACAGCGGGAGCGTCAGGGTCCTCGGGCATGATGTGCGGACAGACCCCGTCCCGGCAAAGCAGCGGTTCGGCGTCGTGCCGGAGACCTCGAATGCGTACGTCGATCTCACCGCATGGCAGAACCTGATGCTCATGGGCGAGCTCTACGGGGTCGACCGTGCCCGAACAGAGCGGCGTTCGCACGACCTGCTCGAGACGCTCGGGCTCGCCGGGAGGAGCGATCAGAAGGTGCGGGAGTACTCGAAAGGCATGAAACAACGGCTCATCCTGGCGATGGCGCTCCTCCACGAGCCGGAACTCCTCTTTCTCGACGAGCCGACCAGCGGGCTCGACGTGCAGAGCACCCGGATGATCCTCTCCATGCTGCGTGCGCTGAACATGGACCGGACCACCATCTTTCTCACCACTCACAACATGGCGGAGGCGAACCGGCTCTGCGACCGGGTCGGGATTATCCGGGGCGGCAGGATCGTCGCCATCGATGCACCCGAAAAACTGAAGAGCGCTACCGACCGCCTGCACCGGATCGAGGTGAGCTTCGACGGCGAGATCCCTGCAGGCGACCTCGCATCGCTGGACGGCATCGCCGGGGCTGAGCGCACGGGAGATAAGTGGCAGATCACCGCAGATAACCCCGATCAGGCCATCAGGTCGCTGGTGGGCTTCAGCGGCCGCCACGGCGCAGCGATCCTCACCCTGCAGACCCTCGCCCCGTCGCTCGACGACGTCTTTCTGAAGCTGACGCGGGAGAAGGGGCCATGAACATGCGAGGAGCGCCCGAACAGCTCCGCCGGGCATGGGCGATTGCGAAGAAGGACATCCGCATCTATTACCTGAAAGGCCCGGTGCTCATCTTCGGCGTCTTCATGCCGGTCTTTCTCTTCCTGGCCTTCTATCTGGGGGGGCGCGAGCTCCCCCTCGCATTCCTCCTCTCCGGGCTCACCGGCATGGCCCTTTTCTTCACCTCGACCGCCGTGTCCCCCGCGATCTTTCCCTGGGAGGGGCAGGCACGGACCCTCGAACGCCTTGCCGCCTGCCCGGTGACCATCGAGGCGATCGTCCTCGGGGACATGATCGCCTCTGTCCTCTTCGGCATCGGCGTCACGACGGTGCCGCTGCTCATCGCCCTCGCACTCGGCCTTCCGCTCCTGCACGGCGTCGTGCTCGCCTTTGCCGTTCTCCTCGCCGCATTCTGCTTCTCGGCCCTCGGGGTACTCCTCGCCGTCCCCCCGACGAACGTGCCCTCCAACATCATGATGCTCTCCTCGCTACTGAAGTTCCCGCTCGTCTTCATCTCAGGTATCTTCGTCCCGCTGGAGCAGCTGCCGGCATGGGGAATGGCGCTCGCGGTCTTCTCACCGCTCACCTACTTTGTCGATATTGTCCGGTACTCGTTTACCGGCACCCACTATTTCCCGGTGCTCGCCGACATCGGAGCACTCGCCGCATTCGCCCTTGTGTTCACCGTTGCAGCGATGGTTCTGCACCGCCGCAACATACCGTGGAGAATGTAGCTGCGAGCAGGGGGGATCGCTCTCCCGCAGGTCCATTCTCTCCCGGCATCCCGAATATTGCGCAGGGCCCCGGAGGCCGGCCCAGGGTGCCGCACAACAAAACACACGCCGCAATAATAGGGCAGGAAGGGCACACTGGAGAGATACTGGCAAGAGAGTTAATGAATGGCCTGTGTTGGGGGTGGTGTTGAAATCAGGTTGCACATGGTTCGACACTCGAATCTTCCTCGGGGGAGGGGGAAGATAGTGCCGAGAGGCCCTTCCTGAAGAGAAATCGGCATCCGGTTTCAAAAAGGTATTGGAATGCTCCTGCCAGCCGGATCGTCCGTATTACGCCCTGGAGAGGCAAAGGGGCAGAATGGGGGGGGGCGGGTGCGCTGCGGACCGACGAACACCAGCGCCACCATGAACACCACACAGGCCATCGACCTCCTTCTCGCTCCTTCAGCGTTCGATGCCTTCGCGCGCCCCGACACCCTCGTGGTAGTAGTGCTTGACCTCCCGCATCTCGGTCACCAGGTCGGCGACCTCGATCAGCTCCTGCGGCGCATATCTGCCGGTGAGCACCACCTCCACCCGGGGATGCTTCCGCTCCAGCACGGCAATGACCTCGTCCACCCCGAAGAGACCGTAATGGAGCGCCACGTTGACCTCGTCGAGCACCACCAGGTCGTAGTCGCCAGACTGCAGGGCCCGGTCGCAGCGTGCGAGGCCCTCGCGGGCGGCAACAACGTCCATCTCATCAGGGTCGCGGTCGATGAAACAGCCGCGCCCGAACTGGACAATCTCGAATTGCGGGAGCAGGATGCCTGCTTTCAGTTCGCTATATCCCCAGTCCTTGATGAACTGGCCGAAAAAGACCCGTTTGCCGGCACAGACGCACCGGAGCGAGATTCCCAGCGCCGCCGTCGTCTTTCCTTTGCCGTTGCCCGTGTACATCTGAATATATCCCTTGTCCATACTCCGGAATTCCTCCCCGTGCGATTCCACACACCGGTACTAGAGGATGTTGGTGGTGCACCACATAAGAGCCGCCGGTGCACCCGGCGGAAGGCAGGGGGGGCAGGACGGGGACCGAGAGGCCAGCCCGGAGAAGCATTAAATAGATGCGGATGCAGGTTGCACCGGACGGCCGGCATCTCCGGGTGTATCCGCCCGGGGCGTGCGCAGCCGTGTCCGTCGGGACGCGAGGGGATGCCTGCCATGGCACAGAATGACCGGATCATCGTTCCGCCCGCACCCCGGGGCCGTGAGGTGCTGCAATGGATAGGGCCGGCGATCATCTGGATGATCTCGGCCATCGCCACCGGCGAACTCCTCTTCACCCCGCGGATCGCCTCGCTCTACGGCTACACCGTCCTCTGGACGCTCGTTCTCGCGATATTCCTCAAAGCGCTGCTCGCCCGCGAGATCGGCCGGTATGCAGTCGTCACCGGAGGATCGCTGCTGCACGGGTTCAAAAACCTCCCGGGCCCGGCGAACTGGGGGATATGGATCATCCTGGTTCCCCAGCTCATCGTGGCGGTCGCCACCATCACCGGCATGGCGGGTGCGGCCAGTTCGGCGATCATCCTCGCCCTTCCCGGCGGGTTCACCGCATGGGCGGTCATATTTCTGTTGATATCGCTGACACTGGTCTTCTTCGGGAAGTACCGGGGGGTGGAATACGCCTCGATTGCGATGGCCCTGATCATCATCGCGGCGCTGGTCATCACCGCCGGCTACGTCTTTCCGGGGGCCGGGCCCCTCGCCGCCGGCCTGGTGCCGGTGCTGCCCGATACCGTCGATTTCTCCGAGCTGCTCCCGTGGATCGGGTTTATGATGTCGGGGGCTGCCGGCCTGATCTGGTACTCGTACTGGCTTACGACCCGGGGCTACGGGGCCGCCTGCGCGACCGTCCACGGGGAGGAGGGCGGGAAGATGCTTGCGGGTACCGACACGACCGCCATCGAAGAGGCCGAACTGCCGGATCTTTCGCACCTTGAAAGCACACAGGAGGGCCATCTCCGGGACTGGATCCGGATCATGACCGTCTCGACCACCATCGCCTCGACCATCGTGCTCGTCCTGCTCGTCGCCCTGCTCATCCTGGGCGCGGAGCTCCTCCGCCCGCAGGGCCTCCTCCCCGAAGGGCCCGAGGTCACGGCGGTGCTCTCGGTGCTCCTCGGGGACGTCTGGGGCCCGCCGGGAGCATGGCTGATGATCCTCGCCGCATTCTTCGCGTTCTGGAGCACGATCGTCGCGAACCTCGACGGCTGGACGAGGATGTTCGGCCAGGCCTCGATCTTCATCGCCCGCCAGGCGCAGGCGGCGGGGCGCTGGGTATCGATGCGGTTCTATCGCCGCATCTACCTGCTGGGGCTGATGGGGGTGCTTCCGCTTATCCTCATTCTCATCAGGCCGGAGCCCGTCACCTACCTCGCCATCGCGGGGATCATCGAGGCGATCCACATTCCGGTGGTGGCGTTCGTCACGCTCTACCTGAACCTGCGCACGCTTCCTGCGCCGTTTCGGCCTTCCCTGCCGGTCACGGTCCTGACCTTTGCCGTGGGCGTCTTCTTCGCGGCCTTCTCGATCTACTATATCGCTACCGAGATCGCGGCACTGGCCTGACGCGGTGCCCACACCACCGCAGTTCCGGCCGGGTCCGGCCCGACCCACCCACCCCGCATGACCCCCATCTGCGGGGGAACGCCGGCGGATCATCCCCCGCCATGCTCCGTCCCGCCGACAAGGAGGCCATAGATCGTCGTCACCCAGGTCAGGATCAGCGGCCCGAAGACGAACCCGACGAGCCCCATCACGTGGATACCGCCGAAGATGCCGATCCAGAGGACCACCTTGCTGATGCCGGTCTGCTCACCCATCAAAAACGGCCGGATGTAGATGTCGGGAACGGCGGCGACGACCGGATAGCCGACGGCGATGATGAGGCCGGCCCGCACGAGATCACCCTCGCTCACGGCCAGCAGGGCAAGGAGCACCACAAGAACCGAGGGGCCGATGACCGGCACCAGCTGGAAGACGGCGGTAATAAAGGAGAACAGGAAGATGCGCTCATAGCCCATGAAGAAAAAGAACGGCACTGCGATGAAGAACGTGATGACCGCGACGATGACCTCGACGACGTAGATGGCATAGAGCGTATCGGCGGATCGCACCGCCACCGCGCCGAAGGCGCCGGCGAGCCGGCCCGGCAGTTTCTGCAGGATTCCGGCATACACCCGCTCGCCGGAGAGGAGGGCAAGATAGAAAGCCAGAAAAAAGATGGCGGCGCGGAGGAGGTCGCCCGGGGCGGCAACCGTTCGCGCGGTCAGGGAATCGAGGACGCCCGCCAGGCGCACAGCAAACCATTCCTGCACCGCCTCCGGTGAGACGAAGGAGGGCATCCCGTACACCCCGGCCTGGATCCTCTCAATGAGGGAAACGAGGCTCCTGACGCCCTCAATGAGGTAATCGGCATTCTGGTAGAGAAGAGCGGCGATGAAGGACCCGAAGGCGAAAAGCAGGACAACCAGCGTGCAGGTCAGGATGATGGCAGAGATCGGGGGATGCAGTGTGCGGTTGAGGCGTTTCTGGAGCGGCATGACAACCACGGCGAGGGTCACGCTCAGGAGCACCACATCGAGCAGCGGCCAGAACACAACCGCGGCAACGACGAAGATGGCTGCTGCAAGGAGAGGGACGCCGTAACTGTCGAGGAGACGCGCTGGATCCCATTGACGCCGAAAGTACACCGATGAGCTATTAAAGGGTGTGGCAGGACTGCATGCCATCCTCCCGTTCCCGGACCGATCGGTGGACAGGAAGCCGGATTGTCGGCTCAGGCGGAACGGCCAAACGAGATCAGGCCGAAGATGAGCCATCCGGCCATAACGACCGCCGTCACGAGGAGCATCACCACGGGCCCGAACTGGACGATCAGGGGCATCGATGCAGCGGTAAAAAGCCCTCCCCCGACGACCGGTTCGAAGAGCAGCTGCTTGTAGCCGAACCCTTCTACGCCCCGGGCGCGGTCGTTCGGGTCGGTCATCCGCGAGAGGAGCAGGCCGGTCGCGGTCATGCCCATGCTCTGCCCGAAGTTGGGGATGCCCCGCGCAAACCAGTGCTCCGGGATCAGCCGGGGGGCGAGAAGAAGAAATGCGCCCACGTTCCAGAGGACCCCGGCAGCGGCAAGGATGAGGAACGGTACAAGGTGCTCCCCGATGACGGTCAGCGAGAGCGTGGCAATGGCAGCAAGGATGAGGACGTCGAGGGCGGTGCCGGAGATGCGGTTGATGAGGGGGCGGTTCAGGTGATCGCTCCGGCCCAGCCGTTCCAGCGCCACCTGCAGGATGAGCCCGCCGATCATCGCCAGCGGGAAGAGCGGGATGTAGTGCATCAGGGCGAAGTCCTGCATCCCGACCAGGTCAAGGAGCACTGCTTCCGCCCGGATGAGGGCCTGGAGGAGCACCCACCCGATGATGATGGCGAGGGAGACGACCCCCAGGTGGATGGAGAGGGACTCGGCGGCGATATCGGGATGATCGACCTCACCGGGGGGTTGCTCCTGCATGGTCTCGCACACGAGAATCTCCTCCGCCTCCGGGTGCAGGACCGTCCCGGGGGCGGGTATCTGCCCCGAGCGGAACGATCGGTTCACCAGGGCGACGCCGATGACCACACCCATCACCACCCCGACCGTGGCAAGCCCGAGGGCAAGGTCGGCGGCCTCGGCAAACCCCAGGGCCTCAAACGACCCGGAGAGGCCGGCAGCTGTCCCGTGACCGCCTTCAAACCCGATCTCGATCAAAGCGCCGGCCTCCGGCGGCAGGCCGAAGACGGGTGTCAGGATCAGGAGCGCCAGGAGAAGCCCGACGACGTACTGTCCCCAGGCAACGGTCTGGCCATAGGTGATGACAGGACCGGCGACCGACCAGATCTCGCGGATCCCCGGAATGGCCTTGCCGAGAAAGAGGGCGGCAAAGACCACGTTGATGAGGAGGACCGGCAGTTCCGACCATACGTCCAGCAGAGAAGGAGGGAGGAGGCCGCCGGCAAAGAGCGCATCGGGCCCCGCAACACGGGTGATCAGGGCGCCGAGCGCCTGGGGGCCGATGAGGAGGCCGATGAACCCGGCGATGATCGAGGTTGGCAGGAAGATGGCCCGGAGTATGCCCACGCTGCTCCGTATCGCCTGCCCGATGAGGAGCAGGACGCCGAGGGCCATCAGGGAGACGAACAGCCCGGTCACATCGATGATCATGCTCATTCCATCCTCTCCCCCGTGTCGCCGGGGTGCACAGCCCCGTACTCCCCATTACGAGGGAGCAGATGATAGTCGTTTGCCGGCGGCTCCCTGCGTCGGCACATCCATCACCGCTGGTGCGGCAGATACGGCGCCTGACGTTCAGGAACCACGGCCCGGTCGCCTGCTGTGCAGGGATCCCGTATGCCCCCCGGATGCGGGGACAGGTCGTGGACGTGCCGGGCGACACCATTAAATATCCGGCGATGCTGTCTATCACCGGTTCCCCGGATCGGAATCCACGATGGAGGCGGTGCGAATGACGGATCCGGAGCTGGCGATTGGCTACCACGCATCCCACGAGCAGTTTCGCCCGAGTTCTCTGCTGCAGCTCGCACACCGTGCAGAGCATGCCGGATTCGGCAGCGTACTCTCCTCCGATCACTTCCACCCGTGGAGCTGGCGGCAGGGGGAGAGCGGATTTGCATGGTCATGGCTCGGGGCGGCACTGCAGGCGACCTCGCTCTCGGCGGGGGTTGTCTGCGCACCCGTCCAGCGCTACCATCCCGCCATCATCGCGCAGGCGGCGGCAACCCTTGCCGAGATGTACCCCGGCAGGTTCTTTGTCGCCGTCGGGAGCGGGCAGGTGCTCAACGAAGGGATTTGCGGTGAGGCATGCCCTCCGAAACAGGAGCGAAACGAGCGGCTGCGGGAGGCGGCGGCCATCATGCGCAGGCTCTGGGCGGGGGAAACCGTGACGACCACAGGCCCCATCCGCACCGTCGAAGCGCACCTCCACACCCGCGCTGCAGAACCGCCGGCGTTGCTCGGCGCCGCCCTCTCCGCCGACACCGCGGAGTGGGTGGGCGGATGGGCGGACGGCCTCATCACCGTCGCACGACCTCCTGAAGACCTCCGGGATATTGCGGCGGCGTTTTCCCGCGGCGGCGGCGCGGGGAAGGAGCGGTATCTCAAGGTCGATCTCTCCTACGCCCGGACGCACGAGGAGGCGGTTGCAGGGGCGCACGACCAGTGGCGCGCCAATATCCTCTCCAGCACGGTGCTGGAGAACCTGAGGACCCCCGGCCAGTTCGATGCCGCCGCCGCGTTCATCACGCCGGACGAGGTTGCCGGCGAGGTGCGTGTCTCCGCGGACCCGGAGGAGCATATCGAATGGCTGAAAGCCGATATCGGGCTCGGGTTTTCCCGCCTGTATCTCCATAACGTGAACCGGGATCAGGACGCGTTCATCGAAGACTTCGGGAACGAAGTGCTGCCTGCCCTCACCGGATAATGCCGCCCGATCGGCTGCGCTGATTGCATATCCCGCCAGAACGGGTGGAGCCGCCCCGGGTGCCGGCAGACGCGGGTGGGATCGAAGGATTGCGCACCGGAGGTGCATGCATGAATGAGAACGGACAGAAGATTGGGTACTATGCTTCGCATGAGCAGTTCCGCCCCCGTGATCTGCTCACCTTCACGCTGGCTGCCGAGGCGGCCGGATTCCGGTCGGTGCTCTCCTCCGACCACTTCCACCCGTGGAGCGAGACGCAGGGAGAGAGCGGCTTCGCATGGTCGTGGCTCGGTGCCGCGATGCACGCGACGACGATCCCCTTCGGGATCATCACCGCACCCGGCTATCGCTACCACCCGGCCGTCCTCGCCCAGAGCGCGGCGACGCTCGCCGATATGTTTCCCGGCAGGTTCTGGATGGGCATCGGCAGCGGAGAGGTGCTCAACGAGGGGATTATCGGCGAACGCTGGCCGAACCGTTCCGAAAGGAACGAGCGGCTGCTTCAGTGCGCCGGCGTGATGCGCGACCTCTGGGCGGGAGCGCGCGTGACATTCGACGGGCATATCAGGGTTGACCGGGCGCACCTCTATACGCGCCCACCGGAGCCGCCGCTTCTCTTTGCCGCTGCAAACGCCTGCAGCACCGTGGAATGGGTGGCGGGGTGGGCCGACGGCCTCATCACCCTGGCAAAACCGGTCTGCGAACTGAAAGAGAGCATCGAGCTCTTCCGCAAAGGCGGTGGCGAAGGAAAGCGGATCTATCTCAAACTCGATATTGCGTACGCCCGGACCGAGGAGGAGGCGCTCCGGGGCGCATGGGAGCAGTGGCGGAACCTGGTCTTCGGCGGGGGGCTCATTACCGAGATCAGGAGTCCCGCCGAGTTTGATGCGATGGGGGAACATGTCGACCGGGAGGAGCTGAGACAGCATATCCGGGTCTCGTCGGACCTGAGCCTGCATACCGAGTGGCTGCAGACGTTCCTGGACCTCGGCGTTGACAAGATCTATCTCCATAACGTGACGGACGACCAGGCCACCTTCATCGAGGACTTCGGGCGAGAAGTACTCCCCGCACTTGTCGGGTGAGGGTATGCAGGGCGGACATTACAAGCCGATTGCTGCGTATGCCGCCATCGGAAATCTCCGCACCGTTGCCCTCGTCGGACGCGACGGGTCCATCGACTGGTGCTGTTTTCCGTACCTTGACCGCCCCAGTGTCTTTGGCGCCATCCTGGATTATCGGCGGGGCGGGAGGTTTGCGGTTACCGTCCCGGAGGCGGGTCTTGGAGAGCAGCGCTACGTGCAGGACACGAACGTACTGAAGACGGAGTTTCCCGGCGAGCGCGGATCGCTTGCGGTGACCGACCTGATGCCGCTTGCGGGGGACCTCACCGGCCGGGGAGGGTCGCACGCCCCGCCCGAGATCCACCGCATCCTCAGGTGCACCCGGGGGACAACAGAGGTGAGAGTGGAGTGGTCGCCGCGGCTGGACTACGGGAGGTCGCCGACCGGTATCGAGCGCATCCCCGGTGGCTGGCTGGCGACCGACGGCAGGGACGAGATGGTGCTCTTCGGCCTTGCCGGGGGGACGGTGGCCGATGAAGGTGACGGGCAGGTGCTCAGGGCGCGCGTTACCATGCAGGAGGGCGACCGGCGGGTTCTGGTCACCCGGTGGGGGACGGAGGATATGACCTTCGATCCCGGTGGCGTGACCGCGGCCGAGGAGGAGACGATCGCGACGTGGCGCCAATGGGCGCACAGGGACGGCACGACCCACGCACCGGCATGGGCAGGCGACTGGTTCCCGATGCTTCTCCGGTCGGAGCTCGCCCTGAAAATGCTGACGAATGCGGCGACCGGGGCAATCGCCGCCGCACCGACGACATCGCTCCCCGAGGAGATAGGCGGCGTCCGGAACTGGGATTACCGGTACGCGTGGATACGCGACTCTGCCATGACGGCGCAGGCGCTCATCGCCCTCGGGCATGAGACGGAGGCGGTCGAACTCCTCTCCTGGATGGAACGGGTCTCGGAGATGCAGGCCGAACAGGGGCCGGCGCTCCAGATCATGTACGGCATCCACGGGCGATCGGACCTCGGCGAGGAGGAGCTCGATCATCTCGAGGGCTATTGCGGTTCGCGCCCCGTCCGGATCGGCAACGGCGCGGCCACGCAGCTCCAGCTGGAGATCTACGGGGAGCTGCTCAACACCGCATACGAGCTGCAGCGCCGCGGATTCGAGATGCCAGAGCATCAAATGGCGTTTTTAGCCCGGGTCGCCGATGAGGCGTGCGCGCTCTGGCATGAGCCGGATCACGGTATCTGGGAGATCCGCAGCGAACCCCGCCACTTCGTCTACTCGAAGGTGATGCTCTGGGTGGCGCTCGACCGGGCAATCCACATGGCAGAGCAGTGCGGCTTTACGGGCGATGTGGAACGCTGGAGGAGGAGCCGCAGCGAGATCAAAGCGCAGGTGCTTGCACATGGGTATGACACTGAGGTGGGTGCATTCGTGCAGAGTTATGGATCGAAGACCCTGGACGCGGCCAATCTCCGCATACCGCTGCTGGAGTTCCTCCCCTTCGACGATGAGCGGGTGCAGTCGACGATCGATCGGACGATCGAAGGTCTGGTGGCAAACGGCTTCGTCTACCGCTACCTGGCGGACGACGGTCTTCCCGGCGAGGAAGGAGCATTCGGGCTCTGTACCTTCTGGCTGATCGATGTCCTGGCGCTCTCGGGACGGGTGGACGAGGCTCGCGAGCTCTTTGAACGGATGGTCGGCCATGCCAACCATGTCGGCCTCTACGCCGAGCAGTTCGACCCGGTGACCGGAGCGTTCCTCGGGAACTTCCCCCAGGCGTTCACCCATATCGGGCTTATCAACAGCGCCATCTACCTCGCATACGCTATGGGCAGGGAGGTCTCGGAGTACGCACCGATCGGAACCCCCGAGCACCGGGCACTCATGAACCGCAAGCAGCCCCGGGGCGGTGCGGCGGGGGGAGGCGGATCGCGCGGTACTGATGCACCCGCACCTCTGCAGTGATGAAGTATATCTCCAGATGCCCGGCGTATCGCTCTGATCCGGATGTCCGCCGGCGACCTGCCGTCCTCGCCGCCGCACCATTCATCAGCTGCGAACTCCCACTATCTCCTGCGAGCGGCGAACCGGTGAACGGCATGAAGCAGATCGACATGGAGACCCTCTACGCGACAATGAATCCGGAGGCTATTCCCTGGGATATGTCCGAACCCCCGGAGGCGCTGGTGGATCTGGTAGAGGGTGGCAGGGTGACACCGTGCAGGACCGTCGAATTCGGATGCGGTACGGGGACCTCTGTCGTCTACCTGGCATCGAAAGGGTTTCGGGTGACCGGAATCGACATCTCGCCGACGGCGATTCGGATTGCCAGGGAGAAGGCAGACAAGAAAGGAGTGACTGCCGATTTTCTGGTCGCAGACGTGCTCGGAGACGTCGGCTGGATGCGCAACTCATGCCGGTTTGCATACGACTGGGAACTGCTCCACCATATCATGCCCGATGAAAGGGAGCAGTACGTGGCGAACGTACATGCGGTGCTTGGGCCAGGGGGGAAGTACCTCTCGGTCTGCTTCAGCGAATCGGATCCGCAGTTCGGGGGCGAGGGAAAATACCGGAGAACCCCTATCGGGACCGTACTCTACTTCTCCTCGGAAGAGGAACTCGCGGAACTCTTCTCCCCACACTTTGCTATCATCGATCTGGAGACACGCACGATCGCAGGGAAGTATGCGCCCCACCTGGCGGTGTATGCGTTCATGGAGAAGAGATAGGATAAATCCTCCGGCAGGGGATACTTCCTGAAATCCCGCTCTCTTCGAGGACGGGGTGGGCTTTCTTTCGGAGTGGCGCTATTCCTTCAGCACACACCCCATCCAAATCCGTTCCGTTACGTTGCATCAAAGAAATCACCTTTTTCTGCATTTCCCGGCCGAAAACACATCTCACAGAATAATTCCCCGGCAATAATACGCGGCTTCGGAGATCGGGCAGCAGAGAGACGGCGTAGGGTGGGATATCTGGAGAGCGGCATAATGTACATATCTCCGAACAGCCTGCAGGGGGAACGGGTATCATGGTAGGTGCACGGATGACTGTCTGGAAGTACAGAAGCGGCCAGCGGGAAGAGGCGCTTGAAACGCTCGATAAAATCATGGCAATCGGCATGCGCGGGTTTCGCGGGGACGTTATCCTGCTATCGGAGGAAGACCCTGATTCAGAGGTGATTCTCACGTTCTGGGACGACGAAGATGCGATGGAAGCCTCTGCGGAACAGCTATATCATCCCACCGGGGCCCTGAAGGAGCCGCTTGAGGAACTGGAGAAGTACCTCACGGGCCCGCCCGAGGTCAAGGAGTTCAGGGTGTACTCGGCCCGGGCACGGGAAGTGACCCCGGAGATCACACGACCTGCATAGAAGCGCTCCCGGGGGAGTTCGGAGGAATGTAAGAGGCAGGTCCCGTGCGCCCTCTTTCCGGGAATACAAGCAACCGGGGCCCCGGAATACGCAAATGCATAAAAACCGACCTGTCGGATCTCCGCACGCCGGACGACCGGTTGCCATTCCTGCACACACGGCTGCATGGATGCAGGGTCATGAAAAAGAGAGTTTTTCTGTGAACATCTCTCAGGGGGAGGTGTTCCAGATATCCCAGAGGTTCTTCCAGCCATCTGCAGTCTGCCGCCAGACGACGACGTACTTGATCGTCTGCTCGGTGGGTATCCCGCCGGCAGGGCGGACTGTGAGGATCCCGGTTCCCCGCTCGTGGACATACTCGCCACTCCCGACGAGTTCGTCCGTGGTCAGCTGCACCTCTTTCACCCCGGATGCCATGACCGTCGCCCAGAAATTCTCGATCGCCTTCTTTCCCTGGACCACCGGGGTATCGGGGGGGAAGACGACTGCCTCTTCTGCAAACCCCGATGCCGTAATCGAGGCATCCCCCTTCACGAATCCTTCCATGAACCGTTCATTTGCCGTATCGATGGCTTTCCTGACATCATCCGCAACCATACCGCACCTCACCTCCATAGCAACACTCAGGGTTTTCCCCCGAAACAGGAGTTTTCTGGTTTTCCCACATACATAATAGTTTGTCGATAAAAAGGATCCAGAAAATGATTCCCGTCCTACAGTGCCCCGCAATGGATATGTATCCATATCTCCGCGTGTACGGAGAACCACCGGATTTCCTTCTCCGGGTCTTCCTTCCGGCACCCCCATGCACCGTGACAATGTTTGCAGCCGGAATCCTGTTATTTCCTCGAAACCAGCCTATACCCTAAGGAACTCATCAGGTGCGAGACGGGCGGCGAGCATCACCATGTTGATCTCCGTATGCTCGATCCAGGTGCGGGCCTGCCGGTTCCTCTCATCCATCCAGAACCCTTCGATCGCGTCCCCAAGCGGCATATAGCCCACGAGGGCTTCGGCCCGCCGCTCAAGGGCATCGGTCCGGCCAAACGCATTCGCACACTCCGCAACCCCGGTGATCCCGATCGCAAGCCCGAGCTCGCGAAAGGCAAGGCGGTGCTGCGCGGGCAGATCGAGCGTTCTTCCTGCTGTGTAGGATTCCAGACCAATCATGGCCGAGTCCATGACGGATTCGAGCAGGCCTTCGTCGCCGAATCCTCCCACTTCCATCAAATGCGCAATGCGCGTGGCGTCGAAGAGGAGTCCGCCGATCCCGAGCGGATCATCGGTGACAAGCGGCATGCCCCGGCATATCGCGGCCGCATCTGCACGTTCACGGAGAAGATCGAGCGGCACCGATCCTCCGAAATCCCGCGCGGCCACACCCTGCAGCTCAGCATAGGTGACCAGGCCGTCGAGCGGGTCGTGCTGGCCCATGGAGGGGACGAGGGTACGGGACAGATCGATGCTCATCTTCCAGCACATCCTCTTGCCGCCGCCCGAGGGGAGGGCATAGGTGAACGCCGCATGCGCGGCCTTTGCGAGCTCCATCGCCCACCGCAGATACACAGGATCCCGGGTGACCGCTGCCACGCGAGCAAGGGCGTGCATCCATTTCGTCAGGTAATGGTAGTACTGCCCGTCCCGGTTCCATTCTTCGTGCGCGTCGGGAGGTTCGTCTGCCCCGCGTTCGTTCATGCGCTTTCCTATCCGCAGCCCCCCCAGAGTCGGGTGAAGCGCCCCCTCCCGCTCGGAGAGCCCGCTGATCCAGCCGTCTCTGGGATCGTCGTCCCGGTGCCGCCCGAGGGTGCGGTGCACCAGGTTGACGAGGCGTAGCGCACGGTCAAGCAAGCTCCGGTCGTTCGTCCGGCGAAAGAGCGCAAGATAGGTGCAGACCGCGAAAGCGTCCGTCCACAGGTAACGGTTGGGACGGGTGCCGGGAGGCTCAAGTCCGGTCAGGGCGGCAAACTCGCGCATGATGTCCCGGCTGAATACGGTGGTTGCATCGGTGTCCATGGCATCCCCGCATGGCACGTCTGCCCCTATGAATGTATCATTCAACCGCTCTCCCGGTCATGGCGGTGCGCCGGCATGCGCACACGGGTGCGGCAGCATCCTGCCGGGCCCGGTTGCGGACCGCCCTCCCAATGCAAACCGATGAATTAAAAGTGGCAGATGAAAATACTCTTTTCATGCGAATTCGCCTGTTTTTTGTCCTTATGGCGTGTGTACTCCTGGTTGGTGCCGTCCAGGCGACCACGCTGAAAATCACCGTTCAGGATGACGATGATGGATCCGCCATCTCCGAAGCCTCCATCTATATCGACGGGGACTACGAGGGGAAGACCAACAGTGACGGGAAATATTCGTATTCCCATTCGCTCGATGAGCCCTTCGAACTCGAGGTGCGACAAAGCGGGTATAAGGACTGGAGTGACTGGATCGACGAAGACGACACCTCGGTCTCTGTGGACCTCGTCCTTGATACCGCGAGCGTCACGATCCTCGTCTACGACGCCGACACGCTCGAGCCCGTCGATTACGCCCGCCTGAAGGTAACCCTCGAAGGCAGCGACGAGACGGAGACGGCGAGGACGCGCACCGACGGCAGTACCACCTTCAAACTCGCGAAAGATGCAAAGTATACCGTTGAGGTCAGTGCGGACGACTATGTCACCGACACCTGGGAGTATGAAGTCGACGCCGATACCGTCACGCTGCAGCGCTGGCTCGTGCACGAGGACCGGATCGCCCTGCGGGTGCTCAGTGCCGACGACCAGGCGCCCGTCGTAGGAGCCCGGATCTTCATCGACGGGAAGAGCGCCGGGGTGACGGGCGGCAACGGCATCCTCATCACCCACCTCGACCGGAAAAAGCAGGTGCAGCTGCGGGTTGAGGCCGAGAGCTTCCGCGATCTCATGGTCTCCCGGTATATCAACAAAGACGACCTCGTTCTGGATCTCTCGCTCTCGCTGGCCACCTACCCCGTCTCCCTGATCGCGGTCAACCCCGCGGGAGTCCCGGTTGCGGGGGCGGCAGTCTTCCTCGACGGGGAACCAAAGGGCGAGACGGACACGTACGGCCGGTTCAGCCTTCAGGACGTACTGCAGGGGACCTACGAAATCCGCATCACAAAAGACGGCTTCGTCGCCTGGGAAGAGGAGAGAGTAATCGACCAGGAGGGCCAGGATGTTGCGGCCGAAATGATGTGGGAGCTGGCGACGGTCAGCGTGCTGGTCCAGGATAAGGACCATCAGGTGATCCCCGGGGCGAAGGTCAGCGTCAACGGCGATTCGTTCGGGATTTCCGACGCGAAAGGGATCATCAGCGACAGTCTCCCGCCGGCGGATTCCTACAATTTCACCGCATCGATGGATGGCTACACCACCGCATGGACCGTGATCGGCATTGAGCCGGGCGAGGAGGTGCGCTCGGTCACGATAACCATCGAAAAGGAGCTTGATATGGGGCTCGTCTGGCTTGCCGGCCTATCCGCGGCAGGTATTATCCTTGTGGGAGCGGGTATCGTGGTGGTGCGGAGAAGGACGCCGAAACGGAGAAAGGGGTTCTAGAGCGAAGAGGACGTCCCTCCTCCCTGCCGGGCGTACGGTATGAACGCCGCACACGGGGGCCCGGGAACCCCCCCGGCAACCTTTTTTACCACCGATTGATGTATATATACACGCACCAGCATCCCTGCCGGTATGCCCCGCGGGCCCGTAGCTTAGTGGTGGAGCGTCCGGCTCATAACCGGACGGTCGTGCGTTCGAATCGCACCGGGCCCATCCCCTTTTTGAGAAATCGCGAAAATAGTATGTCTTTGATCGGCCCGTTCCAGCACCGCTTCCCGACGGACGACCGCTCGATCATCCCGCCCGTCCGGGCGGTCCGAGAGGGGAGGCGCGAGCCGGGAGAGCATGCCGATCCCGGCACCGGCACGATACGACGTCCGGACCTTCCCTCCCTCTCAGGAATATCCGGCCGCATGGTAGGCGGTGATCCCGCCCGCGGCGTTGTAGACGCTGGCGAACCCCTTCCGCTTCAGGATGCTGCACCCCAGGCTCGATCGCTGCCCGGTCCTGCACATCACGACGACCGGCCGCGCCGGATCGAGTCCGTCGGCACGCTCCCTCAGGTCCGTCACCATGATATTGGTCGCACCGGCCACATGGCCCTCGTCGTACTCTTCGGCGGTGCGCACGTCCACGAGCATTGCCCCTCCCTCCCTGGTCATCGCATGCACCTCGGCCGGCCAGACCTGGGGGACATGGGCGGTCGGATAGCCCGCCATCGCCCACGCATGCACCCCCCCTTCGAGATAGCCGACGCTGCGGTCGTGCCCCACGCGGCGGAGCAGCACCACCGCCGCCTCCGCCTGTGCCGGGCTGTCGGCGACGAGCAGGATTTCGCGCTCCGGCGGGAGCACCCACCCGGCAAAGGTGGAGAAGTTCCCGCCGAGGTCGATGTGGAAACTCCCCGGGACATGCTGCCCCCCGAAGGCGGCGTAATTATTGACTGAAAGGACAGTTGTATCGCCCCGTTCCGCCCGCTCCCTGAACTCGGCCGGCTTCATCGGCCGGATCACCGGGAGGGTGCGGACAGGAGCTGGGCCGCGGCGGTTGATCTCGCTGCACCGGGCAAAATGGTCCGGGGCCGGCGGCATCCCCTCGGTGAGCGAGCGGATGAACTCCTCCCGGTCGGCGATCTGCAGCGCCCCGTTGAACCGGCGCTCGTAGCCGATGGTGGAGGAGCGCATCGATCCCATCGCCCGGCCGCAGAGCGAACCGGCGCCATGCGCAGGAAAGAGCATGCAGTGGTCGGGCAGCGCGAGGATCTTCGTGTGCAGGCTTTCGTGGAGGTGTGCTGCAAGGTCCCGGGCCTGCCCGGGAAAGAGGTCGGGCCGCCCGACGTCGCCGACAAAGAGCGTGTCGCCGGGGAAGACGGCAAACGGATCGTCGCCGCGGGAGAGGTCGGTGGCCACGTAGGCGACGCCGTCAGGGGTGTGGCCGGGCGTATCAAGGACATCAAACCTGATCTCGCCGACCGAGAACTGCGTGCCGTCGCCCACCGATTCGTGGTCGAACTCGCAGGACCCGGATTTCGGCGCATAGATCCGGGCGCCGGTCTTCTCCGCCAGGTCAATATGGCCCGAGACGAAATCGGCGTGCAGGTGCGTCTCAAGGATATGCGTGATCGAAAGGCCGAGATCGGATGCGGCATCGATGTAGCGGTCGACGTCCCGTGCGGGATCGATGATGGCGCACGTCCCCGTGGTGCCGATCAGGTACGAGCTGTGCGCGATGCCCGGGAGGAAAAACTGCTGAATTACCATTCTCTCATTCACTCCGTTCTTCTCTGGAGCAGATAGTCATACGAAGAGCATATAAACCCATCCCGAAACGACGACGAGGAAGAGAACGGTCAGGATACTGCCGGCCTTCAGGTAGTCGGACGTATGGTAGCCGCCCGATGACATGAGAAAGGCGTTCACCTGGTGCGTCGGCAGGAGGAATGAGTTGGAAGCGCAGAGCCCGACGAGCAGGGCCAGGCCGCGGGGGTCGATCCCGGTTTCAGCGCCGATGAGGAGGGCGATCGGGACCAGGATAACGACGGCCCCGAGGTTGGACATCAGCAGGGTGAACAGGGTCGCGAGTGCCCCGATGCCGATGAAGAGCAGGAGGGGGTGGGCGCCCCCGATGAGCGGGAGCACGCTGCCGGCGATCAGGGCTGCCGTCCCCGTGTTGATCATCGCCGTACCGAGCGGGATGAGCCCGGCGAGCAGGAATATGGTCTTCCAGTCGATCGAGCGGTAGGCCTCGTCGATGCTGAGCACGCCGGTGAGGATCATGACGAGCGCCCCGGTGAGAAGGCCCATGGAGATCGGGATCCCGGTCAGCGTGAGGGCGATCCCCCCGGCAAAACAGAGGACGGCAACGGGTGCCTTCTCCCTCCGCATGGCGGGTTCCTCAACCCTGGTGGAGAGGATGAAGTTCGGGTCGGCGGCCAGTGTGTGGATGCTGCTCCACGGCCCGAAGACCACGATGGCGTCGCCGGCCGAGAGGGGGGTGTCGAAGAACCCCATGCGCGTCTCGGCGCCCCCTGAGGAGAACATGATGGGCTCGACGCCGTAGGTCTTTCTGAATGCGATCTCCCGCAGGCTGCTGCCGGCGATCTGTGCGTGCGGCCTGACCACGATCTCCGCAAAACCGGCATACACGCCCCCAACCTCCGCGGAGAGGCGCTCCTGGTAGAGGCTGCGCTGGAGCGAGTAGTCGGATGCGAACCTTTCCGCGTCCTCCGCTCTGCCCAGGAGGGTGAGGTACTGCCCGGCACGCAGAGTGGCGTGCCGCCAGGGCGCATAGGAGACCTCCTTCTTTTCGGTCACGGCGAGGAGGTGGAGGGAATAATCTGTTTTCAGGCGCACCTCTTCCCGTTCCTTGCCGACAAGAGGGCTGGCGGCCGGGATGTGGTAGTGGTGCATCTCGGTGGGGAGCTGCCATGTGTCCACGAGGGCCTCCTGGCTTCCGGGCCTGCGGGACTCCGGGTGGCCTCCGGGGAGGACGTATGGGCCCAGCAGGAGGAAATACAGGATTGCCGTGCAGAGGAGGAGAAGGCCCACCGGCGTCACTGCAAAGAACCCGAAGGGCTCTGCGCCGCTGGCGACCAGGAGATCGTTGAGGATGATCAGAGCTCCCGAACCGATCATGGTGAGGGTGCCGCCGGTGATCGCCGCAAACCCCATCGGCATAACGAGGCGGGACGGCGGAATCCCTGTGGTCTTTGCGATCCTTATCAGGGCGGGGTGGAAGAGGGCGACCGACCCGATATTCTGGATGAAAGCGGACAGACCGCCGACTGCGGCAGAAAATGTGGCGAGAAGCCGTTTTTCGTTTTTTCCCGCGATCCCGACGATGAACCGGCTCAGGTGGCCCGTCACGCCGGTGCGTTCGATCCCGCCGCCCAGGATCATCACCGAGATGATGGCGATCACGGCGTTGCTGGAGAAGCCGGATATCGCCTCCTGCGGAGTCACCAGGCCGAACCAGAAGAGCATGACCAGGACGAGGAGGGCGACCATGTCGACCCTGAGGCGTTCGGTGACGAAGAGCGCGACAGCTGTCGCGATGACAATGAGCATCAGGATGACCCCGGTCTCCATCTCAAGGAATTATGGTGATCCGGCCCTGACTTATACTGTTCGGTACCGTCGGCGGCGGGCTCTCCTTGCCATGCTGGCCCCAATAGCGTCGTATCACTGCCCCGGGGCCATGGTTCCGTGAAAGTGCGTATTGGTACCTCGTCACCGTTCTGCCAAAGATCAGATATGTAGCGGTACAGCAGGAGGGACGACCTCCATAAAAATCACCGGACCGCCTGTTTCGGGGGCGTTCGTTCACGCTGGATTCTTCTTCTTGAATTTCGTGGCCCGAATTTTGCACTCTGCATATGACAGGGAATGGCAGGCACACGGGGTGTGCCATGCATCGATGTTCAGGGGCTTCCCACAACCGGGAGCACCTGGGCCTCCCGGGAACGCGGGCATTTTCCCCGCCATACCTCCGTTGACAATGCAGGCAGGGCGGTGATGCCGCCGTATGCAGAGTGCCCGCCATAGTGCCGCTCCATGCCGAAACCTTCATGGAGATCCTTTTTCATTCGCAAACCCCCGTGTTCCCGTGAGCATTCGAAAACCAGTATTCTCGATTCAATTCGTAAATAGTGCGTAAACCGGCATTATTATAGGAATTCCTGCCACTATCTGTACAGATGCTGCCGGATGTGGGCCTGACGCTGCCGCTCGAGCTATCGATCTACCTCTTTCTGGTGCTCACGATGTTCTCGATGGGCCTTGCACTGACGCCATCCCGGATCGTGGAATCGCTCCACCAGCGCCGTCTCGTCGGCATCGCTTTCCTGATCAACCTCCTCCTCATCCCCCTCGCGGCGATCCTCGTGGTCCGGGTGGTTCCCATGGACCCGGCGGTGGCAGCGGGCATTCTGATTGTCGCCTGCGCCCCGGGGTCGACGATCGGCCCGAAGCTCGCGGAGTTTTCGAAAGGGAATATCTCGCTTGCGATACACCTGATGTTCTTTCTGAGCGTCCTCGCCATCTTTACCACCCCCGCGACCCTCCTCCTCATCCTGCCCGGCGCCATCACCGGACAGGTGGACTTCGGCAACGTGATGACCACCCTTGTCATCTTCATCCTGGTCCCGATGATGGCGGGCCTTCTAATCAACACCTGGACGGAGGCGTTCGCCGACAGAATCCGCCACGGGGCGTTTCTCCTCTCCAATCTCTCCATCGTCCTCTTCGGGATCATCTTCATCGCCGTGCAGATCACCGGCGAGGTCCGGTTCTTCGAGATGTTCGTCAAAGTCGGCATCACGGCGGTCCTTGCCACCGTTCTCATCGTCACCCTCTCGATGCTGCTCGGCTGGTGCCTCGGCGGCCCCGAACGCGGGAACCGGCAGGTCCTTGCGACAAGTTCGGCGAACAGAAACCTTGGCGTCTCCCTGCTCGTCGGGGCATCGGCCCTTGCCGCCTACGGCGAGGCATTCATCATCATCATCGTGTACGCGATTGTGCAGACGCTCGTGTCAGGCCTTATCTCGGTAAAATGGGGGCGGATGGAGAAGAAAAGGAGGAGAGAGGCGGGAGGGTGAAGGAGACCCCCTCCGTGCCGGTCCGGTGACGGGGGCCGGAGCTCCACTCGTTATTGCCGTACCGACTCCTGTGCAAGGCCGATGGTGAGCGTATAGCAGAGAAGGATCATCACGATCATGAAGGGAAACGCCGCCATGATCGCCATCACCTGCAGGGCGGAGAGACCTCCCGTGATCAGGAGGATGATGGCGACGGTGGAGAGGGCGAGGGCCCAGAAGACTTTCTTGTACAGGGGAACGATCATGCTCCCCCCCGACGTGAGCGAGCTCAGGACCACCGTCGCGGAATCCGCCGAGGTGATGAAGAAGACGATCAATAAAAAGATCGCGATGAGGGAGAGGAGCGCTGAAAACGGGTAGTGTTCAAGGAACACAAAGAGGACGAACGAGACATCATTCCCTGCGATTGCCGCGAGATCCACGCCGGGCATCTGCTCGAGGTACAGGGCAGACCCGCCGAAGACCGAAAACCAGAGGAAGGTGAAGAGGGGCGGCACCGTCAGCACGGTCAGGACGAACTCCCGGATCGTCCGCCCTCTCGATATCCGTGCGATAAAGAGGCCCACAAACGGCGACCACGAGATCCACCATGCCCAGTAGAAGACCGTCCATTCCCTGCTCCACTCGTTTCCTGCAAATGGATAGGACTGGAGGCTCAGGTCGATGATATTGTTGATGTACCCGCCGAGCGTGGACGAGAAGATGTTGAAGAGGTAGGGGGTCGGTCCGAGGGCGAGGAGGAAGAGGAGGAGGGCGCATGCCAGGATGATGTTGATCTTCGAGAGTATCTGGACGCCTTTTTCGACCCCGAGGATCGCGGACGCCATAAAGAGGGCGGTCGCGATGATGATGAGCCCTATCGTCACGGAGATCGCGGACGAAATGCCGTAGAGATGGGTAAACCCGCTGTGGATCTGGAGGGCGCCGAACCCGAGCGACGTCGCGGTCCCGAACACAGTCGCAAAGACCGCCAGCACGTCAACCAGGTTTCCTGCCGGGCCGTAGATCCTCCCGCCGAGGACCGGGTAGAGGCACGAACTGATCAGCGCTGGCATCCCGCGGCGGAACGAGAAATACGCGATCGACAGGCTGACGACCGTGTAGATCGCCCACGGGTGGATCCCCCAGTGGAAGAACGCGTATGTCATGGCGAATTCCGCGGCGGCGGGGGTTTCCGGGGTGAGGAAGGGGGGCGACTGGAGGTAATGAATGAGCGGTTCGGAGACTCCCCAGAAGAGGAGCCCGATCCCCATGCCGGCAGCAAAGAGCATCGCAATCCAGCCGAAAAAACTGTACTGCGGTCGCTCGGCATCATGCCCCAGCTTGATCGTCCCGAACTTCGAGAGGGCGAGGCCTACCGCGAACAACAGGAAGAAAAATGACGAAATAAGGTACAGCCAGCTGAAATGGTCCAGAATTGCGGTATGGATGGCGGAAGAGAGGGCGTCGAGGAGGTCCGGCCTCGCGGCGCCGATGGCGATGAAGAAAAGGATGATTGCCGACGAGACGAAAAAGACCGCCTCTCTCCTGAGATAATCACGAACCATCGGGGGTCCCCGGGTGCGGCACAAGGAATATCGACGCTTTCGACTCGTTCACGACCCGCTCTGCCGTGTCACCCATCGGGACGGAGAAAAATGCAGGCGTTTTTCTCCCGAGGACGATGATGTCGGCGCTGACCTGCTCCGAGACGCGAAGCACCTCCGCGCCGGGATTCCCGATCCTCTGCTCCGAGGTGACCCACCCGAAGTACGGGCGGAGATCCTCCTCCACGGCGTGCAGCTCCCGGTCGACAGCCTCTTTCCGCCGCCGTTCGGTCGCGGGGTCGGCCATCCTCCCCCTGACGTGGAGGACATGGCACCGGGCCCCCTGAAATTCCATGACAGAGGGGAGCGGGCGGACCGACGCCGCATCAAAATCGGTCGCATAGAGCACGATCAGGTCTTCGCGGCCGAGGCGATCCTCCTCGTCGGGGAGGCGGGGGCGTAGTTTGTGGACGAATACGGGGACATCGGAGAGGCGGAGGAGGTCCCGCGAGACGCTCCCGAGAAACATCGTCTCGAGATGCCAGCGGCGCTTTGCCTTCATGTAGACCGCATCGGCACCCTCCATGAGCGCTGCTTCCGCGATAGCAGAGGCAATATGCCCGTTTCCGGTCTTTGTCTCCACGGACAGGCCCGCATCTTCGAGTGCCTGCGCAAGCGGCCCGAGCCACGAGAGATCGGACCCCCGGAAAAAGGAGGCTGCCTCGTTCACATGGAAGAGACAGACCGATCCGGATCCGAGGCTCTTCAGGATGAAGCCAATCTTACTCAGTTCCCCGGGCCTCTCGCCCGAGGCCACCGGAACCAGCGTCTTCTCAAACATCGCTCATATCACCTGCAGAATACCCTCCATCTCCGATCACACAGCGCTCCTGAATACCGGTACGGTCGGGGGTTGGGCACCATTAATATACCGATGACGAATATACCGATGACGACCGCAGGCATGCCAACCCGTGAGACGTCGCAGGGTCGATGGACCCCCCGGCCGTGAAGACAGTGCAGGCCTGTTGCATCTCTCTCCGGTACCCGGCACGTACACGCCAGGCGCTCCGGGAGAACCCCCCGCAATGATCACGGACAAACCTGCAGAAGGTTCCTGAAACGGATGATTCTCATCACTCCGCCCCTCCTCACGCGCCGAGCGGGTCGCTGGAAAATTCCAGGAGGAGGGTTTTTTGCTCATCGTAGATGGACAGCATGCCGCCCCTGATCTCGTAGGACGCAGTGCGATTCAGGAGGGAAAAATACTGCCGTTCCTGTTCCAGGATACCTTCGGGCGTGGAGCAGTAGAAATCGGTAAAGGCAATCTCCTCGACGAACAGCCGCTCCCCCTCGACGCGGTAGTAGGTGCCGTACCAGTTACACCCCGCCGCCCCGCTCAGGTGGCCGTCCCGGGTGAACGCCGCGGTCACGGTGGCCTGCGGGATGGCCGGCACCATCTCTCCGGCGTTGTCGGCAAGGCGCCGCAGGTGCCACCCCCTCCCCGTCAGCGTCCCTCCCAGCGGGAGAAGGGCTTCTGACCTGTCGCTCTCGAAGACGAGGATCACATCCCCGGCGTTATTCCTGATGACCAGGTTATTTCCGTCGATCTCGTAGGTATCGGCGCGTTTGAGCATGGAGAGAAACGTTGCCTCCTGTTGCATGATGCCGGATGGGCGGCTGCAGAAGGTCTGCGTGACGTCGACGACCCCGATGTCCAGCGCCTCTCCGGCGGCATTGCAGGTGGTCGCATAGGCGTTGCACCCTGCAGATCCCCGCAGGAATCCCTCGGGGTCGAAGTTTGCCGTGACCGTCGTGTTCTCGACGACCGGCAGGATCTTTCCCATCCCGTTGTCAAAATGCGTCAGCCGCCACGTCCTGCCGGTCAGCTCCGTAGGCGCAGAGAGACCGCTGCGGGAGAAGACGAGGACCGTCCTGCGATCCCCGTCCAGCAATCGCAGTTCCCCGCTTGAGAACGCAAAGAAGGCAACTCGGTGGAGCGCGGCGAGGTACGCGGCCTCCTGATTCATCAGCTCCGGAGGCTCGGAGCAGATGGTCTTTGCCGAGGCAACCGGGCCGATGGAGAGCAGCTCGCCGCCGGCGTCGTACTGGGCCGCATAGATATTGCACCCCCCTGAACCGCTCAATAACCCGTCTGCGCCGAACACGGCGGTGATCCGGGTATCATTAAGCACGGGCTTGAACTGGTTGTCTCCCGCCACATAGAGATCCAGCACCCAGGTGTGCGCGGTCAGGTTCGCGGGCACGTTACCCGCTGCGCCGCCATGTCTCCCGGGAACCGGAGGATGGGTGCACCCGGCGCAGACAAGCGCCAGGACAAGCATGCATATACACGCAACCGTCCCGATCTCTCGCATATGCCTGCATTCGTGCGGTAGCATGTACTGTTCTCCCATCGTTGCCCCGGCTGCCGGAGAATCCGGGTATCGCCGGGAAATAGTATATCAGACAATTAAATATTGATGCAATTATATCTACCGCTGCCCGCAGTGGATCGCCCGGCAGGTGCGGGGCGCGGCACCGGCGGGATCGCCTCGCCTGCCGTGTGCGTCTACCTCCTTCTGCCGTACAGCGCAACGATCGAGCGATGCGCGATGCTATGCGAGAACCGCCGCAGCCCGGGCCTGCAGGCACGGCGCAGTTTCGGGACGTAGAACGCGGCAAGCCCTATCCAGAACAGGATCAGGGCGGGAGGGCCGTACCCGTCGGTCATGATAATCCTCTCCTGCACATGCAGGATGTACCCGACCCGATCGAGGTCATCCTTTCCGCACTCCGCCCTGCTCGCCGAATTCCCGATGGCATCATCGCCTGCCATGCGCGAGCTTCACCCCCCCCTCATATTCACCAATTATTATAAATAATTTGCAATGATATTCGGCAACGTGAGGGATGCCGGGCGGGTGCAAACCCGGCACCGCGTATAGTTTCAACCTCGCACCGATCGCACGGTGAGTCGAGATCATCGTGGGGAGGAACAATGAGTGATTTAGTGGTTGTTGCATTCGATGACGAACAGACGGCCTTTCGGGTGAAAGACCGGCTGGAACAGATGCAGAAAGAACATCTCATCGAACTGGAGGATCTGGTTGTCGTCGTCCGCCACCAGGACGGTAAACCAGACATCAAACAGTCGGTGAACCTGGCAGGGGTCGGCGCACTCAGCGGTAGCTTCTGGGGGCTCTTACTGGGCCTCATCTTTTTCATGCCGCTCTTCGGCCTTGCAATCGGCGCCATCACCGGGGCACTTGCAGGCCATTTCTCGGACTACGGGATCGATGACAAATTCATCAAGCAGGTTGCGGAGACGATTCAGCCCGGCAATTCCGCGGTCTTCATGCTCATCAAGGAATCCACGCCCGACAAGGTGCTCGCCCAGATGAGTGAGTTTAAGGGCACAGTCATCCAGACCTCGCTTACGGAGGAGAACGAGCAGAAACTCCGGGAGGCGTTCGGCGAAGCGCCCGCACAGGCTGTTCCCGGCATACCGCCGATGGGATGAACCGGCAAACCCGCCGGTGATGGTGGCGGGCGTCCCGCCACCTTTTCGTATCGCGACCAGAAAAAAAAAGATCCAACCGGAGTGAGATGCACATGATGCAGTGGATGGATGAATCCTCAGGAAAGATCATCGGGTTTGTGGCCTCGGAGAAACTGACCGACGACGATTATGCAGAATACTTCATTCCCCCGCTCGAGGAGGCGATCGACGAGTACGGGGACGTCAGGATCCTGCTCAAATTCGAGAACTTCGAGGGCTGGACAGCAGGGGGGGCCTGGGAAGACCTCAAACTCTGGCCAAAACTCAAAACCATCGAGCGTATCGCGGTGGTCGGCGAGACCACAGTGGAGGAGATGTACGCCTGGATGGCAAAGATATTCGGGCTTCTCTCGGGTACCGAGGTCCGCTACTTTGAGGAAGAGCAGATCGTTGATGCCTGGGACTGGCTGCGTGAAAACCCCGAAGAACTCTACCGAGAACACGAAGCCACCCCTGCCCCGCGATAAGGACGGGGGCGGTGCACTGGAATACCATGACCGCGGACGTGACACTCTCCGCACCAATGCGGGCACTCGTCGCGGCAGCGTGCACTGTGGTGCTGCTCGCCGGTATGCACCTCGGGGCTTCCATTATCAATGTCGTCCTCTTTTCCTTTTTTCTCTCAGTCCTCGCTCTTCCCGCGCTTCGGTACCTCGAGAGCAGAGGGATCCCCACGATCGGGGCGGTCCTCATTCTCATTGCAGGCCTCGCCCTCATCGCCGTCCTGTTCATCGCCACCCTCAACCTCTCCGTCCCTGAACTGGAGGAAGCAATATCCGCATACCGGAATCTGCTTGCAGAGCAGATCAACCGGATTGGGGCACTGATTGAACCGCTTGGCCTTGTCGTCCCGGATATGGAGGAATTCGATATCATCAGCGCTACCACATCCCTCATTCCTACCATCGCATCGATCGTCTCAGGGCTCATCCAGTTCCTTCTCGACGTACTCCTGGTCATGATTCTCGCCGTGTTCATGCTCCTCGAGGTTTCGAAGTGGGGAAACATCCTTGAAAAAACACCGAAAAGCGCGCACGACGTAATAAGCCAGTTCGTCAGTTTCAGTGCCACGCTGATCGAATACGTGGCCATCAGGATCAAGGTCAATTTCATTGTGGGGGTGGCAACGGCGCTTCTGCTGTGGGCGATGGGGATCCAGTCGGCACTGCTCTGGGGAGTCGTGGTCTTCGTGATGAGTTTCATACCCTATTTCGGGCTCCCCCTCGCATCCATCCCTCCGGCGGGGATCGCCTGGCTCCAGATCGGGCTTCCCGGGGCGTTGATCGTCCTCGCCGGCATCGCCGCCGTCAACTTCGTTGCGGACACTATCATATTTCCGCAGATGGCCAGCACGCGGCTCGATCTCTCACCCCCTACCGTAATCGTCTCGATCCTCCTCTGGACATGGGTGCTCGGGGTGCCGGGCCTGTTTCTCGGCGTCCCCCTCACCCTGATGGTGAAGTACCTGCTGGCAGGCTTCGAGGAGACCCGCTGGATCGCGGCGCTGATGGGCCCGGCAACATCGCCTGCAGAATAGAGGATATTGGTGAGAGGCTGCGCGCAAACGGGGCCGCCCGCGCTGCACCCATGCATGGGGCGGGAAATATATATATCACCGAATGGTATCAACCACCATCCAATGCTGGCATCACAGTATATGGGGGGATGATAGATGGCAAATCAATTCAAGGGCACGATCAATCTCGATATCCGGGATTCGGTGCCGGACTGGGACTCCTTCCTGCAGCCGCAGGCACCGGAGGGATCCCCCAACATCCTGATGATCGTCTGGGATGACGTGGGCTACGGGGCCATGGACGTATTCGGGGGGCCCATCGAGACGCCCACCATGCAGCGTATCGCCGATAACGGTATACGGTACAGCAATTTTCACACCACGGCGCTCTGTTCGCCCACCCGCTCCTCTCTGCTCACCGGGCGCAACGCCACCAGCAACAACATGGCCTGCATCACGGAGGCTTCCGCCGGATTTCCGGGGCTTTCCGCCCGTATTCCCTTCGAAAACGGGTTTATCTCGGAGGTGCTGAATGAACGGGGCTGGAACACCTACGCCGTCGGCAAGTGGCACCTGACCCCGGGAGAGGAGACCGACATGTCCGCGTGGAAGGGACGCTGGCCGCTCGGGCGGGGATTCGAGCGCTACTACGGCTTTTTGGGAGGGGAGACCAACCAGTGGTACCCCGATCTCGTCTACGACAACCACCCGATGGAACAACCGTATCGGCCGGACGAGGGCTACCACTTCTCGAAAGATATCGCCGAAAAAGCGATCGAGTTCATCCGCGACTCGAGGACCATCGCTCCCGAAAAGCCATGGTTCATGTATTTCTGCCCCGGCTGCGCCCACGCCCCGCACCATGTCTTCAAGGAGTGGGCCGACCGGTACCGGGGCCGGTTCGATATGGGCTACGAGGAGATCCGGGAGCAGATCCTAAAAAACCAGAAGAAGATGGGGCTGTTGCCGGAGGCTACCGAACTCTCTCTCATCAATCCCCACGGCGAGCCGGCGACGACCGGGCCCGACGGCCAGCCCTGGCCTGCTCTCGACTTCGTAGCGCCCTGGGATGCATTGAACGAGGACGAAAAGAAGCTGTTCATCCGCATGGCCGAGGTGTATGCGGGCTTTGTCACCTATACCGACGCCCAGATCGGGCGAATCATCGACTATCTCGAAGAGTCCGGGCAGCTTGACAATACCATCATCGTCGTTGTCTCCGACAACGGCGCCAGTGCCGAGGGTGGTCCCAGCGGCTCGTTCAATGAGAACAAGTTCTTCAACAATGTACCGGATACGGTCGAGGCAAACCTCCCCCACATCGACGAGCTCGGGGGGCCCAAGACCTACAACCACTACTGCACCGGATGGGCATGGGCGTTCGACACCCCGTTTCCGTACTGGAAACGGTTCGCCGGGTACGAGGGCGGGGTCGCGGATATGTGCCTGGTTGCGTGGCCCCGCGGCATCGGGGCCCGCGGCGAGATCCGCCACTGTTATATCCACGCCGTGGACATCATCCCCACCCTCTACGAAATGCTGGGAATCGAGCCGCCGTCGGTGCTGAAGGGCTACACCCAGAGCCCGATCGAGGGGGAGAGTTTCAAGGCCAGCTTTACCGATCCCGACGCGCCGGGTCGGAAGACCCAGTTCTATGCCATGCTGGGCATGCGGGCACTCTATCACCAGGGCTGGCTGGCAAACACCCTTCACCCGCCTCTCTCGGGCTGGGGCAACTTCGAACACGATGTCTGGGAGCTGTATAACCTGAACGAGGACCGCGCCCAGATGCAGAACATTGCAGAGCAGAATCCCGATATGCTCGAGCTCCTCAAGAGGCTCTGGTTCTACTATGCAGGCCTCTACCACGGAATGCCGCTCGATGACCGCAGCGCGCTGGAGCTCCTCAACACGCCGCGACCCCAGCCTTCCAGCCCGAGAAACCGGTATATCTACTACCCGGGCACCGCCGAGGTTCCCGAGTCGGTGGCCGTCAACATCCGCGGGCGGTCGTACACCATCGCCGCAGGTTTGGTCATCGACGGCCCGGATGTCCAGGGTGTGCTGTTTGCCCACGGAGGTGTGGCCGGCGGCCACAGCCTGTACATCGCCGACGGACGCCTGCACTATGTCTACAACTGGCTCGGGGACGCCATCCAGAAGATCTCCTCAAATGTCGCCGTGTCCACCGGACGGCACGTCTTCACCGCGGAATTCGCCAGGGACGGGGAGGATACGGAAACCAGAAGCGCGGTGGGCACCCTCACGCTCTACATCGACACAAAAAAGGTAGGAGGGGGACGGATCAAAACCCAGCCGGGATACTTTTCCCTCACCGGCGACGGTCTCTGCGTCGGCCGCGACAGCGGGTCCCCGGTATCGCCGGACTACGCCGCCCCCTTCGCTTTTTCAGGCGGAACCATCGAGCGGGTGGCAGTGGACGTGAGCGGCGAGGCCTACATCGACTTCGAGAAGGAGGTCACGGCCTGGGTGATGCGGGACTGATGCCCGTGGCCTGAAGCGGGAACGAAGCCATGTCTCCATGGATGAACCCACCACACCGACAGGGGCGATGATGCGAGGGGAAGGTCGATAATGGCAACCGAACTCCCCCTCATCGACCTCTTTTTGATCATCTTCATCGGGATGGGGCCGGTCAAGGTGCTGCTCGTCTACATGGCGGCAACGAAGGACGCGGACCCCTCACTGCAGAAAAAGGTGGCCGCAAAATGCGTCCAGACCGCCGCAATCGTTTCCATCCTCCTGCTCTTCACCGGTGCGCTGCTCATGCGCATCCTGCACTTCTCCCGGGGCGCACTCGCCGTCGCCGGCGGGATCATCCTCCTCGTCCTGGCCCTCTCCATGGTGCTCTCCCGGGGAGAGAATGGAAAGCAGGGGCCGGTTCCCGAGGAGAAGCTCCTGCAGATGGCTATCTACCCCATGGGCATCCCCCTGCTCCTCAACCCCATCGGCATCGTGGCCCTGACCGTCTTCTCCGCGGAGTCGACGGACCCCGTCCAGCTGCTCCTGCTCGCCGGGATGGTGCTCGTGGTGGCGATCATCGACTACGCCATCTTTCTCGGCTCCCACGGCCTCGACCGCTACCTCACCCACGAGCGCATCCTGGTGATGGAGAAGGTGCTGGGGATCTTTCTCGCCGCCCTCGCCGTCCAGCTCATCTTCGGCGGTGCCGCCGATGTGTTCGGGGTGGTGCTGGGGGGGCACTGACCGCCGGAATTTGATTATGTGTAGCCGAACGGTTCTCCCTGAAGTACCCCCAATAATTATATAAAACTCAGAATAGTTCAGAACAGATCCGAAAAATCTCCCGTGATCAAGAAATTGAGGAGAGAGACCGATGAGAGGTTCACAAGTACAACAAACCACCGCAGAAGAATTCCCGGCCCTCGCAAAGGACGCTTTTGTCTACGGTTTCCCGCTCATTGAGAGCATGGGAACGATCTACAAGATGGGCACGAACTCGGCAGTGCCCATGGGTGCGCCGGTCAATACCTTTGGCCATGCCCATGAGCTGGTCGATGCGAAGACCTGCCGGTACCTGCCGCCCATACGGTCGATGGAGTGAGCGCATGGAAGAGGTGCAATACGCATGGTGGAGACACTATCCTTAACCGATTTTATCCTCATCTTCGGGCAGCTCGCCGTGCTTGTGTTTGTGATCTGCAGCATGCTCTCCATGGGGCTCACCCTGACGGTGCCGCAGATCCTAAAGCCGCTGAGAAATATACGCCTTGTACTGCAGGCACTGGTTGCGAATTTCATCCTCGTTCCCATCGTGGCGATCACACTGCTCGCCGCCTTTCCCCTCACCCAGGGGCTCACCATTGGCCTGCTTCTCGTCGCCCTCTCCGCAGGTGCCCCGTTCCTGCCCAAACTGACGCAGGTGGCGAAGGGGGATCCTGCGTTTTCGGTGGGGCTGATGGTGCTCCTCATGGTGGTGACCATAGGTTATCTTCCACTTCTCCTTCCCAGGCTGATTACCGGTGTGGCGATCAATGCATGGGACATCGCCCGGTCGCTCATCTTCCTGATGCTCATCCCCCTGTTCATCGGTCTCCTGATCCGGGCCCGCTACGAGGAGGTTGCAGCGAGTGTTGCACCGCTCATGTCCCAGGCATCAAGTCTCGCCCTGATCGTGCTGATCGTCGCCTTCTTTGTGGGCTACTTCCCTGAGCTCGCCGGGGTGATCGGCAGCACTGCCATCATTGCATCCATCATCTTCCTGATCGCAGCATTCATCATCGGCTATGTCTTTGGCGGCCGCGAGGGGAGTACAAAACGGGTGATGGGGCTGGGGACCGCCCAGCGCAACCTCGGTGCGGCAACCGCCGTCGCCGGGCTCAACTTTACCGACCCTGACGTTCTCGTCATGGTGCTCGTCGTGGGGCTGGCGGGGCTCGTGGTGCTGATGTTCATCGGGGGTGAACTGGGTAAGCGGGCGGAGGTGGCGTTAAACGCCGTCCCCGAGGAAAAAACACCGAAAAAATTGCCGACTGGATAAAGGAGGAAATTACACACACCATGATGAGACGACCGGGTTCGTGACATGCGCACGAGCAGCGACAAGAAATAAGAATATCCGGATGATTTCGTGATGAAATGGCAGAAGAAGTCATCATCTTCCTCGCCGCCTTTGTGGCGGTGCTCTTCCTCTTCAGCCTCGTCTCCCGCCGGATCGAGGACACGATTATCACCGCACCGATGGTGTTTCTCGCCGCAGGCCTGCTGCTCGGCCCGGGCGGCATCGATCTCGTCACCCTGACCGCCGAGAGAGAGTTTGTGCTCCTCATCGCCGAGATCGCCCTGGTGCTCACGCTGTTCTCCGATGCGTCGCGCATCAACCTCCGTGCACTGAAGGGGAGCCGCGATCTCCCCGCCCGCCTGCTCGGAATCGGGCTGCCCCTGACCATCGCCGCCGGTATCGTGGTGGGTGTCCTGCTCTTTTCCGATCTCACCCTGCTTGAGGCGGGAATCCTCGCCTGCCTTCTCGCACCCACCGATGCGGCGCTCGGCGAGGCCATCGTGTCCAGCAAAAAGGTGCCACTGCGGATACGCCAGGCGCTCAATGTGGAGGCGGGCCTCAACGACGGTGCGGTGATCCCCGTCATCACCGTCCTGGTGACAATCGCCATCACCGAAGAGCTGCAGCTCACCCCCGGGTTCTGGATCGTCTCCGCAATCGTCCAGATCGGGCTGGCGGTGATCGTGGGGGTAACGGTCGGACTTGCCGGGGGATGGGTGGTGAACAGGGCGGTGGAATGGGGGTGGATGGAGCAGACCTACGAGTGGATCGCCCTGATGGGCATCGCCATCATCGCCTGGATCGGTGCGGATGTTCTGGGGGCATCCGGTTTCATCGCCGCGTTTATCGCTGGCTTTACTGCCGGTGCGGTGTATCAACACATCGTCCGATCGCTCGTCGACTTCACCAAAGCCGAAGGCGAGATCCTCGGCCATGCCATCTTCTTCATCCTCGGGATCCTCTCCTACCTCCTGATACAGAATTTCAGCATCATCGTGGCCCTCTATGCGGTGCTGAGCCTTACCCTCGTCCGCATGCTGCCGGTGGCCATCGCCATGATCGGCACCCACCTGGGCACCGCTACTGTCCTGTTCCTGGGATGGTTCGGCCCCCGGGGCCTCGCCTCCATCGTGCTGCTGCTCACCGTGCTCGAAGAGGCGGGAACGCTCCCCGGTATGCAGACCATTTCGCTGGCCGTCATGGCCACGGTCACCCTGAGCGTGTTCGCCCACGGTATCTCGGCAAATCCTGCGATCCGGCGCTACGCACGCCATGCAGAGGCACTCCATTCAGGCGCACCCGAGAACGAGGAGGTGGCGGAGCTACCCGGCCGGCGGGGAGGCGCCATCGATAGTGCGAAATACGGCTCATATGACCGTTCCGGGTCAGCGGACCTGAAGTGAGCATAGAAACGGTTGCTATTCCTGCGCCCCTCTCGATGGAGATGACGGAGAATGGGGAAACCGGACGGGCACGCATCTGTGCGGCCAAATTGAACGCTTATGTGCCGTTTCAACTGGATTCGTGTGATTTGCAGAAATTTTCTTATACCATGTATGCACCAGAACTGCCGGGGATGGAACATGGAACTTAAGGAGAATTTTACGGAGGACGAATGGAAGAACCTCGTACGTCTGCCGTTCGCGATCTCAATGACAGTAATTGCGGCAGCACCATCGGTACTGGGCGCATGGGGCGAGACGAAAGCCATGATCCAGGAACCTATGAAGCTGGCAGCAGAAAGCGGGAGTGCTCTGGTCGGCCTGGTATCCGCCGAGATGCAATCAGAGGAGAAGGCGCTGGTGAAAGAACAACAGGGTCTGTTGAGGCATGACCAGACGGACTATCGGAATACGACCATCGAGGCAGCGAAGTCCGCTTCCGCAGCGTTGTCCAGGGTATCTCCCGACGAGGCAATGGCCTATAAGAAGTGGGCACTGGCGATAGGTCAGAAGGTTGCCGAAGCGGCAAAAGAGCATGGTGTTGCGGTGAGCGACCCGGAAAAGGCGGTCCTCGACGAGATCGCCGAGGCCTTCGGCATCAGTGCAACGGTTCCCGCATAAAAGACGGCCTCCGGGATCGTAATCTTCCGGTCGTCCGACGAGAAAGAGGGCGTGGAAAGGGTAAGAGGAGTGAGATATGCTTCCGGTTGACCAATCATGGTATCAAAAACTGCTCCTTCTTGCCTTCGTGCTCGGTGTGGCTGGCGGCGTGTGGGCCCTCGTCTTCATGGGAATCATCGATACAGGCACCGGCCTGTTCATTGGTGATTCCGGTACCGGCTGGTGGACCGGAAAATGGTGGTGGATACCATTGACAGCCCTCGGGGGGCTTACGGTTGCCGTGCTCCGCAATATATGGAGGATTCCCCCAAAGGTTCCGGGGGCGGTAGAGATCGCTCAGCAGGCATGGATCGATATCGGAACGGCCCCGTACTGGGTTGCGGTATCGGTGGTGTCACTCATTACCGGCGCAAGTCTGGGCCCTTCATTCGGCCTTGTCGTGATGGCTGGCGGGTTTGGCTCATGGCTCGTGGCCCGCCTGGGAATATCGGATGAAGAAGTAAAACAGGAGTATACTCTCACCGGGATGGCGAGTGGACTTGGAGGCGCTTTTGCCGCTCCCCTGTTTGCGACAGTTCTTGCCTCTGAACTCGCACCGACCCCGAAGCGGTATTAGCTGGCCGCGTTCATCCCCGAACTGTTCGGAGCGACGGTAGGGTTTGTCATGTTCTTCGGCATAACAGGGAGTACGATACTGGGTTCCTATCCACTTCCGACGTTTGAGTTCCACACTATTCATCTGCTGATAGGAGCGCTGCTCGGCGTGTTGTCTGCATTCGTACTGATAGGATTTGCCCTCATCAGTAAGGTGGTCGCTGCCGCATTCGAGCGTATTTCCAATCCTCTTGTACGTGGGAGCATCGGCGGTGCGCTGGTCGGCCTCATCGCATGTGCGCTCCCCCTCACGGCGACCGGCGGCAGCAGCCAGCTTGCTACCGAACTTCAGATTTCTGCCGCATTAGGGGCCGGCTTCGTTGCCGCAATCCTGATTGCCAAAATGTTCGCAGTTGCGCTGAGCCAATCGAGCGGTTTTCTTGGTGGTCTGGTCTTCCCCATGATCTTCATTGGAGGGACCGCAGGACTCTTGGTACACACACTGTTCCCCGATATCCCGGTCGCACTTTGTGTGGGAGCGATGCTCGCTGCGGTACCCGGCGCGTACCTCACCGCACCGATTGCCATGGTACTGATCGCGTTCGGCACGGTGGGAATAAGCCCGGAGGCAATGGTTCCGATTGGCCTTGCCGTGGTTACCGCAAATATCACGGTGTCGCTCGTACGGGTCTTTGCACTGCAGGAGCGCACGCCCGAATAACAAACTGGATGTTATGGAGCTTTCTCGATACTCCGGTCATCGGAAATCGGGAGGATTTTGTCGCAGCCGCACCGCGATGCTGAGAAGAGTGTTGTTACACGGATGCGGGGAGATTATCGCTGCCGCTGGTGAGCACGGCAGTCCTATTGCGGTCGCCGGCTCCCCGAGCGGAACGCGACCCCCGGATGCAGGGGGGAGATGGCGGCGTTGAGCGCCCCCAATACGATTACCTTCGGCGATTGCATCGTTGCAAAGCGGAGGATACACGGTATTGCCAGCAGGAACGCGTGATCCGGGCGTCAATCGTCAGGGTCAACCGGCAGGGAAGGGGGCGTTGGGGAGGACCGCAAGGTTGTCGGACGGGAAACCGCGTACCAATAATTGGAATGATGACACCCATGGTCTCGTAGACGGACCTCTCCAGGTGTATTCGCCGGCCAGATAGGACGGGAGAATACCTTTGCTAACAGCCCGGAGCACCACACTACAGAACTGGCATCTGGAATTGCGGTAATTATATATATCCTATCTTATTATCCCAATCGAGCAGGTACCGTCATCCTGCTCGGGAGATAGGTATGAAAACATGGATATATGTCATCTCTGTGGTCCTTATCCTGGCCTGCGCTGCTGCCGGATGCACCCAACCCTCTGAAGAAGAGGCGGAGGCACAGCTCTGCCAGGATCTGGAAGCACTCGGAGTGACGCTCGATAACTATGAGAACATCAACGTGACCTCCTCCGTGGGCGAGATCGAGGATGCTCAGGACGAGGTCGAAACAGCCATGGAGAATGTCAGGCAATCGGCAGCTCAGGTCGCCGATATCCGTGTCGACGAGCTCGATGCGGCGTACAACGACCTCGATAACAGCATACAATCGCTTCCCGAGGATGTGACTGCCGGAGAAGCACTCCTGACCATCCGTCCGGAGTTACAGGCCGTTCGCGCGGCGCGCCAGAACCTCACGGCGGAGCTGAACTGCCCGCAGTCGTGAAACGCGGACAGAGACACCTGGGGATCGATTCCGGATTCGGGGCGTTTGATGACCGGGTCACATGGGGTTGGTGCGCAGGAACACGCGTGCAGAGATCCTGTTGGATAGCAGAAGGAGCGGTGTCCGGGGTGAGGGATCACCGATGCCCCTCTTCCCTCTATTGACGGGAATCGTTTACCTTACGATGAGGAAGATGGTAGAACGATGGATCCGGCCTCCATTCAAGTGATCTCGTCCGTTTCCTCATGGTCCAATTGCAGACCACTATCGGGGCGGCGGTCATGAGTTCCCCTACGTGCCAGTCGTAAATTCTATAGCCACACCTTTATATACAGCTGAGAATATTCACGTTCTGTTCCCCGGCGGTATCCAATCGGATCCATGGTGGAGAACAGGCAGGAACGGTACATGCCAGAAGGAGAGCCACGGACGTTCTGGATCGGGGTGATATTCGGGCTTATTGTCGCACTCGTCATCAATTACCTGATTACGATCGGCGGTGCGTTTATCGGCGGTTTTATTGCGGCGTGGTTCGCCGGGGGAGGAACGAGCACGGGAGGAAAAGCAGGGGTCTACACCGGCCTCTTCAACGCGCTTGTCCTGGCGGTTATCATTGCCATGCTGGGGATCGAAGCCGCCCCGAGCGATCTCATCCTTCTTCAGTTCCTTGGATCGACGGTCTTCGTCACCTTGATGCTCATCCCGCTCCTGGCCCTCATGGGCTATCTGGGAGGGCTGCTGGGAGGAGTGCTGAAGGGGCGATGAATGCGGAAAGCCGTCCGGGGATCTGAAGGGGGATCAGTTCCTTCCGCGATATGGTCGGGCGCACTGGAAGCAGGATCTGATCATGTCGTCCATGACCGCTTCATCACGCCGGATGCGCCAATCCCGGCATCCAGAACCGCAGTAATGCAATTGTTAGAGCTAGTATAATATACATGCAATACAATTGGCGCAGGCAGCTGTCTTCCCTGCCGATTCTGACCGTCCGATCACCAGGATGGTGCGATCTCGTCGAAGAACCACACCGCCACCCGAAATCAGGACAGGGCGACGACAGCGCATACAAGCATGAGAGGATGTCACATGATGCGAAGACGAGCAGAAGGGGGCCTGCGGGCTCGCGAAGAGGCCGGCGGCACACACCGGTATAAAATGCGTGAAAAAATGGTCTCCATCGGAGACGACTACTGGATCGAGAACGAAGCGGGAGAGCGAGCATTCAAAGTGGACGGCAAAGCGCTCCGCATACGCAACACCCTGATCCTCCAGAACAGGGAGGGGCAGGAACTCTACAAGATCCAGGAGAGGATGCTCCATATCAAGGACACCATGGAGATCGAGAAGGCGGAAGGCGGCACGGCGGCGACGATCAAGAAAGCCCTGATCTCGCCGCTCCGTGACCACTGGACGGTGAAGATTTCCGGGCAGGAAGACTGGGACGTGCAGGGGAACATTCTCGACCACGAGTACCGCATCGAGGCCGGGCGGAAGCGGGTTGCGGAGGCCTCAAAAAAATGGTTCCGGATCCGGGACTCCTACGGCGTGGAGGTGGAGCCGGGGTACGATGACGCACTCGTCCTCGCCATTACGGCGGCGATCGACCAGATGGCGCATGATTAAGCCGATATGGGGGATGAAACGGACGACGGGCAACCAACAGGTCCGTCGAGACAGCGATGCATAAAGAGCCGAAAGGGCATTGGCATCTCGAATGGGGAGGAAAAGCCCATAAATCGGTAAATATTCAGATATTTTGGACCATCCAAACAATATAAGTATATTTTTATATTCTGCATCCCATTGTGGTTCGGACCCGCCTCAAGTGAGCATACCTCCGGCGATAGGCGAAAAGACTGCAGGAGGAGCCACTCCGCAGCTGCATTCGCAGTGCAGCACGAGATCAACGGATCACGGGTGCGGGCACGCAACCCATGAATGTTGTCAGGGGGAATACAAGAAATGGCTGAAGTTATGTATGGACCGATGCAGCTCCTGGTCGTCGGGTTCGAGAACCCGGACTTCCACGGCCAGATTCGGGAGGCGCTCGGGTCGGCGATGGAGAAGGGAGTTGTCAGGCTGATTGACTTGCGGTTTGTGTACAAAGATGCCGACGGTGATGTCACCGCCATGGAGGCCACCCAGCTCGACGAGGAGGAACGGGAGCGCTTCGGCGCTGCCATCGGCGCACTCATGGGCCTCGGGGCCGCCGGAGAGGAGGGGGCACGGAAAGGCGCCGAGCTCGGCGCCATGGCTGCCGCCGAGCAGAGCTTCGGGATGACCGAGGAGGACGTCCGGAGCATCGCCGACGCCATCCCGAACGACACCGCCGCAGCGGTCTTCCTCATCGAACACCTCTGGGCGAAGAGCTTCAAGCAGGCGCTCCGCGATGCCAACGGGTTCCTCATCGCCGAGGGCCTGGTCACCCCGGAAGCCCTCATTCTGGCCGGAGCGGCGCTTCGGAAAGCAGTCGAGGCTGCGGAAGCGGAGGAGAAGAAGAAGCCGATGGCTGCCCCGGCGCGATGAAGCAGTCCGGGGACAGAATCTCTTCCATTTATTTCAGAATATCCCGTCCCCGATGCGTGCACCGAACTGAGGGGACCTGTTTTCAGCGGTATACGAGGGTTGGCCCAAACACCCTCGTTGCCGGAGAGCCTGGAAGGCGCAGCCAGGAATACGCGCATGCCCGGGCGTTTATACCTCGGCCGGCACTCCGATTGCAGGAGTTGTCGCTTCGTGCTCGCGCTGGCTGCGCAGGAATACCTTGATGACCTCGTCGACAAGCAGAAGGGCTATGGCGAAACCGATGCAGAGCAGCCACTGGTCGCCGCCAAGCGAGGTCAGCCCCAGGCCGCGCTGCAGGAAGTTCAGCTCAGTCGGCAGGAAGGTGAGCAGCAGGGCAAGGCCGTAGAGCATCAACTGGTGTCGATCATGCAGGACATCCCGGTTGAACGCGCTCTTGGTTTCACTGCGGCAGCTCAAACCGCGGGAGACGCAGAACAGCGAGAAGACGACGAAGGCCATAGTGGCGGCCACCAGAATGCCCGCCGCCTCAGCGACTGCTGCCAGGAACAGGGTGCCGGCCGCGGTGAGAAGCCCGATAAACCCGATGTGCGCCCATTGCGTGCGGGTGAGGACGGGCTGGCCGAGCGGACGCGGCGTGCGCTCCATCAGATCGGGTGCGGGTTTGTCGAAGCCGAGGGCGAGGGCCACGGGCACCTGGACCAGGAAATTGATACACAGGACGACGAACGGAGCAAACGGCACACCACCGGTGATGAAAAAGAACGCCGCACCCAGATACGACGCGATGTATGCCACCAGCGATGTCATCTGGAAGCGAATGAAATTGAACAGATTGTCGTAGATCCCCCGCTCCCTCATGACCCGGAAGGTCGGATGCCGCGGGAATGCCGGATTGCGCCTCGGCCCTGGTTTTTGCCTTGCGCTTCCCTTTCTCCTTGTCTTCACCCTTCGCCATGCTGCACCCCATATTCTTTCGGGTTTATAAAAATGATACATGACCAATCAGGGACGGTGCTGCAGTTCCTGTCCGGTTCATCGGGCAGGGTCGTGGCATGGAGATGAACGCCGGGTTCATCGGCCCGGTGTGAAGGGTGCCCCTCCCCTGTTCAAGGTACGCGCCGGATGCCACCGTTTCCCGGTCGTGGTATGGGACAATCCTTATATGAGGGGGAGGCACAGTAGGCTCATTCTACCGAAGGGATACCTCATGACCCACATGGATACACGCCGAAATTCCGCCTCATGCAGGCATATATTCAGATAATCCGTTTTTCCAGATTCTTCAGCCATTCGGTAGGGCATGATTACCACACGAGATTGAAAACCAAAGAAATTCTGGAGTGAAACTGGATGGAATCATCTGCAACCACATACGGACCGGGCTATGAAGCGATGGCGGCTCCCTGGTGGCTGGTCCTGCTGGAGGGGATCATCGCCCTCATCGTCGGTCTCTTCCTGATCTTTGCCCCGGGCATCACCACGGTCACCCTCATCACCGTGCTGGGGATCTTCTGGCTGATCGGCGGGGTTTTTTCGCTGGTCGGGCTGTTTATGGACCGGTCGAACTGGGGGTGGAAAGTGCTCAGCGGGGTGCTGGGCATCCTCGCCGGGCTGGCGATAGTGGCCTATCCCATCTACAGCACCATTGTTTTGCTGTCGTTCTTCGTGATCATGATCGCCATCTGGGCGATCATCTACGGTGCGGTCAGGCTCGCCTGGGGATTGAAGGGCGGGGGATGGGGCACGGCCCTCCTGGGCATCCTGGTCATTGTCCTGGGCATCCTGCTGCTCGTCAACCCCCTCTCCGGCGCCATTATCCTGCCCTGGACATTCGGCATCCTCGCCATCTTCGGCGGGATAGCAGCCATCGTGGCGGGGATCATGATGCGGTGAACACCGTCTCCCCCATGCTCTTGCGGTCGAGATCGGTGGTCGGTAACCATCGAGGAAAGGGTATATCTGGGGACAGGGCGATTCGGCCCCATGAGCACCCCACCCCCCTCCTTCCACGTGCTCGCCAAGCCCGCGGGGGCGCAGTGCAACCTCGCCTGCCGCTACTGCTTCTATCTCCCCAAAGCCGAGCTCTACCCCGGCGGCACCTTTCGCATGGCTGATGACCTGCTGGCGGAGTTTCTCCGCCAGTACATCGAGGCCCAGCAGGTGCCCGCGGTGACCATCGCCTGGCAGGGGGGCGAGCCCACCCTCATTGGCCTCGAGTTCTACCGCCGCTCGGTGGATCTTGCCGGGCAGTACGCCAGACCCGGCATGCAGGTGAACTATACCATCCAGACCAACGGCACCCTGCTCGACGAAGAATGGTGCGCATTCTTCAAACAGCACCACTTCCTCGTCGGGATCAGCATCGACGGGCCCAAGGCACTGCACGATTCCTGCCGGGTGGACAGGCGGGGAGAGGGGACGTTCGCACGGGTGATGCGGGGGCTTGGACGACTGCAGGAGCATGGGGTGGAGTACAACATCCTCTGTGCGGTGCATGCCGCAAACGGCGATCATCCCCTTGATATCTACCGTTTTTTCCGGGACGATGTCGGGGCGAGATTTGTCCAGTTCATCCCCATCGTGGACCGGGAGGGGGATACGGCGACCGATCGGTCGGTCCGCCCGGCGCAGTGGGGGCGGTTCCTCTGCACCGTCTTCGACGAGTGGGTGCGCCGTGATGTGGGAGAGATGTTCGTACAGCACTTCGATACGGCTCTCGCTGCATGGGTTGGCCACCCTCCCGGGCTCTGCACGTTTGCGCACACCTGCGGTGCTGCCGTCGCACTGGAGCACAACGGCGACCTCTACTCCTGCGATCATTTCGTGCAGCCGGACTGCCTCCTGGGCAACATCAGGGAGACGCCCCTGGCAGCACTCGTCCGCTCGGAACAGCAGCGGCGGTTCGGCCAGGCCAAACGGGACACCCTTCCCCTCGCCTGCCGCAAATGCCCCGTCCGCTTCGCCTGCCAGGGCGGGTGCCCCAGGAACCGGTTTGCCGAGACACCGGACGGCGAAGCGGGCTTGAACTACCTGTGCGAGGGCTACCGGATGTTTTTTCCCACATCAGCACCCCAATGCGGATCATGGCCGATCTCCTGCGGCAGGGGCGCTACGCCGATGAGGTCATGGAAATTCTCGCGCGGGAGCAACGAGAAGGAATGAAAGTCCGGTAACTCTCAATTCACAGGATACGCGGGGCGTTTCCGCAGTCGTGTACGCATTGCATGCGACAATCTCGATCGCCCTGAATATGCCGGGATGCCTCCGCCCTGCGGATACAAATGTCGGATCAATGCTCCGCTCTCCCCTTTCGGCAGCTGAAAATTGGGGGGTATTGGTTGTTCGGTCTAATACCCCGAGGATGTTTCGTTCGCTTCTTCGGTCGCCCCTCCGGGCGTCACTGTCATCCCCGGCGGAATCAGCACCGCATCGATGCCGTGAATAACACCGTTCGTGGCGAGTATATCCGGCTCGACAACGGCGATACCGTCAACGGTTACCCCACCATCTACCGTTACCACAGAGAGGCGGGTTCCCTCGAGCGTATCCAGGAAGGTGACATCCTGAAGGTCTTCGGCGGTGTAGACGCCCTCCACCACATGGTAGGAGAGGACCGGCGTGAGAAGGTTTTCAATATCAGCCATCAGGGCTTCCTCGGTACCTTCTTCAAGTGCGGAAAATGCCCCGTTATTGGGTGCAAATAGCGTGTATTGAGCACCGGATGCGAGCACCTCATCGGTTGACAGGGTCTGGTCAAGACCCGCGGCGACCAGCAGGTCACGCAGAGTCGAGTATTCGGGCATCGTCTCCAGTGTGCCAAAGATGTCGGTCTGGCCCGCGGCCGGCGGCGCTTCTTCGGTGGCCTCCTCTGTCACCTCTGGTGTCGCTTCCTCTGTCACTTCCCCGGGAGTCGTCTCCTCTGCCGGCGCCACCTCTTCGGGCGTGATTTCAGGCACCATGGGAGTTACCTCCTCAGTAGGGGCCGGCGTTGCTTCCGGCGTTGTCTGCTCTGCGCACCCTGCGATCAGGATCGTGCCCACAATGCAGAGTCCCACAATTATCAAGCACATACTTCTGTTCATGACAGCTCCTCCTTGCGCATCAAGCTGTTCGCCTATAAATTACAATATATTATAAAAATGTTTTTATACTATTGTTCTATGTACTCCACCCCTGCTCAGATGGAGTGCGCGACATTCCCCGCCTTATCATGATGGGAGATTTCCATGGACGGAAATGGTCTTTTCGCATGGTTGCGCCGGATCTCGAGGGCGCTTCTCATTGTGATGGTGGCCGTCCTTGTCATCCCCCTGATCCCCGGTGCTTTGGGCGGTGTCCCCTCGGGCAGAATCCCGGGCATCGTCTTCTCCACCCTCATTCTGCAGGCCACCGCGGTGCCCGTCGGGCTCGTCGGGGGGCCTCTCCGCAGGGCTGGTGCTTGCAGTGATGACCTCCTGTGCGTTCGGGATGGTGCTCGCCATCTAGGAAGTTCTCGACGCATGCCCGGTCATCGCATGACTTTTCCGCTGGGAGAAGATCAAATCGGTCCTGCTGGTCACCCTCGGCTTCTTCCTCGCCACGCTGGGCGTGGCGCTCGGTGCGCTCGGCCTTGCGGCGATTCTCCGGTGAACTACACGCCCGGGGTTTTCGCGCTCATCCTCTTTCGAAACCGGTCGGTATCGCAGGCTGAACAAGAACGGAACCGGTTTCCCCTGGGATGGCTCGGGCAGGAGGGGGTGGATAAACGAGGAGAATACATTGAAATGCTACGAGTACGGATTGAAAACCGGCGGCCAGATCGATCTCATCCTTCGTCTGCTTGCCAACCGTTACCTTCTGAAATCTGGCAACCTGCAGACTGCATGGGGAGGTGGCGCGGCATCGGAGGTTGTCATCAACGGGATGTCATCGGTCCTGCATGAGGCTGGGAATGCCCTGGCGGCAACCCATGAAAAGGATTTCCAGAATATCCTCAAGGGACTTGATTCTGCCATCATGTTCGCAAAAAACGGCGAGTTCTATGATGCAGGTGAAACGCTCAGAAAACTCGCTTCAGATCCGAATGCAATCTCGAACCGTGCCCTTTGGGAAGTATTCCCGGATATACAAATGACGTTATCTACGGAATGGACCCGATTGTCATTTTTTTATAAATACTTTTGCCCTGCAGTTGCCGATATCCGTGGAAAGTGCTATACGTCGCTATAGCAGTTAATTTACCCCTCATGCAGCCAGGTCCTTCATTTATGATTATTATAGCAATGTATATATAAATTGAAGTTAATTGATACGTACCTTTGCCATGGAAGGCAGGGGAGAGATGATGAACCAGAACACACGGCTGCTGATCCAGAATCTGAAAAGAAAGGCGCTGGAGAGGTGCGAGGACCGGATACAGAGGGCGCATGAAAACGAGAAGGACCTGTTTCCACCTGTGGGTCCGAGCAGGCGGCAGCATGGAATGACATCCATGCTGAAACATCGGCATGGATTGTAGGAGGAGGAAGAATGGAGGCCGAAAAAGGACTGCTTCAGGAAATTCGTCACACAGAGGAAGAATGCTGCATGCGGCTCGAAGAAGCAAAACGATACGCGGAACAGGTCATTGCCGAAGCACGGGCGGATTCCGCACGCATTCTTTCGCAGGCCGAGCAGGAGGGAATCGAAGAAGCGCAACGGTACTTCGATGCGGAAATGGCGAAATTGGGCCAGGAGATCGAGACGATCGGGGAGGGGGCTGCACAGGAGAGAGCAAAGACCCTTGCGCGCGGGGAAGAGAACCTGCCTGCGGCAGTGCAACAGATCCTCTCGGCAGTTGCGTTTGAGGTCTGAGTGAAGAGCCATGCTCCTGAAAATGAAGGGCATTCTGGTCGTAGGCCCGAGGAAAGAATTCCACAATATCGTGGACGTGCTGTATCACACGGGTACCCTGCACCTTGAGGATGTGACCGACCGGCTCTCCCCCCGGACCATCGGCCTGAAAAGATGGAAGACGGAATACGGAGATGACATCACCGCATTGCTCGTCAAAATCGGAGGGGTGATTCGAACCCTGCCCGCCACCAGGGTCGACCGGGAGCAGGAACATGAGATCTACGAAACGCTGTACTGGATGGAGCATGGAGCTCTTGTTGACCGGGTGAATGAGGTATTCCGGAAACTTGAAACAACAACGCGGGACCTTGCAGCCAGAAAAAGCGATCTCCAGTTCAGGGTTGCCGCACTGGAACGGTATGAAAAGACCATCCGAAAAATCCAGCCCCTCGAGGAGCAGCTGCCGTTTTTAGAGGGGTTTGAAGTAACGGTCCTCCTGATCCAGAAGGAGTTTGAGGACGTGATCGGGCTCATCGGGGAGGAGCTTGAACAGATCACCGACGACCAGTTCGAGCTCATATCCGCCGAGATCGATGAGGAGACGATTGCCACCATCACCGTCTTCAGCAAGCGGCACGCGGATGCCTTCCATGCATTTATCTACTCCAAGAATGTCAATGAAGTCCGGCTTCCTCCTGAATACATGGGCAGGCCCTTCAACGAAGTTCTGGAGTTGATCGACGAGCAGACCCGCCAGGCGAACGCCGAAAGGGATTCTGTCAACGAGCAGCTCGCCTCCCTGTCGGAGGAGTGGTACCTTGAGCTGTCCGTCCTTGAAAAAATCCTTATCGATAAAAAGAAGGAGATTGACGCCTTCGGCCACTTCGGATACACCGACCACACCTGCATGGTCATGGGCTGGGTGCCCGAAAAATACCTGGCCGCGACCAGTGATGCGCTTGCCCGGACATTCGGGAACCGGGTGGTCGTCACCGAACTCAGCCTGAGCCGCGACGACTATAATCTGGCCCCCACTTTGTACGAAAATCCGAGAATTGTCAAACCTTTCGAGTTCCTGATGCAGCTGGTACGCCCCCCCAAATACCTTGAAGTGGACCCCAGTCCGTTTCTCGCCATCTTCTTCCCCCTGTTTTTCGGCCTCATGGTCGGTGACATCGGCTACGGGCTGGTGATACTCGGGTTTGGCCTCATCATGCGACGGCGGTTTTCCGACCTCGAATGGCTCCGGAGCCTCATGAATATCATGATCATATGCTCGATTCCCACCATCTTCTTCGGATTCCTCTACGGAGAGTTCTTCGGCGATCTGGGCGAGGTCATGGGCTGGATCCACCCTGTTCACGTCATGGGAATAAGCCTGAACCGGATGGAGGCGATGCTGCCCATGCTGATTCTCGCCGTGGCGATCGGGGTCCTCCACGTGTTTTTGGGGCTGGGCCTCGGGATCATGAATGCCATCGCCGTGCAGAACAGAAAGCATGTTGCCGAAAAGGCAGGCATGATTTCCGCAATTTCCGGTCTGATCCTCATACTGGGCGCTGCTACAGGAGCGCTCCCCCCGGTGCTGCTCCCGGCGGGCATCGTGGCGCTCATCGTGGGGGTCCCCCTCATCATCTATGGCGGCGGGCCGATGGGGTTGATCGAAATCATGGGAACCGTTGGGAATATTCTATCCTATGCTCGACTTATGGCGATTGGCATGGCCTCCGTCATTCTGGCAATGGTGGCAAACACGCTCGGCGGGGCACTCGGGATCGTGCTGATCGGGGTGACGATGGCAATACTCCTGCATACCTTAAACATAGTCCTGGCAATGTTCAGCCCGTCCCTGCATTCGATACGTCTCCATGTGGTGGAGTGCTTTTCGAAATTTTATGAAGGGGGCGGCACGTTCTACACCCCCTTCAAGCGGCAGGAGCGTACGAATTAGAGATTTCCCCCATTCCCATTTTCCTTCTCACTGGTTGGACGAAACGAGGAGAGAGGCAAACAATATTCTTCATCATTAATCATTATATTTTTATACCAGTTATATTAATAATAAATATTTGTATAGATGGTGGTTTTAGCATGGTGGATACAGGAGTAGCACTGGGAGCGGCACTCGCAATCAGTGTCAGCGCAATCAGTACTGCCTGGGCACAGAGTCGTATCGGAGCCGCAGGGGCAGGAACAATTGCAGAAAATCCCGAACTCACGGGAGCGGTGATAATTCTTGAAGCTATCCCGGAAACGATGGTCATTTTAGGGTTCGTGGTCGCCGCAATGATACTGGTCCTGTGAACGGAAGGACGATGGCTGGTCGTCAGTCTGAACGCGACCGCAGAAGAGCCGGTCATTCCATTGCGCATTATTCCGGTGGAAAACCACCGCATGCGCATGGAATGCAGGAACCCCGGGGGACCGGGAATGGTGGATGAGGAATGAAACTCGACCAGTTGAAGCGGGAAATGGAGGAGCACTCCGCAGAAGAGATCAGTCGGATCAGAACAAATAGTGAGGCAGAGGCAGCAAGGTCGCGGGAGGAAGCAGGGAAAAAAGCAGAAAGCATCGTGAGCCGTACCAGGGAGCAGGCTGCCAGAACGGTTGCGCGCGAACGAGTCATGCAGCGCTACAAGGCCGCACATGAGGCAAAAACGGCGACGACCCTGGAACAGAACCGGCTCTTCGAGATGGCATTCGACACTGCACGGCATGAACTGGAAGGGATACGGAACTCATCCTCTTATGCAACGACATTTCGACATCTGCTCGAAGAAGCGGTGCGGACACTGGATGAGCAGGACATCAGGCTGCATATCGACGCACGGGATGCGGACCTCTGCCGGAGCATCGTCGATGAAATCGGCCTTCATTGTGAGGTTGTAGATGACATCACCTGCATCGGCGGACTGGACGCCAGTTCGCCCGATGGACGCATTGTCGTCCGAAATACGCTCGAATCAAGACTTGAAAGGTCAAAGGAGACGCTGAGAATGGATGTTTTTTCGACGCTCTTTGGTGATTAGCGTGTACATCGAATACGTGAATGCACGGGTTCGAGGAATGAAGCGCCACCTGATGGATCGCGAGTTTTTCGAGAAATTGATGAAAAAGCCCGATATCGATGCGATCATCACCGAGCTCGAAAAAACTTCCTATCACGAGGGAATCGAAAAGGCGAGCGTCCAGTCGTCGGGACTGGGCCTCATCGATCAGGCACTGCGCCATCATCTCGTGCAGACGTACAGGCTGCTGTTATCGCTGGTCATGAATGAGAAATTCGAGAGACATGTGCGTATTTTCCTCGAAAAATGGGACATCCAGAACATCAAGACCATTATGAGGGGGAAAAATATCAATGCCCCGGCCGATGAGATTCTTGCCTGTTTGGTGCCGGCAGGACAGCTGGACGAGGTGACGTTGCTCGAACTGGTCAGGCAGCCCGACGTCCGGGGCGTGATCGATCTCCTTGCCACATGGGGGAGCGACTATGCACGGCCCCTGACGGAACGGTTCGGCAAATACGCGGAAAAAAAGGATCTGGCCATTCTTGAATACGCTCTCGACCGGTTCTATTACGAGCGCGCACTCCGGCTGCTTGCCGGGAGATCCGTCGACGACAGGAAGGCGCGGGATCTTCTCACCACCGAGATCGACGTGGTCAATATCAAGAGCGTCCTGCGGCTCATCCGGGACGGGGTGAAACCCGAGGACGGAAAGAACGTGCTCATCGAAGGGGGCAAGGCCCTGGACATGCCGGCGCTGCTCGATCTCCTGAACAGCGGGTCGATCCGTGCCGCCAGATCGGCACTGCGGGATACGCCGTATTCGTTTCTCAGCACATTGCCGGAAAAAAACGTGGGAAACGAGACGATTTCCGAATACGAGAAAGAGCTTGACCGGTATATCATCGATCAGGGGATCCAGATGTTTCGGGGCGATCCCCTGAGCATTGCCGGAGCGATCGCGTATATCGTGGCAAAAAACAACGAAATCGCCAATATCCGCATTATTTCCCACTGTAAAGGCGCGTACCTGCCCGAAGAGGAGATCAAGGAGGAGGTGCTCTATGTATAAATTTGTCGTGGTGACCGATCCGGATACCGCGCCGGGATTCCGTCTGGCGGGTGTGGACGTGCTGGAAATCGCAACCCTCGAAGAGGCGCGCACCGTGCTCCCCACCCTCCTTTTAAAGGACGATACCGGCATCGTCGCCGTAAACGAGGATTTCATGGCAATGGTCGATGAACGGCTGATGGACAGGATCGAGAAGACCTACCGGCCCATCATCATTCCCATTCCCGTGGGAACGAGGGGGGCCGATCGGTCGCGGTATATCGAGCAACTGCTCAGGAAAGCAATCGGGTACAACATCGTGGTGGGGTGAAGGGCATGACAGAGGGATTGGTGGCAAGAATTTCCGGGCCGGTGGTCATCGCACGGAACATGAAAGGGTCGAGGATGTATGACGTGGTCCGCGTGGGTGACGAGGAGCTGAACGGCGAAATCATCCGGCTTGACGGCGACGAAGCCGTCGTACAGGTCTACGAGGATACGGAAGGACTCACGGTCGGGGAGAAAGTAGCGACCACCGGTGTTCCGCTGAGTGTGGAGCTGGGACCGGGATTGCTCTCCTCCATCTACGACGGGATCCAGAGACCGCTCCCCGTACTGCAAGAACTGAGCGGGAGTTACATCTCCCGGGGGATCACGGTTCCGGGGCTCGACCGATCGCGGCAATGGGACTTTATCCCTGCGGTCCGCAAAGGGGATGCGGTCGGACCGGGCGATATCCTCGGCACGGTGCAGGAGTTCCACATCGAGCACCGGATCATGGTCCCCCCCACCCACGCCGGCACGGTGCAGCACATCCACGAGGGGTCGTGCACGGTCGAAGACACGATCTGCGAACTCGACGGCAGTGCGGAGATCGCCCTGATGCAACACTGGCCCGTGCGGAAGAACCGCCCCTACGTGACGAAGATGGATCCCACGCTGCCGCTACTCACAGGCCAGCGAGTGTTCGACACCATGTTTCCACTGGTCAAAGGGGGCACGGCGATGATCCCGGGGGGGTTCGGCACGGGAAAGACCGTCTCCGAGCAGACGCTCGCAAAATGGTCGGACACCCAGATCGTCGTATACATCGGCTGCGGCGAGCGCGGCAACGAGATGACCGATGTGCTCACCGAATTCCCCGAACTGGTCGATCCGAGGAGCGGGAAACCGCTGATTCACCGCACCATCATGATCGCAAATACGTCGAACATGCCCGTTGCAGCCCGAGAAGCCTCGATATATACGGGGATAACCATCGGGGAATATTTCAGGGACATGGGATACGACGTATCCCTCATGGCCGATTCGACGTCGCGGTGGGGCGAAGCCCTGCGGGAGGTCTCGGGACGCCTCGAGGAGATGCCGGGAGAAGAGGGATACCCCGCCTATCTTGCAGCGAGGCTTGCCGCATTCTATGAACGGGCCGGCCGCGTGATCTGCCTCGGGTCCGATGCACGGACCGGCTCGGTCACCGTCGTGGGTGCGGTAAGCCCGCCGGGAGGCGATTTCTCCGAACCCATCACCCAGAACACGCTCCGGATTGCGGGAACATTCTGGGCGCTGGATACCAGTCTCGCAAACAGGCGTCACTTCCCGGCAATCAACTGGATCAAGAGTTATTCGCTCTACCTCGATATGGTGCACGAATGGTTCGCCGAGAACGTCGCACAAGACTGGGAGGAACTCCGGGGCCGGACGATGTACCTCCTGCAGAAGGAGGTGGAACTGCAGGAGATCGTGCAGCTGGTGGGGCCGGATGCACTGCCGGAACATGAAAAGGCAATTCTGGAAATTACCCGCATGATCCGGGAAGATTTCCTGCAGCAAAGCGCCTACGACCCGGTGGATTCATTCTGCCCCCTTGAACGGCAGTACTGGATGCTGAAGGTCATTCTCTTCTTCTACGACGCCATCGTTGATGCCATGGAGCAGGGGGTGCCCCTGAAACAGATCCTGGACCTTCCTCTCAAAACACGGATTGCCAGGATGAAGGAAATTGAGGATGTCTCCGAAATCGAGGGAATTGTGGCGGAAATTGCTACGGGGATCAACGAGATCGGAGGTGGAAGGTAATGCAGCAGGGCCTTGCTTCCAAGGAATATAAAACGGTCAATTACGTCTCCGGACCCCTCATATTTGTCGAAAGTCCGAAAGGGGTCTCATACGGCGAGATCGCAAAGATCACGGCACCCGACGGCGAAGAGCGGACGGGGCAGGTGCTCGATGTCTCCGGCGAGGTGGCAATCATACAGGTATATGAAGGAACCAGCGGGATTGACGACCTGAAGACGAAGGTCAGGTTCACCGGCGAACCGCCGAAGATCTTTGTCGGGTACGACATGCTCGGGCGGATCCTGAACGGGATCGGGATCCCGCGGGACGGGGGCCCGCCAGTTGTCCCCGAAGATTGCCTTGCCATCAACGGCATGCCTATCAATCCCTATGCCCGTGATAAACCCTCCGACTTCATCCAGACCGGCGTTTCGGCAATCGATGCGCTGAATACCCTGGTCCGGGGGCAGAAACTGCCCATTTTCTCGGGGGCGGGACTCCCCGCCAACGAACTTGCCGCCCAGATCGCGCGGCAGGCAAAGGTGCTGGGGGAAGGGGAGCAGTTCGCCGTGGTGTTCGCGGCGATGGGGATCACGCACAAGGAGGCATCCTTCTTTATGCGGGATTTCGAGCGCAGCGGGGCGCTGGAGAGGGTGGTGTTTTTCATGAACCTCGCCGACGACCCGACCATCGAGAGGATTGCCACGCCCCGGTGCGCTCTCACCACCGCCGAATTCCTCGCATTCGCCCACGGTCTCCACGTGCTGGTCATCCTCACCGACATGACAAATTACTGTGAAGCCCTGCGGGAGATATCGACGGCACGCGAAGAGGTGCCGGGGCGGCGGGGCTATCCGGGGTACATGTACACCGATCTGGCCTCACTGTACGAGCGGGCGGGACGCATTACGGGAAACAGGGGATCAATCACCCAGATCCCCATCCTGACCATGCCGGATGACGACATCACCCACCCGGTTCCCGATCTCACCGGCTACATCACGGAGGGGCAGATCGTGCTCTCCCGTGACCTCTTCCGGCGCGGTGCAAAACCGCCCATCGATGTCCTCCCCTGTCTTTCACGCCTGATGAACCTCGGGATAGGGCCGGAAAAGACACGCGAAGACCATCGCAACGTGGCAGACCAGCTCTATGCGTCCTATGCCTACGGGCGGGATCTCCGCAGACTGGTTTCCATCGTCGGCGAAGAGGCGCTGACCGAGGTGGATAAGAAATACCTGAACTTTGCGGACAAATTCGAAAAGGAGTTCGTTTCCCAGGGGAACGAAGACCGGAGCATCGGGAGGACCCTCGAGATTGCGTGGGAACTCTTCTCATTGCTGCCCGAGTACGAATTAAAGAGGGTGAAGATGGAGTTCATCCAGAAATACCATCCGCACTATGCAGGGGGGGAGGCGCGTGGAGCAGGTTAATCCGACGCGGATGGAGCTCATTAAAAAAAATGCGCAGATCCGCCTCGCAGAGCAGGGAAGGGACCTCCTCAAAGAGAAGATGGATGCGCTCATCCATGAATTATTCCAGCTCATGGATATGGTGTCAGATTCCCGAAAAGACCTCGGTATACTTTCGGAATCGGCACAGCGCTCCCTGCTCGCGGCAAAGGCGGTCGATGATCCGGTTGCCCTGTCATCGGCATCATTTGCCGCCAAGCGTTTCATAAGCCTGGATATCAAGGGGAAAAATATCATGGGCGTGCCGGTGCCGGTGATCGAGAAACAGAGCGTCTCGCGCACCATCTGCGAGCGGGGCTACAGCATCATCGGCGTGAGCGGACGCATCGACGAGGCGGCGGAAAAATTTGAACGCGAGCTGGATCTCATCATCTCGCTTGCAGAGACGGAAACCGCGTTGAGGAGGCTTGGCGGGGAGATCCAGATGACCCGTCGAAGGGTGAACGCACTCGACCAGGTGATGATTCCGGAACTCCAGAAACAGGCAAAATACATCAGGATCACCATCGAAGAGCGGGAACGGGAGGACCTCTTCAGGCTGAAAAAAGTGAAAAAAATACTGGACCGGAAAAAGAAAGCAAAGAAGGAGAAAACCGCCCCTCTTCCACAGCACGCACTCGGGGATGCCGCCATCAAGACCGCATGAAACCGGACCGCCCCTGCTAGGGCTGCAGGGTATGGGAAAGTACTGCCTTTACCTCTTCAATAGCGGCTGATTCCTGGATATTCTTCTGTTCCCTTGCATACCCGATACCGATCAGCCTATCCAGATCCGCCTTTGTGAGCCTGCTGAACGCGTACCGTCCCCATTCCTGCCGCCCGATGGCGATCCACGCATCCCCGAGCAGATCCTGGAGGACTTTCTTTTCTTCGTGGGGGATTGCCGTCCATTCGTCTCCAAGGGAGTGACGGATTTTATCGATCGTCTCCTCTACGTGACGCTCCTTGCGGATCTGGAACATCCTCCTGCCAAGTTCATCGTCGGTAATTTCCGGCATGTACCTTCATTCCGTGAGCTTCCTCTGGAAATGTTTTCTACCTTTTGAAGAATAAAAAGTCGCCCCCTCATGCCCGGCACTACCACCAAGACCCGCGTGCGCCGCAGCGGGGGGGAGCGACCGATCATGTGCGGCCGGCTACCCGGGAAAGGCACAGTACACCACGAGGAGGAGGACTCCTGCGGCGAGACCTGCGAGCGAGGAGAGCTGTGCAAGAAGGATGACGATCTGCACCCGCGCCTGCACGTCAGGACGGTGCAACAGGTGCTCGAGCCACGGATCATTCACCCTGCCATTCCGCATCGCAATGCACTCCCCGGTTCAGGTTTTTTGCAGCAGCATCTTTGTCCGCTTTCTTCTGAAGATGTCTTCACGTTCCAGCTCCTCGAGATGGGTCTCGATATGTTTCTGCGTTGCCTGCAGCTGCGGGATCACGATCGATTCGAGCGCATTCACCCGCCGTTTGGTCCGCTCGATCTCCTGCGCCAGCCGCACCAGGGATCCTTCCATCTCCGCAAGGCTGAGCGCCTCCCCGTATACCCGCTCGAATCTGTCCGCAGCCTCATCCACCGCGGCGGACGTGAAGGCATAGCCGTATCCCCGGAGCCGGGAGGAGGGAGGCGGCCCGGCGGCACGGACCACCGGCATGCCGACGCCCATGATGTGCCGCACATCGATCACTATCTCGCCCTTCGGCGGAACACCGCAGGAAATTTCCCGCAGTTTCCGGTTTCCCACCGCCATTTGCGCCAGTTCCAGCTTTGTATACGCATCGCTCATCGCGATGTCGAGCGCACGCCGCCGGTTGCGGAAATCATTGAGCAGGCGGAACAATTCGATGACCATGGCGTCGCGTTTTTCTTCCAGCAGGTCATGCCCTTTCTGTGCCAGAACTTCCCGTTTTCTCAGTTTCAGCAGTTCGATACGTGTCGGCCGGACCCCGCGTATCCCTTTTCTATGCATAGCGCTCCCCCTCCGTCCTCGGGCGATAGCGGGCAATGAGCTCACGGTCGATCCTCTTCAACTCCGATTCCGGGAGAAGGGAGAGGAGCGACCATGCAGTCTCGAGGGTTTCCTCGATGCTTCGTCCCACCGTATAGTCCTGGGTGACGAATTCCTTCTCAAAACGGTCGGAGAATGCGAGATACTGGCGATCGGTGCTGCTCAGGCCTTCTTCGCCGACAACGGCAACAAGACTCTGCAGCTTTCTCCCCCGCGCATATGCGGCATAAAGCTGGGTGTTGACATCAGGGTGATCTTCCCGCGTCCGTCCCAGGCCGATCCCCCCCTGCATGAGGCGGGAGAGGCAGGGGAGGACGTCGATAGGCGGATAAATGCCTTTCCGGTGGAGATCGCGGGAGAGCACGATCTGCCCCTCCGTGATGTAGCCGGTGAGGTCGGGGATGGGATGGGTGATGTCGTCGTCCGGCATGGTCAGGATGGGCATCTGGGTGATCGAGCCGGTTTTACCCCTGATACGTCCCGCACGCTCGTACAATGAGGCCAGATCGGTGTACATGTACCCGGGATAGCCCCTGCGCCCGGGCACCTCCTCGCGTGAGGCGGCGATCTCCCGCAATGCCTCGCAGTAGTTGGTCATGTCGGTGAGGATGACCAGCACGTGCATGTCCTTCTCGAACGCGAAAAACTCCGCAGCGGTCAGGGCAAGCCGCGGAGTGATGATCCGCTCGATCACCGGGTCGTCGGCGAGGTTGAGGAAGATCACCGTGCGGGCGAGGGCGCCGGTATTCTGAAAATCCCTGACAAAGAAATTCCCTTCCTCGTGCGTGATTCCCATCGCCGCGAATATCACGGCAAATTCCTCCTCCTCTCCCAGAACCCTCGCCTGCCGCGTGATCTGGGCGGCAAGCTGGTTGTGGGGAAGCCCCGCTCCCGAGAAGATAGGCAGTTTCTGCCCCCGGACAAGGGTATTCATCCCGTCGACGCAGGAAATGCCCGTCTCGATGAAATCCCGCGGGAAGTCTCTCGAATACGGGTTGAGAGGATATCCATGGATGTCAAGCATCACTTCGGGGATGACGCCCTCGCCTGCGTCCAGCGGCCGGGCGGCACCGTCGAGGATCCGCCCGAGCATCTCCTCCGATGCAGCCATTTTGAGCGATGAGCCCGTAAACCGGATGGAGGTGATATCGGTATCGAGATCACGGGTCCCGCCGAACACCTGCACGACGGCAAGGTCTTTGCGCGCTTCAAGCACCTGCCCCAGCCGTTTTTCCCCGGATGGCAGCCTGATCTCCGCCACCTCGCCGTACGCCACATCCCTGATCCGGTGCACCACAATCAACGGTCCGCTGACCTTTGCAACGGTCGAGTATTCCCTGTTACTGCTGGAACGCATCATTCATCCACCGCCATCCCTTCACGGCCTCCGGGTCCCTGGGGGGAGATGCGCGAGAACTGGTCGCGCATCTCCTCCTCGATTTCACCATAGACTCCTTCATACGTGTCCTCCGGGATCCTCGCCATGCGAGCCATGCTGCTTCGTACCGGCAGGTCGTTGATTTTTTCAAAACCAGCGCCCTCGGTGAGGGCGTGGTGTGCCAGCTCATCAAACCGGTGAAGAATTTGCATCATCCGGTATTGCCGTGCGGGCGAACAGAACGTATCGACCGCATGAAAGGCGTTCTGGAAAAGGAAACTCTCCCTGATAATCTCGGCCTCGAGGAGAACAAGTTTGTCGGCGTCCGGGAGCACGTCCGGGCCGACGAGCTGTACGATCTCCTCGAGTTCACTTTCTTTCTGGAGAATGCCCATCATCCGTCTTCTCATGGCATCCCAGTCGCTGCCCATGCGCTCGTGCCACCATTCGCTCACCTCTCCCCCGTACAGGGAATAGGATTCCAGCCAGTTGATCGCCGGGAAGTGCCTCCTGTTGGCAAGGTCCGCATCCAGTGCCCAGAAGACCTTGGCGATGCGGAGGGTGTTCTGCGTCACCGGTTCGGAAAAATCCCCCCCCGGCGGACTCACCGCACCGATCACCGAGATCGATCCGCTGCGGCCTTCCCGGCCCAGCGTGAGGACTTTCCCTGCCCGCTCGTAGAAATCCGCGAGGCGAGAGGCGAGGTACGCCGGGTACCCCTCTTCACCCGGCATCTCCTCGAGCCGCCCCGATATCTCCCGCAGCGCCTCCGCCCAGCGGGAGGTGGAATCCGCCATCAGGGCGACATCGTACCCCATATCACGGTAGTATTCGGCAATGGTGATACCTGTATAGACGCTTGCCTCACGCGCCGCCACCGGCATATTGCTGGTGTTGGCGATGAGCACCGTTCGCTTCATCAGCGGCTCGCCGGTCCTCGGGTCTTCAAGACCGGGGAATTCACGCAGCACGTCGGCCATCTCGTTCCCACGCTCGCCGCACCCCACGTAGACGATGATGTCCGCATCGACCCATTTTGCCAGTTGCTGCTGCACAACCGTCTTCCCCGATCCGAACGGCCCGGGAACCGCCGCCGTGCCGCCTTTTGCCATGGAAAAAAACGTATCGATCACCCGCTGACCTGTGATCAGGGGCGTCTTCGGCTCCAGTTTCTCTGCAAAAGGCCTTGATTTGCGTACCGGCCAGCGGTGCATCATACAGACGGACGCTACATCACGGTCCCCCCTCACCCGCGCGATGACATCTTCGATTGTGTAGCGCCCTGCCGGAGCGATCTCCACGACCGTGCCCTCCGTCCCCGGCGGGACGAGAATTCTGTGGGATATGGTATTCGTCTCGGCAACACGACCCAGTTCATCCCCCGGCCCGACAGCATCCCCGGCACCGGCGACGGGCGTAAACTCCCAGGATCTCTGCCTGTCAAGCGAAGGGACCTGGATGCCGCGCCTGATAAAAAATCCGCTCTCCTCGTGCAGGAGCGGCAGGGGACGCTGGATTCCGTCATAGATGGTGCCGAGCAGCCCCGGTCCCAGTTCCACGGACAGCGACATCCCTGTTCCCACGACGGGCTCTCCCGGCTTGATCCCGGTCGTCTCCTCGTAGACCTGGATGGTCGCGATATCGCCCTCCAGTTCAATGATCTCCCCGATGAGGTGTTCATGCCCCACTTTTACGAGCTCGTACATCCTCGACCCGGTCATGGTATCGGCGGTCACGACCGGTCCGGTCACCATGACGATCGTTCCTTCTTCGATCATCGTGACAGCCCTCCCCCGTGAAGCGGGATGCCGACCGCTTTTCCCACCAGCCTTGCTATCGCGTCTTCCTCGTGCGAAGGGGCGGTCTTTCCCGGAATTTCGACGATCAGAGGGTACACCCGTGTATTCCTGATCCGGGTGAGGGAATCACGGACCATCTCTGCAAGGGGGGCGAGCAGGATGATCACGCCCACAGCGGGATCGTCGAGGCATGCAGACAGGGCGGCCTCCACCTCACTCTTTTGTGTGGCGGTAAAACGGGAGTGCACCCCGATCAACCCGAATCCCGAGGTCACGTCCATATCGCCGATGACCGCCACCTTCATGCCGCACCTCCCTGCCGGATCAGCAGTGTTCTCACCGTTTCAGGGGCAATCCTGTTCTGGAGACCCCATACAATCGCCCTGACATTCTGGAGTTCGAACTTTTTCGCGACGAGATACCGGAGCAATGTGGCCGGACCGGAATGGTACACCAGCGAGAGCCTGATGACCGCATCCAGCAGCGCCCGGTCGAGAGCCGCTTCAATGGGCTGAAGGCTTCCGCTCTTTTCGTACGCCATCAATGCCGCATTGAAGGCGTCGAAGTACGGTGTGTGCTGGAGATGCCCATGCATATCATGGACGGATCTGGCTTCGGACATCCTTTTTTGCACATCGCGCGTGATATGATGCCCCGTGGGGAGGAAATACTGCGCCAGTACATCCATCTCCACCCCGTCCCTCAATCCCCTGAGAGCGATTTTGATATTGGTGATGTCGAAATAGAAGGCAACAAAGTCCATGAGGGGTGGTGTCTGGAGGGCATCGCTGTGCGCAAGCGAGGAGCGAAGATGCTCGCATGCAAACGTGTCAAGCGCGCGCTCGAAGGGAAGCGTTGTCCGCTCCATTGCCGCATCGCCAAGCGCGCTGAGAAGCGTGGGTCCGTAGACGGTGGGCTGAAGGAGGCGGACCAGTTCGTCGACATTCCGCGCATCAATCATTTTTTGCAACAAGGGCTGGCTGATAATGCCCACCGGACCGAGCAGTGATTCCATCTCCCGTGCCGCCACACTCGCATGTTTCAGGCGGAACGCCGCTTTCAGGACTTCTGTTTCCTGGAACATGCTGAAAGCCCTGAAAAATGGCTGCACGGAAACGGGGACCATATGTTCGATTTCCGTGCATTCACTGCGGAAATATTCCTCAAAGCACCGGTCAATCTCTTCCATCGTCGCATAGTCCCCGATATCGATCGCAAATCCGTACCCCCTCACCAGTGCCAGCACCTCCGGAATGGTGCCGCTCTCGATGAGACGGTTCAGCGCGCGCTCCTGGATACAGGGATTGCCTTTCACCGAAACGAATGCATTCGGATATGTGAACGTCGCGATATTCAACAATATCTTGAAATACCCCATCAGTTTGGTGATGAAAAGGATCACGAACAGCACGAGGGCGAAGACCGCTGCCAGAATGGAAGGCGGCACCGAACCCCCGCCGAGGAGAGAGAGACCGAGCACATCGCCGCCTGCCGCCATTGCTAGGCCTCCTGGTAGAGCACGTTCGCGACGATATACACCAGATCGCTTTTGAACCGCTCGATTCTCGCTTCGATGGTGTTATCGAGGGTAATCCTTCCATCAGCGGACCTGATGACAACGCCGCCGGCGGAAAGTACACATTCGGGGTTTACCACAAATCCCCCGTAGCGATCGGAACTGGCAGAAAGAATGGACCGGACGAGGTTCCGGTCGCGCTCGGTGGGGATGACGACACCCTCGTCGACGCCCAGATCATCGATACCCTCCCGGATCAGGTTTCTCAAAATACGCTCGTAGTCCGCCGTCTGTATGCGGTGATTCAGCTCTCTCTCCGCTTCGGAGAAACAGAGCGCGATCTCCCGTTCCCGTTCTTCGCGGACCATGCGCCGTGCATCCATCACTGCCTGGGAACGTATCCTGCCGGAAAGAACCCTGATGGCTCGCATCCCTTCTGCAATGATGCGGTCGTGCTCCCTGTCCGCCTCGATCCGTGCCGCATCGTGGAGAGCCGTTATCCGCTCCTCTGCGCTGCATCGGATCCTCTCGGCCTCGGCATCCGTGTCCGCCTTGATTCTGGCGATTATCATCTCCATTCCCATACTGCCGCCGCCTTCACCCTCAGCCCATCAGACCGCTCCCGAACATGATCAGGATGGCGACCAGCAGGCCGAATATGGCGAACGTCTCCGACATGACCGCGAAAATGAGTGCTCTGCCCATCACCTCCGGCTGCTGCGCGGTAGCCACGATACCGGCTCCTGCGGTAATACCCTGCCCGATTCCCGAAAGACCCGCAAACCCGACTGCAAGACCGCTCCCGATCGCCGCAAATCCCACCGCTTCGGAGATGGTAAATACGCCGGTGAACATGCCGCTGAAGGCCATGAGGAGAATGGCCACCAGCAACCCGTATATTGCCTGCGTCTCGGGGAGCACAGAAAATACAAGGCCTTTTCCCATGAGTTCCGGATCTCTCGCCGAAACAGCCGCTCCGCTGCTTGCCGCAATGCCCTGGCCGATTGCCGAGAGCCCCGCAAGCCCGACGGCGATACCCACGCCGATCGCGGTAAGCCCCACCGATACCGGTACATCCACCGGATTGCCTCCCAGGATACCGGTGGACATCAGCAGCAGGATGGCGACCAGCAGGCCATAGATCCCCTGCGTCTGCGGCAGTGCCTGAAATACGAGTGCCAGTCCGAATTTCTCCTTGTCACCCGCCGTGACGCCTGAAGCAGCCGCGCCTGCAATGCCAACCCCGATGCCGGCACCGATTGCCGAGAGCCCCACCGAGAGGCCGGCACCGATCACCACCAGCACCGTGCCGGTCCCCATCGCCATCAGACATCACCTCCATTGAGCTCGGTAATCTCTCTTTTTGCCATGAAGGGGGAGAATTCCTTCCCCCCTCCGGTGTAGAATTTCCCGAAGAACTCGACAAACTGCAGCCTCAGTGAATGAATGAAGGCCCCCAGCGTCTGCAGGACAAAATTAAACGTCTGTCCGGCGATAAAAATGAACGCCGCGAGGATGATACAGAGGGGGTTGTCGCCGGCGACCATCTGGGCAAGTATGTTCACCGTCATCGCGATGCCTCCCGTCGCCAGCGCGAGGGCGAGAAGGCGTGCGTAGGAGAGCCAGTCCCCGAGAAACCCCGTGAGATCGAAAAAACCGAGCGGGCCGGACCTGAGCAGGATCAGGCCAATCCCGACAACCGCTGCCAGCGCCGACGCGATCATCACGGCGCGCGCAAACGTCCCCCACCCGAAAAAGGCAAACAGCATGATGGCTGCGGCAGGCTGCAGGAAAAACCACGATACCTGGCCCTTGAGCAGCTCCGTATACCTCTTCTTCCTCAGGTTCTGGTACGCCGCGATGCACAGGCCCAGATTTATCTGGACGATACCGATGATGAGGGCGAGCCTGAGAAACACGATCGGCTCCTCCAGTGCGTTGATTATCACAAAGGGCGGTGTTATTCCCAGAAATCGCGGGAGGAAATCGCCCATATACCCGCCCTGGAGGATGCCCGATACGATTGTCGCCACACCCGCGGCCATGAGGAGGATGCTCCCGTCGCGGATGGTGCTGCTGACCGTTCCCGCCCCCCGGTACAGCACTGCCGCGATGACGGTGATAATCAGCCCGTAGACCGCGTCGCCCAGCATGAGGGCGAAGAAGAGAATGAGAACGGGCGCAGTAAAGAGGGTGGGGTCGACTTCTCCGTACCGCGGCCGGGCAAACATCGTAGTGACCGCCTCAAAGGGGCGCAGCCACCCTGGATTGTCATAGCATACGGGAACGTTGTCCGACGTGCCGTCCGGATCATGGAATTTGCAGAAAACGTGCCCCGCCGTCGACGCATCGCAGATCTCCTGCAGCCTGTCACAGTCCTTCTCCGCCGCCCAGCCTTCAATCACCACCGTATCGTGCGTCCAGCCGAAATGGGTGTGCGTCATCAGGCGGTCCTTTTCAATGCACACCTCCTCGTGAAGTTGCCGCAGGTGTTCGCCGTACCGCGCGTCGGTCGCCCGCAACACATCCATGAGTTCACGTTCCTCCCGGCCGAGCACCTCGATTTCAGACTGGATGGCGGCAATCGTTTCCCGGGGGGCACCGGTGAAGGGTTCGATCTCGAGGATCCTGATATATGGCTCCTGGAGAAGATGATCGAGATGGTCCCGATCCTCCCTGACCGTCGTGAGGATCACCACCGTCTGCGATCCGGCAGCAATCCTGGAGATATGGAGGGTGTCGAAGCGTTCTTTATCGATCTTTTCAGCAAAGTGCCGGTATGCCGGGGTGTCGATCACCGCCGGAACCGTGTAGAGAAGCTCCGACTCTCCGAGATACCCGAGATCCAGCTCAAATGGCGCCAGCATGGCGATCGACTCCTGCTGTTCATGTAAAATCCCGATGCGTGCACGAAGGGCATCGAGCGATCGTTTCACGTCGACTGCTGCACCGGCTCCGGACATGACCTCCTCCGCTTCCCTGCAGAGCTGGTGGAAATCTTTTTTCTCCACAGAGATTTTCCGTGGCGGCCGGGGTGACAGCAGAAGGTGCAGGATCCCCTCCTCCTCCTCCTCGCGGGATTCCCCCAGCACATCAATGAGGGTGGCGATATCCTGAATACTCTCAGCGCATTTTTCAATTTCGGGACGGCGTTCACCCTCATTCAGGGCAGCGCAGAGCGTGCCTTCGGCATCCCAGATATTGGTGATCTCAAGAAGCCCTGCTTCATGCAGATCCGAGAGCAATTCATTCAGGTACGCCCGGTGCAACCCGAGATATACCTGTTTCATCGTTTGCGGAAACAGCACTGTTCTCACCCAAAATATGCATTAGAATGGATTTGACAGCGATGGAAAGTCTGTGGAGATGGTGTTTTTTCATTTCTTCGACCTTTTTCTCTCCTTCTCTCCGGATTTTCTCAGCTTCAGCGATTGCTGCCTCCTCGGCTTCGACCTTCATCCGGAGCACAGTTTCGTGTGCTTCATGCTGCCTGCGTCGTATCAACTCTTCGGCGTTCCTCTCTGCATCCCGAATCCGTTTTTCCGCTTCTTCTCGTTCTTTTTGAAGAAGAGAGAGGGAATCTGCCTCAATTTGCTTGATACTGTCAATTTCCCTGTTAGCCATTCTGGATCATCATCACGAGGAGTGATTATATAATACACGAGGTATATATTTCTCTGCATATATCTAAATGTGTCGCACCCGGCAATGAGGTTCACACGCACATGATACGGCTCCCGGCAATAACGGTCTCATCCGCAGGCGAGGATCGATGCTTCCCGATGGCGAACAGGAAAAAGCAGCGGGGTGAAAAATATTATATATCGGGATAGATAAAATCCCTCCCACGGGCGCCCTCTCTCCCTCACCGATCTGAGCATTTTTCCCGGGGAATTTCACGAGCGAACGTGCACCCCGGAACGGGCATCTCCACCCAACGATGCAGGGATTGAAACAGACGTGCGGCGACTGAGAGGATGACCATCCGCAGAAATCGCCTGGCAGGTAGCACCATGCAGGCCGCAAATGAGAAGAATGCTGCTATTGCAGGCGATACGGGTTGCAATTTCGAACAAATTGAGGATGCAAGAAGCACAGGGAGTGGGTGAATCATGGTATTCGGTCCGATACAGATGATCGTCATTGGATTTACAGAACCGGAATTTTACGCCAGTATCCTCAGGAAATTGCGCGTTATCCGGGAGAGGAGAATTATCCGTTTGATCGATCTGCTCTTCATCCGCAAGGATGCAGAGGGTACGATCTCCGAGCTTGACGCCCGCGAGCTCAGTGAAGAGGCGGCGATGCCGTATGCCACGCTGATCGGGGACCTCCTCGGCCTCGGCGACCGTGTCAGAAAGGTGTGCCCCGGTGGCCCGGGCAGCGCACAATGCCCCGATATCCAGCATGATTTCGGGCTTTCGGCGACTGAGATACGAACCATCGTCCATACAATACCGCCGGAGAGCGCAGCAGCACTGATTCTCATCGAACATGTCTGGGCTGCACGCTTGATGGAGGGTCTCAGGGATGTCGGCGGCATCCTCCTCGCCCAGGGCCTGGTGGTGCCCGAATCCCTTCTCATGCTGGAATCGAAATTCCTCACCGCGCTGGATATCGCCGAACAAAAAGAGGAGGAGAGGGAAAATAGCCTGATCCTCCCCATCGGCATATAAAGGCACGAACATCATGGGCGAGTGGCAGTGCGGGCAAGAAGGGGATAGCAATGACACAGAAAACACCCATCCCCCCGCTTTCCGGATGGCGGGCACCGGCGAGCCGATATGCGTCATCATGCGGGCGCCGCCCGCGGACCTCCCGAATATCCCGCCTGATGCAGGGTCGTGCCTTTTTCCGGGCAATCACGGTGGAGAGAAAAGAGCATGTTCACGAGGGAGAGCGTTGCAACGCTGAAAGTTCCCGCAGGGAGCCGGGTCAGCCTGCGGGAAATGCCCACGACCCTTCCAAAAACCGGCGAGATGAAGGAGCTCGAGAAGAAGGTCCTGAAACGGCAGGCAGAGATACTCCTGGAGAGAAACCGGCGTGAACTGGCAGAGGCGCAGGAGCTGCTCTGGGCAGGCGACCGCTACTCCGTGCTTATCATTCTCCAGGCGATGGATGCCGGGGGCAAAGACGGCACCATCAAACACGTCATGACCGGCGTGAACCCCCAGGGATGCAGGGTCTGGAGCTTCAAGGAGCCCTCCACCATGGAACTCGACCACACCTACCTCTGGCGCTACGTGCAGGTGCTCCCCGAGCGGGGCATGATCGGGATCTTCAACCGTTCCTACTACGAGGACGTAACCGCGGCGCGGGTGCACCCCGGCCTGCTGGACCGGCACAAGCTCCCCCCCGGATTGCGTATCGACGCGGCCTTCTGGAACCAGCGCTACGAGGATATCGCAATGCTCGAGCGCTACCTGGTGAGAAACGGCGTCGTAATCCTGAAATTTTTCCTGCACATATCGAGAGAAGAGCAGAAAGAGCGGTTCATGGAGCGGCTCACCGACCCGGAAAAGCAGTGGAAGTTTTCCGCCTCCGACCTGAGGGGACGCCGCTTCTGGGATGCGTACATGGCGGCATATGAAGAGGCCATCGGCGCGACGAGCACGGAATGGGCGCCCTGGTACGTGATTCCCGCCGACCGCAAGTGGATCGCCCGCACCGCGGTGGCAACCATCCTCACGAGCACCATCCGGTCGCTCGATCTCACCTTTCCTCCGGTCGACGAAGAAAAGAAAGCCCTTCTTGCGCAGGCACAACGGGAGCTGAACGCCGAAGGCCATCCCTCCCGGTGATGCCGGTGCGGCACCGTGCGGCCGCTTAATAAAATCCTTTATACCACCTCCCCCCATGCTCACTCATGAAATGCCCCGTGTGCGGAGAGGACTGCGTGCAATATGCCCACGAACTCATCGACAGCCTCAACGATGTTTTTGCACCCTGCAATCACTGCGAGGCCAGAACCATCAACAAGAACGCCCCCCTCACCCATACGTCCGTGCCGCCCGTCTGCTCGTGCGGCAAACGGTTCATCGATGCCGTGATCGCCCACGTGTACATCATCATGAGGGAGGAGGGGGCTATCGAGGAACACGCCCCCCTGAAATCGGTGGGGGTCCCCCTCGTCCATCCCGGCTTTGCCATGTCAAATCCGCCCTACCTGCCCGAAAAATCGTTGGTACTGCTCTCAAAGGCGGTAACGGCACCGGTCGCCCGGCGGCTCGTCGAGGAGGTCCCCGAAATCAGAGGGGTGGTGAAGGACCGGAACGTCGTTCCCGGCCTTTCTGACGTCGATCTCGACGGTCTCCCCGATGAAAACGAGCTCCTCGCGGGATGTGATGTCAGGGCGAACGTCTATTTCACGCAGGAAGAGCCGGTTGTCATCTACAAGCAACAGTCGGTCATGCACATTGAATTCCCCCGGGGCTACGATCCCAAAGTCATCTCCGTCGGCGTCAAGGTCAGGCATTTCCAGCCAACGACGTTCGTCGACGCGCTGAGCGGTGCGGGAAAACTCGGCATAATAGCGGCTTTTCTCGACGTCCCGCACATCATCTTCAACGATGCCTGGTATGCCGCCGCCTACTGGACCGCCTACAACGTCCGGGTGAACAGGGAACATATCGATATCGACGGAATCGACATCCTCTACGATTACGAGGAGATGAAAGCGCATCCCGTGGTCACGGAACCGCGAAAGATCGCAGAAAGCACAGGAGGGAGCCAGCATATCGAGGTCTACCAGGGTGATTTCCGGCAGCTCCCCGCCGTGCTGCCCCCCGATGTCGATCTCACGGCTCTCGATCTCTTTGAAAAGAGTCAGCGGGCACGGGTGAAATCAATCCTTGATGACTGGAAACAACGCATCGGCGGGGAGGTTTTTATCCCTTAGGCGACGAATATGTACCGGGGACTAGCCCGGGTGGTTCGACGTCACCTGTCACCTGAAACCGCCGGTATGCAGGGGGCGAAATCCGAGGAAGGCTCCGGCGACCTGCCGGATGCCGGTATATCCCGCCGAAGAAGCCTCGTCCCATGAGGTCGACGGACAGGGATCAAAGCTCCGGAGGGAGCTGCGACCTGTTGCCGCGGGGACCGGTTCAGGCCCGGAAGGGAGCAGACTTACCGTGGACGTTCGGCGCCCATGGGGGCGCGGGGTGGAGAACGGATTTCCGGTTGAACGCGGGCACGTGGTGTCAACCGAGGATGTGTCCCCACAGGACTCTTGTATGGCAAAAGTAACCATTATCGGAGCGACAGGCAACGTAGGTAGGTTTGCAGCCCATACCGTCTCGGGAATTCCTCACGTGACTGAGCTGCTGCTGATCGGCAGGCAGGGCAGGGAGGATATCCTCGAGGGACTGACCCGCGATTTTTATGATTCGTTCGCCGCAAAAGGAAGAAACCTCGATCTCTCATGGACTACGGACAGAGAAGATCTGCGGGGATCGGACATCGTGATCGTGAGCGCAGGGACACCGCGTCAGTCGGGCCAGAGCAGAAACGATCTCGCCTATAAAAACGGCCATCTCGTCTCCGAAATCGCCCGGGACATAGGAACAATCGCTCCCGATGCCATTCTCCTGATGATCACCAACCCCGTGGACGTGATGACCGCCGTGGCGCTCAGGTATTCGGGGCTCGAAGCGCGTCAGGTGTTCGGGCTGGGGACGCATCTGGATTCGATGCGCCTGAAAGCACTTATTGCCAGCTATTTTGATGTCCATGTGAGCGAGGTGCACACGCGTATCATCGGCGAGCATGGCGAAACCATGGTGCCCCTCTGGTCGGCGACCACTATCGGCGGCATCACCGTGAACAACCTCCCGACGTTTGCGGACCTTCCTGCCGAGGAGATGGTGAAGAATGTGCGCACCGCAGGCGAAAACATCATTCGCAAGATCGGCGCCACGATTTATGGGCCGGGCGAGGCGATTGGAACGCTTGTGCGGACAATTCTCGGCAACGAAAAACGCATCCTCACCGTTTCGAGCTATGTTCGGACGGAAGTGCATGATATCGGCAATGTCTGTATCGGCGTGCCGGCGCGCATCAATCAGAAGGGCGCATTTCCGGTACCTATCCGCATCCACGAAGACGAAATTGCGGCGTTCAGGCACTCGGTGGAAACGATACGGGCCATCAGCGACGACGTGTTCGCCCGTATCGAACGGGCGGAGTAGCCAGCGAACCCGAACCGCGGGCATTCACCGGGGTTTCCGGTCTTCGAATAGCCGGAAAAAAATGTTTTCCAGAAAAGGGAGCGATTGCGCCTTCAGGACAGCGAGGTGTGAATGACCTCGACGCTTTCGACGCCCTCAATGGCCTTGAGTGTGGCTTCAACCTCATCGGGCCTGCCCGCCTCGTCAGGGACGACGACCAGCACTTTAAGGGCACTGAGGCCGAAACCGATCGGTTCTTCCTTGACATCACGCGTCTGCGGTACCTGTTCCCGGATGATTGCTGTCATCGCAGCGAGATCAATGTCCGGCGATTCGGGCATGATTTTGATGATCATTTCCACATTTCCCATGGTTACGGCCCCCTGAATCCGCATTTCCCGCATTCGTACGGGATACTCTGGTGTCTGCAGCGCTGACAGCGGCAGATCACGGTTCCGCAGCCGGGACACACGAATTTTGTCCATCCCTCTTCGGAGAGAGGAGCGTTGCAGGAAGAACATTTCTCAAATGCCATGATAAAAACTCCTGAATTCTCTTACAGATTCTGTCTCACGGATATTAAAATCTTGGATGAATAACCGTCCCCCTGACCGGGCTTCCGCGCAGGGCCGCGGCGACCCGGTCGTCGTGCCTGCCGTTGACCACCTGCACCCGGATTTTGTGTGCGAACACGAAGGGAAGAAAGAGCGGGTCCACCTCGGGGCAGGTGATCGGCGACGTCACCACCTCTGCCAGCCTGCCGCCGGAATACAATCCGTCGACCGACTTGAGCAGGAGGAGATCGAGCCCGAGCCGGGAAGCGACCCAGGCGGCAATGACGTCGGAGGTGATCTCCCACGAGTGGGGCAGAGGGTCCCAGCGCCGCAGTTCGGTATAGGGAAGCAGGACTGAAGGTTGTTCAGGCATACCGATGCGGTCGGTGGGTTCCACGCCGAATGAAGCGATCCACCAACCGACCTGGTCCATCGCCGCAATGGCCATCCAGTGCGAGCATTCTTCGTTGAGCCCCGCTGCACGCACGACGTCGGCAAAGATGCCGCCTCCCGGGACGATGAGCAGGGGGCGTGCGGTTTCTGCAATGGCGGGGATGAGCCGGGGAAAGCGGTCGGTCAGGCTTCCCCCGATTTTGACCACACGGGGCGCGGGATCAGACATGCATTTCGTCACATTATAGAACGGGCGTTCCCATAACTCTGATCGCCATGCGCTATGCCTGCCTGCTTATGGTCGCACTCCTGCTGCCCGCCGCCTCGGCCCTGCAGATCACCGAGTTCTGCCCGGACACCTACCTGAAAGGGGAGGCGGATGAGTATTTCATCCTCGAGGGGACGGGGTCGCTCACCGGCGTCACCATCCGGGACGGAGAGGGGAGTATCCGCTTCCCGACCGGGGCATCGATCGACGCCTCACTGGTGATCGCCCGCGACGGGGAGGCATACCGCTGCGTCCACGGGGTCTCTCCGGATTACGAGCTGTTCGACACCTCCGCAGCCGTCCCCGATGTCATCCGCAGCGGCGATTTCCGCATGGCAAATACGGCGGATGAACTGGTTCTCGCACGGAATGAACGCGTGATCCAGCAGATCGCATGGCCGGGGGACGTCTGCTGCCGGGAGGGACAGGTGCATTTTCTGGAGGACGGGGTCTGGGACCCCCGCCCCCTCCTCCTCGGACAGTCGCGCTTTGCCCCCGCGACGTTCGATGATATCACGGTCGTGGCATTCGTCTCCCCCGACTGCGCGCGGGATGTGCTCGATGCAACACTATCAGGAGCGGAATCGTCCATCCGCTTCAATGTCTACGAATTCACCGACCCCGGCATCGCCGGCATGCTGGAGGACGCCCGGCGCCGGGGGGTGGCGGTAACCGTGCTGCTCGAGGGAGGGCCGGTGGGAGGTATCTCCGATGAGGAGAAGGGCATCGCCCGGACACTCGCCGACTGCGGCGCATCGGTGCTGCAGATGGGGACCACCGATGCGGCGCACGCGAAATACCGGTTCGATCATGCAAAATACTGCATCGTGGACGATAAAGGGGTCTTCATCACCAGTGAAAATCTCAAGCCCACCGGGTTCCCCGCGGCCGGGGAGCGCGGCAATCGCGGCTGGGGGGCCTATCTCGAAGATGCGCGGGTGGCAGCCTATTTCGGGGAGGTGTTTGCCCATGATGCCGCCGGCGGCGACATTACCCCGTACCGGGGGGCGGTCTCCACGGTGGACGTCTGGCCAGGGGGAGCCTTCGAGCCTGAATTCGCACCCGTGACCGTCTCGGGCGTCCGGGTGACGGCGGTGCTCTCCCCCGATACCAGCCATCTCGTCCCCGAACTCATCGCCGGTGCGGAATCGAGCATCGATATCGAGCAGGCCTACATCAGCAACTGGAGCGCAAACGCGCCCAACCCCTTCCTCGACGCCGCCATCGACGCCGCACGGCGCGGCGTGCAGGTCCGGGTGCTGCTCGACTCCTTCTACTACAACATCGAAGGGGACAATGACAATGACGAGATGGCGGCGTTCATCAACGGTATCGCCGAGAGAGAGATTCTCCCCTTAGAGGCACGGTGTGCCGATCTCGACGCGAACAACGTGGTGAAAATTCACAATAAAGGTGTTATCGTTGACGGCACCCGTGTACTCGTCAGCAGTATCAACTGGAACGAGAACTCGCCGTGCTTCAACCGCGAAGCGGGAGTGATCCTCGAGCACCCCGACATCGGCGCCTACTACACCGCCGTCTTCGAGGACGACTGGCACGCAGGCGCATCGTCTGCGCCGTTCGGTACTGGAGGGATCGGTCCCGTGGAGATCAGGATGGCAATCGCAGCAGGGGTGCTGTTTGCACTCGTGCTGCTCTACGCGAGGAGGCGGCGGGGCTGAACCTCGCAGGGGAACAGGGTGCCCAGCGCAGCAGCGACATCGCCGCCTGCGTGTGCCGCTCCTGCGGCAAGGTCGACGACCGGGCCGTACTCCTCCGAGACATCGATCATCTCTCCCCGCAGTTTCCTCTTCATATGCTCGCCGACGGCGTCGCATGCAAGGCCGATGCGGAGCGCGACCTCACGGTCGCTGCAGGCGCAGCCACCGACGATACGGTGCACCACGCCAGATTCGGATGCTGTGTCGTGCTTGTTCATTGGATGCTTATGCGTGCACCTGTGCTGGTGCGGACTTCAACTGGTAAATGATCTGCCGTGCGTCCCTGAAGTTGAACTTCTCCTGGATAAGCTTGTTCTCTTTGAGCTTCTTCAGGGCATAGCGCACCGTACGTGGTGCGAGATGGCTTCTGTTCACCAGTTCTTTGTGAGTCATTTGGCCGTCTTCCTCGAGGATGTTCATGATCCTCTTCGAGGAGGGCGGGAGCTTCACCTCACTCATACATATATTGTTAACGCTGTTAACATAAGAATGTATCGACTAAAGTGCGATGAAAACAAACAGAAGTGCATGCTTGAACGGGAGGAGCGCATGGCGCTGCTGCTGCTTGCCGGGGTGGCTGCAATCGTCCTTGTATCGGCGATAACGCTGGAAGTCATAGGAAAAGAGGTGTTCTCATCCCCCTTTTCCCCTGCATCGCAGGAAGGGGATCTGGTGATCCTTGAGGGTGTGGTCACGAGGGTGCGTGCCACCGCGGCAGGAGGCCACCTCCTCCTTACCGTCAACACCACCACGGTGTTTCTTCCCTCGCCCATCGCCGCTGAGGTCGACATCGGGGAGGGTGACCGCGTACGGGTGATCGGCATCGTCCAGCAGTACCGCGGGGAGCGAGAAATTGTCCCCCGGTCAGGCGGGGACGTCATGCACATACCCTGACGCTATGGTTTTGTCGAATCGAAGATATCGGCATCGCCGCCATCACGAAAGTGCAGGCGGCCCGATCCCCTGAAATCCTTTTTCTTGCGGGACGGGGCGGCGGAGTGTTCGGCGCCGGCGTCCGGATCCCCCCCCTGCGATACGGGCGGATCCCTCTTTGTCGGGCGGCGCCCTTCCACACCACTCCCTTCCGAGAAATCGCCAGGCTGGATTGCACCCGGTTTCATACCCTGTATCAGCTGCACAGGAATAAAGAATGATCTCTCTCGCGTCCGGCAGGGAAAAAAGAAGAGTTACGGGGCGACGGCGGGTACAGCCCAGACCGGTACCTCGGCGGTAAAACCCAGCGCCCACATAATGACCGTGAACATGAATATGGTAGTGAGGCCGATGCCGATGAAGTTGATCACCCAGCCGCTGCGGATCATGTCCCGCATGGAGATGTACCCCGTCCCGTAGGCAACCGCATTGGGGGGGGTTGCCACCGGGAGCATGAACGCCATCGAGGCGGCGAGCGCGGCGGTGATCATGAGGATGTAGGGATGCATCCCCAGCGAGACCGAGGTGACGGCCATCACGGGCATCATCACCGAGGCGATTGCCGTATTCGACGTGACCTCGGTGAGCAGGGAGACCATGATGCCCACCAGAATGATCAGGGCGATAATCGGCAGGGCGTGGAAGGATGCCAGGTACTCGACGATAACGCCGGCAAGCCCGCTGGAGATGAAGGCCTTTGAGAGAGCGATCCCTCCGCCGAACAGGATCAGGATCCCCCAGGGGATCTTCTTGGCCCATTCCCAGTTCATGGTATAGATGCCCTTCTCGCGGTCCACGGGGAGGAGGAAGAGAAGGATCGCCCCGAATATGGCGATGGTCGAGTCATCGATTGCCGGGAATATGGTGTTCAGCCCGGGGATGGTGAAGGCCCCGATGTCCTTCGAGGTCCGGAAAATCCACGCCAGTGCGGTGAGGGAGAAGACGAGAGCCGTCCATTTCTCTCCCCGGCTCATGGCACCGAGTTCCGCCATGCGCTCCCGGATGATCTCCTTGCCGTGGGAGATCGTTTTCGGCATGTGGCGATAGGGCCCGTAGGTGAGCCACAGCCACGAAAAGGGAATGAATACGATTGCCAGCGGCACGCCGAACTTCATCCAGGTGAAAAAGTCGATTGTCGGAGCGCCGGGAAAGATCGTCTCCAGCTGGGCGATGAAGATGCCGTTCGGGGGAGTCCCGATGATGGTTGCGATCCCGCCGATGGTCGCCGCATGGGCGATGGAGATGACGAGGCACTCGGAGAAATCACGCTGCTCATCGCTCATCTCCTCAAGGTTCATCTCCATCTTGGGGAGGACGGTGGCGATAATGGCGATGGCGATCGGGATCATCATCATGGCGGTGGCGGTATTCGAGATCCACATGGAAAGAAACGCCGTGGCCACCATGAACCCCAGTATCAGCTGCCGCGGACTGGTGCCCATCCTATCGATAATGAACAGGGCGATGCGTTCATGCAGCCCCCAGCGCTGCATGGACATGGCAATGATGAAACCACCCATAAAAAGAAAGATAATCTTGTCGCCGTATGCGGCGGTCACCTCGGAGGCGGAAAGCACCCCGAGAAGGGGGAACAGCACGACGGGGATCAGCGCCGTCGCCTGGATGGGGATCGCTTCGGTCACCCACCAGACGACCATCAGGGAGGTTGCGGCCGCGACATACTTTGCCTCTATAGGAAAGGTGGAAGGATCGCTCGGAAACAGGATGATGAGGACGAAAACGAGAACACCAAGAAATTTTCCTATAGTTTTCTTCATTACGTGAATTATTCGCTGCCGGTAGTATAATTACTATTCCTTTTTTTTAAAGGGAGGATACAATATTTTGGGGGATATAATTTCTCAGATGACGTTTTTAATCGATTTGAGGCGTTTAATGGTATTTACAGCAAGTGCTCTAGGAAAACCATATATATTTCATAAAAATCAATTTTAAGAACAATTAGCGAATATTTAACGCAAATAGTATCAATTTTGCCGATATTGGAATATTAATAATGTGCATTTATTGTGGCCGATTCGGCGGTTCCATTATTCCCGAAAAGTATATTTTTCCGGTACCTGCGGGTTAGCCGTACCGCGAAATTGCATACCGGGCTTCACCATACCGCAATGCCACACGACTCCTCGGGTGGTGGAATGCGCTGGAGGCCCATCTGGCGGGAGATGCGCCGTCACGCACGGAAAGAATTCCGGTGGACCTGTCCGCCGGAGAGTGGATGGAACCTTTTTTGGATCTCTCGACAGTATCTTTATGAAACCCCCCGTGCCCCCACCGGCACGATTTCCCCGGAAGGATACCCATGCACCACCTCGACCTGCTCACCATCTCACAGGGACCGCTGGCGATCATGAACCCCACCACCCCGGAGAAGGTGCTGGCCATGGGAACGCTGGCCGGGCTTTCGCCGGGCACGAGGGTGGTGGAATGCGGCTGCGGCAACGGGACCGTCCTCGCACTCTGGGCAAACGCATTCGGCATTGCCGGAACAGGCATCGAGATCAGGGAGGAGGCATGCCGCCAGGCGGAAACAAGGCTCGCGGAGGTGAACGCTGCAGGGCAGGTGGATATCCGCTGCATGGACGCATCCCTCTTCGCACCGCAGGACGCGCCCTACGATGTGGCCGTCGCCCTCGGGGCATCCGACATCTGGGGCGGCACCGGGCCGGCACTCGATGCGCTCGGCAGCATGGTGCACGGCACCGGCGCCATCATCCTGGGGGACCGGTACTGGCGGGTCGAACGGGTCCCCCCCGAATTCGCACGGGAATGGGGCGAGATCCCGACGGAGTACGAACTGCTCTGCATGGTGCGTGAACGGGGCCTTGAACTGGCGGCGGTGGTGCGCTCCGCCACCGAAGACTGGGACGCCTATGAGTCCGGGATCTGGCGATCCTGCCTCGCGTGGCTCGAGGGCTATCCCGGCCATCCCTCCCGTGGGGAGGTGCTTGACTATTTCCACCGCGTGCAGGAAGAATACCTTGCATTCGGGCGAGAACACCTCGGGTGGGCGATGTACCTGATCCGGCCAAGGAGGGACGCGAGCCATGCCTGATGCCCATTCATTTATCGCCCGGATGCCCAACCAGCCCGGGGCGCTGCACCGTGCGGCGGAGATCATGAAGCGCTACGGCGGCAATATCTCACGGATCCAGTACGACCGGCGGATCGACCCGCAGACCGTCTTTTTCGAGGTCAGGTGTCCGGCACCGGCCTACGCGGCGATCGAGGAGGAGCTCGCTGCAATCGGCTACCTGCAGACGACGCTCGGCAACCTCAGTTTCCTCACATTCCACGTCCACCTCCCCCACCGGCCCGGGGCGCTGTTCGCGTTTCTCGGCTACACCACCGCGGCAAACGCCAACATCGCCTTCATCGACTTCGACGAGACCGGACAGCACCCCGACCGGGTGACCGTGAGCCTGAACCTTACCGAGAGCAGGGTCGCCGACGAGCTCCTCAACCGGCTCAAATCGCGCTATCCCTTGGAGATCCTTGAGTACGACACCACCGGCGAGCGGCTCGACACCACCATCTTCTATATCCAGCTGGCGCAGAAGCTGCGCACCATCATTGGATGCGCGGAGGAAGAATTTCTCCTCTCGTTTCTCCACGACATCAACCACATCGTCCAGGAGCTCTGCGGGCTCGGCAAAGATCCCCTCGAGGTGTTTGACAATATCCTGCAGACCGGAACAACCCTCAAAAACACCACCGGCGAGGGCTTTTACTGCGACGTGCAGCGCATCGACATCGATGCGGCTACCACCCTCTATTGCTTCCAGATGCCCGGCGGAGGGAATATTTTTCTCTTCGACGGGGCCGACGAGCAGGTGATGGTGGACACCGGCTACGGCATCTACCATGCGGACGTGCTGCGCATGCTCCAGGCGATGGGCCTCGGCGACGGCTCCCGCATCACCCGTATCATCATCACCCACGCCGATGCCGACCACTGCGGCGCGGGCGGGCTCTTTGCCGCTCCGGCGTGCATGCACAGAGGCACGCAGGAGATCATCAGGGAGGCGAACCGGGCCTACGGCTCTGCAAGCCAGGACTCCATCCTCGAAGAGGTGTACACCACCATGATCAACCTCTTCTCGCGCTTCTCCCCGCCTGAGGCGGTCGAACTCTTCCCCCCGGCAGGAAGCCGCATGCGCTCGATCTTTTTCGTCCTCGACAGGATAAGCATCTGCGGCATTGATTTCGAGGTGCTGGAGAGCCTCGGCGGCCACCTGTACGGGCAGGTGTTCCTCTTCTCGCCCGGTACCGGGCTGATGTTTACCGCTGACAGTCTCTTTGACTTCGGAAGCCTGACCGAAGCGCGGCGGCGGTACAATTCCCACGCGGACTTCCTCATCACCTCCGTCAACGTGGACAGCGATCGCGCCCGCAAAGAGCGAAAAGCCCTCGCAGAACTCGCCGCGGTGACGAAATCATCAATCCCGGGATCAGGCGGACGGTGCATCGTCTGCGGGGGCCACGGCGCAGTCTCGGTCATGAAAGAGGACGGGCTCGCACCTGCCGCCGAATGTATGCGCTACACCCATGCAACGCTCCTGTAGCAACAATAAAAATCTGGGTTTCAGGCAGCGTGACCGGTGATGTCGTCCCCTGCCGAGACCATGGCCACGATCCTTCCCTCCGCATCCCGGAGCAGGGTGTTGTGCCACCGGATGATGCGCTCCTCGCCGGTGCGGGTGATGACCGTCCCCACCTCGTCTTCGGACTGCCGCCCGTTCCCGGAGATGAACCGCCTGAAATTCGCCCTCAGCTCGTCGCGCAGGCGGTCGGGGATGAGCGTGGAAAACCAGTCCTGCCCCAGCAGCTCCTCCTCCGCGTAGCCGAGGACGGCACACCCCTGTCGGTTCATCCTGCTGATCCGCCCGCCGGCATCCACAACCGCGATCATCACGCCGGCAGAATCCAGATAGCGCTCGGCGCGATCGCGCTCTGCAAGGATCTGCCCCTCGACCTGTTTCCGCCCGGTGATGTCTTCGGCAATGGTGAGGATGTACTTGATGTCGCCTGCCGGGTTGAAGATGGGGATCTTGCGGATATGGAATGGTTTCGTGCCACATGCGGGCAGTGCGAGTTCCTTCTCCCCGATATCCACGGCGGACGCCGTATTCTCCACTTCATGGTCTCCCTCTGCCAGCACACCAGCGAGTGCGGGAGAAAAGATCTCGTCCCCGCGCAGTCCCCCGGTATCCTGCCGGGTCACCCCGAACAGGGTTTCCGCCACCCTGTTGACAAACACGTAGCGGCCTTCACGCATTTCCCTGACCAGCACCACGGCGGGAATATTCTGGACGATGGAATGGAGAAACGATTTCCACTGCCGCACGCGACTCATGGCCTGCTTCCGTTCCGTGATATCACGGCTCACGAGCCGGAACCCGGCCGGGTCCCCGATTTCATCGAGAATGGGGCGCCAGCTGGTCTCCATGGGAACAGGCCTGCCGTCCTTATGGCGCATGACGTACTCGGCATACGAGCTCTCCCCCGGCGCCTGCGCGCCCGGAGAAAAGACCTGCGGTGCGCCGGCGTCCCCGGCGTCGACCATGAAGTCGCGGATCGGTTGTCCGAGCATCTCCTCCGGGGAATAGCCCAGCACCTCGCGGACACGGGGGCTGACAAAGGTGAACCGGCTCTCATCGTCGATATTCCAGATGATGTCATTGATCTCCTCGACGAGCGTCCGGTACGTACTTTCGCTTGTGCGGAGGGCCTCTTCTGCTGTCTGCTGCTCGGTGATGTCTTCAAGGATCAGCGTCACGCCCGGCGATCCGTCATTGAAGACCGTGGAGACGATTTTGAACCGGAAAAAGAGTTCTCCGTCCACCCGCAGGAACCGCAGGTTCTCCGCAATCTCCCTGCCGGCCATTGCATCCCTGATTTTTTCGATGATCACGGGGTGGTCGAACATCACGAGCGGCGATTCCCTGAGCGTGGTGTTGAGAATCTCCTCGCGCGTCGCGCCGATAAACTCGCAGAGCGTGGTATTGACCTGGACGACCCGGAGGTCCTGGTCGAGGACGATTACCATGTCCGAGGAAAAATTCAGCATCGCGGAGATGGGTACGCGCTGCGAGAGAAAAAAGACCTTGGCCTTCCCGTAGGCCCTCATCTCAACCTCGCCCGAAATAAGGAGCATATCCAGATAACGGGATACGGTATTGCGGTTTGCGCCGAGTTCCTGCGCAATATCGCTCACCGACATACCTCTGGGATTGGCCTTTAATATATCAAGAATTTTCGGCAATTCCACAGGAAAACTGCTCATTCGTGTATAAAGATTCACATGGTGCCTACTTATTGATTTCGTTAATGATGACAATGTCGACAGCGCCAATGTCAGCATTAATGCAAGGCATTAGACGAAACTGTTATATTAAATTAATCACAACATGTGATCACCAGATCAGGTGACTGCTCTGGAATCTCTACACTACTCGACAGGAGAAGGGATGCGATCTGCATCCGGTGCCCGATTGGGGAACCGGGCCCGGATGACGAGGCACCATAGACAGGCAACCACACTTCACACCTTCTCGGGGGAGAAGGGCACCGGGCACCTCTCAATCACATCCATGGTGGGACCGCACCACACCCCACCCGTTGTCCACACACACACACGCGCACACGTTCAACCAAACGGTGCCCCTCCCCCACATCTTTTGTCAGCGCGCACGCGGAATAGCTGGCGGCATGCATCGCCGGGAGCTGAAGCCCCGGGAGCACCTTCCACCGGCGCGTCCGGATTATCACCGTTCTCACGCCGCCACCGCACAGCTTCGGTCGTTATGCATGATGAGCATATAAGAAGCAAAACTGATATACCCCGGGCCCCTCATATCCATTCATACGTCAGGAGTGAGCGCCGTTTATGTCGGGAGCATCCAGAAGCAGTGATTTCGGCGATCTGGCCTTCTTTTTCAACCTGCAGGATGAAATCGACATCCCGATGCTCCTGAGCGACGAACAGGGCAAAATTCGCTGGCTCAATGTCGCGATGGAGGAATTCTCCGGCATTTCGAGGGAAAAGGCGACGGGAATGGAGTACCGCGAGCTGATCACATCCTACATCGCTCCCTTCATCGAAGAAACCGCATCATTCTTACACGATCTTTTCAGTGCTATCGACCGCAATGAGCGTCTCCACGCGGGTGTCTACCATTTCGTGCCACGGGGAAGGAAAGACGAGTGGATTGAGGTAAAAAGCGCTCCCATCACCACCGGCACGCTTGCCGGAGGGCGCATCGACATCGTCTCATTCGTCAGCGGCAAGGTGCAGGCCGAAGAGGAGAGCAGCCGGAAACACGCGTTTGAAGAGATAATGGCGCGTATCTCCACCTCCTTCGTCGACGCTGCACCCCCCGAGTTCGACCGCAGGATCACCGCAATCATCCGTGACCTGGGGACGTGCGCCGGTGCCGACTCCTGCTACCTCACCCTCATCAATGGCGACCGCACGGGAACCAGAGGGAGTTTCGAGTGGTTTGCCCACCGGGATGCACCCACGCGGAGCCTTGCGGGGGTGCGGATCGCCGGTTCTCCATGGACGGGCGAGGTTGCAAAGCAGCCCGCAATCATCCACACCCACAATGCCACCCGGCACCGCCAGAGCCTCGTACTCCCCCTCAGGGGAAAGACCATCCAGGGGTTCCTCGGATTTGAATCGGACCAGGGTGGTCTGACAGCATTCCACCAGTACCGCGATCACCTGAAAATGGTCGGCGATATTCTCATCAGCGTGCTGGAGCGCTGCTTTATGGAAGAGCGCATCACCCGGCACGATGCGATATGCGAATCGGTCATGATCGCCTCGGGCAGGCTCCACCGCACCCCGTCGTGGGAGACCGATATCGAAGAGGTATTGAAGGCGCTCGGGAGGGGCACGGGAGCGAGCAGGGTGTACCTGATCGAAAACGGCAGCGAAGCCCACCAGCAGTCACGCCGGTACCTCTGGACAGAACATTCGCTCCATGCACTCCCGGAGAACGCCATCGACGAAAAATCGCTCTGGGAGAGAGAGGAGTTGGTGCAATGGGAAACCGCCCTGACCCTCGGTCATGTGCTCACGGGCGCGGTGCGGGACCTGTCCGCGGATCTCGCCGCCCTCTTTTCGTCCCGCAACGTCCTCTCCTTTGCGGTGCTGCCCATATCCGTTGCAGGGCAATGCTGGGGTTTTCTGGTCTTCGAAGACTGCTCGGAGGAGCGTACCTGGCACAAACCTGAAATCGACGCCCTGAAAACCGCGGCAGATGCAGTAGGGTCGACCATCGAGCGCAGCGAGCATGAGGAGGAAATCCGGCGCCGCAACCGCCAGCTCACCGCCATCAATGAGATCATATCCGCCGCCGGGTCCGTGGAGACGCTCTACGATCTCCTTGTGCATGCGCTGCACCGGATCGTTGCGGTGCTCGGGATGGAGAAAGGGGCGATCTACCTGCTTGACGGCGAGGAGCGGTATGCGGTGCTGGCCTGCACCGCTGGAAAAGAACACACGAATGGCGCATTTTCCGAACTGCTCCCGCTGGACGGGGCGCCTTTTGCCTCCATCTTCCAGGAAGGGGTTCCCGCGTTCAATGAGACGATCACGGAAGATGCAGGTACGCGCACGCAGGTCTCCTGGGTCCCGCTCTCCGGCGGGGGATCCGTCGTCGGCGTGCTGTTCCTCTCCTCATCGGGAACCGGCAGGCGATTTTCCGCGGAGGAGCAGCACACGCTCATCACGGCGGGCAAAGAGATCGGGACCGCCATCTACCGCGGCCTGCTCCAGCAGGAGCTGGAGGAGTCCTACGAGAAGGCAAATCTCTACCTCGACATCCTCACCCACGATATCAAGAACGCCAATACCGTCTCGGTCATGTACGCGGATATGCTCACCGAGATGATTGCCGGAAAACCGAGAGAGTTTGCCGGGAAACTGATGGAAAGCATCAGCAGGGCTATCGAGATCACCGACCACGTCTCCACCATACGCCGCCTGCACGAGGAAAAACCCCAGTTAAAGCCGATGAACCTCGACGAGGTGATCAGAAAGGAGGTCGATCGCTACCCCGACCACAGCATCCACTACAATCCCGGGGGATATACCGTGCTCGCGGACGACCTCATCACAGAGATATTTGCCAACCTAATCGGCAACAGCATAAAGTTCGGCGGCGATGAGGTGGTCGTGTTCATCAGGGCGGAGGAGCACCGCAGCGAGATCGAGGTGATCATCGAGGATACAGGCCCGGGGATACCCGATGCGATGAAGACCGTTATTTTCGACCGTTTCCAGCGGGGATGCAAATCCACGAGCGGCAAGGGGCTCGGGCTCTACATCGTGCGGACGCTGGTTTCCCGGTACGGGGGAGAGATCTGGGTTGAGGACCGCGTCGCCGGTCGGCCCGGGGATGGTGTTTCGTTCCGGTTCCTGTTAAAAAAAGGCATGTACTCCGATATCCCCGACAGGGCCGCGCATGAAACCGGCGATGATGCCGGAGCAGTGCCGGAGCGGCTGGCGCTCCTGATGGACAAGTACAAAACAAAATAGGAGAGCCAGGTTCGCGCCGCCCCTCACCACCGGAATGACCCGAACATCCGGCAGATTTCCATCCCCTGCGGGGTGGTCGCATAATTGATGCATTTTCCGTCCCTGCTGCCTTCGATCAGGCCGCAGTCACGGAGAATTTTCAGGTGATAGGAGAGCCTGGAATCGCTTATCGCAAAGAGATCCCTGATCGAATGGACACAATACGTGCGGGATGCAAGAAGGAGGAGTATTTTCATCCGGATGGGGTTCGAGAGCGCGTAACAGAGGGTGCTCGCGCGCTCGATTGCCGTCTCGGGGAACATGGCAGACAGGGCTGGTGCCCGTTCATCGCTGCCGTTGTCCGGGAAGGATACCGGATCGTCATCCACCATGCCGTTCACCCGCTCAAAGAGCGTAACACTATTCCACTATAAAACGCATCGATTTGTCCCCGATCTGATTATTCACCGATTTTTGAAGGGATTATCCATACCATCACTGTTCTGCGGCGCCCGGCAGCCGGAAAGGGCGCCACTTTGATCTCCCCAAATTTGCCTTCAGGGGCGATTTCCTCTCCGTTATTTGGAGCGGGCCCTGTACGAGATCACGCACCGTGCAGTGTCGGCAGCACTGCCCCGTACCCGCCTGTGTGTATCCGGAGGGTGCATTCATCAACCCCCTTGCGATGACCGGAGCGCATGCGGGGCCGTTGGGTGGGCGCCGGCGAATGCCCCCGGGACCATCCATGCGTGCAAGACCGGGAAGGGACTCCTGATCGGAAGAGGGCGGGCCGACAGCACCCCCACCGCCTGCCTGCCCGCCTTCCGTTCAGCGCTCCCGGATACGCGGGGACTGGAGCGCCGCCGGAAGCACGGTTCTGTCCGTCACGACGATCGACGACTCCTCCAGCATGAGGTTAACCAGCTCGTGGTGCCCCGCACAGCGAAAATCGGTCCTCAGGGAGATCACGGGCTTTCGCCGCGCAAACGCGTAGCCCATCTCCCACGACGTCCCCGAATCGGCATCGGCACCGTCCACCACGGCGACCACCATATCCGCCTCGTCGAGCGCAGCGATGTGCTGCGCAAATATGGCCGTGTGCTCGTCTTTTTCCCGGGTATGACTCGTATCCCCTACCTCCTGGGGCAGGTAGACCTCGAAGAAATGGGCGGAGAGATCGTCCTGGAGGGCCCGGTTGTACATCTGCTCTGCCTCGGAAAAGAGGGGGGCTGCGAGATACACCTTGTAGCGGGCGAAATCTTTCACTTCCATCGCCTTCTGCTCGGGAAACCGGGAGAGAAACGCGCCGCGTCCGGGCTCCCGCTCATCCGTGCGGTAGGTGGATGTCACCCCGCATACCGGCGAAGAGTCCACGCCGACGATGCTGAGCGGATCCCCGTGCCGGGCGATATGGGCCTGTACCTCCTCCTCGCAGCGGTCGAGGAGACGGGCGAACGCCGGGGTCTCGAGGCGTTCCTCGAAGCTCCCCGGCGCGCGATCCGGCCCGAGATACATGGTCTCGGGGCAGGGGAGGGGCACGGTCTCGATGCCGAAATGCCTGCACCGCTCGAGGCAGCGGGAGAAGCAATCGAGATCGGACTGGCGGGTGATGCCGCGGGCCCGGAGTCCGGGATCGAGAATGCAGGGGCAGAGCAGTACGTACATTGATAGATACGTGGGCGCTTACCTCACATAGATGATACCGCTTTTCGCGTACCGGGACAATACCTGCGACCCCCGGAAATGTACGGTCAAAAAACTGGCGCGAAAGGATCTGATCACCATTGTGCCTTCGCTCCGGAAGGTGCCGAAGAATACCCTTCTCCTCGACCCCACCGCAGCCCAAGCCCTCTCCCCCGCGGACCGGGACGCCCCCTCCATCACCGCGCTCGACTGCTCCTGGGAGGTACTGGACACCGGTGCCGTCCGGGCATGGAAACGCAGGCGTGCACTCCCCTTCCTCGTGGCGGCAAACCCGGTCAACTTCGGGCGCCCGTTCCGGCTCACCTCGGTCGAAGCGCTTGCCGCCGCGCTGGTAATTCTCGGCGAGCGCGGCCAGGCGGAACGCATTCTGGGGCAGTTCGGCTGGGGGGTACGCTTTCTGGAGGTCAACGCCGAACCCCTCGAGGCGTATGCCGCGGCCGCGGACAGCACCGAAGTCGTAGCGATTCAGGCGCTGTACCTGGATGCATGAGCGGAAATCGGCGTACCCTCCGGGTGAGAGAAAATGTGCGCATTTTTATGTTCCAGAACCTAATTGCTTGATGCTATGACACCGGAGCGGCGGCGGGCGGATACCCGCTCTCTCATTCTCGTGGGCGCGATCTTTTTCGTCATTCTCATCGTGGCGTTTCCGCTCCTGACCGCGCTCATCCTGAGCCTCTCGCTCGCCGTGGTCGCCATGCCCCTGCAGCGGCGCCTCTGCGCCCGGATGCAGCCCTGGGCTGCTGCAACCGTGACCACCACAGTCACCGCCGCAGTCCTTATCGGGCTCTTCCTCGCCATGGTCTCGCTGATCGCCGGCAACCTCGATCTCCTCTTCGAGCTGCTCCGGGCAATCGTTGCGGGCATCAGGAATGTGGAGATCGATCCCGCGATGGTGCCCCTCACCCCCGAACAGATAGCAGAGCGCGCCGCCGCCCTGGTGCGGTTCGTCGAATCAGGGGTCTCCGGGGTAGCCCTCGGCCTCCCGTTCCTCCTGCTCCAGCTCTTCTTGATGCTGCTGTCCTTCTACCTCTTTATGCTCCTGGGAGACCGCGTCTGGGACGACCTCATCTGCCGTCTTCCGGCCCGGACACGCCGGTCGGCATCGAAGCTCGCCACCATCACCGTCGACACCCTCTACGCCGTCTACGTGGTGAACCTCGAGGTGGCATCCATCACCTTTTTTCTGGCAATTCCCGTCTTTTTCCTGCTTGGATACGGCAATATTCTCTTTTTCTCCGCGCTTTCCGGGTTATTCCAGCTGATTCCCTTTCTCGGCCCTCAGATCCTCATCATCATCCTCGCCCTCTACGCCCTCGCCATCGGCGATCCCCGGGGAGCGCTGATCATCGTGTTCCTCGGCTACCCTCTCATATCGGGAGTGGCGGATTTCTATTTCAGGCCGCAGATGATGGGGGGGAGGGTTGCCATCAATGCAGTGCTCATGATGATCGGGATCTTCGGCGGCCTCGCCCTGCTGGGGATCGTGGGGATCATCCTGGGCCCGCTGCTCGTCACATTGGGGGTGGCCGCCTACCACATCCTGCTCGAAGAGGTCCCGCCGTACAGGGATCCGGAGTGAACGCGCCCGGGGTCCACTAGGAGGAGGGGGGCCTGTACGCAAGCACGTTTTGGTAGGAGCGCTGCACGTACTCCTTGACCATCCGCCGGGAGCAGAACGCGGGTGTGATGCTCTTTATCGATTCCTTCATCATCGCCACCCACTCGTGAGGAATATTGTCGAGCGACCGCCGGTAATAGAGGGGGACGATCTCCTTCTCGAGCAGATCGTAGATCGCGGCCGCATCGGCGGCGTCGCGATCCACCGGCGGGGATTGATCGCCAAACGCCCAGCCGTTGCGGCCATTGTAGGCTTCGATCCACCAGCCATCGAGGATGCTCAGGTTCAGCACCCCGTTCATCGCCGCCTTCATCCCGCTTGTTCCGCAGGCCTCCCAGGGGGGAAGAGGGTTGTTGAGCCAGACGTCCACACCGTGGACCATGTACTGGGCTGACTGTTCACCGTAGTCCTCGAGAAACGCGATCCGTCCCCCGAACGCCGGGTCCTGCGCATACCGGTAGATGCTCTGGAGGATCTTCTTGCCCTCGGTATCATCGGGATGCGCCTTCCCCCCAAAGACAATCTGGACGGGCCTGAGGGGATTGTTGAGGGTCGCCTTGAGACGCTCGCGGTCATAAAAGATAAGATCGGCGCGCTTATAGGCCGAAAAACGTCGTGCAAAACCGAGCGTGAGAACCGTAGGATCGAGCATCAGCCCCTCTGCGACCAGGTTGAGGGGATCGTCGAGCCCTTCCGCCCATTTCCTTCGTTTTCTCTCCTTGATCCGGTTGAACAGTTTGTTCTTGAGCCAGGTGTGCTGCTCCCAGAGCTCGCCGTCGGGGATCTCGTCGATCAACGCCCAGAGCGCCGGGTTATCGTGCTCCTGTTTCCAGTACGGGCATGTTCCCCCGGTATACTTGCTATAGAGCCTCTCCATTCTCGCATTGAGCCAGGTGGGCAGGTGCACGCCATTGGTAATGGAGTCGATAGGCACGAAGTCCTCGGGGATCTCGGGCCAGAGCTCCCGCCACATCTGGCGCGCCACCGAACCGTGTTTCTTACTGACCGCGTTGTGGTGGCCTGTCGCCCTCAGGGCGAAGGCGGTCATGTTGAACCCCGCGTCATGGTACCCCGGGCGCTCCCCGAGAGCGAAAAAGTCCGCCTTCCCCATGCCGACGGCCCGGAGGTAGGATCTGAAGTACGGTTCGATCAGGTCTGCCGGGAACGTGTCGATCGCCGCCGGAACCGAGGAATGGGTGGTAAGCACGGTTCTGTTCCGCACCGTTTCCATGGCCTCCTCGCTCTCCATCCCCGCCTCCCGCGACTCCCTGATCAGCTCGAGCAGGGCGAATGCGGGGTGCCCTTCATTGAGGTGGATCGCGGAGACGGCGATCCCGAGATGCCGGAGCACGCGCCATCCTCCGATACCGAGCACGATCTCCTGCCGGAGCCGCTGCTCCCGGTCACCAATATAGAGGCGGTGGGAGATCTTCCGGTACTCGGGGAGATTGCGGTCGATATCGGTATCCAGCAGAAAGAGAGGGACGCGCCCCACCTGGACCTTCCAGACGGCGACGTACATGGGGGGATCGATGAGCGGGACCTGCACGACAATCTGGCCCCCGTCACCACCGAGCACGCGGGTGATGGGAGCGGCGTCGCGGTCGATCAGCTCCTCGATGCTCTCCTGCCAACCGTCGGTGCTGATATCCTGGTCGAGATAGCCCTGCGCATACATGAACCCCACGCCGATGATGGGAAGCCCGAGATCGCTGCACTCCTTGAGGTGGTCGCCCGCCAGAAAGCCGAGACCGCCCGCAAAAAACGGGAGCGAATGCTGGAGACCGTATTCGGCGGAGAAATAGGCAATCGCAGAGGAATGCTCACCGCTGATCTCGTCCCCGTACCACGATACGCGGCTGTCCATGTAGCGCCTGAAACGGTCGATGATGATATCATAGCGGTGGAGATATTCCGGATCCGCACAGGCCGCCTCGAGATACTCCGGGGGAATATGCTGCAGCATCTTCACCGGGTTGTGGATGCTCTCCTTCCAGGCCTGCCGGTTGAGCTGCTTGAAAAGCATCTTCGCTGCAGGATGCCAGCTCCACCAGAGGTTATAGGCGAGATCGACCAGTCCCGAAAGCCTCTCCGGAATGTGGGCAAAGCGTTCCCTGTCTATCTCCTGCACGGCAATCACCCGATTGCGAGAGCAATGGGCGGGTCTCCGATGATCAATACTGTTCTCCGCCTCCGGATGACGACACAGAAGGCCCGGAAAGCCAGTCCTGCACCGCCAATGAGAGCGGTGGCCGGTGCCGCTCGCATACGCACCATGCTTCTCCCTGCACCGGGAGGAGTATCGCTGCATACATATAAAAATGGAGCACATCTATTCTTCGCATACTTCTCCGGGGACGCGATCATGGATGTACTGCTCGTCGATGACGAACCGATGCTGCTCGATATCAGCACACTCTTTCTTGAGCGACAGGGAGGCATCCGGGTGTACACCGCATCATCGGCACAGGAAGGTCTCGAACTTCTCGAGAAAGGCACGCTTGATGTCGTGGTCTCCGATTACCAGATGCCGGGCATGGACGGTATCGAATTCCTCAAGGAATTGAGAGAACGGGGAAGCACGATACCATTCATCATCTTCACCGGCAGGGGACGGGAGGATGTGGTGATCGAAGCGCTGAACAGCGGCGCGGATTTTTATGTGCAGAAAGGGGGCGATCCCACCGCACAGTTCACCGAACTGGCCCACAAGATCCAGCAGGCGGTCCACCAGCATGAAACGGAGAAATCACTCGAAGAAGAAAGAAACCGTCTCGAACAGGTCTCGGAGAATATCGGCGCCTGCCTGGCTATCATCGATCCCGGGTTCCATGTACTCTGGACCAACAGCGTAACCAGGGAGATCTGCGGAGACACGGAGGGAGAACCCTGCTACCGCGCCCTCCATGGGAGGGGCGATGCATGCCCTGAATGCGCGATCCGACAGATCTTTGATGAAAAGGTCGACCGGACCCTGTTTGAGCGGGTATTCACCGGGAAAGCGGGAGAAAAATTCTATTTCGAGGTGATCACCACACCGCTCAGGGACGAGAAGGGAGCGGTATATGCCGCCCTCCAGGTCGCCGTGCCCATCACCGAGATCAAGGAGGCGGAAGCGGCGCTCAGGGCGAGTGAGGAGGAGAAGAGGATCATCCTCGACTCGGTGAGCGAAAACATCACCTTCCAGGACACGAGCCTGCGCATCCTCTGGGCCAACAGGGCGGCAGCGGAATCGATCGCCATGAAGCCCGAAGAGCTCGTGGGACACGCCTGCTACGAACTCTGGCACCAGCGCGACATGCCCTGCTTCGGATGCCCCGTGGAGAGGGCGATCCGCACAAAACAACCGCAGAGGGCAGAGATGACCACCCCGGACGGGAGGGTATGGTTTGTCGCCGGGTACCCGGTGCTCGATGATGCGGGAGAGGTAAAGGGGGCGGTGGAGACCACGCTCGATATCTCCGAGCGGAGACGATCGCAGGATCTGCTGCGGATGATCCAGTACTCCATCAATCAGGCCGCCGACCTGATCTTCTGGTTCGGAAAAGACGGACGGTTCATCTACGTCAACGACGCTGCCTGCAGCCTCCTCGGCTACATTCGCGAGGAGCTCCTGGACATGCGGATTCCTGACATCAGTCCCGAACTCCCCCCCTCGTCCTGTGATGAAGAATGGAGGGGGGTAGAAAAAAGCAAGGCCAGCGTCATTCGCACCGTCCTGCGCACCAGGGGCGGCGATGTGGTACCGGTGGAGATCAGGGCATCTCTGGTGATGGTGGACGACCAGCCCGTGGTCTGCTCGATCGCCCGCGACCTCAGGGACCAGATCCGGGCTGAGGAGGAACTCAGGGCACGCGAGGAGATGTTCCGCACCATTGCCCAGCGCAGCTCGGATATGATCTATACCTGCTACCATCAGGGAGGGATCACGTTCATATCCCCTGCAGTGGAGCGGATCCTCGGGTATACGCCGGAAGAAATGATCGGGGGAGAGTGCGGAGAATATGTGCTCGATTCAAGCAGTGCTGCGTGGCAAAGCTGCTATGATGCGGTATCGCGTGGCGAGACGATCGAGGGCGAGGTGATCGAATTCCGGCGCAGAGACGGGTCTGCCGCGGTGCTCGAGGTCAGCGAATCCCCCATTGTGCAGAACGGCAGGGTCACAGGCGTCCAGACCGTGGGGAGGGACATCACTGAACGCCTCAAGGCACGAAAAGCGCTTGAGGAGAGCGAACGCCGGTTCAGGACCCTGGTGGAGAGCGTGGAGGAAGCGGTCATGATCATCGACCGTGCCTGCCGGATCACCTACGTCAACCCTTATGTGGCGCGGCTGCTGGGAAGGGATCGTGCATCCCTGCAGGACAGTACCTTCGAAGAGCTGCTCCCCGCCGAGGTGGTCGAACGGGCGACAGAAATGGCCTATAAAGTCTTTGATTCAGGAAAAATGACTAGGTTCACCTTTTTTTACCCCGGGATCGATCGCTGGCTTGACGTGGCCATCGTGCCATTGCACAGGGAGGATCCCCGGGTGACCACGCTCTGCTACGTCGCCCGTGACATCACCGATCTGAAACAGCTGGAACAGTCGCTCGCACAGGCGAATGCCAAATTGCAGCTGCTCTCCAGCATCACCCGCCACGATATCCTCAACCAGATCACGGCATTGCTGGCCTACGTCACCCTGCTCAAAGATGAAGCGCCGGAAACACCAGAAATTCAGCGGTATATCGACCTCATCGAACAGCTCACCTACCGTATCGAAGGCCAGATCTCGTTTACCCGTGACTATGAGGACATGGGCGTGAAGCAGCCGGCATGGCAGAACGTCAAGCAGACGGTGGAGCGGGTGCGCGGCAGTATCCCCCTCGGCCCCATCGATCTCTCCATCGAGACCGGCACACTGGAAGTGTTCGCCGATCCGATGCTGGAAAAGATCTTTTTTAACCTGATCAGCAATTCGATCCAGCACGGGGAGAAGGTGTCGAAGATCCGGGTTTCTGTCCGGTGGAGGGACGGCGGTGCCGTGATCCTCGTGGAGGATGACGGGAGGGGCATTCCTGACGGGATGAAGGAGGAGATCTTCCGCAAGGGTGTCGGCAAACACAAAGGATACGGCCTCTTTCTGGCAAAGGAGATACTCTCCATCACCGGCATTTCCATACACGAATGCGGCAGGGAAGGGGAGGGAGCGCGCTTTGAAATCGTGGTTCCGGCCGGCATTGCCAGAACGCGTGTCCACAACCCCTGACTGCGCCCGGCGCGCTGCGGCAGGTGCGGCGGATACGGAGACCGGATCTCCTCCTGCGCCGCACTGCAGGGTGACGAAACCTCTCCGTGCGTCGTCGGCGACGTGGCCGAGACGGCCCATGCAGATCTGCGGCAAACCGATGTACTCGCATCCGGAGCATGGAGATGGGCCGTTCACTCCTTTCCGCCCCGCATCTGCCCGAAGGACCGCATGTTCCAAGAACACGGTGCCGTGTCATACGCACAACGCACGCTATCGGAGGCATCGGGTGGAGTGCGGCACGAGGGGACGCGGCATACCCTTTCGGTGCACCACAGGTTGCAGGGCTGCAAGAAACAGATTTGCCGCGGGTTTTCGGCCATGAGGACCACTGGCGGAGCAGGGATGTATGCCGGTCATATCCGGGGTGGTGCTCACGCCCCGGCATGCAATGGGTGACCGGCATTCTCCCTGCAGTCCCGGGCCACCCAGGCCGCCCGGTCAGGGACGTTCCCGCGCTTTCAGGAGTGCAACGACCTGCGCATGCCCGCGGCTTGCAACGTCACGGACACGCTGATCGTGTCCCGAAACTTCAGCTGCGCAAGCTTCTCTGCTGCCTCCGGACTGCAGAACGTGCAGAGGGTTTCGGTTGCCATCCTGCGCTTATGCTGGTCTTCGCCTTCGAGCACGCCGAAGAGGCCTTTCAGGTCACCCTCCTGGCGCATCCGATCAATAGCTCCATATGCCATCCCGCGCACCTCACGGGTGCCGTCAACTCCTTTCAATAATAATCGAACTATGGATGCCCGGACCCATCCCGGTCACCGAAGCAGCCGGGTATCCTCCCCGGAGAGGGCCGATTTGAGAATCTCTACTCTCAGACAGCCCGAGAAGAAACAAGAAGGAATTTATCAGGGGAAAATTTACCCCCATATATGCATACACGCCCCGCTGTCCCACTCTTTTCGGTCTTCCTCGCCGTGGCGCTGCTCATCGCTCCCGCGTCGGCGGATACCCACGCTCTCGAATCGTCGTTCGTGGGATCCGGCACCGCCGGGGGAGAGTTCACCAATCCCTACGGCATCGCCGTGAGTGACTCCGGCTTTGTGTACGTGGCCGATACCTACAACCACCGCATCCAGGTTTTTTCGGCGAACGGCACCTTCGTCACCAGCTGGGGATCGTTCGGATCAGGCGACGACCAGTTCATGTTCCCCTACGCCGTGGCGGTGAACGGCAGCGGCATGGTGCACGTCGCCGACAACCAGAATAAACAACTCAAAATATTCACTCCCTCGGGAGCGCATCTCGCCACCCATCCCTTTCCCGGGAATGCAAAGGGTATTGCGGTGGACGAGGCCTCACGGACCCTCTGCACCGACTGGGCTTTGGACCGGACCAGCGTCTACAATACCACGTATGCGCTGGAAGGCACCATAGGGAGTGCCGGCAGCGGCACCGGCCAGTTCTGGAATCCCACCGGCATCGCGGTGGCAGCAGGCGAGGTGTTCGTCGCGGACACGAATCACCACCGCATCCAGGTCTTTTCGGCGGACGGCACATTTCTCCGGAAATGGCCCTCTGACATCATCGCCGGCACTGCAGAGGGCGACTTCAACCACCCCTACGATCTGGCGGTGAACCGCTCCGGTTTTCTCTTCGTCACCGACCGGGACAACGACCGCGTGCAGATCTTTTCGCAGGCAGGCGATTGTGTGGAGGCATTTGCCTGCACCGATCCCTGCGGGATCGCCACCGGCGCCGAAAACCGCGTCTACGTGACCTCGGCGAGCGGCGCCTGCGTCCACATCTACCGGATACCGCCGGCCCCGGCAGTGACCGGGATCACCCCCTCCTCGGCGACGAGCGGGTCCTCCTGCGTGACCGCAACCGTACGCGGCAGCGATTTCCAGAGCAATCCGGCAGTCAGCCTGCAACAGGGCGCAACCACCATCCCGGGGGACAATGCCACCCGCCTCTCGGCGGAGACCATCACCTGCACCTTCAACCTCTCATCAGCGGACACCGGGACGTGGGATGTGCGGGTGATGAACGACGACGGGAAGGAGGGGGTGCTCATCGACGGCTTTGCCGTCACCCACGAGCCGCCGCAGATCACCGCAATTTCGCCCGATGAGGGGGTCTCGGGTGACGTACTGGCCGTGGTCAGGATCACGGGATCCGGGTTCCTCCCCGCACCGCAGGCCGTATTTCGCAGGTCCGGCGCCCCCGACCTCTGCGCCGGCGATGTGGTGTACATCAACGGCACCCATATCACCTGCTCCCTCGACCTCGAGGGCGCCTTGCCCGGCGCCCGGGACGTGATCGTCAGGAACACCGACAGCCAGGAAGACACGCTCGCCGCCGGATTCACGGTCATTGCGCCGGCAACCCCCGCGCCCACGACACCAGCCACGCCCGAACCGACATGTGAGCCTGCCCCGGCTCCCCGGGCCCCGCAGTCCGGCGAGGGAGGGGTTTCCTCCACCGCTGCGGCGTATGCCGCGGATCTCGTGCCGGGCGAGAACCGCACGCTGGCGCTCAGGTCGGGAGCCCTGCAGGCGGTGACCATCAGGGTCACGACACCGGTCGACTCCGTGCTGGTGACGGCGAGCGAGTGCAGGATCCCCGCAGCGCTCGATCACCTGGACGCCACCCTCTACGCGTGCACTGCGGTGACATTCTACCGGCTCGGCGACGAAGAGGTCGAAGCAGTCTGGTTCACCTTTGCGCTCCCCGCATCATGGCTGACCGGCGAGGGGTGCTCCCCGGCGGGCGTCGAGATGCTCCGCTTCCATGACGGCGCCTGGGAGGAGCTGCCCGCTGCGTTTGTCGGGGAGCGAGAGGGCATGGCCTGGTTCCGGGTGAAATGCCCGGGCTGTTCCTGTATCGCTGTCGTCTGCATGCCGGATACCCCGTCCCGGGAGACGAGCGGAGAAGAACGACAGGTTGCCAGCGCCCCCGTACCGGCCCCGTCTCCTGTTCCCTCCCGGCCGCCGGCACCCCCCGAAGAGCCCGATTCACCCGTCCCCCCGGCACAAAAAAGCCCGCTCACCGCAGCACCGCTCCTCTCGCTCCCCCTTGTCCTGTTGCGGCGCAGGCGGCCCTGAACCCTCTCCCGGCAGTGACGTCTCCCGGAAAAGCATTTTATATCCCCCCTGTTGATACCCCACACCGAGGAATACGATGACATCCAATGTACTTATCCGGTGCTGTGCTGCGATTCTCCTTCTTCTCACCGCCTGTGCCTGCGGCTGTACGGTGCCTGGCGGGGGTGACCCGGTCTATGCGCCCACGCCCGACGGTACTCCCACCCCGCCGCATGCCGGGGAACTCTCCGGCACCACGTGGCGCCTGATATCGTACCGCAACGAGACCGGTGCGGGCCAACCGGTGCTCGAGGGGACCGATATCACCGCGGTTTTCAACGATTCCCAAAAAGAGCTCTCCGGCACTACCGGCTGCAACCACTACACTGCGCGCTACGCCGTCGACGGCGACGCCCTCCAGGTCAGCGAGCTGGCATGGACGGAGATCTACTGTCTCGATCCGCCCGGCGTGATGCGCCAGGAGATCGAGTTTCTTACCGCGCTGGAGCGTGCGGCCGCCTTCTCCTTCGCTGCCCATGAGCTCTATGTGAAGGACGACGAAGGAGAGGTACTGCTCGTATTCGGGGCGGGGGAGGCACCCGTCGGGCAGCTGGACCTGCACGGCACCGCATGGCACCTGGTCTCCCTAGCAACCGCTCCCGGCGAGGTCCGCCCGGTGCTCGAGACAACGAGCATCACCGCGTTCTTCGGCGACGACGGCGACCTCGAGGGATCGGCAGGCTGTAACCGGTACGCCACGAACTTCACGCAGGAAGGGAATGTGATACGCACCGGTCACGTCGCCACCACCTTGATGTACTGTGCCGAGCCTGCGGGAGTCATGGAGCAGGAATCGGCCTACCTTGCGGCGCTCGCGTGCGCAGCTACGGCAGAGATCGAGGGGGGGCGGCTTGTTTTAAAAAATGCCGTGGGAGAGCCGGTCCTCATCTTCGAGGAGGGGGCGTGATGGGGTTTTACCCCTCGCGCGAAACGATCTCGACGGTGAGAGTGAACCGCTCATCCGCTTCCGTCGGCTCCTCCCAGGGCCGGACATAGACGCCCTCGATACGATACGTGCCCGGTTGCTCCCCGTGGAAGGTCCAGGTGTGCACACCGGGCGCCCCCACGAGCCCTTCGTCGCCGGAAGCGGGATCGAAGCGATCGTTGTCCAGGATTAATCCTTTGGTCGCGTTCAATGTCCATCTATACCCGGTGGACGGGTTCTCCTCAAGGCGGACGGCAAACACCCGGCCCGCCTCAAACGACACCGTCTCTCCGTCATCAGCTGCGGTGAGGACGACCAAGCCACCCTCCCCGGCGGATGCATCGAGCGGGGGTGCCCCTCCAGAGTGCACCTCATAGTAAGCCTCCCAGGCGTCCCGTTCGGTGCCGTCGGGGAAGATGCACACGCCGTACTGGTTGCCGTCCGCATCGGTCCGTATCTCGTGGCGGTAGCCCATCTCCACGCACCAGACGGCGGCGGGGTTGGCGAGGCCTGCCTCGCCTCCACTCTCCGCGATCTCCTTTCCCGGGGCGTAGACCACCCACAGCGCCGCAGCGAGAAGGCAGATGGCTGCCAGTGCGGCAATGCCGTACAGCACAATCCTGTTCACAGTATTCACCAGTTGATGGTAGCGTACCCGAGCAGATAAAACATGCCCTGACTTCGAATAAATTCGAAGTTATTCTGCTATCTTTTCAAGATTTGAAAGTATTTACATCGGTTTCATGCCGGAAGTCTGCCGCATGCCCGCACGAGGCGCAGGCCTCCTCCTGCTCCTGCACCCCGCTGACCCCTGCGGGGGGTGCCCCCGGCATCCGCGGTAGAGGGGGGGAGGGGGCTCGCGTACCCGGTACATGGAAGCGCGCTGAGGGCCGTACCGCGTTGCTGCGATACGCGTATGTGATGCCGGTGACCCAAACTTAATTGATAATGGGTTACGATATAGATAGGAACGAGGAACGGAAATGGAAAATCCCAAACTCTATGTCGGCAATCTGACATACTCTGTAGATGAAGCTCAATTAAAAGAGTTATTTTCAAGTTACGGCGATGTCAAAGACGTTCGTGTCATCGAGCGCAAAGGATTCGGTTTCGTTGAATTTGAAACCGTTGAAGAAGCAGAAAAAGCAATGGAAGCGTTGAACGGAACCGAATTTGCTGGCCGGACACTGCGGATCGACGAAGCTCGCCCGCCCCGGCCCCGCAGGGACTTCAACAGCAGCAGGAGATTCTACTAAACCTCCTGTTTCTCTCGAATACTGAAGCGAACCTCTTTGTAATCCTGATATCCACGCACCACCGCCCTGCCGAGAGCGGATGCGGTGCTTGTCTGCAACGCTCAATCCTCTTCGTCGTCAAACGAAAAGATATCCTCGATGCCTGCATCCAGCGCCTGTGCGACATGATAGGCGAGACGCAACGAAGGGTTGTAGGTGCCCTTCTCCAGAAAGACGATCGTCTCCCTGCGCACTCCGACCAGTTCGGCAAGCTCAGCCTGCGTCAGGTTCTTTCTCGCCCGAAACTCCCTGATATGTGTCTTCATCCGGGCCCCCTCAGGGCAGGCTGGTCACGATCCGCTCCGTGTTCAACCATCTCCCCGTCGCCCACACGCCTCCCAGCGCAGCGAGCCCCGCGAGGAAGGATGCGCCCGCCACCGGCCAGGTGATGCCGGCGTCCGGATTGACCAGCTGCTGGGTCATGGTGAGCAGAAAGATGAGGACGAAGATTACCGCGACATTGACGATCTGGACCTGGCGCATGCCCAGAATGAACTGGGCCAGGCCCAGCAGGCCCGTTCCCGCTGCGATGAACAGGGGCACCGCCACCGCAAGGTGGACGATGACCGGCGCGGAAGGGAGCAGGAGCACCCCGTCGCTGCCGCGGGAAAACCCGACGATGAGGAGGGCGGCACCCATGGCCATCGCCCAGGCGAGGAGAGTGACGCCCAGCACCTTGCCGGCCCAGAGTTGCCGCACGGTGAGGGGGGTGCAGAGGAGGGTTTCGATGACGCCCTGCTGCTTCTCGCGCAAAAAGATCTGGGATGCGAAGATATAGCCAGCAAAAAGCCCGATTACCATGACCATCGAAAACAGGAGCTGGTCGAGGACCGCGAGGCCTCCGCTGTCCATGGTAACCGCCGGGGCGGCGGTAAATGCGAAGAATATCGCCAGGAACGCGGTTGATATCATGGACATCCGGCTGTGGAGGAGCTGGGCAATCTCCTTGCGGGCCACCGTGAGCATCGGGTTCATGCTGCTCCCTTTGCGGGTCCCACCGCGTCGAGATAGATCTCCTCGAGAGAGCGGCGGGTTTTCCTTGCTTCTTCGATGAGGATGCCCTCCCTGACCATCCGGGCGAGCACCTCCGCCGGGGCGGCGCCCTCCGGGAGCACGGTAGTGATCACGCCGTCCTCGATCCGGTAGTCGCGCACCTCCTCCATGGCGGCGAGAATACCCTCTGCGCGGGATGCGTCGCCGGCATCCGCAAGGGTGAGAGCAAAATGCACCCCGCCCCGGTTCTCCTGGAGCGCGGCGACCCGATCATAGGCCCGTATCCGGCCGCGATCCAGGATGGCCACCGTATCGCAGACCCGCTGCACCTCGTCCAGATTATGCGAATTGAGAAAGACGGTGACCGATTCATGCCGTGACACCTCGGTGATGAGTTCCCTGACCATCCGCTGGGCTTCCGGGTCAAGCCCCGACGAGGGCTCGTCCAAAAAGAGGATCTCCGGTTCATGGAGGAGCGACCGGCCCAGACCGAGCTTGCGCTTCATGCCCGTCGAAAAGGTGCCGACCGCCGAATCGGCGCGCTCTTCAAGCCCAGTGAGTGCGAGGATGTCACTGATGCGCTGCGCGAGATCGGGAACACCATAGAGGCGTCCGTAGTAGTCCAGGTTCTCGCGGGCGGAGAGCTGGTCGAAGAGCCCGTTGCTCTCGAGCAGGACGCCGACGCAGCGGCGGAGGTCCTCCCGGTCGGCGAGCCGATCCCCGAAGACGAGCGCCTCGCCCTCGCCGGGCTCGAGCAGGCCAAGGAGCAGGCGCAGTGTGGTGGTCTTGCCCGCGCCGTTGGGGCCCAGGAACCCGAAGACCTCCCCCTTCTTCACGCCGAAGCTGACGCCGTCCAGCACCACCCGTCCTCCGAAGGCCTTGCCGAGGGACGATGTCTCGATGACGTTCACGCCACATCCCCCTTTCCGAAGAGGTAGCTCTGGAAGAGTTTCGCAGAGAGGCCCATCACCAGGATGAATGCCACCGAGAGCGTGCCCGCATCGGGCGAGGCGATCCCGAGGTGGTCGAGCCAGAAGACCGCATTCATTGCCAGGAATGTCAGGAACCACGAGTAGGAGAGGCCCCATGCGCCGATCCGTTTCGTCCGCTCGTCCTGCATAGAGCGGGACTCCCCCCGGAGCATCCGTGCCCCGGCGAGGATCATCATAACGAACCCCGCGGCGATCGAGTAGTCGGCGATGGTGCCCGGCGCCCCGGCGGGCATGGTGAGCATCTGGAAGAGCCCGACTGCGAGGAGGACGGCCCCGAAGAGGAACATAGCGGTCATCCACCCGCGGCTCCTCTGCCACGTGTTCTGTGCTGCTGCCATCGTTGATCACTGCAACCTGTGGGATATTTCTCACACTTTGTTAGAAAGATGTAACATATTGGTATTTATTTCTAACCCTGCGAGCGGTCTCAGGTGCGCCACTGGTGTGCCCGCACGTTTTCCTGCGCCAGCCGTGCGGTCTCCTCGATCCGCCGTGCCCGCGTCTCCGGCCGCTTCGCTGCGAGGCACCACTCCAGGATCCCCCGCCTGCGCGGGGCGACTCATACCATCGTCCGCCGGTCATCGAGTGAGTTCGGCTTGCTGTCGATCCACCCGAAACAGATCGCCTCTCCGACCGATCAATTGTAGGTCACCCCCGTGTTTCCCGCCCCCTTCCTGTCGCGGATCAGCCAGACCCCCCTCCTCTCGCCGGTGGTGTTCCTCCAGCCAGGCCCGCCACCCGGCCCTCATCTTCGGGTGCAACGAATTCCCTGGCGGGGGTGTCATGTGCACACCGGTTGCCGCGCGTTCAGTCTGCGAGAATACGGGTCATCGCACGGGCATTGTCGAGCATCGCGTGGTCGTTGTTGAAAAAGACGTGCACCTGTTCGGGGTTCCGGTCGCGGATGATCGACGCCGTATCCTCCAGTTCTTCCCCGGTGTAATCGTGCTTGTACCAGTCATCCCGCCCGTGCATCCGCAGGTAGAGGAGGGGGCCAGAAAAGATACGGTTCTGGAAATCAGGGGAATCGACCGAGACCAGCACGGCACGCTCGGCGATGCTGGCGCAGCGATCGTCGTCGCCCAGCAGATCGGAGTTGCGCACCTCCACGGCGCACCGGTCGCCGAGCCCGGTCTCCTTCACGAAATCGATGAGACGGTCCGCGTCGTCGAACCGGGGCGGGGCCTGGAAGAGGTAGAAGTCGATGAGATCGTCCAGGGGAGAAAACGCGTCCCGAAACTTCTCCCACACCGCAAACCCCTCTTCATTGAAGAGGTGGGAGTGGGTGACCGAACGGTGCACCTTCACCGACCAGGAGAGGTCGGCTCCCTTTTCCACCCACGATTTGATCATGTTGGGATAGGGGAACCGGTAGAAGCTGGCGTTGAGCTCCACCGTATTCAGGCCGGAATGCTCCAAAAACCAGTCCAGCGACTTCTCCTCGTTCCATTCATAGTACCACCCGCTTGTGCCCACGTAGACCTCCATACCTCATTCCTCTCCTTTATCGCAGTACCGTTCCATGGTATCAGAGGATCTCCTCGAGAACCTCCGAGGCATCCCTGATGACCCCGGCACAGACCGTCTCGAAGAGATTGTGGTCCTTGATGAGGACGTACATCTCGGGGTCGCCAATATCATAGCCCAGCATGGCCCTGCACTCAATCGACGGGTGCCGATCGCCGAAACGGCGGAAAAACTCTCGCACCAGTGCGTAGGCCTGCTGTTTTCCCTCGCCGGCATCCTCGATCGCGCGGGTGGACAGCCCGATCACCATCACCGCACCGCTCACCGCCCCGCAGACGCCACCGGTGCGGCCCATCCCGCCGCCGAACCCCCGGGCAACCAGTGCCGCCGTCGTCTCATCCATCCCGTAATCCTCTGCAAAGGCCGTCAGCACCGCCTGCGAGCAGTTACAGCCCTGCCGGAAATTCTCCACCGCGCGATCAGCACGTGCCATGACCCTCCATGACCGGCAGACGCCAAAACGGTATCGCCACTGCATGCCTATATAGGGGGGGCGCGTAACTGTACCATATCATGCGCACCATGGGAGGACGTCACGGAGGAGGCTGCAATGGTCACGGCAGGGCATGATCGGGAACCCCTCCCCTGGCTGGTCCTCCACCGGATCATCGGCATCGCCGTCTTCCTCATCGTGGTCGTGGTGCTGAACTGGCTTGCCGGCACTACGGAGATCACACCGGTGCGCACCATCGCCGCATTTCTCACCGACAACGTCTGGCTGGTCCTCCTCTTCTCGCTCACCTTTCTCGTCGCCGAAATCTTTACCGTATTCCCTTTTCCGGTCAATATCGCCGCCCCCTTCCTCAACGCGGGCGGGGCGGTGCTCCTGGTGGAGTTCCTGATCCGCATCTTTCTGATGGTGGATACAATCGCCGGGATAGCGGTATTTTCCATGTTTGCGGTGTTTGCACCCTTCATCAAAGTAGTCGTCTTTGTGGTGGTAGTGGTTGCCGGGCTCGCCGACATCGTCCGGCCCGGCAGGGTGCACGGGTGAGCGCCACACTGCATGGTGCCGGAGCATACCATGGAAGCATGGAAGGGGGAGGTCCGGCAGCAGAGGGAACATCAGTCGTGTATCAGGAGAGATACGGCCAGAACCGCCAGAGAAACCAGGCCAGCAGGAGGGAGAACGCAAGGGCGCCTGCAAGTTCCTCGGCCCTGATTTCGGGAACGCTCCGCTTCATCCGCGTCTCCCAAAAAAAAGGTTTCAGCGCTGCAGGTTCATACAGGCCACGAGCACCCGGGAGTAGGTGCTCTTCATCTGGACCATGACCTCCTGCCTGCAGCTGAGGGCGGGATAGGCAGCGAGGGTGACCAGCACCCCCGCATGCAGTAATGTGTCAAGGGGTACTGCGAGCGCAACAAGCTCCAGTGCGGCGATCGAGACTGCCATCATGCTGCCGAGAAGGATCCCGCCCATCCTGTGTCCGAGGTGCACCACCGTGGTCGTCGCCGAATCCCTGTCCTCCCAGTAATCGCATATCTGGTGGGCGACCAAAGCCTCGAAGCACACCAGCGTCCCTATCAGGGCGCAGCCCGCCAGGAGGGGATCGGGCGATGCGAGCGTTCCGCCGGCGAGGGCGTAGCCGGCGAGTACGGGCAGGCCGCCGAACATCAGCCCGTGGGTGAGAATATCGACCAGAAAACGGTCCTTGAACCGGAACGGCGGCGCCGAGTAGACGGTGAGGGCCCCGATGCAGATCAGGCAGAATATGAGACCGGCAACGCTCATCACTGCGGCGATGCAGAGAGGGAGGGCCACCAGCACGGCCATGAGGACGAGAGTTCCCTCCCTGCTCACGGTCCCGTTCACGAGAGGGTTGGTGTTCTTCTCGACCTTTCCCGTATGGCTGCGATCGATCTCCACGTCATAGAAATTGTTGACCACGAAGCCGTATCCGGTAATGCACATAAAAATTATCAGAACCGGTATAAGCTCGGGCGCGATGCCGCAGGCGCAGAGCGCCCCTGCGAGGGGAAAGACCGGGTAGAACTTGATCCAGTCTCCTATTCTCAGCATTTTGATATATGCCGCAGCATTATCCATTACAGATCCATTACACCTCTGAACATATAGGATCTGCTCATTTGAAGAGAGCGCACGCGAGGTGGCGGTATCACCTCTATCGATGCCGTATGCCCGATACGATATAGGCCGGTCCCCCGCTGCCCGCGAGTGAGCCGGAAAAATCCTCCGCCCATGCGCGTAAATGCGAAATCCGTACCCTTCAGGGGATTTATCCTGCCACCGTAGGCCCCGGGTGCGGCAGCAACCTTTATTACACTCCTTTCCGTATGACATCGATTGTATGATTAAGGTCGCAGTAAACGGGTACGGCACCATCGGCAAGCGCGTCGCCGATGCGGTCGCCGCACAGCCCGACATGGAAGTGGTCGGCGTCTCCAAGACAAAACCCAGCGCGGAAGCATACATCGCCAACAGGCGGGGATATCCCCTCTTCATCGCAGACATCCAGAACAAGCCTGCATTCGATCGCGCGGGCATCGAGGTGGCCGGCGACGTGGAGGAGATGCTCAAGCGCGCCAATGTGGTGGTAGATGCCACACCCGGCGGCATAGGCGTAAAAAACAAACCGCTCTACGACCTCTTCAACGTCAAGGCCATCTGGCAGGGAGGGGAAAAGCACGAGGTGGCGGATTTCTCTTTTAACGCGTCGTGCAACTACGAAGAAGCCCTCAACCGGCAGTACGCACGGGTGGTCTCCTGCAATACCACCGGGCTCTGCCGTATCATCAATGCCGTGGACAAAGCGTACGGGGCGCGAAAGGTTCGGGCCGTCATGGTGCGTCGCGGCTCAGACCCCGGCCAGATCAAGAAAGGTCCGGTGGATGCCGTGGTGCTCAACCCGCCGACCATTCCCAGCCATCACGGACCCGATGTCCAGACAGTCCTCCCGCATATCGATATCGTCACCCTCGCCATGATCGTGCCCACCACCTTCATGCACATGCACACCGTGCAGATCGATCTCGAGAAAGCCGCCACCCGCGATGATATCCTCGCCCTGATCGAAGAACACCCACGCATGGGACTGGTGCGGAAGGGCACCGGGATCACGAGCACAGCGGAATTGAAGGAGTACATCCTCGACATGGGCCGCCCGAGGGCCGATCTCTGGGAGAATGCCATCTACGAGGAATCGGTATCCGTGGTCAACGATACCGAGCTCTATCTCTTCCAGGCCATCCACCAGGAAGCAGACGTGATTGTTGAGAACGTCGATGCCATCCGCGCCATGATGGGGACGGTGGAGGATGCGGAGGAATCCATTCGAATGACCAACGAGGCGATCTCCTTTACCGCCATCTAGAGAACCATTAACTCCCTCCATTTCCCATAATTTGTTAATGGACGCTTACGCACTCGCCACGCGCAACACCGTTGAGGTCATCACCGACAACGAACTGCAGGCACTCATCCAGAAAGGGAACAAGAGCGTCTATGCGGGGTACGAGCCGAGCGGGGAGATCCATCTCGGGCACCTGGTGACCATCAACAAACTCATGGACCTGCGGGATGCGGGGTTCGAGGTCGTGGTGCTCCTCGCCGATCTGCACGCGTTCCTCAACAGAAAGGGCACGATGGAGGAGGTGCGGGAACTCGCCGACTACAACCGGCGCTGTTTTGAGGCAGTGGGCCTGACCGACGTCGAGTTCGTGCTCGGATCCGAGGTGCAGCTCAACCCCGACTACGAGCTGCGGGTGCTCGAGCTCTCCCAGCAGATCACCCTCAACCGGGCGCGGCGCAGCATGGACGAGGTGGGGCGGCAGATGGAGGCGCCCTCCGTCTCGCAGATGATCTATCCCATCATGCAGATGGTGGACATCGCCACCCTCGGGGTGGACGCTGCGGTCGGCGGCATCGACCAGCGCAAGATCCACATGCTCGCCCGGGAGTACCTCCCTTCCCTCGGGATGCCCGCGCCGGTCTGCATCCATACCCCCATCCTCAACGGCCTGGACGGCACGAAGATGTCCTCATCGGCAGGCAATTATATTTCCATCGCCGATACAGAGGACCTCATCAGGAAAAAGATCAAAAAAGCGTTCTGCCCGCCCGAGGTGGAGAACAACCCGGTGCTGCAGCTGCTGCAGTACCACGTCCTCCCCCGCCTCGGCACCGTTTCGTTGCGGCGCCCGGAGAAATTCGGCGGGGACCGCGACTTTGTCGCCTATGAGGCGCTCGAGCAGGCATATGCCGCAGGAGAGGTGCACCCGATGGACCTCAAGAACGCGGCCGCCGAGGGGCTTATCGAGCTCCTCGCCGACGCATGCGCCTACATGAACGAATAGAGGGACACCGTGAGTCTGGATTCATTGCAGGATAAATTCGACCGTGAAGTCGAGAAGATGGGCGTCCGCATCAGGGACGCCGACCAGATGAAAGTGCTGAACAACGTCTTCGACGAGGTCACGCTTCTCGCCCTCTACCGTCTGGTCCACAAAAAGTACATCTCGGTCATCGGGGGGCCCATCTCCACCGGCAAGGAAGCCAACGTCTTCTACGGGGAAAAGGACGGAGCGGCCATCGCCATCAAGATCTACCGCATACGATCGGCGAACTTCAAGGGGATGAGCGAGTACATCGTGGGTGATCCCCGCTTCTCCTCTATCAGGAAATCCAGAAAAGAGATCGTCTTTGCCTGGACCAAAAAGGAGTACGCCAATATATCCCGGGCGCGTGAGACCGGCATCCCCGTGCCCGAACCGATTGCCTTCGACCGCAACATCCTGCTCATGGAGTTTTTGGGCGAAGAAGAGCGGCCCTATCCACAGCTGCGCTTCGCGGACCTCGACGACCCCGCCGAATGCTACGCCCGGATCCTCGGCTATATCGATACGCTCTTCAACGCGGCCGGGCTTATCCATGCCGACCTCTCGGAGTTCAACATTCTCTATCACGAGAAACCGTATCTCATCGATATGGGCCAGGCGGTCACCCCCGACCACCCGCGGGCACTGGCCTTCCTGGTCCGGGATATCAAAAACATCAACCGGTTTTTCGCGAAACACTGTGCAGTGCGGGAAGAAAAGGAGATATTTCAGGAGATCGTGGGGCCCGGACGGTTCGAACCATGATCCCGGGATGGTGAATACCATGACGACGATACAGGAAGTAAAGGTCACCGCAAGCCGCATTGCGGTGATTATCGGAAAAGGCGGCGCAACAAAAGGGCTGATCGAGGAGAAGACAGGCACGGAGCTTGCCATCGACAGCGCAGAGGGGACCGTAACCGTGGAAGGCGAGGACGCCCTGTCGGTGCTCAGGACCATCGAAATCATCAAAGCGATCAACCGTGGATTTTCCCCTGAGAGGGCGTTATTGCTCCTTGAGGACGAGGACATGCTCCTGGAGATCATCGACCTTTCCGGCGTCTGCACGACCACCAAGCAGATGGAACGGATCCGCGGGCGGATCATCGGCAAAGGCGGCAGGGCTCGCGCGCAGATCGAAGACATGACCGGGGCGGCAATCTCCGTCCACGGCAAGACTATCGCCCTGATCGGGATGCCCGAGCAGCTGAAGGTGGCGCGGGCCGCCGTGGATATGCTGCTCGAGGGTCTGCCCCATGAGACGGTCTTTTCGTTTCTGGATAGAAAAAAGAAAGAAGCGAAAACCGACATCCTCGAGTACTACTACTGACTGCCGGTGTATAACGCAATATAATCCCGCATAACGCCATTCCGGCTACGGGAGCGTTGCAACTGGAGGACGTAAGAGATCTGTGAGCGCAGTTTTCAAATGCGCGCGATGAAACCGCATTGTGCAGTGGAATCAACGGGGTTTGGATGAAAATCGAATCTTTGCCGGTACCGGCCCACCTGGTGCAGCAGTACCGAGAACGGGGGATCACCGACCTCTACCCCCCGCAGGAGGAGTGCATCGGGGCGGGGCTTTTTTCGGGGGCCAACCTTCTCATCGCCATCCCCACGGCGAGCGGCAAGACCCTCGTCGCCGAGATGGCCATGCACCACCACATCACCGGCGGGGGGCGGTGCCTCTACATCGTCCCCTTGAAAGCGCTCGCCAGCGAAAAATACGGCGAGTTTGACGGCAAGCAGGCGTCGGTGGGGATCGCCACCGGCGACTACGACCGACGGGACGAGTACCTGGGACGAAACGACATCATCATTGCCACCAGCGAAAAGGTGGATTCCCTGCTGCGCAATGCGACCCACTGGCTGCGGGAGATCTCCCTGCTCGTGGTCGACGAGGTGCACCTGATCGATTCCGAGGACCGGGGGGCGACCCTCGAGATGGTGATTACCAAACTGCGCACCCTCAATCCCGCCATGCAGATAGTCGCCCTCTCCGCCACCATCGGCAACCCCGAAGAGCTCGCCGCATGGCTGGATGCGGAACTGATCACCTCGGAATGGCGCCCCGTCGACCTGCGCGAAGGGGTCTGCTACCGGGATACCGTGCACTTCGCCGACGGCGAGAAGGCAATCGCCACCCCCTCCAGATACGAGGACATCAACCTCTGCCTGGATACCATCGCCGAAGGTGGACAATGCCTGGTCTTCGTCAGCTCCCGCAAGAACGCGGAGGGGTTTGCCAAACGCGCGGCGTCGGCATTGGCCATTGACGACCCGGCGCTCGATGCGCTGGGCCGAGAGCTCGAAGCGGCGGCCGAAACGGAGATGGGCAAGGTGCTCGCTGCCTGCGTGGCGAAAGGGGCGGCGTTTCACCATGCCGGACTCTCGAAAAAGCAGCGCCATATCGTCGAGCGGGGATTCAGGAAGAACCGGATCAAGGTGATCTCCTCCACGCCCACCCTGGCAGCAGGCCTCAACCTCCCCGCCCGACGGGTGGTGGTGCGCGACCATCTCCGCTTCCAGGCCGGAGAGGGCATGCGGCCCATCCCGGTGAGAGAGTACCGGCAGATGGCGGGCCGCGCAGGAAGGCCTCGCCTTGACCCCTACGGCGAAGCGGTGCTCATCGCAAAGGAACGCGGGGCGGTCGACGACCTGTTCGCCGCGTATATCGAGGCGCCGGCGGAGGGGATCCAGTCGAAGTGCGCCTCGGAATCGGCGCTCACCACCCACATTCTCTCCCTGATCGCCACCGGGTTCGTCTCGTCGAGCGAGGACCTGATCGGGTTTCTGGAAAAGACATTCTACGTGCACCAGAAAAAGAACAACCGCCATCTCTCGAGGATCGTCGAATCCGTAACCGCGTTCCTCAACGGCGCCGAGATGATCACCGATGTGGGCGGACTGCTGCACGCCACGTCCTACGGCACCCTTGTCTCCCGCCTCTACATCGATCCCCGCGGGGCAGAGATGATCAGCGACGCTTTGCGGTCCCACGAGCACTGGTCCGAAATTGGCCTGCTCCAGCTGCTGTGCGCCACCCCCGACATGTACACCCTCTACGTGCGAAAACAGGACCTGGCCGTCTTGGAGCAGTTCGTCGAAGCCCACGAGGACGACCTCTGGGTGGAATTTTCGTGGGACGACGGCGAGAGCTACTTCCGCAGTTTGAAGACGGCGATGCTCATCGCCGACTGGATGGGGGAGGTCGGCGAAGCCGCACTCTGCGAGCGCTACAACGTAGGCCCCGGGGACATCTACAATACGGTCGAGGGCATCGGGTGGCTGATCCACGCCGCGGGCAGGATTGCCGGCATGGCAGCGCCGGCATGTGCCGGTCCCATCGGGGAGACCGATCTGCGGGTCAAGCACGGGATCAAGCGGGAGCTGTTGCCCCTCATCCGCCTGCGGGGGATCGGGCGGGTGCGCGCCCGCCGGCTCTTCAACAACAACATCACCTCCCCCGAGGCGCTTCGCGCTGCCGGCATGGAGCGCATCAGCACGATTTTGGGCCAGAAGACCGCGGAATCGATCTTCGAGCAGCTCGGCAGGCCGGATGGCGGGGACGAGGATGACGAATACGAGGATGTAGGGCAGAAGACCCTGTCTTTTTTCGGGTGACGGAGATGAAGGTGGACTGCGATATCGCACAGGCCCGGTTTTCGGTGGATGACGAAGCCGATTTCCTCGCGCACATACGGGAGATCGCCGACCGCTTCGGGGTGCGGATCGTGGTGTTCAATGCCGCGCATATGGCCGGAAACGCTCATGTCACCGCCGCCCTCGATCATGCACAGCGTTCCTTTTTCGAAGAAAGCCCGATTGCAAATTCATTTGAGATGGAATCCCTGCTCTATGCCGCGGGGAGCAGGCAGGTGCTGGACGCCGTGCGGTTCGGCATTCACAGCGGTGACAACGCGGGGTACGTCTGCATCTGCCCGCCTTCGCCCGGCGCACGCGACGCCCTCCGTGGCCTTCTCCGTTTCGTCGAGGAAGACTGGGAAGACCTGGATGATGCAAAAAAACGTCGCTTGATGGATCTTTTCGGGATTTCCCGCGAGGAACTGGCGACCGTCGGGGAGGGACGTCTTCCCGAACTGGTCCGGGAGCGGGTCGCCCTCCTCGACGTCTACCGCTGACCCGTTAGTGCGATGCGTGGGTCAGGATGTGGGCAAGCTGCGGGATGATCAGTTCCCGGACAGCAAGGTCCGCGGCCCCGGTCGATCCCGGGATGCAGAAGACCGCTTTGCCCCGGGTCACTCCGCCAAGGGCGCGGGAGAGCATCGCACGGGTGCCGATATCCCTGACGCTGAGCGAACGAAAGAGTTCGCCGAATCCCGGCATGATTTTTTCGAGGAGGGGCTCGACTGCCTCGATGGTGCAGTCGTCGGGGGTGAGACCTGTCCCCCCCGAAAAGATCACGCAGTTGGCAACTTCGAGCGAGGCGAAGAGCTCACGACGAATCTCCTCGATCTCGTCGGGAACGATGCGGGACCGCACCACCGGGATGGACGCGGAGGAGAGAAGATCCCTGATAACCGGACCGCTCCTGTCAGTGGATGTATCACGGCTCGTGGAGACCGTGATTACTGCGACAGCGAGGGGAATATCCCTGATATGGCTCGGATCCATGCATCCTCATTGGCGGGAGATCTGATGAGGATAGTGGTTGGTCCGGGGATTGGTTTATACGGAGAGGGAGACCCTTTCATTTCCAGTGGAGCCAGTCGAGCGCATGACCGCCTCGCATCATGGCAGAAGCCAAACCTCTTGCCTTCCCCCTACCGCGAGCCCCCCGCGGGATCTGATCGCGATTCGGATCCCTTAAGTACCATGAACGAGAGACTGATCAATGAGTCTTCTCCTGTTTTGATATTGATGAGAAGAAGGTCTTCTCATCATATCTCTCCACTTGAAATGATGGGGTGGGCCTTCACCACCCCTCCAGTAGAGTCGATAATTCCCCGATGAGTGCTTCAAATCCCGTGTCTATCGAGGTAGCAGGTTTTCTTCTGCACGGGCCGGCTCCACTGGAAACAAAGGGGTTAATAGGATTCAGATGATCACATATACTGGATCGTGCATTGGTGGTACCGTGCTTTCCACGTGCGCTCTGGAGTAGATATGTCCAATGAAGAAAGCCCCTCAATGGGATTGTTTAAAAAGTTCCTCCATAATACGAGCATATTCAAAAACCGGGAAGTGCTCCGCCATTCCTACCGCCCGAATGTGCTTCCCCACCGAAAGCCGCAGATCGATTCCATCGCTTCGATCCTCGCACCGTCCCTCCGGGATGAGACGCCCTCCAATATTCTTATCTACGGGAAAACGGGGACTGGAAAGACCGCCTGCGTGCGGTACGTGGGACGCGAACTGGAGAATGCCAGCAATGAAATGGGTACTCCCTCCCATGTCATCCACCTCAACTGCGAGGTGATCGATACCCAGTACCGGGTGCTCGCCCAGATCGCCAACTATCTTGATGATTCCGATGCCCGTGCGAGCGATCGCCCCCGGACCAGCATCCCCATGACCGGGTGGCCCACCGACCAGGTGTATGCCGAGCTCAAAAACCAGATGGAGGCGATGGGCGGGGTGCATGTCATTGTCCTCGACGAGATCGACAAGCTGGTGAAAAAGAGCGGTGACGAGACGCTCTACAACCTTACCCGCATCAACTCCGACCTGAAGGATTCGAAGGTGAGCATCATCGGGATCTCCAACGATCTCCGGTTCACCGATTTCCTCGACCCGCGGGTGCTCTCCTCGCTCTCCGAAGAGGAGATTGTCTTTCCGCCGTACAACGCGATGCAGCTCGTGGACATTCTCCAGCAGAGGGCCGACGTGGCGTTTGTCGAGGGAGCACTGGATGACGGGGTCATCCCCCTCTGTGCAGCCCTCGCCGCGCAGGAGCACGGGGACGCGCGCAGGGCGCTTGATCTCCTCCGCGTCTCGGGGGAGCTTGCGGAGCGGGAGAACACGGACCGGGTCGCCGAGACCAATGTGAGGGCGGCGATGCAGCGGATCGAGACCGACAGTCTCATCGAGTGCGTCTCCACCCTCCCGACACAGAGCAAAGCGGTCCTCTATTCGATGCTCTTTCTGACCAAGCTCAACAAGGACGTCTTCACGACGGGGGAGGTCGCGCAGGTCTACCGCGAAGTGGCACGGATCCTGGACCTCGACGTGCTCACCCACCGCCGCATCACCGATCTCATCTCCGAGCTGAACATGCTCGGCGTGATCAACGCGCGCGTGGTGAGCAGGGGCCGTTACGGCAGGACCAAGGAGATGTCGTTCGGCACCGGGACCAAAAAGATCTGGGACACCCTCCTCAAGGACACCCGGCTCAATGACGAACGATTGAATGAAATCGATACGGCTCGATTTAAAACGTTATTCAGGTGATGGCAATGGACGAGAAAGACCGGATACTGCTCACAATACTCGAGGACGACAGCAACCTCCCGGTACGCAACCTGGCTGAAATGGCCGATCTCTCCGAAGAGGAGGTCGCCGCGCGGATCCGCATTCTGGAAGAGCAGGGGGTGATCCGCAAGTACCGGGCCATGGTGGACTGGGAGAAGGCCGGAGAGCCCGAGGTCGCGGCGATCATCGAGCTGAAGGTCAGCCCCGAACGCGATTTCGGGTACGACAAAATCGCCGAGCGCATTGCGCGGTTTTCACAGGTGCGCAGCCTCCGCCTCATCTCCGGCGTGTACGATCTCCAGGTGATGGTCGTGGGCAGAAACATCCACGAGATCACCTCGTTTGTGGCCGAGCAGATCGCCCCCATGGACCATATCCGGGAAACGGCGACGATCCTCATCATGAAGACCTACAAGGAAAACGGGCATACGTTTTTCGAGCGGGGAGGAGGCGACCGCCTTCCTATCTCCCTTTGATGTGATACCATGAGAGATTTCGTCGCCGCGCAGGCCCGGGCCATTCCCCCCTCCGGGATCAGGAAATTTTTCGACCTGGTCCAGGACAGAGAAGATATCGTCTCCCTCGGGGTGGGAGAGCCCGATTTCGCCACCCCGTGGAACATCTGTGAGGCGGCGATCTATTCCATCGAGCAGGGTTCGACGTCGTATACCGCCAACCGGGGGATGCCCGCACTCTGCCGGGAGATCGCCCGCTATCTCGACGACCGCTTTTCCATCCTGTACAGCCCCGAGACGGAGATCATGGTGACCAGCGGGGTCTCGGAAGCATTCGACGTCGCCATCAGGACGGTCGTCGATCCCGGGGACGAGGTGATCGTCGCCGAACCCTCGTTTGTGGCCTACTCGCCCTGCGTGATGCTCGCCGGCGGGACCCCGGTGCCGGTGCAGTGCCGCGGGGAGGACGAGTTCAGGCTGACCGCGGATGCTCTCTCGGAGGCGGTCACCCCGAAGACCAAGGCCGTGGTGATCAATTTCCCCAACAACCCCACGGGCGGGGTGATGCGGGATGCGGACTACCGGGCGATCGCCGAGGTCATCGTGGACCACGACCTGCTGCTGATCAGCGACGAGATCTACGCGGAGCTCACCTACGAGGGCTCCCATACGTCTGCGGTGACGGTGGACGACCTGCGGGAGCGGACCATCACGCTCAACGGGTTTTCCAAGGCCTATGCCATGACCGGGTGGCGGATCGGGTTCCTCTGCGCGCCGAAGGAAATCTGCGACGCGGCGATGAAGATCCACCAGTATGTCATGATGTGCGCTCCCGCGATGGCCCAGGTGGCGGCGATCGAGGCGCTCCGGCGCGGCAGCAGGGAACGCGATGCTATGGTGCGGGAGTACTGCATCCGCCGGAACTTGTTCGTCCGTGGCTTAAACCGCATCGGTCTTCCCTGTCATATGCCCAAAGGGGCGTTCTACGCCTTCCCCTCGGTTGCGGAAACCGGTCTTTCCGATCTCGAATTTGCCGAGCGCCTGCTGACCGAACAGGGGGTCGCGGTGGTACCGGGACGGGCGTTCGGAACCTCCGCCGGGGGCTACCTTCGGTGCGCCTATGCGGTATCCCGCGAGAACCTGCGGGTTGGCCTCGATCGCATGGAGGCGTTCCTGACCGGACTGTGAGGGCATTATTTTTTATCATTTTTTAATACAATCAGACATATAATTTTATATTTCCGGACCATTGTTCGATTGTGCGCGTATTCCCCTCGGTCATGCAAAAGGCCGGGCGAACCCCTTTATTTCCACTGGAGATGTCGGAAAAGCGCGAGGTTTCGATAGACCGACCCACGTTGCTGTCACTACCATACACAAAGCCCGTCTGGCGATCCGCTCGTGAGACGTTCCCAGAAGAGCGGTACGAATGCTCCACCGCGGGCCGGGATTCCCAATAATGTATATCCTATGCATATCCTTTAAAAGCGAACATTTCTCCGTGGTAAGGCGAAGATGCGTGGTAATTGGAGTACAGGGCTTCGCTCCGCCGCGATGTGCAGGAGCGCCATGACCCCTTGATTTCTACTGCAAAAAAGATGCAGAGAGAGTAACGTGAGAAAAAAAACCTTTATGATTGTTTTTTTTGAAGGCGATCTGGCATCATGCCGCTTCCTGTGCGCCGGAGGTGTTCTGCGGGTTAACTTCACATATCAATCTTTATTGCTATGAAACGCTCCACCCTACATGATACAACAATGAGCTGTACAATAGTTGTCGGCGGTTTTTTTGGTGACGAGGGGAAAGGAAAGATCGTTGCACACATCGCATATCATGACCGCCCCTCGGTTATATCCCGGGGTGGGGTGGGGCCGAATGCCGGCCACACTGTCAAGGCGGGAGAGCGGGAGTACGGTATCCGCATGGTGCCCTCCGGATTCGTCTACCCCGAAGCCCTGCTCTGCATCGGGAGCGGTGTGCTCGTGGATCCCCGGGTGTTCCTCCAGGAGGTGAACGAGCTCGGGGTGGCCGATCGGATCTTTGTCGACAAGCGGTGCAGCATCATCGAAGAGGACCATATCAGACGTGATCGCGGGGATTCGCATCTCGCCAAGACCATCGGCTCGACGGGCACCGGGTGCGGGCCCGCCAATGTCGACCGGGTGATGCGGATCGCACGGCAGGCCAAAGATGTGCCTGAGCTCGCGGATTTCATCACCGACGTGGCCGAGGAGGTAAACGGAGCCCTCGACCGGGGAGAGAACGTCATCCTGGAGGGAACTCAGGGGTTCGGCATCTCCCTCTATTTCGGGACCTACCCCTTCGTGACGAGCAAGGACACCTCGGCCTCCCAGATCGCCGCCGACAACGGCGTCGGCCCCACCCGGATCGACGACGTCATCGTGGTTTTCAAGGCCTATCCCACGCGGGTGGGGGAGGGGCCGTTCGGCACCGAGATGACCCGCGAGGAGTCACACCGACTTGGAATCGTCGAATACGGCACCGTCACCCACCGGGAGCGCCGCATCGGCGTCTGGGACGGCGAGATGGCCCGCTACTCGGCCATGATCAACGGCTGCACTGTTGCAGCGATCACCGGCATCGACCATATCGACCCCGACTGCTTCGGGCTGACGACAGCGGACCGGCTCTCGAAAAAAGCCCGGGAGTTTATCGAGCAGGCGGAAGCGGACATCGGCGCTCCGGTCGGGCTGATCTCCACCGGTCCCGACATTTCGCAGATCATCGACCTGAGGGATGAGCTGTGATGCGGTCGACCATGGCAATCCTCTGCTGCCCGGTCTGCAAGGGGGACTTTGATCTCCGGGTGGACGAGATCAAGGAACGAGGCGACGGTGAGGAGGAGATCCTCGAGGGGGTGCTCTACTGCGCCGCCTGCGACGTGGAATATCCTATCCATGAAGGAATTCCCGTTCTTCTCCCCCGGACCGACGAGGAGTGCTGAGGAACCAATGGTGCAGGCAGAGATCGACATCAACCGCCGGGGGATCAACAGTGTCGAGGTGCCTTCCCGGGTTGAGATTTCTGCGGGCGATACCCTGGTCCTCGACATCGTCAACCACGGTCCTCCCGTCCACCTCACCCTCTCCTCCGACAATTCAGCTTCTTTCACGGAATTTTTCCACGAGAACCTCTATCTCAGGGAACGGCAGGAGTTCCGTATCCCCCTGTACGAGAACGCGTTCGAAGGGTCGTTCGATCTCGCCGTGATCACCGGCTACGGCATGCACCGGGGCACTATCGGCGTGTTTGTCAGCAGGTTCGTCAAAAAACAGGAACCGGTGCTCGAGGTGCCGCCCGTCGGGATCCCCTCGCCCGAACCGGAGCGGTCATTTCCAGTGCTGATCGTGCCCCTCCTTCTTGCCGCGGGCATCATGTACGGTGCCTGGATGGTCGAGAGGGTTGATCTCCTCAATTATGCGGCCGTTGCGGCGCTCTCGGGCGCGGTCCTCGTTGCATGGCTTTCCCGGCGCTGATCCTCTGGCTTTCGCTGGCGGTGGACCGGATCTTCGGCGACCCGCCGAACGCGTTTCACCCCACCGCCCACCTTGGCAGGTTCATCGGGTGGTGGGGACAGCCCGGGCGCTATCCGGCGCCGCTGCAGCGCAGTGCGGGCGTCGTGGGCGCCCTGGCAACCGCCTCGCTGTTTGCCCTCCCCTTCCTGCTCGTCGACATGCTCGCGCCCCCGCTCCTCCTCCTCGTCACCGGGCCCGTGCTGCTCAAGCTCTGTTTTGCATGGCGCTGTCTTGAGGAGCATGTTGGTGCGGTCGAGCGGGCCCTCGAAGGGGGGATGGAGGGAGGCAGGGAGAAGGTGGGCTATCTCGTCTCCCGCGCCACCGGCACCCTCGACGAGGAGGGGGTGCGATCGGCGGCGTACGAGTCCATGACCGAAAACCTGGTGGACAGTATCGTCTCGCCGCTCTTTTTCTACACCCTCTTCGGCCTCGGGGGGGCGGCCTTCTACCGTGCGGTGAATACGATGGACGCCATGCTGGGCTACAAAGACGAACGTGCCCTTCTCGGGTGGTTTCCGGCGCGCCTCGACGACCTGCTCAACCTTGTGCCCGCCCGCCTGACCGGCCTTTTCCTCCTGCTGTATTTTGCGACGAAGGGAAGGCTGCAGCCCGCCCTGCGGATGTGGCGGCGCGATGCCCGCAAGCGGTCCGGGATCAACGGGGGCATTCCCATGGCCGTGATGGCCGGCGGGGTGGGAATCAGATTCGAAAAGCCGGGGGGGTACGTGATCGGCGAGGATGCGCGGAGCCTTCAGGAGGCGGGAGCGGAGATCGTCGCGGCGGTCCGGGCCGCGACCCTGCTCGCCGCCCTCCTTTTCGGCACCACCCTCGTGTTTATTACCATTGTACCGACATATCTATGGTAAATGAAGCTCGAGGAGTTAAAATTCGGCACCGAGCTTATCAAACGGGGCTTTGCCTCCATGCAGAAGGGCGGTGTCATCATGGATGTGGTGAACGCCGACCAGGCAAGGATTGCCGAGGAAGCAGGCGCGGTGGCCGTCATGGCGCTCGAACGGGTTCCCGCCGATATCAGGAAAATGGGCGGTGTGGCCAGAATGGCCGACCCGCAGATCATCGCCGAGATCATCGACGCGGTCTCCATCCCGGTGATGGGCAAGGTCCGGATCGGGCACATGGTAGAAGCGCAGGTGCTCGAAGCCGTCGGGGTCGATATGATCGACGAGAGCGAGGTCCTCACCCCCGCGGATGAGGAATACCACATCGAAAAAACAAAATTCACCGTGCCGTTCGTCTGCGGTGCCCGGAACCTCGGCGAGGCCCTCCGCCGCATCGACGAGGGCGCCGCCATGATCCGCACCAAGGGGGAGGCTGGCACCGGCAACGTGGTGGAGGCTGTTCGGCACATGCGGGCTATCATGGGCGAGATCCGCCAGCTCCAGGGGATGAGTGCGCAGGAGCGGATGGACCGCGCCCGCACCATCGAGGCTCCGGCCGCGCTGGTGGCCGAGTGCGCCCGCATGGGACGCCTTCCGACGGTCAATTTCTCCGCGGGCGGCATCGCCACGCCTGCGGACGCCGCCCTGATGATGCAGATGGGGGCGGACGGCGTCTTCGTAGGCTCAGGCATTTTCCTCTCCAGACACCCGGAGCGGATGGCCCGCGCCATCGTGGAGGCGGTCAACAACTTCGACGATCCCGGTGTGTTGGCCCGGGTGAGCAGAGGGCTCGGCGAGGCCATGCCGGGCATCGACATCCACACCCTCCGGGAAGACGAGGTGCTGCAGTACCGTGGGCGTTAGGATCGGCGTGTTAGCCCTGCAGGGCGATGTGAGCGAGCATATTCTCGCGTTCCGGCATGCACTTGACGGCGCAGGGGGGGTGACGGCTGTACGGCACGCCGGGGATATCGCGGACCTCGACGGGCTTGCCATTCCGGGGGGCGAATCCACGACCATCTGCCGTCTCGTGGACAAAAACGCGATGCGGCGGCCCATCGAGACGTTCGAAGGGGGGATCTTCGCCACCTGCGCCGGCATGGTGCTGGTTGCCGTGGCGGTGGACGATCCCCGGATCACTCCTCTTGGCCACATCGATATGACCGTCGAACGCAACGCCTTCGGCCGCCAGCGGGAATCATTCGAGGCTGATGTCCCCATCACGGGGCTTGACGCTCCCTTCCATGCCGTGTTCATCCGCGCCCCCGCGGTCACCCGCGTCGGCCCGGGGACAACCGTACTGGGGAGCGTCGACCGCGGCATCGTGGCGGTGCGGTCCGGCCCCCACATGGCGCTTGCCTTTCACCCCGAACTGGGGGGCGATACCCGCCTGCATTGCATGTTTCTGGAACACCTGCAGGATACCGGCTGATACGATCCCCCTCTCGCCGGCGGGTGATTCGGGACACCCTGCGGATCCGGGGGTGGGGCATGCATTACTTTTTTATAAGCAGCTACCAATCCGTGTGTATCCATGACCGGTGCGATCAGTGCTACAGAGCTCTACCAGAACAACCGCTCCACATTCCAGTCGCACTATTTTTCGCACGCCTGCCTGATGATCCTGCTCTCTCTGCACGAGGGCGAAAAACCGCTGCCCAGGATATGGGATATCGCCGACACCATTTCCCTCTCGGTGCTCCCCTACATCCGCCGGTGCGTGCAGGACGGGATCATCGCCCGGGGGAGCGGAGGCTACCACCTGACGGCATGTGGCAGGGAGGTCACCGACAGCCTGATCCGGTTTGTCGCTGCGGTCGGGCTGATGAACCAGGAGGAGATTCTCGGCGATATGCTGGAGGAGGACGAACGGCGGGTTGCTGCGGTGGAGGAAGATCTTCCCGAATCGATAACCCCGCTCGAGGTCTACGAGGACAACCGCAGCGACGTCCGCTTTTTAATCGGCAACGAGGGTGTGCTGCTCTTCCTCCTCTTCCTGCAGCAGGGGCAGCGCTCCGAACGCGCATACCGCCGGCTCTACGGTGGGACGGAGGCCGTAAAGGAGCATGATCTCGCTTCCCTTGTTACCATGGGCCTCATCGCCGAGCGGAGGGACTTCTATACCCTGACTGCGGTGGGCAGGAGGGTGGCGGGGCTTCTTGCCGGGCTGATCGAGACGGCGGCAAGCGTCTGCGTCCCTGCGCTGCCCGGAAATCGCCGGACCGAATGAATGCAGGATAGGATGCATTCCTTCGTCCGGGCATCAATTCACAACATTTTTATACCGACCTCTTCTACCTGAAAGGTAGATTTCAGTACCATTGGATATTTCCAACTGTACTGGAGTCTACTGATAACCCTGTCAAAATATGAAAAGACCCGGGGAGACTTTCCCCCGCTCCCCTTTCCATCCCCCATTCCGGTGACCTGCATGCCCGGAGCATCGAAGACAAGCATTCTCGTCGTCGATGATGATCCCTCTCTCCTGGTGATTGTCAGACTCTCTCTTGAGCGAAACGGCGGGTTTACAGTACATGTGGCGCGTTCTGTCCCTGAAGCACTGGCGCTGCTTGAAACGCGGACCTTCGAAGCGGTCGTTTCCGACTATCTCATGCAGCCGGTGAACGGCATCGAATTCCATGCACTGCTCCGGGCACAGGACACGACCGTGCCGTTTATCCTGTTTACCTCAATGCCACTGGACACTTTCATCCCCTCGCTCTTCGACGGGGTGCTCACCCGGTATCTCTCCAAAGAAGAAGGACTGGCGGACAGCTGCGCCGCGCTCGCCCGCACCATACGGGATGCGTGCGGAGCGTCGGGACAGGGCAGGGAATAACTCACGCCGCACCCGCACACCACCGGTCCCGACGTCGGGATATTCGTGTGCGATCACCTCCCCTCCGCCGCACCGTGGTCTGCGGGTAGGTTCGGTACGCCCCGCTCCTGGAAAAAACGTCCTTCCAGCTGTTTTCTTGGCAGGGTGGCCAGGTAGAGGTACCCGGCGGTACCCGCGACGAGCGCTCCGATGATATCGAAGCACAGATCGAGCATGGTGTCGTCCAGCCCCAGCTGGAGATTGGTGGCCAGTATATTGTCGACGGCAAACTCCGCGACCTCCCAGATTGCCCCCAGTGCGATGGTCATGCTGACGATGCCGATGAAGATGATCCTCCCCTCGAGCGGGTGGCGGTTGTAGCGGTCGAGGAGCAGCACGAGCACCAGTGCGAGGATGGTGATGATGCCGGCGGAGGTAACGTGGGCGATCTTGTCGAAGAACGGGTGGAGGTCGTCGTAGAAGCCCATCAGATCCCCGAGCCCGTGCAGGTAGACGGCGGCGAATATGGCGAGGTATACCGGCGGTTCGAACACCACCTCGTGCCGCTGTTCGAGGGCATAGGGAATGAGGGTGACGGCAAAGACGAATGCAGCCGATGCCGCATGGCCGAGATCACCTGTTATGAACATGACAAGGGAGAAGAGCAGCACCAGCCCCTGAAGGCTGTAGATCACGTGCATCGCTCGCTCCCGGGTCATCCTTCCATGCTCCTTTGAGGCTCACTTTGGTGATGAGAGATTAATATTTTTCGCCATGGATAAATATGGGGCGGGGGGATCTCTGCCGGGGCTCTTTTTTTGCCTCCTGCGACCAATCCATAGAGTACGGTGAAACAGATGAGTGATACTACCTCGAAGGTGGCACTGCACACGAACATGGGGGACATCGTCATCGAGCTTTTTGACGATATGCCCGTCACTGCAGGAAATTTCGAAAAACTGATCCGGGAAGGTTTTTATGACGGGATCGGTTTTCACCGCGTGATCAGGGACTTTATGATCCAGGCGGGGTGCCCGAAAGGCGACGGCACGGGCGGGCCCGGCTACACCATCCCCGACGAGAAGGTGAAGGGCCACTCCAACGTCCGGGGCACCCTCGCCATGGCCAACACCGGACAGCCCAACACCGGGGGAAGCCAGTTTTTCATCAACCTGATGGACAATACCTATCTCGACTGGGACAATCCCTCCACCCCGTATGCGCACCCCGTCTTCGGGAAGGTGGTCGAGGGCATGGACGTGGTGGATGCCATCGGCGCTCTGAAAACCGACCGTGCGGACCGGCCTGTCAAAAAAGCGGTCATCGATCGCGCTGAGGTCCTCTGAGTTTTCCCTCGCCTTTCGATCGTGATGCACCCTCCGCATGACGCTTCCGGTCTCGAACGGGCGATGGGATACTCGTTCACCGACCCCCGACTGCTCACCCGCGCATTGACCAGGCTCGCCTATGCCGGGGAGCAGGGCTTCGGTCCCGCGGCACACATGGACGCCCTCGCCACCCTCGGCGATGCGGTCATCGACGTGGTGGTCATCCAGTCCCTCGTCGCTGTCGGGGAGCACGACAAGGGGCTGATCACCACCAAAAAGACCAACTGCGTCAACATGACCGTCCTGCGGCGGCTCGCCGAACAGATGTCGGTCGAAGACTACGTGTACTGGGGTAAGGGGGAGGAGGCGCAGGCGGTCTGGAGGTCGGGGCGCGTGCTCGCCGAGTGCATGGAGGCGCTGATCGGCGCCGTGTACCTTGACGGGGGTATCGGCGCGGCCTCGCAGGTGCTCGAAACGATCGGGCTTCGCTGCGAGATCTAAACCCCACACGAGCGGAGACCCGATTTCACGGGACAAAAAAAGGGGATTATTCTTTTTGCGCCATTCCCTGCCGGGCGACCGCTTCCGCGGCGGCGGCCGCCGCCTCGGCATCGCCGAGGTAATAATGGCGGATGGGCTGCAGAGCATCGTCCAGCTCGTACACGAGCGGAATGCCGGTGGGGATATTGAGGTGGGGGATCTCCTCATCGGAGATATCGTCCAGGTACTTGACCAGCGCCCGCAGGGAGTTTCCGTGTGCGGCGATGAGCACCCGTTTTCCTGCCCGGACTGCGGGTGCGATCTCATCGCGCCAGTAGGGCAGGAAGCGCTCCACCGTGTCCTTGAGGCACTCGGTACGCGGCAGCTCCGCAGGGGAGAGATCGGCGTAGCGGCGGTCGTTTGCGGGGGTGCGGGGGTCGCCGGGTTCGAGTGCCGGGGGCGGGATATCGTAGCTGCGGCGCCAGACAAACACCTGTTCATCGCCGAATTTCTCTGCGGTTTCGGCCTTGTTGAGCCCCTGAAGCGCCCCGTAGTGGCGTTCGTTCAACCGCCACGACCGCAGCACCGGCAGCCACATCAGGTCCATATCATCGAGCACGATCCAGAGGGTGCGGATGGCCCGCTTGAGCACCGAGGTGTAGGCCACGTCGAAGGTATACCCTTCGGCGGCAAGCAGCCGCGCCGCCTCGTGGGCTTCCTCCACCCCCTTCTCGGAGAGATCGACGTCGGTCCATCCGGTGAACCTGTTCTCCCGGTTCCACGTGCTCTCACCGTGCCGGAGCAGTACGAGTGTGTACATGGTATGTCCTCTCTCCTACCTATGGGTGGAAGTGGTGAAAAAGAGTGTTCCCCGGCCCGCTGCAATTCAGGTGTAGCTGCTGTCCTGTGATGGAACGATCCCGCCGCAGAGAATTCCCCTGACTCCCGCGTGACGCTGACACCGGGTCTGCGGTACACCGAACCGCCAGTTGCTCAACGCAAAGGCGGCCTTCATAGATTCGGAAACGGGTGCGTATGGCATATCCGGCCGGGATAGGCATTGCTGCTGACCGCGACCAGAGCCCGGATGCAATTTTGCTGCCGGGAAAGCTCCCCGGTGTCGTACAAGACGCGTGCTCCTGATATGGGCACAGGCGTCACGCGAATACACACACGCGGTTGGAAAAAGGGGAAAAATTAGAGGAACAGGGGAGCGAAGACCACTGCCACAATGGACATCAGCTTGAGCAGGATGTTGATGGCGGGGCCGGAGGTGTCCTTGAAGGGGTCGCCGACCGTGTCGCCGGTCACCGCAGCCTTGTGGGCATCGGAGCCCTTGCCGCCCAGATTGCCCTGCTCGATGAATTTCTTGGCGTTGTCCCAGGCACCACCCGCATTGGCCATGGTGATGGCCAGCATGAATCCCGCGGCAAGCGATCCGACGAGAAGGCCGCCCAATGCGCCGGGGCCGAGGACCAGGCCCACGATCACCGGGGCGGCGATGGCGAGCAGCCCCGGGAGGATCATTTCCCGCAGCGCGGACGTGGTGGAGATGGCGATGCAGGTCTCATAGTCGGGTTCGGCGGTGCCCTCCATCAGGCCTGCAATCTCCTTGAACTGGCGGCGGACCTCGAGAACAATCTGGTAGGCCGCTTTGCCGACCGCCAGCATGGTCATGGAGGAGAAGAGGAAGGGCAGCATCGCCCCGATGAGCACCCCGATAAAGACGGGGGTTTCGAGGACGCTGATCTCGGTAAGGTTCACCGCGATGGCGTAGGAGGAGAAGAGCGCGAGCGCGGTGAGCGCCGCGGACCCGATGGCGAATCCCTTGCCGATGGCCGCGGTGGTGTTGCCGACCGCATCGAGCGTATCGGTAATCTTGCGTACCTCCGGGGGCTGGTGGGACATTTCGGCGATGCCGCCGGCATTGTCCGCCACCGGGCCGTAGGCGTCCACGGCAAGGGAGATACCGAGCGTGGCAAGCATGCCCACCGCGGCGAGGGCGATGCCGTAGAGGCCTGCAAAGGTGTAGGCAAGGTAGATGGCGATGGAGATGATGATCACGGGAAAGATCGTGGACTCCATGCCCTTGGCAAAGCCGGTGATGATGTTGGTGGCGGCACCGGTCTCACAGGACTTAGCGATGGCGAGGGTGGGGGAGCGCTCGAACGATGTATAGAACTCGGTGATCTGCCCGATGAGGAACCCGGCGATCAGACCGCCGACGGTGGCTACGAAGACGCCGAACCCGAAGTCTCCCAGGAGGAAATCGGAGGCGACGTAGGTGATGACCACCACGAGGGCGAGGGCAATGAGCAGGCCCCGGTTGAAGGCGCTGTGGATGGCGCTGCTCTCGGTCTTGCTGGTGCGGACAAAGAACGTACCAACGATGGAGGCGATGATTCCCAGCGCTGCAAGGATCAGCGGAAAGGCGATGAAGCTGGCCACCGGAATATCGGGATGCAGAGCACCGGTCGCCGCGCCGAGGAGCATGGTGGCAAGGATGGAGCCGACGTAGCTCTCGTAGAGGTCGGCACCCATGCCGGCGATATCGCCAACGTTGTCGCCCACGTTGTCGGCGATCACGGCGGGGTTGCGGGGGTCGTCCTCGGGAATGCCGGCTTCGACCTTTCCCACGAGATCGGCGCCCACGTCAGCTGCCTTGGTGAAAATACCGCCGCCGACACGGGCGAAGAGGGCGATAGAACTCGCACCCAGCGAGAACCCTGCAAGGATGTTGACGAGGGTCGCCTCCGCCATTTCCGGCAGGATGAAGCCGAGGGCGATGAAACAGACGGAGAGCCCGAAGAGCCCGAGGCCGACGACGGACATGCCCATCACCGTACCGCTCGCAAACGACACCTTGAAGGCATCCGCAATGCCGCGCCGGGCGGCATTTGCAGTCCGCCCGTTCGCGCTCGTTGCGGTGAACATCCCGATGTACCCTGCCGTGGCGGAGAGTACCGCACCGATGACGAAACATCCTGCGGTGAGCGCGCCGTTGGGCAGAATAAGTGCGATAATGATGGCCAGCGCCACAACGAAGACGGCGATGGCCCGGTACTGGCGATTTAAGTAGACCATCGCACCGGTGTGGATCGCAGCGGTGATCTTTTGTATCAATTCCGTGCCTTCGCCCTCTTTTCGGATATTCAGGAACTGGTATCCGGCAAAGAGAAGGCCCACAAGGGCACAGACTGGTGCAAGATAGAGTAAATAATCCATTCAACGTGTCCTCCGGGTTCTACTGCATGCACAGAACTCGAAATCGAGATTTACTATAATTGTCGACTTTCATGATAAAAATACAACGTTTTGTTCGGGAGCGGCACTCCCGTTCGTGCTGCCGGAGCCGGGGGGAAGCAGGCCGTCCCCGCTCCCGCAGGCGCAGGGTGGTCAGATCGGGCGCGGTGCGCCCGGCTCGTTGAAATCGTAAAATCTCGCCTCGAGCGTCTGCAGGTCGACAACCGCCGCCCGCGCCGGGGTGGGCTGGATGTTCATCTGCTTCTGGAACTGCGTCTGCGCCTGCCATGCACCCGCATTGACGCCCAGCACCCCCCGGTAGCGGGTCATCCCGCAGATATGCACGTGCCCGGTGTGCAGTAGCTCGGGGATGGGATCGATGACCAGCCGGTCCTGTTTTGCCGGTTTGATGGGTGTCCGCATCCCGTAGGTGGCCGCGAGGTGCCGGTGTTTGAGCATCTCCACCATCATCTCCTCCGGCCTCGTGTAGGAGGCGCCCGGGATCAAGGAAATCAGGTCGTCGTAGGACCGGCCGTGGTACATCGCCACGTGGACGCCCTGCAGGCTCACGAGGCTCGGATTCTCCACCAGCGTGACATTGGAGGGGAACTTCTCGCAGAACCGTGCGGGCAGTGCGGGCTGCGGCTCGGACCCCCGCACGGCGTCGTGGTTGCCGGGCGAGACCACGATCCGGCAGGACGCGGGAAGATCGCGCAGCATGGAGGCAAAGACATCGTACTGCTCGTCGATGCTGGTGATGGTCAGCTCCTGGTCCTGCCCCGGATAGATGCCGATGCCGTCGACAAGGTCGCCGGCGATGAGCAGGTACTGGGGCCGCGCATCGTCGAGCCAGTCGGAAAAACGCAGCCATTCATCCTCCATGAACGTGTCGCTGCCCACGTGCACGTCCGAGATGAGCACCGCCGTGCCGGGCGTCTCGCTCGTGAAAGGGGCGTGCTGGATGGGGATGTCCGGCCTGACGAGCGTATCGGCGAAAAAAAGGCTGCCGTCGCTGGAGAGCTTGCCCTTGACGCCGATGACCTCGTCGGGCACGATCTTTTCCGCCTCCGCAAACACGTCGCGGTCCTTGTTGAAGAGCACGTTGATGGTGCCGGTGGGATCCTCCAGCTCGGCCATGCGGTGCCCTTTGGCAGTAGATCGCACCTCGACCACCATGCCCGTGATCCCGCACTCCTGGTCGCGGTACCGGACGTTCCTGGCGAGCGCCTCGATGGGCAGGGGGTTGACGCGCGGCCGCATCAGGGCGCCCAGCTGGTTGTAGCGGTCCCGGAAATAGAAGTAGAAATCGTTGAAATCCGCCTTTTCGATGCCTGATACCGCTTTGCCGGCGAGCACGTCGAGATCAGGGTCGGCGAGAAAACGTGCGCCGTCCCGCTCGGTTTTCCAGCCGGGAATATGCTGCGGTGCCACCACGAGGCAGTTTGCGGGAAGGCCGGAAACGATCTGGTCGATTATGGACTGCGTCCCGTGTTCGCGCAGGTACCGCACTACCTCCGGGTGCACCTGGTGGTTGGCATCCAGGAACCGGCACACGATCTCCTGATCGCTCAGCATCGATGAAATGGTTTGGTGCGAGGTGAAGAAAAGATGTCGATGCCGGTGCCGCGGCCCGCCCGCGCGGGTGACATCCCCCGGATTATGCTGCCGTTTTGCCCGGCAGGGAAAATGCGGGGTAACAAACTATTATGGGAGGGGATTGCCAATACCGATAGATATGAAGCCCACGGGGAAGCAGGACGATGACCCGTCAGTACTCTCGGGACTGCTGAAAAGCGACCATCCTGCAGCGTCATTCGCCCGCGATCTCCTCTGGGTTATCGGCGTGGTGGGGGCGATCGCCCTCGTGCTCTTTCTGGTGAGCGGTACCTGGCCTGCGGTGGTCGCCGTGGAATCGGAAAGCATGGTGCCCAACATGAAGGTGGGCGATCTCGTCTTCGTCGTCGAGGAAAACCGGTTCGGCGATCTCCTCACGCATGAGGAGGGGATGCGGACGGGCAGCGGACGGTTCAACGCGTATCCTGCCCGTGATGGAAATCCCGTCTACGGCGACGTGATCATCTACCGGCCCAACGGGGTGGATTCGGTCCATCCCATCATTCACCGGGCGATGGCACTGACCGACAGGTCCGGGGAGGGCGGCTACATTACCCGGGGCGACAACAACCCGGTGGTGGACCAGAACACGATCCTGCCGGGGGTGGGAGTCATCGAGCCGGTCAGGGAGGAGTGGATCGTGGGTAAAGCCCTGTTTGCCGTCCCCCTGGTGGGCTACCTCCCCCTCAACATCGTCCCCGTTGCCGTGGCGGTGCTGGTCATCATGATCCTGCACGAGGCATGGCTGCGCATGCGGGAAACGCCGCAGGATCTTCTTGCGGGCAAAAAGAAGAAAAAACCAAAGTCGTGAGGTATCGGGGAGGAGATGCATGAAACAGCTGCTGGACGATGTACTTGGAGGCCACCGCCTCACCGGGGAGGAGGCGGTCGGACTGCTGCGGACCAGCGATCGGGGGGTATGGGAGATCGCCGCTGCCGCCGACCGCATCCGTGAGCAAAAGGTCGGGGACACGGTCACCTACGTGCGCAACCAGAACCTGCACGTCACCAATATCTGTAAGAATATCTGCGGCTTCTGCGGTTTCGGAAAACCGAAAGGAGCGGAAGGGACATACGTGTATGGCAAAGAGCAGATCCAGGAGCAGGCGGCCCTGGCAAAGGAGCGGGGGGTGACCGAGATCTGCCTGCTCTCCGGGGTCCACCCCGATTTCACCGCCGAATCGTACCGGGACATTCTCTCCTGGGTGCGCGAGGTCGTCCCCCGGGCGGACATCCATACCTGCAGCCCGGACGAGATCGCATGGGCGGCGGAGCAGAGCGGGATCTCCACCGGGGAGGTGATCCGGATGCTGCGGGACGCGGGCCTCGGGACGCTGCAGGGTACCGCCGCCGAGATCCTGGTGGACCGGGTGCGGGAGATCATCTGCCCCCGGAAGGTGTCCACCGCCGGGTGGGTGCGGATCATCAAAGAGGCTCACGCGATGGGGATCACATCAACGGCCACCATCATGTACGGATCGGTGGAGTCGGCGGAAGACCGCATCCGCCATCTCTCCATACTGCGTGCTATCCAGGACGAAACAGGAGGGTTTACCGAGCTGGTCCCCCTCTCGTGGCTCCATGAACACACCCCTCTTTTCGCGTCGGGCATCGCCCCGCGCGGTGCCACGGGCCGGGAAGACCTTCTCCTCGTTGCAGTCTCACGCCTGTTCCTGGACAATTTCGACCACATCCAGGTCCCCTGGCAGAAGGTGGGCCTGAAGATGACCTCGCTCCTCCTGCGAGCAGGCGCCGACGACATCGGTGGCACGATGTTCGTCGATGCGGTCTCCGCCGACGCCGGCGGGGAGGCGGGCGGCCTCTTCGATCCGGAGGAGATGCGGCGCATCGTCGACGACCTCGGGCTCACGCTGCGGCAGCGGACGACGACGTACGGGCCGGTCTGAAACGGGAGGGTCCTGAGTTTTTTCTGCACCGGGAGGCCGCGGTTGCCTTTCGGCCGTCCGCAGCGGTTACTCTGTGCGCACCGCATCCCACGCCCGCACGAAACGGATCTCGTTGTAGGAATAGCGGTCGCCGAGATGCGATTTCAGGAGCCGGAGGTTTTCATGTCCGCATCGGGCAATGGCGTCCCGGATGGCCTCCTTCTTGGCGTGTATGACAAGGTCGTCGAGGGAAATTTCCTCTCCGCCTAGAATGATGGCCTCGATCTGGGCTCCCACGGTCTCTTCCGCCATCTCCCTCGCCGCCGCGATCTCCCGCACGGTGTAGCCGCGCCGGTAGAGGGCAAGGGTCTCGGCGATCGAGTCGGGGGAAAGCGCGGTCCCTCCCTGCGGGGGTGCGGAGGTTTCCGCGCGGGTTTCGCGTTGCTCCCGGATCGCGGCCAGGAAGGCATCGCCGTATTTGCGCAGCTTGTGGGCGCCGATCCCCCTGATGGCGAGGAGATCCTCGCGGGTGCGGGGCATGACCGCCGCCATCTCCCGGAGGGTGGTGTCGGAGAAGATCATGAACGGGGCGATCCCCTCTTCCCGGGAGAGATCGGTCCGCAGGTCCTTGAGGAGGGCAAAGAGGGCCGCATCGTACCCTTCTCCCGCGGATGCGCGCCGCACCGCGGGGGCACCGCGCCGCTCGCTCAGCACCACATTCAGTCGTCCCCCGGCGATCTCCCTGCTCCGCTCGTTGAGAACGATCACCGGGTAGCGGTCGCCCTCCACGGCAAGGTATCCTTTGCGGACGAGTTCCCCGATATATTCCGTCCACTGCTCTCTCGTCGTCCCCCTTCCCGAGCCGTATGCGGGGACGGCGGTATGCCCGCGTGCCTTCACCTTCCCGCTCTTCGCCCCTCGCAGCACATCGGCGATATAGCCTGCACCGAACGGGGCGCCGATCTGGGAGACACAGGCGATCACCGTTTGTGCGATCTCCGTGCCGTCGAAGGTCCGGCGGGGCTCGAGGCAGTTGTCGCACGTCCCGCAGGACGGGGGAGAGAGCTCCTCCCCGAAATAGCGCAGCAGCATGCGCACCCGGCATGTACTGCTCTCGCAGAACTCGATCAGCTGTTCCAGTTTTCTCCGGGCGACCCTTTTTTCAGCCTCGCTGCTCTTTTTCTCGATGAAGTACTGCACCTTCGCCCGGTCTCCCCGCGAGTACAGAAGGATGCAGTCGCTCTTCTCCCCGTCCCGTCCTGCCCGCCCGGTCTCCTGGTAGTACTGCTCCAGGGTCTGGGGGAGGTCATAGTGGATGACGAAGCGCACGTCGGGCTTGTCGATCCCCATCCCGAAGGCGACGGTCGCCACGATGATGCGCACAGCATCACGGATGAATGTATCCTGTGTCCGGCTCCGCACCCTGCTGTCGAGCCCTGCATGGTAGGGCAGCGCCAGGAAGCCGTCCCGGTTCAGTTTCTGTGCAAGGTCCTCCACCGTCTTTTTGCTCGTGCAGTAGACGATCCCCGAATCCCCGCGATGGCCGGAGAGGTAACCGACGAGCTGCGCATAGGCGTTGCTCTTCGGGATGACCCGGTAGTGCAGGTTGCGGCGCAGGAAGCTGCCGACGAACTCCGCCGGGCGATCGAGGTGGAGCTGCTCGCAGATGTCCTGCCGGACCGCCGCCGTCGCCGTCGCGGTCAGGGCGATGACCGGGGTGGCGGGGAAGGTGCGCTTGATGAGGGCGAGCTGCCGGTACTCGGGCCGGAACTCGTGGCCCCACTGGGAGATGCAGTGCGCTTCGTCGATGGCGACAAGGCTGATGGTGAGCCCCTGCAGGATCCGCCGGAACCCGGGCTGCACCACCCGTTCGGGAGAAATGTAGAGGAGGCTGAGGGTGCCTCTCCGGAGCTTCTCCTCGATGCGCACCCTCTCATCATAGGAAAGCGTGCTGTTGAGGTAGGCCGCAGCGACACCGCATTCCCGCAGTGCGTCAACCTGGTCCTTCATCAGGGCGATAAGTGGCGATACCACGACGGTGAGCCCGTCCTTGAGGAGGGCGGGGAGCTGGTAGCAGAGCGATTTTCCTCCGCCTGTCGCAACCACGGCGAGCACGTCCCGTCCTTCGAGGACGGCGCGTAGAATTCCCTCCTGGTGGGGGAGAAACGACGTGTAGCCGAAATAGCGCTTCAGCACCCGGTAGGCGTCACTGCGCTCAAGTGCATCGGGGGGGCCCTCCATGCTCGCGAGAGATCTTTGCTGCGATGTGTTTTTGCTGTTGTGCACGTGGCAGTGGTTGCCGGCAGGGGGGACGGTGGGCCGGCATCCCGTGTTTGGGAATCCTTCGCGGGGCGGGTGTCCCTGACGCACAGGTGCCGGACCAATCGTGAACGGACCGGGCGTTCAACCGCCGTATCGGGGAATGCGACTGCGATGAGGAGACAAAGGCCATGCTCAGGGAGCAGCGCTGCGGCACATGGAGCAGGAAATGGACCGGCTGCAGGCACGCGCCCTGAACGAGACCGCGAGCAGGGGCATGCTGGGCTGGTTGTGGAACTCCCCCCCCGTGCTTTTCCCTCTTCGGGAACGGATCGAGGGGGGACAGGAACACACTTATACACGCGTGTGCCCTGTTATCATTGAGCATGGGATCCGGCACCCGAACCGCCGCCCTCCTCGCCGATGTCCTCGCGGGACATCGCCTGACCGCGGATGAGGGCACGGCGCTTCTCTCGGCACGCGGTCGCGAGGTCTGGGATATCGCACGGGCTGCCGATGCGCTCAGGGAGCAGCGCGTCGGGAATGTGGTGACCTATGTCCGCAACCAGAATATCAATGTAACCAACCTCTGTGTGAATTCCTGTGGATTTTGCGGTTTTTCAAGGAAGCCGGGAGATCCGGATACATTCTGCTGCGGAAAGCGCGAGGTCCAGGAGAAGGCGCACCTTGCCGGATCGAGGGAGGTGACCGAGATCTGTACGGTGAGCGGCCTCCATCCCGATTTTTGCGCCGATTCCTATACTGACATCATCAGCTGGATCCGCGAGGCGCTCCCCCGCGTGCACATCCATGCCAGCAACCCGATGGAGGTCGCCTACGGTGCCCGGCAAAGCGGCATCACGACCCTGGAAATGCTCGGACGCCTGCAGGAAGCGGGACTGAATTCGCTGTGCGGCACCGCAGCGGAGATCCTTGTCGACGAGGTGCGGCAGGTCATCTGCCCGGGAAAGATCGATACCGCCACCTGGGAGCGGATCATCCGCGAGGCGCACGACCTCGGCATCCCCACCACGGCGACCATCATGTACGGCCACGTGGAGTCGACGGCAGACCGGATCCGCCATCTCTCCCTCATCCGGGACATTCAGGACGATACCGGAGGATTCACAGAATTCGTGCCCCTCTCTTTCATTCATCGCCGCACTCCCCTCTATCGGTCCGGGCTGGCCCGCCCCGGCGCCACGGGCAGGGAGGATCTCCTGATGCATGCGGTAGCAAGGCTGTTCCTGGACAACATCGACCATATCCAGATCTCCTGGGTGAAGGTGGGGCTGAAGATGGCGCAGCTTGCCCTTCTTGCCGGTGCAGATGACCTGGGCGGGACACTGTACGAGGAGAGCATCTCCAAGGGAGCCGGCGCTTCGGATACCGATTATCTCGATCCGGAGGAGATGCGGCGGATTGCAGGGGATATCGGGCGGAAACTCGTCCCGCGGACCACGCTGTACAGCCTCCTGTGAAGGGGTGCCACGCGGCGGCGGTGGCACCTGCATCGCGCTATGGTGGAACAGCTGGCGGGAAAGATACGGTACAAATCTCAGGAAACGGGAACGGCCTCCCATGAGCCTCACTTTCTGCCGAACGGGGCAACGGCACCGCAAAGGGACAGCCCCTCCCGCCCGGGCAGCTGAAACAAAAATCGAATTGAGGGCGGACCCCTCGCATCCTCGATTGTATCGTGAACGGCGCATCCCCGTGTTCGCGCTGTGCCCTTTAAAAAAGGGTTGCGCCGTCGCCTCTCCTTACAGCGACCTGATATACTCGGAATTTTTTCTCAGGAGTTTGATGATCTTGCCGGCGACCTCCTTGCATTTTGCCAGCGCCCGCTTGTCCCTGAGGATATCGCCCGGGAGGTAGCCCCTCCCCCCAACGTAGCCCAGGTAGGAGAACTCGTGGGTGTTGACGAACGCTTCCAGGGTCTCCAGCGTCCTCTCGCACCCGCGATCGGCGCAGACGGAGACGACGATGGCGTTTCGTCCCGCGAGCTTGCGGTCATGGTAGAACGAGTAGGTCCGGTCCATGAAGTTTTTCAGGTGGCCGCAGACATCGTAGTAATAGGTGGGCGACCCAAGGACGAGCACGTCGCACTCGAGGATCTTTTCTGCGACGTCGTCCCAGTCATCATTCTGGATAACGCACCATTTTTTCTCTTTGCACAATTCACACCCCGTGCACGGCTTGATTATCTTTCCCGCCAGCGACACGAATTCGGTCTCGATCTCAGAACACTCCTCCTCGTCGACGTGTTCGAGGATCTTTTTGACGAGAAATGCGGTATTGCCGTCCTTCCTGTTGCTTCCGGAGATCCCGAGAACCTTCATAGTCTAATGCTTGGCGTGTAGTTATTTCATAGTTTTGCTCGTTGCAATACGGCGGCGTTTCGATGCAGGGTGCATATTCCCTCCGGATCCCCCTCTCAGGTCCATTCCGCCATATTCCGGTAGTCCGTCCGGGGAGCGGCAGGCGCAATAACCCTCCCTCTCCGGGGCCCGAATGATGCATTCCCGCGACCACCGGGTACTGCTACGGACCCGGATCGTGCGCCTGTGGGGCGTGGCGCAGGCACTCGAGCCCGAGTCCGGCCAGAACGGCTTCGATCTCCCCGCCGGGGTCGCAGGAGCGAGAGAACAGGTGGGATCCGCAGCGGCAGTCGCTGCAGCCGAAGCCGGGTACACAGGCGCCGCCCAGTCCCCGGGCAACGGCACATTCCGCGGCATCTCCGGTCGGGGCGCAATAGAGAGCCCCGAGCGAGAAGCAGGGGGAGACCAGGAGGTAATCGATGTGCCATTTCGGCGCCCGGTCCCGCGTCCGGGCGAGGCGGACGTGGCGGCATGCCCGTTTCAGACCCCCCGGGCCGAGCGCCGAGCCCACGTAGACATGCCACCCGGGGGTGAAGTCGCGCCTCCCCAGCCGCCCGATCTCGATGTTGCAGGCGCAGTTTTGAAGCACCAGGCAGTAAACACCTTTATCCATAGGTAGTGCCGATGAACCGCAGCGCCGCTTCGATATGCCGTCCGGCACCGGCGGTTACCGGCTCCCCGTGGCCCGGATAGAGCTCCTCGACCCGGAGGGTGCCGAGGCGTTCGAGAGAGGTGCGCAGGGCCTGCATACTGCCGTACGGGAAGTCGCAGCGCCCGAATCCGCCCCCGGCGAAGACCGTGTCGCCGGAGAAGAGAACGGCATGATCCCGGTCGTACAGGCAGACGCTCCCCGGCGTGTGCCCCGGGGTGTGGATGACCTCCAGATCCCCGATACGGTCGCCGTCGCTGAGCGTTCTGTCGGGGACGATTGCAGGCAGGCGGGCGCCGAAGAGCAGGGAGAGGTTCCGGCGCTCGTCGGTGAGGCCGGGTGCGTCGTTTCGGTGGATGACGATCTCCGCGTGGCACATGTGGGCGATCTCTGCGGCGTGGGCGATGTGGTCGAAGTGGCAGTGGGTGAGGAGGATGGTCTCGATCCTGTCCCGGTACGGCTCCACCACCATGGGGAGCGCTCCCGCATCGACCAGCACGGAGCCGGACACATAGGCATTGGCGAACATCTGCTCACCCGGTATCCACTGAACTTCCATGCAAAGTAATAAGAATCCCTGACAAATGTGTTTTATGCAAACCCTGATTCTGGAGTGCCTCTCGGGCGTTCCCGATATCGTCGAAGAGGTTGCCCCCCTCGAGCACCTCAATCCCCGGCAGCTGGCCAAGGCGATCGCACGGGGACGGGTGGTCATCCCGGCCAACCCGCGGCGCGAGCACCGCCCCTGTGCCATCGGCGAAGGCTGCGGGGTGAAGGTGAACGTCAATATCGGCACCTCGGGAACCCGCTGCGACCCCGATCTCGAGGAGCGCAAAGCCCGCGCCGCACTGGATAACGGTGCGGACGCCCTCATGGACCTTTCCACCGGCGGCGATCTCGCGGCGATCCGGAAACGGATCCTCGGGCTGGATGCAACCGTGGGGACCGTGCCGATCTACGAGGCGGTCCGGCGGGCGGGCAGCGCGGCGGACGTCGACGCCGACCTGCTCTTCTCGGTGATCCGTGAACACTGCCGGCAGGGTGTGGACTTCCTCACGCTCCACTGCGGGGTGAACCGAACCGCACTCGACGCCCTGCGAAGCGATCCCCGCATCATGGGCGTGGTGAGCAGGGGCGGGGCCTTCCACGTGGCCATGATGGCGCAAACAGGCGAGGAAAATCCTCTCTATGCGGAATACGACTATCTCCTTGAGCTCCTCGCCGAAGAGCAGGTGTGCGTCTCCCTCGGCGACGGCATGCGCCCCGGTGCGGTGGTGGACGCGGGCAGGATGGCAAAGGCGACCGAGTACCTCACCCTCGGGGCCCTTGCCCAGCGTGCGCAGGGGATGGGCGTGCAGCGGATGATCGAAGGGCCGGGCCACATCCCCATTCACCAGATCGGCTACAATGTGGCGATGATCAAGGAGCTCTGCGAGGGTGCCCCCCTCTACCTCCTCGGTCCGCTGGTCACCGATGTTGCGCCCGGCTACGACCACGTCGCCGCGGCTATCGGGGGGGCGGTGGCCTGCATGCACGGGGCCGATTTCCTCTGCATGGTCTCGCCGTCCGAGCACCTCGCTCTCCCCGATGTCAACGATATCGTCGAGGGGACGAGGGTTGCCCGCGTGGCGGCGCATGTGGGCAACACGGTGCGCCTTGGCGAGCGCTGGTTCACCGAAGGGGAGCGGCAGATGGCGGAGGCGCGCCGCCGCCTCGACTGGGAGGCGCAGTTTTCCCATGCCATGTTCGGGGAAACGGCACGGACCGTGCACGAGCGCGATGGGGACATCGACACCTGCTCGATGTGCGGCGACCTCTGCGCCGTCAAAATGGTCCGCGATATCCTGCGCGAGAGAAAATAACGTTCAGTCTTTTCTTCCGGCGGCGAGGATGCGGATCGCAAGGCGGCCTGCGTTCTCCCCGTTGTCGATCCCGACGCAGGCGACGGGGACGCCTTTCGGCATCTGCACGATGGAGAGGAGAGCGTCCAGTCCCTGCAGGGTGCCGCTCACCGGGACCCCGATTACCGGACGGTCGGTTTTCGAGGCGATGACTCCCGGCAACGCGGCCGAAAGCCCGGCGATGGCGATAACGACCCGGCAGTTGCTCTCCCGGATATAGGCGTCGAGGCGGTCGGGCTCCCGGTGCGCCGAGATGACCTCGAAATCAAAAGACACTCCCGCCTCCTCGAGCACGGCGATGGTCTGGTCTGCGACCGGTCCGTCTGATGTTGATCCTGCGATAATTGCCACGTCTGCCATGATATGCCAACTTCTTATAAGGTGTTTCAATAATTATATTAGGCTGATCTGAATGGAAAACGAACCACTCCTCATGCTTCCCGGCCCGGTACCCATGCCGGAACGGGTGCGGGCGGCGATGACCCGGCAGGCGATCAACCATCGCGGTGCCGAATTCGGCGCGGTCTACCAGGAATGCGTTGACCTGCTCAGGCCCATGTTCGGCACGAACAACGATCTCTTTGTGCTGAGCGGTTCGGGCACGGCGGCAATGGAAGCGGCGGTCGCTAACTTCTGTGCGGGTACAACGATGGCCTGCCTGGTCAACGGCAAGTTCGGTGACCGGCTCTCCGAGATCGGGAAGCGCTATGGGCGGGTGCGTGAGATCGCCTCGGCGTGGGGCACCCCGCTCGACCTTGCGCGGCTCGAGGAGGCGCTTGAGGAGGGCGCCGGGGTGGTGACCATGGTCCACAACGAGACCTCTGCAGGGATAAAAAACCCCGCGCCCGAGGTGGGGGCGCTCGCCAGAAAGCACGGCGCCCTCTTCATCATGGACGGCATCACCTCCATCGCCGGCGATCTTGTGGAGGCCGACCGCTGGGGCGTCGATGTGGCCATGGTGGGATCGCAGAAGTGCCTCGCCGCCCCGGCGGGGCTCTCGGCCATCTCGGTTTCGGCGCGGGCGTGGGAGCAGATCGCGGCGCAGCGGCCGTTCTACCTCGACCTCGAGGCCTACCGGAAGAGCGGCACTAAATCGCCCATGCAGACCCCCTACACCCCGGCAGTCCCGCTCTTTCTCGCCCTGTGCGAGGCGTGCCGGATCATCGCCGAGGAAGGGCTCGAGGCGAGGATCGAGCGCCACCGGCGGATGTCCCGTGCGGTCCGCGCCGCGGCAGAGGCATGGGGCATCGAGCTCTTCCCGGTCATCGACGCGGTGCACGCGTACTCCAATACCGTGACCGCACTGAAGATCCCGGAGGGCATCGGCGACGCCGACTTCCGGGGAGCGGTCAAGAGCCTCGGCGTGGAGATCGCCGGCGGACAGGACCATCTCAAGGGGAAGATCTTCCGCATCGGCACCATGGGTGCCGTCGGCGCCCCTGAGATCCTCGCCGCCCTCGGGGCAATCCAGCACGCCCTCGCCCGTCTCGGCGCACCCGCAGAGGGCGACGGCGTGGAAGCGGCGGCAGGGGTGCTGGGATGAGGATCGGGGTCGCGGATACCACCTTCGCCCGGGTGAACATGGGTGCCATCGCCGTCGACGAGCTGCGCCGCCACGCCAGCATCGCCATCGAGCGGTCCACCGTTCCCGGGATGAAAGACCTCCCCGTGGCCTGCAAAAAGCTCATCGAGGAGCGCCACTGCGATCTCGTGATGGCGCTGGGGATGCCGGGCGGGCAGGACAAGGACCGCATGTGTGCGCATGAAGCGTCGCAGGGCCTGATCCTCTGCCAGCTGATGACCAACCGGCACATCATCGAGGTCTTCGTCCACGAGGACGAGGCCGCCGACGATGCCGAACTGGCATGGCTCGCCGAACAGCGCACGCGGGAGCACGCGGAAAACGCCGTGAAACTGCTGCTGCGCCCGCGTGACCTCGAGCGGGAGGCGGGCACCGGGCAGCGGCAGGGGTTCGCCGACGCAGGTCCCGCACGCCGCTAGGAGCCGGAAACCTCATGCCGGACTGTTATATACACTGCATACAGGAGAATGAACATGACCATACAACTTGGATTTGTTGTGTCCGAATTCAACCGTGACCTGACCTACATGATGGAAATCGAGGGCAAAGAGCACGCCGAGTTTCTCGGGGCGGAAGTGACGGAGACCCTTTACGTGCCGGGCGCCTACGACATGCCGCTGGCGATAAAAAAGATGCTCGATGCGGGCCGCGTGGATGCCGTGGTAACCATCGGCTGCGTGATCGAGGGTGCCACCCAGCATGACGAGATTGTCGTGCAGCATGCGGCGAGAAAGATCATCGACCTCTCGCTCGAGTACGGCAAGCCGGTGACGCTGGGCATCTCGGGACCGGGGATGACGCGCCTCGAGGCCCACGAGCGGATCGATTATGCACGGCGTGCGGTGGAATCCGCGGTGAAGATGGTCCAGCGGTTGCAATGAGGGCGCTTTCGGAGAAAATCAGCGCCATTCCGCCATCCGCCACCATCGAGATCACCGACACGGCGACGCGGATGGCCCGCGAGGGCATCGACGTCGTCTCGCTCTCCATCGGCGAACCCGATTTCGCCACCCCGGCGCATATCACCGGGGCATGTATTGAGGCCCTCCGGCGGGGGGAGACGCACTATGCCCCCAGCCCCGGCATCCCGGAACTCCGGGAGGCGATCGCGGAAAAGATCACCGGGGAAAATGGCATTCCTGCGCGGCCGGAGGACGTGATCGTGACCTGCGGGGCCAAGGACGCCATCTACGAGGCGATGGAGGCGGTGCTCAATCCCGGCGACGAAGCGGTGATCCTCGACCCGGCGTGGGTATCGTACGAGCCCTGCGTGCGGATCGCGGGGGGGCGCCCGGTCCATCACCGCCTGAACGAGCGCACCTTTCAGGTGGACGACGGGCTGGTCGAGCGGGTAGGGCAGAAGACCCGGATGATCGTGGTCAATTCGCCGTCCAATCCGGCCGGATCCGTGCTCAATGATGCGTCGCTCGCCCTCCTTGCCGATCTCTGCTGCGACTACGACCTCATCGCCGTCTCCGACGAGATCTACGAGAAGCTGATCTACGGCAAACCGCACCGCTCGCTCGCCGCAATCGGCGATATGCACGAGCGGACGGTTACCATCAACGGGTTCTCCAAGGCCTACGCGATGACAGGGTGGCGCATCGGGTATGCGGTCGCGCCCGCACCCATCCTCCGGCAGATGATCAAGGTGCAGCAGCATACCATCAGCCATCCCGCCACCTTTGCGATGTGGGGCGCGGTTGCCGCACTGCGCGGCGACCAGGCCTGTGTTGAGGAGATGCGGCGTGAATTCGACGGAAGGCGCCGGTATATCATCGATGAACTGGCCGATATGGGCTATGCAACGGCACCGGCGGACGGTGCATTCTACGCCTTCGTGAAGGTCGAGGGCGACGACATGGAGATTGCCCGGCGGTGGCTTCACGATGCCCGCGTCGCCGCGACACCCGGCACCGCCTTCAGCGCCCCGGGGTGGATCCGGCTCAGCTATGCCGCGGACCTCGCCCGCCTCGAGGAGGCCATGCGCAGGATCCGGGCGGTGCGGCGATCATGATGCATGAGAAGCATATGATCTTACCTCCAGGTATCCATTTTTGAATTTTCACACATTCGCCGCCATGCCCTGTATAGCAGGGCTACCCGCCGCAATATTCTATTCTGAGCCCTATTAAGATTTATTATCAAATTTATTAAAAGTAGAAAAGGTGGATTGTTTCACAAAGGTTATTACCGCGGTCAATTTAATCTATAGAGTGCCGGTGTCGACGATACCGCACGAATATCATCAGGGTGCGGTTGCAGTAAAGAGCATGATTATTTTTGCTGACTTTTATGGAGCGAGGGATTATGTACCGTGGGAAGGGGGATTGCCGGCGTGCCTGGCGGGCGCCGATTTTCAGATGGGCGCCTGTCATCATTTGCCTTCTCTTGCTGGCTGCATGCCCGGTTTCCGCAGATGAGCAGGCGGCCCCGAAGAAAATCCTCGTCCTCCATTCATATCATGAAGGGCACGTGTGGACGCATAGTATCAACGAGGGCATCGGGTCGTACTTCGATAACCGCGGCGTGGACGTCGACATCGTTGTTGAATACATGGATCTGGCGCGCGTATCGGAACCCGGGTATTCCCGGAAGATGTACGAGCTGTACCGGATCAAATATGCCGATACCCGGTTCGATGCGGTGATTGTCGCCGATGACGGCGCTTACCAGTTCATGCAGGCACGCCACAAGGACCTCTTCCCCATGACCCCCTGCGTGTTCTGCGGGGTTTCCGATTACCACAACGGCGATCTCGACACATGGCATGGCTGTACCGGCGTGGTGGAGGCCTATGATATCCGGAGCACCCTTGATACGGCGCTTCGCCTGCATCCCGGCACTTCACGTCTGGTCGTCATCAATGATCAGTCGATATCCGGTATCTCCAACAAACACCGCCTTGCAGAAATCCTCCCCGAATACCGGGACCGGGTGAGCATCACCCTCCTCGAGGATCTGACGATGGACACGCTCCTCGAAACCGTCGCCAATCTTCCCGACGGTACCGTGATCCTGATGATGACCTACACCGTCGACGGTGCCGGCACCTACTACGAGCACGAGAAGAGCATGGCACTGGTCTCCTCGGCGTCCAGCGTCCCCATCTACGGGGTGTGGGATTTCTACCTCGGAGGCGGCATTGTGGGGGGAAAGCTGGCATACGGCACCGACCAGGGAAGGATTGCCGCGGAACTCACTGAGCGTATTCTCAACGGCGAGGAGGCATCGTCCATCCCGGTGGTCACCGAGGTGCCCACCCACTGGTTCTTTGACAACCACCAGCTCATGCGCTTCGGCATCCATTCATCGGCGCTCCCCGAGGGCAGCAGGCTCATCAACCAGCTCCCCGGGATCATTCCGGTGAACGTGCACGTCTTCTGGGCCGTGGTCACCGGTATCGCCGTGCTCGCCGTTGCGGTGGTCATCCTTGCGGCCAACATCCTCCGCCGCCGCCGGGCGGAGGAAGCGCTGCGCAGGAGCAAGGAGGAGTTCCGGCACCTCTCCGTCCTCCAGCACGAGGCGCTGGAACAGATCGAGGAAAACATGGAGCAGATGGCCACCCTCAACGACCACATCAGGAATCCCCTGCAGGCCATCGTTGGGCTGGCCGACCTCGAGGGAGGGCCAATGGCGGAGAAGATTTTTCTGCAGGCCGGCGAGATCGACGCGATCATCAACCGGCTCGACCAGGGCTGGCTGGAATCCAGCGCGATCCGGGACTTTCTGCAGCGCCATTATCCCCGGGAGAAGGACAACAATGGGAACAGGTCCGACGTATAACGGGGAATGGACGGTCGCGGCAGGGGTTGCTGAACAGTACCGTTGGAAAAATCCAATCTCACTGGATTCATTAAACAATCTTAAAAAAGGTGAATCACCCACAATGAAACGGGACATCCATGGAAATTTCTAATTTCATGAAAATTTTCGCCAGCGGAAGGCGGATGGAAGTGCTCGATGCCCTGCTCAAAGGCAGGACAAAGGATGAGATCAAGGATTCCGTTCCTGCTTCGACATTTGCGTTCACCGTGGATTATCTTAAAAACGTCGAGTTCGCGATGGATAAGGATGGGGAGATTGTACTCACGGACAGCGGCAGGGCATACCTGATGGTGTTCGAGCATTTTATGAGGAGCATCACCACGCTCCAGCATATCTTCCGCGCCTTTCCCGACCATAGTATCGGTTTTCCGGATGATTTCTATATCCGCCTCTACGAGCTATCCTCCTTCGAACTCGTGGCATCGGAGCCCTCTGATGTACTCAAGCCCCACCGGGTCTTTTTCGGCTATCTCAAGCAATCCACTGAAATCCAGGGCGTTACCCCGATGCTCTTTCCTGATTACCCGCAGATGCTGGAAGAGCTGGTGAAGCACAATATTCCGATTTCCATCGTGATTACCGAAGACCTCCGCGAGGTCGTGGCCGACCATCTCGACGAATCACTGGACAACGTCGACCTCTATATCACCGACCAGACCCCGAAAATTGCGATCACCGTTACGGACACTTTTCTTTCTATCGGCTTTTTCTATAAATCGGGCAGCTATGACTTTACCCGGGACCTGATCTGCACCTCTCCCGAGGCGCTGAAATTCGGGAGGGATATGGTTGCCTATTACAGGAACACGGCCCGGAAACTACTGTAAAGGGTATAGAGGATCCATTCCCCGTCCACGAGGGTATTCCGCAGGACATTGCATGCGCCCGAATAGATGATGATATACCCCAGCGAGTGCAGGGCGCTCAGTACCAGGATGTCCGCGCAGGCAAGCATCCCGCCCAGTGCTGCGGCGATCAGGATGCAGTGGGTCGCGGCGCTGATGAGGATCAGCAACGCCCGGAGCCTCGTCTTCGACATGAGCGTCGGGATGGTTGCGATCCCTGCCTCGCGGTCGCGTTCCGCATCCCTGACATCGTAGATGATGGTGTTCACGAAGCTTTTTGAAAAAAAGAAGAGGTAGACGAGCAGGCCCGCAAAGGAGAGGTCGCAGAGGAAAATGGGCATTGTCGAGGCCCATGTCAATGCGACCACGGCATTTTTCACGCCGTAGCCGCCTTTGAGCCGGTGCCCGCCAATGCCGCGGGCATAGAGATACCCGATGATATAGGGGACGGCGAGGAGGATGTTTGCAAACAACACAAAAGAGAGGATGGTGGCGATGACGGCTGATACAAGAAGCGCGGATTTGAACAGCCCGCTTCGCTCCTCGTCTTCCGAACAGCCCACACCCCGGTCGAACGCGTAGCTTGCATACGTGACGAGAATGGCAACGATGAAGGAGTGAAGGGGTAAGGTCCGCCCGAGAAATTCGTAGGCAAAGTGAAGTTTAAGCGCGCCTGACAGCGCTACGACGGCGATTGAAGAGATGAGCGGGAAATAATTAAATTTATAGCATATAAAGGGAAAATTGATTTTCGATAAATACCTCTGCGGGTATGTAAAGGAGCTCATAGTTATCGTGTTTCCACAAGAGGGTAATATTACAAACCGATCGAATTGGTACAATCCGGTTGAATATCTCCAAAGGTACTGATTTTTCCCCGGAGTGTTGGATCTCTCCAAAAACACTGGATTTTGCCCTAAAAACCGAAAAAAAGCCTTATATATGGCTTATCCCAACACTGTATTGTTCGCATCCTTTCACCGAACAGGAACAACCGATCTGCCGGGAGGCAGATCCCCGTTCCCTTCTCACCAGCACGAACACCGAGAGATAGTATGCCCCTCGCCATGCACGTCCTTGAAAGCACCAGATTCGGGTCGATTTTTTCTGATGTTATCCATAATTCGACATTCGAGGGTGTGTTCTGCTTCCGGGATCTGGTTGCCATGGCCCTCGATGAGAACTTCAACGGCATTGCTCTCGCCACCGCGGCACATGATGTGGGCCTTACCGCAGTCATCTTTGTGGAAGGATCGCCCGAGTGCGTGATGATGCTGGACAACCACGGTTCCTTTCTCCTTGACCGCGCGGGCGCCATGCTCGAGGAAATGGGAACATTCGAACTCTTCGGCGTCGATGCACAGAGCCTGAAAAACCACCGGAACCGTCACAATGCCCTGATCGGGGCGCATGCATCGCCGGTGGAGGGCAAAGGTGCGGACCTCCGGGACGAGGTCATGCGCCTGTCCGTGGAAAATGCCCGCCTGAGACGCAACGAAGCGCACTATCGCACACTTGTCGAGGATGCGCGCAGCATCGTTATCAGGATCGATCGACAGGGGTATATCCTCTTTGTCAACGAGTACGGCAGGGTGCTGTTTGGCCTGCGCGATACCCCCGGCGGCTTTCACGTGGGGACCATCTGTCAGGGCGGCGGGGATCCGGATGAAGACTTCTGCGCACGGATCGCCGGCATCCTTGCCGTCCCCGACGTATGTCCCACGTTCGAGTGCCGGCATGCGGTTGCGGACGGCAGTACACGCCGGATTGCCTGGACGAGCAGCGTCCGGCAATCACCGACCGGTGCCGTCGAGTCCGTCCTCTGCACCGGCACCGATATCACCGATCGGCGCGCAGGCCGCGGGGATATGGAGCGTGCACGCATGCTCCTCGAGCATGCACCCAACATGGTCCTGGTCAACCACCGGGGAAAGGTCGTCTATGCCAACCGGCAATGCGAAAAAATCCTTGGATACAGTCAGGATGAACTCTGCGCCCCGTCATTTGCCTTCCAGGACCTGCTCGCGCCGGAGGACGCCGGTGCGATGGCGGTGTTCGAAGAGACGGGCGACTGCCTGTGCGCCCGCGCGGTGGAGTGCACCCTCCTTGCAAAGGACGGTCACCGTCTTGATGCCATATTCTCGGGGCAGTTCATTCCCTACGAAGGAGAACGCGCCCTCCTCGGCATGATCACAGATATCACCGGCAGAAAGGAATCCGAGGGGAAACTGCTCCAATCAAGGCAGCTCTACCGGGCGATCTTCGAGACGACGGGGACGGCGACCATGATCGTCGAGGAGGACGGATCGGTCCTCCTCGCCAACGCGGAATTCGAACGCATGTTCGGGTACACGCAGGCCGAACTCGAGGGGAGCAAGGGCTATAAAAAACTCTTTGAGGGTGAAGATCTGGGAAAGGTGACCCGCTACCATCTGCTGCGCCGCCATTCCCCGGACCAGGCGCCGCGATCCTATGAGGCAAACCTTGTGGACGCGAAGGGGAGGGTCCGGTCCGTCTTTATCACTGTCTCGCTGATACCCGGGACCGCGCGAAGCGTCGTCTCCCTCATGGACATCACCGATCGCAGGCGTGCCGAGGAGGGATTGAGGGAAAAGGAGGAGTGGTACCGTATCATTGCCGAGAATGCAAAGGACGTCATCTGGACCATGGACCTCGGTCTCCGGTTCACCTATGTCAGCCCCTCCGTCCTCCCCCTGCTCGGCTACACCACGGAAGAGATCCTGGCAAACAGCATCGATCTGTTCCTGTCGGAGAGCGCGGTGGAGAACATCCGGCGGGTTCTCCTTGAACAATGCTCCCGTGCGGACGACTGCGGGGACCATGATGAGACAAACAACGTCCTGGAACTTGAATGCAGCAGGAGCGACGGTTCACCGGTCTGGGTCGAGACAAAGGTCTCCTATTTACGGGACAGTGAGCGAAGGCCAATAGGCCTCGTGGGGGTCGCCCGGGATATCGGGGAGAGGAAAGAAGTGGAACGCATCCGGAGGGAAGCGCTCGACCAGATCGAGAAGAACATGGAGCAGTTCGCCATCCTCAACGATCACATCAGGAACCCGCTGCAGGCTATCGTGGGAATGGTCGATCTCGAGGGAGGGCCTCTTGCCGAGAAAGTCGTATCGCAGGCGGCGGAGATAGATGCGATTATCAAGCAGCTGGATATCGGGTGGCTGGAATCAAAGAAAATCAGTGATTTCCTTCGAAAACATTACAAAATGCCCTGAAATAACTGCCCCCGGAACAATCCCTTTATAGGGAGAGTGTGCACCCTTATCCGATGAGGTACGACCGCATCCAGCGCACTCTGGTGCTGGTACTCCTTCTGAACCTGCTTGTGGCTGCCGCCAAGGCCACCGTCGGCCTGATGGCCGGATCGGTGAGCATGGTGGCCGATTCGCTGCATTCGCTTTTCGATTCCCTCTCCAATATCGTGGGGATCGTCAGCACCCACTTCGCCCGGCAGCCGCCCGATCAGGTCCACCCCTACGGCCACGGCAGGTTCGAGACGGCGGGAACGCTGGTCATCGGCGCCATGCTCCTCCTCTCCGCCTTCTGGATCATCAGCGAGGGTGTGGGCCGGTTCTTGACCCGGGAGGCCCCGGAAATCACGGGCCTGACCATCGGGGTGATGGTCGCCACCATCCTCATCAACCTCCTCGTCACCACGTTCGAGCGGCGCGTGGGCGAGGAACTGCAGAGCCAGATCCTGCTCGCCGACGCCAGGCACACTGCAAGCGACATCTTCGTATCGCTGAGCGTCCTCGGCGGTTTTGCGGCGGTGCTGCTGGGCTATCCCCTCGCAGATCCGCTGATCGCCTTCGGCATCGGGATCCTCATCGGGCGCATGGGGCTGGTGATTCTCAAGGAAGCTGCCAACGTACTCACCGATGCAGTGGTCGTCGATTGTGAGGACCGGATCGCCATGGTCCTCTCCTCGATCGAGGGGGTCCGAGGCTATCACGATTTCCGCTGCCGGGGCAAACCGCAGGAGCTCTTCGCCGACATTCATATTACGGTGGACCCCCACCTCAGCGTCGTCGAAGGCCATGCCATCGCGGAAGAAGTGATGGCGAGGATACGCACCGAGGTGGAAGAAATCGAGGACGTGGTGGTTCACGTGGACCCGGACGATCAGCGAGGAGAGGAGATGCATGAGTGAGAAGGACCGGCTGCGGCGGGAGCTGCGCCATATCGATCCCGAGGTGCGCTGGATCGCGCTATCCACGCTCGAGGGGAACCCGGCGCCGTGGGTGACCGGTCTCCTCATTGAAGCGCTTGAAGACGGAGAGTTCGAGAGTATCCGCTGGCAGGCGGCGGTGCTGCTGGGCCGCCGCAAGGACCCTGCCGCGGTCCCGGCCCTCATCCGCAGCCTCGGTGATGCCAACCATCATGTCCGGGAGGAAGCGGCCGAAGCGCTCGGCAAGATCGGGGATGCGCGCGCCGGAGAGCCCCTCACCGCGCTCCTCCGGGACCCGGTGAGAAGCGTCCGTTTGCGGGCGGCAACCGCGCTCGAGCGGCTTGAACGCGGCAGGGGGACGGCTCCCGGCGATCGGTAGGATTGCGCGAGGAGGGGTCCCGTGCAGCCCGCGTACTTTTTTAGGTGCCCGGTTCCCACGGGTACAGGAAGATTCCCTTCTCGTCGATCGGGATTGCAGGGGAAGCAAGCGAAGGCAGGGGAACATGAAACAACGGGTGCTGTTTATCTGTAACCGGAATGCCGGGCGATCCCAGATTGCGGAGGGGCTGATGCGGGCTCTCTGCGGCGATCGATTTGCAGCATACAGCGCTGGTATGAACCCCTCGTCGACCGTCAACCCATCGACGATCCAGGTCATGGAGGAGGTGGGGATCGATCTCGCCCACCACCGTCCCAAGTCCTTCCAGGAATTCGTGGATATGCACTTCGATTATATCGTTTTCATGTGCGAAAACAAACAGTCCTGCGCACAATTCCCCCGCACGCAGCATGTCATGTACATGGAGTTCTCCGACCCCGCACGATTCGTGGGGTCCGATGCCGACATACTGGAGGGCTTTCGGGCGTTGCGGGAGAGTATACGCGCCTGGCTCGAGGAGGCCTTCGGATGCCCGTGAAACCGGCAGGGCGCAGTATCATCCTCACCATCGAACATTCCCCGGACGAGGGAATGCTGCCCCATATATGCCCCGATACAGGAAGGCGGCTCGAAGAGGTAATCTCGGACCTGCAATCCCTGCTCGAGGAACGGGGCATCGCACTCTCCTTTTCAGAGACCGTTGCCGCCCCCGCCGTTCCGGGGCGTTTCCACCGCCTGCTGATCGACGGCCGCCCCCTCGAGGACTTCGTCCCGCCCCGGAAACCCCTCCGCCCCTGCGCGGAATGCCCGTGTTCCTGTGATGCATCGCCGGAGAGCGGGAAGTGCGGGAGTGGCGGAGACGGGGCCTATTGGGACGATTTTCCCGAATCGGTGGTCCGCCTCGCGGTGCTGAAAGCCGCGGGTGTGAAGCACTGATGACGCGCCCCTCCATCCCCCGAAAAATCCATCTCTCCCCGGTGCCGTTCCCGGAATCGTGCGTTATTTGGGAAATCCGCAGACAAAGCAGGGTTCGATAATTCTGAAAAGGATTTAATGCAGGAGAATCATAGTTGAGCAGGAATTTGCTATGACAGCGGCAGTAACGGATCTCTTGATCAATCCCGGACGGTTCTTCGAGCAGAAGATGCAGGAGAAGGAGAGTCTGACCATCCCCTTCCTCGTCGTCTTCGTGCTGGGGATTATCAGCGCCGCAACGGCGGTGCTCAGCACGGCCCCCTTCCTCGCCATGCTCCCCGCCGAGGCGGCATCGTTCACGCCGATCGTGATGGCGATCTCCGCAGGAGCGGCACTTGTCGCCTCGCTGGTGATGTGGGTGGTCTGTGCGGTCATCTTCTTCGTTATCTCGATGGTCTTTTCGGGCACAGGCGGGTTCAAGCGCGTGCTGGAGTTCGTCGGCTACGGCTTCCTCCCCCAGATCATCGGGGCGGCAGTCACGCTCCCGATCTCCTATCTCTACTTTGCCGATCTCACCATCCCGCAGGTGAGCGATCCGGCCCAGATCGAGGAGGTCACGCGGCAGCTGCTCGCTGCACCCGAGCTGCAGATCGCAGTCGTGATCTCTCTTCTCTTTCTCATCTGGAGTGCCAATATCTGGATATTCGGGATGAAGGAATCGCGCACCCTCTCCACGCGGAATGCCGCCATCACCGTTGGCGTACCGGTGGGGCTCTATGTACTCTCCCAGCTCTCCGGCCTCCTCTTCTCCGGAGGATTCTGATATGAACTATGCAGTATGTGTTCTGGTATGCCTTCTCTGTATGGCAGCGGTTCCGGTCGTCGCCCAGCAAACCACGACAACCGATACCCTGGATTCGGCTTCGGCCGCCGCACAGGTTACGGTAACCGAAAAGTCAATCGACCCGCAGGTCCTCATGCGGGGGGACCGGGCAACGATGACGGTCACCATCACCAACAACGGTGGAGTGAGCGTCCCCATCAGCAGGGCGTTTCTGAGCGACGCCTCGCTCTCCATCCCTGTCGATTCCTATGATTCGGTCGGCTCCATTGGCGCAGGCAACAGCATGACATTCACCTTTACCGTGCGCGCTGACGTCCCCGACGGGGTCTATTACCCGAGGTTCAGCATCAACTACCGCAGCGCCCCGAGCCTCCGCGACTACATCCCGGTCAAGGTGGAGAGCACCGAACTCGATGTATCGCTGGTGAAACGGCCCGACACCTTCTCCGCGGGGAACCGGGAGACCATCGAGCTCCGGGTGGGCAACCCCCGGGAAAACACCATCAACGGCATCTCCGTCGTGCCCATGGGCGAGGGTGTCGAGGTGGAGCAGAGCGGCTACTTCATCGGGAAACTTGAGCCGGACGAATCCGCAAATGTCAGCTTTGATATCACCCCGCAGGAGACCGGCACCCTGACCTTCCATGTCACCTACCGCAACGGCTTCAATACCCATGTGCTCGACCATACGCTCCCCATCGTGATCTCGGAGGATAAGAGGGCCGCCAGGCCGGTGGTCAGCAATATTGTCATGACCACCAGCGGCGGCGTTTACACCCTCAGCGGCGATATCACCAATGCCGGGCTGAAAGTGGCCAATTCGGTCATCATCACCACCGGCGCGCCCGCCACCCCGGTGGAGCCGAACCGTATCTACGTCGTCGGCTCCCTCGATCCGGATGATTTCTCCAGTTTCGAGGTGAATTTCCGTGCAGACGATGCGGACAGCGTGCCCCTGCTCATCCAGTACAAAGACGAAGACGGCAACAGCTATGAGCGCGAGACCCCGGTCAGTATCAACAGGACACCGTCTTCCGAAGAAGAACGTGAGTTCCCGATAGCGATTGTGGCGCTGCTCATCGTTGCCGCGGTTGTGGTCGCAGGCATCATCGTCTATTCCTGGAAGAAAAAGGCGTGAAGGGTGATCGGGTGTCGACGGATCAACCGATCATACGACTGGATCATGTCTCCAAGATCTACCCGCTTCCCTTCGGCGATGTGACCGCCCTCGACGACGTCTCCCTCGACGTGGAGCCGGGGGCGTTCATTGCGGTCATGGGACCTTCCGGGTCGGGGAAGTCCACGCTGCTCAATGTCATCGGCTGTCTCGATGTGCCGACGAAGGGCGATCTCTTCATCACCGGCAGGAATATCGGGGAGCTCTCCGACGACGAGCTCACCGATCTCCGGAGGGACACGCTTGGCTTCATCTTCCAGCAGTTCAACTTAATCCCCCTGCTGACCGTCAGGGAAAACGTGGAGTACCCGCTGGTGCTGAAGACACGCCGCCGGGAGAGCGAAGGCCTGGTGGAGGCACTCACCCGCCGGGTGGGGCTGGAAGAGGAGCTGCTGCCCCACAAGCCCAGCGAGCTCTCGGGCGGGCAGCAGCAGCGGGTCGCCATCGCCCGTGCCCTTGTTAACGACCCCGAGATCCTGCTCTGCGATGAGCCGACCGGCAACCTCGACACAAAGACGGGTACCCTGATCATGGAGCTCCTCACCGAGGTCAACGGGCAGGGCAAGACTATCATCATGGTCACCCACGACCCGAGGATTGCAGAGTACGCACACCGCACCATCAACCTCGTGGACGGCAAAATCGTATGATCTTTTTCGAATTTGCAAAACGGAGCATCCGTCTGCACTGGCTTCGCTCTCTGCTCGCGGTGCTCGGCATCGTCATCGGCGTGATGGCCATCTCCTCCATGGGCATCCTTGGAAACAGCCTCGTGCTCAGCGTGGGAGAGGCTCTCTCCGATGTCGGGGACACCGTGGTGGTGTATCCACACGCGGGGGGGTTCGGCAACGGTCCCCCCGTCCAGACCGATACGGTCATCACCGGACGGCAGGTGCAGCAGATCGAGCGTGCGGTGGGTGTCAACGACGTCATTCCCCTCCACGTGAGCGCCGACCGGATCGAGGTGGGGGGAGAGATGGGCGTCGTCCAGGTGTACGGCATGGATACGGCCGACATCCCCCTGCTGCTTGAGGTGACCCAAGGGGTGTACCTGCGGGGGGCCAGCGGCGCCTTGGTCGGGCAGATGCTCGCCGAGACCTACGATCTCGGCGTGGGAAGCCGCATCACCGTGGGGGATCAGTCGCTGCGCGTGGCGGGCATTCTCACCGAACGGGGCGTCGGCTTTGATATCAATCCCGACCGGGCGGTCATCGTCTCTGACCAGTGGTACAGGTCGGTCTACGGGGAGGCGGACTACGACCAGGTTATCGTCAAAGTGCGCAATCTCGAGGAAATCGAGGAGGTGAAACATGACATCGATGCAGCCCTGAACCGGCGGGAAACCGAGGTGGACATCTTCGATACCAGGATGATCCTGGAGACCATTCTCGAAACGTTCAGTACAATATCCACCTTCACCACGGCGATCGGCGGCATCTCCCTGGTGGTTGCGGGGGTGAGCATCTTCAACGTGCAGATGATGTCGGTCACCGAGCGGACCCGGGAGGTGGGGATCATTCGCAGCATCGGGACCCGCAGGCGGGAAGTGATGAAGATGTTCCTCTACGAGGCGTTTCTGCTGGGATTTATCGGCTCGGCGATCGGGGGCATATTGAGTTTCGGCGGCGGGTATCTCGCCCTCCTGGTCATGCTCCAGGACACCACGTTTCTCTTCGCCCCCTCGAGCCTCGTCTATATCCCCTACGGCATGCTCTTCGGGATAGGAACGAGCCTCATATCGGGCGTTTATCCTGCCTGGAAAGCGGCCAATCTCAACCCGATCGAGGCGCTGCGCTACGAGTGAGGTGCCGGCACCCCCTCTCTTTCTGAGATGCACGTGAACCGTCGCCGCTCGCAAGCGGCGGATCCGGAACGTCGGCAGGTGCGGCCGTAAAAGGCCCCGGCGGGTGAATGAGATTCATGGCGAAAAGCAGAAAAGGGAGGAGGTTTTAACGAAGTCGCAGGTATCAGGTGATGACCGGGATGGAAGACTGGGCACTGGTGGATGCAATCGACTGGAACGAGGTGTGGAAGGCGAAAAAAGACCGTGTTCGCCGCGCCCGGAAGGGAACTGCCCCTCAGCACCGCTGGGATGAGACGGAGCAGGCGAGGCGCTATGCACGGGAAGCGGACCAGGGATACCAGGCGCGCGTCGCAGAGGAGATGGCTCTTCTCCCGGTCACCCCCGAATCCCGGGTCCTTGATATCGGGTCGGGGCCCGGCCCGCTGACCATTCCGCTCGCGCGGAAGGCGGCGCACGTGACGGCGGTCGAACCTGCGGCGGGAATGGTCGCGGTGCTCGCCGAGCGCGTGGGAAAAGCGGGCCTTTCCAACGTCGACTGGGTGGAGAAGACCTGGGAGGAGACCGATCCGGATGCAGACCTGCAGGGGCCCTACGACGTGGTTCTGGCGTCGTTTTCCCTGACCATGTATGATATCAGGGCGGCGCTGCAGAAGATGGACGCGGTGTCCTGCGGGTCGGTGTACCTCTTCGAATTCGTCGACGGGCCGCTCTGGGACCGGATGGGGGCGGCGATCTGGGAGGATCTCCACGGCGAGCCCTACGTGTCCGGGCCGAAAGCGGACTGCCTGTGGAACGTACTCTACCAGATGGGCATCTACGCCAACGTGCTCATGCGGCCGCTGGAAAAGACCTACCGTTTCCGCGATCCCGAAGAGGCCTTCGCCTTTTTCGCTCCCCGCTACGATGCCCGCACCGCCGGGCAGGGTGCGGTGCTGCGCTCCTACCTTGCCGCAATCAACCAGGCCGATGACGGCACCTTTCTGTACAGCCGGGACTCCGCCTACGCCACCATCTGGTGGAAAAAGGCGCATTCCTGATCATCCCACGGGCTGTTTTCGCTCTTTTTGCAGGATTTCAGTCAGACGCTCGACCGCTTCGAAGTCAGGCTCATCCCCGGCGAGAGGATAGTAGTACTCGATCTCGTCGTCCACGACGTAGATGCCGAGCGGCTCCACCGTGATCGCCGCACCGCTTCCGAACGCGAACACCGAGTACCGGGCAATGGGGATGAACGCCCTGCCGTGGCAATGGTTGGGCGCTCCGGCGATGAACCTCGAGCCATCCCCGCTCATCGGGCGGCCCCCTGCCGGATGAGGTCGCGGACCGGTTTTTTGGTCAATGCCCATGCTCCCGCGAGCATGATCCGCAACGGATGCTGGATGGCGATGCAGAGGCTCGTATCCCCCTCGATCACCCGTTCGGTGAATGCGGGTTCCATGTCCAGGCTGACACAGCTGAGCGGCGAGAGGATGCCCTTGACCACCCAGTACCAGCCATAGACCTCTCCGGTCACCACAGGATTGCCGAACCCGAGGCGGGCATCGGAGGCAAGATACTTCACGCGAAGGGATCGCAGCGCGGTGAAGACCGGTTTTTTCAGATAGGGCCATGCTCGTCGAAAACTCCGGAACGCCTCTAGTGGCGGGACCGCGTGTTCTTCCTCCGCCTGTATCTCCGCCTCGATCTTTGCTTTCTCCTCTGCCGGGCCCCGCTCTTCTATGGGGACCAGGCGGCGGTACAACCGGCGCCCGAAGAGCAGCACACGGATCTCGAGAGGTTCTCCAGGCACCACGTCGAGAGCGACGGCTCCCCAGCGTGTCTGCACCTCGACCTCTGGCTTTTTGTGGTAGCCGATGGTCCCCGCGATCTCGATCGGGATTAGATAGAGGGCCAATAGTAGTGCTCCCACACAGGCAACGAGCAAAATAAGGATGAGAATGAGCAGGGTCAGCGCCATAATTCGTGGTAATTCACCGGGAAAAATTATTCCGCCGTTTCCCCTTCCTCACTGATTTTAATCTCTTTTCCTTCCGTTTTTTCCAATTCTCCCATCTTTTCCTTCATCACATTCATGAGATGTGGCAGCACTTCCTCCCCGACGGTGCCCACGACTTCCGCAAGCATGGAGGTCTTTTTAAGCGAGATCACCTGCACCCCTTCGAGCCCTTTCACTTCCTTGTGGAGAATGATCACCGCAACGGGATTGATGCCGCCACCGGCACCTGAGCCACCGCCCTGCCCGCTCCCTTCGCCTTCCTTGCCTTTGCCCGTACCTTCTCCTTCCGCAGATCCAAAGCCGAACCCGAATCCTGCAACCGGGATGAACGTTTTATCTCCCGCGTCAACGGCGTCACCGACAATGGTGTTCGCGGAGAGCATTCTTTCCAGTACATCGGTGGTAATTTTTAACATCTCACCAGCCATGAGGAATTCCTCCGGGTGATTAGTAGATTGGACCGTATAAAAACCCTTCTCTGGGTTTGCGATCCCCTTGTGCAACCGGATGAACGCCACGGGTGCAACGGCGGGTCCTCCGCCAACAACGTTCAGCTATGCACCACAATGTATATTAATGTTCAATTACGTACACGTCTTCATGCATACGAAGATTCTCCTCGACGAGGCGGAGATGCCGAAACAATGGTACAACATCCAGGCTGATCTCCCCTCGCCCCTCGATCCGCCGCTCCACCCGGCGACGGGCAAGCCGGTCGTCCCCGATGACCTGCGACCCATCTTTCCCATGGAGCTGATACGGCAGGAGATGAGCCGGGACCGGTTTATCCCCATCCCTGAAGAGGTGCGGGAGATCCTGCAGATCTGGAGACCGAGCCCGCTATACCGGGCGCACCGGCTGGAAAAGCACCTCAAAACCCCGGCGAAGATCTACTACAAGTGGGAAGGGGTGAGCCCGCCGGGCAGTCACAAGCCCAACACCGCGGTGCCCCAGGCCTATTTCAACATGAAGGAGGGCGTCGAGCGGATCGCCACCGAGACGGGAGCCGGCCAGTGGGGCTCTTCGCTTGCGTTTGCGACCGCCCTCTTCGGGATGGAATGCCGGGTCTACATGGTGCGGGTCAGCTACGACCAGAAACCGGGTAGGAAAAGCTTCATGCGGGCCTATAACGCCGAATGCTTCCCGAGTCCCAGCACGATGACCAATGCGGGGCGGGCGGTGCTGGCAAAGGATCCCGATTCGCCGGGGTCCCTGGGGATCGCCATCTCCGAAGCGGTGGAAGAGGCGGCATCCCGGTCCGACACCAACTACTCGCTGGGATCAGTGCTCAACCACGTCTGCGTCCACCAGAGCATCATCGGGCAGGAGGCGCGGGAGCAGCTGGCCAAGGACGACACCTACCCGGATGTCGTCATCGGCTGTGCGGGTGGCGGGTCGAACTTCGCCGGTCTCGCCTTCCCCTTTGCCGGCGACAAGCTGACCGGGAGAAACCCCGACACCGAGATCATCGCCGTGGAGCCGGCGGCGTGCCCCACCCTCACCCGGGGCCTCTACGCCTACGATTTCGGGGATATCGCCGGACTGACGCCGCTTCTCCGGATGTTCACGCTGGGGCATGATTTCGTCCCGCCCGCCATCCATGCCGGTGGCCTGCGGTATCACGGGATGGCACCGCTGGTCTCGAAACTGGTCAACGAAGGGACGATACGGGCACAGTCCTGCCACCAGAACGAGGTGTTCGACGCGGCCCGCACCTTCGCCATGACCGAAGGGCTGCTGGTGGCTCCGGAGGCTGCCCACGCCGTGAAAGCGACCATCGACGAAGCCCTGAAGTGCCGGGCGACCGGCGAGGAGAAGACCATCATCTTCAACAACTCCGGCCACGGGTACTTCGATCTCTCCTCGTACGACGCGTACTTCGACGGCCAACTGGTCGACTACGCCCACCCCGCGGACCTGATCGAAGAATCGCTTGCGCACCTGCCGAAGGTGGGGTGATGCCGGTGGAATGGACATTCTGAACTCCACCGGCGAGCCGCAACTGAATCTCGGGCTTGAGGAATTCATATCCGCAGTTGAGCACCAGGCGAAACCTCTCATCATCCCGCTCTGTGCAGAACTGCCCCTGCCCGAGGGGCTCTCTCCTCTTTCTGTCTACGCCGCGTGCCAGACCGGACGCGGGTTCCTGCTGGAATCCATCGAAGGAAGCGAGAAGATCGCCAGGTACTCGTTTATCGGCCTGGAGCCCGAGGGTGTCGTCTCGATCGGCGATTCGGTTGCGCTGGAGGGCACCGACGCGTTCATGTCCATCGCCGAGGACCCCGAGGGGGAGACCCCGGTCGACAGGATACGATCCATCCTCCGGCGGTTCGCGTTCGTCAATATCAAATCACCGAGATTTTTCGGGGGAATGGTCGGCTATTTCGGGTACGACTGCGCATACTCGCTCTCCGGGAAGCTGCACACCTGCAGGAGGCGGGAGATCGAGATCCCCGATGCGCGGTTCATGTTCGTCAAGGACTGCATCGTCTTCGACCATTGCGAGCAGAAACTCTTCATCTTCAGCAGCCCCCTCCTGACCTACGGTTCTGACTTCGGGGAGGAGTACCACCGGAGCGCGGTCGCGATCGGTGCGCGAGCGGCAGAGCTGCAGCACCTTGCGAAGACTGCGAAGGAGGGGGGAAAACGGCTCCCCGCTCCCCCGACAGTGCCGCCCTGCTCGTCCAGCCTCTCAAAAGAGGCATTCGAAGCGGCGGTCGAACAGGTGCTGGCGTACATCCGCGCCGGCGAGATCTTCCAGGGAGTGATATCGAGGCGCATCGAGTGCCCCCTGGAGGCCGATCCCTTCTCCGTGTACGCGGCGCTCCGTGAGATCAACCCGAGCCCGTACATGTACTACCTCGATTTCGGCGATTCCCGGATCATCGGGGCAAGCCCGGAGATGCTTCTCCGGGTGGAGAAGGGCACGGTCACCACCGTTCCCATTGCGGGCACGAGGCCGCGGGGCGCCACCCCGCAGGAGGATGCCCGGCTCGCCGCGGAACTGCTTGCCGACGAGAAGGAGCGGGCGGAGCATACCATGCTTCTCGACCTGGCGAGAAACGACCTGGGCAGGGTCTGCACCTTCGGGTCCGTCCGGGTCGGCGATTTCATGGGCGTCGAGCGATTCTCCCATGTCCAGCACATCGTCTCCACGGTCACAGGAACGCTGCGGGGAAGGTCAGACTGTTATGATGCGCTGCAGTCCTGTTTTCCCGCGGGAACCGTGTCCGGGGCGCCGAAACTCCGGGCAATGCAGATCATCGAAGAGGTGGAAAGCAGCCGCCGGGGCATCTACGCCGGTGCGGTCGGGTACGTGGGTTTTGACCGGACGATGGAATTCGCCATCGCCATCCGGACCATCATCGCCCACGAAAACAGGGCGTACATCCAGGTGGGCGCCGGGATCGTGGCCGATTCCGTCCCCGAACATGAATGGTACGAGACCGAGAGCAAGGGAAAAGCCATGGTCATGGCGCTCGCGCGTGCAGGAGCCCGGCAATGAGGGTGCTGATCGTCGACTGCTACGACAGTTTCACGTTCAACCTCTACCAGCAGGTGGGAGCCCTCGGTGGGGAGCCCGTGGTGGTGAAAAACGACGCATCCCCGGACGTGCTGGAAGCGATCGAGTGCGACCGGATCATCCTCTCCCCGGGCCCGGGGATCCCGGAAAATTCGGGACTGTGCCTCGCCGTGCTCGACGGTCCGGCCCGTGCGGTTCCCACCCTCGGGGTATGCCTCGGGTTCCAGGCGATCTGCATCGCCTTCGGCGGAAAGGTGGTGAGGGCGGATCACCTCATGCACGGCAAGACCTCCGCGATCCATCATGACGGAAAGGGTATATTCCGCCATCTCCCCGTTCCCCTGCTCGCCACACGCTACCATTCACTCATCGCCGATCCTGCATCACTGCCGGAATCGCTTGCCATTACCGCAACGAGCGGTGACGACGGCTACGTAATGGGCGTCCGACACAGGACGTATCCCATCGAGGGGATCCAGTTCCATCCTGAGAGCATCCTCACCAGGGAGGGGGACGCCCTCATCCGGAATTTCCTGTCCGACGATGGGGGGAGGCGGGGCGGATGATGGCGAAGGCGATACGAACACTGGTGCGGTTCGAGGCTCTCTCACCGGCGGACGCGGCCTCGGCCATGCACACCATCATGGAGGGGGAGGCGACGCCCGCGCAGGTCGGCAGTTTCCTGACCGCGCTGAGCATGAAGGGGGCAACAAGCCAGGAGATCGCTGCATTCGCGCGGGTGATGCGGGACCACGCGGTCACCGTCGCCCCGCGGATTGCGGGGACGCTGGTCGATACCTGCGGCACCGGCGGCGACAGGGCGCAGACCTTCAATATCAGCACTGCGGCAGCACTCATCGCCGCCGGCGCCGGCATCCCCGTCGTGAAACACGGCAACCGGAGCATGAGCAGCAGGTGCGGTTCCGCCGATGTGCTGGAGTTCCTGGGAGTAGATCTGGGTACCCCGCCGGCGGAGCTCTGCGCGATTCTGGAGCGGATCCACATCGCATTCTTCTATGCACCGGTGCACCATCCCACCATGCTCCAGGTGGCCGGCACCCGGCGCGAGCTGGGTATCAGGACCGTCTTCAACCTGCTCGGCCCACTGACCAACCCCGCCGGGGCCAGGGCGCAGGTCGTGGGGGTCTACGATCCCGCCCTGACCGCAAGGATTGCAGATGTGCTCCGGCTGCTCGGTCTTGAGCGGGCGATGGTCGTGCACGGCTCGGGGCTCGATGAGATCAGTACGGTGGGGGAGACGCAGGTGGCCGAACTTAACGACGGTGCGGTCACCACCTACACCCTGCGGTGCGAGGCGTTCGGCACACGATCTGCATCCCTCGACGACCTTCGTGGGGGTGATGCGGCGGAAAATGCACGCATTCTCATGGAGATCCTCGAGGGCGAGCAGGGGCCGTGCCGGGATATCGCCATGGTCAATGCCGGTGCGGCGATATATACCGCCGGGAGGAGGCCGTCGCTCCGTGCCGGTATCGAACAGGCCGCAATCGCTATCGATTCCGGCAACGCCCTTGCAAAACTCCACGCACTGATCGAATCCACGGGTGGTGCCCGGTGATCCTGGACGAGATCCTCGAGTCCACCGGCGCGCGGGTCGCGGCCATGGGGGTTCCCCCCTCGCCGCCATATCCGCATACCCCCGTCTCCCTGAGCGGGGCGATCCGCGCCGCCGGCGACAGGGTTGCCGTGATCGCGGAGCTGAAATCCGCCTCGCCGTCGCAGGGGAGCATCCGGCCGGAGATGGATGCCGCCTCGATTGCAGGCGAATTCATGGCGGGAGGCTGCACCGCCCTCTCCGTCCTCACCGAACCCCGGTTCTTCGGAGGAAGCACCGCCCTGCTCGCACGCGTGCGATCCTGCGCGGGCGTCCCCATCCTGCGCAAGGATTTCATCATCGATATGGCGCAGCTCGACGAGACGCGGGCGCTCGGGGCCGATGCGGTGCTCCTCATCGCAGGCGTCCTGGGCGACACACTTCCTGCGTTCGTGGACCGCTGCTTCGCCCTCGGGCTCGACCCCCTCGTCGAGGTGCACACCCGGGACGAGGTGCCTGCGGCGCTCGCCAGCGGGGCGGAGATCATCGGGATCAACAACCGCGACCTGCGGACGCTGAAGGTCGACCTGAGAACCACCCGGAATCTCTCGGGCATGGTGCGGAAGGAGGGCAGGCTCGTGGTCTCCGAGAGCGGCATCCTCTGGCCGTACCACGTGAAGGCGCTCAGGCGGTCTGCGGATGCGTTCCTCATCGGCACCGCGCTGATGGCCTCGAAGAACCCACGAAAAACACTGGAGGGATTTGTATTCGCGTAAAAATATGCGGGATCACCCGCCCCGAGGACGCACGCCGGGCAGAGGCCGCAGGAGCGGACGCCATCGGTGTCGTCCTCTTCAGCACATCGCCGCGCTCCGTATCGCCCGAACGAGCGAATGCGGTTTTTGCTGCGGTCGGCCCGTTTACCACGACCGTGGCGGTCACGCACACCGACTCGGAGGAGCACCTGGCGGCCATTCTCGCCCTGCGCCCCGACGCCGTCCAGCTCATGCGCGATCTCGCCGTCCCGGATGATGCGCACGTGCGGATGCTGCGGGCGCTCGCCCCGGGCGATCCGGTGCGGGATGACTGCGACGCGGTGATCATCGACGGGAGTCACGGCACCGGCACTGTTTTTGATCCCGACTACGCCCGGTTTGTCGTGCGGCATTCCCGCGTCCCCGTCATCCTGGCAGGAGGGCTCACTCCCGGCACGGTTGCAGCAGCGATCGAGAGCATCGACCCCTACGCGGTCGACGTGGCCTCAGGCGTCGAAGAACGACCGGGCATCAAGGACGAAGAGAAGATCCGGGCGTTCATGCGCGCCTGCAGGGAGCGGCAGCATGGATAGTTCCCCACGATTCGGCCATTTCGGAGGGCGATATGTACCTGAAACGCTGATGGAAGCGCTCCTCGAGCTGGAGGGGGCGTTTGCACGGGCACAGGCCGACGTGGCATTCCAGCGGAGCCTCTCTTCCATCCTCACCGAGTATGCGGGACGGCCCACCCCGCTCACTTTCTGCACCAACACCTCCCGCAATCTCGGGTGCAAGGTGTACCTGAAACGGGAGGATCTGCTCCACGGGGGAGCCCACAAACTGAACAATACCCTGGGGCAGGCGCTGCTCGCGCAGTACATGGGTAAAACACGGCTCATTGCGGAGACCGGTGCAGGCCAGCACGGGGTGGCGACGGCGATCGCCGGGGCGGTGCTGGGCATCCCCGTGGACGTCTACATGGGGGCGACCGATATCGCCCGCCAGGGCCTGAACGTGGACCGGATGGCGCTGCTGGGGGCGCGGGTGATCCCGGTGCACTCCGGGAGCAGGACCCTGAAGGATGCGGTCAACGAGGCGCTCCGCGACTGGGTGGCGAGCGTCGGGGACACCCATTATGTGCTCGGCTCGATCGTGGGGCCCCACCCCTTTCCCGTCATGGTGCGCACCTTCCAGTCGATCATCGGCGAAGAAGCGCGAGAGCAGTGTCTGCACAAGGAGGGATGCCTCCCCGATGTGATCCTGGCCTGCGTGGGGGGCGGCTCGAACGCCATGGGGATCTTTCACCGCTTTATCGGAGATCCGGTGCGGCTCATCGGCGTCGAAGCGGGTGGCGAAGGACTGCACACCGGCAGGCATGGCGCCTCCCTGTGCGCGGGCACCGAAGGGGTGCTCCACGGGGCGCTCTCCTACCTCCTCCAGGACGCCGCGGGCCAGATCGCCGACACCCACAGCATCGCCGCGGGGCTCGACTACCCCGGCGTGGGCCCCGAACTCAGCCACCTCACGCACACAGGACGGATCGAGGCTGCGGCGGTCACCGATAGCGAGGCGCTGGAGGCCTTCGGCTACCTCTCCCGCATGGAGGGCATCATTCCGGCGCTGGAATCCTCCCATGCGATTGCGTATGCGATGCGCCTTGCCGGCCAGCTCGGTCCCGACGACATCATGGTGATCAACCTCTCCGGGCGGGGCGACAAGGACGTAGGTGAGGCGGCGCTTCGCGGGGGGGTGAGCGGATGAACCGTATCGACCGGTGGTTTCTCGAGCACGCCGCCCCGGCGTTCACCGGCTTTACCGTCGCCGGGGACCCCGATCCCGAGGCTTCGGTCCGGGTGGCGAGGACGCTCGTAGATGCAGGCGTCGATATCCTCGAACTGGGAATGCCGTTCTCCGACCCGGTAGCGGACGGGCCCGTGATCCAGCGGGCGGACCAGCGGGCCCTTGCCGCGGGCACCACGCCCGATGCGGTCTTCGCCATCGCCAGGGCTCTCCGCGCGGATGCCGGGGTGCCCATCGTGCTGCTCACCTACTGCAATCTCGTTCTCAACCGCGGGATCGGGCAGTTTTATCGGGACGCCCGTGAGGCTGGTATCGACGGGGTTCTGATCGTCGATATGCCCGTCGAGGAATCGGACGGGGTGCGGGAGGCGGCCCGCGCCGCCGGGATCGCCCCCATTTTCCTGGTGGCCCCCACCACGAGCGCGGCACGGCAGGATGGCATCATCGCCCGGGCGTCCGGGTTCCTCTACCTGGTTTCGGTCCTCGGAGTGACGGGGACAAGGAATCGGGTGGCGGAGGAGACACTGGCCTTCATCCGGCAGATGCGGTCCCGCACCGCACTGCCCCTCGCCGTCGGCTTCGGCATCTCCGAGCCCGAACACGTCGCCTCCTGCTGTGAGGCAGGAGCGGATGCGGTGATCGTGGGCAGCGCCATCGTGGCTATCATCGAGCGCCACCTCGGCGACGAGGAGGAGATGATGGCCGCCCTTTCTGCCTATATCGCGACAATGCGGGCGGCGACGGGAGAAGCACCGCGTTAGGTCCGGTGCCGGGCCTTACCGCCCCCCGGGTTTGTGCCCGAACGGGATTCCGGGAGAGTCTGCGCCCTGATGGTGCCGCCCTCATTCATGATTGTCGCCATATTCCCTGATTCCAGAACAATGCCCCCCGGCAGGGGCATTTTCTAATGGCAACTCCGGAATGGAGGTACAGGTAAATGAGATCAGCAGTATTGGGTTTTGTCGTGCTCTGTGCGCTCTGCGTCCTCGTGAGTGGGGTGAGTGCTCATGGCTGCCCCCCGTCACCACACCTCTGCAAGGTGACAGGGGGAGGCACGGTATATGTCTGTGAAGAAGTCGCCACCATTCCCTGCGTCGATGGGAATGGTGAGTGCCTCAAGGTCACCATCGGTTTCAATGCGCAGCCTGACAAAAAGGACGGCGTGAAGGGGCATGTGACGATCGTCTTCCACGACGGTTCGGGCACGAAAGTTCAGGAGAAGGTCACTTCTCTTCTCTGCGATTGCGACCTGAAGACCGCGACAATGCAATGGGGCGATAGCGACTACCTCTTCGTGAAAGATGAAGGTGAAGGCCCGGGCATCGATGTCATCACGCTCAGGATCGACGGTACGGTATACGAGCAGGTCGGGGATGAATACAACGACAACGTGCAGTTCCATTACTGCAAATAATCCCCGGAAGAATCTTTTTTCCCGTCTCACCGGCCCGGTCGATCCGGTGCCGCCCCTCTCGCATGCATCCGCCGTAAGAAGCCGCCGGAGCAGCACTGCATCCCGTTTGTGCGGATCAGAACGGTTATCCGGCCCCGCAGGAAATGCAATGGTACTGTGGCCACGATCGCCTTCCTCATCAACCCGATCGCCGGAATGGGCGGCACCGTCGGCCTCAAGGGGACCGATCGCCTCGTCGACGAGGCCCGTCGCCGCGGCGCCGTCCCGCGGGCGGAAGAGCGTGCGGTGGCGGCGCTCTCCACCGTCGATGCGAAGTGTCTCACCTTTCTTACCTGTGGCGGGAGCATGGGGGAGAATGCCCTCACGCGGGCAGGTATCGCCTCATACCGGGTGGTCTATATGCCCGGAGCAGAGACGAGTGCCGCTGATACCAGCGCCGCCGCCCGCGCCTTTCTCGCTGAGGGGGCCGATCTCCTGCTCTTCTGCGGCGGGGACGGGACGGCCCGCGACCTCTTCGATGCCGTGGACGCAACGATCCCCATCCTGGGCATCCCCGCGGGGGTGAAGATGTACTCGGGTGTCTTTGCCACCTCTCCCTCCCGTGTGGGCGAGATCCTGGCCCGCACCAGTGACCTGGCTTTCCGTGACGGCGAGGTGATGGACGTGGACGAGGAGGCCTACCGCGGCGGCACTCTCGCCACCCGGCTCTACGGGTATGCAAAGGTCCCGCACCTCCCCTCGGGCGTGCAGGGGTGCAAGACGGTGGGCGAGGCGGCCGACGAGGAACGGGCAAAAGAGGAGATCGCCCGTTTTATTGCCGACGTCATGGCCGACGACATCCTCTACATCATCGGGGCGGGGACGACCACCGCGGCGATCACCCGGGCCCTCGGCATCGAGGGGACCCTGCTCGGCGTCGATGTAATCAAAAACCGAAACCTCGTGGCCCGCGATGCCTGCGAGCGCGACCTGCTCCGGCTCGTCGAGGCCGGGGAGCGGTGCAGGATCATCGTCAGCCCTATCGGGGCACAGGGGTTTGTGCTGGGCCGGGGCACCCAGCAGATCAGCCCTGCCGTGGTCAGGAAGGCAGGGGCGGGCAGGGTTACCGTGGTGGCAACGCCGCAGAAACTCGCAGCAACACCGGCGCTCTACATCGACCTTGGCGATCCCGAACTCGAAGCGCAGTTCGGCGACGTCGTCGAGGTCGTCTCCGGCTACTGTATCGCGCAGAGGAAACCGCTCATCCACTCGTGATCACTCGATCCGCAGGGCGATGGACTCGATGGCCTCGAGGATCGTTTCCTGCCGGGGTTTCATGATCACCACCGGCACGTCCACGATGCGCTCGATTATGGAGGCGAGAATGGGGGCGCAGATGATCCCCTTCGCCCCCTCCTTTTCCGCCCGCACGGCGGCAATGATGCACTCCTCCATGGTGTTCGCCGTATATCCCCTGATCTTCACCTGTTTGCCATGGGCGGTGAGCTTGTGCGATTCCACTTCGTCGAGGAGAAACTTGGCGGCGATGATGGCGATGAAATCCTTCTCCATGGGATCGATGGCGTTCACGATCGCTTTTACCGTGGAAAACCGCGGGTCCCGCTCCCCCGAGGTGATCTTGTAGATGGTGGCGGCGGGGATCTCCGCCCGCTCGGCGAGCTCCTTGATGGTCATGTCCCTGCGGCTCAGCTCCTCTTCGAGAGCGGCCCTGAAATCGGTCCTGAATATGCGCAACGCCAGCATTGTTAGATGAATGTCGGAAAAGAATAATTAAATTATCTCAGTGAGGTTATTTTTTCGGCGATATATTGAGCAGTCCGCCGGTGCCTGTCCCGTCGAGGCAAATCTTATCACCTTTTTCTAAAGATTAAGTAGTGATGCGTGATACCTTCAGGGCCTGTATGCTCGGCGCGGCGATCGGCGACGCGCTGGGGATGCCCTACGAGACCCTCCCCCCCCAGCTCGCCCGCATCCGTCCCGTGTATGGACGGCCGTCACGCTGGCACCCCAACGCAGGCCTCAATGCCGGCCAGTATACCGATGACACCCAGATGACGCTTCTCGCCGCCGATCTTCTGGCCCGCGGGGAATTTACCGGACAGCGCTATGCCGCCGCACTGAAACGGTTTTATGAAGAGGGATGGCTGCGGTTCCCCGACGGGGCGGTCGCCTCGGCATGCGAGCACATGACGGTGAGGGGCTACCTTGCGTGCGGGGTCTCCTCGACGACCTCAGGGTCCCTCTGCCTCGGTCTCCCCTTCGCCCTCGTCTACGACGATGTGGTGGACATCAGGGAACAGCTGGTGCAGGCCTGCAGCGTCACCCACACCCATTCCGCCGCCTATGCCGGCACCATCGCCTTCGCCCTGCTTCTCTTCTACACCCGCAGGGGATCGGAAGACGCGCTCGCCCTTGCCCAGAAGAATGCGTTTTTGGAGGACACCAAGCTGGGAGCGAAGATCAAGGAAGCCCTCCACCTCTCCCGGGAATCGATCAGCCTCCAGTCCGCCCTCTCCGTGCTGGGCAACGACGTTTCCGTCTACCAGACCCTCCCCCTCGCCTTCTTCCTCATCGACACCTACCCGGATGCGGAATCGCTTATCTCCGTTGCCGCCCACGTGGGAGGGAATACCGACACCATCGCCTTCATCTGCGGCGCGTACGCGGGGTTGCGTTTCGGCCTCGATGCGCTTCCGGCCGATCTCGTCTCCTCCCTCGAGAATCGTGTTCAATTAGAAACGATGGCAGATCGTCTTTACGAGCGGTATGCGGGGAAGGATTAATCATTTTTTAGAAAAATAGTATCACCATGGATATTGCGATCATCGGCGCATCGGGATACACCGGCGGGGAGCTCGTCCGCCTCCTCCACCACCATCCCGAGGCCGAGGTGGTCTGCGCCACCTCGCGGGCAATGGACGGCAAACCCCTGCACACCGTGCACCCCCACCTCAGGGGTTTTACCGATCTCCTCTTCTCCAATCCCGATGTCGATGCCGTCGATGCGGATGTTGCCTTTCTCGCGGTCCCCCATACGGCGGCGATGGCCTACGCGGGGCCCCTTGTCGAGCGGGGCATACGCACCGTCGACCTCTCTGCCGACTACCGCCTCCCCCGTGATATCTACGAGGCGGTCTACGGCGTGGAGCACACCGACTACTTCCCCGCCCCCTACGGCATCCCCGAGCTGCACCGCGACGAGGTGAAGGGTGCGGAGTTCGTTGCCAACCCGGGGTGCTTTCCCACGGGCGCCACCCTCGCCGCCGCCCCCCTCGCACGTGCCGCCCACACCATCATCTACGATGCCAAAACGGGCGTATCGGGGGCGGGGGTCAACCCTTCCGCCACCACCCATTACCCCAACGTGGGCGACAATTTCACCGCCTATAAATGGACGTCCCACCGGCACGTGGCGGAGATGCGCATGGAGCTCGCGCGGCTCGGCTCGTCCGCACGGTGCTACTTCACCCCGCACCTCCTCCCCGTCAACCGCGGGATCCTGACCACCGCCCATATCCTGCTCGATGAGCCCATGACGCAGGCCGAGGTCGAGGCGCTCTATGCCGACTTCTACGCCGGGGAAATTTTCGTCCGCCTCCAGAAACCCGCGCTCGCCCCGGTGCGGGGGAGCAATTTCTGCGACATCGGGGTGGAGAGCGAGGGCGACCGTATCGTGGCGGTCTCGGCGATCGACAACCTGGTCAAGGGCGCCAGCGGCCAGGCGATCCAGAACATGAACCTGATGTGCGGGCTTGAAGAAACAATGGGCCTCGATGTCGTCGCCCTCGTTCCCTAGGTGATATGCATGAAAGTGAAAGATGTCATGACCCCCTCTCCCCTGACCGTGCCTGCGGATGCCACGGTGAGCGAAGCCGCGGCGATCCTGCGGAAAAACCGCATCGGCGGTCTCCCGGTGATGGACGGCGAAACGATCGTCGGGATCGTCACCGAGACCGATATCCTCTCGCTGCTCGACACCGGCGAGATCAGCGATGACCTCTGGCTCCCCTCTCCGCTCGAGATCGTCGAGGTGCCCATCCGGGAGTTCATCAACTGGGAAAAGACCAAAGCGGCGCTTGCCGACATCGGCACATCGCCGATCACCACCGTGATGAGCGACAACGTCATCTCGATCGACGAGGACGCGGACATCGAGGAGGCTGCGGCGATCATGCTCCGCGAGGGCATCGCCCGCCTGCCGGTCCTGAAAGGAGGCCGCCTGGTGGGGATCGTCACCCGGCTGGATATCGTCCGCGGCGTAGGCTCGCGCTTCGAAACATCTGCCTGAGGGGGGCAACGATGAAGAGCATCTGTGCCGTGGAAGGCGTGCGCGCCGCGGGCGTGAAGGAAGGCAAATTCGGGCTTGCCCTGATCGAGGCACAGGGAACCGCCGCCGCCGTATTTACCCGGAACCAGGTCGTCGCCGAGCCCGTGAAGCTGATGCGGGAGCTGATGCCGGCAGGCTTTCTCGACGGAATCATCGTCAATTCAGGGAACGCGAACGTCTATACCGGCGATGCCGGCGTTGCGGCGGCGCTGCGGATGGGCGAGATTGCCGCCGCGGCGTTCGGGACGACCCCCGACCGGGTGGGTGTGGCCTCGACCGGCGTGATCGGGCGCTTCCCCGACGTGAGCCTGATAGAGCGGCAGTGTACGGCGATCGCCCCGCAACTCCGGTGCGACGCATCGGCGGAGGACGACGCTGCGGCGGCGATCATGACCACCGACCTCTCTCCCAAGCACGCCCTCGTCCGGGGCGATGGGTTTGCCGTGGCCGGGATCGCCAAGGGGAGCGGGATGATCGCCCCGAACATGGGCACGATGCTCGCCTTCCTCTACACCGACGCCGCCCTTTCCGCCGCTGACCTGCAGGCGGCCCTCACGGTGGCGGTGGACCGCAGCTTCAACCGGGTGGTGGTTGACGGGGACACCTCCACCAACGACTGCGTCTTTGTGACCGCCACCGGCCGCAAGGGTCGGCCCGATCCCGAGGCGTTCCAGGCGGCGCTCGAGGAGGTCTGCGTCTCGCTGGCCCGCCAGATCGCCGCGGACGGGGAGGGGGCGACGAAACTGCTCGTGGTGCGGGTCTCGGGCGCGCGTACCGAAGAGGAGGCCGCACTCGTCGCCCGCACCGTTGCGGGGTCGTCGCTCGTCAAGACCGCCGTCTACGGACGGGATCCCAACTGGGGGCGGATCGTCGCCGCCGCAGGCCGGGCCGGGGTTTCCTTCGATCCCGGGACAATGACCGTGAGCCTGCGTTCCGGCGACCGCGAGGTGGTCTTCGCACGGCGGGGTGCGGTCCTTGCCGACGCGGCGGCGCTTGCGGAGGCACAGGAGCTCATGGCCGGCGATACGGTCACCTTCGCCATCGATCTCGGCGAAGGCGGGGCGACGGCCACCGCATGGGGCTGCGACCTGACGGAGACCTACGTGGAGATCAACGGGAAGTACACAACATGAAACGCGAAGACGTTCTGACGGAGGCGCTGCCGTATATCCAGAAGTTCCACGGCAGGCGCGTCGTGATCAAGCTCGGCGGGCACGCCATGGTGGACCCGGCAATCCTGGATACAGTGATCCAGGACATCGTGCTGTTGCGCTACGTGGGGATGCAGGTGGTCATCGTTCACGGCGGCGGGCCGGAGATCACCCAGAAGATGGTTGCGATGGGAAAAGAGCCCAAATTCGTCGCCGGGCTGCGGATCACCGACCAGGAGACCCTCGAGATCGCCCAGATGGTGCTGGTGGGCAAGATCAACGACGGCATCGTCTCCCTGATCACCAAGTTCGGGGCGCTCGGGGTGGGCCTCTCCGGCAACGACGGCAACCTGCTCATCGCCCGAAAGCTCAGCGCGCAGCGGGTGGTCATCGACAACCAGGAACAGGAGGTGGATCTCGGCCACGTCGGCGAGATCATCGAGGTCAACCCGGCGCTGCTGGAAGGCCTGCTCGAGAACAACTACATCCCGGTGATCGCGCCCATCGCCATCGACCGGGAGGGGCGGAGCCTCAACGTGAATGCGGACACGGCGGCAGGCGAGATCGCCACCGCCCTGTGCGCCTACAAGCTCATCAACCTCACCGATGTGGACGGGGTCATGAACGCCCATCGGAACCGGACCCTCCAGCGCCTCTCCGTCCATGAGGCAGAAGAGATGATCATCGACGGCGTAATCGTGGGAGGGATGATCCCCAAGCTGGAAGCCTGTATCCGCTCGCTCAGGTCGGGGGTGACCCACGCCCATATCCTCAACGGCAACAGGCCCCACAATCTCCTGCTCGAGCTCTTCACCGATGCGGGGGTGGGCACCATGATCCGGCGTGACGAGCGTTGAAGGGTGCCCGCTCCGGGCTTTCCGGCCGCATCCCTCTCTTTTCAAAAACCCACCGGTGCAAATAGGCATTCTTTTCGTCCCGTCTTTCGATACCTTTTTTCAGGACGCAGCGAATGGCACAGACATCTTCCCCCCAGATCGAGGACCGGTGGTGGAACCTCGCGATCTCTCTCTCGACCGCATTTACCCTTGGGATTGTGCTCATTTCCCTCTATTTCGGCCATTCCGTACTCTTCACCCACCTCTTCTACATTCCCATCGTGCTCGTCGCCTACCGCCACCCGGACCGGGGTATCTATTTCGCCTCGTTGCTCGGGCTAGCTTACTTCGCCTCCGATATGGCCCTGAACCGCCCCGACCTCTTCTCTATGTCCATCGCGGCGGGGCGCATCGGCATGATGATCATCGTGGCGTGGGTGGTCTCCTTTCTCACCAGCACGCTGCACGCGGGGGAGGAGCGTTACCGGGAGACGATCGATGCCACCAGGGACGCCATCTTCGTGGTCGATCGCGGGCTCATCCCGGTGCTCTTCAACGCCGGGTTCCTCGGGTGGTGCGACAAGATCGGCGTGAAGATGCCGAAATCCCCCTGGAAAACGCCGATTTTTGAGATCCTCCCCTTCATCCTCCCCAGCCTGCAGGCGCAGTACGGCTGGGTGTTCGTCAGTGGAACACGCTACCGCACGGAGGAGCGGTTCGAGTTCGGCGGACGGGAGGTGCACACCGAAATCAACATCACTCCTATCGAGGAGGATGAGGAGGTGCGACGCGTGCTGACGGTGGTGCGGGACATCACGCTCCGGAAACAGGCGGAAGAGGAGTTGCGGCGCTCCATGGACCTCTACCATACCATCTTCGACACCACCGGCAGCGCCACCATGATCGTCGAGGAGAACGGCACCATCGTTCTCGCCAACAGGGAGTGCGAGACGCTCTTCGGCTACATAGCCGGCGAGCTGGAAGGAGGTATGGTGCTCCTCGACCTGGTAGCGAAAGAGGACCGCCTCCGCATCAAACAGTACAATGAAACACGTCTTGCGGGGGATGCCGCCGGTGTCCCCCGCACCTTTGAAGCACGGTGCGTCGATGCGGAGGGTCTCTCGCACCATGTGCTCATCCATATCGGGACCATCCCCCAGACGAGGAGGACCGTGGTGTCCGTTCTCGACATCACCGCTCGCAAGCAGGCGGAACGCCTCATCGCCGTCGCCAACGCCATCCGGCACATGATCGTGCACGAGACCGGGAAGCGGGATCTCATGCACAAAGCGTGCAGGGAGCTGGCACAGCTCGATCCCCGGATCATTGCCGCCATCGCCCTGTGCGAGGAGGGGAGGGCGGTCCCCGTGGCCATCTCCGATCTGCGGTACCGGGCGATGCACGCCCTGCAGCTCTCGCGCCCGTGGGTGAAAGAGGTGGTGGCGAACCGGTCGCCCACCTTCGAGGCCGAGCTGGTGAGCCAGCACGAAGACGGGGTGGAGTTCATCGAGTACGCCTTTGCCCTGCCCATGATCTACGGGGCGACGGTCAAAGGGGTGCTGGTCATCTACCTCCTGCCGAAGGCACTCGTGGGGGAGCAGGAGCTGCATTCGCTGCAGACGCTGGCAAACGATCTCGCATTCGCCATCAATTCCATGGAGATCGAGGGAGAGAAGCGGATGGCGCTCATCCAGATCGAAAAGAACATGGAGCAGCTGGCGGTTCTCAACGACCACATCCGCAACCCCCTGCAGGCTATCGTGGGCACCGTGGATCTCGAAGGCGACGGCCTCTCGGATGCCATCCGGCCATATGTGGACGAGATCGACTCGCTCATCAACGAGCTGGACGTGGGCTGGGTCGAGTCGGAGAACATCCGGGCATTTTTGAGAAAACACTACGATATCCCGGGATACGCTGTGGATCCCGGGCCCGAATGAGTGCGGGCGTTACGGGAGGTTTCCCTCTCCCGCACACTCGTGCTGGCGCTCCTCGCTCATGGCGACCAGGAGTTCAAAGACCTTCTGCACGCTCACCGGGTCAATCTTGTGCTCGACGGCGCTGTCAAAGACCCTGCCCATCACCTGTGCGTGCTGCTCTTCGTCGTGAATGGGGATGGCTTCCCGGTGCTTGATCCGCCCGATCGCCGCGGCGATCTTCTGGCGCTTCGCAATGAGGTCGATGATCTGCTCATCGAGTGCGGCGAGCGTGCGGCGGTACTCGTCCAGTGTCATGCACTGGAGTTGTGGATCGGCGAGGGAAAAAAACCTGCGGGAGATGATGTGCAGAATACCCAAGTACTTAAGGGCCGGCGGCATACCGATCTGGGAAGGTTTGTACCATGCTCGAACGCATCACCGAGAGAGAACGGCGCGATCTGCTCATCGCCTGGCTTGCGATCGCCGTCGCCTTCACCCTCATCTTCGTACGGGACCATATCGATCCGGTGGGTTTTACCCTCTTCTTCGCAATCTCGCTGGTCACGGTGGGTATCGGCTTCGTCCTCCATGAACTGGCGCACAAGTTCACGGCCATGCGCTACGGGTACTGGGCAGAGTTCCGGAAAGACAACCAGATGCTGCTGGTAGCGGTGCTGCTGGCAGCGCTCGTGGGCGTGGTCTTCGCCGCACCGGGCGCGACCATGATCTACGGCGCCGGCATGACCCGGGAGCAGAACGGGCGCATCTCGGCCGCAGGCCCCATTAGCAATCTCCTGCTTTGCGTACCGTTCCTGGGCATCGTGGTGCTGGGGGCGGCGCTCTCCGGCATGAGCGGATTGCTGCTCTCTCAGGTGGGCATCATCGGGCTGACGGTCAACGCCATGATCGCCGCCTTCAATATGCTCCCGGTGAGCGTGCTCGACGGGAAAAAGGTGCTCGCATGGAATCCCGCCATCTTTGGAGGATTGATCATGCTTGCGTTTACGATGCTCCTGCTCTCATTCAACTACGGGGGGAGCCTGGACGCTATCGTCGGTCTCTTCCTCTGAAGATTTCTTCTTTTTGATCTTTTTCACCACCCGCACGACCTTCTGGCCCTTTGCAAAGGCATCGTTCATTGCCGCGGGATGGCCTTTGATGCCGCCGTACTCGTCCATTTTGTTGGCGATGACGTTGTCGTAGTACTCGAAGCCCATGTCGGAGAAAAACGCGTTGACGACCGGGAACGCCCCGTCGAAGACGTGGTCCCAGCTCTGCCCTGCCGTGGAGATAAAAAGCCCCTTGTGGCTCTGGTAGTGGCCGTAGTCGAAGTAGAGGGTCTTGAGCACGAATTTGCGGGCCCAGTAGGGCTGGGCGCGGTCGATGAGGGACTTCAGCTCGGCGGTGATCCCCATGGAGTAGATGGGGGAGGCGATCGCCAGGACGTCCACGGAGAGGATCTTTTCAAAGAGCGGGGTGAAGTCATCGGTCAGGATGCACACGCCGTCCTTGTGGCAGGCATTGCACCCCTGGCAGCTGCGGTAGATGAGGTTCTTGATGACCACCTTCTCCACCTCCACCTCCGCCCCCGCGTCCCTCGCCCCGTCAAGAAACGCATCCAGCAGGGTCTCGGTGTTCCCGTGACGGTGGGGGCTGCCCGAGATGCCGAGCACGGAAACATCGGAGCTGTTTCCTGTCGGAGAAATCTTTGATTTCCCGAGCGAGGTACCGGTCATGTACCCGATACCTCGCCTTTCAGTTCCTTTAATTCGCGGATCACGCCTTTTCCCATCTCCCGCGCCTGCTCGCGTGCGGTCGGGTGGGCCTCGATCGCCCCCTTCTGGTCCACCCCATCGATCATCAGCCAGCGCATGTTCATTTTTTTGATGTCGGAGACGTGGAAGAAGCAATCCATCGACATCACGGCACCGTCGAAGACGATGTCCCATTTCTGACCGGCGGTGGAGACGAAAATGCCGATCCGTTTATCCTTTCGGTCCGGGGGGACGACGGGCTCGTGGCGCACATACTTGCGGGAGCGGAACACCTGGGCGCGGTCCACCAGCGCCTTGGCCTGTGCACAGAGGCCCATGCAGAAGATGGGCGAGGCGAGCACCACGCAGTCGGCCTCGACGATCTCCTCCAGCACGTCGTTGAGGTCGTCGCCGGTCTGGATGCACCGGCCGAGCTTCTCGCAGGCATTGCACCCCCTGCAGGGGTTGATAACGATATCTTCGCCGAGCACGTGTCTGGTGATCGCCACCCCGCCTTCATCGGCCATGGCGGCCAGCAGGTAGTCGAGGAGTGTTTCCGAGTTGCCGTACCGTCGGGGGCTGGTGGCGAAGGCAAGGACGTTGATAACCATTGTGTTGTGTGCTCTGGCGTGAACGATAAAAAAGGTTGTGTGAGAGATTCAGATCTCCTTGAAGCAGAGGTACCAGTCCCTGCACTCGTACCCTTCGTCGAGGCGACGGGCCATCTCTTTTGCGTTCTTGGGAGAGGGAACCACAACCTTATCGCCGGGCTGCCAGTTTGCCGGGGTGGCGACCCCGTAGCGGTCGGTCGTCTGGAGCGACTTGACCAGCCGGATGATCTCGGGGATGTACCGGCCGTTGGAGAGGGGGTAGTAGAGCATCGCCCGCATGATGCCTTCGGGGTCGATGAAGAAGACGGTCCTGATGGTCGCCGTGTCGCTCTGGCCCGGGTGGATCATGCCGTAGGCTTTCGCCACCTTCATGTTCAGGTCGGCGATGATGGGGAAGGGGATGGTCACCCCCATCTTCTCCTGGACGTTGCGCACCCAGGCGAGATGTGAATGGACGCTGTCGATGGAAAGCCCGATCAGCTGGACATTGAGCGCTTCGAGTTCGCCCGCCACCGCGGAGAAGGCCATGAACTCGGTGGTGCAGACCGGGGTGAAGTCCGCGGGGTGCGAGAAGAGCACCACCCACTTGCCTATGTAGTCGGAGAGCTTGATCGGCCCCATGGTGGTCGGGGCCTCGAATTCGGGCGCTTTATTACCGAGGACGGGCATCGTGGCGCAGGGTTCCTGTTCTTCCATACGTCATCTCCTCAGGGTTTGTAAAATTCTTCCGCTGCCGTCTTGCCGTATACGTACGCCGGCATGCCGGCGAGCAGGAAGGTCACCCGGAGCGCCTCGTCCATCTCTTCGGGGGAAATTCCGAGGTTCGGGGCTCCTGCCATCTGGGCGCGCACCGCATGGCGGTCGCGCAGCGCCGCGGCGATGCAGACGGCGATGATCTTCTTCGTCTGCTTGGAAAGCGCTCCTTCCGACCAGATCCACTGGTCGAGCCCCATGACGCTCTTGTAGAGCTCGGGGTCCAGTTCCTTGAGGTTCTCGAAAATTTTCGGGACTTTGCCGATCTTCTCCTCGAGGGACTTGAGCTGCTGGTCCATGGATCATTCCTCCACGAGGATCATCGGTTCACCGCAGCAGACCAGCTCGCCGCCGCCGTTCACCTTGACTTCCACCACGTTACCGCAGATCTCACAGCGGTAGACCTGCCCTTCTGCTGATACGTTTACCATACGTTTTCACCTTCTCGCGATATTCGCTTACAACACATCCACATCCGGAGGGGAGTGGCCCGTTCGCCGCACCACGTTACTTCTTTCGCTCCGGGGGGTTTCTGGCGTCTTCAGGCGTCCTGACATCGGGGCGCATGTGGGTCATGGGGAAGCAGTTGTAGATCTCACATGCACAGGAAGGACACTTTGCCAGGTCTTTGTCCACCTCGTCGATGTGGAGCTCTCGCCCGCAGTCGATGCAGACGTACTTCCCTGGGCCGACTTTTTCACCGGCCGTCACTTTTTTCGGACTCTCTGATGTCTCTGTCATGCTTTTATCAGACATGAGATAACCCCCTAGAGTTATATAAAATTATGGGCTGTATGCTCGTGTACGGCATGAATCGGCTGTGTTTCCGCCATGCTGCTTCATTTCGCCTGCAACGCAACAAAAAGGTTGATGAAGGGTCTCTGCAAATACCCATTCATGCGGCCAACGATTATTGCACTGCTCGGGAGCCCCCTCGTCGGCGGGAACACAGCGAAGCTCTTCAATGAAGCGATACGGGGCGCGCAGGATGCCGGGTGCGACGTGGAGAAGGTGGTCGTACCCCACCTGAAGTTCCGGCCCTGTATGGAGATCTTCCACTGCGTGGAGCACGAGACCTGCCGGATGCAGGATGATGTAACCCCCTTTTACGAGAAGTTCCGGGAGATGGACGGGCTGATCATCGCCGCCCCCATCATGACCATGGGCATCCCCGGGGGCCTGAAATCGTTCATGGACCGGTTCCAGGTCTACTACATGGCCAAGTACGAGCGAAAGCAGTCCTTCATTTCCCCCGAGCACCGCGCCCTGCGCCGGATGCTGTTTCTCTCCATCGGCGGGATGGACATCCCGAACGACTTCGACGGGGCACTGCTCACCGTGAAGGCCTTCGGCGAGATCATCGACTGCCCCCTGTGGGGCACCGTGCTCAGGAACGATATGGACACCATCAAGGACATCACCACCCGCCCTGAGGTGATGGAGGAGGCCTACGGAAAGGCGAAGGAGATGTGTGCGCTCATTGCGAAGGACAAAGAAAAGATGGCATGACCTCTTGAGGGCTATGGAGTGCACTAGCGCAAATATACCCCAGTTTATTGCATTTCGAGAGCATTTATACGATGAATCGGATAACCTTTTAACCCGATGCAGCGCCCTTGGGACCTTCTCCTCCTGATCCTCCTCTGCGCCGCCTCGCTCGCCGCCGGGTGCCTGGACGGCGGGCAGGCCCCGTCTCAGCAGGTAGAGGGGCCCGCCGCGCAGGTTGGCGATACGGTAAGGGTGCACTCCACCTGCACGCTCCAAAACGGCGCCGTAGTGGAGTCGACGACAGGTGGCGAACCCTTCGAATTGACCATCTGCAGCGGTGCGATGTATCCCCGCTTCGAGGCGGCTCTGGTGGGCATGCGCCCGCAGGAGACGAAGGTCATCTCCATCCCGCCTGCAGAGCTCTGGGGGGATGAGGCATTCACCCTCGACAAGGAGAAAATCCTCACCACCGGTGAGCTTCGGGTCGGCCAGACCTTCTCTGGGTCACGTACGGCGGCGAGATCGTCGAGGTGACGGTGATCGATATTGGCGACGAGACCGCCACCCTGCAGAACCACCACGAGTTCGCCGGCGTCAGCCTCATCTACTACGTCCAGCTCGCAGAGATTGTAAAAGGCACACCGTAAAAAAGGTCTTAGAGGACCCCCCGTTCCTTCAGGCTCACGTGGCCCTTCTTTCCCACGATGAGGTGGTCGAGGACCCGGATACCGAGAATGGTTCCCGCTTCCGCCAGCTGGCGGGTAATCTCGAGGTCCTGGGCGCTCGGCTCGGGGTTGCCTGACGGGTGGTTGTGGACGAAGATTACCGAGGCGGCGCGGTCGGTGATGGCGTCGGCGTAGACTTCCCGGGGGTGCACCGGGCTGTGGTTGAGCAGACCCACGGTGACGGTCCTCTTTTCGATGAGCTCGCCGGCACCGTTGAGGGTGAGGCAGAGGAAATGCTCCTGTTTTTTGTCCAGGAGGTCGGCGACGAGGGGGAGGATGTCCCGCGGGCCGGTGATCTTCGCGGCGTCCTCGTCGACGAGGTAGCGGCGGGCCAGTTCGAACCCTGCCATGATCTGGCAGGCCTTGGTCGCGCCGATCCCCTCCATGCAGGTGAGGTCCCCGACGGCAAGCCCGCTTCCCTGTTCTTTCAGGACTCTGGCGATCTCGCCCGCAATCTGGTTGACGTCGCGCTCTTTCGTGCCCTTGCCGATAATTGCCGCGATCAGCTCCCGGTCGGAGAGCGCCGCCGGCCCTTTTTTAATCAGCTTTTCCCGGGGCCGGTCGATCTCCGGCACATCCCGCATGCGTCTCATGGTCTCGTCATGATCGGTTGCGCGCAGGGTGCTATAGGGCTGTTGATTTGTGCTCCGGCTGCCGGCATCACCTTTTATGTGGCATGACGTGCAGTTAATTTTCATGAGCGGTACACAGGAGAATCTCCGGGACGCGTTTGCGGGTGAAGCCCAGGCGAACAGGAAATACGCAGTGTTTGCAGAGAAAGCTGATGCCGAGGATTTCCCGAATGTGGCGCGAGTCTTCCGGGCCGCCTCGGAGGCCGAGGCCATCCACGCGAAACGTCTCCTCTTCGTCCTTCAGGCGATCAAATCCACCGAAGAGAACCTCTCGGCCTCGATCGAGGGGGAGACCGATGAGTTCACCACCATGTACCCCGCCTTTATCGAGCAGGCGGAGACGGAAAACCAGCTCGATGCGGCGAAGGTCTTCCAGCATGCCATGGGCGCGGAGCAGGTGCACGCCCAGCGCTATTCCGCATCGCTCGAGGCGGTCAGGCAGGAGAAGGACCTCGATCTCACGGCAGTCTATCTCTGTCCTGTCTGCGGCAACGTGGAGCTGGACGAGGTGCCGGAATACTGCCCGATATGCAATGTGCCGGGCCGGATGTTCCGGGAAGTCGGGTAAACGACACAGCGGTTCCTCTGTTCCCCTATTTTTTCCGCCGGGATAAATCCCGACACGCATAAATAGCAGCGTCCAGATACCCTCGGAAAGATGCAAGAAGTGAGGGTGTACTCCACCAGTGGGTGCCAGTACTGCCGTATGGTCAAGGCATTGCTCGACAGGCTGGGAGTTGCATACGATGGCATCGACGTCGGAGCGGACCCCGCGAAAGCTGCAGAGATGATCGAGCTCTCCGGCCAGTTCGCTGTGCCGGTGACGATGGTGGGCGACGAGGTCATCGTGGGCTACGACGCCAAACGCCTCAATGAGCTCTTCGGCAGCGAACAACGGGGCGAGGTGTATGATGTCATCATCATCGGCGGCGGGCCCGCGGGGCTGACCGCGGGGATGTACGTGGCGCGCAAAAACATGCGGGGCATTCTCCTCACCGAGGACATCGGCGGGCAGGCGACCGAGTCCTGGGCCATCGAGAACTACATGGGCTACCGCATGGTCACCGGGCAGGAACTGATCGCCAAGTTCGAGGAGCAGGTGCGGCAGCTCCACCTGCACATCGAGCTGGACAGTGTCACCTCGGTCGCGAAAGAAGGCAATCTCTTCCGGGTGGACACCGTCTCCGAACAGACCTTCACCGGCAAAAGCCTCATCCTCTGTTCCGGGGTGCGCCCCCGCTGGCTGGGCCTCGAAAACGAGGAAAAGTTCATCGGGCACGGGGAGAGCGTCTGCTCCACCTGCGACGGCCCCCTGTTCCGCAACAAAGTGGTGGCCATCGTCGGCGGCGGCAACTACGCCCTCACCACCGCCATCGAGATGAGCGATATCGCCCGGCAGGTCTACCTGATCGTGCGGAGCAGCATCAAGGCGGACGAGGTCTACCTCAAGCCCTACCGGGAGAAGGACACCATCACCACCTTCACAAACTACGTGGTCTCCGCCCTCCACGGCGATCGGTTTTTGGAGGCGATCACCATCCGCGAGCGGGATACGGGCGAGGAGATCGACCTGCCGGTGGACGGGCTCTTCCTCTCCATCGGCCACGAGCCCAACAGCGGATTCCTGGACGGACTGGTGGAGATCAACGAGGCGGGCGAGGTGGTGGTGGACATCAACTGCCACACCAGCGAGCCGGGCATCTTCGCCGCCGGGGACCTCACCAGCATCAACGGCAAGCAGGTGGTCATCGCCTGCGGCGAGGGAGCGAAAGCGGCGCTCGAGGCCTATGCCTACGTGATGAAGCTGGAATGAACGGGAATCCGGGAATGGATTCCGGGCACGGCGGGCATCCGGCCGCGGGTGGTGCACCGCACGGAGCCACCCGCCGGCAATGCTTTTTGTGCACTGCCCGCCCACATGAGAGGCAATGGACCGGATGCAGTGGATTCTGCTTGCGGGGGTGCTGTGCGTGCTGGCGGCATCGCTCGCCGGCGGCTGTACGGACAGCAGGGTGCAGCCGCTCATCGACGACCTCTATTCGGGCGACCCCGCCACCCGGCGGGCGGCGGCGGAGGAGCTCGCGGGCATCGGGGCGCCCGCGGTCGACCCCCTCGTCGGGGTATTCTCCTCCGGCGACGCTGACGCCTCCATATGGGCGGCGGTCGCGCTCTGCGAGATCGGCGAGCCCGCGGTCGACCCCCTGATCGGGGTGCTCGGGGCTTCGAGCGAGGACGAGCGGATGTGGGCGGCGACCACCCTCGCCTGCATCGGCAGGCCCGCGATCGCGCCCCTGATCAACGAGGTTGAGTCAGGGACAGGGGTTTCGAAGGAGTCGGCGAAGGTCGCGCTGATACAGATGGGATCGGTGGCGGTGCCGGCCATCCAGCAGCGCATGGCGGTGGTGGACGCCGAGCAGCAGGGGGTCTACCGGGCCCTGCTGGCATCCATCAACCTCACGGAGCAGCTGCGGGCGGAGAACGCGAGTGGGAGTACGGGCGGATAGGAGATCCTCCTCCTGCCCTTTTTCAGCCCCTTATCACGCCGAAGGCCGAATTTCAATCGGATCCTTTCCCACCATCCTGCCACAAACTTCCAACGGGGTATCCACACATTCCTGGCGCCCATCTTTTCGGAATCATCAAGCATCCCCTCTGCCAATGCTTCTTCAACGGTCCATGAAGATCGCCTACGTCTACGACGCCGTCTACCCGTACATCAGGGGAGGCGTGGAGAAGCGCATTGGTGAGCTCGCCATCCGCCTCGCCGCCCGCGGCCACGAGGTCCACCTCTACGGGATGCGGTGCTGGGAGGGCCCGGCGGTCATCGAACGGGACGGCGTGATCCTCCACGGGGTCTGCGCCCCCCGGGCCCTCTACGCCGGCGGGCGGCGGTCCATCGCGCAGGCGGTGTGGTTCGGGGCAAAGGTGCTCGGGCCCCTGCTGGAGAGCGATGCCGACGTCATCGACTGCCAGAACTTCCCCTACTTTTCCTGCTTTGCGGCGAAGATCGCATCGTCGGCGCACCGCGTCCCCCTCGTGATCACCTGGCACGAGGTCTGGGGCGACTACTGGTACGAGTATCTCGGGTGGAGGGGGGTGTTCGGGAAGGCGGTGGAGCGGCTGGTCGGCAATCTCGGCGCGAGGTCGATTGCTGTCTCGGAGGCCACGAAAGCGCAGCTGGAGGAAGCAGGGTTCGGCAGTGGGGTTACCGTTATCCCCAACGGCATCGATTGCGAGCGTATCGAAAACATCCCCCCTTCCCCGTCGACGAGCGATGTGCTCTTTGCCGGGCGCCTGATCGCGGAGAAAAACGTCGATCTGCTGGTCGAGGCGATCGCGTTGCTGCGGGAGACGATGCCTGATCTCCGGTGCGTGATCATCGGCGACGGGCCCGAACGGGCCCGGCTTGAGCAGCGGGTAGCGGATCTCGACCTGGAGAGAAACATCGAATTCACCGGTTTTTTGCCCGACCACGACTCGGTCATCGCCGCCATCAAGGCGTCATCGATATTCGTCCTTCCCTCTTCCCGGGAGGGATTCGGGATCGCGGCGCTGGAGGCGATGGCCTGCGGGCTTCCGGTGGTCACCCTCGACCATCCGAGGAATGCCGTGCGTGGGCTCATCACCGATCAGACCGGCTTTTCCTGCGCGGCCGACGGCGCCGATCTTGCAGAAGCCATCGAACGGGCCATTTCCTCTTCGGGAAGCATGGCAGAGGCATGCAGGGAATATGCAAAAACCTGCGATTGGGATCTGGTTGTAGAGCATCTTGAAGAATTGTATCATACATAGTTTTGTTTTCAAATTCGAGAGAACCGATTTCAGTAAATGAATTTAATTATATTATAGAAACGCGGAACTTTACACAATGTGGAACGATAGGAACGTGTTAATCACCGGGGTCAGCGGGTTTGCCGGATCATACCTCGCACGCCACCTCGTCGATGAAGGCGCGAATATTTTCGGCCTCGTGCGCAGGAGAGCCGACGGGTCCATCCCGAAGAATATCCTCGATAAAAATATCCAGAGCGGCATCCGTCTCATCGAAGGGAATCTGGAAGACATCGCCGGCCTGGCCACGGCACTGGACGAATCGCAGCCTGATGTGGTCTTCCATCTGGGAGCTCAATCTTTCGTTCCCCGTTCCTTCACCCACCCCATCGAAACCGCCCAGATCAACTCCATCGGGACCAACAACCTCCTCGAGGCCATCCGCAGGAAGGACTGTGATCCCACAATCGTGTTCGCCGGGTCTTCAGAGGAGTACGGGCTGGTCTTCAGCTCAGAGGAGCAGTACTCCCGGATGAAGGCGAAGTTCGGATCCGTGTACCCCGAACCGACCGACATCCCCGAGGTCCCCATCAAGGAGACCAATCCCCTCCGGCCCATGTCCCCCTATGCGGTGAGCAAGGTCTACGGCGACCACCTGATGCGCAACTACTACTACACCTACGGCACCAAGGGCATCGTCTCCCGGGCCTTCAACCACGAGGGTGCGGGCCGCGGGATCATGTTCGTCACCTCGGTGGTCACCAACCAGGTGGCGAAGTACGCCGCAGGGGACATCGACCGCATCACCATCGGCAACGTGAGCGCGTTTCGCGACTGGTCGCATGTCATGGACACCGTCCGCGGCTACTGCCTGCTCGCTGATGAGGGCCTGCCCGGCAACGTCTACAACCAGGGTTCCATGCGGACCACCTCGGTCTTAAGCTACATTCTCCTCAGCCTGGAGAATGCGGGCATGCCGGTTGACCGGATCGAGACGGTGAAGAACAACAAGGTGGTCGAGGATCCCACCGAGAGGGACGCCTCGCCTATCTTCGACGTTGCATTCGAGAAGACGAAGGTGGACCGGATGCTCCTCGAGAACGAGATCGAGTTCGCGCTCGGGGATGTCGGGATCACCGTCCGCTCGGGCGCAAAGACCATTCCCATCGAGTTCGATCCCGAGCGGTTCCGGCCGGCGGAGGTGCCCATCCTCTTCGCCGACATCACCAAGATCAACAAGCTCGGCTTCGCCTCGACTTACAGCGTCGAAGACATCATCCGGGACCAGCTCAACCATTTCATGGACGAGAAGCGACGGGCATGAAGATCGCCATCTTCCACGACTACTTCGGGGCTATCGGCGGGGGGGAGCGTGTTGTCCTCACTATGGCCGACCTGCTCGGTGCCGACGTCATCACCACCGATACGGATGCGGTGGCAAAGCTCGACCGCGGCGCAACAGTGAGCAGTCTTGGAAGCACGGTCAAATTTCCGCCCTTCAAGCAGATCTCCGCCACCTGGAAGTTCTCCTCCTGCGATGTGGCCGACGACTACGATTTCTTCATCTTCACCGGCAACTGGAGCCACTACGCGGCCCGGCGCCACCACCCGAACCTCTGGTACTGCTACACGCCGGTGCGAGCGTTCTACGACCTCTACCCCACGTTCCTGGCGCGACAGGATCTCGCCACGCGGCAGCTCTTCAGGGCCTGGGTGATGGGCCACCGGGCGCTGGACCAGCGCTCCGTCGGGGACATCGATCGCATTGCCACCATCTCATACAATGTACGGGACCGCATCCGGCGATTTCACCACCGGGATGCCGAGATAATCTACCCCCCGGTGGATATCTCGAACTACTCGTGCAAGGAATACGGCGACTTCTGGCTCTCCGTCAACCGCATCTACCCGGAAAAGCGGATCGAGCTGCAGATCGAAGCGTTCAGGCAGCTGCCGGAGGAACACCTGGTCATCGTGGGAGGATTCGCCGCAGGCGATCACGCGAGCAGCTACTCGGAACGGTTGCAGGGGATTTTGCCCGAGAATGTCGAGCTGCGGGGCGAAGTCACGGAGGAGGAATTGATCGACCTCTATGCCGGGTGCAAAGGCCACATCTGCACGGCGATGGACGAGGACTTCGGCCTCACCCCCGTGGAGGCGATGGCCGCCGGAAAGCCGGTGGTGGCGGTGGACGAAGGGGGATTTCGGGAGACGGTGACTGGAGAGACGGGGATGCTGGTGCAGGCGAATGCCGAAAGCATCCGTGAGGCGGTTGTGAGGGTTTCACAGGATCCGGAAGAGTACCGCTCATCATGCCTGAAACGAGCGATGCTGTTTGACATCTCCGTCTTCGACGAGCAGATCAAAACGATGGTGTACGATGCGTTCTGATCACCTGCACGAGCTGTACGGCTACCGGCACCTGATCGGGACCCTCGCATGGGGAGAGTTCAAGCACCGCTACAAGAACTCCGTGCTCGGGTATCTGTGGTCCCTCCTCGAGCCCCTCCTGCTCCTCATCGTCCTCTACGTGGTCTTCTCCAACCTCATGCGGGTGCAGGTGGAGTATTACCAGCTCTTCCTGCTCATGGGCATCATCTTGTGGAACTTCTTTGCACGGGCGACGAGCATGGGGCTCAACGCGATCCTGGGCAAACCCAGCATGGTCCAGAAGATCTACTTCCCCCGCGAGATCCTCGTGTTCTCGTCCGGCATCACCGCTCTCCTGATGAGCATCTTCGAGTCCCTGGTCTTTATCGTCTTTATGGCCTACTTCAGGGTTCCACTCTCGCCCACGCTCGTCTATGTGCCCCTCATCATCGCAATCCTCTTCGTACTGGCGGTAGGCGTATCCCTCGCCCTCGCGGCCCTGAATGTCTTCTTCCGCGACGTCCAGTTCATATGGGCTGTGGTCCTTCAGGCAGGGTTTTTCGCAACCCCGATCCTCTACCCGATCACGATCTTCGAAGGGCTCCTCCAGGAGATTCTCCTCCTCAACCCGCTCGCACACATTCTCACCGCGGCACGCGATACGATCATCTACGCGACCCCGGCGAGCAGTACCGGACTGGCCTACGCGGCCGTCGTCTCGTTTGTGGTCCTGGGACTGGGCTATGCGATTTTTTACCGTTTCGAGCCGCGATTTTCGGAGGAGATGTAATGAGCATCATTGATGTCGAGCAGGTCGAAAAGCAGTTCCGCATCCCGCACGAGAAGAGGACGACGCTCTTTGAGGCGCTGACGGGCCTGATGCGGCCGAACCACTATGAGACATTCGCAGCGCTGAAGGATATCACCTTCTCTGTCGAGGAAGGGGAGATGTTCGGGGTTATCGGGGAGAACGGGAGCGGCAAGAGCACGCTTCTCAAGCTCCTCGCCAATATCATGCGCCCGACGAAGGGTACGATACGGGTGGAGCGGAAGGTGACCCCCTTTCTCGAGCTCGGGGTGGGGTTCAACCCGGACTTTACCGCGGTGGAGAATATCCGCACCTACGCGACGATCCTCGGCCTCACCAGGCGAGAGATAGAGGGAAGAACCGGCGAGATCCTCGAGTTCGCTGGCCTGGAGCGGTTCAGGGACACCAAGCTGAAAAACTTCTCCTCGGGGATGCAGGTGCGGCTTGCCTTCTCCACGGCCATCCAGACGAACCCTGAGATCCTGTTGATGGACGAGGTTCTCGCGGTCGGTGATATGGACTTCCAGCAGAAATGCCTCGACGTCCTGAACCAGTATCGAAAGGAGGGGGTGACCATCGTCTTTGTCTCCCACGATCTCGGCTCTGTCCGGCGGTTCTGCGACCGTACCCTCCTCCTCCGGCACGGAGAGCAGGTGGCCCTCGGCGAGACGAACGAGGTGATCGACCGGTACGTTTACGGGGAGCATGGTGATTCTTCGACCCCCATTGACGATGAGGGAGGCGATGCTGCGCCGGAAGGACAGGATTCGTCTCGATGGGGGAATCGGAAGGTTGAGATTACAGGTGTTGGGTTCTTCGATAAATTTGGAAAGGAGGCGACCCGCTTCAATACCTTCGACCCGATGACGATCCGCATCTACTATGAGGCCCACGAACGGGTCCAGAATCCCGTCTTTGGGATCGCGATCTACTCCGAACAAGGGATACAGATCTATGGAACGAACACCGAGTTGAAAGACATCCAGATCGAGCATATTAATGGCGAAGGACATATAGATCTTCAGATAGACCGGATCCCGATGCTTTCTGGGCGTTTTCTGCTGACCGTTGCGGTTCACACTCACATTGGGGAGCGCTACGACTGGCAGGACAAGGCGTACGCGTTCGATGTCATCCATACAGGGAGGGATGACGGGCTCTTTGATATTCCCTGTTCATGGCGGCGATAAGGAAGATGAATATGAGCGATACTCCGTTTGAAATACACGACGACGAGATCAACGTCGAAGAGATTATGGAAAAGATCCGGGAGAACATCCGGCGGAGGAAGGAAGCCGGGATCTCTCCTTCCAATCCGGATCCGGCAGCTATACCGGCATCCCCGAGGCAGGGGTCGCCTGCCGGGAGCAACGCCGACATTGCCCGCGATCTCGCCTACCTGACCGGCAACTGGGATATCCAGAACAACAGCTATTTCATCTCCTCCCACCGGCCCTACGTGGGAAAATTCCTAGTGAGGGGGCGCGAGCTTGTCCACGGCGAGGTGCGCCGGTATGTGAATCCAATGTTCTGGAAGCAGGCCGAGTTCAATCGGGCTGCAGGCCGGATGCTTGATGAGGTGGCCCGGCAGGTATCCGGAATCGAGCCACTCCGCCAGCAAATCCGGGAGGACACCACCGGCCAGATCCATGCGACGATCGAGGAAGTGCGTTCGCGTTTTAAAGAACGGCTCAACGAACAGAACGGCGATATCCTTAACAAAATCTCTGAAACAGATGAACAGATCCGAATCGATGTCAAGGAGCTCGTCGAACAGGTGAAAGCCGAGATCGCCGCGGAGGTCGAGGAGCAGATCCGGGCTGAATTTACGGGATTGGCCTCACAGGCAAAAGCCGAGATCGCAGGAGAGCTCCGGGAGCAGCTCAGAGCTGAAGTTGCGGCGGCAGCCGAGAAGGCCAGGGTTGCGATCGCCCGGGAGGTCGAGGGCCAGGTGCAATCTGCAATTCTCGCACTGGGTACCGATATCGAGAACCGGGCCTGGCTGGCGAAAGTTCTCGAAGGCAGAGCATTGCGGAGCACACCTGGGACGATCGAGGTGCCAAAATCCCCTTCCACTGAGATCGGTCTAAATTACTTCGCCTTTGAGGACCGATTTCGCGGTTCACGTGAAGACATCAAACAGCGACAGACCTCCTTTTTGCAATATTTTGAAGGATGCCACAATGTTATAGATCTCGGGTGTGGAAGGGGCGAATTCCTTGAATTAATGGCTGAAAAGGGAATTCATGCTATGGGTGTTGATATCGACCCCGACATGGTGGAATTTTGCCACTCGAAAGGACTCGATGTTATCCAAATGGATGCACTCACGTATCTTCAAAATGCCGCGGATAAGAGTTTTGACGGGATTTTCATCGATCAGGTGGTCGAACACCTTGAACCAGACTACTTGGTAGCGCTCTTGAACCTATGCTACGAAAAGATGAAATTTGGATTCTATATTGTTGTGGAAACTGTCAATCCGCTTTCTTTTTCATCGATGGCAAATTTTTGGATAGATCTCTCGCATGTTAAACCGGTACATCCGGCAACCCTTAAATTCCTCCTCAAAGCAGTTGGATATCGTGAAATTGATGAGATCTACAGCTCGCCTGTACCCTCTGAATATAGACTGCAAAAAGTTGACATTGATACATCTTTAGAGGAGACGAACGCCCCATTCGGTGAAATCTTCAACTATAATGTAGATATGCTGAACAATTTGCTCTTGGGAGCACAGGACTACGCAATGATTGGAAAAAAGTAACTATCGAAAGAGATTGGTGAAATGCTAGGAGGTGAAAAATGCATATTTTAATCTGTAACGAGAGATTTCTTTTTCGTTTTGGCTTAGATAGAGCTTTGATTATTTTAGGAAAAGGTCTGAAGAATTTTGGCCATACTATATCCATTATTGCAAATAAATATGATCGTGAGGTTTTGGAGTCTTTTGCGGATAATATTATCAATATTCCAGAAGCGCCCCAGGATTATTTAAATGCGAATGAGCATACTGAAAGATGGCTCAAGGATAATTGGAATGAGTGGTTTGATGATTCTAATAAACCAGATATTGCGTTAATTGGGGGATGGCCTTTCTTTTCATCAATACCATTGTTTCGGAAAATGGGTGTCCACGCTGTGTTTTTTGATTGTGGTGCCGTGCCGTTAGAGGGTTATTCGAATGGGTTGCTTATAACTCAACAAAAACTACGGGAACTGAGGAAAAAATATTTACGCGAAGCAACCGCGATTATTGCTATAAGTGATTTTATTGCTGATACACAGAGTAAAGTTGATACAAATTATAATGTTCCTATTTTCAAAGTATTATTAGGCGCAGATCATTTAGATTTTAAAATCTGGCAAAAGAGCGATACTCAAACGAAATCGAAAATCATTGCTTCATTTGAATCGGTAAAGAATAATGGAAAGCGTTGTATTCTCAATTTGGGTCGGTGGGAACCAGATTGCTACAAGAATTCTGAAGCTGTTTTTGATGTAATGCGAAAAATAACGGTCGAAGCTCCAAATTGTGTGCTATTTATTTTGAGCGACCCTTCAACCGTCTATATACCTCCTGATTTACAGAATGTGATATTTCCTATTGGTTATCCAGACGATACTGAATTATCTTATTTAATGGAAAATGTTGATTTAGGGATTTCAACCTCATTATGGGAAGGTTTCAACTTGCCCCTCGCTGAAATGCAATGGTTAAATAGTCCTGTTTTGGTGTTAAATAAGGGTGCACATCCTGAAGTTGTTATTCATCCCTGGTATCTATGTAATGATAATGGTGAAATGGCGGCAAAGGCGAAAAAAATATTAAGTGGGACAGATTTGGATTTAGAAACTAAAAATAATGCCATTAATAACTTTAAAGAATATTTTACATGGAAGCGTGTCATTTCTGATGTTGCTGAAATATTTGTGAAAATTGATAGTAAAAAAGGGTTCCTCGATCAAAATAATTTATTGATATTTGTTGACGTTACGAACGCTGTAAAAGATCCTGCCAATTCCGGAGTTATTCGGGTTACACGCAGACTTTGTAGGGAATTACAGAACCATGCACAAGTACAGTTTGTCGTTTGGGATCCAACAAGTCAGCAGTATTTTTTCCCAACTGATTCAGAATTTAATCAATTGAGTCAATTCAACGGGCCTGTTCTCACACAGAAGTGCAGAAAATCGCCGGATGGATTTAAATTATCTTTGTCAGAATTTTTGAAAAATAACAGATATTTTGATAAATGGTTGGTTTTTTCAGAAACGATCGATGAACTCCGTGGGAAAGAAACTCGCCGTTTTGCGAGAGCGGAAGGCCTTCGCTTAGCCGCAATTTTTTATGATGCTATTCCGGTTTTTTATCCGGAGTTTTGTAAAGACGGTGCAATAAGAGATAACCACAGCAATTATATGAATGGATTAGCGGAATGTGATGTGGCAATTCCCATTTCAGAATACTCGTCTCAATGTCTTCAAAATTATTGGAAAGGACAGAATATTATGGGCTTTTCTGTTATATCCAATCTACTTCCTGGGGAATTTGGCGGATTTGAGAGGAGCCAAGTTGATCTGAATTTAAAATTGGATGCAATTAACATAATATGTGTTTCAACATTAGAACCGAGGAAGAACCATAGGAAACTCATTCAAGCATGCCTTTTACTGCAAAAAGAGCATCCTGAAGTTAACTGGACGTTAACATTGGTAGGTAACCGTTATGCCGGAGCTTTTGACATAGCCGAGGAGATTCAGAAGATTTCAAAAGAGAATCCTCGAATTCGATGGCTAGGGATTGTCCCTGATTCGAAATTACATGAGCTGTATTCGAGTGCTTCATTTACTGTGTATCCTTCAATAGTAGAAGGATTTGGAATGCCAATCCTGGAGAGTATCTGGCATGGCCGACCCTGCATTTGTTATCGGGAGGGGGTGATGGCTGAACTTGCCAAAGAGGGAGGTTGCCTAACGACGGATGTGTTGGATGTTCAGGCGTTATCTGAGTCAATTTATCGATTAGCTACTGATAGGGAGTTGTTGTTTGAGCTTTCTAAGCAGGCGGTCTCAAGAAAATTAAAAACTTGGGATGAATATGCATGTGAATTCATATCCATATTAAGATCAAAAAAAGAGATCGCCAGCATCCATTCCACTGAAAGAGAAAGCACTCAAGTGGAAGGTGGAGTCGGTTGGGAGGAAATTCTTTATCCTGATTGTTTATGTGAGAATTGGCAGATGAACCATTCAGAGAGGTTAGCCTTGACTGGGCTACTCTCCCGCCATAAACCGAGGTGTAGCATAGAAATTGGAACCTATATGGGCGGAAGCCTGTCACTGATTTCGCAATACTCTCATACGGCATTTTCCATCGACATTGATCCGAGTATCCCTGATAAGTTTAGGCGGTTTAGCAATGTCAGTTTCTTAACGGGGCCCTCAACAATTATACTGCCGCTATTATTAAAAGAGTTGGACCGTGAGCAGATTCCCGTTGATTTCATTCTAATTGATGGTGATCACTCTGCTGAGGGTATAAAAAAGGATCTTGACTCTGTACTCTCTTATGTCCCAAAAAAACCCCTTTTTGTCGTTATGCATGATAGCTTCAATCCGGAATGCCGTAGAGGTATGAAGGAAGTGAACTGGGAGGCGTCTCCTTATGTCCATTTGGTAGATCTTGACTTTATTCCGGGCAGAATGATTGAAGTAGATGGTCCTTCGCAGGGAGAGTTGTGGGGTGGGTTAGGGTTAGCATACCTCAACCCCGTAATTCGTCAAGACCCGTTGCAGGTTAGCCACTCAGCGAGCGGTATGCAGGAGATCATCCAGGAGAAATCGAAACACGCGTAAGAGTATCAGAATTCAATGGTAGGACTGGTGTGGGGATTACGCTTGAGGGAGTGAGAAGGGTATGGGAAAAAAGATAGCCATCTGCTGTAACGTATATCCTCCACATTTTATCGGAGGGGCCGAATTAATTGCACATGCACAGGCGAAGATCCTGCAAGAACTCGGTCATACCGTAATTATCTTTACGGGGGATATTCAGACACAATATGAGAGACATTCACTTAGACGAGAAGACTACGACGGTTTGACCGTTTATAGGATTAGACTCACATCTGAAGACTTTCAGTCTGATCGCATCAATTTTTCTCATAAAAAAGTCGAAGAATACTTCAAAACGTTTTTGGATGAATTTCTACCGGATGTTGTGCACTTCCATAATTTAATAGGGCTCTCTGTAGGGCTTATTCATATCGCCAAACAAAGGGATATACGAACGGTATTGACTCTTCATGACCACTGGGGATTTTGCTTTAAAAACACGATCATTAAACAGGGAGGAGATATCTGCCAGGATTATACCAGATGCACGGAATGCATGCCGTTTATTTTTGATGATGAGGGTGTAAAAATTCCTATCTGGATGAGAAAGAACTTTATTTCCCTACAACTCCAGGAAATCGATGCATTCATTTCTCCAAGCGAATATCTGGCTCGTGCCTACGTCCGCGCTGGTATGCCGGAATCTAAATTCCATGTGATATGGAATGGGGTTGACGTTGAAAAATTTTCACGTATACCCAAAATTTTGAGTTCCAAGCGAGTTAGATTTACATTTATCGGCTACTTTGGTAGGCATAAGGGCATTCATATTTTACTGGATGCATTGGCATACCTTGGCGATAAAAACGGATATGTCCTCAATCTTGTTGGTGACGGGGAATTAATGGAGGACTGTAGGAAAAAAGTGCGGGATATGGGATTAAAAAAATCGGTAAAATTCTGGGGGAAGATCAAAAATATTGAGGATGCATATCGGGAAACAGATGTTTTAATACTCCCCTCCATTTGGCCTGAAAACCAACCGGTTACAATCACCGAAGCGATGTCCGCAAAAATTCCTGTTATCGCTTCGGGTCTTGGAGGTATACCCGAGCTCATTGAGGATGGAAAAACCGGATATCTCTTTAACGCAGGCGATGCAGAAAATCTGGCCCAGAAGATGTTGGAATTTATTGTACATCCAGAAAGGATTAAAATATTCGGGCAAGAGAGCTATGATAAAATTGCAATTAATACACTTCAGAATCAGGTTCAGAAAATACTCACAATCTATGACACCGTAGCCTTCGGTAAAAATCCTAAAAACGAAGAACTTATAGCATGTGTTGGACACAAGATGGATCCGCACTGTATTCAGGCGATGAATGCTATTTCAAGGAATTCCGGGAATTTACAATGTCGTTTTGTTATGGGCGATTGGCTCCAAACAGGACATTATAATCATGTTAAGATTCTCTGGGTGGTGGATCCCACTGCGGGTTTAAGTGATGTTGCCATGGGCCTTACGAGTAAAGTGCCCCTTCTCGTGCCTGAAGGTAATGAGTTGCTTGTGAAAATGTGTATAGCAGGGAATTGTGGTCTCTACTACGGGGATGCTCTGGAAGCTGAGGCGTGTATTGAGTATCTTATTGAAAATGACAGAGATAGACAGACTTTAGGATTTAACGGGTTTAAATTACACTGTGTGGAAAATTTGGGAAGTGCCTCAGAATATGGTTGAAGATCTATTTCAAGAAATATGATCGATTGCGTTCCTGCGTTAATGATAAAAAATTGCACAGTGAGTTTTTCCATTTATCAGTTATTTTTTGGTGCACTACTAAAATTGGGCAAGCTAAATTTCGGTATTCTGAACTGTTCATTGAAAATTTTCCAGGACCATTTTCCGAATAAAAGTAAACTAACGTATTTATTATAAGACAATAATACAGCCAATATTAGTGAAATCAACAGATAGACAATCGTTCCTGTAATATATGCTGTCATTCCCTGATCTATCCAGAATTGGACGTGCTCAATTTGTATAAGTATCAGAGCCACGAAATTTGATACCAGGTAAATTTCAAGAGAGTAAATTCCATAAAATTTTAGGAGTTTGTCTATTGGAGTTTTTGCCAATGATCGCATCAGACCCCATGCAACTATTATTCCGGCAATAGATAAAATGAAATCAATAATAAGTGGAATTATTCCAAAATTAATGAATCCTTTAGGGGCATAACCGGTCCAAGAAGGAAGGAGTAAAATAAATATCATTGTAGCCAATGGGTAAATATATTTATTGTTAACTATATTCTCATAATTTTTGGCTGCGAGATATCCAATAATTACAAAAGGAGAGAACCACCGCACAATTCGCAATGACTGTAGTCCAATAATATACTGGGTTCTTGGAATGGAGAGATTAATCGCCATGTGTTTTTATGGGTTATATATTATGAAATATGAATATGAAAAAATTTTGATTTTACGTTACATCCACGTATTTCGCTAATATTTCCCCGAACCACTGTTGCATCTCCCATACCATCCTGTATTGTGGAATGTAGGTATCTGCTGTCTGTGGAGCGGTCATGGTGAAGGTGAATGTATACTGTTCTCCGGGATCGACAGTTGTTCCCTGTGCAATCGCCACCCTTGTCGTCCCAAAGAGTGCTGCATCACCCGCTCCGTCGCCGACCGCGCCCAGGCGTATGAAGTCGTTCTCTGACCATGCATTGGTTCCGGTGTTCTGCATGGTCACCTGGACCTCGTAGGGCTGTCCTGCGGTCATGGAAGCAGGGATGGTGTCTGATACATAGGCTGCATCCGGTCCCTGTGGCTCTTCGACTTGAATAGATGCCTCTACCTTCTCCCCGAACCACTGTTGCATCTCCCATACCATCCTGTATTGTGGAATGTAGGTATCTGCTGTCTGTGGAGCGGTCATGGTG
>JARVGI010000002.1:0-2676 GCA_029762625.1 Methanomicrobiaceae archaeon | reverse complement strand
GTCGTTCTCTGACCATGCATTGGTTCCGGTGTTCTGCATGGTCACCTGGACCTCGTAGGGCTGTCCTGCGGTCATGGATGCAGGAATGGTGTCTGATATAGATGAGCTATCGCATATCTCAGCAACATCATACACCGCGTGATATGCATTGATCCTACCCCCGGTAGCGACAACCCCGTTCAATGAAGCCTTCTCATCGGCGGTAGAAAGAATGGCTTCTTTGATGGCAATGTTCGAAAGGCTCGGGTTTGCGGCCTTTACAAGCGCAGCAAGACCGGAAACGTGTGGGGTTGCCATTGATGTTCCGCTCATCGAGGTATAGGCATTCTGTTCCGAATTGCTCACAGAGATGCTGACATCATCGATATAGTACCCATCGTAAGTATAGAGCTCATCAGATATGAATCTCAAACGAAGATATACGCTTGAATCACCGCAATAATCGGATAAATCGCCTTCAAAGAGGTAGAATGCTTGGCTATAATCGCCTGTGATGGCATCGATGCACTCCCATGTTCCGCCATCGTGTGAGACCTCTATGAGCAGACCATCATACCCGTATTCTGCATTTCCTGTGAAAATAAAGTTCAGGTTTGCTGATTTCAGGGAAGCGAGGTTAAGCGGATTTTTCAGGCTTAATGAACAATCTGCATAGTTTTGATAATACCCCCCTGGACTGTCAGCAGCACTTGAGGGAGAACTATAATAGACCGAGGAGCTCAGACCCCACGGACTCTGCACGTTCCAGTTGTTTAAATTTGACATGCTGTCGGAAAAGATGGTAGTGAATGAAGGAACGGTGCTGTAAATGTTGACCCCTGGTGCGGCAATATCTACGGTGGATGCACCGTAATTTGAGAACCACGCTTTATTGTCGTTGTGATCGGTCGCGGCAACCGAAATGATGTTCGGACAGTTGTAGTTGGACGGATAGTGTTGAGATATATCGTTATTTTCTCCGGAATTTCCCGCTGCGCACATTACTACTGCCGGTGAGGCAGCGATTACAGATTCAACAGAGGGAACATATCCAGCTCCTCCGAATGAGCAGCTAATCACATCTGCCCCCATCATAGCTGCGTACTGGAAAGCTTCAAGTTCGTCTGATGAAAGGAAATAGCCTTGGTAATCCCCAGCTTTCAGGGGCATGATCTTTGCGTTCCAGCTCACACCGGTGATCCCGATGTAATTGTTGCCCACGGCGGCGATGGTTCCGGCACAGTGGGTTCCATGGCCCTGGTCGTCATAGGGATCCTTGTCCCCATTGACGAAATCCCAGCCACGGTAATCATCGATATAGCCGTTTTGGTCATCGTCGATGCCATTATCTGGGATTTCTCCGGAATTGGTCCAAATATTCGCGTTCAGATCCGGGTGCGTGTAGTCAACGCCAGTATCGATTACCGCCACCACGACATCAGATGAGCCCTGAACGATGTCCCAAGCTTCAGGTGCATCGATGTCAGCGTCGATCGTCCCTCCGGTCTGACCGGTATTGGAAAGTCCCCATAATGATGAAAAACTCGGGTCATCCGGGACACAATCGATGGTGTGAATATAATTTGGTGAGACGGAGAGCACATTGGGATCGGTGCGGTAATACGCCAGTGCTTCGTCTAAACTTATCATATCCGGGATCCGTACCAGCTGAACGCCGGAAAGACCGATAGTTTCGTAGTCCTTTTTCACCTGGGCGCCAATCTGTGCATGAGTTTGTTCGATTACCGCATTTATCAATGTCGGTTGGTATTGTTTGAGTCCCTTGAATTCGACGATGAGTTCATTCGGAATATAGTTGGGAAGGTCTGTTTTCACATGGTCGGAGACTCTTTCGACAGATTGGATATGACTTCCTTGTAGCACACATTTCTCGCTAAAAAAAGCAGATTTATTGCTCGATTTGTCACCCGCAGCAGAACCCCCGATATCGCCGATCTGCGCCGCTGCTGCCAGTGGAGTTAACAAAAAGAGGGCAATAATCGCAACACCGAACAACTGTATATTTATGAATCTCATTTCTGTGCCTCTGAATACATGGTAGAGATTTTATATGAATGAGATAATCTGAAATGAGGATAAATCTACCTTTATTGAATTTTGAGGTCCTTTTAGGAAGTTGTTGCGAATATTAGTAGATTTTCCGTTTTTTTGGTATTTTGACGAGAATCAAGAACCGTTGTTCATGGATTATTAAAAAGATGATTTTAACAAGCGATTCTTGAAAATCAACAGATATTACCGTATTCAGTAAAACGCATTTGGATATGGTCTGTGATGAAATAAGGTCCTGATAGGATCTATGGAATGAAATTATGTAGTTCCATTGTCATGCCAATTGCATTTCTCTGACACGGGAATACATCTATGCTGTGACGATATTCTCAATTCCAGCACCGGTGATAAAACTAAATCCATAAAATAGCGGGAAGGACTAATGTACACCATCTATGCCTTCCGCCCCCCACCTCTCCGTCGTCCTCCCGGCCCTCAACGAGGAGGAGACCGTCGGCGAATGCATCGGCCGTATCCGTCGGGTCTTTGCCGAGCGGGGGATCGAGGGGGAGATCATCATCGCTGACTCCTCGACCGACGAAACGCCGGCGATCGCCCGCAGGCTGGGGGCCACGGTCGTCCGGCCCTCCCGGCGGGGTTACGGTAACGCCTACCTGGCGGGCC
>JARVGI010000028.1 GCA_029762625.1 Methanomicrobiaceae archaeon | reverse complement strand
CCTTCGAAGGCGATGCGATGGTCATCGAGGTCAAGGAAGAGGGCGCAGGCGGCGGCGAAGAGGTCGGCGGTGAAGTGAAGCCCCTTTCCGGTGAGCTCGCACTGATCCATGCCCGGATGAAGACCATCCAGATGATGGTGACCGATATCGGCTACCGTGACCGGTTTGCAGCAGGCGTCTACTCCGGGAAAGTTGAAGGCCTCATGATCGGACTGATCGTGTCGTTTGCCCTGCTGGGCTTCCTGTTAATGGGGTGAGAGAGAATGGCAGAAGAAGGACAACAGTCTGGCGGTCCCATCCGTATGGCGGCTATCTATGAAATCATGGCCGACGTTCGCTACAAGGCGCAGATCATGGCCCGCACCAACAAGCTGGAATCCGGCATCATGGACTCCGGCATTATCGGGTTCGCCCTCGGTCTCCTCATTTCGATGGCGTTCGTGCTGGCACCGATATTTTTCATGGGGATGATGTAACATGGCAGACAAGAAATCTCCGGCGAGCGGATGGCCGATTGTCCAGGGTGACTTCCACTCGGGCGATCCGCAGAGCCCCGTGGCCGTGGTCACGATGGGTTCCCACCTCGACGAGCAGGGAATCTGCGATGCAGGAGC
>JARVGI010000027.1 GCA_029762625.1 Methanomicrobiaceae archaeon | reverse complement strand
CAGCCGAAAGCGCCGGTCGCAGGCTTTGTCACGGATGTAGCCGCGGGAGATGCACCGCTCACCGTGCAGTTCACCGACACCAGCGAAAACAACCCCACGCAGTGGTACTGGCAGTTCGGTGACGGCGCAACCTCCACAGCACAGGACCCAACCCACACCTACGAGAATGCAGGGAGCTACACCGCAGCCCTCACGGTCACCAATGTGGACGGGACAGACACCACAACCGCCGCCATCGAAGTGACGGAACCGATCGTGCTGCCATCGTCCGGAGATGTGCTGTTCATTGTCGGTGATGCCTCCCTGAAAAAGGGCGACCGTCCCATCCACGACCGTCTTGAGGCACTGGGCCTTTCGGTGACGGTCATCGACGATGATGTATGTTCGGCGACTGATGCCGAAGGAAAAGACCTGATCTTCGTCTCTTCGACCGTCAGCTCACAGAAAGTCGGCTCGAAATACCGTGACCTGGCGATTCCCTTCATCACGCACGAGTCCTACATATTCGACGATATGAAGATGACAGGGACCGGATTGAATCGCGACTATGGCTCTATTTCGGGTAAAAACAGTGTTGTGATCGGTGAAGCGTCCCATCCGCTCGCCGCCGGTCTGAGCGGCACGGTTGCGGTCTATACCGCCGATGAAGTGGTATCGTTCGGCAACCCTCCCCAGAGCGCAATCCGCGTTGCATGGGACCCCGCGGACAGTACCCGGTGCGTGCTCTTCGGCTATGACGATGGCGCGGAGATGGTCGGTATGACCGCCCCCGCCAGGCGTGTGGGCCTCTTCATGACAGATTCTTCCAGCACCCTGCTCACGGACGAGGGATGGATGCTCTTTGATGCCGCAGTTGCCTGGGCCATCGAGGAATCCCAGCAGGCGCCTCCGATAGCACATTTCTCCTCGAATCCGCAGACAGGGGACGCACCGCTCGAAGTGCAGTTCACCGATGCAAGCGAAAACAACCCCACGCAATGGTACTGGCAGTTCGGTGACGGCACCACCGCAACCCAGCAAAACCCCCTCCATGCCTATGAGGGAGCCGGCACCTACACAGTGTCCCTG
>JARVGI010000026.1 GCA_029762625.1 Methanomicrobiaceae archaeon | reverse complement strand
GAGCACAGAAGATGCTTCGCCCTTTTGCAGGGCCTCGACCGAATCTACAAGAACGGCCCCTTTATCTCCTTCGGCGAGCAGTCGGATGAAGGTGCAAATCTCCCCCATCACAGCGCCTCCAGACAATACGCTGCCGTCTCCACCATTGCAGTGTCCAGCACACCATCGCCAAGGTCCGCCACTACGACCGGTCGGCACTCTTTCAGCAAAATTTCTTCCCGCCATTTCTGGAAGGAGGAGAGGAAAAATCCAGTGCGGGAGGTGATGGCCCCGAGTCTGCCGTGGGGGACCAGCTTTCCGACCCAGCGTTCCACGAAGGCTGCATAGACATCATTCTTTGTCCGTGGGTAGGTGCTGTCGATATACTTCTTCGAGGGTGTGCTTGCTGCCCCAAATGGCGGATTCATCAGCACGACATCGTACTGCTTCTGGCAGAGCTCGATGAATGCAAAGCCCCGCTCGGCATCCTCGGCGAAGAGCTTGCGCCGGTAGCCTGCACCGTTGGCGACCTGCCGGGTGTAGGCGTGGAGGGCTTCGAGGACCTTCTGCTCAGCCATGTCCCAGAACGAAGCGTCGGTGATGCCCTTGAACGAATAGAGCCCGGTCTGCCACTCCTGCTTCTTTTCAGCCGGGAAGAGGGTGGTCTGCTCGTCTTTCGGGCGGGTGAGCCACTGCTGCTTTGCCTCGGCAATGATGCTCTTGATATCCTCTTCAATTTTGAGCAGCGACCCTGCCTCGCCAGCGAGGTTCATCTTTTGGAAGATCTCCCTGATGAATGCACCGAGAAGATCTGGATGAAGGGACTGCACGAATTCCCTGAGCATGTCCTCTTCTCCGGGCATCGGCTCGGCACAGACAATGTTGGCCTTCGTGATCTCGGGACGATGCTCCTGATCGAGACCGAGGTCGTGAAACGAGCGCTGGGCCCGCAGCCAGAGGGCAAGAGACGCGATCTGGGTGGCCCGGAGATCGATGTCGATCCCGTGCAGGTTGTGCCGCAAAATCAATACTGGGATCGCTGCGAGGAAGGCATCGCGATCGGGATAGTCCTGGCGGAGTGTTTTCTCCGAAACGGGCCATACCGGCGCCTGCTCGTCTTCCCAAGCCTCTCGGTAGATGGTCTCCAGCAGGTCATAGCAGTAGAGCAGAAAATGGCCGGAGCCGCAGGCGGGATCGAGGATGCGGATCTCCCGCGGGTCCTTTTTCGAACGGAAGGAGACAAGCTGGGGGGATCTGAGCAGGGTTTCCTGGGAGGCCTCGGGATCCATGCCGGCCCTGATGCGACGCTCGATCTCTGCAGCGAGTGCTTTTGTTGCCGGGCCATGATCGTCCCATGAAGCGTTGAAGCGGTCGGCACGCGCCATTGCATACAGGCAGTCGAGCAGGTCCTGGGTTTTCCATGATGCAAAGTCGACAGCATCACCGGCATCGAGCGCACTCACCGCATCCTCCCACATCGAGACGCGAGGATCGCCTGCCCAGTCAAACTGGCGGCCCGATACGGCGAGATCCCATGGCGAGGGAAACGTCGTGGTGTCGCCATCCGCGAATGCCTGCAAGGGGTGCGGTCCCTCCGGACTATCGCCCAGGAATACCTCGTCGGGATAGCGGACGAGGTACTCACATGTCTCGGCGAGGGCGGTCTCGCCCTCGTGCATCTCGTACCAGGTACGGCCAAGGGTGTTGTCGGTCAGGAACTGCACCACGTAACG
>JARVGI010000025.1 GCA_029762625.1 Methanomicrobiaceae archaeon | reverse complement strand
CCATCTACGACCAGGAGGACGTCCCTATGGCCATCTCGGTTCCCGGCGAAGAGAAGAGCAGGTTCGTTGCCGCACTCGAAGGAGTGATCCCGCAGCTCCGGGACCGGTTCGGCGTGGCGAAGATCGGCATCTTCGGATCCACCGCCCGGGGGGAGGAGCGGCCGGACAGCGACGTGGACGTGCTGGTCGAGGAGGAGGTCGTCTGGTGTGAGGCGTGATGAGCTCGTTTCCATGAATCCCAACTATCCTCCGCCTCTTCACTGCACTATCACTGATACCTCTGTTCCGTATTCCTGGCATTACGGGGTATCACTGATAGGTGAATATAGTTATCATTAGGTAGAGATATATATCAGTGATAGTTATATGTAGCTATCATAATCTACCGATACGCATGATTCTGCAAGAACAATCCCCCGAGGTCGTCGAGTTCATCCGGAATGCACTCTCTCTGTCACCGAAATCCGTTCCCGTTGCTATCGGTATCCTCTATGATGCGGTGAGCATGGAGTTGCCGATTCAGCCGGACATCATATTCGAGGAAGAGGGGCGGCTCTATTTTGTGGAAGTGAAAGCGAAGGTCGCGTCGATCGACACGATTGCACGGATGCACCTCCTGCGCGAACTCTGGCATCGGCGAGAGCCTGACCGGCTGCCGGTCGTTCTGGTGCTTGCCGCCAGGGCCATACGCCCCCGCGAGGAGCAGATGGCCGAAGAGCTCGGGATCCGGGTGGTGAAACTCCCCTGGAATCTCGCAGCACCCCTGAAATCTGAATTCACACCCTCGAAGAGCAGGATCACGTCCGAGAAGTCCTGGAAGATCGTATCCCGCCTGCTCAAAGAGAAGAGCACCTCCATCCGCCAGCTGGCGCTGCAGGAGGATGTCTCCTACGGCTGGGCGCACAAGACCGTCACTATGCTCATCGACCAGAACATTGTGACGAGGCACGACAACTATGTCCAGGTACGGGATGTGGGAAAACTCCTGAACGGTATCGCATGGGAGCGGCCGATGAAGAACCTCGCCATCGCCGAAATTCCCCTCGGTTTCCGCGAATCGATTCCTGCTGCCAGGGACATCTCCTCCATGCTCTCCGGGCAGCAGGTACCGTGCGCCTTCACCGGCTACACCGCTGGCGGGCTGTATACGGGGTACGCCGTGCGCCAGGATGCGATCTACCTCTACCTCGAAAAAAAGCATCTTGAAGCGTTCGATAAATGCTTCAGGGGACCGGATGAACATGGCATACGGGCGTGGATCTATGCCCCGGACAGGGATGTTTTCTCCGGGGCACAGGAAAAGGAAGGAGTCGTCGTTGCCTCTCCCGCCCAGACCCTGCTCGACCTTGCAGGATTCGGGTACAGCGCCATGGATCTCACGAAGGCGATGGTGGAGATGTATGCCACGCTATGACCCGGGACAGTCAGTCATCGAGCGCTCGCTGGCAGAGCTCCGCACCGTTGTCGCCTGGGTCAACGAGCGGGATGCCGGTGCGCCGTTCCCGACGACCATCCTTATCGGAGGCTGGGCGGTGGATGCATACAATCCCTATGTCGGCTCGGTGGATATCGATCTGGTCACCAACAGCACGACCCGGCGAAGCCTGATGCACCACCTCGTTCACCATCGGGGATTTCACTACCGGCAATATATGCACCACAAAACCGTCGAAAAGGGATCCGGCGCTGAGACGGTCATTCTCGATTTTTACTCGAGAGAACGGCCGGATCCATTTGAGGGCGGCCGTGGAGCGCTGGTCCTTGATTTCCTTGATGGCCACACCGTCACCATGCCCATCCGGGGCGATATCCGGATGGCCGTGCCCGCCCGCGGCGCTCTCCTGGTCATGAAGCTGAAAGCAGTATGGGACCGTTCGTTTCGCTATGAGCACGGGCGGTCGAGCGACCCCGAATGGGAGTACTCGAAATGCGTCAAGGACAACGCCGATGTGCTTGCCCTGCTGGACCCGGCCCACGGAGGGCACGATCTGGATCTCGAGTTGCTCGGCGGACTGCTGAACCGCCATCCCTTCCTGAAAGGTTGCATCGAACGACTGCCCGAACTGGATGATGCCCGGGATAAATATGAACGAATGGACCGGGAAACCATCCGGAGGATCTGTGAGGATTTCC
>JARVGI010000024.1 GCA_029762625.1 Methanomicrobiaceae archaeon | reverse complement strand
GGAGGCGGAGGATGGTGTGCAGGTCGCAGTCCTCGCAGAGCACCTTGAAGATCTCCCCCGCCTGGTCGGCGAAGAGCACGTTGTCTGGCACCACGATGGCCGCCCGCCCGCCGGGCTTGAGGATGGTCAGCACGTGCTGGATGAAGTTGAGCTGCTTGTTGCTCGTCTCGATCACGAAGTCCTCGCGGCCGGGCGACTGGTGGGCCCCCTTGGTGCCGAAGGGGGGATTGGTGAGCACCACGTCGAAGCGCATGCCGGAGGGCACCTCGTAGATGGAATCGCCGAGCACGATCTCCGGCTCCAGGTTGTGCAGGTAGAGGTTCATCAGCGCCAGCCGCCGCGGCCGCTCCACCAGTTCCTGCCCGTAGTAGGTGCCCTTCTTGATGCGTTTTGCGAGATCCCGGTCCAGCGCCCCGCCGCTCGTCTGGGCCTTCAGCCACTCGTAGGCGCAGACCAGAAACCCGCCGGTCCCGCAGGCCGGGTCCATGATGGAAAACTCCCGGTGGCCCCGGGGATCGGGCTGCATGCAGCGGACGATCGACTGGATCAGGATGCGAGGGGTGAAGTACTGCCCGGCGCCCTTCTTGCCCTCGCTCGCCGCCTTCTGCAGCAACCCCTCGAAGGCCGCCGCCTTCACGTCGATGTCGAGCGCCGTCCACTCCGTCTCGTCGATGACGCCGATCAGCTTCTTCAAACTCACCGGGTTGTGGAACCGGGAGAGGGCCCCGGCGAAGATGTCGCCGAGCAGGCCTTCCGCCTTGCCGAGGGTGCGGAGCACATCGGTGTAGTGCTCGGTGAGCTCGGTGCCCGACTGCGCCTTGAGCGTCGTCCAGTCGCACCCCTCGGGAAGCTCGATGTCCCGCTCGTCCGCCATCTTCAAAAAGAGCAGATAGGTGATCTGCTCGATGTAGTCGCCATAGTCCATCCCCTCATGCCGGAGGGTATGGCAAAACCCCCAGAGTTTCTGTACCACGTCACTCATGCTGCGATTGCCTCGTTGAATTGCCGGAGAAGTCCTGAAAGTTGCTGGTCGAAGTCGCGGTTGGCCCGGCCCCAGCCGCCGTGATCGGAAAAGACAGGAATGGTATCAAAGTCCTCTTGATCTATGGAGAGATTCGCAATTAAATGTGCCCGAATGCGCTCCAGCCACTGCGCCTGGGCGGGGGTAAACGTCATTCCGGCGGTCACCTTCTCGAAGGCCAGCGCCACCCGTTCTTCGGCGGTGAGCAGCGCCTCCTCCTCGCGGGCGGCGTGCTTGACCATGGAGATGATGTCCACCAGCGCTTTGTGGTAATGGACCTGGTGCGCCCGCTGCAGGTTATCGATGGTGAACCGTTGCGGGGTCGCATCCAGCTTCTGCCGCAGCTCCCCGAGCGCATCGGTGCTCCACTCCTGCGGGCGGCCGAGCAGGATGCGGATGGCCTCGATCTTCTCCGGGTTCTCCCGCACGAACTGCGAGAACAGGGTGAGGTAGTCCGCCGGGCGGTACTCGTTCCCCTCCACATCGCGGACCATCCAGGTGGAGGAGACCTCGTCCACGGTGGTGTAGTCCACCACGAACGTCCGGGCCGGGCGGGGATAATTCAGCAGGAGGTGCTGGAACTCAGGGTTGCGCAGCAGTGCCATGGTGCCGGTGAAGTCCTCGGCGAGCCGTCGCTCCAGGCTGACGGCGAACCGTGCGAGATTCCCGTCCTCCAAGAATTTGGCAAAGAGGTCCCGCGCCTCGCCGGACATCTCCTTGTCGATCCGGTTGAACCGTTTGACCAGCACGCGGGTGTTGTAGGCCCGGTCGCGGTTGTTCCAGATGTCCTCGATCACCTGGACGATCGATCGCGACTCCCGCTCCGGTGGCTCGGCGGTGATATCGGTCACTCGATCGAAATATTCCAGCAGCGTCCCGCCGAAGCAGTCGAAGACCACGAAGTGCGATTTGTCCGGGTGGTGCTCCCCCAAGCGCGTGCCCCGACCCATCATCTGCACGAAGAGGATGCGGGACTTGACCGGGCGGAGAAAGACGATGAACTCCAGGTCGGGAATGTCCACCCCGGTGGAGAGCAGGTCTACCGTCACCGCGATGCCAGGATTCGGCCGGTTACGGAACTCCCGGATCCGCTGGATGGGCCGGTCCACCTTGCCGGTGATCTTCTGCACGAAGGAGTCGCCCCGGCCGAAGACATCGCGGGCCATATCCACCAGCTGGTCGGCGTGGGAGATGTGGGGGATGTCCTGCACGGCGAAGATCAGGGTCTTGGGGAACCGCCCGTAGCGCTGCTCGTGATCGTCGGCGTAGCGCCGGATCTCTTCGAGGATCTTGCGGTTGGAATCGACCGAGGTGATGTTCCGCTCGATCTCCGTGGTGGGGAACTCGCGCTCGTCCTCGAGCATGTCGATCATACGCGTCCCGGTCTCCGGATCGATGACATCGACCACTTCGCCTTCCTGCAGGAAGATGCCGTTCATCCGCACCCCGGAATGGATATTTATCTGGTCATAGGCCACGAGGAAACCGTCCCGCACCGCCTGATTGTAGCCGTACTCATAGACGATGTCCCTGAAGTAGGCGGAGGTGTGGGCGGCCGGGGTGGCCGTGAGCCCCACCTTGATGGCATCGAAGTGATCTAGGGTGTTGCGCCAGATGGAGAGCTCCTTTGCAGTGTAGCCGCGGTGGCACTCGTCGGCGATGATCAGGTCGAAGGCGTGGATGGGGATGTCCAGCTGGTGGGCATCCTCGTCGTCCCCTTCTTCGCATCCCGAGAAGGACGCCCCTTTGCCGAAGAGGTTGATGGTCATCCGCTGGATGGTGGAGACGTACACGAAACTGTGGCCCGGTTGCGGTTCGGTGAGATACTTCTCCGGCAGCACATTGGTATTGAAGACTTCCCCCTCCTCGAGATCCCCGCGGTGGAACGCCTGGTGGTAGACCTCGTAGGTCTTGTCGAACTTCAGCCCCTGTTCGGTCTCGAAGGAGGCAAAGGCCCGGACGGCCTGGGTGGCGAGCGCCCGCCGGTCCACCAGAAAGAGGATACGCTTGGCGACCCCGGCCTTCATGAGCCGGTAGATGAGGTTGACGATGGTGAAGGTTTTACCCGTTCCGGTGGCCATGGCGAGCAGCATCGTGCGCCTGTTGTCCGCGATCGCCTCTCCGATGGCGTCGCAGGCCTCGCACTGGTAATAGCGCATCTTGTCGTTGTCGGGGACCTGGAAGAATTGTGCGCAGGCGGCAGCGCGGTTTTCATCCAGCCGCTCCTGCAGGGCATCGGGCGTATGGAAGGCGGAAATCTGGCGGGAGCGGTTGAGAGTGTGCATCATGTCATGGTGCCAGATAACCTCGCCATTGGTGGAGTAGAGAAACGGGGCCCGGAACCCGTCGAAGTTGAATGGATTGTTGGTCAGCCCGCGGGCGTAGCGCTCGGCCTGGGTGAGCACGTTCTGCGGCCCGAGGCTGACTTTCTTCGCCTCGACCACCCCGATGATCCGGCCGTCCATGCAGAGGGCATAGTCGGCGGGGCCGTTCTCGGTGGGATACTCCTCGATAGCGCAGCGATCGTAGGCGGCGAGATCCGTCCCGTTGTCCAGACCCATGATCGTCCACCCTGCTGCTCTAAGCATCGGATCGATCC
>JARVGI010000023.1 GCA_029762625.1 Methanomicrobiaceae archaeon | reverse complement strand
TTCTCCGCATCATCCCGGTGGACTGCGACCTTTGATCCCGTTCTCTCCCGGAGCTCGCGTGCCGACCCGGCATGGTCCCCGTGCCCGTGGGTACAGAGGATCAGCCTGATATCCTCCGGGGCAATGCCCAGCTCCTTCGCCGCCTCGAGGATGGCCGTCTCGCTTCCTGGGGCACCCGTATCCACAAGGATCGTGCCCTCCTGCCGGATGATATAGGCGTTTGCGATTCCCAGTCTGACAGGGTGCACCTCGATTGCCGTCATCGCCTGCTCCTGTAGGGGAGAGATGCCTCCCGCCACGATAAACATAATGGTACACAGGGATGCAAGTGGCCCCTTCGCATGAACAGAGTTCATGCTCGAAGCCGGACCCAAAGGTTGGATTCCGGCATTTCGCACCACCTCCCTCGGTCTTCCCGGCGGGCCCTGGGTATTTACCTGGATCAGAGGTGATGGTATGTCAGGATACGCGGGCAGAATAGTTAGGCTTCCGAATACGGTGAAATCTATATTCTTTTATCGAGATGGATGTGGAGGATTTCGCTCAGGATATCCGAAACGCTTTTGTGATGTTCGGGTATGATGCCTGAAAGAGAAGAGGCTAAAAAAGGTGAGATAGATGATCATCGCGGAATTTAGCATAACCCCTATCGGGACAGAAACCACTTCGGTCGGCACCTACGTACAGGCGGCATTGGCGGAACTGGAACAACAGGGCGGTATCAGGGCCAAACCCGAAGCCATGGGGACGGTAATCGAGGCTGAAAACCTGGGCGATCTCTTTCGCGCAGTTGAAAAAGCCCATAATGCTCTTTTCGACCTGGGCATACAGAGGGTCGTTACGGAGCTAAAGATCGATGACAGGAGGGACAAAGAAGCCACCATCGAGTCGAAGACCGAGGCGTTGAGATGAACCCCTCCCCTGCCGGTGCTCCTGCGGATGCAATTTCCATTCCCGGCCATCCGCCACGGGCCCGGGTGCTCCTCTCCGGTCGTCGAGGTATCTATTTATACAGGAACAACTTCCGGGACTGCATAAAGGGACGGGCCGCATCGGAGGGCTCGATTGGATATCGGTATGAACGGGACCGCAGACGATCCAGCACGGTCGCGCGAGGTGGAAGAACCGAAGATAGTGCATATCATCTTCATCGCACTCATAGCAATCGCGTTTACGGCCGGATATATCGTTTTCTACGAGCTGCTGATCCACGCTATCTGGCTCGACAACGACTACACGGGTGCCAATCGCTGGCTGATCCCGGCAGGGGTGATGTTCTTTTCGCTGCTGGTCGGTCTCTGCCGGAAATACCTGCACGCCCCGACCATGATCGACGGCGGATTCGTCGAATCGATGAAGGGCAGCGGAGAGAAGGTCGATTACCGGACCTTCCCCGGCGCACTGCTCTCTTCGCTCCTCTCGCTTCTCTCCGGGGCGAGTGTCGGTCCGGAAGGGGCGATATCGATCCTTATCAGCGACATTACCTCCGTTATCCAGGAGAAGTTCAGGATCGCACGCGAATCTGCGGATGCATCACTGGGATTTAACGTCGCCGCCCTCGCCTCGGCATACAACGGCATCATCGGCAGCGTGCTGTTCACCGGGGTTTTTGCGACAGAGTTCCAGGTGGGCGGTGAAAAGGGCGCGCTCAAGTTCCTGACCTGGAACCTGCTCGCAGGCTCCATCGGCTATCTCTTTTTCCTGCTTCTCGGACTTCCGCCATTTGCCCACAGCATCCTCTTTCCGCCGATCGGCGAGCTGCATCCTGTATATGTCCTGTATGCAATCGTTTTTGGCATAATCGGGGCACTGCTTACCGTCTTTACCGGTCTCTCCATGCATGCGATCGGGGGGCTCGTAGACAGGGTGTTCGAGGACCGCGTCATCCTGCCCCTCCTTGCTGCAGGAGCGGTCATTGCGCTCGTCGGCTACTTCGTCCCGGACCTGCTCTTCTCGGGCCAGAACCAGATCCATACGATCATCGACGATCCGGTCGCGTTCGGGGCAGCGATGCTTCTGTTCATGGCGGTCGCAAAGATCCTCCTGCTCGCGCTTTCGTTCCGGAGCGGCTTTGTCGGAGGCCCCGTCTTTCCCCTCCTCTTCTCCTGCACCATGATCGGCCTCGCCGTCAATCTGGTCTTTCCAGGAGTGCCGGTCGCGATCTGCGTCATGTGCATCGAGGCAGCCGCCTTCGCGCTCGCACTGGGAGCACCCCTGACCGCCATTCTGCTGGTGGTGGTCATCGGTACGGCCGACCCGGCGATGACCGTGCTCCTCGTGCTCTCTGCCGTCACGGCGATGATCCTGGGTGAGGGAATCAAACGGAGGCGGGGGGAGGCTCGTTCACTTTGATCCCGGTGCCGCGACCAGAATTCGCTCTCCCTCGTGCTCGGCGAAGCGTACCGTGAGCATATCATCCTTATGCACGCCAAAATCCGAATGGGGTTCATTCAGGAGCTTCCCCTTAAAATACGTGCCATTGCACGATTGGTCTTCCAGGCGGACCCACACCACTTCAGGGATCGTTTCCTGATCGTTTGCGCGGAGGATCGCCGATACATCGTCAAAATACCCGGGAGCCCTGAACCTGTCGAGATCAACCCTTGTTCTCAAGGCGTAGAACGCTTCCGGTTCATAGAACAGGAGCCACCGCTGTTCTTCGAGCAGCGAGAGATCGTTCGCTTCTTTGTTGGAAAGGAGTGTATACGGCCCGACTTCATCGGAGGGAAGTATGAGGCCCTCGCCGTGGTTCTCGAGGTTCACCACAATTTCGGGCGGCCTTCCGGGCCCGACCGGCACAACGAGTGGATGCGAAACATGATTCCCTCCGCATGATCCACGTAAAAAAAGCCGATGCACCTGTCCGCATCCGGGTCCATCGTTCCCTTCCTGGACAACATACGGGTGATGGCGGGATTTATCGCCGCAAGGGCCCACCGATTGACAATCTCCCGGTCTGTATGGCGTGTCGTTCTCTCATTCATGGTACGTGGTACACACTCTTCATGGGCAGCGTGAAAGGGGTTTCGAAATGTACATAGAAACTACTTGATTTGCCGGGCCTATCAATCAGAAGTGTATTGGTTGAGGAAGGGCGCGATATCGGCTCTGGCCGACGAACATATGTTTGAGGGGTATGATTTGAATCTGGAGGATTCTTTCGACCGGGATCAAAGAACGACATTTTTCGTTCTTCACGAAAGCACGTTGAGCGATGGTTCGAGAGCAACCGGGATGCCAATCAGAGTTCCAGGAAGCTTACCCGAAAATGTGACCGGATAAACGTCACCATAGCCAACGGTTGTTAAGGTAGCAATTGCCCACCACATCGCCATTGCAGGGCGACGGATTGGAGAGATGGTATGATTATCTGAGCAGACACACGTAGGTATCAGGAAATGAATTCGGGACATCGCTGCCATTGGCTTCATTCTATGGCTCCCTTGCACTCTGCAAGGCCCTCCGGAGCGGTGTTCTGCGGAGATCCCCCACCATGAATAATGATGAAATTGCAGGAACATGCTCGCGACTCGGATCACTGAAAACTCGTGGCGAGCTCGGGCAGGCGCTTGCAGGGATCGTGCTCTCGTACTCCACGAGAGATCTTCAGCGGATGCGCTGGAA
>JARVGI010000022.1 GCA_029762625.1 Methanomicrobiaceae archaeon | reverse complement strand
AGAGTAAAAAATTTCGAGTTCCGGGTTATATTTTGATTTGAAAGGCCTCAATCTTGGATATGCGCCAGTATCTATCAGCTCGTAATAGTTGAAGCCATGAGCACAGGCCCAGGAAATTGCTTTCCATTGCGCCAGGTCGTTGGGGGATATGCCCCGTATCGTACATTTCGGAACACCCACCCACAGGTACATCACACCTTTATCGAGCAGCGTGATCATCCCTCCAACCCGTTCATCCTTGTACCAGGCGACGTAGATCTTCATGTTCGAGGGGTGAAAGGCCTCGTATAGATCGGCAAGGTATGCCCGGTGCTCGGAGATCTGCAGCCCCTCCCGATTTATCGTACCGCTCACCGCGTTGTGGAAAAAATCAATGTCAGAGAAACCTCCCTCTTCAATTATTACGCCCTCTTTCTCTGTTTTTTTAATATCGACCCTCAGTTTTCTATCAAACTGCTCCCATACATATCCGGCGCCGTGCGTGAGGTCAATGCGGTAGGTGTGGCGCGGTTCCACGTGATAGCCCGCCCATTGGAATGGCCTTGAATCAGGGAGAAGGGGAGAGGAATGGATCTCAACTTTCGTGCATCCGAGTGTTGAAAAAAGAAACGCATCAATCTCTTTCTGAACCGCAATCAATGCAGTTTCCTTCTTGTTCTGCTTGAGTGCATCGTAATTGGCAATGACCGGTCCGAGGTATACAAGGTACGCTCTGCCGGGGGGAGATTGCGCAATTGTAATTACCCCCTTCTTGCGCAAAAATACCGGGTAAATTGCAACAAGATGCGTGCCTTTGAAGCACATCAGAGGATACAGGGTTGTGCCGGTATGCTTCTCGACAATCCTGAGCCATCTCCAGGTGTGGAAGAGTGTTCCGTGCTGGGCGCTCTCCACCGCTGCATCCCATTGTTCCGCGTCATTTTTTGTGGCGATACTTACAGTAAGGGACATTTTCAACCTGTATCTTCTGACATACGTTGTATAGAGCTTATCGCATATCAATTCGAGGAATATTGAATGCAATGTTTTTTTTGTCCATCGGAGGAGCGGCCCTGCAGCCGTTATCGTTCATCGGCATCTGCAATGCAGGGTTCACCTATTGATGCCGAATATCCATTGAACCTTCGATTTCCTGCAACGGTCACTGCGGCATACAGCTGCTACTCCCTCCCTTTCCTTCTCTGTCGCCAGGCAGATTCCGCCATTCGGTAAAGAGACGAGGAGTACTTCACCGCATAAAAAAAGTTCTCAAGTTCCGGATTATATTTTGATTTAAACGGCCTCAATCGTGGAACTACGCCGTTATCCATCAGTTCATAATAGTTGAAGCCGTTATCACAGGCCCACAAAATTGCCTTCCACTGGGTGAGATCATTTGGCGATATTCCTGGAATTGTACATTTTGGAACGCCCACCCATAATGACATCACATCTTTGTAGCACAGCGAGATCATACCTCCAACCCTCTCATCCTTGTACCGGGCAACATAGATCTTCATATTTGAGGGGTGGAAATTCTCGTATAGCTCGGCAAGATACGCACTGCTATCGAAAGACTGCAAGCCCTCCTGTTCCAACCTTCTGGCCCCGGAACTATGGAGAAAATCTAAATCCGACCGCCCTCCCTCTTCAACTATTACGCCCTCTTTCTCTGTTTTTTTAATGTCAACTCTCAGTTTTCTATCAAACTGCTCCCACACATGTCCGGCGCCGCGGGTGAGATCGATGCGGTAGGTGTGGCGTGGCTCCACGTGATAGCCCGCCCACTGGAATGGCCGGGAATCCGGCATGCGTGGAGATGAGCGGATCCGAACAACATTGCACCCGAGTTCCGAAAACAGGAACCTGTCGATTTCTTCCTGAACCGCAATCAGCGCAGTTTCTTTCTTGTCCTGCTTGAGTGCATCGTAATCGGCAATCACCGGTCCGAGGAAGAGAAGATACGCTCTCGGGGGAGGGGATTCGGCAATTGTAATAAAACCCTTTTCGCGCAAAAATACCGGGTAGATTGCAACAAGATGCGTGCCTTTGAAACACATCAGGGGGTACAGCGTTGTGCCGGTATGCTTTTCGACAATTTTCAGCCATTCCCATGTATGAAAGAGCGTACCGTGCAGGGTGCTCTGGACAGCGGTATTCCACTGGGTGGCATCTTCTTCGGTGGCAATACTGGAATTGAGGGTCATTATTTGCCTGCTTTTCAGATATGGAAAAGTATTGATCTCATGACATATCAACCATATGAAAAACTCTTCTCCATCGGCTTCATTTACCAGGAAATCTTTCAGAAAATCCACCTCCAGAAAAATCACTGAATGATTTGTATTAGAGGCAAAATCCTTGACAATACCCGGGTCTCATGGATAGAATTGCAAACGGGAGAGCATGTGGCAATGGATCCAAAGGAAATCGCACGTCATTACCATACGGCATAAAAAGACGGCATGGAACAGCTTCTCATCGGGTTTCAATACGATGTTATCTACCTGCTGCTCAGGTACGCGTCCGTCGATGCGGACGGCACCGTCTTCACCCTGATCATCGGGCTGATGCTGATCGTGACCGGGGTGGTGATGCAACAGGCCGGGTCCGCGGGGAAAGAAACCTTGCGGAGATGACCGACGCCGATTTGATCCTCGTCACACATCTTGCAGCGTGGTTGAAAAGCAGGAAACTCTACTATCACCAGTTATTCCGAAATCGATCTCCGGGGCCGGAAGGGATGCGTTGTTTAAAAAAATGGGTTGAATCTATCTGAGGTTCGCTATGTTTCTCTCTTTCCCTTGATCACCGCAACCGCACCGACCATGCCCACGAGCAGGCCGACCGGAACCGCCAGGGTCGGGAACTCGGGAGATTCGAAGGGAACCTGAACCTCGATGATGTTGCACTGTATGTTTTCTCCAGAGTCGACAATCACTGCATAGACATCTCCGGGCCCGGGAACGAAATCATCCTCGGCATTGTCGACAAGGTACTGGAAGTCAGCTCCATCATCCCAGGTTTCATACCCGGGTAATACCTCGCCTCCATCAAAGATCCAGATGGCTGCCTGGATAGCTTCTTCGCTTGCGTCACCCTTATTGTTCAGAATCCAGTTGATCTCATTCCAACCATAGTCTGCAAATCTCTCGGGTACATTGCCAAAGCGTGAATCATAGAAAGTTGCTTCATATTCACCGTTCCGCATATCTTCACCGGACACACACCAGCCAAGGTAATCCCCCGTGGGGACTTGAGGACAAGGACTCACTGTAACTGTTGCATCCCAATAGCTGTCATCAATACCCGCAGCGAGATCGTTTAAGTCGCCTGTAAAAATCCACTTCACTTTACCAGTGCCTATGGGATCTGCGGCGGCAACACCGACCATCATCATTACGGCGAGCAAAATAATGCCCACCATTAACGCTTTCTTCATTTATTACCTCCTCCTTCAGACGTCTGAAACTGGATCTGCAGAATCCAGGTTTTTCGTTGTTTTCAGCTGCGGACTCAAGAGTATGCATTCACTTGATATCCGTCAGTAGCAAGCGATATACACTTTAAGACATATAAAGAAAATTGTAATATAAATTTCACAGGTTCTATTTACCGAACCGAGTTATCACGATGGATAATCCAATAGAATTATAAATGTATCCCGTTAATATTGTCCGCAGTGATTAAAACGTTTCCTCCATCTCCACGGGAATTCCCAGAACCGCCGCCGCCCCGCCGAACACGTCCCGGGCGATCTTCACCAGCCCGTGGGCCGCACACCACTCATCGAACACGTGCACGGATCT
>JARVGI010000021.1 GCA_029762625.1 Methanomicrobiaceae archaeon | reverse complement strand
GTCTCCTTGCCATCCACGCTGATGGTGCGGATATCGATACCCTGCGGGACGACCCCGCCGCACACGGTGCAGTACCTCCCGTCCTGCTCATCGGCCATTCCCCTCACCCCCTGATCATGGTCAGGGCCATCTTGAACCGGGTGACCGCCGACAGGGCGTGGGGGGCGTCGGCCGGGAAGATGATGGTATCCCCCTCATGGAGGTGGTGCGTCTCCCCGGAGAGCCAGACCTCGCACTCGCCGTCGAGGATGGTAACCACGGCGTCGTAGGGGGCGGTGTGCTCCGAGAGCCCTTCGCTCTGGTCGAACGCAAACAGGGTGATGCTCCCTGCCGGGTTGTTGACAATCATCCTGCTTGCCACGGTTCCGTCCTGGTAGGCGACAAGGTCTGCCAGCCGGAGAACCCTGCCCCGTAATTCCGCCCTATTCTCTTGAGACAATTCTTCTCACCAGCCTCGTTTTTCTTACCTTTGCTGCTCCTGCGTATCTACTCTTCTCTTCCCGCCCGGCTGCAGGCGCGCCGCCTGCCGGAGCAGGACACCGGCATGGGGCCATCCCGTCGGCTTTGAACCGCTCGGTGTCGCTTCGGACCGAATGGTGGCAGGATATCCGGTTGCTCTCCATGGTCATGGAGGGTGCCTTCTCGTGCAATCATCCGCAGGTGCCGGCACTGCGGCCTGCCCTACCCCTCCTCGACAAACCGTTTCAGCGCCACCGCGTTGTTGTGCTCCTCGTCCCGTGCGGCGTAGAGGAGGGTGACGGTCTCCATGCCCGCCTCCCGCCGGAGCCGGGCGAGCGCCTCCTCCTTTCCTTTGAGTTCGGCCCGGTAGCGCCGCAGGAACTCCTCCCATTTCGCCGGATCGTGCCCGAACCACCGGCGCAGTTCGGTGCCCGGTGCGAGGTCCTTCTCCCACCTGTCGATCGTGGCCTTCTCCCGCGAGATCCCTCTCGGCCAGAGCCGGTCGACGAGAATCCGGATCCCATCGTCCCCGGAGGGTTCTTCATGGATCCGTTTCGTGCGTAGCATGGGCGGGGGTACGGCAGGCCACTATTTTAACCCTGCTCTGAAGAATGCCGGGAGCGAGGCCGGGGAGGGCCGGTCAACATCGCGCCGCCGGGTGCACCGGCCGGCGTGGCAGAGCCCGACGGGGACCGCACATATGAGGGGGTGGTGCGCCGGCGCACCCTGCGACCTCCGGGATCGGCCCGACGGCCGTTGTGTCCTCAGAGCAGCTTCGTCTCCGTGGTCGGCCGCGGGACTTGCACCACGAGCACCCGGAAGGTGCGGTCGCTCTCGTTGATCCACCGGTGCGGAATCGTTTTCGGGCTCTCGACCAGGTGGTCCGGCCCGACCTCTGCACGCTCCTCGCCGATCTCGACGATGCCGGTCCCCTCGAGTACGGAGAAGAAGACGTCCACCGGTGTGATGTGTTTTTTTAACGCCTCACCGGGCGCAAGCGTGATCACCACCGCAGTGTCGTGTTCGGTATCGTAGACCTTGCGGGCGTCCACCCGGTGAGGGGTGGGGCTGACGGGCAGGGCTGCGACCTCAATCACGTTCATGGTTCCTCCTCCGCGTTCTGAGAACTTCACTGGTGCGCACGCAGGCATCCTCCCTAGCCCTTGTAGTTGGTCCAGTAGTTTGCAAGGCACGCCTGCCGCTCCCGTTCCCGCCGCTGCCCGCGCATCCAGGGGAAGGTGGGCTCGGTGCTCTGCTTCGCCGGGCAGAAGGGGCAGAGGGAGTAGGGGACGTCGTCGGCCATCTCCCGCACCGGGCAGAGATAGGTCCCGTCCCAGACGTCCACGATCTGGCCGCCGGGGAACGGCGTGCCCACCGGGTGGGCGGGCTCCTCCACGACGAACATGGCGAATGCGGCGAGCAGGTACTTGAGGTAGAGGTAGCCCGGGTCCTTCTCCCGCGCTTTGGCCCGGCAGGCCTCCTCCACCATGGCGAAGTAGGCGACGGCGGCGGGATCCGGCGCTGCGTGCAGCCCCGCGGTCGCTCCGTTGCATGCCAGCACCAGCAGCCGGTGGTGGGTCCCGAAGATCTGCTCCCGCACGAACGGCCGAAGCCGTTCGCGGTAGCCCTCGGGAAGATCGCGCATCGTGTGCTCGATGCGGGCGTTCATCTCCTCCAGATTACTGAGCGTATAGCGCTTCACCTCGGCGGCGAGCAGTTCGGCGAGATCGCGTTTCGTCCGGGCGCGGGCCATCCGGGCGCAGGCGCGGGCGATGGATCCCGTGTCGCGCGCGTCATGCTCCGGTGCACCGCCATCGTGCCCCTCTTCGCCGAACGTATCGACAAAGAGGGCACGGACCTCCCCGGCCCCCGACGCGTGCGGTCGATCGCCGCATGAAGGACCTGCGCGTTGTCCGGCAGCCAACCGGCATCCGCCCTGCCGCGGGCCATCCCCCCCCGTTCGAATCACGGTCCCGGATGGCGAAATTCCCCCGAATGCCTGGAAAGTATATCGTATGCCGCGCGCTATGATCCGGTATACAACCACAGGTCGGTGATCACGTGAAGCGCAGTGCAACAGTACTCATCCTCATTCTCCTCCTCGCCCCTGCGGCCAGTGCGGCCGTGCAGGGTGCAGGGTACGGCGGAGATGGCGCCGGGCAGCAGGTGGAGCAGCACCAGCAGCAGGAGATGGCGAATGCATCCGGCGGCGAAAGCATCCGGGCCCGGGAATACGCGCAGAACGGCAGCGAGCTGCAGCAGATGGTCCGGGACCGCCAGCAGGCCATGACGCGGCCGGGGGAGCAGGTCACCGTGCAGGACCGGGACCGGGTCCGCCTGGCGGCCTATGCATTCACCGCTGCACAGGCCCTTGCCGGGGAGCACGGACCGCGGCTCTGTGAGCATGCGCAGCAGATCAACGCATCCGTGCAGGTCACGGAGCGGGCCGAGGAGCGGATACGCACCCGCAGCTCCTTTGTCCGGTTCTTTTTGGGAGGCGATGCGGCGTCCGCTGACGCAATCCTGCAGCAGGTCGAGCAGAACCGCAACCGCATCCAGGAGATGAACCGGCTGCTTGTGCAGTGCGAGTGTGACGACGAAACACGGGCCGTGCTCCGGGAGCAGCTCCGGAACATCGAAGAGGAGCAGAACCGGCTGCACACCCTGGCCCGTGAAGAACAGCAGGACCGGGGCCTTTTCGGGTGGCTGCTCTGAGCCCGAAAGGGCACTGACCTCCCCCGGCCTCGCCTTATTTTGCGTTGTCTACCCTATCCCGGGCCTGGACAGCGCCCGTGGGTGCACCAATGTTCGCAGCCGGGTGACATGCATTCGTCCAGGCGAGGAGGATGGCATGATCGACCCCCCGCCGAGACCCGGTGCTCTCGTGCGGCATACCGGGAAAAAAGGGTGGAGGTAACCGCTAGAGGAGGTCGAATGCCTTCTCTTTCCTCTTCCTGAGAGACAGGAACGCCGCGGCACCAACCACAAGGACGATGAGGGCGATGGCGAGCGCCGTGACCGGCAGCCCCTCCTCCCCCTGCTCTTTCGCCAACAGCGCATAGGATCCTCCGTCCGTGATAACAGCGGTAACCGTACCGTTCCGGGCATCCTCGGCGGAGATCTGCGTCAGTGTGCCGTCGATGCGGTAGATTGCAAGGGTTTCGGGCTCAGTGCCCTCTGGGTCGAGAGCCGCAGTATCCGCCTCCACGCTCACACTCGGTTCCTGTGTGCTGGTGACGTCGAGGAAGGCGACACGGAAGGCCTCGCCATACTGCACGTAGCCGGCAGGCGCCGCAATGTCGTCGGCCGAGAGCGAGAAGTCCCGCCCTTCGAACGCCAGGCCGCCGATTATATAGCGGTTCGCCGAGACCGCATCCGAGGTGAAGGGATCGACCCCTTCGAGCGATGCCGCCTCGATGGCGCAGCCCGACGACATGCAGGTATCCAGGTACTGGTCCACCGATTCGAGCGCCGACCCGCCGATTGTCCAGCCGTCGGCCATGAACAGTCCCACACCGCCTTTCACCCGCGAAAAGGCGGTATCCTCGAGCACGCCGGCCCCGGAATCATGGACAAAGATCCCGATCCCGCAGTCCTCGATGCGGTTGTCGCGCATGGTTGCCCGGTCTGACCGCTGAAGCACGATCCCTTCGGTCGCCCCGGTGATCCGGGTACCGGAGATCCGGGCCTGCGAGGCGTTGGTCGCCTCGATGGCGATGAAGTCTGCGGAAATGTCGCAATCCGCGAGCGCCACCGCCCGGCTGTCCATGATCATGACGCCGCGTTCGCCTCCTTCCATGCGGCAGTCCTCGATTGCGGCGGCATGGGCGCCCTTCAGGCCGAGTGCGGTATCAGAGCCCGCAAGCCCGAGGGCGCGGAGTGCGACGCCCTCGGCCGTGACCAGAAGGGCGTAGTCGT
>JARVGI010000020.1 GCA_029762625.1 Methanomicrobiaceae archaeon | reverse complement strand
TTCCAGCGCATCCGCTGAAGATCTCTCGTGGAGTACGAGAGCACGATCCCTGCAAGCGCCTGCCCGAGCTCGCCACGGGTTTGCAGTGATCCGAGTCGCGAGCATATTCCTGCAATTTCATTGGTATTCATGGTGAGGGGTCTCCGCAGAACACCGCCCCGGAGAACCCTGCAGATGGCAGGGGATCCCACGGAAAAGATGCCGATGACAACGGTGGTCTGAATCAATTTCCTGGTACCTACGTAGGTCTGCTCACCTCATCATACCATCCAATCTGTTGCCCTGCAATGGCGATGTGGTGGGCAATCGGTACCGTACCAAAAGCGAGGTATGGTGGCGTGTAGCCGGTCACATATCCAGGTAAGGTTCCTGGAACTCTGATTGTCATCGCGGTTGCTCTTGAACCATCGATCCACGTAGCTTTCGTGGGTGGCGAACAAAGCCCGAGGCTGGGCGCGATACCCTTCGGGCCTTCGGCACCCGGCGGGGTGATGGGATTATCCCAGGATCTTCTGCTTCGCGGCCGCGAACTCTTCGTCGGTCAGTGCGCCCGACTGGTGCAGCGCGGCCAGTCTCTCGATCTTTGCGGTGAGGTCCTCCGTGGGCGGCGCAGCTGCCGGTGCTGGCGCCGGTGCAGCCTGCATCTGCGGTGCCATTTGCTGCTGTGCCGCCTGCTCCTCCGCCTGCCGCTGTCCCATCCGGTACCCTGCAGCGAGCGCCAACCCTCTTCCTCTCATCTTCAGGCCCCCGGTGCTGTCTTCATTGGCACCTTCACGTTCGCAATCGTTTCCGGCGGAATCCTTCCCATCTCGACCAGTTCGGAATCCGCGTCCATCATCGCCTCCTTGAACCGGATGGCCCAGAGGTTCTCGAAGAGCAGGAGCAGCCCCGAGCTGTTCTTTGGGAGAGCCTCCGTGAAGGCCTCGATATCGCCCTCGGTGAACCATTCGTCCGTGCGACGGGACAACTCGCGGTAGGCGGCGCCCACCTCTCCTCCCAGTCCATAGGCCTCGATATTCACCAGCTTCCCCGTCTCGTCCTTCATGACGAAGACGAGGTCCATCACGCGTATGATACCGTTCTGTTCCAGGCGGGCGATCTCCGGGACAATTTTCCCGCTGAATTTGTTCCCGGGAAACCGCATGACCAGGAAGTCCACGGGACCCATGACTCTGCCAACAGTTTCTGCCATATTCATCCCCCTTCTCGGGCGTATAGGGGGATATCATGCGCATCGATGTATAAAAAGAATTGGAACCCCTGTTCTGATGTCGGAGGGATGGAGCTTGACCCGGAAGGCATGATGACCAGCGCCTCAAAGATGCCCATACCTCCGGCAAGGGTCGGCATCGAACCCTTCCTTAACCCATACACATCTGCTTGACAGGGCCAGCGAATCAATTAGGTTCCATGTACATTTCGAAACCGCTTTCACGCTGCATATGCAGAGCTTATACCACGTAACCATGAATGAGAGAATGCCACACTATACCGACCGGGAGATTGTCAACAGATGGGCGGTTGCAGCGATCAATCCCGCCATCTCCCGTATGTTGTCCAAAAAGGGAACGATGGATCAGAATGCAGACAGGTGCATCGGCTTTTTTTCCGTGGACCATCGGGAGGGGATTATGTTTCGTATCCATTCGCTGTGCCGAATCAGGCCCGGAAGGCCGCCGGAAATTATCGTGAACTTCGAGAATCACGGCGAGGGCCTCATACTTTACTCCGATGAAGTCGGGCCGTATACACTCCTTTCAAACAAAGAAGCGAACAAGCTCTCGCTACTCGAAGAACAGAGATGGCTCATTTTCTATGAACCGGAAGCGTTCCACGCCCTGAGAACAAGGGTTGATCTCGACAGGTTCAGGGCCCCCGGGTTTTTTGACGATGTATCGGCGATCCTCATGTCAAAAGATCAGGAAACGATCCCCGAAATGGTGTGGGTCCGCCTGGAAGACCAGTCGTGCAATGGCACGTATTTTAAGGGGAAGCTCCTGAATGAACCCCATTCGGATTTTGGCGTGCATAAGGATGATATGCTCACCGCACGCTTCGCCGAACACGAGGGAGAGCGAATTCTGGTTGCAGATAGAGGATCAAAGTGAACGAGCCTCCCCCCGCTCCGGATGGCCAGGACCCGGACATCGATTCAATGTTTTCGAGCACCCGCACCACTTCCTCTCTCCCTTCAAACCTTTCTGTACACATTCCCTCTCTTCCCCACCTCGATCACGTGAATAACCATCACATCGTCCAGAATCGACATGATTGGCCGGTATTGACCGATGCGGAGGGAGAAGAATGGCGGATCCCCCGAACCGCGAATTAGGACCGGACAGTTGTATATCACAGGTGAAGCGCCACGATGTTTGTGAAGCGCATGCACACCACAGAAAAATACCACACACCACATCCAGTGGTAGAATCTTCAAAAAGTCTCGACGGTCGGACTTATTCATTCTCTCTCAGGAGAGACCGCACCTCACCGGAGAGGGCCGGCAGGTACCCTTCGATGACACCCCAGACTACCTCGTCAGATACGGTTGCGTATCCGTGAATCAGGCGATTTCTGAATGCAATGATCAGGGACGCATCGGAGATCTTCTCCCTGAGGGCCGGTTCCCGCCGGAGGAGCTGGTTCAGCGCTTCACCGATGATCTCAAACTGCCGCTCAACGGCGACCTGAGCATGGGATCGCTGCAATATTCCTCAAAAGTTCTCCCGGCGGTGAACTGTGCGGTATAGTCTGCGGCCTCTGCAATGTCATAGAGGTATTTCCTGACCTCACGCGACAGCATAGACATTCCTGCAGGTCTTTTCCACGGACTCACGGAAGATCGGGTTTCTGATCGCGGACTGCTCAACGAGATCGACCTCGCGGCCGAAGAGTTCTGCCAGGTCTTCGGCGAGACCGAAGTACGCCTCTGCGTGCTCCACCGGGGTCATCGGTTCGAACTCGACGACAAAATCGATGTCGCTTTCTGCAGGGTCGAACCGTTCACCCGTCGCCGAACCGAAGACCCCGAGCCTTTTCACTCGCCGGCGCGCAGCAATGCGGGCGATCTCCCGGATCTTCTCGCAGATGATAGGGTGCATCAGACTCCTCTATGACGATAGTACCATCCGGGAAGCATTATCTTTTTCGGATATGACTCCATGGACGGAGGTCTTTGAGCGTATCGGGATAATAAACGGCTGAACTTCATCAAAACCGGGATCCACGACGCGAACCGCTGAAGGACGCCGTGGTGTTCTGCAGGCAGATGCTTGGTAAATCGCCGGATTTACGCTTCAGGTGATGGCTGTTCGATCACACGAGCCGCATATCCTCGCTTCGTTCCCGGCGACACTCCCGCATTCACCCTTCCATCCCCCGCCTCCGTTTAATTCCCTCCCCCAGCATCACCGCCGTGACCGCAGAGAGCGCGAGGAGCACGGTCATCGCCGGGTCGGCCGTACCGATGACCACTACCAGCAGTATGGCGGTCAGGGGTGCTCCCAGTGCGAGCGCAAAGGCGGCCGCCTCGATGCACATGACGCAGATCGCGACCGGCACGGCGGGAAAGACCAGGTTGACGGCGAGCCCGATCATGGTGCAGGAGAAGAGGATGGGAAAGATGGGGCCTCCGACAAACCCGCTCCGGAACGAAACCGCGAGCAGGAGGATCTTTGCGACCGCCATGAACAGAAGCATCGCCGCCCCGAACGCGGCCGCATCGTCGATGATCGCATGGATCTGGGCCTGGCCCGAGAAGAGCAGGTTCGGGACGAAGTAGCCGACGAGGGCGATGACGGCTCCCGCAGCAAGCAGGGGCAGAATTTCATGGTCCTTGAACACCCTGTCCACAATCCTCCCGATCCCCTGCATGGAGAGACCTATAAACACCGCGAGCAGCGCCCCGATGATGCCAAAACCGATCGCATACAGGACATATACGGGATGCAGCTCGCCGATCGGCGGAAAGAGGATGCTGTGGGCGAATGGGGGAAGTCCGAGAAGCAGGAAAAAGAGATAGCCGATGGAGCCTGCGAGCAGGTTCCAGGTCAGGAACTTCAGCGCCCCCTTTTCACCGCCCACCTGGAACTCTGTCGCAAACACCCCGGTGAACAGCACGCTGCCGATGATGCCGTTGTATGCCGACGCGAGGGCGGCGACGTTGAATCCAAGCGTTTCATCCGCAGATTCGCGTGCGATCCTGAACTTCTCCTGAATATAGGAGGTAATGTCGCTGACAAGGATCGAGATCGCCCCTTCCGGGCCGACACTCGCCCCGGAGAGAAGCGAGAGGAGGGAAGAGAGCAGTGCGCCGGGGAAGGTCCGGTAGTCGACCTTCTCTCCGCTGCCCTTCATCGATTCGACAAATCCACCGTCGATCATGGTAGGGGCGTGCAGGTACTTCCGGCAGAGACCGACCAGCAGCGAAAAGATCATCACCCCTGCCGGGATCAGCCAGCGGTTGGCCCCCGTATAGTCGTTGTCGAACCAGACGGCGTTGATCAGCAGCTCGTAGAAAACGATATATCCGGCCGTAAACGCGATGGCGATGAGTGCGATGAGGATGATGTGCACTATCTTCGGTTCTTCCGACTTGCGCGACCGTGCTGGATCGTCTGCGGTCCCGGTCATAGAGATATCCAATCGAGCCCTCCGATGCGGCCCGTCCCTTTATGCAGTCCCGGACGTTGTTCCGGTATAAAAAGATACCTTGAGCACCGGAGAGGAGCAAACAGGCCCGTGGTGGATTGCCGGGAATGCAAATTGCTCCCGCAGGAGCATCGGCAGGGGTCATTCCGCCGCACGCCGGGGAAGACCATGGGAGGTTGTGCGATGCAGGTGGAGGCCTGCCGGTGCACCAGTATGTTTATCGTGGCGGGAGGCATCTCACCCCTACAGGAGCAGACGATGACGGCAATCGAGGTGCACCCCGTCAGGCTGGGAATCGCAAACGCCTATATCGTCCGGCAGGAGGGCACGATCCTTGTGGATACGGGTGCCCCGGGAAGCGAGACGGCCATCCTCGAGGCGGCGAAGGAGCTGGACATTGCCCCGGAGGATATCCGGCTGATCCTCTGTACCCACGGGCACGGAGACCATGCCGGGTCGGCACGCGAGCTCCGGGAGAGAACGGGATCAAAGGTCGCAGTCCACCGGGATGATGCGGAGAA
>JARVGI010000001.1 GCA_029762625.1 Methanomicrobiaceae archaeon | reverse complement strand
CGAGAGGATGGCCCGGCGCAATTCGTCATTCGATGTATGATGGCTGGCGGCCATTGTCCCCGGGTTGGCCCCGGCCGCTGCGTCGCGGGCCCTGCTGTTGCTGCTGTTGCTGCTGTTGCTGCTGTTGCTGCTGTTGCTGCTGTGGTTGTTGTCCGGGCGGACGATGGCGGCCACGGCCTCGCCGAGGAGGTCGTCGGCGACGCCGATGACGGCGCAGACCGAGACGCCGTCGACTTCGTTGATGAGGGCCTCGATCTCGTTGGGGGAGATGCGGAAGCCGCCGGATTTGATGATGCTGCTCTTTCGTTCGAGGAAGTAGACGAAGCCGTCCTCGTCGACGGTGGCAAGATCGCCGGTGTAGAGCCTGCCGTTGCGGATGGCCTGCGCGGTGGCGTCGGGGTCCTTGTAGTAGCCCCGCATGACGTTGTCGCCGGTGACCACGATCTCGCCGACCTCGCCGGGCCCGACCGGCAGGCCCCGGTCGTCGACGACCTCGATCCGGACGCCGCCGGGAATGCCTCTCCCGATGGAGCCGAGTTTCTGCCAGAAGTGCTCGGGCGGGAGATAGGAGCAGCGGGCCGTCGCCTCGGTGAGGCCGTACATGACGTAGAATGGCTTGTCGGGGAAGGCGTTGCCGATCAGTGCGAGGTACCTGGTGACCAGCTGGCCCCCGGCCTGCTGGAAGTAGCGCAGGTGGGGGAACTCCCGGTCGAGGAACGAGGTCTTGTTGGCCAGGATCTGGTAGGTGCTCGGCACGCCGGCGAACCCGGTGCACCGATACTGGTCGATCTCGGTGACGATGGCCCCGGGAAAGACGGAGTTTCCCATCACCAGGCTGCCCCCCACCCGCAGGTGGGTGTGGAGCAGGGAGGTGCCGAAGGTGAAGGAGAAGGGCAGGAGGGCGTAGATGCGGTCGTTTTCGGTGAGCTCGAGAAACCGGATGATGGATTCGGTGTTTGCACGGAGGTTTTTGTGGGAGAGCATGACCCCCTTCTTGGTGCCGGTGCTCCCCGAGGTGAAGAGGACGACGGCCGTCTCGTCGTCATCCGTCGGCGCTTCGCAGAGGGCGTCGTCGGGCGCGGGCCGGTCGAGGACGGATTCGTCCATGACATTTGCGCACTCGCAGAACCGCGGGGCATATTTTTTCTGGGCGAGGACGCAGGCGACATCGCACAATTGCAGGATGGATTCGAGGTCGGCGTCGGAGATGCGCGGCTCGATGACGAGGGCCCGGTTGCCGCTTTTGATGATGGCAAGGTACGAGACGATGAAGAAGAGATCGTTGTCCGAGACCAGCAGGATGTCATTGTCGATGCCGTAGTGGGCAGAGAGGTGCTCCGCGAGGGCGTTCGTCGTCCGGAAGAGCTCGTCGTGGCGCACCTCGTCCCGGGTGCCGGCAAGAAAGAGGCCCTCGGATCGGGCGCTGTGCTCAAACAGGTACTCAGCGAAATTCATGGGTGACGCTCCCCGTATAAGGGTGGCAGTAGGAATTGCGGAGATAAATACCTTGGGGTGGGCAGGGATCGGATGGCCGGGAGCACACCGGTGATCGGGATGGGGGCGGGTGTGCGGGAGATCAGGGGGGAGGGGGTTCAGGCGCAGGCGACGGTCCGGCAAATGGGGGGATCTTTCGGGAGGCGGCCCCGGGACGTGCCGGGATCAGGACGCTCCTGGCGGTGCGGTCGGCCCCGTGTTCTTCGCAATACCGTCCGATGGCCTCGAGCGGCGTGCCCCCTCGACGTCGGCCCCGGCAGAAATCATCAAATAGTCGTCCGGGGGAGTGGTGCGCATGGAAAAGAATTACGGGATGTATTTCGCCTACTTCTTCCAGGCACTGATCGCCCTGAATGCGGTGTATGCCTTCCTCATCGGGGAGTACCGGGCGATGTTTACCGCTGTGCTCATGTTTGCCATGACGGTGATCCCCTACGTGATTGCGAGAAGGATGCACATCCGGCTCCCCTCGTTTGTCTTCTTCTTGATCGCCCTGGCCCTCTGGTTCCACACCGCCGGCTACATCCAGGGGTACTACGTCACCTTCTATCCGTACTACGACAAGATCGCCCACCTCGTCTCCGGGACGGCGGTGGCCCTGATCGGGTTTCTGGGCGTCATCTTTGTCGACAAATACCTGAAGATGACCCTGCAGCCCATCTTCATCGTCTTCTTCACCATCATCTTCGGCGTGGCGCTCGGGGCCTTCTGGGAGATGTACGAGTTTCTGGTGGACATTTTCTTCGGGGGCAGCCTCGCAGGGCCCATGCAGAACAGCCTCAACGATACCATGCTCGATATGATGTTCGTCCTCGCCGGATCGATCATCGTTGCCGTCATGGGGGTGCTCTGGTTCCGCCACCACCGAAAAGAGGAGATCACCGCGGGGACGACGATGTAGCAGAACCCATTTTTCCCGGCCATGGTACCGGGAGGGAGAAAGGTTCTCTTTGAACCATTGTTGGGGGGGAGGAAAAGCGGACAAAACCGAAAATGCTGCGGGTGGGATCCGAACCCACGACCTCCAGATGTCTCAGATCAAGCGCACCGTTGACAGTCTCAAACCCTATGAGTCTGGCGCCCTAACCTACTAGGCCACCGCAGCCCGAATTGCATAATGAAAAGGAGGGATATTGAGATAAAACTTGTGATACGGGCGTTCGGGGAGCGCTGGAGACGGGGGTGCGAAGAGCGGGAGGGGGGGCGTTGGGCCCTCCCTCCCGCTCACCTTCCGGCTCCCCGTTCACCCCCCTTTCTTCTGGTTGTAGAGGCTGAGCGCCGCGGCCACCGCCGCAACCTCTTTTCCGTGCCGGAGGGAGGCGGCGAGGGTCTTCATCCGGGCCTCCTCCTCGCGCAGGTAGCGGCTGAGGCTCCGCTGGATGTGCTCTTCCTGCAGGAAATGGGTGTGGGTGTCGCCGGTGATGAAATGGGGGTTGTTCATCAGGGCGTGGTGCAGGGGGATCGTGGTCGCCACCCCGATGATGACGTACTCGTAGATCGCCCGCCGCATGCGCTCGATCGCCTCCTGCCGGGTCCGCCCCCACGCGCAGAGCTTGGAGATCATGGAATCGTAGTGCGGGGGGATGGTGTAGCCCATGTGGATGCCGGAATCCACCCGGATGCCAGGCCCGCCCGGCGAGCGGTAGCGCACGATCTTGCCCGGGACGGCCTTGAAGTTGTTGAGCGGGTCCTCGGCGTTGATGCGGCACTCGATGGCGTGGCCGTGCAGGCTGATATCCTCCTGCTCGTAGGCGAGATCCTCGCCGGCGGCGATGGCGATCTGGTTGCGCACGATATCCATGCCGGTCACCAGCTCGGTGACGGTGTGCTCCACCTGCAGGCGGGTATTCATCTCCATGAAATAGTAGTTGCCGTCCGCGTAGAGGAACTCCACGGTGCCCGCGTTGGTGTAGTCGGAGACCTTCGCCACCGTGAGGGCGGACGCCGCCATCCGCTCCCGCAGCTCCGGGGTCATGATCGGGCACGGGGCCTCCTCCACCAGCTTCTGGTGGCGGCGCTGGATCGAGCACTCGCGGTCATAGAGGTGGATGCAATTGCCGGCATGGTCGGCGAGCACCTGGAACTCGATATGGCGGGGTTTGACCAGGTACTTTTCGACAAAAACGGTCGCGTCCCCGAACGCCGACGCCGCGATCCGCTTGCCCTTCTCGATCGCCTCCTGCAGGGACGCCTCGTCCTCCACGATCTGCATGCCGATGCCGCCGCCGCCCGCGCTCGCCTTCACGATGACCGGGTAGCCGATCGCGGCGGCGATCGCTTTCGCCTCATCGATGGAGGTGACGCCCTCCGGCGTAAAGGGGAGCACCGGGACCCCGGCCTGCTCCATCATGTGCTTGCTGGCCAGTTTCGAGCCCATCTTTTCGATGGTTTGCCACGAGGGGCCGATGAAGACGATTCCCTCCTCGTCGCACCGGCGGGCGAACCGGGAATTTTCCGCCAGGAACCCGTAGCCGGGGTGCACCGCTTCCGCCTGTGATTTGCGGGCGATATCGAGGATGCGGTCCATGTTCAGGTAGCTTGTGGAGGGATGGGCCTGCCCGACGCAGAAGGCCTCGTCCGCGTACTTGACGTGCAGCGAGTTCTTGTCGGGGACGGAATAGATCGCCACCGTCTCGATGCCCAGCTCCCGGCACGCACGCATCACCCGTATGGCGATCTCCCCGCGGTTCGCGATGAGGATTTTGTCGAAATAGGTCATTCGATCACCAGGAGCACGTCCCCCGGCTGCACCACATCGCCCGCGTCGACGAAGATTTCCCTGACCTTGCCGTCACGGGGGCTGTGGATGGGGTTTTCCATCTTCATGGCCTCCAGCACGACGAGCGTCTCGCCCTTCTTGACCTCTGCCCCGCGCCGGACGGCGACATTGAGCACCATCCCCTGCATGTTGCTCTTGATGCCGCCCGCGATGTCCTCGTGGGGGATCCGGGAGGTGGTGACCACCGCCGAGGGGACGGTGCTTCCCCCCACCGAGAGAATGCGCACCGAAAAGACCTCGCCGTCGACTTCGACCTCCATCTCCCCGGGGATATCTTCCGGGGCCGGCCTGGCGGGTTCTTTTCTGGGGATCTCCTCGGGTTTCCGCTCGCCCTTTAAAAACGACGGTGCGATCGCCGGGTAGAGGATATAGGTGAGGACGTCCTCCTCCTTCCTGACCAGGCCCGCCTGCTCCGCCTGCGCCTTCATCTTCTCGTACAGCGGCTCCAGCAGATCGGCGGGGCGGCCCGTGTAGGGCGTCTCATCGCCGATGATCAGGGTGACGATGTCCTCCGGGATCGGTGCGGGGGGCCGCCCGTACAGGCCCCGCACATAGTCCTTGACCTCCGTGGTGACGTTTTTGTAGCGTTCGCCCTCGACGAGCACGTTGAGGACGGCCTGCGTCCCCACGATCTGGCTGGTGGGGGTGACGAGAGGCGGGTAGCCGAGATCTTCCCTGACGCGGGGAATTTCTTGAAGCACCTCCTCCCGCCGGTCGAGGGCGTCCTGCTCTTTGAGCTGTGAGACGAGGTTCGAGATCATGCCGCCGGGGAGCTGGTAGACGAGCACATCGGAATCCACGCGCTCGGAGATGGGATCGAGAATGCCGCCGTATTTTTCCCGGAGGTTTGCACAGATGTTGCGGACCTCCCGCAGGGGGTCGACATCGATGCCGGTATCCCTCGGCGTTCCCCTGAGCGCCGCGATCACGCTCTCCGTGGGGGGCTGCGAGGTTCCGAGGGCGAACGGCGACATCGCCGTGTCAAGGATGTCCACCCCCGCCTCGATCGCCGCCTGGTAGCTCATGGGCGAGACGCCGCTCGTGGAATGGCTGTGCAGGTCGACGAGAATGTCCATCTCACGCTTGATCCCGCAGACCAGGTCGCGCGCCGCCTCCGGCATGATCAGCCCGGCCATATCCTTGATGCAGATGGAATCGCAGTCCTGTGCATACAGCTCCCGGGCCATCTCGATGAACACCTCCGTGGAGTGGACCGGGCTGGTGGTGTAGCAGATGGTCCCCTGCAGGTGCGCCCCGATATCCCTGACCACCTGCATGGCATGCGTCATGTTCCTGATATCGTTGAGGGCGTCGAAGACACGGAAGATATCCACCCCGTTCTTTCCGGCGGCCACGACGAACCGCTCGACGACATCGTCGGGATAGTGGCGGTAACCCACGAGGTTCTGGCCGCGCAGCAGCATCTGGATGGGGGTGCGGACGAGCTCGCGTTTGAGGTCGCGGAGCCGGTCCCAGGGGTCGTCGTTGAGGTAGCGTATGCAGCTGTCGAAGGTCGCCCCGCCCCACGCTTCGACAGAAAAAAACCCGATGGAATCAATTGCCCGTGCAAGGGGAATCATGTCCTCCGTTTTCATGCGCGTGGCGATAAGCGATTGATGCGCATCCCTCAGCGTGGTGTCGGTGATTTTGACGGGATTACTGCTAGTCATGAATACTCCTTCAGGGCTGAGGAAATAAGAGTACAAAGCCTCTCAGATTTTCACCGTAAAACTATAAAAATTTCTCCAATCCGCATAATGTCAGTAAAAAGCCCAATAACGCACTAAAAAAGAGGATGCTATCCCATGCGGTTGTTTTGAAGACCGGATCGAGGCTTCCCCCTCGCCGATACCCGCGGAGTGCGAGTATTTGTGCCTGTTCCGCGGACCGCGCGATCTGCAGCTGCATGAGGTTCAGACCGGCGGGAACCATGGCTCGCACGCCCCACGAGCGGCCTTTGAGCCGCATCGCCCGCCGCATGCGCTCCAGCTCGTCGCCGATACCGCCCATCGCCTGCAGCCCCATCTCGGCGACAAGCCCGAGGTCGAACCCGGTCTTCGGGCCGAAGAGCCAGACCGCCGCATGGAGCAGTTCCCCCGGCACCCGCTCGGAGGAGAGCCAGCCTGCGATCAGGATGAGGGGCACCATGCGCACGGCGTAGGAGAGGCCGTCGCCGCCGCCGAGCTGGTTCGCGCCGGCGATCGCGAAGATCATCACCAGGAAGGATGCCAGCACGCCCCTGCCCGGGAGGGTCGTTTCCCGCCCGGTAAAGAGCAGCCACCACAGCAGCGTGAAGGCTGCGCCGACGACGCTGAGGTAGGATGCCGCGGAGAGGGCTGCGGCGGCCGCCACCCTCAGCCGGACGTCCTGCATGCCGCCTCCCGCACATCCTCGATGCGCATATTCGCCGGGAGCATCCCCCGGGCGAGCGCCCACCTGATATGGGGCGGGGCCGCCGCGCCCCAGCGCTCGAGCGCCCCGGGCACCCTCCCGTGGCAGACCAGCCTCCCCCCCTCCATCTCCCAGAGGACATCGACGGCGGGCAGGATGTGCTGCTCGTGGGAGAAGATGATGGTGATCCCGCCGGTGCGCTCCCCCAGGCGTTTGCAGAGCGCCCTTTTTTGGGCGCAGTCGAGTGCACTGAACGGCTCGTCGAGGATGCACACATCATGCTTCGATGCGAGCACGCACGCGAGCTCCAGCCGTTTGAGCTCGCCGCGGCTCAGGGCGAGCGGGGGCATGGCGGCTCGGGGGCCGAGCCCTGTCTGCCCGAGCACTTCTGCGGGGTCCAGCCCCCAGGACCGCACCTCCTCTTCCACGGTCGCGCCGGTGACATGGGATTCGGGAAACTGGAGCGACAGCGTTGCAGAGCCGATCCCGCGCCGCACCACCGACCCCTCGTCCGGGGCGATGAGCCCGGCCATGATCAGGGCCAGCGTCGATTTCCCGCTCCCCACCGCACCGGCCACGAAGTGGATGCCCGGGCCGAACGCGGCATCTGCTGCAAGGTGCCAGTCGCCCCTGGACAACCGCACACCGGCAAGGGTCAGGCGCACCGCGCGAGCCTCCAGAGCGGGGGGTAGAAGCACGTCTCCTGCAGCGCAAAGAAGACGTCGTCCGGGGTGCCGTAAGCCCCGACCCGGCCGTCGGCGAGAAAGAGCACCCGGTCCGCTTCGGCGGCGCGGTGCATGTCCTGCGTGCAGAACAGCAGGTAGGGGGGGCGCACCTCCCTCGCGCACTCGTACATGCGCTGCGCCGCGGCGGCATCGAGGTGGGAGTCGGCCTCGTCGATGACCAGCACCCGCGGGTGCACGATCAGGGCGGTTGCAAGGGCGACCAGCGCCTTTTCCCCGCCCGAGAGATCAGGGGTGCGGCGTTCGAGCAGGGGGGAGATGGCAAGGCGATCGCAGATGCGGGCGACCCTGTCTGCGATGCCCGCCTCGTCCACGAACGTGAACCGGAGGGGAGATGCGATCTCGTCCCGGACACGCTCGAAGAGGAGATTTTTATCGGGAAACTCGCAGACCCATCCAACCTCGCAGGAACGCGGCTCGCTTTCATCGATCCGGACGGACCCCCGCTGCGGGACCTCGATACCCGCACAGAGTTCGAGCAGCGTGGTCTTGCCGCTGCCATTTGCGCCGATCACCGCAATCGTCCCCTCGTCGAGGGCGAGGCGGGGGATGGCGAGGAGGTGATGGCGGATGCCGTCCAGCTCGATCATGCCAGCCTCCCTGCAATGGTGTACGCTGCCGCCGCTTTCAGTATGTCGCCCGGCAGAAACGGTAAAAACCCGATCACGAACGCCCCTGCGAGGGTCAGGCCGGGGGACGATGCCATGAGCCAGAGCGATCCCGCCGCGAGGATCAGCAGTGCGCCGCAGGTCATGCCCGCGCCCCGCAGGAGTGGCGAGGTCTGTTCGTAGGCGATGCCCACCACCGCCGCGGCGCCGAGGAACCCGGCGATGTAGCCGCCGGTCGGGCCGAGCAGTATGCCGGGGCCGGCAAGGCCGTGGTGGAAGAGGGGGAGGCCGAGCGTGCCCAGCAGAATATAGAGGCCGACGGGGAGGACCGCGTACCGCTTCAGCAGCGCGCCCGCAAGAAGCACGAAGAGGGTCTGCAGCGTGAAGGGCACGGGGAGAAAGGGGATGGTGATCGAAAACCACGAACCGATCGCGATCAGGGCGATCACCTGCGCGGACCGGGTGATACGGAGGCTGCGGCGTGGATCACCGTACATGTCAACCTATAATTTTTGGTCGGTTGACAATATAGCATTTGTTCCGGCGGGGGACCATGGGTGCATGCGGCGGCGCTCTCGACCGTAAATAGGGATGCAGGAATACGATCCGCAAAAAAAAGAAGGGGCGTTCAGATATGGAAACAGTCGCCGGCAATGACCCGCTCGATCTTCCCGTTGTCCTTGCGCAGGATGAGGGCGCCGTGCTCGTCGATGTCGATCGCCTCGCCGTCGAAGCTCTTGCGCAGCGTTTTGACATGCACCCGGTGATCGAGCGTGAGGGAAAGGCTCTTCCATTCCCTGACGACCGCCTCGTACTCCTCGGCCTCCAGCAGGAGATAGCGCTGTTCAAATTCCTTCAAGAGCCGGGCCAGCAGTTTCGGGCGGTTGATATCGCGGCCCAGTTCGCTCGAGATCGAGGTGATGGTCCCGCGCAGCGCGGGGGGCATCTCCTCCGGGGACACATTGGCATCGATCCCGATGCCGAGCAGGCAGTAGTGAACGGTGTCCGCTTCCGCGGAGAGCTCGAGGAGAAGTCCGGAGACTTTTTTATCCCCGATATAGATGTCATTCGGCCATTTGATCAACGCGCCGAGATCGAATTCCCTGCGAAGTGCCCGGGCAACCGCGATGGACCCCGCCATGGTAATCATGTGCATGTGCTCGAGGGGGATGGACGGGCTGAGCATGATGGTGATCCAGATGCCGCCGGTCGGCGAGACCCACGCCCTGCCGAGCCGTGCCACCCCGCCGGTCTGCTCTTCGGCGATGACAACCGTGCCATGGAGTGCGGCAACATCCGCAGCCCCGTTGAAGAGGTCTTTGCCCAGCCACGTCGTCGAAGCGAGCGTGTGGTGGTACCGCAGATCCCTGCCGATGAACTTTGTTTTGAGGTACCGGCGCACCTCATAGGGAAAGAGCCTGTCGGTCCGCTCCACGAGCTCGTATCCTTCGGCGCGGGACGAGGAGATGGTATACCCCATCTCACGCAGTTCCTGTATCTGCTTCCATATCGCCGATCGCGTGATGCCGAGCTGGGCGCTCATCGCCTCCCCTGAAATCGGCCCCCCTGTATGATCAAGGATGCTGAGTACCTTAAACGCCGCTTCGTTCATGGCGATTACCTTTTCGAGCTGATTGCTTCTTCTGGAAGAGGGCACGGGTCCTTCCCGCACACCTGCTTGAGGATCTCCGACTGGTGTTCCATCAGGGTTGCCAGATCGAAGATGCCGGTGATGTCCACCACGCCGATGGCCCCGATTGCCTCGCCGTCGCGTGTGCGCAGGGGCGCGACGATGACGGGAATCCCGCTGTAGGCACCGGATTGAGGTCTCGTCTTGATGATGGTGTTTTCGGCAATCACCCGTTCGAGGATGGGGCCCGAGTATGCGGTGTCGATCACGGTTCCGTCTTCGATCCGGATGCCCGGACCATCGCGTGACCGGGCGGTCACCGGCAGTTTATTCAGCAGCTCATGAAACGCCATGCACACCGGGAAAAAATCTTCTGCCGTCGAACGTGCCGAGATGATATGCCCCTCCATCTGACATGCCTCACAGGTTCAGTGAATTTTCAATCTAAAATAAGGTTTCCTTATCATGCGAACAGAATGTCCTGAGAAATGAGCGGGACGGATATTCGTGCACCGCCGTGACCACGATCGTACCCCTGCCGAGCTGCTCGCTGAACATGAGCGTTGTGCCCTCCCCGGAGGTGACGATCGGGGTGCCCTCATGGCGGGTGAAGTACCCGTCGCATTCCACTGCATCACAGTCGAAATCCTCCAGTATCGATGCAAAAGGGCTTTCCTGGTTGATGTGCACCCGTGCGGTGAAGTATTCGTGGCAATACTCGACATCGATGGGAAGCCAGTCATAGGCCCCGGGCCTGCCGCTCATGGCGCCGCAGACGAGGAGGTTGCCGCCCTGCTCCACGAATGCCTGTAGCCGTGATGCAGATGCCTTCAATGCGGGGAGCAGCCCCGAATAATTGGGGTTGCCGAATCCCGTCGGAATGATCAGCCCCACATACCGGCCGCGATAGAACGGCGCCGCAATCATCTGGGGGGTCACGGTTTCGCACTGGACACCGCAGTCCTCGATGTACCGGTTGAAGGTGAGCTCGCAATCCCATGCCAGTCCCGCTTTCCGTTTCATCCCTTGATCACTCCCAGCGGCTCAAGCCGTGCGACCACCCGCGACAGCCCTGCCGCATCGACCACCCGCACCACCTCGTCGCTCGGTTTGTACGCCCCGGGTGCTTCCTCCGCGATCACAGCATTGCTTGCCGCCCGGATCACAATATGCTTTTGCTCGAGTTCCTGTTTCAATGTCGATCCCCTGAACTGTTTTTTCGCCCTGCTTCTGCTGAGCACGCGTCCCGCGCCATGGCAGGTGCTCCCGAAGCTCTTCTCCATGGCGATCTGCGTGCCCTTGAGAAGGTACGACGAGGTGCCCATGCTCCCGGGGATGATCACCGGCTGCCCGGTGGCGCGATACGCCTGCGGAACCTCGGGCCGGTCGGGCCCGAAGGCGCGGGTCGCTCCCTTCCGGTGCACGCAGAGCTCCACCCGCCGCCCGTCGACGAGATGCTCCTCGAATTTGGCGACATTATGGGCGACATCGTAGATCAGGTTCATCTCCCCGTAGTCGACCCCGTAGAGGTCTGCGACCACGGTGCGTGCATTGTGCATGATCATCTGCCGGTTCGCCCACGCGTAGTTCGCTGCCGCCGCCATCGCGGAGAAGTATGCCTCGCCTTCACTGCTATGCAGCGGGGCGCAGGCGAGCTGGCGGTCGGGAAGGTCGATGCGGTACTTTTTCATCGCCTGCTCGAGTGTCTTGAGATGGTCGGTGCAGACCTGATGGCCGAGGCCCCGCGACCCGCAATGGATCATCATGCAGATCTGCCCCTCGGCGATGCCGTAGATCGCGGCGGCATCTTTGTCCACGATCTCCCGCGCCACCTGGATTTCAAGGAAATGGTTGCCCGACCCGAGCGTTCCGCACTGGGGAACCCCCCGCTGTATCGCTTTCTCGCTGACATGCGCCGTGTCCGCCTCCTCCATCCTCCCTTCCTGCTCGCAGTGGTGGAGATCTGCATCCATGCCGAATCCGTGCTCCACGGGCCATGACGCGCCCTCGACGAGCAGGTTTTTTACTTCGGCGATGGAGAGTTTCTGCGGGCTCCGCGCCCCGACCCCGGTTGGTACGGCCCGAAAGAGGCGTTCGATTAATTCCCTGCGGTTGTCGACCTCCTCTTCCCGGAGCGGGGTCGCGATCAGCCTGACCCCGCAGTTGATATCAAACCCCACCCCGCCGGGGGAGACCACCCCGTGGTCGGGGGAGAAGGCCGCAACACCGCCGATGGGAAACCCGTATCCCCAGTGGATGTCCGGCATGGCGAGCGCATAGTTCACGATGCCCGGCATCGTGGCAACGTTTGCCAGCTGCTGGATCGCCCCCTCCTCGACCTCGGCCGCGAGGCGATCCGAGAGGAAAAATTTCCCCGGCACGTTCATGTTGGGTGTGTAGCCGATGGGAATTTCCCACTCAACACCACCCAGTTTTCTCAAACTCTCCAGCATCTGCACCTCACCTCACACGTCAAACAGGATGTCCACGCGATAGTGGTTGTCCTGTTCGGTTTTGCGTATCTGAAGCCCGTAATACGAGACCCCCTTGATCTCCGCACCCTCTGCATGCACGTCCGGATCAAATGGTTCGCCATATGCCGTCGCTGCAAGAGTGGATCCCGAGATCGAGACATCGACGTCGGAAAACACCAGATTGTCAACCTCTGCTGCATAGAGCAGCTCCGAGAGAAAATCATGCAGGAGCGTATCCATGTCCGCGGCCTCAAGCGTGAGCGTGCGCGCAACAGGTCCTCCCTTTCTCTGTTCATGCATGAAGGAAAACATTGCTCGTGCCGCTTCGGCGAAGAGATGCTCGATGCTCGATGCGTTCACCCTGACAAGGATATCAGCCGTGTGCTCCAGTTCAGTAAACGGCATGGAATGTGTGCCCACCTAATACATGCAGAAATGGGGGAGCATGTCTGCTTTGATTCGATCCAGGAACCGTACCTGGTATATCGAGACATAGATTGTGCGATCATCGATATATATTTCGGTGTCCGTTGCCTTCGGCGGTTTGATTGTGACGGGGAGGAGCACCGGACCGCCGCAGGAAGTGCAGACGCGGAAATCGCATTTCCTCTCGAGAATGTATGATCTGACCTCCTCGTCGATGGAGATCGTGTGTGGCGCGGATCCACGCCCGTGATAAGAATACATCGCTGTGTATCAATTGCAAAGAAAAGTAAAAAAGAATTTTTATTCCGGGGTTGTCATACGGGTCCGACGAGTTTGGTGACGATGTCCGTGTACTGCTCCTTCAGCTCATAGTGCGTAGTGACATTGTCCTTGTTTTTTCGCACATGCAGGATGCCGATCTTCGAGGCGATGATACCCACCATCGAGGCAATCGAATGGTGGCTGGTCGTATAGCGATCCTTTAGGTTTTCATAGATGTCGACCACCCTCAGAGATTTGACTTTCAGGAATAGCTTCAGCAGCTCGTGCCGAATGCCGGTTTTATCCCTGGAGAGATACTTTTTCAGACGGGACTCGATCTCCTTTTTCAGATCCGCCGGCGTTCTCATATGTCGGTGTTTCGTAGAATTTTATTTATATTTTTTCATTTTTCCCTCAAAAAAACTCTTTTGAGGCGTTTGCGGGAGAATACGACGAACACGGCCTCCGGTTTGCAGGTGAAGGATCGCGCCCGCCTCGGAGGGCGCCGCACCGTGTGCGCCGCGGCGGTGCGCTCCGTCACAAGGCCGCTGCTTTGAGGGTATTTGTGACATTTCAGCCCATCTGCGCCATTATTTACCGTGCAATTACCGATCATTTAAACTGATGCGGGTGCACCATTAGTACATGGGATTTTTCACCTACGATATCAGCAGATACCCCCCCGCGCAGATGGTTGCGCTCCCCCTCATTCTCCTGGTGGTATCGCTCATATTTCTCTCCTTCAACACCCTCGCCACCGGGTTGCCGGTCAACCCGGGGATCGATTTTGCCGGCGGTGTCGGTGTCACGCTCTTCACCCCGGACAGCAGGGAGGAGATTGAAGAATATTTTGCCGATTTCCCGCTTTCCAGTGTCGGGGAAAGCATAAACGACGGCAAATACCTTGTATTCGAACAGCTCGACGATGAACGGTTCCGCGCATTGACGGCACGGATACAGGAGCGATACCCCGATGCAGGGATCGACCAGATCGGGGAAACGTTCGGCAGGACCCTCCAGTCACAGGCGCTCTACGCCCTCCTGTTTTCGTTTGCCGGGATGTCGGTGGTGGTGTTTCTGGCGTTTCGGAGAATCGTCCCCTGCGTCGCCGTTGTGCTCTCTGCATTCTCGGACATCGTCATTACCGCGGCGTTCATGGATGTACTCGGCATCTCGCTGACGCTTGGAACCACCGCCGCCCTCCTGATGCTGATAGGCTATTCAGTGGACAGCGATGTCCTGCTCACCTCGAAACTCCTGAAACGAAAGGGGAAGCTGGATGAAAAACTGGAGGGCGCCTTTCGGACGGGGATGATCATGACCACGACCACCCTTACCGCCGTGGCGGCGATGTTCGTGGTCTCGAGCATCGGGCAGCTCGCCATCGTCAGGGATATTTCGCTGGTGCTCCTGGTCGGTCTGGTCGTCGACCTCATGAACACGTGGATGCTCAATGCCGGCCTGCTGAAGGGGTACCTTGCATCCCCGAAGGGAGGTGTGAGATGAGCAGCGATACATTCAGGGCGATATTCTCGGACTGGCGCATCATCCTGATGACCGTCCTCGTGGTCTTCTCCCTGGCGAGCATTTATCTCGTGCCGTTTTCCCCGGAGAAGGGGGTGGCCGGCAACCTGCAGCTCGGGCTCGATCTCGAGGGCGGCGCCTGGATCCAGCTCGGCTTCGACGCGGAGGTGGTCCGTTTCGCTACGGACCGCGACCCCGCCTCGTTTGCCGCGGATCTCGACGCGAGACTGGATGGGGAGGTCCTCCTGATCGACGATGACCGCCTTGAAATCCGGAAATCCTATACCCGGGAGGAACTCGAGGCGGCGTTCGAAGCGGCGGGCGGCACCGTGGTCGCCTACGAGCAGGGCGTTTCCGAATCGACCGCCAGCGACATCAAGCGCATCCTCGAGGACAAGATCAACAGCCTGGGAACGCGCGATGCGCGGGTCAATACCATCAGCGGGATGTCGGGTGTCACCAGGTACATCAGGATCGAAATCGCCGGTGCGGATATCGCCACGGCCCAGGACGTGGTGGGCCAGCAGGGCAAGTTCGAGATTCGCATCCAGACTGTCGGGAACGCGACCGAACACGTGCTCTTCGGCGACGCCATCACCAGCGTCTCCACGCCGAGCAGGGAACCCGGGACCACGCTCTGGGGGGTGGGCTTCACCCTGAACGAGGAAGGGGCGCAGGCATTCAGACAAGCGGCGCTGACCTACGGCGCGGTGGACAACCCCGAGGCGCACGATCTCATCATGCTTCTTGACGATGAGGTGGTGTACAGCGCACCGCTCTCCCCCGAACTCGCCGGCGATCTCCGGACCTCGACGGTGCGGTCGCTCAGTGCGTCGACCGGAGCCGGTGATGCGGGGCTGGAAGAGGCCAAAAACCTTGAAATCCACCTGCGTGCCGGTGCGCTCCCCGTCGACGTCTCGATCGCGGGATCCGGATCCGTTTCCGCAGCGCTCGGAGAGCACTTCAAGACGATGAGCATCCTCGCAGGCCTGTTCGCCCTGCTCGCAGTGGCCGTGGTCGTCTACTACCGGTACAGGGAACCGCTGATCGTGCTGCCGATGATCGGGACCAACATCGCGGAAATCATCATTCTGCTCGGCATCGCCCGGTACATCCAGCAGCTGGATCTCGCGGCCATCGCCGGGATTATCGCCGTGCTCGGTACGGGCATCGACCAGCTCGTGGTCATCACCGATGAGGTGCTCCATGAAGGCGGCATTCCCTCCCCCAATCTCTACCAGAAGCGCCTTGGCCGTGCGCTCGGCATCATCGTGGTGGCGGCATCGACGACGATCATCGCCATGCTCCCGCTCGCCCTGATGGACCTCTCGTCCCTGCGCGGGTTTGCCATCGTCACCATCCTGGGTGTGCTCATCGGCGTGGTCATCACCCGGCCCGCCTACGGAAAGATAATCATGGCGCTTCTGTCCAGATAATCCCGATAACAATATTTATTTATCTTTTCTGCGACTTCAGTGAAGGGATTGTGCCATGGCAAAACCTGTATTGATAGATTTTTCTGCTGAGTGGTGTGGACCGTGCAAGATCCAGAAACCCATCCTCGATGAGCTGAAAGAACGCATGGGAGAGACGATCGAGATTCGCATGATCGATGTCGACCAGAACATGGAGGATGCCGTGAAATACGGCATACGGGTTGTCCCGACGCTCATCGTGGAAAAGGACGGCCAGATCGTCAGGACGCTGGAAGGAGTGACCCGTGCCGATGAACTCGAGGCGATTCTCTCCCCGCTGGTGGATGCATGAAGATCGGTATCGTCGGGGGTACCGGCGGTATCGGCGAGGGAATGGCGCTCCGCCTCGCCCCCTCGCATGAGGTCATTATCGGTTCGAGGGAGGTGGAGAAGGCCTGTTCGGCGAGCGAGTGCACCCTCGACACCCTGAAAAAGGAGGGGGTGTCCGGGCACTGCATCGGGCTGTGCAACCAGGATGCGGTGGACGAAGGCGACATCATCGTCCTCGCGATTCCCTTCCGGTTTGTGGAGAGCACACTGGAAGAACTGACCGGGTTCGAGGAGAAGGTCGTCGTCTCTCCGGTCAATCCCATCGGGAAATCGGAGGATTTTTACTACGCGCCGCCCGGCGAGGGGTCCGCAGCGCAGCTCATCGCCCGCCTGCTCCCGGAAGCGAGCGTCGTGACCGCCTTCAACAACATCGCCGCGAACCGCTGGAAAGATCTCGCCGACCCGCTCGAGTATTCGGTGGCCGTGTGCAGTGACGAGGGGGCTGCAAAGGCGGAGGTGATGCAGTTCGTCGCCTCAATCTCGAAGCTCCGTCCATTTGATGCCGGCCCTCTCGCGATCTCGTCGATCGTGGAGAGCATCACGCCGCTGCTCCTCAACCTTGCCCGGCTCAACCGGATGAAGGACGTGGGAATCCGGTTTGTATAGCCGGTGCGCGTGCGCGGACGGAAATGCGGGATGCGAACCATCATTTTCTGCCCGCGCGAGCCACGGCAGCGCCGCGTCGCAAAGAATACGGAGATCGCAATGCCGCAATCAGCATTTTGTGAGATAGGCCTGCGCCTCATGCAGGAGGGGCTGGTCTCCGGCAATTTCGGAAACATGAGCGTGCGGGCAGACGACGGCATGTACATCACCGCGGGAGGTTCGTTCCTCGACGAGAGAATCGATCCGGTGTTCGTGCCCATGCGCGGTCCGGTGCCGGCTGCGGCGTCAAGCGAGTACCGCGTGCACCTGGAGGCGTATGCCGCATCGTCCCATAGGGCCTGCGTGCATGCCCACCCGCCCTTCTCGGTGGCGGCATCGCTCGTCTTCGACCGGGTCGAGCCGGTGGACAGCGAGGGATCGCTGCTCTGCCCCCTCGTTCCCGTGGTGGAAGGCCCGCCGGGAACACAGGAGCTGGCCCGTGCGGTCGCCGGCGGCATCTCATCCTCCCCCGTCGCAATCGCCCGGGGCCACGGCACCTTTGCGTTTGGAACAACGCTCCGGGAGGCGCTCATCCTCACCTCAGCCGTTGAGCACGCATGCAAAATATTGTATTATTTGGGTGAATTCGGGGGTTTCAGGCGGTAGATCTCCCGCATTACCTCGCGGTGGAAGGTGAGGATCATGTCGCTGATCACCCCGAACATGAAGATATTGAATCCGAGCACGAGGAGCAGCACGGTGAGGATGGTGAGGGGGATGTGCTCGATGCGCTGGATCCACTCATAGACCACGTACAGGCCTGTGATACTGCCGATGGCGAGAAAAACCAGTCCGATCAGGCCGAAATAAAAGAGGGGGTTGCTCATTTTGGCCATGCGGTAGACGGCCGAAATGATTTTCAGCCCGTCTTTCAGAGGGCTCAGTTTTGTATCCGTCCCGGGACGCATCCGGTACTGGACCGGGACGACGACGACAGTCTGGTTGTGCCGCACCGCTTCTGCCGCCATCTCCGTCTCGATTTCGAACCCTGACTCCCTGAGGTGCAGCATCTTCGCGGATTGGAGGGTGAATGCACGGTAGCCTGAGAGGATATCATAGAGATACCTCCCGTGGGCCATTTTAAAGAGGTAGTTGATCACGTCATTGCCGAAGCGGTTGAGCCGGGTCAATGCCCCTGCATCGGGGTTCTCGAGGCGGTTGCCGATGACATGATCCGCGCCCTCGAAGAGAGGCCGGAGCATGGTCTCCGCCTCCTCGGGTGCGTAGGTTCCGTCGCCGTCGAGCATGAGCACGTACGGGCGCTCGATCAGATCGATTGCCTCGATAATCGCGTTGCCCTTTCCCCGCCCGGTCTGGATCGCAACCCGCGCCCCCTCGTTTCGGGCAATGTCCGCGGTCCTGTCCGAACTGTTCCCGTCCAGGACCAGGATGTGCCGGTATCCCCGTTCTTTGAACGCCCGGATCAGCGGTCCGATGGTCGGGGCCTCGTTGAGGGTGGGGATGAAGATGCAGACATCATCTTTGATGATTTCCATTGGGTATACTATTTAAAATTCATCGTCATAAGTGCTTTCATGCATGTGGCCAAAAAAGGGCTGAGGGTGCTTGGAATCGCCGAAAGCTTTTCTGGAAGAGAGCATTCGACGGTGTGCGGCCTTGTTATGCGCAAGGATCGCATCATCGACGGGGCGGTATTCGACCGGATCACGGTGGGCGGCATGGATGCGACCGGTGCCGTGCTGCGGATGGTCGGGTGCCTCGGGCGGGCGGATATCAATTGCATCATGATCAGCGGGTGCGTCATCGCCTGGTTCAACATCGTCGATCCCCTCGTCATCCTCGAGCAGACCGGGCTGCCCGTGATCGCCGTCACCTATGAAGCATCGGAGGGTCTCGAGGAGGAGATCGCCGCTCATTTCCCGGGCGACGAGCAACGGATCGAGGCGTACGTGCGTCTCGGGGCGAGAACGGAGATTGCCCTGCATACCGGGCACCGCATCTATATACGGGGATGGGGGATCGAGGATCCACAGGCTGCACGCCTCTGCAATGATTTCACCGCCGCCGGAAAGATCCCCGAGCCGCTCCGGGTTGCCCGTCTGATGGCGCGTGCGATGATGCAATGCGATCCGGCATAACGCAGAATGAACCGGCGTTTTTCGACGCTAATGGTCGAAGCCCTGCTCCTTCAGCCTGCGTGATTTTGCAATCGAGCACTCCTCGCACCGGAATTCAGGCTCCCTGTCCCTGCTCCGGTCGTAGTTTTTCGTTTTTACGAGGCGATAGCCCCTGCTGACCCGCCCGCAGTCCACGCAGACCACGGCATCCTTCACCTCCCACTGGGCGTCGAGCGCATCCGAGGTGAAAATAAATCGGTCGACCCAGAAAAAGATCAGTCCCCCGATGAGGTTGGCGATGACCGCCGAGACGACCTGGCCCATGGCGACGAGGATGATGCCGACTCCCGCAAGGATCGGCGTGCTCAACTGCCAGCGGAGAAGATAGAGGCCGTAGCGTTTGAGGTTCACCTGCATCTGTGAAAGTAAGCTCGGGATCCGCCGGATAAATAGGTATGCAAGCGTCGAAAAAATCGCGGTTCCCTGCGAACCCGGACCTCCGCGGCTTATCCGGGTGCGCATCGTGCCGGGAGATCAGAAGATGGGGAGGTTCCTCATGGTGAGGAAGAAGAAGAGGAGCGCGGCAAAGATACCGGCGACGAGGAGGTAGTACAGCAGCTGCTCCCTTCGTTTCGTCCGGTAGAGCTCCTCGCCGCAAAACGGGCACGTGGGTGTGCCTCTGGCCGATTCGGATTTGCAGTGCTCGCATGCCATGATCCGGCTTCCCCTGTGGTGAAATCGGTGCAGAGACGCTTGAATCTTTCGCATCGCACCTCTGCGCAGCGGCGCGGCCTTGCACTCGCGATTGCAGGCCGGGATCGGCCTCGATCAGGATTGTTTCGGGCGGAAGGTCCGTGACGGGCACCTCTGGGCATCCCTGTCCGGTTCTGTCGGCCCGGTGATTTCGCACTCGCCGGCATCTCCTTTTCCGGTTTTGAAATACATGCAGTCCTTGCAGACGGGCATAGGATGGATCTGGTTCTGGGAGCATAAATACGCTTCCCTGCAGCCCCGGACGGGTGTCAGAGTGACAGGATCCGGCCTTCCCGCGTGCCGGTATCGAGGAGCGCCACCGTCGATCTGCCGGTGAGGTACCCGCAGACCTCTCCCGGATTGATGGTGAGCGTCGATCCCGCACGCCTGATCGCGGCAATGTGCGTGTGGCCATGGACCACCACGTCAAACCCGCACCGGTCCACCAGTGCTTCGAGGAGGGCGTCGTCATCGCCATGGAGCATCCCGATGGCCAGCCCGTCCGCAACGATATGGGCAAACGCGCCCCGGATCTCGATCTTCTCGTATCCGCTGCATTTTCTGGCGAGAAGCTGCCGGTCGCCGTCATTATTGCCGAACACCCCGGTCAGGGGGGCGTCGAGCTCCGAGAGCGCGGGTATCACGAAGGGGGAGACGAAATCCCCGGCGTGCAGCACGAGGTCCACTGCCTCCTCGTTCATCCGCATCACCGCCCGGGCGATGAGCGGCAGGTTGTCGTGGGTGTCGGCCATGATCCCGATACGCATGAGAAGGTTCCTTTTCGTCCGGACGGTATGTAGCTTGCGGTCGGGCAAATCCGCCCGGCGAAATGTTCATCTCGTGTCCGGCACCACGCGGGGCTATGGATGAGGGCTCTTTCGAACCCATCGTCGTCCTCTGCACGGCGCCGCGGGCGGCATCCGGCGATATCGCCCGCGCCCTTCTCGATGACAGGCTTGCTGCCTGCGTGAACCGGCAATCGGTGCATTCGATGTACCGGTGGGAGGGGGGGCTCGCGAGTGATGACGAGGACCTGCTGTTCATCAAGACCGTTGCGCCGCTCTTCGATGCAGTGGAGCAGGCGATACGGGAGATGCACCCGTATGACATTCCTGAAATCATCGCCGTCCCGGTCACGGCAGGGAGCGGGGCGTATCTCGGGTGGGTGCGCGGGGAGGTGCGCCCGCCGCAATGACGCGTGCGGGGGCCCCGCGCATCACCGCCCGTGCACGACCGCCGCCCTGAGGGCGGCTGCGCACCGGTGCGCCTCGAGGAGCGGCAGGGGCATGCGGCCGCCCCTGAGTGTCGCCGCCACGATCTCCTCTGCGAGAGCAAGGTCGGTCCGGTGCCCCGCCGACAGGATGATCGGCCTGCTTGCGGTCCGTGTGCGCAGTGCCAGCCCAATCTGTTCCCCCTCGAACACCAGCGGTTCCGTCGCCCCCGGGTCCGGGCCCGGCTCTCGGAAGGTGCCCACGAGAGGACGCCCGGCCACCCCCACGGTGGGGAGGTCGAGCAGCACGCCGATATGGGTGGCGAGACCGATTCGCCGCGGGTGGGCATAGCCGTGGCCGTTGAGCATGGCGATGTCGGGACGCGTTGTCAGCGAATGAAACGCCTTGAGGAGGGCCGGCCCCTCCCTGAATGCAAAGAATCCCGGCGCATAAGGAAAACGGATTATTGTCACCGCCGTGGCGCATTCGATGGGTGCGAGATCGGGGAAGGATGCCACCACCACTGCGGCGCAGGCGCACGAACCGGTATAGGAGACATCCGCTCCTGCCAGCGAATGGATATCTTCCGGCGCAAGCGTGCGGTGCGGGATGCAGCGGCAGCGCACCGCCTCCTGTGCCCTGAGGGCCGCCTGGTGCCGGCGGGGGGTGAGGGGCGGGGGCATGCACGGTGGAGTTGGCCTTGATGGGAGAAAAAAGATGACGTCACGGTGCGGCCCCGCGCCGGATGCAGGGTGCATGGGGGTCCGCCCTGCGGTTTCCGGTTATGCGATGCAGGAATCCCGGGAAATGACCGCATTGTCCGGCGTATAGATGATGTCCACCCGCACGCGGTCGCCGGGATGGATTGTTCCGTCGGAGAGATCGAGGGCGATCTTTTCCCCCGGGCGCCAGAGATTGGTCTGGCAGCCCATTCCCGAGAGCGTCTGCACGCCGAGATGGACGGTAGTGATAAAAAGGTGCCCGTTTAAGGTGATGATCCGGCAGTTCTGGAGGCGGCCCCCGACGTAGATCTCGGCGGCGAGGAGATCGTTTTCAAACGGCGTATCGCCTGCATGCACGAGCACGATGCGGCTGTCGTAGTTGGGCGCGGCCCCTTCGGGCCGATCGGAGTGGGATACCCCTACGATCCTGAACACCGCCGGGGGCCCGGGATCGCTCCACGCCAGCACCGGCAGCTGGAGGAGGGGCAGTACGAGCAATGCAAGGACCATCACGATTGCAACGAGCAGGAGCGTTGCGACCAGGTTGCTGGTGCCGGAATCGCGTGCCGCACGAGTAGACAAACAAAAAAGGTGTTGGCAGGTGCCACGCAATGAAGATTTCGAAATCTCGGGTGAGTACTATTCACCGATCTCTTCGATCGCCAGCTGGTACATCCAGTCCATGAGCGAGGAGCACTCCTCGGGCTCGCATTCCTCTTCACAGCCGATGCAGGGGATCAGGTCCTCGCCTGCAAGGAGGAGCGACGGGTCGACGGAGCGTTTTTTCGCACGCAGTTTGTAGGTTTTTATCCCTTCATCGCGGTATTCGATACGCTCGATAAGGTCCGCATCCAGGAGCTTTTTGACGACCCGCGAGCACTTCCGGCTGTCGATAGCCAGAATTTTCCAGAGATCGCTCTGCAGCACCCCTTCGGGATGCGACTGGATAGCCTTGAATGCCTCCTCAACGATATCTGGCATGGGACCTCAGACTGCCGGTGCGATAGCCAGTATATTGCTCCCGCGTATCACCACGTTGCCGAGAGTCCTGCCGCGCTGGTCACCGGCAAACTCGATCGTCTGGTCCATATGGATGTTGAGATGTTCATCCACGGCGACGAGACGCCCCTGCAGTTTGCGGCCGTCATCCTTTATTTCGACGATAATTTTAGAATCAACAAGCGCAAATACTTTTTTTATGGGCAAGACGATACTGTTTACCATCTTCATTTATATAGTGATCGAATCTACATAATGGTTCCCCTCGCCCGACAAACGCCCGATTTCCGCCGGGTTCGGGGCTGTCTGCCGGACGGGAGGCATTGTACCGCCGTGTCCGGGGACGGCCCGCCCGAACGCGCAGATCCCGGACCACAAACCCGGCGGCATTTCACCGGGGAAGGGGCTTCCACCTCTTCCCGAACTCCTCCTCGACATGATCCAGCGCGCCCGGTTCCAGTTCCGCCAGGGGGAGACGGTGGGGTTCAAACGGCCCGTGCACCCGCAGTATATCGGCGATCTCGTGGCAGCGGTCACGGGCCCGGTCGAATCCGGGGTCGTCGAACATATCCACCGGGCCGACGAGCCGGCCGTCTGCGACCTGAAAGCCCAGGCAGGCAACCCTCGGGGGCCCGTCGAACCTCGTGCAGTTTGCATCGTACAGGGCCACGGGCATCAGCGGGCCGTGGTGCGACCCCCGCATCCATCCCGCGACGATGGCGGGCGAGGCAAACGGCTCGAGAAGTTCGCCGGTTGCCGGAAACCCGTCCTGGGCCCGGACGATCATCACCGGGTCGTCTTTCCCGGTATACCGGCCGCCGATACGGTCGGTGCGCAGGTCGCTGGTGACCGCGGCGATCTCCTCCCCCTCTGCCCGGCGCCGGACCCTGCGCACCACGTAGCGGGACGGCGCCCCGATATAGGCGAGAAGGGCATAGCTCTCGGTCGGCGTGGCGAGGGTGATGGTCCGGCCGTCGACACAATCGTGCACCTCGAAGGCAAACCCGCCGGCCAGAGCGGGGTCCAGTATCAGTCCCGGTGTAGTGAAGGGATCCGCAAACATCCTGTAGAGATGGTAGTTCCAGGATCCCGGACGGATCTTATCCGCCATGAAGATGAGGACCGGCTCGCTCTCCCGCTCCGCAAACTCCAGTTCGGCGGATCCCGGCACCGTGTCTTTGACATTGTCGCCGAATCCGCCGGAGAGCATGTCGTTGCCTGCGCCGAAGAGGCGGAGGTTCTTTGCGGTCTCGGTGCATTCGAGAAACACGCTCCAGGCAAGGCCGTGGATTTCTGGGTCCTCGGTACCGTTTCTGTGCGTCATGATGAATTCGAGTTCATCACCCGCATGGGTCACGAATGAATCGATGAGCAGGTCGCCCTCGGCGTTCTTCAGCAACCGCGACGCCTTCTCAAGGAGTTCGGGATGGACGCGCGAGGTGCCCACGAGCCCCCCGATTTCGGCCTTGATTACTGAGATGGTTACATCCTGCATAGTATCACTGCACTAGCCGGAGAGGATGCCTTCCATCAATTCAATGACACCGCTGCTTCCCACGTAGATGGGAGTCCGCTGGTGCAGCGATGCCGGTTCCACGTCGAGCAGGTTCCGGGCGCCGTCGCTGATCGCCCCGCCTGCCTGGGCGGCGATGAAGCCGATGGGGTACGCCTCGAACAGCAGCCTGAGTTTCCCCTCCGGTTTCCCCTCGAGCGCGGGGTAGCAGTAAAATCCACCGTATTTCAGGACCTGGTGGAAATCCGCCACGAATGACCCGGAATACCGGAGTTTGAATCCCCTCTGCTCGACCGTGTCGATGAACCGGGCATGCCTGTCCTTCCAGTCCTTTTTCAACCCGCCGCTGGCATAGAGATTGCCTTCCGGCATTCTGACGTCACCATCGAGGAGGAGGTACTCGTCCTGCTCGTTCATCGCAAAGATTGCCACCCCCTCGCCCACCGTCAGGGTGAGGGTGGTCATCGGCCCGTAGATCATGTAGAGGGCGGCTTTGAGGTTCTTCCCCTTTTGCATGACCGTTCCATCGTCGAATATGCCGATGATGGTGCCCACGGCGAGATTTGTCTGGATCAGCGACGACCCGTCGAGCGGGTCCATCACGACGGCGTACCTGCCCGTGGCATCGGGGAAATTGACGATATCCTTTTGCTCTTCCGACCCGAGCGCCGCAACCAGCCCGGAACTGCGGTAGACCTCCGTCAGGTGTCCGTCGGACCAGGTGTCCATCGCTGCCTGCTGCTCCCCCGAGACGTTTCTCGAGGTGGCGTAGGACTGATTGGTGAGAAATGCATTCCTGATGGGAACCGCCTGTTCGGCGATCACGGTAATGAGCGAGGCGAGATCGCCTGCACAGGCACAGGTGTCGAGATATTCGTGAAGGGTTAGCATGACCATCAACTCGTGCTGTTCAATCCGTTGTATCATGAGTCCTGCTTAATAACTCTGCCTACTTCCCGGCGACACCTGCGAGGGCTGCATTGCCGCAGCAGGCCGGGAGAGGGATTGCCGCGTTCGGTTGCGGATCGCTCACCGGCAATCGGGGTTGAAAAAAGGCGGGGTGGGTATTCTTCGTGCAAACCACCCGCAGGGCACGAACCCGGTGCGCCGGCTCCCTGCCTAATACGCCTTGGGAACGGCCTTCATGCTCACTTTCCCGAGTTCGCGCTCCAGCTCTTCGGTGAGATCGCCGATCCGTGCGAAGTCCTTTTTCCTCGCGTACACGGCGCTCCGCAGCTGGTCTGCGAGCTGGCGTTGCGTTTCCTTCTCCGGTTTGCCGAACTCCGCCCTTTTTATCGCGGCGACGGCCTTCTCGAGTACCGAGCGCTGATCAGCATTATAGGTGATCTCCCACGCTTTGCGCTCGTATTCCTCGATCCGGTCACGGTCCAGCGATCCCCTGACCTTTTTCATCGCCTCCTCGAAGTGGCCGCGGGTCACGCGGACGTTCTGCAGGGCATCCCGGCGTTCCTCCTCGGTCTTCTCCGCCATCATGCCGATAAATTCACGCATCGCGCCCAGTTTGGCCTCCCGGACGAGCGACTCGATATCTGCGCCGACGTAGCCCTCGGTCCGGTCGGCAAGCTCGTCGATGCTGACGTCCAGTGCGAGCATGGTCTCCGCATGGCGAAGATAGACCTCGAAAATCTTTTTCCTCCCTTCCCTGTCGGGGGGGATCACGTAGATGAGGCGGTCGAGCCGTCCCGGCCGCATCAGCGCCTCGTCGATCAGGTCGGGCCGGTTGGTGGCGCCAAGGACCATCACGTTGTGCAGTTCCTCGAGCCCGTCCAGTTCCGTGAGGATCTGGCTCACCACGCTCTCGGTGACATGCGACGACCCCATGTAGGTGCCCCGTTTGGGCACGAGCGCATCGAGTTCGTCGAAGAAGATGATCGACGGGGCCGCCTGGCGCGCCTTGCGAAACATCTGCCGCACGCCGCGCTCGGACTCGCCGACCCACTTGGAGAGGAGTTCGGGCCCTTTTACGGAGATGAAATTGATGCCGCCCTTGTTGGCAACGGCCTTGGCGAGCAGGGTCTTTCCCGTACCGGGGGGTCCGAAGAGCAGAATGCCGCTCGGTGGTTTGGTCTCCATCCTCGCAAAGACGTCCGGGTACTTCAGCGGCCATTCCACCGCCTCAAGAAGCTCCTCCTTGACCTCTTCGAGCCCGCCGATATCTTCCCATGAGACATCGGGGATCTCCACGAGCACCTCGCGCATCGCACTCGGCTCCACGTGCTTGAGCGCTTCCTCGAAGTCATCCCTGGTTACTTTCAGATCCTCGAGCACATGCATCGGGATCTCCTCCTCCATCCTGACCGACGGCAGCACCTTCCGAAGGGCGTGCATCGCCGATTCCTTGACGAGCAGGGCGATGTCGGCGCCGACAAACCCGTGGGTCATCTCCGCGTACGGGTCAAGGAAATATTTCCTCTTCAGCTCCTCCTCCTGCTTTTCGCCGGCCCCCTCTCCGAGCGTCTGCCGGTCTCTGTCGGTGAGCGTGACCCTGTCCAGGTCGAGGGGCACGCCTCTCGTGTGCACCTGGAAGATCTCGAGCCGGCCCTTGGTGTCCGGAATGCCGATCTCGATCTCACGGTCGAACCGCCCTCCCCGGCGCAGTGCCGGATCGATGACATCCGGGATGTTGGTGGCGGCGATCACCATCACCTGCCCCCGGGTCTTCAAGCCGTCCATCAGGGCGAGCAGCTGGGCGACGACGCGGCGCTCGACCTCGCCCCGCGTCTCTTCACGTTTCGGGGCGATGGAATCGATCTCGTCGATGAAGATGATTGCCGGGGCGTTCTCCTGCGCTTCATTGAACACTTCGCGCAGGCGCTCCTCGCTTTCCCCGTAGTATTTGCTCATGATCTCGGGGCCGGAGAGGTTGATGAAATGGGCGTCCACCTCGTTTGCCACCGCTTTGGCGATGAGGGTCTTGCCGGTGCCGGGGGGCCCGTACAGCAGCACGCCCTTCGGCGGTTCGATCCCGATGCGTTCGAAGAGCTCGGGGTGGCGGAGCGGGAGTTCGATCATCTCCCGCACCATCTCCAGTTCCCGTCCCAGCCCCCCGATATCCTCGTAATGCACATCGGGGATCTCCTTTCTCTCCCCCTCTTCTGGCTGGTAGGGTGTCTCTTTGAGCTCCACCCAGGTATTGGGGCCGAAGACGGCTATACCCTTGGGCGTCACCTTCGAGATGACGAAGGTGAGCGGATTTCCAAGAATATTGATCCTGAGTGCCTGCCCCTCGGAAATCAGCCTTCCCTGCAGCAGGCGTGCGAGGTACTGCTCCCCGCCCTGCAGGCGGATGGGCTGCGTCGGCTGGATCACGACCTTCTCCGCGTACCCCGCTTCCAGCTTGCGGATGGTCACTTTTTCGTCAATGCCCGTCTGGGCATTGCCCCTGACGACCCCGTCGATCCTGACGATCGCTTTGCCGGTGTCCTGGGGCAGGCCCGGCCAGACAATCGCCCCGGCCTTCTTTCTCCCCTTTATTTCGATCACATCGCCGCTGACGAGACCGAGCGCCCGCATCACATCGGTGCTGACTCGTGCGATGCCGCGCCCCGCGTCCTCGTGCGTGGCTTCCTTCACAGTAACCTCGAATTCTTCTGAAGCGTTCATAGCAATCTCCAATGAATCGATATTTACCACTAGTAAGGGTTGATCTGTATAAAAAATTTACTTCGAGGCAAGATCGCTGCGCTGCCGCAGAAGACCCTGCGCCCGGGGCGCAGGGAACTGCGCGAAAAAATGGGCTCGATTGGAAAGAGTCTCGCCGGTCACCCGGATCGGGTGATGCCGTCTTCGGTCACGATGCAGTGCAGGGGGATGTCGTGCGCCTCGGAGGGGATGCGGGCTGCTCTCTGGCAGGCAAATGCTATCCCTATCCGCAGGACACTGGTGTGGGTGCCCAGAAACCGGTCATAGTAGCCCGCGCCGTACCCGAGCCGGTGGCAGTGGTCGTCGAAGCCTATCAGGGGAATGACCGCGGCGCCGATGACCCCCCCGTCTGCAGGGATTTCGTGCCCGACGGGCTCCGGAACATTGAAGGTGCTCGGGAGAAGCACCCCCGTGTCTTCCAGATAGGAGAGCCGGAGCGTGCGGGTTTCCCGCTGGATGATGGGGACCACCACCTCTATCCCCCGTTCGAGGAGCGCTTCGATAAGACCTGATGTCTCCACTTCGGGCTCTTTCGAGACGTAGACCATGACCGTGTCGAACCCTTCGAGGAGTCCGAGGAGGGTCCCGGCAATCGCACGGCTCTTTTCTGCCCGTTCTTCCGTCGTGAGGGACGCCCGTGCGTGTTTCAGGCGCTCTCGGAGGTGGTGCTTGTCCCGGCCCATCGGATCGGTCGGGTCCGTGTGGTGATTATTCATGTTCGGTTTCTTTGAGCATCCGCAGCGAGCGGGCGAGGATTTTGGTCTTGCCGATGAGGCTTGCGATCAGGATGGTGTCGAGAATCTCGTCATCCGTGGCCCCGGCGATTTTCGCGGCGCCGATATGGACCTTCAGGCACTGGTCAGAGCAGGACGCGGCCGCGGCGGCAATGCAGATGAGTTCTGCGGTTTTTTCATCGAGGCTCTCGGGGCGTGCGGTCATGTAGTCGCCGAGCGCGGTGAGGGCGAAGGCGCGGGGGCGTTCACGCATCTTTTTAAAAATGAAGGGGACCATGCCGAGCATCTCCCCGACGTCCTCGATGATGTCGTCCCCGATCTCATCGGCATGGAGCAGGAATTCTTCCATCCAGTCAATGGCATCGTCTCTCATCGCAGCATCTCCAGCAGCTGCCGCATTTCGTCGATATGGTACTGTCCGGGGGAGGTCGGGGTGCCCGCGTGGCAGAACACCAGTTCGGAACCGAACAGGGGGAGGATGGCCCGCAGATAGCGAAATTTCTCTCCCATAACGCCCGTTGCGACTGGTCGTTTCGCCGTGGCGGTGAAGGTGAGGAGCAGGAGCGCATCCTCCCTGCACGCGGGGGCGACGATTATCTTGGGCAGATCGCCAAAGCCGCGCAGTTCCCGCTCAAGATCCCGGAGAGCGGCGGGATCGGGCATGTCGGTTCGGTGGTTCGAGGCGATGATCGTCGCGCCGCTCCCCCGGATCGCGTCTGCGCAGGCGGCAAAGGGCCGTTCGATATCGACGTAGTCCGCGAATGCGAGCCACGGTTCGAGACGCTCTCGCCACTCTTCCGCCGTCCCGCGGAAGGCACCCCCTTCCGCGGCCGACCTGAGGGTGATGATGCGGGGGGTGGCGATGGTGGCGAGCGTCTCCCGCACCCCTTTGTGGTCTGGTTCCGGCAGAAGGTCGAGGCGCACTTCAATCGCATCGGCTCCTGCCGCGACCGCACGAAACAGTGCGTCCAGATCCGGAACCGATACGACAAGTTTCATCCCAGCGCCCCTTTTACCCGAAAAATTAGAAGGAAAAGTGCTTGTTGACAATCTTCAGCGCGCAGTAGTCGCCGCACATCGTGCAGGCATCCGCATCGGCCGGCGACCGTTCGTCACGGATTTTGCGGGCGATTTCCGGGTTGATGGCCACGGCAAACTGGCGTTCCCAGTCGAGATCCCTGCGGGCGTGGCCCATTTCCAGATCGAGATCGCGTTTGTTCAGTTTGATCATGTCCCCTGCATGTGCGGCGATGCGGGAACTGATCACGCCTTCGTACACCTCTTCGGGCGTGGGAAGCGCCAGGTGCTCGGCGGGCGTCACGTAACAGATGAAGTCCGCGCCGTATGCCGAGGAGATTGCGGCGCCGATAGCCGCCACGCGGTCGTCGTAGCCCGGTGCGATGTCGGTGACGAGCGGCCCGAGCATGTAGAAGGGCTTTTCGTTGGTGAGACGCTTCTGGACTTTGACATTCGCCTCGATTTCGTCGATGGGGATGTGGCCCGGCCCTTCGATGATGGTGGTCACCCCTGCGTCGTGCGCCCGGTCGGCGAGCTCCGCGTTGATGATCAGCTCCTGCATGGCGGCACGGTCGGTCGCGTCGTGGCATGCCCCCGCCCTGCAGCCGTTTCCGAACGAGAGCGTGACATCGTGTTCCTGCATGATCTCGATCAGGTAATCGAACTCGGCGTAGAGCGGGTTCTCCTGTTCGTTGTGGAGCATCCATGCGGTCATAAACGCGCCGCCGCGGGAGACGAGACCGCCATGGCGCCCCTGGTTTTTCAGGCGCTTCATCGTCTCGAGGTTGATGCCGGTGTGGATGGCCATGAAATTGGTGCCGAGCTTCGCCTGTTCTGCGGTAATCCTGAACAGGTCGTCGGGCTCCATGTGCACCACCGCGCCCTTTTCGCGGGCAGCCTCGATGAATGCCTGGTAGAGCGGGACACTTCCCACCGAAAGCGTGGTGTTCGCGACGACCTGCTTTCTGATCTCCGTGAAATCGCCGCCGGTCGAGAGCTCCATCAGGGTGTCCGCACCGGCCTTCTCCGCCATTTTTGCCTTCTCAATCTCCATGGGAATGTCGACGATATCGGTCGACGTGCCGATCGAGGCATTGACCTTGGTCCGCAATCCGCGGCCAATCCCGCAGAGTTTGACCTCCCGGTAGGGGCACCGGGGTATTGCAATATGCCCGCCCGCAACACCACGTCTCACAAAATCCTCTGTGACACCCTCCGCGGCAGCGATGAGTTTCATTTCTTCGGTTATGATGCCTTTTCTGGCGTCGTCGACCAGTGTCATGGAGATCTATTGGAGGAAAGAACAGATAAAGGCTTTTTTTGTTGATTTGAGAATAAATCTGGATTGTTTAGTGGGCAAGTAAACTGGAGTTACTCATACGTAAAATAATTGGAGGTCGTTCCCGCATCAGGGCACACGAGGGTGTTTTCCCGACGGGGCGTCTTTTCGTATCCTCTCTCCCGAAAAGCCCGGCGCGCAAACCAGCGCTGCAGGAGATCGGCTGCCCGGCCGTTCACGTCCGGGATTAAAATCCCCTGAGGAGCAACTCGTAGATGGTATCGGTCGGTTTCAGCAAGGCCGCGGCAGCGTCCCGGCGGTCACGTACTTTGCAGAACCGTGCCGGATACGGGCATTCATCCGGGTGGCCTTTGCGACAGTAATAGGCCCCTGATTCCGTTCGCACCGCATATTCACATTCGTCTCCTCGCACCATACACCTCACGTCCCACGACAGGTTTCCTGGTGGTATCAAGCTCGGCTCGCACGTTAATTATAGGTTTGTATTGCGGATATTGTCCGGGGAGAACCGCCGGGGGGAGCGGGCATCCGGGTGCCGGGACGCGCGCCGGTGGCGGATGCGCATGCTCGATTGAAACCTTGAAGTGAATTGAACAGAGAAGTTATCTGCGCTGGTGATGTTTTGAAGGTGAATTTCGGGGGGTTCGTACCGCTCAGCACGGTTGACTGGCCGGGGCGCGCGGTATGTACGGTGTTTTTCAGGGGCTGCCCGGTACGATGCCATTACTGCCATAATGCAGCGATCCAGACGGGGGAGGACCTGCGGGAGGTCGGCGAGGTGGCGGACCTGATACGGTCCTCGCGCCGTATCGTCAGCGGGGTTGTCTTTTCAGGCGGGGAGGCGACCATGCAGAAACAGCCCCTGCTCGATCTTGCCCGGGCGAGCAAAGCGATGGGGCTTTTCGTCGGGGTGCAGACCAACGGGGTGTTTCCCGGGACGCTGCGCGCGCTCCTCGAAGAAGGCCTCGTAGACAGGATTGCGCTGGACATCAAAACACGGTGGGAGTACTACCACAACCTCCTGCACGTGAAACCGGAGCTTGTCGACCGGGTGAAAGAATCGCTTGCACTCTGCAAAGAAGCGTTCATCGCCGGAACGCTCCCAGAATTCGAAGTGGTCACCACAATTTTCCCGGGCAGGGAATCCGATGTGCAGTATATTGCCCGGGACGTGGAAGAGGTGGAGTACGTGCTGCAGCAGGGTGTCGAAGGGTCCATCCCCCCCCTCACCTTCGCACAGTTGAAACAGATCGCCGACAAAATCGGCAGAAACGTGAAGATCCGGACACGCGAGGACGGCGAGGTCGCATACGTCAATAATAGAATCATTATTGCCGATTCCATCGTTCTTACCGATATCATGCAGGCGCGGAGGGACCTATGAAGGTCATCGGCGTGGTCGGCCTCCCCGCGAGCGGGAAGGGCGAATTTTCCCGGATTGCCGGGGATATGGGAATTCCGGTCGTCGTGATGGGCGATGTGATCCGGGACGTAATAACGGATCGGGGCCTGCCCCCCACCGACGAAAACCTGGGCGCAATGTCGCGGGAACTGCGCAAGGAGTACGGCCCGGCCGCCATTGCAGAGCGTTGCATCCCGAGAATCAACGCGCAGGGTGCGCCGCTCGTCCTCGTGGACGGCATCCGGAGCGATGCGGAGGTGGCAGTGTTCAGGGATGCCTTCGAGAACTTCACCCTTATCGGGGTGGAAGCGCCGTTTGAAATCAGGTTCCAGCGCCTCAACGACCGGAAGCGTTCCGATGACCCGGCCGACGAGGAGAGCATGCTCGCCCGGGATGCACGGGAACTCGGGTGGGGGCTTGGCCGGGCGCTGGAAATGGCGGATTCTACGATCCGCAACGAGGGGTCGATGCAGGAGTTCAGACAGGAAGTAATCGCCATCCTGGAAGGAATGGGGGCCTGAGATGTCGTTGCACCCGTTTTTCTCCTCCTCCTCCAAAGTGTGGGATTCCATCGAATGGGTGTTCGGTATCGAGGAATGCGGCTATGCGGGATGGGAGATCTCTGCGGATGGCAATTACCGGTTGGATCATCCGGACAATGTGGAACGCATCCGCGAGGTGCTCGGATCGACGACGCTGGATGTATCGGTGCACGCGCCGTATTCTGACCTGAACCTTGCCTCGCTGAACTATCCCATCTACCGTGAATCGATACGCCAGATGTCCCGCTGCGTCGAGGTCGCCGCCGAGTTTACCGACCGGGTCACCATCCACCCCGGGTACCTCTCGCCTGCGGCAAAACTCGTGCCAAAGCATGTGTGGGACCTGCACAAGGCAGCACTCGCAGAAATCGGGGCGACCGCACGGGATTCCGGTGTCCTCGCCACACTGGAAAATATGCCGAACATCCCGAATTTCTTCTGCCAGGTGCCCGACGAGCTCTTCGGCATGGCCGACGGGATCGAGGGTGTGGGCATTACCCTCGATGTGGGGCATGCGCATACCATGGGGATGGTCGATGCCTTTCTCCGGAGGATCGGCGAGGTCGACCACGTGCATATTCATGATAATGACAGCACCCGCGATGCGCACCTCGCCCTCGGAGAGGGGACGATCGACTGGAAGGAGGTTGGCGGGCGGATTGCAGCGTCCTACTCCGGCATCTGCGTGATCGAGGGCAGAAACCTCGATGAAGCCAGAACGAGCCTCGAAATGTTCCGGAGGTGCTTTTCATAGCCGGCGAGACCCTGCAGATCTACTTCCTGGGCACTGCGGGAGCCCTCCCCACGCCCCAGAGAAACCCTCCCTGTTTTTTGATCCGCCGGGGGTCCGACACCCTGCTGTTCGACTGCGGGGAGGGCGCCCAGCAGCAGATGATGCGGGTGCGCACCGGGTTTACGATCGATGCGGTGTTTATCACCCACTGGCACGCCGATCATTTCCTCGGTATATTCGGGCTCATGCAGACGCTCTCTTTTATGGGACGGGACGAGCCGTTGACCATCTACGGGCCCGAATGGGTGGACGAATTCGTCGCTGCGGTCTCTCACCTCTCCAGGAACCACCTGCGCTTCCCCCTCGTCGCACGGAAACTGCGCCACGGCGATCAGGTGCGCTTCGAGGGGTACCATGTGCGGGCCTTCCGCACCGTCCACGGGATCGCCAGTCTCGGGTATATCCTCGCTGAAGACGACCGGCCGGGGAGGTTTCACCGCGAGCGGGCGATCGAGCTCGGCGTGCCCCCCGGCCCCCTATTCGGAAGACTCCAGCGGGGCGAAGAGGTACACATCGCCGCCGGCGGCGAGGAGCGCATCATCCGTCCCGGTGATGTCCTCGGCGCACCGCGTCCCGGGAGAAAAATCGTCTATACCGGCGACACCCGGCCCGGCTGCGAGGGCTGGAAGGGATGGGGGTGCCGGGCGGATCTGCTGCTCCACGACGCCACCTTCGATGACGATGAACTCGACCGTGCACGCGAGGTGTACCACTCAACCGCCGGCGAGGCCGGGTCCGTGGCAGAGGAGCTCGGGGCTGCAACGCTCGCGCTCGTCCATATCAGTTCACGATATACCACGACAGCAAACCATATAGAGAATGCAAAAGAACACTTCAGGGGTGATGTGATCGCTCCGGACGATCTCACGCTGCTTGAACTGCCGTACAGGGGATGAGAAATGATGGGAGATGGTGATAGTGAACCTGGTGGGCGTCGGCAGCTTCTCGCGGCTCTTTCTTGTAGGGCTGGGAGCGATTTTACTCAGCGCTGTTGCCGCCAGTATCGCCGGGATGTATCTCGGCTCAGTAAGCAGCATTCTTGAGCTCCTGCCGGGCCTGATGGTGCTCCTCCCGCCTTTACTCAATATGCGCGGGTGCATTTCCGGCGTCCTCGCGTCCCGCCTCTCTTCCTCGATGCACCTCGGAGAATTCGAGGTATCGTTTGCACGCGACAGCTTGCTCGGTGAAAACATTCGTGCAAGCTTTGTAAGCACGATCGTCATCGCAGCTGTTCTCGGCGTGTTTGCCGATATCATGAGCAGACTGGTGGGGCTTGGATCGTTGGATTTCATCGATTTCATGAACATTTCCATGGTGAGCGGAGTACTCTCCGGGCTCGTGGTCATGACGATCACCCTCATCGTCGCGGTGCTCAGCTACCGCTACCGCATCGATCTCGATATGGTCGGAGCGCCGACGGTGACCACGTCCGGCGACCTCGTCACCCTCCCCATTCTTATCGGCTCCGCACTCGTCATCACCGGATTGGACCCTTTTTTGAAAAACGTCCTTTTTGTTGCAATCATTCTCCTCCTCGTTGGAATCGCCATCTATCTATGGAAGGTCACCGACCGGGTCCGGACCATATCCCGTGAAACAATCCCGCTGCTCATTCCGCTCGCCTTTATGGGCATCGTCGCAGGGACGGCGTATTCCATCGATCTCGACCGTTTCGTGACCTTTGCCGCGCTTCTCATTTTGATCACGCCGTTTGTTGGAGGGTGCGGTTCCATCGGTGGGATCCTCTGCTCCCGGCTTGCCACCGGGATGCATATGGGGAGCATTGCGACCGATATTGTCCCGAAAAAGGATGTCCTGCCCTATTTCTCCACCAGTTACGGCTACTCGGCGGTGTTGTTCCCGCTGCTCGGACTGATGGCGCACAGTGCAGCACTGCTCCTTGGACTGACGTCCCCGGGCCTGCTCGAAATCGTCTGTATCTCTGCAGGATCAGGGTTCATTCTGATCAGTATGGTGAATATCATCGCATATGCAACTGCGGCGATGTCGTTTCGCTACGGGCTGGATCCCGATAATTTCGGGATTCCCGTGATTACAAGCACTATTGATTTATTGGGTGCAGCAATCCTGATTTCGGTTATTTCCCTTGTCCTGTAGGGATAATTTTGTAATGGATAAGCGAGATAGTAGCTTAGGACAAGAATCCATGAACGAACTTGAATATCAGCCCGTCAGCTTCAAGGATGTTCTCATTGAAATGAAGGACATCTCCGAGCTGATGGTTGATCTCGCTTATTCTGCGATATTGTTTGAGAGCAAAGAGATCGCGTCGGAAGTGCTCAATCTCGAAGAGAGCATGAATCAGCTGGTCTACCAGGCACGGATGCAGAGTATTCTCGGCGCACGCCGGGTCGAGGAGGCCGAGGCGATGAGCGGCATGCTCCAGGTTGCGGAAGCCGCCGAAAAGATTGCCAACTCTGCCTCGGAGATCGCAGCGATCATCATCAAGGGCATCAAGTTCCCCGCACGCCTGCGCGAGGCACTCCCGGAAGCCGAGGAGGTGACCGTGCGGGTGGTGGTGAAGGACAACAGCCCGCTGGACAATGCCACGCTCGGCGAACTCAAGCTCCAGAGCAGCACCGGCATGCGGGTGATCGCCATCCGGCGCGGGGTGAGCTGGATCTACGATCCCGGCCGTGATTCCCGGACGGTGGACGGTGATATCCTGATCGCCAAAGGGCAGGACGAAGGGATAGCCACCCTGTACGCGATGGCGGGCTATCTCTCTCCCCCGGATGAGGAACGGGGCAATTCTGTTGTCGTGGAAGATCTTGATAGGGCCGTGCGTTTGATCGTCAAAATGAAGGACAGCAGCGAACTCGTGGTGGGCCTTGCCTACACCGCCCTCCTCTTCGACAGCCGCGAGGTTGCCGAGGAGGTCGTTTCGCTGGACGCAAAAATGGACGATATGCGCATGAAACTCGACCTCTGGGTGCTGGAGGCCGCAAAAAGGATAACCAACGTCGAGTACCTCCGGGGCCTGCTCTACATGTCGTCATTTGCAGAGCGCATCTCCAATGCCGCAGTTGCGATCGTCGACGTCATTCGCAGGGACATCGAGGTCCCCCCCCTCTTTAAAAAGATCGTGCGGGAATCAGACGAGATCATTACCCGCATCAAGGTCGATGAATCCTCGCCGCTGGTGGGCAAGACGCTCAACGAAGCAACGCTGGGCACGGTCACCGGGATGGTGGTGCTGGCGATCAAGAGCAAAAAACGGTGGAAATATCGCCCCGGGAAAAATGACCGGCTCCATGCCGACGATATTATCATCGCGAAAGGGAGCAGGGACGGCGAATGCAGGCTGGTCGATCTCTGCAGGGAAAAAACCTGAATGTAGTACAGACACGTCAAATGAGGAATGATTTATGGATACTATCGTCTACCGCCTTGGTGCGCACTGTGACATCGAAGATGTCGAAGAAGGAAAAATCTACGAAGCGAAAGTCCAGGGCTTTGCCAAATTCGGAACCTTCGTCCTTTTCAACGACCGCGTGAAAGGGCTTGTTCATAAAAGCAATAGCAAAAAGAGCCATGAAGAGCGGGACACAATACTTGTCAGGGTGCTCAATATCCGCAGCAACGGCAATATTGACCTCGAAGAGGTAACCCCGCCCGTGTATACCACCCAGATGGTGGTCAAGAAAACCCCGATGGTGCGGCTTTCAGATCTCGCCACCCGCGTGGGGCGGACGGTCACCATCGATGGCGAGGTTGCCCAGATCAAGCAGACTTCCGGCCCTACGATCTTCACGATCGTGGATGAGACCGGCACAGAAAACGCGGCGGCATTTATCGAAGCGGGGGTTCGCGCCTATCCTGACGTGCAGCTCGGGGATCTCGTTGAGGTTGTCGGCGAGGTCATGATGCGCAACAACCAGGTCCAGATCGAGGTTGCCTCGATGACCGTCCTGGTGGGGGAGGAAGCGGACCGGGTGCGGCAGCGGCTTGAAGAGGCGCTTGAGGTACGGGCTGAACCAGAAGACATCCCGTTCCTGGTGGAGAGCGAGGTGCTGGAAAACCTCAAACCCGAGCTCCGCAAAATCGCCAAGATAATCAGGAAATCGGTGTTCACCGCACAGCCCATCATTCTCAGGCACCATGCGGACGCGGACGGCATCTGTGCTTCGGTCGCCGTGGAACAGGCGGTCGTCGCCCTGATCCGCGAGAGCGGTGCCGATTTCGACTCTGAATCGTACCTGTTCAAACGCGCTCCTTCAAAAGCCCCCTTCTATGAGATCGAGGACGTTACGAGGGATCTCGACTACGCGCTCAAGGACCATGTACGCTTCGGGCAGAAACTTCCCCTGATCCTCATGATGGACAACGGCTCGACGGAGGAGGATGAGCCTTCGTACCGGATGGCGAAGGTCTACGGGTTGCCGATCGTGGTCGTCGACCACCACCACCCGGACGCAAGCGTCGACCAGTACCTCATGGCCCACGTCAACCCCTACCATGCCGGCGGTGATTTCGGGATCACCGCGGGAATGCTCGGGACCGAACTCGCCCGCCTGATCCATCCGCCCGTGGAACCCCTCATCCGCCACCTGCCCGCCGTTGCGGCGGTGGGTGACCGGAGCGAGGCACCCGAACGGCACCGCTATCTGGATCTCGTGAGCGATGACTATGATGAAGCGTACCTGAAGAACATTGCGCTCTCCCTTGACTATGAGCAGTTCTGGCTGCGGTTCAATGACGGCAGGGAAATCGTCAAGGATATTCTGAATCTCAAGAACAACCCCGAACGGCACAGAAACCTTGTGGCCCTGCTGACGATGGAGGCCAACCGGGCGATCGAGGAGCAGCTGAGCGCGTCGATGCCCCACGTGCAGGAGCAGGTACTCGAAAACGGCGCCCGGCTCTTTGTGCTCGATGTGGAAATGTACGCCCACCGGTTCACGTTCCCGCCGCCCGGCAAGACGTCCGGGGAAGTGCATGACCGGCTTTGCACCGCCAACGCCCAGGACGCCGTGGTCACGCTCGGTCTCGGGCCTGACTTCGCGGTGATCCGGTCCCGTGGGGTGCTGATGAACATCCCGCAGATGGTACGGGAATTGCGGGACGAGATCACCGGCGGCGGGGTGAACGGCGGGGGGCACCTCGTGGTGGGGAGCATAAAATTCGTCGAAGGAATGCGTGATGTGGTGTTTAAACGCTTAATTGAAAAGATTGGCGCGTTTCCCGTTGAATCCACCCGCTAACTCCGCATTATAAAATTTCTTCCCGCAAACCATTCCTCTTTCTTCTGATATTTAAAACGAACTGGATTATTATAAATCGTGGATAGCAGTGATAATCACTGGAGCTAATCAAATGTGCCTGGTCCTGGCTTCTGTTTTGGTGAGCATTGTGAGCACCTATCAGTCAGGTGTCATATCAAAAGAGTGCTTTTACCAGGGGGAAAAGGGTACATTTAAATATGAATTGTACTATAACTGAGTTTACTTGTGGAGGGACCGAATGTCACGCATGGGCACCATTCGAGAGAAGTATACCGCATCGCAGATCAAGATTTTGACATATCTCCTTGCGGGCCTGACGAAAGGAAAACACTACTTTAAGTCAAAGTATATTGCCAAGGAACTGGGTCTTTCCCCGAAAGAGGTGGGAACCAATCTCGCCATACTCGCAGACATCTGCGAGGAGCTTGATATATCCCGGTGGAGTTATTCCAACAGCACCACATGGCGCGTCACGGCACGGGCATTCTGATTGATTTCTCTCTTTTCCTCCCCCTTTTTCGGATCCCCGGACGCATCCTGCAGAAAGGGGAAAGTTTTGTATGGTCCCTCGCCAAACGGATAGAATAAAGGAGTAATCTGTTGGCGCGCTGGCAATGCCCGCAATGCGGGGTAATCAAGAATGTGTTCTGCCCGCAATGCGGGGCGGAGAAAGCGCCGGGGGCTCCCTGTCCACGGTGCGGACAGAAAGTGATATCAACCATCTGTCCCCAGTGTGGATTCGAATACCGCTGGGACGAGTGATATGCTGCGGCAGCAGACCGGCGGCTCGTGACGGTTTTCCAGCAAGGTGCAGAAGTCCGTGGAACGGCAAGGGATGTTATTATGAAGGGAAAAATAGCTGATTTTGTTTCAGAACTCGAATTCGTGGCCGACATTAACGAGTACAAGGATTGCCTGATGAACCAGGACAACACGCAGGACGACCCTGCCGCCCTCTGGTTCAACATCGACGTTCCCAAAGGGCATGGTCTCTCGATGGGGGACCGGGTGCGGATCATTATCGAAAAGGTCGAATAAGCACCCTGATCTTTCGAGACCTACGGGGACAGGTGGTCGGCCATCGTCTCGAGCGAGAGCGTGATGCCGTCCGCAGAGCGGGTGTGGACGATGAAATACATGGCGGTGCAGGAGACCTGGACGGTTTTTGTCATGCTTCCTCCGTGGCGAAGCTCTCCTCCCTCCAGAATTTCTCCTGTTGTTGCATCGACCAGCACCCATTGAAGCAGGGCATACTGCGGGGTGGTCGTGGCGGTCAGGGTGCTGTTGACCCGCCACACGGGGTACGGCACGCTGAAGGTCTCCGTCAGTCCTCCCACCGATTCTTCGAGAAAGGCAAACGCAACCATCTCTTTGAACCGCCACTGCCAGTCGGGATCGGATGCCCCGAATACGTTCATATTGGACGGGAGGATGTGGACCGGATAGGAGAGGTAATTTCTGGTATAGGTGATGCGCACCGGATCGTGGATCGACGGTGCGGGTGGTGCCGGCGTGGGGGTCGCCGGGGTGTTGTGGGTCTCCGGCGTCGGTGTGACGGTGGGACGGGGTGCCTGCACATCGTCCGGCGACACGGGGCTGTAGAATACTGAGAAGAGCGCAACGATGAGAATTGCCCCGACCAGCGTGAGTGCATCGTGGAGATCCATAGCAGAACCGCTACACACATCAAGGCGGCAGGGTCTGATAAACCCAGCGGAATTGCATTGGGCGGGGAATTGTGCGGTTGCAATGGAAATCGTGCGGCATCAGTGGTGCCCGGTTCAAGTGGCAACTCTTAACTCATTTGCCATACGACGATCTGGTGAGATAATGGATATTCATGCGTCGAGAACCTGGATCCTCTTTTACCTCTTATCCTTTGTCGTTCTTCTCTGGGCGCTCTTCCTGACCACCCGGGGCGTGCTTCTCGGGTTCGGTCTGACCATGGTGATCGTGATCGTCGGCATGAATTGTGTCATGGTATCGGCAGAGCTGAAAAAAGCATCCCGGAGAAAGGAAATGATGAAACGATTCGTGCAAAAAAGCGAGGAATCATCTGAAAACGAACCCGAAACCATGGGGTTTCTCGAATAGACGGAGGTTTGCACTGCCCGGCAGCGCCGGCCCTTCTCACGCGGGATGGTTTCGCGCGCGTTCCCGGTCCACACCCCTTGCCGCACCGCCCGGCGACGGCCCGATCGGTTTCCGGTAGATTTTTTGCAGCGAATTATAGGGCACGAAGAGCGATTCAACTTCCCTGCTCAAGAATTCGGTCTTGCCCATAATATAATAGCCGTCGTGGAGGAGCGCGCCATGAAACATCACCGCAAGGTCGTTTTTTTGCGTTTCCGTGAAATATATCGTGACATTCCGGCAGAGGATGACATCGATATAGCGTGAGACGGGCGTCTGGCTCATCAGGTCGTGGGCCTGGAACCTGATGTACTCGCGCAGGTGGGGTTTCACCGCATACGTTCCGTCCTCCCGCAGGGTGAAATGCCTCCTGACCTGGCCCGGTGTCAGGTTCTCAAGTGATTTTTCGTGGTAAACGCCGGCTTTCGCTTTGCCGAGCGCCTCCACATCAAGGTCGGTGGCGAGGATTGTCACCCGGACGCCGGGGCGCAGGCGGCAGAGGTCGTGCGCGATGAGGGCGAGTGAGTAGGGCTCTTCCCCCGTGGCGCACCCTGCGCTCCATATGCGGATGCGGTCTTTCCGCCGCATCAGCTCCGGGAGTATCTCCTTTTGAATGATCTCAAAGACCTCCGCATCACGCGAGAATTTGGTGACATTGATCGTCAGGGTGGTGCGCAGCTGCTCCTGCTCGTCCGGGCTCGAGAGGAGCAGCGTGTGGTAGTCCTCGAAGTCCTTCCTGCCGGTGAGCCTCATCCTCGACAGCACGCGCCGCCTGATGTAATCCTCCTTGTAATTCGCGCACCGGATGGAGAGGAGCCGCTCGATACTTCTCCTGAGCGCCAGAAACCCATCCATCTGATCTTATCCGATCTGCTGGTTGACCAGATCCCGGAGCACCCTGACCATATCGATCCAGATGACCAGGTTCCGCTCTTTTCCGTCTCCGTTTGCACCGACCTTGATAATTCCCTTGACGAAGGTGCTGATATCGGAGGTAATGCCGTCACCCATCTGCTCGATATCATCATCCGAAATCTGGATGACGCTGTGCACATCGTCCACGATGATCCCAACATTGCTCCCGCCGGCGGCATCGGACATCAGGACAATGATCTTTTTGTTTTCCACGTCATCGTTCTGCGTGATCCGCAGGAGGTTGTTGACGTTGATGATCGACGTGATCTCCCCGCGGAGGTTGATGACGCCCGTAATATACGAGGGGGCCCGGGGGATGGGGGTGATGGGCATCATCTCCACGATTTCACGTGCAAGGTGGATGTCCATGGCGTACCGCTCGCCGTTGAGTTCGAATTCAACCAGATCTACCATGCCGCTCATGTAGCTCCCCTCAGTTCAGCGTGAACTGCGCCATTTTCGCCTTGAGCTGCTCGGCCATTTCCGTCATTTCATGGGATGCGCTGCCCACTTCCTCGGTGGATGCGCTCACCTCCTCGGCAAGGGCGGCCATATCTTCGATACGCTCCATGTTCTCCTTGGTCATCTGGGTGGAGTCTTCCATGCTCTGCATGACACGGGTGGTGGCATTTGCCTGGTCCTCGGCCGCTCGGGTGATCTCGGTGATGCCGTGGGCCGCAACCTCGATATCGGCCACGATCCTGTTGAGCGCCTCGATCGCTTCGTTCACCCGGTCGATGCCGTCCCGGATCTCCGTGTGGGATGCCTTCATGGATGCGGCGGTCCGGTCGCTGTTCGTCTGGATGGTGCCGATGAGATCCTCGATGGTCTGGCTCGCCTCCTTTGCCTCCCCCGCAAGATTCCTGATCTCGCCTGCCACGACCGCGAACCCGCGCCCGTGCTCGCCTGCGCGTGCGGCTTCGATGGCCGCATTCAGCGCAAGCAGGTTTGTCTGTCCGGCGATACCGCCGATCAGCTTGACGATGTTGCTGATCTCGTGCATCTGTTCATTGAGGTGGGTGATCTCGTCGACGCTCTGCTGGGAGATCTCGCCGACGGCCTGCATTTTATTGTGGGCATCCATCCCGATTTCCGCTGCTGTATTCCCTTCGGCGGCTGCTTTCTGGGCCCGTGCCATGACCTCCTGCGACGTGCTGGCAATTTCCTCGATGGAAGCGGAGAGGTCGGAAATCTCCCTGTTGATATCTTCGATCTGGATCAGGAGGTTGCGGGTGAACTCTGACGACTGCTGGGTGGCGACCGCGACCTGTTCGGTTGCCCTGCCGATCTCGTCTGCGCTCTTGCTCACCTCGCTGGAGGTGTTCTGCACGAGATCACTGCTTCTGCTGACCTCCTCGATGGTGGCCTTGATGGATGCGAGGGTGGTGTTGTAATCGTGTTTGAGCCGGGCGAGCGGGTCGCTTTCCTCGATCGTTGCGGTTGCGGTCAGGTCGCCGTCCGCCATCCTCGCCATGGCACCTGCGAGATCTTCCGCGCTCGCGTTCAGCCGTGCGGCCTCCTGTTGCGCCTCCTCCATCAGTTTCTGGACTTCTTTCTCCTTCTCTTTGACCTCGGTGATGTCGTTGTACACGATCAGGATGTTTGCGAGCTCGCCGTCACTGGTGGTGATGGGAATGCCGTACTGCTCGAGTACGTGCACGCCGCTGGGAAGGTCGACGGTGACGACCCCATAACTCCGTTTCTGCTGCTTGATCACGAATCCGAGGCCATCTCCATGCTGTTCGAGTATCTTGAAATCCCGTGCGTTCATCCTGAGAATCTGGTCCTTTCCGATCCCGCTCATGTCGACAAACGCCTGGTTCGTGACGAGGATTTTGAAGTCCGTGCTGACGAGGATCATCGGCATGGGATTTTCCTGCACGATGCTCTCGGACCGCTGCTGGAGGGCCTGCGCTTTTTTCATCTGCTTTTCTCTCTCATCCGCCTCCTCGCGTTCACGGGAGACATCGTTGAACACGAAGACCGCACTCGCGATCCCGCCTTCGTCGTCCGCAACGGGGATGCCGTACTGCTCCACGATCTTCGTCGAGCCGTCGCGGAACGAGATCGCCAGCTCGGATTGTGTCTTCACGCCCGTGAAGGTCGCATCGGTTTTGTCGCCCTTCAACAGGGATATCCTGTAATCCGAGGCCTCCATGCTCATCAGCCGGTCGCGAGACTGCTGCATGAGATCCTCGTATGCCTCGTTGAGATCGCGGATGGCAAACGAGCGATCCAGGATCAGCATCGGCAGGGGGTTGTCGCGGAATATCGCCGCCATCTGCATTTTCTCTGCATATTCCCCTGCGATGCGCTCGATTGCGGCATTCAGTGCGGCGGCAAAGGGTTGCAGCGAATCGTCGATACCGTCGACGGAAATGCGGGCGGCATAGTCACCCGCGTTCACCGCATCGAGGATCGATGCCCATTCGGAGACCAGTGCGGTGATTTTCGTGCTGTCATGTCCGTTGTCGCTGCCAGCTGTTCTGGTTGTGCCGTTAAAGAGTGCTTTTCTTCCGGGCCGTTCCATAGTCTCTCCCTCCATACGTGTACTGTGTTGGTCTGGGCTGTTCACCAGTTCCTGATGGCTTCGGTGATTTCACGATACGTGCGGGCTGCCGCACTCTCCGGCGCGTACGCGGACAGGGGCATGCCATGGTGCTGGGCCTCGGAGACGCTCCCGTCAAAGGGGACTGCATACACCGAGGGAAACAGTTTTTTCACTTCATGTTCGAATGCATCGAGCCGTTCGGCCTCCGATGCCCCGTCGCCTTCCGCCGCCTTTCCGTAGAGCATGCGTTTAATAAAGGCAGCAATCTCGTCGATCGGGGTTACCGGATGCGAGCCGTTCCCCCAGCGCGTGAGGATGGCCATATCGGCGGCAATTTTTCCGCCCACATGCTCTTCGATGTCATCGAAAATGGTGGTGAGCGCCTCGATGCCCTTCAGGGCGAAAATCCCGGAATCAAGCGTGACGATGGTCTTATCTGCCGCAACAAGGCCGTTAATGACAAACTGACCCATGCTCGGCGGCGTATCGATGAGGATATGGTCGTAGGCATCCTTCACCGGCTGCAATGCCTCTTTGAGGATCTCCGCTCTCTCGTCGATGTTGTAGAGATACGGCTCGACTCCCACAAGGTCGAGCGACGACGGCGCAAGACTGATTCCGGATTGGGTTTCTATGATAACATCTTCGAGAAAAATGTCCGGGAATCCTTCGAAAAAGTTCATGTACACGTCATACATATTGGGCTGCTGTGCGAACGGATCCACCCCCAGCCCCGAGGTGGCGTTCGCCTGCGGATCGCTGTCGACGACCAGTACACGATCCCCTTTGCATTGCAGAAATCCTGCGATATTGAGACATGACGTGGTTTTTCCCGTACCCCCCTTGTGGTGGGCAAATGCAATGATAGAAATTGTACAACACCTCGCGTTTAGGAATTGTATAAAAATGACGTATGAGATTTTTAGTTAAAAACAATTCTATTTGATAATTGGATTGATAATTACGGTTTTGGAGACAAATGGTGATGGAAATAACGATCATGCCATTGGTGTTTTGCAACGTTTTTCTTTGCGGAAAACCACCCCTGCCCATGGTACCCGAACGGTGGTCAGGCGGGTCGGATCAGGCTATTGAGCGCTCATTGGCATTCCAATTTTTTCCATGGGTCCGGATCGGTCTCGGCGGGACAAACCGGTGGACCCATTCATGTGATGTGCGGTTTCGGACTATGCGAAAGGAGTGACCGTGCCCGTTCCCCGAACAGAAATGTGCCGATTCTTCTCCCGCCGCGCTGAGTACGGTACGACATCCCCTTCCGGATGCAGGGGGATCCCGGGTGCTGCTCATATGCGGCAGGATATGCCGTTCCGGTCTTCTTCTGCCGTGCAGCGCCGGGGCGCAGGCGTGGCGGCGGCATCCACCCGGTTGCCGCCTCGCCAATGCGAGGAGAGGAAGAATGGAAAGGTTAAACCCTGTGGCGCCGATCGTACAGATAATGTGTATGGATAAGCTCAAAATCGTCGTCTTCGGCTCCTACAATGCCGGTAAATCAACCTTCATCCGTTCACTCGATCCCGAATCCCGTCATATTGAGGCGGATAATGAGAACGGGTCAACCACCGTTGCGCTCGACTACGGGCGGGTGATGGTGGGCGACAAGAAAGTATACCTCTTTGGTACACCCGGCCAGGAGCGTTTTGAGTTTGTCAGGCAGATCCTTGCGCGGGGGACGGACGGGGCCGTCGTGATGGTGGACTCGACCGCCGAAATCGATGATATGACCCTGTATCTCTGCGAATGGCTCACCGATCGGGACATACCGTTCGTGGTGATGCTCAACAAGTGCGATTGCACCGATGCCAGCCCCGAAAAGTTCGTTGATGTGATCTGCGATGGCTACGCCCACAAAATCTCCGCCATCACCGGGGAAAACGTGCACGAGGCCCTTGCCGCATTTGTCAACCGCATCGATCTGGTATCCCGGAAAAACAAATAGTATTAAATCATGCTGATTTTTATATTGAAATAATGACGTCCAGGTGTTCTCTGGTTCTTCTTGTACTGGTTCTCCTGCTCTTCGGGTGCATTGCGGGCTGCCTCTCGTATTCATTCGGTGCCGTGGCCTATGACGGGGAGGAATTGCATGTTCAGGTATTCAACACCGGGGAGCCGCGGGAGGTGGTCGTGCAGGCGACGATCTTCCGGACCGAGCAATTCAGCCAGACGGAGGTGTACAGGAAGGCGGAATATAAGTTCCTGGAGCAGGGGGAGAATGAATACCGCATTCCCATCGATCTCGAACCGGGCACGTACAAGATCTACCTCTATGTCATGATCGACGGAGACCGCGCCGCCACCGAAATACGCGATATCGAAATACAGGCATGATCCCCGCCGGCCTTCGCGCTTCTCTGGGAGACGAGCCTGCCGATCTCGTCTTTGAAAATTGCAATCTCTTCAATCCCTTTTCCTGCGAGTGGGAGCACACATCTTTTGCGGTAAAGGACGGCATTGTGGTGGGGATCGGGGAGTACCGGGGCCGATCCGTCATCGATCTGGGGGGGGCCCGTGTGGTTCCCGGTCTCATCGATGCCCATGTCCATATCGAGAGCTCCCTGCTCACCCCGTCCGAGTACGGCAGGCTTGTCCTGTCCCGCGGCACCACGACCGTGATCGCCGATCCCCACGAAATCGCCAACGTGGCCGGAGCGGCGGGCCTCGACTACATGCTCGAAGAAGGACGGCGCACCCCGCTCGATATCTTCTACATGCTCCCCTCCTGCGTTCCCGCAACACCGCAGGACGTGGGGGGAGCGCAGCTGTCGGCACGGGATTTGCGGCCCTTTCTTGGCCGTGAGGGCATACTCGGGCTCGGCGAGATGATGAACGTGCCCGGTGTGCTCGGTGGTGACGCGGAGGTCTGGGACAAGATCGGTCTCTGCGACCTGATCGACGGTCATGCACCCCTCCTCGGGGGCACCCCGCTGAACGCGTACGTGTACGCCGGCATGAGCAGCGATCACGAGTCCACGGGCGCCGCCGAGGCCGCAGAAAAGCTCCGGCGGGGGATGGCCGTGTTCATCAGGGAAGGGTCCACCGAGAAGAACCTCGCCGAGCTGGCCGCAATCGTCTCGCCCTGCACGGCCCCCCGGTGCTGTTTTGCCACCGATGACCGGCACGCCGACATGCTGGCGCACGAAGGGCATATCGACGACTGTATCCGGAAGGCGATTCGCGCAGGCGTGGATGAGAGGCTCGCAATCAGGATGGCGACGCTCTCGCCGGCCGACCACTACCGGCTCCGGGACCGCGGGGCGATCGCACCGGGAAGGCTCGCGGATTTCTGCGTTCTCTCCGGGGGGGACGATTTCATGGTGGCGCGAACCTTCAAGCGCGGGGTGGAGGTGCGCCCCGCTCCCCCGGGCACGCGCCCATGCCTCCGCCGGGAATTTGCCTGTGCCCCCCTCTCAAGCGCCGACCTTGCGATCGAGGGCTCAGGATGGGCACGCGTCATCGGCCTTGTGGAGCACCAGATCCTCACCCGCGACCTCGTCAGGGAGGTCGATGGCCGCCTGCTGCCCGATACCGGCAACGATATCCTGAAAGCAGTCGTGTGCGACCGTTACCGGCACCGCGGATGCGGCATCGGGCTCGTGCATGGATTCAGGCTGAACGAGGGTGCTATCGCCGGCAGCGTCGCTCATGATGCGCACAATATCGTGGCGGTGGGGGCGGATGACGAAAGCATCCTTCGGGCCATCCGCGAGGTGATCGACCGGCAGGGCGCGCTGGTCGCCGTGTCGGGCGAGGGCACCGCCGTGCTCCCGCTGGAATGCGGCGGGCTGATGTCGCGCCTCCCCTTCGAGGATGTGCTGGAACGGCTCGCCGCCCTCGAGAACCATGTCGAGAGGATGGGATGCATCGATCACCCGTTTATGTACCTCTCGTTTCTTGCGCTCACCGTGATCCCGCACCTGCGCGTGACCGCACGCGGCGTGTTCGACGCGAACTCATTCGAGGATGTGCCCCTCTTTCTGGATCCGGGGGCGTGAACACCGGTCCGCGGTGCGGATCTTCGTTTTCGCTGCCGGTTGCCGTGATCAGGGGAGGTTATGGTCCACGGTCCAGCCTTCCCGTTTCCGGCGGCTGATGACCGCGCCGACCGCCGCATGCCACCCGTAGAGATCGTCGGCGGAATGGAGCTCCCACCGCATATCCTGTGGCGGCGTGAGCACTTCCACCCTGATTTCCCCGAGCGTCTCTTCGGCGGCGGCCCCGTGCGCCTGCGTGGTCACCGACGAGGGGCACCGGGGGTCGCTGCCCGCGGCGGTGATGCAAATCTCCTCTCCGCTCCGGGAACGCACCCGGATATACCACCGTGCCGCACCATGCTCCATGATTGTTCCTCTCATAGCAATCCGGTACCCAGCAGGATGAGGGCGATGATAACCGGCTGGTGGAGCATGTAAATGAACAGCGAATGCCGTCCTGCGGCCGAAAGCGCTCGTACGGGGGCCGCCTGCACCTCGGGAATGGCAACCAGCCTCCGGCCCCCGGGGTAGAGCGCGCTTCCCACCGCAATGCCGATGAGCACGATGCCGAACCAGGGGAACAACGGCTCGTAGTCGAGGCTGTAAAACCATGAGGGGTGCAGCCCCAACCATGCGAGCCAGATGGGCCCCTCGAACGCGGTCAGGCCGATGCCGATCAGTATCACGCCGATGCCCAGCATGAAGTTCGCGCACCCGAGCCGGAGAAAGAGCGGTGCGATCATGATCGAGACGCCTATCAGGTGCAGAATGCCGAAGATGATCACCCCTTCCCCGATCAGGAGCCCCGTTACGAGGGTGATGATCATTCCCAGGAGGAAAATGCCCATGCCCCGGCGGAGGTACTTCATCGTGAGCGCCCTCCCGTGGAGGTGCGCGCTGCTGCGGGCATGGCTGATGCTCAGGGAAAGGCCGACGAGAAAGACGAAGGTCGATGCGGTGGTGATGGCAAACAGCCGCCAGAATCCCGAATGGACGTCCACGAGAGGGATCCCGAGGTAACTGAGATCAAACAGGACATGAAAGGTCACCATCATGACGATGGCGATTCCCCGGACTGTGTCGATCTCCCAGTACCTCCCCCCGAATCCTGCGCTCTGGTCTGTCATCCCTTTGTAGCCCGGATAGTATTGTTCGTGTGAATCCCATCTATTATCCGTTTTCACCGGCAATATAGTCTGGTATGCCCCGTGAGGACGAGCACATCATCGAAGCGATCGGCAAGACCAGCGTCGTCATCCGCAACGGCGCCGTGGTAAAGGTCGGCAGGCCGCTGATCGACACATGCCCGCTCGCGGCACGGTTTGCAAGGCCTGTCCCGCATGCAACCCCCGATGCCGTCCGGAAAAATATCGAGCACCGCATCCGTTCGTTCGGGATGTGCACCAAAGACCGCATTCTGCAGGATGATAGGGAATTTGTGGGGTTCGGGGCCTCGGAGCTGCTGGCATCCGCACTCTCCCGCGGCAGTATCGGGTGTGCGGCCATCGTCTGCGACGGCGCTGGATCGGTGATCGCGGACCGTGCCGGGCTCGTGCAGGGCATCGGGGGAAGGATGTCCGGGCTGGTCAGTACGAGCCCCATCCCCGCTGTCATCGAGGGCATCGCCCGGCAGGGCGGGACGGTGGTGTATCCCGGGGACGCGAGAATCGACCCGGTCGGCGCCGTCGAGGCCGCATATGCGGCAGGCTACACCCGTGTGGCGGTCACTGTCGCCGGGGCGGATGAGGCCGAGGCGATCCGGTCGGCACATCCCGACGCCCTGATCGTGGGCGTGCACCTTACCGGTGTATCAGAGGATGATGCACGGCGACTTGCCGCGTCCTGCGATATCGTATCCGCATGCGCGTCTCGCGAACTCCGCGTGCATGCGGGCGCGGGCGCCCTGCTTCAGGCAGGCGTCGCCATCCCGGTCTTTGCCCTCAGCGTGCGGGGAAAAGAGATCATTCTCGACAAGATCCTCGCGAGCGACAGCCCCGTCGTGGTCCGGGGGGGACTGCTGCCCGTTTCGGACGGGCGGGATCCCGCCCCCCTCCGGTGATCACTCGCCGGACTCAAAGCCCCATATACCGGAGGAGATCGGGGAAGGAGTGCAGCACGAACGTCGGGGTTATCGAGGGGCAGGGGATGTCCGTCCAGTCGCCGTAGACTGCGTGGACGGTGGTCATCCCCAGCTGGTTGCCCGGCTCGATCTCCCGTTGCAGGCTGTCGCCCACGATCCATGCGTGTTCTGGACGCGAACCGAGCGATTCGAGTGCCATGAGAAACGAATCATGCGCGGGTTTGCGCTTTCCGGAGACATCGGGGGTGATAACGCTCTCGAAGTGCCCCCGTATTCCCACCTTTTCGAGGCGCCTGTACGCCTGGCTGCTCTCCGCGTCGGTGACCACCGCCATCTTCATCCCCGCGGCTTTAAGGCGGTCGAGAGTGTCCAGAACGCCGGGGTACGGGTCGATCAGGGCAAGTTTGATGGTGTCATAGTCCCGGCATGCCGCCTCGAACACCGCACTGTCCCGGATGCCCCGGGCTTCCATGAAATCCCTGATATTGTCGTGGTGCTCAAAGCCGTGGATATCGCGTAAAAAATAGCGAAACAGCTCTATGCCCTCGCCGGTTCCGATGCGTTTTGCGGCCTGCATGCATGCAGCTTTCTTCGCATCGACGAAATTATAGAGCGTATTGTCCATATCAAAGAGGCAGACACATTCCTGCGGGTTTATCCGGCGTACCAGGGATCCGTCCATGCATGTATCCATGGGGGTTGAGCTCTTATTATACTGATTCTCGCTGCATGCGGACAATTCGTACGCCACCCACCCGGGCAGCGGTATGTATATAACCATCGACCTTCAGTATCGATATTGTATGTCGTCGAGCCTCGTTGGTCTGCGTGATCCGGTAAAACTCGTGATTGCCATTGTCGTATGCAATATGGCAGGAATTCTGGGTGCAATCTTTACACAGACGGGGCCGGATTCATGGTATGCCCAGCTCGTCAAACCCGAGATCAATCCGCCGTCGTTTGTATTCGCCCCGGTATGGACGACACTGTATGTGCTGATGGGCATTGCCCTGTACCTTGTCTGGATGGAAGGGACCGATCGGCCGGGCGTCCGCAGCGCCATGGCGATCTTCGGGGTGCAGCTGGTGCTCAATTTCCTCTGGAGTTTCCTGTTTTTCGGGCTTGAATCGCCGCTGCTTGGCCTGATCGACATCGTGATTCTCTGGGTCGCCATCGTTGCCACAATCGCCGCATTCATGAAGGTGAACAGGACTGCCGCCTTCCTGCTGATCCCCTATCTGCTCTGGGTGAGTTTTGCCACATTCCTGAACTACCGCATTCTGGTGCTCAATGCATAACAACAGCTCTCGGTATGAGTCCCCCCCCTGCCGGGTGCGGCGCGGCGGTGCCGGCTCGACGGTTCAGGGTGCCGGATTCTGCGTGGGGGGCAGATTTCCCGGGGATGCGGTCCTTTTCAAAAACCAGTAACTTTTTGCAGTTTTTGCAGCCAATGCAACCCTATCCTGCGATGAAACCTGGAACGGCCTTTATTCCGGGCTTTAAATATTATATCTTCGTTGCGGTATTTCTTCTTGAAAACAGAACCATTGTATGCCCTGTCTGCGGCAGTCCGTGCGAGGCCAGGCAGAAATCAGATGTTGATAGTATTATAATAAATACCTCATGTAAATAAATATAAATTGCACAAAAATATAGGTTCTATTATAGTATTTCTGCCATTTGTCGGAGAATCGTGCCGCAAGGAGCGAACCGTGCGATACCCGGGGTTAATTGGAATGGATGCGATAGAAGATCTTGATGCAATGCGGTCGCAGCAGGAACATATTTTCGGCACATCCGATGATGCGTATCGATTGCTGCTCGATACACTTCCCTCAGGAATCGTGGTGGTCGATGGAAGGGGAACAGTACTGTTTGCCAACAATGCGTTTGCCCGTGCACTGCTCTTTTCCCGCGCTGAAGTCGAGAGAAAGAAGAATATTGCTGATTTCATCGGAAAAGATGACCTTGAAAAGGTGGTGCATCTCCATGAATCGATGAAGGAAGATCCATCGAATTCTCCCCGGATGTCTGAAATACGCATTATTGACCGGCATGGGGGATTGCATACCACCGTCATTACCACCGCCCTTATCCCGCGTACGGAAAATATGATGATAACAGGGCTGGACCTGGGAGGACAACCGCGTACCGGGGATCCTGACCCGGTTCCCGAGGGACTGTTCCGCACCATGTTTGAACACTCCGGGGCGGGCACGATCGTTCTCGACAGGGATACGCGCATCGTGCTTGCGAACCCGGCATTCTGCCAGCTGCTTGGCTATGCACGAGAAGATGTGGAAGGAAAACTGGCGCTTTTTGACATCGTGGGTGGGGAGGATAAAACGAGGCTGTTTGCGTACCCCCGCCCCGGGCACAGCGACCTGTGTATCCCCCCGGATATCCATGAATTGCAATTGAAGCACAGGGAAGGGCCCTATCGGACTGTGCTCGTCGTTGCGGGTGCAATGCCTGGCACCGGCTGTTGTGTGCTCTCTGCTGTGGACAACACCCCCGGCAAAATGGTTGAACAGCACCTCCTGGAGAATGAGTTCCGCCTTCAAATTGTTCTCGAATCCTCTAAAGAGTCTCTTTGGGAGCTGGATTTGGCGACATGGGGCCTGGAGTTGAGCAGGTCGTTCTATACAGGACTCGGGTACTCTTCCGGCCAGTTCGATCCGACCTGCCATTCGCTCATGCCGCTTCTCCACCCCGAAGACGAAGAGCCGGTCACCCGGGCACTTGAACGTGCCCGTGAGCACGGGGGGGGATGCAGCGAGATGGAATTCCGCCTTCGCGCAGCCGACGCCACGTGGCGGTGGATGCTGGCCCGGGGGCAGGTTATTGCGCGTGACGAATCGGGCATACCTCTCCGGATGATCGGGACGATCACGGATATCACGCGCCAGAAAGAGGACGAGAGCAGACTGCGCCTGAGCGAGAAGCGGTACCAGAATCTGTTCGAATACTCGCCGTTTTCATTATTTGAACTGGATTTTTCAGACATCAGGCTGTGCCTTGATATCCTGTACGCATCGGGTGTGCACGATATCGGGAGCTATCTCGCCGGCCGCCCCCACGTGCTCGGGAATTTCGTTTCCATGATGCGCCTTGTGGAGATGAACGAGCATTGCTGCACGATGTTTGAAGCGGAGAATAAAGAGCACCTCGCGAACCGCCTGAAAGGCATCTTCTCCGGCGACATCCATCCGCTGTTATGTTCCGCATTCTCTGCGCTCTGGGAGGGCCGATCGGTGTTTGAGGGTGAACTTACATTCACGGCACTGCAGGGCTCCAGAAAGGAGTCGATCATGCGCCTCTCCCTTGCACCCGGCGAGGACGAGCGCTGGTCGAGGGTGTATGTATCGTTCATTGACGTCACGGAAAAAACAAAGATCGCCGAGAACCTGAAGCAATCAGAGGAGAGGTTCAGGACTATCGTGGAAACAGCGCCGAGCGTCCTGTTCATTCTCGACGAGGAGAAAAAGATCCGGTATGTCAGCCCGAATAGCAGGGATGTGACCGGGTATTCCCAGGAAGAACTGGAAGGCGCTATCCTCGGGGTATTCCACGAGGACGATGTCGAAATGATCAAGGATCTCGTACGGAGATCCTTTGCCACCGGCGAAGGCATGCGGAACGTCGAGTGCCGGGCGAGACGAAAAGACGGTAAACTCGTGTACCTCTCGAGTTCGTGGGAGGTGCTGCGGGATGACGGCGGCGTACCGGGGGGCATGGTCATCCAGAGTATCGATTGTACCGAGAAAAAACGGGCAGAGAAAGAACTGATCGAGCGGGAGCAGATCCTGTCGGCGTTCATGAATGCCATTTCTGAGCATGCGGTCCTCATTGGCACGGACGGGAAGATACTCGCCGCAAACACGGCGTTTAAGAAGCATTTCGGGATTGAAGACGGCGCCGGTGCGAACCTCTTCTCCTTCTGTCCGGGCCCGATCCTCGAACGCCTGCAAACACACCTCGAAGAGGCCATCCAATCCAATAGCACCGTTGTCTATGAGGATCAGGTCGAGGCCTGCTGGTTCGAGCAGTGCCTCTTTCCCATCACCGGTTCGGACGGCGCAGTGGAGCAGATCGCATTCATCTCCGGCGACATCACCGGACGTAAAGTGGCGGAACAGGTTCTTATGGAAAGCAAGGCGAAGTATCGCCAGCTTGCAGACAGCATCACCGATATCTTCTTTGCGCTGGACGGGGATCTGCGGTGCACCTACTGGAATCCGGCTTCAGAGCGTCTTATCGGTGTTTCGGCGGAGGCAGCGATTGGGAAATCATTAATGGATGTTCTCCCCTCCTCACCGACCGTACTTGCTCGGCTCTGCGGGGACGTGCTCGAGGACGGCACGCCGCGGAGCATGATCGACGAGCGCCCCCTCCCCGGTACGAGCGCCCTCGTTGAATGGACCGTCTACCCGTCCCTCGATGGCATTTCGGTATTCGCCCGTGATATCGCTGAAAAACTGCAGATGGAGCGTGCACTGCGGGAAAGCGAAGAACGGTATCGGTCGCTGGTCGAGCACTCACCCGAGGCGATTTTCGTGCACAGCGACGGCAGGATCCTGTATGGCAATGCCGCAACGGTGGATCTCTTCGGCGTGGAGTCTGCCGGGGATCTCATCGGTAAACGTGTATGCGACTTTTTTGACCGGGAATCGAGAAGGGCGCTGGGGAACCGTATTACAAGAAGTTACGTTGACCGGGCGATCACCCCTCTCGTGGAGGAAAAACTCGTCCGCATCGACGGGAGCGTGCTCGACATCGAGGTGGCTTCCGTCCCGGTGCTCTTCGACGACACGCGCGCCACCCAGGAAATTGTCCGTGATATTTCCCGCCGGAAAAGCGTGGAGAATAAGATACGTGAATGGAACCGGCACCTCTCGATCATCAATACCATCATCCGTGTCGCCAATTCGTCCCTGATTCTCGACGAGACGCTTGAGATCATTCTTGAAATCGTGGCGGATCTGCTTGATTTCGATTTCGGGTGGGTCTATTTGAAAAACCGGGACGGCAAGACCGCCGAGATGGTCGCGCACTATGGCGTGCCCGAATCCTTTGCGGACCGTGACAGGACAATCGGTGTCCGGGATCATCCCTACAACATCGTCTTTTATGGCGGTCAGTCCCGGTTTGTGGAGAACCTGCCCGACAACCCGCCCGGCATATTCGAGTCGCGCATCATGGAGGATGTGGACGCACTTTCGTTTGCGGGGATTCCCCTCATTGCAGAATCCGTGGTCGTGGGTGCGCTCTATATCGGGAGACGCGAAGAAGTCCGGTTTTCGGAAAATGAGCGGTCAACGCTGGAATCTATCGGAAAAGAGATCGGGGGTACGATTTTACGCGGTATACTGCAGGATCAGCTCGAGGAGGCATATGACGAGATGAGCTGCTACCTTGACATTATCGAGCATGACATGCTGAGAATCCATGATGATCTCTGTGTTACCACGGGCATAATCGGGGAGATGCTCGATGGTCAGGCGCGTTTCTATGCGCAAAAAATCGAGGACACCATCGCAAGGGGCAAGGAGATCATCAACAATGTGGCCGTGATTCGAAGAATCAACGATATGCCTCCTGATCTGGGGCAGGTGGAACTCGATCCTCTCATACGCGCCGAAATGCAGAGGTTCGGCCATGCCTCGATCTCGTTTGAAGCTACCGGGTATACGGTGATTGCCGACGAATTCCTCGCCGAGATCTTTGCCAACCTCTTCGGCAACAGCATCAAATTCGGGGGTCCTGATGTGACGATCGTCGTGAAAGCGGAGGAAATGGACGGAAAAGTGCTGGTCTCCGTGGAGGATACAGGGTGCGGCATCCCGGACGAGCAAAAACAGGCCGTCTTTACCGTATTTCAAAGAAATTCACAAAAGGCCAGCGGAAGGGGCCTCGGCCTCCATATCGCGCGCCTGCTCATCGAGCGGTATTGCGGATCAATCTGGATCGAGGACCGCGTTCCCGGCAAGCACTCGGAGGGGGCAGCAGTCCGCTTTACCCTCGTTCCGCTTGATGAATAAACGAAAATACCCCGGTTTTCCGACTGCGCTTCATTGCTGCTCTCCCGGTGTGGCCCGGCAGGGTTTCGGCGATCCGGAGTGCCGCATTCATTGGTGATCATCTATATACATCGTCAAATACATTTTTTTTTATGCCATCCCCCTTTACGATGGACCTGCGGCTCACGTCGGGGCAGCAGCGCTTCATTCTCCTGCTTGTTTCCCTGCTGGCAGTATGCGTGAATGCCGTCGCCCTCTCGAGGGGAGTTACCACGATCTATTCTCACGTCTTCTATATTCCCATCATCCTTGCCTCCTACTGGTACAACCGTCGCGGGGTCCTGTTCACGGCGGCGCTGAGTGCCGGGTACCTTGCCCTTGTCGTGGTGCTGGCACCCGATCCTGCCGAAACACTTCCCGAGGCATGTGCCCGCTCGGGCGTGTTTCTGGTCGTCAGCGGCGTGATTGCCACTCTCGCCTCCAGCCTTTCGAGGAAAGAACAGCGGTACCGTACTATTTTCGAGCATATCGGGTCGGCAACGGCGATTCTCGACAAAAAGGGGCGCATCAGGCAGGCAAATTACGAAATGGAAACTATCCTTGGGTATCCTGGCAGCGAGATGGTCGGCCGGAAATTGACCGGTTTCATTGCTGATGGTGAAAGGTCCCGCATCGCGAACTATCTGGCCGGCCGCATGCAGGGACGCGGCTTCGTGCCGGCCCAGTGTGAGACACTGTTCGTCCGCCGTGACGGGGGATGCGTGGACGTGCTGCTGACAATCGCCGGTGCCGGTGAGAATGAAGGCCTTGTGATCTCGTTTCTCGACATCACCGAAAAGAAAAAAGTCGAACGCTCTCTGCAGGAAACCCGCATTTTTACGGAATCGATTATTGCGAATGTGCCGGTCGTGGTGTATTCTCTGGACCGTTCCCTGCGCCCGACGTTTATCAGCCCGAAAAGCCGGGACCTTTTCGGGTATGGTCCCGGTGAATTTCGGGATCACCCCGATCTCTGGGAGGGGATCGTGCACGAGGATGACCGCCACGCCCGCCGGCACATCATCGATCGCATCAATGAGGGGAGGCCGTACTCCGTTGAAGAGCGGGTGGTGCGAAAAGACGGCACAGTGCGCTGGGTGCACAATTCCGGCAGCCCCACGCTTGATGAAACCGGCGCGGTGCTGCGTGTGGACGGGAGTTTTACGGATATCACCAACCGCAAGGAGGCAGAAGAAGAGCACTCCTTTCTGGCCTCGATCGTCGAATCGTCCGACGCCACCATCATCGGAAAAACCCTCGACGGCACTATCCTCAGCTGGAACCGCGGTGCGGAGCGCAATACCGGCTATAGGGCGGATGAGGCGATCGGGAACCATATCTCCATGCTTGTGCCGGAGGACCGCACGGGCGAGACGGAGATGATCCTGAACACGATCCGGCAGGGGAAGCGTCTGGAGCATTTCGAGACGCAGCGGGTCAGAAAGGACGGATCGATCATGGATGTATCCCTCACCATCTCCCCCATCACCAATGCCGCGGGGAGGGTCATCGGGGCCTCCTCGATTGGACGAGACATCACCGAGCGAAAAAAAGCGGAAGCCCAGCTGCGATCCTATGCACGCGATCTCAAACTGCGAAACGAGGAGCTCGAACAGTTCGCCTATGTGGCGTCCCACGATCTCCAGGAGCCGCTGCGCATGGTGGCCAGTTACGTGCAGCTGCTCAAGCGCCGCTATGAAGGCCGGCTCGATGAGGACGCAGACGAGTTCATTCATTATGCGGTGGACGGAGCGAGCAGGATGCAGCTGCTCATCAATGACCTGCTGGCCTTTTCCCGCGTGAGCACGAGGGGCAAGCCCTTTGAAGAAACGGACACGGAAACCCTCCTCGGACAGACGCTGAGAAACCTGAAAATCCAGATCGAGGAATCGGATGCGCTGGTGACCCATGACCCGCTCCCCGTGGTGATGGCGGACACATCCCAGCTGTCGCAGGTATTCCAGAACCTGATCAGCAACGCCATCAAGTTCCACGGCAGCGATGCGCCCCGCGTGCACGTGAGCGCACAGCAGTCCGGCGATGAATGGGTCTTTTCGGTGAAGGACAACGGGATCGGCATCGAGCAGCAGTATTTCGACCGTATCTTCGTCATCTTCCAGCGCCTCCATTCAAAGGCGGAGTATGCGGGCACCGGCATCGGTCTTGCGATATGCAAGAGGATCATCGAACGGCACGGGGGTCGGATCTGGGTGGCGTCGGAGCCGGGTGAGGGTTCGACCTTCTTTTTCACGATCCCTATAAGAGAGGTGGGCGATCACGTATGAGTGTGAATGCGGGGGTACAGCATGTCGAGATCCTCCTTGTCGAGGACAATCCGGGCGATGTCCGGTTGACGAAGGAGGCTTTGCGGGAGGGCAAGGTGAGAAACAACCTGCATATCGTCATGGACGGCGAGGAAGCCATGGCGTTCTTGAGAAAAGAGGGTGAATATGCGGGGGCTCCCCGGCCCGATCTCATTCTCCTGGACCTCAATCTGCCCAGAAAAGACGGGAGAGAGGTGCTCGCCGAGATCAAGGATGATGAGGATTTGAAGAGCATCCCGGTGGTTGTCCTGACCACTTCCCAGGCGGAAGAGGATGTCGCCCGGACCTACAACCTGCATGCGAACTGCTATATTACCAAACCGGTCGATCTGGAGCAATTCCTGCATGTTGTGCATTCGATCGAGAATTTCTGGTTGTCGATCGTAAAACTGCCATGATGTGAATGCAATGAATGCGACTGTCTCGGTCCTGCTCATCGAGGACGATCCAGGGGATGCGACGCTGGTTCGTGAGATGCTGGGCGAATGCGGGTGCGGGTTGCAGGCGCAGGTGACATGGTGCGCATGTCTTGAGGAGGTGCCCGAAGGATGCGGCGATTCGCGCCCCGATGTGATCCTGCTCGGTCTGAACCGAAAGGGACACCGGGCGGATGCTGTCGTCCTGGGAGTGCGGACGCGCTTTTCCGATATTCCACTGATCGTGCTCATCGCGGATGGTAGTGGGAACGGTGCGTTTGAGCACGGAATGGAGGGCGCCCGGGACTGCCTCGCCAAGGGCGAGATCACGCCCCCGCTCCTGCGGCGAGCGATCAGGTACGCAATCGATCGGAACGCCGCAGAAAAACTGCTCCATCGCTCACGGGAACACTACCAGAGCCTGGTGGAACATACCGGGGATATCATTTTTCGCTGCGATCCGGCGGGAGAATTTCTTTTTCTGAACACATCAGGCCGGGCAGTGCTTGAATGTCCTGCAGACGGCAGCGGTTCTGCCCGGATTTTCCATTTCATCCACCCGGACGATTGCGAAGCCTTCGCGGCAACGTTGTTACGGATCGAGGAATCCTGCGGCACCATTCATAATTTCGAGTGCAGGATGCAGGCGCGGGAAGGAGAAGGGCGCGTCTTTCCGGTGCTATTGAACCTCTCGCTGCTCAGGGACGACGGCGGCAATTATTGTGGGTTCGAGGGGATTGCCAGAGATGTCACCGACATACACCAGGCATCGGCCGCGCTCCGTGACCGCAATGCGATACTCAGGGTATTCATGAACGCCATCCCGGAGGAGGCCTTTCTCATCGATAAGGAAGGGACGGTTCTCGCTGCCAACGAAGCCCTTTCCAGGAAATTCAGCCAACCATCGGAGACTGTTGCGGGGCACTCCATATACAGCCTTCTGCCGCAGGGTGCTGCCGGGGAATTGCGCGCCTATGTGGAACATGTACTCGACACGGGCAATTCGGTCCGGTTTGAGGGAAAAGATGGAAAAAAAGAGCTGGTCCGGACACTCTACCCCGTCTTCGGGAGCGAGGGCGGGGTGGAGCATGTTGCGGCCATTGCGGTCGACGTCACCGAACGCACACAGTTCGAGGCGGCATTAAGGGAGAGCGAAGAGCGGTACCGGAGCCTCGTCGAACTCCATCCCGAACCGATCTATGTGCACTGCGAAGCAAAGATCGTCTATGCCAACCCGGCGGGAGTGGCACTACTGGGGGCAGGGAAGGCAGATGACATTCTCGGCAGGTATGCGCTTGATTTCATTCACAGGGATTATCGCGATCTGGCGTGGGAGCGGATGCGCACGGGGTATCTCGACCGCACGGGATTTCCTGTTGCCGAGGAGAAGTTCGTCCGGCTCGACGGGAAGGTCGTGGATATTGAACTCAGGACACTTCCCATCATCTTCGAGGGCAAACGTGCGACCATCGCCATCTGCAGGGATATCACCAGCCAGAAGAAGGCTGAAAAGGAAATATTTTCCCAGAACCGGCATCTCTCCATCATCAACCAGATCATCCGGGTGGCGAACTCATCGCTTATTCTCGACGAGATGCTGGAGATCATCCTCACCATTACCGTGGATTTGCTGGATTTCGATTTCGGGTGGGTCTACCTGAAGCACACCGATAAACGCGCCCGCCTCGTTGCCCACCACGGTGTCCCCGAGTCGTTTGTGGAGGAGAACGCCACGCTTGTCATCAGGGACTATCCCTACAATGTCATCTTTTTCGCGGGCCAGCCCCGTTTCGTGGAAAACCTCCCCGACAACCCGCCGGGAATGTTCGATTGTCGCATTCTCGAAGCGGTGGACGCCCTCAGTTACGCGGGCATACCGCTGATTGCCGATTCGGTGGTGGTCGGCGCGCTCTACGTGGGGAGAAAAGAGCAGGTGGAGCTTTCCGAGCGGGAAAAGACCGTGCTCGAGTCCGTGGGAAAAGAGATCGGCGGCACGATTCTTCGCGGGATGCTGCAGGAGCAACTCGAGGACGCGTACGGGGAGATGAACGTCTACCTCGATGTCATCGAGAATGACATCAACCGGGCGGCCAATGAATTGTCGGGGTTATCCGAGGTCATCTCCGGCATGCTTCTCGGGAATGCGGAAAGTTACGGGCAGAAGTTGCGGACGACATCATGGCAGATCTCCCAGATCATCACCAATGTCTCGGTGCTGCGCAGGCTCCAGACCGATCCGGAATCGCTCGAACCCATCGACATCGATTCGGTTATCCAGACCGAGATGGCCAAATTCCCTCCTGATACTGTCGATTTCGAACCCTGCGGGTTTACCGTGATCGCCGATGGCATGCTGGCGTGTGTCTTCACCAATCTCATCGACAACTCGCTACGGCACGGCGGGCCAAACGTACAGATCTCCATCACCCTTGAAGAACGGGAGGGGCTCATTATCGTCTCGGTGGAGGATACCGGGCCGGGTATCTCCGACGAGGAAAAACACGCGATCTTCGATCTCTCGCGTCTGCAAAGCCCGAGGGCCGGGGGGAGAAACCTCGGCCTCTATGTGTGCCGCCTCCTGATCGACCGCTATTGCGGCTCGATCTGGGCCGAAGATCGCGTCTCGGGGAAATCCTCCGAAGGGCTCGCCATCAAATTCACGCTGGCACGGTTCGAGGAATAGCCTCGCATGTTTTGCAGGCCTCACCCCCGGCGCCGTCCGGGACGGCATCCGGGGATGGCCCGGATATATACGCCGTTTCCGTTGATTGTTCATCCTGTGGCGGGGGATGGAGCGCACCTCTGCCGCCGTATCTCTTCGAGCGCCTCCTGTGCATTCTGCCGGTTCAGCGGGTCCTCGTCGGCGAGCATGGCTTCGAGCGGTTCCTGCGCACCAGCGCTGAGAACCGCCTCGGCTTCACCGTGTGCCGCGATCCTTCCCAGCAGGCGGGCGGCGGCGCCCCTGATGAGATCGATATCGTCGCCGAGGCAGGCGACAAGGCCGGGAATCCCGCCCTCGTCGATCAGCCGGCGGGGAGCCCAGTCGGGATCCCATGCACTCATAAGCAGCGATTCCACCCCGACGAGGCGTTCGTTCTCGTCCGGGCTTGCAAGATACCGGACATTCGCCTTCAGGAGACGGGTTCTGATTGTCTCTTCGTTCTGCACGCGCATCACCTGGAGAGGAACCGGGTATGGGCATGGGAGTATAAAATGGTGACCCTGCAGTCCGGAATCGAATGGTGCACCCAAAATAAAGGAATATGCGAGGGGTGAGATTCGAACTCACGAACTCCTGCGAGACTGGGCCCTCAACCCAGCGCCTTTGACCTGGCTTGGCAACCCTCGCCCTGTTACCCTACAAATAATGTGTTCCGACATAAAATAGGTTGCTATTCCCGTCCCCGACGAGCGAGAGGGGCGGATACTGCGAGCGCAGAGAACGGGCACTACCCGTACCCGCCGGCACGTGCGTGCCGGGCCGTTCATGCGGGATGGCTGATGCCTCGGGCGTTCTTCCCCTGCCGATGTCTATTTATAGCCTCCTGTTCAACGTTTTTCTCATGTGGGAAGAAATCCTGCGTGAATTTGCCGATTCACCCTCGCAGAGCCGTGTTGTGCGGTTTCTTCTCGAAAACGGGTTCGGGGTCAATGCGGAGGCCCGTATCGTCTGCAATGGTGTTGAAATTCCCGCCACCCATATCGCCAAGGCGGCCGGGACCGACCGGCGCGTGGTCGACGCCACGGCTCGCAGAATCCTTCAGGCGCCCGACCTCGCCGGAATATTTCTCAACCTGCGGGTGACCCCTGATTTGAGCCTCGTCGCCCAGAAGCTCGGCGTATCGGTGATCACCGTCCTGGTCAGGGATGCCCGGGAGAAAGGGATCGTGGGCGCGGCGGTGCGGGTGCTCACCGATCATGATCTCACCATCCGCCAGATCTTCGTCACCGATCCGCTGCTCTCCGAAGAGCCGAAGCTCGTCATCATCGTCAACGAGAAACCGCCCGCCTCGGTGTACGAGGAGCTGCGGGCCCTGCCTCAGGTGAGCCGGCTGATCATCTGAAGAGCTCCACCTCGCGTGCCAGCCGGTACATGCGGGTTTTTATCCTTCGGGAAAGGTGCGGCGAGCGCAGAAACCGTGCTTCAATCGAAATCTCATGCCTGCCCCTGACAAGGTTGTCTGCATGGGCGACGATTTTCTCCTCAAGCGTGATCGGGACGCAGTTGCGGGGGATGAGATTGAGGATCGCGCACTCGTCGGCGGTCATCCCTGCGCCGATATGGCGCTCGACAATACGGCAGATGTCTTCAGGAAAACCGAAATCGCGGCATGTTTCCGCACCGGCCTGGCCGTGGGCGATCGAGTGGGTGGTTGCCCTGCCGATATCGTGGAGCATGGCGCCGGCGGCGACGATATCGCGGTCTGCGGGAGCGCGGGAGAACTCCATGGCACGCCGGCGGACCGCGCGGCAGTGTTCGATCACTTTTTCGCTGCACCCGGCCCTGCGAAGCGCGATTTCCGGGTCCAGGATGCCGGTCACCCCATTCCCAGTGTTGCCCGCATTGCCGCCACGCGCGTTTTCAACGCCTTCAGGAGCAGTTCGTTGTCAAAATGGTCCATCTTTTCATCGCAGTGGGGGCACTCGAAATCCCTTGAGAACGCATCGTTGAAAGTAAAGATAATGCCGCAGTGTTTGCAGATATAGAAGTCGTTCTCCTCTTCATAGCGTTCGCGTGCCTCGAGCCGCTCGAGTACGCGGCTCATGTCCTCGTACAGGACATCGTCCATCTGGTCGAGTCGCAGCCGCCAGAGGTAGGTGAGCCACCCGGTTTCCGCGTTCTTGATGCGTCGGTATTCTGCAAGGCGTTTTTCGTAGAGCGTATAGAGGGTGTGGCGGACGCTGTTGAGATTGATTCCGGTCTTTTCGGCGAGCTCTTCGTCGCTGTGCTCGCCTTCCTCCGGGAACCTCTCGATGAGGTCCATCCCCTCCGCGCCAATCAGCCGCATCAGGTACGCCCTGATGGCCCTATGTTCCAGCACTTCATCCGCGGCTACCATCTGCTCATATATCTGCGCAGGTGTGTTATAGTCTTATCCAGCATATCGAGGGCACCGGCCCGCGTGGACCCCCACCCGTACGCGCTCACCACCGCGGCGCCGTCCTCGAATTCGGATCCCACCCACGGGATATCGGAGATCCGGGGGGCGAGGTGTTTGAGGTCATCGGCAACGACAAGGTCTCGATCGGCGAACAGAATGCGCCGGGCTGCAAACCGCCGGGGTTCCGGCATTGCCGCGGGGATTGCTCCCCTGCATGCATCGACGTGGAGGGAGAAGAGGTTGCATCCCGTCGCCATCTCCACGGTATCGACGGTGGCCTGGAACCGCGGATTTATCTCGATGGCCCACGGGGTTTCGCCGGCGATAAAATCCACGCCCACGGACCCCCTGCACCCGCTCAAAGAGACGGCTTTTTCGGCATAGTGCACCATGGCACCGGCCTTCGTGTGGAGGTAGGGGGTGATCGATCCTGCGAACCCGAACGCCCGCTCCCCTTCGCTGCGCAGCATCTGCTCGTTGGTCGCAACTGCCCGTGCACGCTGCCCGTCACCGATGCACGAGACGCTGCACGCCTGACCGTGCACGACCTGCTGACAGAGGGAGGGCACACCCGGCCAGGTCTCCTCCCAGCCCCTGCGCTCGTCTTCCGAGGAAAGGATCTGGTTCCGCCATCCACCCGCACCCCTGCGGGGCTTGATCAGGCAGGGGTATTCTCCCGCGGCCGCAAGCCCCGGCACGGGGATGGCGTGCTCTTCAAAAAAATGCTGGAGATCCAGCTTGTCTAAATGGCGTGCAACCTGCTCCGGCTGCGTCCCGTACAGGGGGAGGGGAGTCTTGAGATCCTCGGCCCCGGACGTCACCACGAAGATGTCGATGGGATAGGTCGATGCAATCGTCTCGATCGCTGCGGGGATTTCGTCGAGTTCGTCGAAGGTTGCCCGGTCTTTCGTGTACCAGCAGAGATCCTGGTCGCAGAAATGGTCCACGGCGTAGACATCGTAGCCTGCCCTGTATGCCGACTGCACGACGTGGCGGGTGGCAAACCCGGCCACAAGCACCTTTCGCCTCACTCCCCGCGCCTCGCCTTCCAGCGTTCCGACGGCGTGATCTTCATCGCCGCATCGGGGAATTCCCGGTTGAGCTCCTCGCCTTCGAAGAGATGGTCGAGGAACACGCCCAGACTCGAGATTTCCGAGTGGGGCTGGGTGGTGACCGAGATGTTGTAGTCCGCAACCCCGTAGATCTCGCCGGGCACCTTTTCGGCCCCGACCACGACGAGCACCCTTTCCTCCCCGCGGACGGCCGCGATCTCGTCGGTCATGCGCAGGCCGTACATCGTGAGATGGACCACCTTCCCGCCTTCACGCTTCCACTGCTGGATGCACCGCCTCCAAGAAACATTGTTCTCCACAAAAAAATCGCCACCCCAGCGCACGACCACATCGTCGATAGAGCGCTTCACCCCCGGGTCATCGGCTGCCAGGTACATTCCCCGGGCCCCGAATGCTCGTGCGGCAAGCCCCACATGGGTGGTCACCCGCTGGTCCCGTTCGGGGCGGTGACCGATACGCAGCACGCAGGCTTCCCTCACCGGGAATCCCTCTCGGCCTCGGGACGGACCTTGATAACGCCGTTTTCCATGACCAGACGGTCGTCCATACAAGACTGCAGCTGGCACCGTGCGATGGACTCCTGCACCGAAAGCACGCGCACGCCCACCCCGGTACGGGCGATCAGGAACCTGCGCTCGAGCCGCGCGACCGAATCCGCAATCACGTTCCCGGGCTGATTGCTGATCGCCACCAGTTCGTCCATGGCGATATGACCGTTCATCGCAATGATATGGTAGACATCCCAGTCCAGATCCTCTTCTCGCACCTTTCATCTTTTGTGCCGAAACCGCCATATAGTTTTTTGGGGCAACAAAGAGTGTGCTCGTGCAGTATGATTGAACGCAGGTGGTTGCGCGAACCCCCCCTTGCGCACAGGGGAGAGTGAATGACCGATTATTACGAACTAGCCGAACTGGCCGACAGAATTTTTTCGATCGCCGAGGACGACGTGGAGAAACTTGCGGAGGTGCTCGATACCCTTGATGCGGCGCTCCGGTGGGAACTTCTCGAATCGGACTTTTTGAATGCCTACCAGGTATTCTACTACCTGTTCCGGGAGACGCCCACCCTTCTGGCCGAGGAACGGCTTATCCTCCAGGCAGCGTCATCGCTCGGCCGCGGCGCCTTTTTCGAGGAGTGGGGTGTTGCAGAGCTCGTCTTTGTGGTGAAAGACCGATCGCCGCTCATTCTCGTCACCGACGGCGGACAGGTGCTGAAGGCGTTTGAAGGCGCATCGGCATACCGGGACGCGGTGTCGTTCGCCGAGGAGACGTACTGAGAGAGGGGCTACTTTCCGGCGGTGATCAGGGATTCGTCCACGCAGGCTGCGACAATCCGGGGTACATGCCCCCACGCGCAGCGCCGGTCGCCGGCGATGATGTGCACCCCCTCGATCGCGGTTTCCTGCAGGGGGGCGAAGAATTCCTCCCGGCACTCCTCAAAGCGGTTGCACAGGGAGGTTGCCCAGGCATCCGCGGCGGCGACGTCACGGGAAAACACCGTCACCGCATCGGCAGTGCCGAATGAAATCGAAGGCCCGACCGTCGCCGATGAGGTGCAGATACCGAGGGTCTCCTCCTGCGGAGGGACGAGGAAGGCGAGGCGGTTGCTGAAGGGTGAAGTGCCTGCATAAATCCCGATGCGCACCTCCCTGTCGGCGATGAGCGCGATATCTCCTCCATTGTCGACCACAGCAAATGAAGCGCCTGCGTCCACCATCGCTTCCACGCCCGCCCATGCGATCGTGCCTGCAACGGCGGCCATCGGCCCCACGCCTGCCGGTTCTGCCGCCAATGCCATGCGGCGGATGACAGTGGAGGATGATTGCGGGCTGCAGGGCTCGAATGTCGAGCCGAAAAAAGGGTCGGTTGCCAGAAACCTCTCGAGTTCCTGCCGCGCCGCGATCATCCCCTCTTTCGCCGCCGCAATATGGCGCTGGTCGTCGGCGAGGAGGGTGGCGATGGTCTGGCGGTACTGGAAGTGCTCCCGTATCATTCGAGGATGGAGAGGGCGTTATGGGGACACGCGACGACGCACTTGCCGCACAGCACGCACCGCTCCGCGTGCAGTTGCAGGTTCCAGTTCTCATCGAGGAAGAACACATCCTGCGGGCAGACGCTGATGCATGCTCCGCAATCGATGCACTCGTTCTCGTCCCGCACCACCGCATCTTCGAGAACCTTGACATTCGCGCCGGCCCCCACCATGCTCCTGCAGACGGTCTGTGCATACTCGTCGGGCACGTCGATCAGCACCTCCCCCGCATGGGAGTCGATATGGGCGCGTTCCACGTTGATGAGCACACCCGTCTCCTTGACGGTGCGGGCAATGACCGGTTCATGCCCTCCTTTTCGTGAAAAGGTCACCAGGAGTTTCACCGCCTCCACCTCCCGCCGAAGAGCTTGCCGAGGTCGATCGCCGTCAGCATCCCGAGCAGGCGATCCGATTCGTCCACCACGGGAAGGGCGCTGATGTTGTGCTGTTCCAGTTTCCGGGCCGCAATGTCAACCGGTTCGTCCGGGCTGGTCTTGATGACCTTCCGGGTCATGATGTCCCGCACCCGCGGCCCGCTGTCCGGCCTGACCACGGCCTTGGAGATATCGTAGGTGGTGACGATGCCCACCAGTTTCCCCTCGCCGTTGAGCACCGGGAGGTGGTTGGTCTCCCCGCGCAGCAGGTTTTTCGCGGCGGTCCTGATCTCCTCGTCTTCGGCGATCGACACCACGTTTTTCTCCATGATCTCCTTCACGCGCGGGGCCTGGGCGGTCTCCCGGATCGGGTGCACCGTGCGGGTCGCATCGAGGGTGCGCGTCGGCATCGAGAGCAGCATCTGCCCGGTCTCGATCCATCTTGCAAGTTCCCCCGCCACTTCCCGTGCTTTGCGAAAGCTCGAGAGCGAGGAGGTCCGTACCTCTTCCCCGTCGATCTCGATGACCCCGCTCTTGAGATCCTGATAGGTCACGGTCCTGACCGTTGGCCGGTCGCGTCGCGGCACCCCGTAATCGACGACGGGGGTGCTGATATCCTCGTCACGCACGGCGGTGCTCCGCACCACCCCGATATCGATGACCGGGAGAGGGATGCCGACGCCGACGTACAGGGTCGCCCCGTAGCCGGTGAAGGTGGCGGCCCGCAGGAAGTCATATGACATCTCCTGCAGATCGCCGGTGGTCATCAGGTTGCCGAATTGCGATCCCGGCGACGACTGGGTCCCGTCACCCACCACCATACCGCGGGCGCCGCAGAGAAAGATCGGCACCCCGCTTCCGATCACCCGCAGGTGGGGATCGTTTGCGAGGGGGGAGAGCGTGCCGGCTCCTGAAAAGCTGATATTACCGCCATGCGGGAGCAGGGTGCCCATGTAGGTGTGGAGCGTGCGCTCGCTGGTGTTCGTGGCGGCCGCATAGCGCTGGAAGGCATTGCGAGGGTTGCACATGATAGCGTGGTTCATGTCCTCGAGATAGAGCTCGGTCGTGATCGTCTTTCTCGGGTAGCAGTCCGTCCCCCGCGAGAGTGCGCGCAGTTCGACCGGATTGCCCGCCACGAGATCCTCGAGGACGTGCGCCCCCCCGTACTCAATGCCCTGCGTATCCGAATCGGAGGCGGCGCCGAGGTAGGCGTCCACCGCAGCGATACCCGCATAGGCCTCCACGTCGTTGAGCCAGATCCGCTCCATCCGGATCGGTGGGTCGGCATGTCCAAAGTTAAAAAATGCCCCTGACGAACACATGGCCCCGAACGTGCCGGTGGTGACGACGTCAACCTCCTCCAGAGCTCTCTCCTCGCCGAGCTCCTGCACGATATCGGGCATCTCCTCGGCGGAAACGACGCGAGCGTTCCCGTCTCGAATGCGTTCGTTGATCAGGTCGATGGACTTGTGCATACAAGAAATGGTTTTTGGTGCATATTGAATCTAATGGAATATTATTATTAGTAATATTTATTCCCCGAATGAATTTTCATTCCCCTGCATTCAAAGGAGATCCTGCCAGAATGGGAGTAATAGTCGTTGGTAGGACCCCTTGCCTTGTGCTGTATGCGGCGGCGGTATTGCCGTTCCTGTCGGGAGGAGGGTGCAGGCGTGGGTTCGGCGTCCACGCTCCGTCCCGGTGCAGGCGATGCAATAGTGTTATGGGGGAGGGGGATGCGTAAACTTATCATGAAAACGGTCGCGCCGCCGCGAAGGATGGATGCGGAATGCATGGCGCGCCTGCCGGGAAATGGGTGGAATCATGCATATTGATCAGTTCATTCGCACCATGGAGCGGATCGCACCGGGCGATCTTGCCGAGGAGTACGACGAGGGGAGGATCGGGCTGGTCGTCGAGGGGGCCCGCGAGATCGGGACGGTCGTGTGCGCACTCGATGCAACGCCGCGGGTCGTGGACGCGGCAATCGCCTCTGGCGCCGATATGCTGGTGGTGCACCACACCCCCCTCTGGCACCCGATCACCCGGATCGAGGGGAGATGTGCGGCGCTGCTGCGCCGTCTCCTGTCCACCGACACAAACGTCTATGTCATGCACTCGAATTTCGACCGCGCTGCGGGCGGCATCAACGATGCCCTCGCAGGCCTGCTGGAACTGCAGGATGTGGAGCACATGACGCTGGGGGTGGTGGGCGCCTGTGAAATCACCCCCGACGAGATTGTCCGCCGACTCGGCGGCGGTGCGCGGGTCTATGGCACCATGGAGACACCCGGGAGCCTTGCGGTCGTAGGGGGGAGCGGATTCGACCCCGACCTCATCGACGAGGCGGCAGAGTGGGGGGCGGATGCGTTTCTCTCGGCGGAACTCAAGCACAGTGTCGCCCTTGCCTCACCGCTCCCGCTCATCGAGTCCACCCACTATGCGCTGGAATCCCCCGGCATGCGCCAGCTTGCGATGCGCATGGGCTGGGAATTCATCCCTGATCCCCCGCGGATGGTCACCCTGCAATGAATGATGTCTGGGAATGCCTGCGCGAGGGTGGATGCCTGACTGCTGACGCGAGGCGGCGCATCGAGGACGTCTTTGGCGAGCGCGGCAGAAAGGCCCTGCGTGCGGTCGACGAGGGCCGCGTCAAGCGCTATCTGGACTTTTTTGTGGTGGTCGGGCAGAGCGACGAGTACGTCGTCGACGAGGATTTCTGCACGTGCAGCGACTTCATGTACCGGAGCAGGCACTGCTGGCATATCCTCGCCGTCAGGATTGCCGAGGCGACGGGGAAATATGAAAACTACCCTCTCTGGTACCAGGATACATGGTCAATGAGGGGGCTATAGTAACCATTTATATCGTTCGCGCAAGTACAGTACAGCAGAAGAACGTGGTTTTCCATGCTCGAGGAAGAATACCAGCTTGATTATTTTCATTCGCAAGGTCTTGTGCGGAAAATTTGTAAAAAATGCGGATCGGCGTTCTGGACACGCGACCCGAACCGTGAACTGTGTGGCGACGCACCGTGCGAGCCCTACTCGTTTATCGGGCATCCCGTGTTCACCCCGCATACGACCGACGAGATGCGTGAGGCCTTCCTCTCCTTTTTCGAGCGGCATGACCACACTCGCATCGAGCGCTATCCCGTTGCCGCACGGTGGCGGGACGACATCTATCTTACCATCGCCTCGATTGCGGATTTCCAGCCCTTTGTGACCGGCGGAGAAGTCCCGCCTCCGGCGAACCCGCTCACCATCTCGCAGCCCTGTATCCGCCTCAACGATCTCGATTCCGTGGGGCGCTCCGGCAGGCACCTGACGACATTTGAGATGATGGCCCACCACGCCTTCAACTACCCGGACGAGGAGATCTACTGGAAGGACCGGACGGTGGAACTCTGCGACGAATTTCTGGCCTCCATCGGCGGAGACCTCAATGCCGTGACCTACAAGGAGCATCCCTGGATCGGGGGCGGCAACGCCGGGCCGAGTGTCGAGGTCATCATCGGCGGTCTTGAAGTTGCCACGCTGGTGTTCATGAGCCTGGGCAAAAAGCCCACGGCGCATGAACCGGTGGAACTGGACGGTGCCGCCTACTACCCCATGAACATCAGGATCGTGGATACGGGATACGGGCTCGAGCGCCTGGTCTGGGCGTCCCGCGGCTCGCCCACCATCTATGACGCGGTGATGCCGGAGATGGTGAGCCGGCTGATGTCGTCCGCGGGCCTCGAGGAGATGCTGGAAAAATCCGAATATACCAAGATTCTCGCGCTCAACGCCAAGTATGCGGGGCTCATGGATATCCACGGGTCGAACCTCTATGACCTGCGCAAGAAGGTCGCCGTGAGCATCGGCGTATCGATGGAAAAACTGCAGAAGATGATCACGCCCATCGAGAAAGTCTATACCATCGCCGACCACACCCGCTGCCTGACCTACATGCTGGGGGACTGTATCGTCCCCTCGAATGCCCATGAAGGCTACCTCGCCCGGCTCGTGCTCCGGCGCACCCTTCGCATGATGCAGGAACTGGATCTCGAGGACGATCTGGCCGACCTGATCGAGATGCAGATGGATATCATCGGCATCGATTCCTTCGAGCAGGAACCCGGCGTCGTGCGGGAGATCGTGAACAATGAAGTTGCCAAGTACGCCCAGACGATGGAGCGGGGGACGCGCATCGTCCAGAAGATTGCCCGCACGTATAAAAAGAAGAGCGAACGGGTCCCCCTTGCAGAACTGATCACGCTGTACGATTCACACGGCATCCCGCCGGAAATTGTCAGGGATGTTGCAGCGGAGGAGGGGGCGGTGGTCGACCTGCCCGACGACTTCTACTCGCATATCGCGGATGTCCATTCGGAGTCGGAGACTGCGGCGGAAGCCGACGATGAGCATGCACCGCTCAAAGAGCGTATCCGGTCCCTCCCCGCGACCAAGAAGCTGTACTACGAGCAGCCCTGCGAGATCGAGTTCGAGGCGATCGTGCTGGACTATTTCGACGGCTACGCGGTGCTCGACCAGACGCTCCTGTACCCGGAAGGCGGCGGCCAGCCTTCGGACACCGGGACGCTGGTAACCGAGGACTCCATGGTGCGCATCGAGCACACGTTCAGGATCGGCGATGTGATCCTGCACCAGATCAGGGGAGGCGCGCTGAAACGGGGCGAACGCGTCAAGGGAATGGTGGACGAGGAACGCCGGTGGTCCATGATGCGCCACCATACCGCCACCCACGTCCTTCTCCACGCGGCGCGTGACATCCTCGGGCGGCACGTGCACCAGGCTGGCGCGCAGAAAGGCAGCGAGAGCTCGAGGCTTGATATCCGTCACTACAAGCACATCTCCCCCGAGGAACTGCGCAGGATCGAGATCGCGGCAAACCGTATGGTGCTCGCCGACATGCCGGTCTACATCAAATCGGAGGACCGGACCCGGGCGGAGCAAAAATACGGCTTCGATCTCTACCAGGGCGGGGTCCCGCCGGGACGCGAGATCCGCGTGGTGAAGGTCTGCGGGGACGTGCAGGCCTGCGCCGGGACGCACTGCCGGTGCACGGGCGAGATCGGCCCCATCAAGATCATCAGGGTCGAACATGTGCAGGACGGCATCGAACGACTCGAATTTGCCGCCGGAACGGCAGCGATATACTATATGCAGCACGTGGAGCAGATTCTCAGCCAGGCGGCATCCACGCTCTCGGTCCAGCACGAAAACCTCCCACAGACCGTGGAGCGCTTCTTCAACGAATGGAAGGAGCAGAAGAAGGAGATCGAGCGGCTCCAGAACAAGCTGGTCGGACTGGAGATGGCGCAGCTGGTAATCGACCGCGTGGGCGAAACCTCCGTTGCGGTGCAGGCGGTGGACGCATCACCCCGTGAACTGGTCTCCCTTGCAACCCGCGTCTCTGCGAAGGGAGGCGTGGCATTACTTGCCGGCGGCAACGAACGCGTGCACGTGGTGGTTGCGTCAGGCTCGGATGCGGTGAACGCCGGCGAGATCGTCAGGGAAGTGTGCACGCTCCTGGGCGGAAAGGGCGGAGGAAAGCCCGATCTTGGACAGGGAGGCGGGGCAGAGAAGGAGCATCTTGAAGAGGCACTCGCCGCGGGACGTTCGGCAATCATGGCAATGCTCAATGACTGAGGATGTGGTGATCCTTGAGCCCGGCGATGAACGGGCGAAAAAAATTGCCCGGGCGATGGCGAGCAAGACTGCCAGCGATATCCTTGTGTTCATGAAGGAAGGCGAATACTCCTCCTCCCAGATCTCCGAGGCGCTCTCGCTTCCCATCACCACGGTGACCTACCATCTTGACAAACTGAGCAGTGCGGGCATCATCGATGTCGTCCGGATGCGCTGGAGCGAAAAAGGCCGGGAGATGAAGATCTACGGGCTTCGCGATCAGCTCGTCATCGTGAGCCCTGCGACAAAGGATATCCACTCGATCCTGCTCAAGTACGCGTCCCTCTTTGCAATCCTGATCTTTGCCTCCTTCATGATGGTGGCAGTTGCCCCCCTGATCGCCCCGGGAGGGCTGCTGCCGGGCGCACCTGACCTTGAAAAAACCCTGCAAAGCCCGTCGAACGGTTTCGGCATTGCGCAGGAGGACGGTGCGCTGCGGGCCCCGGCCGGCGAGTTCCCGGTGCCGATCCATGATCTCGTTCTGGCATTCTTTTCGGGCGGGTGCCTGATCCTGCTGCTGCTAATCACCTATGAGCTCTACCTCTACCGCAGGAAATAGCAGGCGCAGCATACGCGGGGGATGACTGGCCCCGCCTCTCCTCTTTTTGAAAAGCCGGGCGGTGCCGGGGTCGGGGGGGAGTCAGAGCAGATCAATGAAGTTTTCAAGGATTTTGAGGCCCACTGCACCGCTCTTTTCCGGGTGGAACTGCACCCCGAAGGCATTGCCGTTCTGCAGCGAGGAGGCGAACGGGCAGATGTACGAGGTCGTGGAGGCGCGGTATTCGGGTGCGGTGTCGGCGTAGTAGGAATGCACGAAATACACGTAACTTTCCTGCGGGATCCCGTCAAAAAGGGGGGATTCATTGTTGATGCGAATGGTGTTCCATCCCATGTGGGGCACCTTGAAGCCATCCTCCTTCGGGAACCGCCGGACCGTTCCCGGGACGAGGCCGAGGCCCCGGTGCAGGCCGTGCTCCTCGCTCCACTCCATGAGCATCTGCATCCCCAGACAGATCCCGAGCACCGGAGCATCCCTGACATAGGCGATCAGCGTATCCTGGATCGTCCGCAGCTGCTCCATGCCCTGCGAGAATGCTCCCACGCCGGGAAGCACGATGCCGTCGGCAGAGGAGGCTGTTTCAATATCGGCGGTGATCAACGCGTGCGCTCCCGAACGTTCGAGGCCCCGCATCACGCTGCGCAGGTTTCCCAGCCCGTAATCAAGAATAGCTACCGTCTTCATCCCCTGATTCTCCGATACGTCGCCACAATCCCTTCTCTATCCATTCGACGGAGAGGCCGTTTATTGTTTGCCACTGGATGAGCCTCGCCTGCCAGGTCGCCCAGAGTTCGGGGAACTCCTCGCGAATCGTCTCAAACACCGCCATGTCGCTCGAGGGGCACATGTAGCACCCGATCCTGTCGATCCTCTGCTCGTACAGCGCATTGTAGGGGGCGTGCTCGCGGAAGAGGTAGAGCCAGACATGCAGGGCGGTCCAGTGCTGGATGGGTGCGGCGGAAAGCTGGCAGCCGACCACGCGGTTTCTCCATACCCTCGGACTGTTTTTTCGTGCAAACGATTCGTACTTGCGCTGCCCGATAAACGAGAGGCATTCGCCCCACCGCTCTGCGATGAGATCGCGCACCGGGAGCAGTTTGCATGCCTTGCAGCACCACCGCTTATCGACGGCAGGAGGGCCTTCCCGCGCAAAAGCTTCCCAGAAGGTGTCCGCGCTGCCCGTGCGGATCACCTCGAGCCCGTACGCCGATGCGACCTCCTCGATATTCCGGTAGGTCTCAGCAAACTCAAGCCCCGTATCCGCAAAGAGCAGGGGGACCTCGCCGATCGCCTTGCGGACGATGAGGAGGGTCGCAAGGCTGTCTTTGCCCCCCGAATAGGAGACATTTGCCGGGAGGGGGTTTTTTGCCGCCACATCGCGCACGAACCGAACACTTTCGGTTTCGGCGCGGTCGAGAATGGCACTGTTTGCCTCCACCGCATCGTCCCATGTCGCCCTGCCCGGGATGCAGGGTGACGGGACATTTTTGCGGGTGCGGACGATCATGCCCCGTTGCATGGTGCGCGCTTCTCCGGTGCCGACTTTTGCCCTGCCCACGCCGACGCACTGCCCGTCCTCATCGAAGATGACGACCTCGTCGCCCTCGCATATCCCTTCGTCCATCCCGACAAGCCCGGGCGCAAGCACGCTCGAACCCTGCCGGATTGATTCGACAGCGCCGCGGTCGACGATCACGCGTCGTTTCGATGGCTGCATGAACTGTGCCGCGGCAAGCCGCGGGATGGGTTCCCAGCGCTTCTCGCCGGGAAGAAAACGGAGTGCGCTGACCACGCTTCCGCCAAGGATGATCTCTTCCATGCGGTCGGCGTCGGGAATCTTGTTCAGGAGGGCGAGGTGCCCTTCCGGGACGAGATCCGATCCGAAATATTCCCTGCACACCGTATTGATGTGCCTGATATCTGCATCAAACGCCGGGCGGATGTCTCCCGGCGGGGTGATGGGAACCGGTCTGGTTTCGGCGCCGCAGGCGCAGCGGCTGCCCAGCACGGGCACGTGGCAGCGATCGCACCAGCGGAGGACCAGTTTCCCGAGGTATGAACGGCGCATACTAGTAGGTACAGTGGATGCCGGGCTGATAAATAATGCGTGAAACGGGCATCGACGTATCGCGGCACTGGTCCCGCACCGCCCCTGCCAAAACGCCCCTTCTCCCGAAAAGGGACAGGTCAAAAGGTATATCTTTCCCGCTTGATCATAATTAATCATGTAGAATGCGGCGAATAATGTGTACTTATCGCAACATTATTCGCTGTTCCACATAGATCTCGTTTGATTCTACTTGTACCGTAACGAGGAGGACGAAATGGGTGTGTTTCAGGTGATGCAATGATCGCGTTTTTGGTAACCGCACTGTTTGCATATCTCGTCTACCTGGTGCTCACGGCCGGAAGCGGAACGATCGGCCTGTGGTCCCAGGCGGAATTGATTGCAGGCGGTGGAATCAGTCTTGTCGTTGCTGCCATTTCCCGCAAATTTTTCTGCAGGACGGGTGAATACCGGATGGCGAATCCCCTGCGCTGGGTGCTGCTCGTGGCATATGCGGCGGTGCCTTTCTTCATCGAGATGGCGCGGGCGAATATCGATGTTGCGTATCGTGTGATAACCGGAAAGATCAGGCCGGGGATCGTGAAGCTCTCGACGGGACTGGAGACGGACCTCGGGGTGCTTTTGCTGGCAAACTCCATTACGCTGACGCCGGGGACGCTCACGGTGGGTGTCGATGAGGAGACCAACGATCTCTACGTGCACATGATCAACATCGGGATGGGAACTGAAACGAAGGAATCCTTTGAGCCGGACGATGTGTTCGCCCTCTTCCAGTTCCCCGAATGGATCAGGAGAATTGCCGAATGACGGAGGTGTGGTTTGTCGCGGTCGCCGTGCTCGGCGCCCTGATCGTGCTCACCCTGGTGCGTCTGCTGATCGGGCCGACCGCTCCCGACCGCGTGGTGGCGCTCGACACCGTCAACACCCTCACCGTGGCATCGATGATCGTGCTCAGCGTGGCATACGAGCAGACGGTGTTCGTCGACGTGGCGATCGTCTACGCACTGCTCTCGTTCGTGGGCACGCTGTATATCGCCAAGTACCTGGGGGGTGAGATAAGCGCATGATCGCCGATACGATCATCATGGTCTGCCTCGGCATCGGGCTGCTCTTCAACGCGCTCGGTGTGCTCGGCATCCTCCGGTTCCCGGACGTCTACACGAGGCTTCACGCCGAGACGAAGACGACGACGTTCGGGACGATCTTCATCTCCCTCGCGGTGATCGTCTACGGCGCCGCCCGGGTCATGGAGGGCGAGACCGGGACGTATCTCACGCTGTCCGTGCACACGTTCGTCGCACTGCTGGCGCTGGCATTCACCAACGCCACCGGGGCGCACGCCATCGCCCGGGCGGCGCACCGCAGCGGACAGGTTCCCAAACCCGCCGTGGTCGACCGCCTGCAGGAGGTGCGCGAATGATAGAGCTCGTCGTGCACGCGGCAGTGCTCGTCGGCCTGATATGTGCGGCACTGCTGGTCATCCATTTCAGGGACCTCCTTTCGGCGGCGATTGCGTTTGGTATTTTCAGCTTCCTGCTGTCCCTGGAATTCTACATCCTGCAGGCCCCCGACGTGGCCATCGCGGAAGCGGGCATCGGTGCGGGGCTCACCACGGCGATCTTCATCGTGGCGATACGGGGCACCCGGCGAATGGAGGAGGAGGTGGAAGAGTGAAGAATCTGGTCATTGGCGCAACCGTGCTCATCCTGTCCCTCGGCATACTGTATGCAGGGGTGGGCCTTGAATTCGGGGCTCCGCCCTTCACCGATATGGACGATTATTTTGTCAGTCACGGACAGGAACAGACCGGCGGCAACAACATTGTCACCGACATCGTGTTCGATTTCAGGGGATTCGATACGTTAGGCGAGGCCACGGTGCTCTTCACCGCGGTGCTCGGTGCCGGTCTCGCATTCAGGAAGCGAAGGGAGGATGAAGACTATGAATATGAGTAAAATCGTCAGGTCGGCGGCAAACCTGCTCTTCCCGTTCATCCTTGTCTTCGGGTTCTACATCGTCCTCCACGGCCACCTCACCCCCGGCGGCGGGTTCCAGGGCGGCGCGGTGATCGCGACGGGGTTCGTGCTCATGTTCGTGGCGTACTCCTATGACTTCATCACCGGGTGCATCGGGGCTGAATCGCTCCATACCACCGAGACGATCGGGCTTTTGCTCTTCATTGTCACCGCCCTCGTCGCCCTCGGGTTCGGGGTGACGTTCTTTACCAACTGGATGCTCGATGTCGGCCCGGTCCTGAACAACCCGGTAGCCTACGGCCCCAATCCGGGGGATCTCAATACCGCAGGCTTCATTCCGGTCATGAACCTTGCAGTCGGCATCGAGGTGCTCGGAGCGCTTTCGGTGATCGTGCTCTACATGCTGTCCGGAACAAAGGAGGAAATCTGATGTTTTTCAATCTCCCGTTCATCGTGGCGGCGCTGCTCGTGATCCTCGGCATCATCACGATGCTGATCAAGCGCAACCTCATCAAGATGATCATGGGGCTGGCGCTGGTAGAAGCAGGCGTCAACCTGCTGCTCGTGTCAATCGGTTACCGGGCAGGGGGCATCGCCCCGATCTTCACCAGCGCTCCCGACGGAGTGATGGTGATGCCGACCGTGCAGGCGATGACGCTGACCAATATCGTCATCGGGATCGCCACGACGGCGCTCCTGCTCTCGTTTGTGATGGTGATCTACCGGATGTACGGCACTGCGAACGCTGAAAAAGTAAGGAAGTTGAGAGGATGATGCAGGAATTACTTCTCCAGAACCTGCCGGCGCTGCTGCTTGCCGTGCCGATGCTCGGCGCGTTTGCCACGCCCCTCATCGGCAAAGCGAGCGGAGGCGCACGGAATCTCTGGGCTGTGGCGATCATGCTGGCGACGCTTGCCGTCGCCGTCCTCCTCACCGCACAGGTCCTCTCGACGGGGACCGTGGTCTACACCTTCGGCGCCGAAACGCCGGATCTCACGGTACCCGCCGATTCAGGGGGCATACCCATCCGGATCATCTTCACGGTGGACGCAATGGGCGCGTTCATGGCCCTCGCCGCCTCCTTCGTCGGCCTCGGCGTCATGCTCTACTCGTTCGCCAGCGCATCACGGAGCACGGGGCAGAACGGGTACTATGCCCTGCTCCTGCTCCTCGTCGTGGGCATTCTCGGCATGGTCTGCACGGGCGATATGTTCAACTTCTTCGTCTTCTTAGAGATCAACTCCCTTGCAGGTGCCGCGCTCGTCGCTTCACGGGTCGATAAGGGGGTGGCGGTCGAGGCGGGCCTGAAGTATGCGGTGCTCTCCACCCTCGGGGGGCTGCTCGTCCTCTTCGCCATCGCCCTTCTCTACGGGCAGTACGGCGCCCTCAACATCGCCGTGATCGCCAGCAGGATGCTGTTTACCCCGCTCGACCAGATCGCTCTCGTGATGCTGCTCGTCGCGCTCGCCATGAAGGCGGGTGCCGTGCCCATGCATTTCTGGACGCCGGACGCGTACTCGATGGCGCCCTCGTCCATCACCGCTCTTCTGGTGGTGGCGAGCCAGGCGAGCCTGTACGGGGTATTCAGGGTGGTTTTTACCCTCTACGGTCTTACGCTGGAGTACGCGACCATCGGCTGGATCATCATCATCCTCGGTGTGCTCTCCATGTTCGTGGGGGTGACGATGGCCATCCCGCAAAAGGACGTCAAACGGCTCATGGCCTACCACGCCGTCTCGCAGACCGGCTACATGCTCCTCGGCGTTGGCGTGGGGCTTGCCGTGCTGGGCAACCAGCAGCTGCTCGACACCTACGGCGTGATCGCCATGGAAGGCGGCATCTTTCACATCATCAACCACGCGATGTACAAGGGGCTGCTCTTTCTGACCGCAGGCGCCATCTTCTACCGGACGGGAACCCGCAACCTCAACCAGCTCGGCGGGCTCGGCCATTCGATGAAATGGACGATGGTCTTTTTCATTATCGGTGCGCTGGCGATTGCAGGTATCCCACCCTTTAATGGGTTTGCCTCCAAACTGATGATCTACGAATCGGTGTTCCTTTTCAACCCGCTTCTCGCAATCATCGCCATGGTCGTCAGTATCCTCACCCTGGCTTCGTTCGTGAAGGTGTTCCACTCCATCTTCATGGGCCCCCGCCTCCCCGAGTACGCCGACGTCAGGGAAGTGCCTGCGCCGATGATTATCGGAATGGCGCTGCTCTCGCTTCTTGTCATCCTGTTCGGGGTGTTCCCCCAGGAAGTGGTGGACCTCCTGATCACCCCTGCGGCAGGAGCGCTGATCGACCAGGGCGGCTATATCGCCTCGGTGCTGGGAGGTGCCTAGGATGCTGGACGCGTATACCCTGCAGACGGGAACCGGGTTCTGGGATCCCGTCGTCTGGATCGTCGTCTTTCTGGTTGCCTTCCTGATCGCTCTCGCCATCTGGCTGCTCGGCGAGAAGGAGTACCCCCGCGACACGCAGGCGGTCAAGCCCTTCCTCTCGGGGAACGTGGAGCCGGAGAAGGCTGACGTCCATATGCGCGCCGGAAACCTGTACTGGGGGTTCACGGAGGCTATGAAGGGTTACTACTCCCGCCTCGTGCCCCTGCACACGGGCGTGCTCAACGACTATGTGCTCTGGTTCCTCGGGGTGATGGCACTGGTATTCGTGATCGTGGGGGTTGCTGCATGAGACTGACCAAAGCGTTTAACCGTTCATTGTGGGTGTTCCATCTGAATACCGGATCCTGCAATGGATGTGATATCGAGATCGTGGCAACGCTCACGCCGCGGTACGACCCCGAGAGGTTCGGGATAAAACTTGTCGGTTCGCCGAAGCATGCGGATGTGCTGCTGGTCAGCGGCCCGGTCACCCGGGCAATGGCCGACCGGGCGCGACGGGTCTACGAGCAGATGGCCGACCCGAAAGTGGTGATGGGCATCGGGAGCTGCATGTCGGGAGGGGTGTTTTACGACTCATACAACCTGGTGGGCCCGCTGGAGGAGCACATCCCGGTGGACGTCTTCGTCCCCGGCTGCCCCCCGCGCCCCGAGGCGATCATCGACGGTGTGGTCAAGGCCATCGCAAAACTTGAACGGCTGGAGGGAGAAGGCAAATGACACGGACGATACATACCCCCGAGGAGATCGCCGCAGTATTCACCGAAAAATTCGGCGATGCCATCGGTGAGGTCACCATCAGGGAATGGGCCGAGGGATTGAAAAAGACACCAAACCGGGCCGTCTGGATCAGGATGAGCCGTGATATCTTCCATGATGCCGTGCAGTGTCTTGTCGACATCGACTATCCGCACCTCGGGGTCATCTCGGGTGCGGATATCGGTGACGAGATCGAGCTGCTCTACCACATGTGGATCTATTTCGGTGAACGGGGCCAAGAGATCAAGGTCACGCTGGCGGTGCCCCTGCAGAAAAGCGATCTTTCCATCCCCACCATCTCCGACATCATCCCCGGCGCCGTGTATTCGGAGCGGGAAAAACAGGAAATGCTGGGAATCAAGGTGGCCGGCATCCCCGATTCACGGGGTCTTTTCCTGCCGCCCGACTTCCCCGAGGGCGTCTACCCGTGGAGAAAGGACGAGACCGGGATCCGGGAGGATATGGTCAAGAACCTCTGGGCGGTAGGGCGGCCGACCGACAGGCCGGCACCGCCCGTGACGCCGAAAGAGGAGAAGAAGAAAGAGCATGAGGCGGAGCCCGCCCCTGCCGGCGATACGCCGGAGCAGAGCCCGCCGGCGGAGCCCGAAACCGGGGAGGTGAAGAACGATGAGTGAGGATTCAAAGAACAAAGCGACCTTCAATGTCCCCATCGGCCCCGTCCATCCCGCGTTAAAAGAGCCGATCCTCTTCACCTTCAAGATGGACGGAGAGCTGGTCGAGGAAGTCGATTTCGCCCCCGGCAAGTGCCACCGGGGCATCGAATGGATGGGGATGCGCAGGAACCCCGTCCAGATCGTGCATCTCACCGACCGCATCTGCGGTATCTGCGGGGTTTCGCACTCGCTGGCCTTTGCGAGAGCGGTGGAGCAGATCGCGGAGATCGAGGTGCCGGAACGGGCGCACTATGTACGGACCATTATCGCCGAGTATGAGCGCCTCCAGTCGCACCTGCTGTGGGCGGGTGTCGCGGCCCACGAGCTGGGATTCGACACCCTCTTCTTCCTCGCCTGGCGCGTGCGCGAGGAGTCGATGGATGTCATCGAGTACCTCACCGGCAACCGGGTCAACTACGGCATCGTCCAGGTCGGCGGTGTCCGGCGGGACTTCACCGAGGACCAGTTCCCGCGGATCGAGGCGTCCCTGCAATATTACGAAGATATCGCCGCTAAACTGCTCAAACTCTTCCTCGAGGACAAAACCATCCAGATACGCTGCAAGCAGTGCGGCGTGATGTCGAAGAGGGAAGCCCTCGAGCTCTGCACCGTGGGCCCGACCGCGAGGGCATCAGGCGTTGCCATGGACGTGCGCTCCGACTCACCCTACGCGGCCTACGGCGACCTCGACATTGCGCCGGTGCTGCCCCACCACTACCTCGGGCTCACCAACGGCGACGTCTACGACCGCATCGTTGTCCGCCTGCTGGAGGTCGTGCAGTCGGTCGATCTCATCCGCCAGTGCCTCGCAAACATGCCGCCGGGCGAGGTGTTGTGGGAGAAGAAGTACCCCAAGATCCTTGCCGCCTGCAAGAAAGCGACGGGCGAGGCGGTCGGCCGCGTTGAGGCGCCGCGGGGCGAATGCCTCCACTACGTGCGCATGGACGGCAACCCGAGCCCGCAGACCTGGAAGGTGAAGGCTTCCACCTACAGCAACCAGCTTTCATGGCTTAAAATGCTGAAAGGGGAACAGATAGCGGACATCCCCATCGTGGTCGCGTCGATCGATCCCTGTATGTCCTGCACCGACCGTGTGGCGGTGGTGCGGGATGACCGGACCGATATCCTCACCAAAGCGGACCTGCACCGATTGTCGGTCGAAAAGACGAGGAGGCTGGCGCAATGGTCATGATGCTCGGAATGGATCCGATCTCGATTATCGGAGGGACCGTTGCGGTGGCGCTCTTCGGCATTCTCGCCGGGCTGGTATTCATGGGTGTCGAGCGCAAGTTCGCCGCCCACATGCAGGCGAGGATCGGGCCACCCATACGCCAGCCCTTCCGGGACGTGGCAAAACTCCTTTCCAAGGACTCCATCGTCCCGGAAAACGCCATCCCGTTGTTGTTCAACATGGCTCCCGTGCTGGCGCTGGCATCGTCCATCGTGATCCTGCTCTATATCCCCCTGGGTGGCTTCCTGCCCGTCCTTGCCGGGTACGGGGACCTCATCCTGGTGATGTACCTGCTCACCGTGCCGGCGCTCGCGCTGGTGGCGGGCGGGTTCGCCTCGGGGTCGCCGTACGCAACAGTCGGGTCCCAGCGTGAGATGGTGACCATGATGTCCTATGAACTGCCCCTGGCCATTGCGGTCATCGCCATCGCATGGCGGCTGGCCGCGGCAGGGATCGCCGATCCCTTTTCGCTGGCCACCATCGCCGGGACCGCAACCGGCATCACCATCTGGAGCGTGGCAGGCCCGCTGGGCATCATCGGCTTTGTGCTGCTGCTCATCGTGCTCGCATGGGTGACGCCGGCGGAGCTCTCCCGGGTCCCCTGTGATACGCCGGAGGCGGAGACCGAGCTCTGCGGCGGTCTGCTGGTGGAATACTCCGGCAGGAACCTTGGCCTGTTCTACCTTGCGCAGGGCGTCAAAACCGTGGCCATGGCGGCGCTTGCCGTGGCGCTCTTTCTGCCCTGGAACATCTCATGGTACGTGGCCCTGAGCCCCAATGCAGCGCTCGTGGCGGATTTCGCCTTTTTCCTGCTCAAACTCATGGTGGTGATCTTCTTCTCCGTCTCCGTGATCAGGGTGGGCATGGCGAGGTTCCGGATCACCCACGTGGTCTCCATCTACTGGGGGTATCTCGGCGGCCTGGGACTGCTGGGGCTGCTCTGTGTGGTGCTTGACGCCTCCCTTGGAGGAGGTGGTATGCTGTGAGTTTCCTTCCCGCAATTCCCGAGATTCTCAGGCAGTTTTTGAAGCGGCCTGCGACCAACATATTCCCGGCGAAGTACCTCCCGCCCTCGGTAACGAAATATCTCCAGTCGGTACAGGAAGGAAAAACCTCGATCCACCCGCCGGTGGAAACGCCCCCCAATTTCAGGGGCAAGATCCTCTACGACCGCGATACCTGCATCGGCTGCAAGCTCTGCATCCGGGTCTGTCCGGCGAACGCGATTGAATTCCTGCCCGAGACCAAGAGGGTGCGCATCTATGTGACCCAGTGCATCTTCTGTTCGCAGTGCAACGATGCCTGCCCGGTGGATGCCCTGCACATGAGCGACGAGTTCCTCCTCGCCGATGAGGACCGGTACTCGGAGAACATGATCGTGGAGTAATCGCCCCTGCACCCTGAAAAAGACAGGCGGGCCCGTTGGTGCAGCCACTCCCCGGAAGAGGGGCTCTCCATCGCCAAAAATCTTTTTTACAGTCTTCTCCCGATTGCCGGAATGGACGTGGACCGTCAACCCTCTGCTTCGTCCCTCACGGTCAGTACAGGGGGATCCGGTCGAGTTCGCCTTGCCGGATCGCCGCCATCAGCCGCTCCGCGCCCTTCATGACCGTGCTGCTGATCGCTTCGCCGTCGGCAACCGATTCCGGCTGGATGCCGACGAAGACGATCTCCCCGGCATCGGGGGCGAGAAAGGCGATGAGGTGGGAGAGGGGCAGCTGGTGGGTGCCGATGCCGACGTCCTGGATCTTCTCCGGCGGAATGCGGCGAAGGTCGCCCGGGGCAAGGCCCATGTCGGCGGCATCGACGAGGACGAGCAGATCGGGCCGATCCCTTCGCACCACGGCGGTGAAGTTCTCCGGCGCCGTCCCGCACTCGACGGCCTTCCAGCCCGCGTGGGAAAAGCGCCGCGCCACGAGGCACCCGATGCCGTCGTCCCGGCGAAGGGTGTTGCCGATGCCGAGAAGCATGTTCATTATGCAGGAATGTGCCTTCCGGGCGCATAAATGTGCGGGGATTTGGGGCATGCGGCCTCCCCTGACGGGTGCGGTATGCAGGCAGGGCTGCCGGGTGTGCTGCGCTCGCAAAAACGGAGTGCGCCGACCGGGACTCGAACCCGGGTTTAGGCGTTGGCAACGCCTAGTGATAACCACTACACTATCGGCGCAGTGCTTTACTATGTGGACGCTAAAAGATTATAAGCGTATCGAATTGGGTGAAACGTCCTGCATCTGCGCTTCTTCGTCCTCGCTCAACATCATGCGGATTTTATCCTCGGCCTCGGTATTCGTGGCAAAGAGCAGTTCGTCGCCTGCCTGGAGGACAGGGTTTTCGGAATAGAGAATTAACTCGGAACCGCGATAAAGACCTATCGCTGCAGTTTTTGGAGGCAGAACGAGATCAAGGAGATGTTCACCTGCAGATTTTTTTGCAACAATCAGGCTTGTGAACCGCACCTCGCCGCGCACGAGGGTCGAGAGCTCGATGACGTCAAGGCCCCGCAGCGTGTCGGCAATGATCACCGAGGTTGTCCGGGATGGATTGACCACGTGCCTGAATCCCAGTTTTTTTGCCACCGTCATCAGTTCGACACTATCGGTTTTGATAATGATTTCGGGGACGTTCGCAGTCCGGGCGATAAGCCCGATGAGTATGTTGTCCTGGTCGTGGCCGGTGCAGGCGATCACTGCCTGTGCCTCCTCGAGTTCCGCTTTTTCAAGAATTTCCGGCCTGGTCGCCTCTGCATTGATCACTGTGCAGTCCATACACTCCGCGAGTTCCTGCGCTTTTTCGGCGTTGCGCTCGATGATGATAATCTCGTGGCCCTGTGCGATCAGGTTGGTTGCAAGGTCGACACCCAGCGGACTCGCCCCCGCAATAATGATTCTCATCTCCTGTCTCCCTGTTTCATGCAGTGGTCGTCGAGCTGATATAGGTTTTCTAAAAGGGGGGAAACATTCGTCGTCACGGATTTGATCCCCCGGCTATCCGTCCGCCATTCTCACGGACTGGCGGCAGACGAATCCATGTCCTCGGGAACAGCAGTATACAGAGAGGGATGATCTCCATCCTTCCGAGCAGCATGTCGGCGATCAGCACCACTTTCAGCAGGGGCGCCATTGCAGCCGATGTTACACCTGCGGATAGCCCCACGGTTCCGAGCGCTGACGAGACCTCGAAGAGCGCATCCCCTGTCCCGATACCATGGAGTGTGAACACCAGCACGGAGACGACTATCACCAGTATGTAGAGCAGCACGAAGGTCAGGATAGTGGATACCTCCCCTGACTCGACCACCTCGCCTTCGATCTTGAAGGGGGTAAGCGCTTCACGGGGGAGGAAAAAACGGATGAAGACGAGATGAATGATTTTTGCAAGGAGAATCAGCCTGAGAATCTTGATGCCGCCGGCGGTAGAACCGACACTGCCCCCGATCCACATGAGCGCGGAGAGCACAAATTTTGCGCTCTCCGGAAGAGCGCCCACGTCGATGGTGGAAAACCCCGCGGTGGTAAGGGCAGAAAGGGCCTGAAATGCCGCCGCTCCCGCAACGAATGAAAAAGTCCCGCACTCCTGCATGGTGAAGGCCAGCATGAGCACACCTGCGGCGAGCACCACAAGAAATCCCCTGACCTGCTCGCTCGACAGCAGCAGCCGCGGGTTTTCGATGAGGCGCGGGTAGAGGCCGAAGTTGATCGCGCCCAGCACGCAGCCGAGGAGGACGGTGGCCGGGATGAGAATGCCGGAAAATCCTGCGATAGAATCGTCTTTCGTGGAAAATCCTCCCGTTGATACTGATGCGAAGGCATGGCAGAGGGCGTCGAAGGGGGGCATGCCTGCGGCAATGAGCAGGAATAACGCGATCAGGGTGATGCCAAGGTAGATGCTGCCAAGCGTCTTTGCCGCACCGATAACGTTCGGGCGCAGCTTTTTTCCCGCAAAATTGATTGAATAGAGCCGATAGGCGCTGGTTCCGGGGTCAATGACGACGGAGAGGACGATGAGCACGATGCCGATCCCGCCGATCCACTGCAGCCAGCTGCGGGCAAAGAGAAAGACCGGGTCACCACCATCCGGGGCGACCGAAAGCCCGGTGGTGGTGAGACCGGACACGGCTTCGAACAAAGAATCCAGCAGAGGCATCCCGGTGGAGATCGATATGGGGATGGCGCTGATCGCCGAGGAGAGAGGAAAGATCAATGCGGCAATCACGAGCGCATCCTTCCATTCGAGATCAGCATCGGGAAGCATCCGGTACATCCCATAACCGGCAACGATCACGCATACCGCGATGGTGGCATAGGCTGCGGCAACTGTATAGGACCCAAACAACACCGCAACCACAAGGGGTACGAACAGCACCGCCCCCATCCCGATCATGACCAGCCCGAGATACTTGAGCACTGCAGCCCGGTTGACTGGCGAGACGAGTTCGTACATGAACCGGTAAACAATTTTCCGCTGTATAGTTAAATTCTCTCACGGGCTCTTCCGGTTGTCAGGCCGGGGAATGCTCGCACGCGGTTCCTGCGCAGGACTACAACTATTGCAAAAGGTATGAGAAAAGGTGCTGTCGAAGCGGGTAGAAATAGAACAAAATTTTATTCGCTTCGCAAACAAATCATACATTGATGATTCCCCTCATCCTGGATCTGCGCAACCGGCGTGTGTGTATTTTCGGGGGAGGAGGCGTGGGCCTCAGGAAGGCGGCATTCTTTGCAGGAGAAAGCGACGTGACGGTGATCAGCCGGTCCTTTCTTCCCGGATTCGAGATTCTCGGTGTCGAATGCCGGACACTCGACATCACTGCGGCGTCCGACGATGACCTGTGTGCCCTGATCCGCGGTGCATTTCTGGTGATCGCGGCCACCTCCGACCGGGATCTCAACGACCGCATCGGGGCGCTCTGCACCCGGGAAGGGATCCTCTTCAATAACGCCGATGGCGAAGCGGGAGATGTCATCATCCCCTCGGTGGTCAGGGGCGATCACTATCTCGTGGCCATCACCACGCTCGGGAAAAGCCCCGGGGTCGCCCGCTACCTCCGCATGCGCATCCGGGACGAATGGAAGGAAATCGATCCCATGATCGAGCTGCAGGCGGAGATGCGCGACCGTCTGAAGGAGACCGAGCCCTCGCAGGGGTTGCGATCCGACATTATCTGGAAAATGCTCGGCGATCCCGAAGTGTGGGATGCGCTCCGGCACGATCGCGACGCGGCACGCACGCTTGCCCGGAGGAAGTACTGCCCATGACCCGGACCCTGCATGTCCCCATCGCCGTCGGCGGCATCAGCCACCACGATGCCGATATCGGTGCACTCGAGCAGTTCCGGTTCGACGACGAGCTGTCGGTGCTCTCCGGAGCCCGCGAATGGTTCAGGGGGGTGTGCCTGCTGCAGACCTGCAACCGCATCGAGCTGATCGTCCACGGCGAGGCGTCCCAGCTCGAGGCATTTTTCGAGGAGCGGGGCCGCTGCGGGTACTGGATCCTTGCAGGCGAAGAGGCACTCCGCCATCTGCTGCAGCTCGCGGCGGGCATGGACTCGATGATCGTGGGAGAAGACCAGATCCTCGGGCAGCTGAAGGCGGCGCTCTCCGCCTCGCAGGAGGCCGGGGCCTGCAGCGCGGTCATCGACCACTGCATCAAAAAGGCGGTCCATGTCGGCGTTGAGGTGCGCAAACGCACGCAGATCAACAAAGGAGCGGTCTCTATCGGGTCCGCGGCGGTCCAGCTGGGAGAACATCTCCTGGGATCGCTCGACGGCAGGCATATCACCGTGGTGGGGGGCGGGGAGATGGGGACGCTGGTCACGAAGGCGCTTGCGGCAAAACAGCTCACCGCCATCTATGTCACCAACCGGACGTACGAGCGGGCGCAGGTGCTCGCCCGGGAGGTGGGGGGAAAAGCGGTGAAATTCGAGGAGCTCTATCACTACATCTCCCTCTCCGACGTGGTCATCTCGTGTACGGCCGCTCCCCACCCGGTGATCCATGCCGGCCGGCTCACGGCTATGATGGAAGAGCGGCGCTGGCCTCTCGACCAGCACCCCCGCCCGCTGATCATCATCGATATCGCCCAGCCGCGGGACGTCGAACCATCAGTGGGATCGATTCACGGCGTCCACCTGTTTAGCATCGACGATCTCCGGAACGTGAGCGAGAACAACCTGCATGCCAGAAAGAAGGAAGCATCGATGGCGGCACGGTTTCTGGAAGAGGAAATATCCCGGTTCGTGGTGCTGCTCAACGGGTGTGCGGCCGAGGACGCCCTTGCGGCCCTCCACACCTGGGCCGAGGCGATCCGCGTCAGGGAACGGGACCGCGCCCGTGTCCGGCTGCAGGGTGCGGATGAGAGGACGCTGGCCGTGTTCGATGATTTCTCGCGAGTGCTTGCGAAGAAACTGCTCCTCGATGCCACGTTTGCGATACGGACGGGAGCGGAATGCGGACATCTGGAGGAGGCCGAGGCGCTGGTCATGGCAATTACCCGGGGTGAGACGACATGTATCCGAAAAAAAGACTGAGACGATTGAGGAAACGGTTGTTCCAGCCGTTATTCAAGGAGAACCGCCTGCACAAAACTGATCTCATCGCGCCGGTGTTCGTGGACGAGACCATTGCCGCGCGCAAACCCATTCTCTCGATGCCGGGGCAGTCCCGCATCCCCCCCGGCACGGTGGGGGAGGTTGCGGAGACGCTCTGGGATTGCGGGCTTTCTGCGATGGTGCTCTTCGGCATTCCTGCACACAAGGATGCTCGGGGAAGCGGAGCGTTCGCGCAGGACGGGGTCATCCAGAAGGCGGTGCAGACCATCAAGCGGGCAGTACCCGATATGGCGGTGATCACCGACGTCTGCGCCTGCGAGTATACCGACCACGGCCACTGCGGCATCATCGGCGATACGCCGTGCGGCCCCGACCTTCTCAATGACCCCTCGCTGGACCTGATGGCGAAGATCGCGGTCAGCCACGCGGAGAGCGGCGCCGACATGGTGGCCCCCTCCTGCATGCTCGACGGCATGGTGGCGGCGATACGAAACACCCTCGATGGTGCGGGGTATGAGGCTCTCCCGATCATGTCCTATTCGACCAAATATGCGAGCGCTCTCTATGGCCCCTTCCGCGAGGCCGCCGATTCCGGGTACGCGTTCGGGGACCGCTCCACCTACCAGCTCGATCCCGCAAACGCCCGCGAGGGTGTCCGGGAATCGGTGCTGGATGCCGAAGAAGGGGCCGATGTGCTGATGGTCAAACCGGCGGGATTCTATCTCGACATCATCACGTCCGTCGCCTCGATCGGCCTGCCCGTTGCCGCGTTTCAGGTGAGCGGGGAGTATGCCATGATCAAGGCGGCAGGCGGCAACGGGTGGCTGGATGAGAGGCAGGTGGTGATGGAGAGCCTCACCGGCATCAAACGCGCGGGGGCGGATATCATTATCACCTATTTTGCAGAGGACGTTGCGGGGTGGCTTGATGAAGAGCAGTGAATTATTCGAGGAAGCGAAGAGACTGATGCCGGGGGGCGTGAGCAGCCCGGTCCGTGCGATATCGCCCAATCCGTTCTACGTGGAGCGGGCACAAGGATCGACGATGGTCACGGTGGACGGCACCACCCTTATCGACTGCTGTTTGGGGTACGGCCCGCTCCTGCTCGGCCATGCCCACCCGGCGATCCGCACTGCCATCGAGGAGCAGCTCAACCGGGGGTGGCTGTACGGCACGCCGGTGGAGCGGGAGATCGACCTTGCCCGGCGTCTCTGCACCGATTATCCGGGCCTCGACATGGTCCGCTTTGTCTCGAGCGGTTCGGAAGCGACAATGGCGGCGATCCGTCTCGCCCGCGGGTATACCGGCAGGCAGGACATCGTCAAGATCGAGGGCGGGTTCCACGGCGCCCACGATGCGGTGCTCGTCAAAGCGGGATCCGGTGCGACCACCATGGGCGTTCCCGATTCTGCCGGGGTGGTGCCCGATCTCGTGGCCCACACCTGCCAGGTGCCGTTCAACGACACAGAGGCGCTGGAGGCACTGCTTTCCGGCACCGATGATGTGGCGGCGGTGATCCTGGAACCGGTGATGGGAAATATCGGCCCCATCCCGCCCTCCGACGGCTACCTCGCCGAGGTGCGGGCGATCACGAGGGACCACGATGTGCTGCTGATCTTCGACGAGGTCATCACCGGGTACCGTCTGGGCATCGGGGGTGCGCAGGCGGCGTTCGGGGTGACGCCGGACCTTACCACGCTCGGCAAGATCATCGGGGGCGGGCTCCCCATCGGGGCGTTCGGCGGCAGGCGCGAGGTCATGGAGCTCGTGGCGCCCGCCGGGCCGGTCTACCAGGCCGGGACCTTTTCGGGCAACCCCCTCTCCCTGACCGGCGGGATCGCCACCATCGACTGGATCCACGCGCACCGGGATGTCTACGGACGCCTCGAGCAGGCCGTACGGGCGATCGGCGAGTCGATCCCTGCACGGCCGTCCGGATCGTTCGTCGCCATCGGGTCGATGTTCAAGTACTTCTTCAGGGACGCAGCCCCGCAGAACTACCGGGAGGCAAAAGAGAGCGATACCGCAGCATTTGCCGGGTTCTGGAAAACCATGCTCGAAGAAGGCATTTTCCTGCCGCCATCGCAGTTCGAGACGAATTTCCTCTCCGCAGTACACAGCGATGAGGACATCGAAAGGATAGCCGGGGCATACGAGGCATGTCTCTGAGAATCGGCACCCGGGGGAGCAAACTGGCGCTCGCCCAGACCCGGCGGGTGACCGCGGATCTGGATCGCCGCGGGATCGAGACGGAAACGGTTCTCATCACCACCCCCGGGGATACCACAACCGGGGTTCCCCTCCACGCGATCGGGGGGCAGGGGGTCTTCGTGCGCGCCCTTGACGATGCCATCCTGGAAGGGCGGATCGATGCCGCGGTGCACAGCATGAAGGACATCCCCGCCGCCCGCCCCGATGGCCTGAGTACCTGTGCGGTCCTGAGACGGGATTCCCCTGCCGATTTCCTGGTGCATTCCTGCGATCTCGAGGAGGTGCGGGTGGTCGGGACCTCGAGCACCCGCAGGAGGGCGCAGCTGCTCAGGAGCCCCCTTCCCATCGAGGTGCGGGATCTGCGAGGGAATGTCGACACCCGGCTCAAAAAAATGGAAAATGGCGAGTACGACGCCATCGTGCTGGCAGAGGCGGGCATGCAGCGGCTGGGCCTCGACCTTCCGGGCACGCGCCTCCTCCCGCAGTGGTACGTCCCCTCGCCCAACCAGGGGGCGATCGCGGTGGTGTGCCGCGACGATCCCGACTGCATCGAGCAATTTGAGCCGCTCGATCATTTCCAGACCCGCAAAGAGGTGGAAATCGAACGCGCGGTGATGGAGGAGGTCGGCGGCGGATGCTTTACCCCGATGGGGATCTTCTGCGAATCTGGATTTCTCATCGCGGAGGTGCTGGCGCTGGACGGCTCGAGGTGGGAGCGCATCGAGGACGCGGGAATTCGCATCGACGAGGCGCGCGAGGTCGGAGAGAAGCTGCGGATGATCGCCCGCGACCTGATCGAAGACGCCCGGGTATCGCTGGGGGTGAGCGAATGAGCGGCCGAGTCTACCTGGTTGGTTCCGGACCGGGGGGGCTGGGGCTCCTCACCTTCCGGGCGCGTCAAGTCATCGACGGCGCCGATGTGATCCTCTACGACCAGCTCCCGGGCGAGGAGGTCCTGCTCACGCTCCCGCCCACAGCCGAACTGATCGACTGCGGCAAGTACGGGGGGATGCATACCCTCGAGCAGGAGGATATCGAGGCGCTGATGGTGCGGTATGCCCGGGAGGGCAGGTCGGTCGTGCGCCTGAAGGGCGGCGATCCCTTTCTCTTCGGGCGGGGCGGAGAGGAGATGGAGGTGCTGCGCGCCGAAGGCATTCCCTATGAGGTCGTCCCCGGCATCACCAGCGCCATCGCCGTGCCCGAGTGCGTGGGCATTCCGGTCACCCACCGCACCCTCGCGTCGCAGGTCACCATCCTCACGGGCCATGAAGACCCGACCAAAGGGCGATCCGCACTGGACTGGGCATGGCTTGCCCGGTCGCCGGGAACCCTCGTCATCCTCATGGGGGTCAAGAACCTCCCCGCCATCGCCTCCCAGCTCACCAGCCACGGCATGGACGCGGCCACGCCCGTGGCCGTCATCGAGCGGGGCCTGCGCCCCGACCAGCAGGTCACGACGGGACCGCTCGGAGAGATCGCCGAGATTGCGCGGGAGCGCAATGTCCGCCCGCCGGCAATCATCGTCATCGGCCCCGTGGTCGAGCTCTACCGGGAACCCTGAGAGCCTGCGCCCGCCGGGTGGCGCCCCTCCACCCCACTTCTATTTATGCCCTCCGGTAAATTCCTCTATTGAAGCCTATGCGAAGTGATGTGGTCAAACTGGGGTTCGAGCGTGCTCCCAACAGGTCGCTGCTGCGTTCGCTCGGAATCACCCGGAGGGAAATGGATCTTCCCTTTATCGGCATCGCAAATTCCTGGAACAATGTGGTCCCCGGACACCTTCATCTCAGGATGATCGGCGAGAAGGTGCGTGAAGGGGTGGCCGCTGCCGGCGGCGTGCCCTTCGAGTTCAATACCATCGGCATCTGCGACGGTATCGCCATGGGCCACGAGGGGATGCGCTATTCCCTCCCCTCCCGCGAAACCATCGCCGATTCGATCGAGCTGATGGTGGAGGCCCACCGGTTCGACGCGATTGTCTGCGTGTGCACCTGCGATAAAATCGTCCCCGGGATGCTCATGGCGGCGGCGCGCTGCACTATACCGGCCATCGTGGTCACGGGAGGAGCAATGCTGCCCGGGTACCGGGGCGGCGACGAGCTCTCCCTCATCGATGTCTTCGAAGGCGTGGGATGCGTGGCTGCAGGGACGATGACCGAGGAGGAGCTCTATGAACTGGAGGCCGCGGCGATGCCCGGGTGCGGCAGCTGCCAGGGGCTGTATACGGCAAACACCATGGCCTGTATGACCGAGGCCATGGGGATGTCGCTTCCCGGCTGTGCTGCCATCCCCGCCGTTGACGCCGCCAAACTGCGCATTGCGCGTGAAAGCGGCGAGCGGATACTGGAGATCCTTGGAGAGGGTACAACCTCCCGCGATATCATCACCCGTGCGTCGCTGGAAAACGCGATCAGGGTGGATCTGGCACTGGGCGGGTCGACCAACACCGTGCTGCACCTGATGGCAGTAGCGCAGGAGGCGGGCGTGCCCCTCGATCTCGAGGATTTCACCCGTATCGGTGAGGACGTGCCTCATATCTGCTATATGCAGCCTTCTGGCCCCCATTCCATGCAGGCACTGTACAGGGCCGGGGGCATCCCCGCGGTGTTCAGGCGGCTCGAAGGATTGATCGGTGACTGCCCGACGGTATCCGGAAAAACCACGCTGCAGATCGCGCGGGAGGCTACTGTTTCCGACGGGATGGTCATCCGCCCGGTGGACGACCCGGTGAACGCGGCGGGCGGCCTTCGCATCCTTCGCGGGTCGCTCGCCCCCGACGGGTGCGTGATCAAGAGCGCCGGCGTGCTCCCCGAGATGTGGGAGCATTCGGGGCCTGCACGGGTGTTCGACGGCGAAATAGCAGCAATGAAGGCGATAATGGCACAAGAAATCCGTGAAGGGGATGTGGTGGTCATCCGCTACGAAGGGCCGCGGGGCGGCCCCGGCATGCCCGAGATGCTCTCACCCACCTCGGCTTTGATGGGGCTCGGGTACCGCAGGGTGGCGCTCGTGACCGACGGCAGGTTTTCCGGGGGCACGCGCGGCCCCTGCATCGGGCACGTGGCGCCCGAAGCCGCGGTGGGCGGCCCGATTGCTCTCGTCGAAGAAGGGGACACGATAACCCTCGATATCTCGCGCCGCACGCTCGATCTTGCAGTCGATCCCCCGGAACTCTCCGAGCGGCGCAGGAACTGGAAGCCGAAGGAGCGCAGGCTCTCCGGGGTGCTGGCGCGGTATGCTGCCACGGTTGCACAGGCGAATCGCGGTGCGATTCAAGAATAGAAAATCCATACTCTTTTCGCCACCCACCCACGGATGGCAAATGCTATACGTGATTCTGCCGACAACTTTAAACTGGCATATCGGTTCTCCACCGTTGATTGCCAGCGCATGAGAGGTGCTGTGATGATCGACAAATTCCTTGAGGGCAATAAACGCTTCATTGCGAACGATTTTGAAAAAGACCGTGAATACTACAAAAAGCTCTCGACCGGTCAGAGCCCGACGGCGCTCTTCATCGGCTGTTCGGACTCACGGGTCAATCTTGAGCGTGTGGTTGATGCGAAGATGGGTGAGATCTTCGTGCACCGGAATATCGGCAATATTGTCCCGCAGGACGATGTGAACCTTGCCACGGTGCTCGAATATGCGGTGAAGCACCTGAAGGTGCAGGACATCGTGGTCTTCGGGCATTCGGATTGCGGGGCGATGAAGGCCCTCGACGCCGGACCGGGCAGCGGTGATGTATTCATCCCGGAATGGCTGGATAACGCAAAAGAGGTGAAGTTGCTGGCCGACGAGAAGATGCCGGATCCGAAAACACCCGGGGCGGTCAGGGAGAAGAGACGGCTGATCGAGATCGAAAACATGCGTGTCCAGCTCGAGCATCTCCGTTCCTATGATTTTATCCGAAAGGCGGAAGAAGAGGGAACAATTGCCCTTCACGGGCTATACTATGACCTGGAAACCGGCGATGTCTCCAGAACCCTCTAGTTCACTCATTTTTCTTCGCGCAGGTGTTTTTCCACTTCATTTCTGAGCAGGGGCACCGACATTCTCCCCAGCGGCGTGACGTTTCCGTTGACGAGCACAATCGGCAGCGGAGGATGGTGTTCCTCGATGATCGTTTCGATATAGCCGGGGATGCCATTGTCGAGGAGGGTGAGCTTCAGCACCACCCGGTCGCCGTAGAGTTCCTGCATGCGCTTTCGCAAGGCTTCGAACGCCGCAAGCAGCATCTCGGTGGGGGCGCATGCCTCCAGTTCGCAGGTCCTCGTCTCGTCGCAGGGAAACGGCCCGCACGAAGAATCTTCAAACCCGATGATTTCAACTTCCACTCGGTCGCTCATACTCACTATTCTTCCCGGATCTACATGGATACTTCGCTCGGCACCGGTGCCCGCACGCACCCCGTACCGGCACAACCCCTCCCCGTGTCGGTGATGGCGGCAGCGGCCGAAATGATCCTCTTACAATCGTTAATAAAGGTGCTTTTCCCAACTAATATGGTAATTTTATGAAAGCGGTTCTGGGTTTAGCAGATGGTGAATATTGTGTCGGGGAGGGTTTTGGTGCCGAGGGGTCCTGCGCCGGGGAACTCGTGTTCACGACACAAATGGCCGGGTATATGGAAGCATTGACCGATCCTTCCTATGCAGGCCAGATCCTGATGTTCACCTACCCACTGGTGGGCAATTACGGGGTGGACGAACAGAACTTCCAGAGCCCCTCGGTGAAGGCGATGGGCTGTGTGGTGCGGGAAGTATGCGGCTATCCTGCCGGTGCGCCCGACATGAAATCCTATTTTGAAGATCACGGGGTGTTCGGCATATCGGGGGTCGATACCAGAAGCCTGACGATACGGACGCGCCTTCACGGAACGCTTCGTGCATCGCTGATTGTCGGGGACGATAACGGCGACCATGCGGTGGAATGCGCCCGGAACGTACAGCCCATCACCGATCTCGACCTGATCAGTCAGGTGTCATGCACGCAGCCCTACCGGATCGAAGGGAAGGGCAAGAGGATTGCAGTTATCGATCTGGGCATCAAGAAGAACATGATTCTCAGCCTCCGGCGCCGCGGGGCCGACCTGTATGTATTCCCTCACGATGTGCGTCACGACGAGATTGAGGCATGCAAACCCCAGGCGCTGTTTCTCACCAACGGGCCCGGCGACCCGCGCAATGCGCGTGCAGCAATCGACTGCATCAAGAGGTATCTCGGCCGGATCCCGATTTACGGCATCTGCATGGGCAACCAGGTGGCCGCCCTCGCATTCGGTGCCGAGACCTACAAGATGAAGTTCGGTCACCGCGGCTCGAACCAGCCGGTACGCCGCAAAGGCGGGCAGATCTATATTACCACCCAGAACCACGGTTTTGCGGTCGACGGCGACACGCTCCCGGAAGACTGCGAAATCGCGTTTACCAACCTCAATGACGGATCGCTTGAAGGGTTCAGTTCACGGTACCATGACGTCATTACCGTGCAGTTTCACCCGGAGGCCCACGGAGGACCGCGTGAAACAGAACAACCGTTTTTTGATATGATTTACCGGAGGATACCCTGATGCCCCGACTGCCCCATATTCAGAAAGTGCTGCTCATCGGATCGGGGCCGATCCAGATCGGGCAGGCTGCCGAATTCGATTTTTCCGGCTCTCAGGCGTGCAGGGCGCTGCGCGAGGAGGGCGTCGAGGTGGTGCTGGTCAACTCCAACCCGGCAACCATCCAGACCGACCCGGAGATGGCCGACGTGATCTACGTGGAGCCGCTGAAAGCGGACATCATCGCAAAAATCATCGAAAAAGAAAAGCCGGACGGAATCTTGAGCGGCATGGGCGGGCAGACCGGCCTGAACCTGACCGCCGAACTCGCGGAGATGGGGGCGCTTGCGGGGGTCGAGATCCTGGGAACCCCGCTCGAAGCGATCTACCGGGGTGAGGACCGCGAAAAATTCCGCACCCTCATGGAGGAGATCTACGAACCGGTCCCCCGGAGCATGATCCTCAACCATATCGATCAGATCGACGAGGCGCTCGCGCAGGTGGGACTCCCGGCGATCATCCGTCCTGCCTACACGCTCGGCGGTGCGGGCGGCGGGGTTGCGCACAGCCCTGAGGAGATGCGCCGCATCGTGGAGGTGGGCCTCCAGCGGTCACGGATCCACCAGGTGCTCATTGAGGAGAGTGTGCTCGGGTGGCAGGAGATCGAGTTCGAGGTGATGAGGGATTCCGCAAACACCTGTCTCATCGTCTGCGGTATGGAAAATGTCGATGCCATGGGGATCCATACCGGCGAGAGCGTCGTGGTGGCGCCCATTCTCACGCTCCGCGACGACGAGTTCCAGCTGCTCCGCTGCGCCGCCATCAAGATCATCCGCGCGCTGGATGTGCAGGGGGGGTGCAATATCCAGTTTGCCTACAGAAACGGCGATTACCGGGTCATCGAGGTGAATCCACGGGTGTCGCGTTCGTCGGCGCTGGCATCGAAGGCCACCGGCTACCCGATCGCCCGTGTCGCGGCAAAGATCGCTATCGGGCTCCGGCTCGACGAGATCACCAATAGCGTCACGGGCTCCACGCCCGCCTCCTTCGAGCCTGCCATCGACTACGTGGTGGTGAAAGTGCCCCGCTGGCCGTTCGACAAATTCCGCCGCGCCGACCGGACGCTCACCACCGCCATGAAGAGCACCGGGGAGGTCATGGCGATCGGAAGGACGGTCGAAGAGGCGTTCATGAAGGCGATGCGGTCGCTGGACACCGATATCTCCTCCCATTCCAGCCCGAACGAGATCAGGATGGTGCTCTCGAGCCCCACCGACGAGCGGTTCGCCTGTCTCTTCGATGCGTTTCGCACCGGGTTCTCCGTTGCCGAGGTTGCAGAACTCACCCATATCCTGCCGTTTTTCCTCAAAAAGATTGAAAACATCGTGAAAATGGAAGAGGTGCTGAAATCCGGCGCCGCCTCCGATACGATCCGGAAGGCAAAACGCCTCGGTTTCTCCACCGAGGAGATCGCACGCCTCACCGGCAGATCGGTCGACGAGGTGGAGGCCGTGGCAGGGCTGCCCACCTACAAGATGGTGGATACCTGTGCGGCGGAATTTCCCGCAAACACACCCTATTTCTATTCCACGTGGGAGGACACCTGTGAGATTGTCCCGCAGGATCACGAGAAGGTGCTCATCCTCGGCTCGGGTCCCATCCGGATCGGGCAGGGCATCGAGTTCGACTACTGCACCGTGCACGCGGTGATGGCGTTGCGGGAGGAGGGGGTGGAGGTTCATATCGTCAACAACAATCCGGAAACCGTCTCCACCGATTTCGATACCTCGGACCGGCTCTTTTTTGAACCGATGCAGCTCGAAGACGTGGTCAACATCCTCCGCAAAGACCATTATGCCGGGGTGATGGTGCAGTTTGGAGGGCAGAACTCGGTCAATCTTGCGATGCCGCTGGAAAAGAGGCTGGCCGAGCTCGGTCTTGCCACCCGCATTCTGGGAACGAGCCCCGATGCAATGGACATGGCCGAAGACCGCGACCGGTTCAGCGGCATCCTCGAGGATCTGGGTATCCCCACGCCGCCCAACAGCGCCGCATACTCTGAAACGGAAGCGCGGGCAATCGCCGAAAGTATCGGGTATCCTGTCCTCGTGCGTCCCAGTTACGTGCTCGGCGGACGGGCGATGGAAATCGTGTACGATGAGGTGGAGCTGGAGAGTTATATGAAGGAGGCGGTGCGGGTGAGCCGGCAGCACCCGGTGCTCATCGATTCGTTCCTGCAGGACGCCGTCGAGATCGATGTGGATGCCGTATGCGACGGGGAAGAGGTGCTCATCGGCGGCATCATGGAGCACATCGAGGAAGCAGGCGTGCACAGCGGCGATTCCGCCTGTGTCATCCCGCCGCAGTCGCTCTCCGATTCGGTCATCGGGCGCGTGCGGGACTATACGGTCAGGCTCGCCCTCGCTATCGGCACCGCGGGGCTGATCAATATCCAGTATGCGGTCAAGGACGACGTGGTCTACGTCCTCGAAGCAAACCCGCGTGCAAGCCGGACGGTGCCCTTCGTGAGCAAGGCGACCGGCATTCCGCTCGCCAAGGTGGCGGCGAAGACGATGCTGGGCAGGAAGTTGAAGGATCTCGGGTACGTCGAGAAGGAGATCAGGCATGTGGCCATCAAGGAGGTCCTTCTGCCCTTCAACAAGCTCCCCGGCGTGGATACCGTGCTCGGCCCCGAGATGAAGAGCACCGGCGAGGTCATGGGGATCGATTACGGGTTCGGCAGGGCGTTCTACAAGGCGTGCATCGCCGCGGACAACGAGCTGCCGCTGGAGGGGAACGTGTTTATCTCGGTTACCGATGAGCAAAAGGAAGAAATCGTCCCCATCGCCCGGAAACTCGCGGATCACGGCCTTGCGCTCTACGGGACGAGCGGCACGGTGGAAGCGCTCACCCGTGCGGGCATCGCCACCAACCTGGTGAGGAAGGTGCAGGAGGGTTCGCCCAATGTCATCGATATGATGCGCCGCGGCGAAGTGAACCTGATCGTCAACACCCCGGCAGGAAAGAAATCCCGTCAGGACCACTACGAGATCATGCGGGCAACCATGGATTACGGCATCCCCTATATCACCACCATGCAGGGTGCACGTGCCGCCGCCATGGCAATCGATGATATCACCACGCAGGAGATTACCATCGAGCCGCTGAGGCATTACCACGATAATTCCTGACTTTTTTCATCCCCCTCCTGCAAGGGGGTTTCGTGAAGACTCTTTTTATAAAAAAATTTAAATAATAATAATTTTTCATTCTCTCGCATGACCAGACCTGCTTATGTTCTTGTGCCGGGAGGCAAGGCGTCCGGGAGTGAGCCGGCCGGCCGCGCTCCGGAATCCCGGGACCCGGCTGGAGAAGGGTCGATCGATGCCGCATCGCGGCTTGCGGATATCGTCGGGGCTGACAGGGATGACCTTTCGATCGAGCTGCTGTTCCACGAGGATTTTTCCGTCGCGGCTCTGCTCCGCGCATCGAATTTCGACGATATCGATATCCGAAAGATCGAGGAGCTTCTTACTCCCGGAGGAACCGGAAGGTCCGTTTGAGGGCGGGCTGGACACTCCACGGAAACTGCCAAAAAATGGTTTGAGTTTGTTTTCAGAGTCGGCTTATGCGTTTCAGGCTTCCCCGATCCATTCGGCGACCTGATCGGGGTGAGCGTCGACCCAAGCCTGTGCCGCTTCTTCATCAGGCGTGCCCTGTTCGATGTCGAGCATGACCGACTCCATGTCTGCAGGAGTCCAGTAGAAGCGCTCGAGGATACCGTACGCCTCGGGCATGTCTTCACTCAATCCCTGTCGGGCCAGTGTTCCGATGAATTCCTCTCCGCCGTAGACTTCCAGCGGGTCTTCGAGGTACTTGAGATCGAACCGGGCGAACTTCCAGTGGGGCGTCCAGCCGGTCACCACAATCCATTCTTCGTTGGGATAGGCCTTGGAGAGCTCGGCGGCCATGCCGGCGCTGCTGCTGGGAACGATTTCGTAATCGAGATCATACTCCTCGATTGCCTCCTCGGTATTCTGCATGATTCCCGCACCGGGCTCGATGCCGATGATCTGACCTTCAAACTCGTCACGGACATCGTTCATCTCTTCGATGGAGTCGATCGTGACGTACGTTGGCACCACGAGGCCGATCTTTGCTCCGTCGAGGTTGTGCCTGACGAGATCGATGTCGTCACCGTACTGCTCCCAGTAGTTGGCCTGCGTTGCCGGCAGCCACGCAGAGACCGTACAGTCGACATTGCCGTTCGCAACCGCCTGGTAGAGCGGTCCCGCATCGACCGCTCTGAGTTCCACGTCGTAGCCGGCTTCCTCGAAGACGATTTTTAAGACGTTTGTACTGGCGATTTCCGAGTCCCAGAGCACATAGCCGATCGAGACAGTGCCTTTTGGTTCCACGGGTCCGTTCTGCGCACCTTCATCTGCACATCCGGCGACGAATATGCAGGCAATACACAATACTCCTATAATAACAAGTGTTTTCAAATTTTTTACCACACGCTCACATCCAATGCGACATACCTTACCGAAAGGTAAAAAGGGCCTGAATAGGGGCCAGTTTTCGTTATGTGGCTGACTCTATAAATGTGTATGGGTCCTTATGGGCCCGACTGGATGATATTCTGGGTGATGCGGTCGAGCACGATGGCGATGATGACGATCGCCAGCCCGGCTTCGAACCCGCCCCCGATATCGACCCGCTGGATCCCTTTCAGGACGTTCAGGCCGAGGCCCCCGGCACCGATCATCGAGGCGATCACCGTCATGGAGAGGGCGAGCATGATGCACTGGTTCACGCCGGCCATAATGGTGGGCAGTGCAACCGGGAGCTGCACCTTGATCAGCTTCTGGTTGCTGGTTGCGCCGAAGGCATCCGAGACCTCGATGAGCTCTTTGGGTATCTGGCGGATGCCGAGATTGGTGAGGCGTATGGCCGGCGGCATGGCGAAAATCACGGTCGCGATCATGCCCGGGACGTTGCCGAGCCCGAAGAAGATGACTGCCGGGATGAGGTACACGAACGAGGGCATGGTCTGCATGAAGTCGAGGATCGGCCTGATCACTGCATCGACGAGATCATGGCGTGCGGCAAGGATGCCCAGCGGTATGGCGATGATCAGGGTGACGATGGCAGACGAGATCACTAGTGCCAGCGTCTGCATTGCCGCAGGCCACAACCGCATGTTCCAGATGAGAAGGAGGCCGAAGCCTACGATAACGGCAATCTTCCAGTCTCTCCTCGTCACCTGCCAGACGATGGCCGAGAGGATGAGGATCAGGAGGAGCGGCGGGATGAGAAGAAGGATCTCCTGGAATCCGCTCACCAGAAAGTCGAGCAGCGCACTGATGAGGTCCAGAAGCCACCCGAAATAGTCATCGATCCAGTCGACGAGCCCCTCGACCATCTCGCCGATGGGGATCTTTGGGACGATTGATGTCGGGATCACAGGGCATCGACCTCCATACGGGCGAGCGCGGCAAGCACCGACCCGCGCACGATTATTCCCCTCATCTTGCCGGTATCGTCGACCACCGCCACGGGATACTGCGCTTCTGCAATCATCGGAATGATCTCGGCGACGGGCGTGTCAGGAGGGACTGTCGTCAGGTTTGTGATGAGAATGTCCTGGAGGGGTTTGTTTGCCGATTTAGCTCCTATTGCGTCGTCCGCTGTCACAAGGCCGCGGAACTGGCGGTGTTTGGCGACCACGAACACGCTTGAAATGCCATATTCTTTCATCAGGCGCAGGGCGTTGGTGGGGCCGGAATCGAGGGAGAGCAGGGGTTCGGGACGTTTCATGACATCACGGGCCGTCAGCACCTTTGCCATATCCACGTCCTCGACGAATTTCTCCACATAACTGGTGCTCGGCTTCGTGAGGATTTCCTCTGCGGTGCCCACCTGGACGATCTCGCCGTCTTTCATCAGCGCGATCCGGTCCCCCAGTTTGAGCGCTTCGTCCAGGTCATGGCTCACGAAGATGATCGTCTTGCTCACCCGTTCCTGAAGGTCGAGCAGTTCGTCCTGCATGTCACGGCGGATGAGGGGGTCGAGTGCGCTGAACGCCTCGTCCATCAGGAGAATATCCGCATCGCTCGCAAGCGCCCTCGCCAGCCCGACCCGCTGCTGCATCCCTCCCGAGAGCTGTGGCGGTTTGCTCTCTTCGTATCCTTCGAGACCGACCAGCCTGATCGCCTCGCGAGCCTTGCCGTAGCGTTCTTCAACCGGCATTCCCTGTATTTCCAGCCCGAAGGCGACATTGTCGAGGATGCTCCGGTGGGGCAGGAGGGCGAAGCTCTGGAATATCATCCCCAGTTTTTTCCGGCGGAGTTCCCGCAGTTCCTCCTGGTCCATCCTGAGAATATCCTCGTCATCGATGGTGATCGAGCCTCTCGTCGGTTCGATGAGGCGGTTGATGCACCGGAGCAGGGTTGATTTCCCGCACCCCGACAGCCCCATCAGGACGAAGATATCCCCGTCATAGACCTCGAAGGAGACATTATTGAGGGCGACGTTCTGCCTTGTTTTCTCAAGTATATCCTGTTTGTGTTCGCCTTTATCCAGTAGTTCCAGCGCGAGCATTGGCTTTGGACCAAAGACCTTTGTCAGGTTTTCAACCCGAACTTTCACCCTCTTCTCCATGTCCTCTGGATCTTGCATTAAATAACCTCATAAATATAAAATAATCGTTCTACTCTAAGGTTTCATTTTTATGAGTAATAACGGTTTAGATTTCACAGAAGAGGTGATTACGCGTTTTATCAGGGAACAGACGACACCCGGGCATGTATTTTTTGATTGCCGCCGCTCAGGCGATGGCACTCGAATTCATGCCGCGCTGAATCCCTGAAACCCGGAACGGTGCGGATTTTTGCCGGTGGTGCGCGAACAATGAATGCATCAATCCCCTTCAGTCCATCTGACTCACGCATGCCTGATTTATCGATACCATTGATTTATTGCATCGGAGATCACAGGTACTGTAGCTGAAGCGCAACCTGATGCATATTCGGGATTTGAAGTGGAGATCTGGGCATTATGGGAAAAGGAAAGGTAGTTCTTGCATTCTCCGGGGGGCTGGATACCTCCATCTGCGTCCCCCTTCTCAAAGAGCACTATGGCTTTGACGAGGTCATCACCGTTGCCGTTGATGTCGGGCAGCCCGAAGCCGATATCGAGCGTGCGACGCAGAAGGGCAGACAGATTGCCGACAAACACTACACGATCGATGTCAAGGACCGGTTCGTGGAGGAGTATATTTTCCCCTCGATCAAGGCAAACGGGTCCTATGAGGGCTATCCGATGGGCACCTCACTCGCCCGCCCGCTCATCGCGGAAGAGATCGTCAATATCACGAGAAGCGAAGGGGCCGAAGCGGTGGCACACGGCTGTACCGGCAAGGGCAACGACCAGCTGCGATTCGATTTCATTTTCAGGTCCGCCGGACTGGAAATCATCGCACCCATGAGGGAGATGAACCTCACGCGGGACTGGGAGATCGAGTATGCCCGCGAACACGGCATACCGGTTTCGGTCGGCAGGGAAAACCCCTATAGTATCGATGAAAACTGCTGGAGCAGGAGCATCGAGGGAGGCATTCTCGAGAACCCGGCGCATCACCCTCCCGAAGACATCTATGCATGGACGGTCTCCCCCACACAGGCGCCCGATACGCCCGAGACGGTCCGGATCTCGTTCGAGAAAGGTGTCCCCGTGGCGATCAACGAAGAAGACCTGACCGGCCTTGCGCTGATCCAGCGGCTCAACCTCATCGCCGGGCGCAACGGCGTCGGCCGGAACGACATGATCGAGGATCGCATCCTCGGGATCAAGGCACGCGAGATCTACGAGCACCCTGCGGCGACCGCCATTCTCGCGGCCCACCGCGATCTGGAACATCTCGTGCTCTCGCGCCAGGAGCTTGCCTTCAAACAGTGTGTGGATGAAAAATGGGCTGAACTCGGCTATATGGGCCTGGTGCACGAGCCGCTCTTTGCGGCCCTCAACGCGTTCATCGACACCACCCAGCAGCGCCTGTCCGGTACCGTCGATGTCGTGCTCTACAAGGGCAGCGTGCATGTCGCCGGCAGGAGCTCGGTTTCAGGGCTCTATTCCGATGAGATGGTCTCTTTTGACAGCCCGATGCTGGACCAGACCCATTCCGTCGGTTTCTCGGCGTTCTTCGGTCTCCAGGCGCGAATGCATAAAAATATGGACCGCTAGAAGCGCCTACTGCAGCTGTGCCCCGGCGTTCGCTCCCGGGGTGCAGTCGTAGACTGCGGTGATGGTAACGACGATGAGCGATTTCGCCGGAAACGACGGGCGCTCTTTTTTCACCATCCCGTACATCTCTTCATACTCCGGCCCGCTCGTGTGGATCCCGGCATGTCCCTTGACCTGAAAACACCGCTTTGTATCGGCGTCCCAGAAGTAGAACGCAGCGATGGGATTTTCCTGCAGGTTATGCAGCGTTTTTTTCATGAAGTTGTCGCATATCCAGAGCGTGGCGTCGTCGCGTACCCAGACGGAGGCCATGGGTGCGACATTCGGCACCCCCTCCTTTGATGCAGTGGCCATGGGAACCGCGATGAATTTCTTGTTGTTCTTGTGCAGCACGTCTTTCATCTCGTCGGTCAGGACTGTCATACGAATACTCTCCTGTGTTCCGTGTGTCGTACGGGGGATGGCGGTCGCCCGACATCACGGCGTTCTATCACGCATGGCACCGGAGAGTAAATAGCGTTGCCCGGGGACAGGAAACAATGGTGAGGGGACGCGGGAAAAAGAGAATGTATATACCTCATTGATAAAATATCCTTCAAAGAACGTAAACAATGGGTATCTGACGGGAGGATCGCAGGACTCCTTCCTCCAGCGTTTCCGGGGGATCTGGCTGATGAAAACCTACATCGTGGCACTCTTGCTTTTACTGTTCAATATACTGGTTAGCATCTCCTGCGGGATGGGACTGGTCGCGTTTGTGGGCACGGGAGGACAGGCAGGCATCGTCGCTGCGGTTGCCGGCGGACTGGTACACAGTACTGTTCAGCTCCCCCTTTTTCTCTCCTCTCTCGGGCTCTCAAAAACATTCGCCGGTCTGTGTGCATTTGCCACATGGTTTGTCTATGCCGTGGGCTTTTTCCAGCTGGTCACGGTGCGGGTCATCGGCCTGAAAGATTGAGGGCGTCGGTCACTGCCCGGTGCCCGGGTTCCTGATACCCCGCGGATAGACGATGCGGCATATCTCCGGCAGTATGGTGTCGTGGCGAAAATTTGCGTAAATCGAAAGGTATAAAGTTTTCAACGGAAAAAACGACTATTATGTGTGGTTTTTTTGACCGGTTCCGAAAGCGAAAACCAAATATTGTGGAGAGCCCCCCTCCCCCCTTTGTCGGAACCGGTGCCGGTATGAGAATGCCTGAATATCGCGTCAAACCCTATTTCATCGTTGCATCTGTTGAAATGGGAAATACCACCACCAAATGTATCCTGACCGGGACCAACCTGGAAACAGGACGATGTTTTATTATCCATAAAACGGTGAGCATGAGCCGGGATGTACGGCCGCCCAAACCCGGCGAGGAGGTGTTCGGGGAAACCCTTGTGGGGACGCCCATCACTCGCGAATCGGTCACCGAACTCGTGAAGGATACCCTTATCCAGTGCCACAGGGAGGCCGGGCTGAGCATCAAGGACGACCTTGATTTCGTGGTGCGGAGCACAGGCGTCGTGGCTGCGATGGAGTCTCCGGACCAGGTGGGGGATTTCGTCATCGCGCTTGCCAACGGGTGTCTTGACGCGGGCGTCCCCCCCAAAAAGATGACGCCGCCCATGTCCATCGAGAACCTTCCAAAGCGGCTCCAGAAATTCAGCTTCGCCGACAAGGTGACGTTCTGCGGCACGGTTGCCGGTGTCTCCCCGCCCATCGGGAGCTCGGGCGTGGAGATGGTGGCAAACGAGATGGAAGGGGAGCTGGCCATGGCCGGGATCAAGGAAGGGGCCAAGTGGACCACTGTCGATTTCAGGAATCCATGCATATCCATCGACTTCGGGACGACGCTCGACGGGCGTATCACCAGTGATGTGGCGAAGGATGCGCCCACACCGTTTGCGAAAACCATCGGCAATTTCTGCGGCCTTGCCGGTGCCATCCCCGATGCAATCGTCCGGGGAACCGGGCTGGTTTCGGATGCCACGGGAACCGCACTGGACATCTTCGGAGAAAAAAGCAAGATCAGCCCATTTTCAAAGAAGAAGAGTTCTCTTGTCCATGATTATGAGGAGCGGTGCCATTCGCATATCGATATCCGTATCGTGCCGCCAGAGAGGAAGCGTTTCGGTCGCGTTCCGGTATTTGCCGATATCGCAAAAGAATCGGGAGTGGCGATGATCGGCTCTGACTGCGGTGTGAATAACAGCGACGCAGACAAACTTAAGGAAATTGGGGCTGAAATATATGAGAACTATGGCATGGGCATGCTGAATGAAGTCGTCGATCACGTCTGCGCGCGCATGGCGCTGCGCCTGATCGATGTCGCGATTGGCGAGGGCCTTGTTCCGCCGAATTCATCCATTGGATTTACCGGCAGGGCGGCGATTTCGGGACGAAAACCCCAGATCATTCTCGATGGAATCGCCGAGAGAGGCATTTATGAAAACCCCGAGGATCATGTGGTTTTCGTGGATGACGGCCTTGCCCGCGGTGCCGCCCTGATGGGTCGGTGCATGAATTCGCTCGGCAAACCGAAGAATCCCATCGGCGGTGTCCGGGGTGGCCCGTGCATTATGGGCCGGAGGATAAAAATTGGTAAATAAGGATTGAATGTACCATGGCAGAAGAAGAAAAATTTGATATGCTGATTCCGCCGGGAACCCCCCGGACGATCATCGCCGACGTGCTGAAAAAGTACGATGTGGAGCTGGTGTCTCGCAAAGAACGCCTCTATTATGCGAATATGGAGGGTGACGTCAGGGAACTGCTCGCATTCAGGGGGACGAGAGAGGTGGTCGAGGAAGTGGAAACGTACGTGTTCAAAAAATTAGAGGACTATATCGGGGAGGATTAATCCCGCGTTTCCTGTTTCCCGATAAGCCGGACAAGCAGCGCTTTTTGTGCGTGGAGCCGGTTTTCCGCCTGGTCCCAGATCAGGCTGTTTTCTCCTTCCATCACGTCATCCGTAATCTCTTCACCGCGGTGTGCGGGCAGGCAGTGCAGCACGACGGCATCGTCCGCCGCCCCGTCAACAAGGTCCCGGTCCACGGTATATCCGGCAAATGCGGATACGCGTTCTTTTTGTTCGTTTTCGCTGCCCATTGAAATCCACGTGTCGGTATAGATCACGTCGGCGTCGCGCACTGCGTCGCGGGGGGTGGCGGCGATCGAGACCCGGCCCCCGCGTGCGACCGCCTCCTCCACCAGCGCTGCCGGCGGGAGGTAGCCTTCCGGTGCGGCGACGCGCACCGTATAGCCGGCCAGTGCAGATGAGAGGATGAGCGAGTTGCAGACGTTGTTTCCGTCTCCCACCCACGCAACGGTGAGGCCCTCCGTATCCCCGAAGTGCTCGCGGAGCGTGAGGATGTCGGCGAGCAGCTGGCAGGGGTGTTCCCTGTCGCTCAGGGCGTTGATGACCGGTACAGTCGCATATCGCGCCATATCTTCGATGGTGCCGTGCCGGTACGCCCGGATCATGATGGCGGAGACATAGCGCGAGAGAACCCGTGCGGTGTCCCGTATCTCCTCGCCCCTGCCGAGCTGCAGATCCTGGCTGCTGAGAAAGAGTGCGGTTCCGCCCAGCTCGTACATGCCCACCTCAAACGAGATGCGCGTTCTCGTCGAGGCCTTCTCAAATATCATGCCGAGCGTCCGCCCCGGGAGATAGGGGGCCGGTTCGCCGCCCGCTCTCGATGCTTTCAGCGAGGCCGCGGTATTCAGCAGTGATTCGAGCTCCTCTTTCGAGAGATCGAGGATGGAGAGGAGGTCTCTTTTCATCGCAGTTCCCTCATATGATCGATACGCTGCTGCAGCAGATCCGCCGTGCCGATATCCCTGCGGTGACGGACTGCGCCGCGTACTGCTGCCGCCGCTGCTTCGGCCACGCCCTCTGCCTCTTCAAGGGTATCGCCGAGGCCTACGAATGCGAGGGTGCGCGAGGTCTGGGTGTAGAGTGTGCCGTTCTGCTCGACCACGTTTGCATCGTAGCGCAGCGCAGCACCCGTATCTCCGATACCGAGCGGCTCCCCCGATCTCGGGGCTTCCGGGTAGCCCTCGGGTACCATATATTTGCAGACCGATGCCTTCTGCTCGAACGTCACATGGGAGGCGGAGAGGGATCCCTCGACCATCCTGCAGATGATATCCGTGAAATCGGAGGAGAGGAGGGAGAGGACGTTCATCGCTTCGGGATCGCCGAAGCGGGCATTGAATTCGATCACCTTGGGCCCTTCGGCGGTGTTCATGAACTGGCCGTAGAGGATGCCCCGGTAGGGGAACCCCTCGTGGTACATGGACGTGACGGCGTCCTTCATGATGGCGAGGGCCTGTTCGTAGTCCCGGGCGGTTACAAACGGCAGCCGGTGGTCGGGCATCGAGTACGATCCCATACCTCCGGTATTCGGCCCGACATCACCCTCAAAAGCCCGTTTATGGTCCTGCACGAGCGGCATGGGGACCAGATGCGAGCCGTCAACGAACGCCTGCAGGGTGAATTCCTCGCCGATCAGTCTCTCTTCAAGCACGACATCGCCGCCGAGCGAGCGGACGTATTCCTTTGCACCATCCCGATCAAGGTGCTCGCCCATTATCCTGACACCCTTGCCGCCGGTCAGCCCGATGGGCTTGATGGCGAGGTCACCGTCATATGCATCGATGAAATCACAGGCATCCTCCGGAGCGGCAAAAATCCGGTGCCGGGGGCACCCGGCGATCCCGTGTTTTTCCATCATCGTCCGGCAGAACCCCTTATCCGTCTCCAGACGTGCGGCAGCACGCACCGGACCGATGCACGCGATCTCCCTGCTCTCCAGGCTGTCCACGAGGCCCGCCTCAAGGGGCGCTTCGGGACCGATAACCGCGTACTCGATTCCTGATGTTATTGCAAAATCGGTGATTTCCTTCACTCGTGTCTCTTTGGCCAGGCAAACCTCTGTGGCAAGAGAGGCAATGCCGGGATTGGGTTTTGCCATGACCGAATAGAGTTGCACATCCGGATTGCGGGAAAGTGCCGTGGTGATTGCGTGCTCTCGGCCTCCACCACCGACGACAAGTATCTTCATGTCCAGTAGTATGTCGTTATGGCGTAAAAAAATTGATTATTGGGTGAGAATGTCCGAAGCCTTCACCAGTGCGGTCAATTCGATCCCGATGTCCCGCAGGGCGGCATCGGCGCCCTGTTCCCGGTCCACGACGCAGACCACCTGCCGTATCCGCGCCCCGGCATCCTGCAGGCACCGGATGCCGTAGAGAACACTGCCGCCGGAGGTCGTCACATCCTCAACCAGAAGGACCTCCTTTCCTGCCACATCCCCGATTATATTTCCTGCTTTGCCGTGCCCCTTTTCGTCCCTCCGGATGATGGCGTAGGGTTTGCGGGCTGCGAGGGAGACTGCAACGGCGATCGGCACCGCTCCCACCGCGACCCCGGCAACCACATCGAAATCACCCGTGGCGGCGATGGCATCGCCGATCGCTTCCAGCAGATCCGGATTCGTGGCGGCTGTTTTAATATCCACGTAGTATCTGCTTTTCGCTCCCGATGCCAGCGTGAAGTCCCCGCACTCGATGGCGCCGTAGCGGACCAGTAGTTCTGCAATATCATTTACCATGGAACATCCTTCATTCCTGCAAGGTATCCTATGATGTTTGCTCCCCTGTGCAAGAGCGGTGTTGCTATGATAATCCAGATCGCCACGGGGAGGGTGACATGTGCGGTCAGCCAGGGGAGGTCGAAGAGTGCGACCATGACGAGCGCTCCGGCGACCAGATCGTAACTGTCCGCAAGAAACCATTGTTCTCCCCGCTTTTTATTCAATCTTCTCTTGAAAAAACTTTTCACGAGATCGCCGATCAATGCGCCGGTGGCGAGCAGCACCACCGAGGATGGGGTGTGAATGCTGAATCCGAGGATACCTTCGAGCCAGATGAGCAGGATTCCTGCGAGGATCCCGCCCATGATGCCGACGAACAATCCCCGGAACGTTTTCCCGTCGCCCAGCACTCTCCTGCCGTCGCGGAAGGTTGTGCCCAGATCGATCGGTGTGCCTCCCCCCGCGACCACGGCGATGGGGTTTGGCACATATGCCGGGATCATGATCCAGAGTGCGGTCATCAGTGCACCGGCAGCATAATCTATAAGAAGGGGATTACCTATCAATACATCATTGGTTTGTTAGAATAGGAGCATTAAAGTATCGGAAAAGACGAAAGGGAATCACAATTCGTATATTTGAGAGGCATTTTCGTGAAAAAGACAAAGAGTATATGTCCTGTATGTGCCAGAACACTCCCTGCTGACGTGACCGAAGAGGATGGCAGGGTATGGATTTCCCGGACCTGTCCGGAACACGGCGAATTCAAGCACCTCTACTGGTCTGATGCGAAGATGTACCGGCGTTTCGAGGCATTCGAGTCGATCGGAAACGGCGTGGAAAACCCTCAGCGGCATGCGAGTGCCGATGAGTGCCCCCGTGCATGCGGGCTCTGCACCAACCATGCATCGGGAACGCTGCTTGCAAATATCGATGTAACGAACAGGTGCAACCTGAACTGTGATTTCTGTTTTGCAAATGCACGCGCCTGCGGGTACCTGTACGAACCTGATTTCGACCAGATCGTCGAGATGATGCGAATGGTCCGGTCCCAGAAACCCGTGCCCGCCCCTGCGGTGCAGTTTTCGGGCGGCGAACCGACGATGCGCGATGATATCTTCGATCTCATTCGCATGGCAAAAGAGGTGGGCTTTTCACAGGTGCAGCTTGCCACCAACGGGGTCAATATCGCCAGGGACAACGGATATGCCCAGGAACTCAAAGATGCAGGTCTCAGCACGATCTATCTCCATTTCGACGGCGTGACAAAAGCGACCAATCCCCAGATTGCAGTCCACGAGAGGGCGGTGAAGAACTGCTGCGATATCGAGATGGGGGTGGTGCTGGTACCCACCGTGATCAACGGCAGGAATGATCATGAGGTCGGCGCGATCATCGAGTTCGCCGCGAACCACATGCAGGCGGTGCGCGGCGTGAATTTCCAGCCGGTGGCGTTCACCGGCGCGGCGAATGACGAGAATATCCAGCAGGAGCGGGTCACCATTCCTGATCTGGCGGAGAGGATCGAGCTCCAGACCGGCGGCGCCGTCAAAAAGGACTACTTTTTCCCTGTCCCCTGCGTGATCCCGATTTCCGATCTCGTGGAGGCCTATACCGGAAAACCGCAGGTGCGCTTCACCACCCACCAGCATTGCGGGGCGGCCACCTACGTCTTCGTGACCGAGGAGGGGCTGGTGCCCATCAACAGGATGCTTGATGTGAATAAGTTTTTTGACGCCATTTCCGCGATTGCCGAACACATCAACCAGAGCGGTTCCCTCAATAAGTACATGGCACTGCTCGACGGCGTCCGCCAGATGCACACCTCGATGAAAGGTTCCGAGACCGGGAGCACCACAACCTTCTGGAAACTGCTGGCTTCAACGCTGATTCACCAGGATTTCAAGGCATTAAAGGATTTCCACTGGAATGCCCTCTTTATCGGCACCATGCATTTCATGGACAACTTCAATTACGATCTCTCGCGGGTACAGCGGTGCTGCATCCATTATGCCACGCCTGACGGACGCTTGATACCCTTCTGTGCCTATAATAGCGGTCCGGTGCACAGGGAGGAGGTCTGGAAAACGTTCTCCCGGCCGATCCCTGCGCCCGATCACATAGAATCGAGGTGATCAGGGGAAGGGCAGATCCAGACCATCGCCGTTTTCCAGGGCTATCTTTGCGATTGCCAGATCCTGGAGGGCAAGGCCGGTTGAATCAAAAATGGTGATCTCTCTGTCGCCGTTCCGCCCTTTGTTCCCGCATACCACCTCTCCCAGCGTCCCGGCGATATCGGCGGGCGAATATAGCCCCTGCGAAATGGGGACATTGACCTCTCCCGAATGGGTCGCCTGCTCGTAGTCGTCGATGAACACCCGGGCCCGTGCGAGAATGGCGGGGTCGAGCTCCTGCTTTCCCGGTGCATCAGCACCGATGGCGTTGATATGCGTCCCGTCGAGAACCCACTCGTCGCTCACGATAGGAGCGGTGGAAGGGGTGGTGGTGCACAGCACATCGCAGTCGCATGTCTGTTCGAGGGACGTTGCCGTTCCATCGTACTGTGAATACCGTGAGAGGAAGGCTTCCTGGTTGCTTTCCTTCCTGCTCCAGACACGGATCTCGCTGATGTCGCATACCCTCGCAATGGCTTCCAGCTGCGTTTCCGCCTGCCTTCCGCTCCCGACAAGCCCCAGCACGATCTCGCGTTTCGGGCAGAGGTATTTTGTGGCGATCGCCCCTGCCGCACCGGTCCGGAAATCGGTCAGATCTGTCGCATTGAGGAGCGCTGTTGGCTCACCCGTCTCCGCATCGATGATCACCGTGAGCGCCATCACGGTGGGAAGCCCCCGCGTGCGGTTGCCGGGATGCACGTTGACGATTTTTACCCCCGCAATGTCGAGGCCGGGAATGTATGCCGGCATGGTCCTGAAGTCCCCCGCATCGAAGGTCACGTAGACTTTCGAGGGCATCTGCACATTGCCCCTGCAGTGTTCGGCAAACGCTTCTTCGACGGTGGAGATAATCGCATCAAAAGAAAGCCCGGATTCGGGATGATGGTAGTAGTGCATAGAAGACTATGTAATCGTTTTTTAAAAAAGTGTGTATCGAAATGTCCCCGCGGGACCGGGGAGCCTCACCTGAAGGTGCATGCAGGGATGCATGGCAGTTTCGGATGCTTTTTTGCCCTGACAGCCATATGGTGGTATGCGAAAATCACTCCACACCACCGACGCAGGGAGCGTGGCATACCGACATGATTCACATCATTCAAAAACCGACCGACACGCCGGATGACAACTCCACGGGAATGGTCGCTGCGGAGCTCACGCGGCTCGGGGCATCGTGGCGCTCCCTCGATCTCGAGCGCATCGATCCCTTTGCAGGCGGTCTGCGGGGCGAGCTGATCTGGGTGTGCGGGATGCGGCAGGATCCGGCATCGTTCGAGCTGCTCAATATTCTCGCCATGGACAACAGGGTCGTGAACGCGCCCGATGCCATCGCCACCTGTGCCAGCAAAGCGCGGACCACGGGACTGCTCCTCAAAGCCGGCGTCGCCACGCCCGACACCCTGTTCACGTCCTCTCTTTCTGCAGCGGAATTATTCATCGAACGTCACGGCACGGTCGTCTACAAACCCCTGTACGGCTACGACGGCAACGGCATCTTCCCGCTCACCTCGGCCGAAGCGCTTCCCGCCCCTCCCTTCTACCTGCAGGAATATATCGAAAACGACCGAGATTTCCGCGTCTTTGTCATCGACGGGAACGCCGTTGGCGCAATCGAGCGCCGCTCGGACGGGTTCGCCCACAACATCCACCAGGGAGGCTCGGGACGGGCAGTGCCGGTATCCCCGGCGATGGCGGCGATCGCCGGTGCCGCAGCACACGCAATCGGGATCGACTACTGCGGCGTCGATCTCCTGATGCACGAGGGCGGCTATACCGTGCTCGAAGTCAACGGCACGCCCAACTGGCACTGCATGGAAGCGCCCATCCCCCGTCTTCTTGCCCGCTATCTCGTCGAGCAGGAGACGACCCGCTGCGATTGGTGAAGGAAAAGGCCGGGAGATCAGGATCCCCCTGTATGGCCCGGAATTCATGATTACGAATTTTTTCGCAGTTTCGGGTGAGTATTTATACCATCCTGTGCCATTTTTTCCCATGCGATCAAGAGTGCTCGGTATCCTCACGCTTCTGGGCGTGCTCGTCTGTTCCTGCGGTTGTCTCTCACTTCCTGCTGCAGGTGATTTCTCTGTATCCGAATTCTATACCGGGACTGCCGGCAGTTCTCAAGAAATCGTCGTTCAGGCCGCGTATGACCGGAAAGCGGCGGAGGCATCGTCAGGGGCCGGTTCTGTGTCCGATGCGAAAATCATCAGGACTGCATCGGTAAGCCTCGAAGTCTCCGATTTCGAAGGAGTCCTTGAGGAGCTCGAGAGCATCGGCGCACGGCAGGGAGGATACGTGTCCTCGTCGAATGCGGGCGTTCCCGGCACCGGGAGCGCCCACGCAACGGTAATCCTTCGCATCCCTGCGGACAGGTTTGATGCGACGATGGATCATATCCGGGCCCTCGGGACGGTGCGAAGCCAGACGGTCAATGCACAGGACGTGACCGAGGAGTACGTCGACCTGCAGGCGCGCATCGATGCACTGGAGCACCAGTACGAGCAGTACTCCCGCATCATGGAGAAGGCCGAGACGGTCGAGGACATCCTCCGGGTTCAGGTCGAGATGGAGCGTGTCCAGGTCGAGATGGAGCGTATCACCGGCAGGTTACGGTATTTTGACAACCGTATCGATCTGGCGACGATCACGGTGAGCCTCCGGGAACCCACCCCGGTGGGCACCGGTATCGGCCACGACTTCGCTGCCGTGTTCAATGCGGCAATTGAAGCCTTCCTCTTCACGGTCGATGCAATTATCATCGTATTCTTCATACTGCTCCCCCTGATCCTGGTCGGCGGAGGAATCTATGGCGTCTACCGCGTCAGGAAACGAAAAAAGACTGGAAATAATAAGCCCGGAGAGCAATGAATACAACACTTTCTTTAATGGAGATATTCTATCTCTTTCTGGGTTTTTTCGGCAAGTTCCTGCATTCTCGCCGCAGTTCGTGACGTTGCAGAGTATTCCACGCCGTTCATGCCCCTGGCAATATCTTTTCCGAGCACGAAAATGGCATGTTTGTGCTCCATTTTGCTTTTATGGATCTGGGTCGGTTCGACCTTGAGATTGTAATAATCGGAGAAGGATGCATTTGCTTCAGTGCGTTCAAAAAAGTCTTTAATTTCAGCCATGATCTGGTGCAGGGTAATCAGTTCTTCTTTATGCATACAACCACTTCCGCGAATCACTTTGGATAATCACAATTTGCAGAAGTATGTATAAATATATTTTCACAAAAAATATTTATCTATGGTATTTTCAGCAGCTTGACCGACACAGGCTTTTTTATAATACCCTGAAAGTCACGCGCCGCAATGTATTCAAACCCCTGCGCGGTCAGCAGATCGAGCAGGCGCTGGTTCATGATCCCGTCGGTCACGAGGCCGACGGCTTCATTCTCCAGCACCTCGATCTCCTTTTCCAGATCCTCGATGCGGGTTTCCTTCACCATATCGTACCCCGATGAGAGAAAACGAACGTTCGTGGTGCCCTTGACGGCGGCGGCATGCTCGACGAGGGTTTTCGGCCGGTACGGCTGGTTGCCGTCCTGTTGCCTTCGAACCACGGCACCGGCACGTGTTTGCCTGATGTCTTCGCCGACCGGGACGGGACGGGGGGTGCTTTTGTGGTTCGCATCTTTTTGTTTCCCCATATCCGCCTGCTGTTCGGCGACAAATTCTACCGGCACCTTGTTGCGGAGCGCTTTGACGATCTCTTTCCGGGTCATCTCCTCGACACTCCGGCCGCGGGGGCTGATCGCCACATAATCGATGTCCGCAACCTGCAGCAGTTCCGAGAGGATGAGATCGCCGCCGCGGTCGCCATCGAGAAACGCGGTCGCCGTCTTGCTCTCGCAGAGGTTGATGATCGTTGCGGGGACCTTTGTCCCCTCCACCGCAACCGCGTTTTTGATCCCGAACCTGAGGAGATTGATGACATCCGCCCGCCCCTCCACCACAATAATGGCATCGGAATCGATCACGTTTGGCCCGGCAGGGAGTTTTTCCTCCCCGATCGTACCTGCCTTTTCAATGCGGGAATATTCCCTGACGATGTCGATCAGCTCGTTCGAGTCGATCGTCCCCTCGTCAAACCGCTCGAGGAGAATCTCCTTCGCCCGATCGATGATGATGCGCCGTTTGGTGATGCGGATGTCCTCGATCTTCTCGATGGCGACCCGTGCATTGCAGGGGCCGACGCGGTCGATGGTCTCCAGCGATGCTGCGAGGATAGCCGTTTCCGCCTTATCAAGGGAGGAAGAGATCAGAATCTCGCCACTGGTCTCTCCCTTTTTGCTTGCGATCTGTACATCAATCCTGCCCACTCTTCCGGTTCTCTGTAAATCGCGCAGATCCAGGTCTTCGCCGAGTAATCCTTCGGTCTGGCCAAATATTGCCCCGATCACGTCGGATTTCTCGACCACCCCCTCTGCTTCAAGGTACACGTGAATAAGATACTTCGTAGTTTCTGGTGAGTACAATAATCATCGCCTCCGGATCCCACCGCGCCTGTGCGGTGGTGAATACAAAGCATGATAAACCTGAACATAGGTCAGATGTCTATAGTTGCTAAAATTATTTAAATCGATTCATCACTCTGCGCCGTAAAAATTCGAATTGAAGGTTATTTTTGAAAAAAGGACTTCTCAGGGGAATACGGGCAGCGGCTGGCAGCCTGTCGCACACCCCCCGCACTGCAGCGTGGCTACGGTGCATGCCCGGGTGCAAAAGCTGGGGAAAGCCGTGCGATCACCTCGTCCTTTGCCATCCTCTCAATCCTGACGCGCTTGTGTGACGATGTGGCGCCGCTGATGATGGTGACGTCCGACTTCGGCACGCCGAGCGCAGACGCGACTGCAGCCTGAATTGCTGTATTTGCTTTGCCTTCGACCGGAGGCGCCCGTATCTGGCACGATATACTCTTCCGCCATTCGTTGTATCCGGCCGGAAAACAGTCTTTTCTGGCACCCGGACTCACGTCAAGCGAAATGATTGCGCCAGTTTCGCCCTCCTGTATGGCCTGTGCGAACATGGGTGGTTCTCCGTACGGCGAACGTCATGAAAAGGGTGTCGCCCGGCATTAACAAACATGGATCACGAGTGGCTGGCGCCGTTCTTCACCTGTTTTTACCCATTGCCGGGCGTTGCCTGTCGCATACCTGGGTTGTCCCGAAGTTCATATCCAGGCATATGCCAATCGATCACCCGGGGACCTATAGATGTGCTGTATCGGCATGTACCTGTGTGTCCCCGTTGCATATATACCCACGTCCCGGGAGCCACGCGCCCCGTATCCCGGCACATTCCCCTTTATGCAGGGCGATATGCCCGCCGGCGATCACCGTGACGGGGAACGCGGCCAGCATGCCCTCGTACGGCGTCCAGCCCGCTTTGCTGTGGAGCAGGTCTCCCCGGATGGACGAGGCCTCTTTCGGGTAGAGTGCGAAATCCGCCCGGCACCCTTTCGAAAACTCCGGGGCCTCGATGCCGAGGATCCTCGCCGGGGCATGGACGGTCTTTTCAAGCAGGGATGCAAGGGTGACGGTCCCCCTGTACACCTCAGCAATAAGGAGCGGCATCATCGTCTCGACCCCGGGGATTCCCGAGGGTGCGGCGGAAAATTCCATCGATTTCTCCGCACGCGCGTGGGGTGCATGGTCGGATGCGATGACGTCGATGCGGTCCCAGCGTGACCAGAGGTGTTTTCGTTCCTGATCGCTGCGCAGGGGCGGGTTGACCTTTCCCCGCGCATCAGTGGGCGCGAACCGTTGCCGGGAGAGAAACAGGTGGTGGGGCGTTGCCTCCACGCTCCCCCGGGCGGCATCGACCGATCCGGCGGATGAGAGATGGCAGAAGTGAAGGGAAAGACCCTGCGGCCGCATCCTGCTGATCTCCTCCACCATTTTCCGCTCTCCGTGAGCCGGGCGCAGGGCATCGTGCGCGGCGAGTGTTGCATCGACACCGGGGAGGATTTCTTCCGCATGAACGGTCATGGGTGCGCCGAGTGCGGCGATGCGCTCCATGAGGATGCGGAGATCTCCCATGCTCACGGCGTCCCCGTAACTCGACGGTGCGGCGAACGTCTCCCCGAAGGCAAGCGCTCCCGCCGTCCACATCCCCTCGATATCGGCAGCGGGGGTGACCGCGGCGTTGACCCCGAAGTTGCAGAGACAGGCTGCCGCCGCCTCCCGCACCCGCGCCGAGAAGAGGTCTGCGGTGGTGAGGGGCGGGATGGTGTTCGGCTGATCGACCACAGTGGTGACCCCGCCCGCAAGGGCGCTCATGCTCCCCGTGCGCCAGTCTTCTTTGTGGGCCTGGCCGCCGCCGCGCATATGGACGTGCATGTCGACGGCGCCGGGAAGACAGAGCAGGCCCGAGCAGTCGACGACCTCCTCGGCCCGGATCCCTGCGCCCACGTGGACGACCCTTCCTGCGGCGATGAGGATATCCGCTCTCCTGCCTCCCGGGAGCAGCGCATCTTTCAGCAGGAGCTCGCCTCCCTGCACCTGCATGTCCGATCGACTCTCCCGTGTGTCTCTATCCCCGGATGCACTCCTGCGTCTCATAATTTATACTCTGATCTCGTCTCTTTTCACATAATAAACTTCAACAAAGTGACTGGGGTGGTACCGGAGTTTTGCCTCCCGGAGGCCGGGGACCCCGAGGTCCGATTCCCTGTTGATACAACGGGCCTCATCAAAGAGTGTCCTTGCGGTTTCCTGGTTGATGCCCTTGTAGATCCCCGGGCAGTCGGGGAGCGCCTTTTCGAAATGCACCACGGCCGTGTCCCGGTCGAGCATCTCGTATATCGCCATCGCAGAAACCTGCCCGTCAACCCGCAGAAGCAGGCCCGAGAGATCCAGTGCGCAGAAATGGTCCATGGCGAACATGACCGCCCCCTTTTCATTTCCAAGTACTGGATTCTCATCGCATTCCTTCCATACGCACCATTTTTCAAGAAACTCCCGCACGTCCGCAAGGTTGTCCGCCGTGATTGCCTCGACGTCATAGAGGCAGTTGCTCCTGAACCTGTTCAGGTGCCGCCGGATGGAGAGATATTTTTTGCCGGGGAGGGTGGCGAGCTCGGCAGTGGTGTACACGTAATCGAAAAAGTCCCTGTCCGGATAGACGGGTGTTGAGGGGAAGCGCCGTTCGAACACCTCTTTTGCCTTCTCGCCAAACAGGTGGAATGCATTCTCTCCTCCCTCGCGCGCGGCAAGGGAGAGCACCCGTTTGAGAATAGCCCGGTGTCCTGGACCTGCCAGGATCCGAAACGAGGTCTCGTTGTCGATTGTGGTGGCAACGACCGGGGTCCTTTCCACCAGCGCATAGCGGTAGTGGGCGTAATGGTTCCAGCACACCATATTGGTGAAGGTGTTGTCACTGTGCACCGGCGGATGCTTTCCCTGAATGCGCCGGAAGGTATCCCTGTCCGTAAGGGAAACGGGCTGGAAGTCATCGAGATGCAGCATCAGAGCGGCTCCTTGCACCATAGAGGAGGGGTACATGGCCTTCCAGCGGTGCAAACCCCGCCCCCCGGTAGAATCCGTGTGTGCCCGGCTCGGCAATACAGCCGATCCATCCCAGACCCGCAGCAAGGCACTCTTCGACAATCCTGTCAAGAATACGCCTCCCGATGTGTTTTCTCCGCATCGACGACCGCACCACGAGGTCCTGGATATAGGCGTCTGAAACGCCGTCCGAGATCGCCCGGCCCATCCCTATCGCCTTTCCCGTCGCTGTGTCGACGGCGACCACAAAGAGAAAACTCCCTTCGATGAGCTTACTGAGACGGGTGGGATCCCAGGTCTCGTTCCACCACCCCCCTTCCCGGTAGAGATCGGCGATCTCTCCTGCGTCCCATGCACTGACACGCAGGATACGCACGTTGTCCCGATCATTCCTTCGGTCGTTCGGCTCCATAGTTGACGGGCTAGATTCGGCATGCTGCATGATATATCCCCCTGCTCTGCCCGCGACCGCTCCGCCGCCCGTGGGAAGCAGGGGGTGCACCCGCGGCCGGGAAAAAAGAATACTCTGCCGGTCTCGCCGTTCAGCAGACCCGTGGCACCGGGTCGCCGATGGGAGCCTCAATAAACCGCTCGCCGCCGATCCCGGTCTCCATGATCACCTGCCCGTCGCCGGTCACCGTCCCGACGATCACCGCATCCCGCCCGTAGCGGTGTGACCTGAGCGCTTTGAGCACCGATTCCGCATCTTCAGCGGCGACCCCCATGATCACCTTGCCCTCGTTTGCCACCTCGAGGGGGTCGATGCCCAGCATCTCCGAGGCGCTTTGTACGCTTCTCCTGACGGGAAACCCCTCTTCCCTGATACGCACGCCCACGCCGCTTTTCTGCGCCATCTCGTTGATGGCATTGGCAAACCCGCCCCGCGTCGGGTCTTTCATCGCATGGATCTCGCCTGCGCTCAGGGCGTGTTCTATCATCGGCCAGAGAGGGGCGACATCGGAGGTGATCTGTTCGCCGAGGTCGAACCCTTCGCGGTGGCACATGATCGCCATGCCGTGATCCCCGATCGTCCCGCTGACGATGATCGCGTCGCCGACCACAAGGCCGTTGTCCCTGACAGGCTGTTCGGCGATGCCGATTCCGGCAGTGTTGATCGCGATCTTATCCAGTGCCCCGCGTTCGAGCACCTTGGTGTCGCCGGTCACCAGCGATGCGCCGCATTCCCCCAGCGCCTCGTCCATCGAGCGGACAATCCGCTCCAGCGCCGATACCTCGAACCCCTCCTCGAGGATCATCCCGCACGACAGGGCGATGGGCCGCCCTCCCATCACGGCGAGATCGTTGATCGTCCCGCATACCGCGAGGCGTCCGATATCGCCGCCGGGGAAGAATATCGGCTGGACGACATGGGAATCAGTTGTGAACACGAGATTGATATCCCCGATCGGGATCACCGCGCCGTCATCAAGCGATTCGAGCCCGATGCCCCCTGCGTTGTTGTGGGAAAATTTTGTCAGTGTCTGGAGAAGTTCTCCCATCACTTCCCCGCCGGCTCCGTGCATCAGGTTAACTCTCATCATCATCAACTTCGATCTCGATATTGGTCACGACAATCTCCCGGCCTTCGATGACCTCGGGCAACCCCCCGCACTCGGGGCAGACAAAATATTCGCTTCCCTCGTACCCGCAGGCACACCTGACCCTGACGGCCACCTGCCTGTACTCGAGTACGGCGTTGTGGAACACGGTGTCTTCTTCCCGGATGACATCGAAGAGAAATTTTACCTGTTCAGGATTGACCATGGTCATTTCGCCGACATCAACGAAAATTTTCCTGACTTCCGTGGCATTGTGCTCGTCTGCCGCCCGTTTCGCCGTGGCATAGACATCATAGGCGATACTGTATTCGTGCATCACTCCTCCATCGCCGCGTATACCTGCCTGAACAGTTCACGCGTTTCCAGCGCCTCTTCTCTGCTGAGTTTCTGGATGGCAAAGCCCACATGGACGAGCACAAATTCCCCCACTTCGACATCGACAAGATCCAGTCGCACCTCCTGCCTGAGATCACCGTAATCGACCACGCCGATCTTTCCTTCCTTGATTTCGAGCACTTCAGCCGGTACTGCGATACACATGGGTTCCTCCACCTGGCAGTACTACTATTTCCTGCCCGATACATTAATACATTGATTGGATCAGTGAAATTTACGCATTATGGCGTGATTTCTCCTGAGGCAAAAATGGCATGGTGCAAGGAAATCCACACCCGGCGTGCCGCGTCGATCGTGATCGGGGATCGCCCTTAACGGCTCTGGTGGAGCAGATGGAGCTGTAATATGCCGTTACATGCATTGCAGACGTAGTATTCGGATGTCCAGCACGAGCTGCACGCCCATCTGCCGCAAAGGACGCATTGCTTCAGCTCGGCGAGGGGTGCAGGAGTGGCGCAGAGTTCACAGGTGTACCTGGAAAAGCTGCCCGAATCGCGGAGCGGAGGGTCCCCCTGCGGGCGCAGGGGCGTGATCTCCTTTTTCAGCCTGGAAAAGAGGTCGTTCTCCCCTTCCGATCGTGTGCCTCTAATCGGCCTGAGATTCCGCTTCCAGAACATCCAATCTCTTCTCCATCTCCGCCATCGTTGCGGTCATCTCATCCCTGAATATCTTTAACCTCTCCGCTTTTCCCTCTTCTTCCGAGAGGTACGGGTCTTTTTCTGCCTTGAATGCTCTCAGCTTCGGTTTCGTGATCAGCGAGTATTCGTCCATCAGGAGATCAAACCGCCGGTCAAGGTACATGTCCACGCGGCTCTCCATGGGTCGGGAGATCGAGACACGACCGCCGGATCCTCGGAAGAAATAGTAGAGGAAAAATGCGATCAGAGCGATTATGGCGATTATGAGAATAATTTCAAGAATCGTCACGGTCTCGCCTCCTTCAGGCGTGCGATCCGGTTCTCGAGGTCAGTCAGTTTCACATCCGCCATCTTCTCGAAATCGTCCATCGAACGGATGTCGTCCTCGAGTATCCTGAGCCGGTGCTCGAGATCGCCGGTTTCAAAACGGGTGGCAAGCTGCCATTCATCCATGATAGATGCCATTCTCTTATCGAGGTAGGCATTCATGTACGAATCTATGCCTGTCATGACCGTTCCATCTCCTTCAATGCGGCATCAACCGCCGAAGCCCGCGTTTCCAGCCTGCTTTTTCCTGATTCAAGTGCGTTGATCTCCCTGCTTATGTCCTCAAGCCGTTTTTCGAAAACCGCAAGGTCATGGGCGGTGACAAGCCCCCATTCCTCGATGATGACCTCCATATGTGAATCGAAATATCGATCCAGACGTTGTTCCAGTGTGGGGAGGCGTTCTCCGAAGGTCGAAGAACGTTCAGGTAGCTCGGGTGCAATCAATTCTCGTTTCCGGGCTTTTTCATACTCCGTGGAATACACAATGTTCACCTCAGTTTGATCTCTTCTTCCCGGATGCGTTCCAGCATCTTGTCGTATTTTTTATCTTTTACCTCGTTTTCAAGCCGCTGAATTCTGCCCTCAACTGTTTTCTGCTTGCCGAAAATATCGATCTCAAGCGCGTTGTTTTCGGCATCCAGCATACGCAGTTCCCCAAGTTTCTCGTCGGGGAGTTTACTGTAGGGCTCTCCCCGCCTGCCCATGTCAGCCTTGATCAGGTCCAGTTTTTCCCGGTCCAGTTCGATCTGGGCAAGGCGCGGCTGGTTGCGCCAGGTGCGCAGTTCCCTGATGATAAAATAGATGATGATCAGTCCGACGAAGACGAGAAGGGCATAGATGACATAATCAGTTACCGGTAATGCCATGACTTCTCTCCGTCAGACCGATTTCTTCTGCATCTCGGGTTTTTCAGGCTCTTCCGTCTCTCCTTGTTTTCCGGTGATCTTCTTCGAGACCGAACCGACGCCCTCTTCAATGCTCTGCGTCGTTCGTGAGGTGGCTGACTTTATTTTCTCGGTGAATGTGGGCGTTTTTGTGGCCGTGACCACCGAGCCTTCCCTCAGTCCGAGCTTCTCCATGTCGCCTGCATCCATCCTGACGACACCCTTTTCCACCATCGCATCGGCGTAGACGCTCACGCGTATCGGTTTTGCGTCAGGATCACCGTAGAGGTCGATGGAGTCTCCCTGTTCGATTTCAAGCATTCCGAGCGCAGACTCATGAACCCTCACCCTGCCGCGGCTGGGTACGGCCCGCACCTGTACTCTCAGGCCAATTCCTTCCATGGAGTGTATGGATGCATCTTCGATTATATAATAATTTACATATTATAAAAATCCAATAACTTATATCCCGTAATAATATATCCGGATGCTCCGTGTCTGCATAATGGTGCGCTCGCAGGAATTCTCGATCGCAGTAATATGCCGCCCGTCTCCGGGTGCCGCAGCGGCACCCGGAATGGAAGGAATACATCAATCACATGCGAAGAAAAGAAGCGCCGGGAAGGAGATTTGAACTCCTGAGGTGCCGAGCACCAGTGGCTTTCAAGGCCACCGCCTTACCGGACTAGACTATCCCGGCTCCCATAAGTGTTTGTGGTCCGGGGTAAAAAAAGGTGTTATCTCCTGAAATACAGCAGGCAGGCAAGAACGACTGCGAGGAGCACAAGGCCGGCAGGGAGCGGCGATTGCGGGGTGGCTGTCGCTTCGGGGGCATCACCGAAGATGCTTGCCGCTTCGGGTGCGCTCGTAACCGAATCAACATTTTCGGCATAAATAGTCACCGTTTCCTCGTCATTGAACCGCACCGGATACACTTTGAGGTACACGGTCCCCCCCCGTGCGGACAGGCGGATCTCCTCGGGGTTCAGCCTGCCCTGGGTGTTGACCTTTTTGAGCGTGCCGTCTTCATCGACATACTCGACCACCCAGTCAACCCCGGCGGAGGTGGTGATGCGCACCCCGCCGTCCTGGGTGGCAACAGCAAAAAATGCGGGATTTTCCCTTGAAGCGTCTGCCGTGGCTTCGACAATGGAGCTCTCAGGAGCGGAGGTCGGCTGCGTGGTCGGCGGTGCCGTCGCTCCCTTAACCGTGAACGTTTCCGTGGTGATCAGGCCGCCCGCATCGGAGAAGGTGACCTCATAGGGCCCGGTCTCGCTGACAGGCACCTCCACCGTGAAACGACCGGAGGCATCGGTGGCCACATATGTTGGGCCGAATACGGGTCCTGATGGTCCGACGACGCCGATTTTCACCGCAGAATTCGGCTTTTTCTCGTTCGTTCCCGAAATCAGGAGGGTGTCGGCAAAGCCCTGGACGAGGGGCGAGGTGATGGCGATCTCACCGGAACGGTCGATAAACGTGATCACCTTCAGCGTATCGGAACTCGAGCCGAACTCGTACCGGATATACTCGCGGTCGACATACAGCGTCTTTTCCTCGATCTCGACCTTGTACACACCGCCCTGCAGTCCTTCCGTCTCGAACGCAACAGACCAATCGCCACCATCCTGGATGGTGAAGGACTTTCGCTCAATTTCTCGTGCTCCCCGGTACAGCACGATATCGATGGTCAACCCCGCGGGTAGATTGCTGGTACCGGATAGTGCAAGCGTCTCACCAACATAGAGCTCTGTCGGACAGTCGCAGTTGATCAGATAGGCTGATGACGGTACCGCCATGGCCAGTGCGAAGATCAACAGACAGGCGATCTTTTTCATGAACAAACGTCAACTACTATACTGTTAATGATATCTTTTTTCATCGAGAAACCACTCGCATGCTGGAAAGGAAAGGACATATACCGGGGATCCGTGCTCGATTGCCTGACGGTGATCTTCAAGACCGGCGGGTGTTCGTGGAACCGCTGCCGGATGTGCGGCTACCGCCACGAGCGCTATTCACCCATGGCTCCGGCGGACCTCACCACGCGACTTTTCGCGCAGATGGCGTGGGTGCAGAGAGAGTATCCGCAGTCGGACTACCAGATGGTCAAGATCTTCACGTCGGGCAGTTTTTTTGATGCGGATGAGGTGCCTGCATCCGCCCGCCGGGCGATTCTCGAGGGCTTTCGGGGAAAACTTGTCATTGCCGAGACGCGACCCGAGTACGTCTCTCCCGATACGATACGCGAGGCATGCGAACTCGTGGATGATGGTTCGTGGAATTGCCCGCTGTACGTGGCGACGGGCCTTGAGACAACCAGTGATGTCATCCGGGAAAAGTGCATCGACAAGGGGTTTACGCTGCAGGAGTTCTACGATGCGGTCTCGGCGGCGAGAGAGGGCGGCGCGGGCATAAAGACCTACCTGATGATGAAGCCCCCGTTCCTGACCGAACGGGAAGCGATGGAAGACATGCAGCGCTCCATCGAGGAGGCGGCCCCGGTCTCCGACATGATCTCCATGAATCTCTGCACGGTGCAGAACCGCACCGATGTGGAGTACTACTGGAAGAGGGGGATGTACCGCCCCCCCTATCTCTGGAGCGCTCTGGCGGTCCTCGCAGCGGCGCCGGTACACGTTTCCTGCGACCCTGTCGGGGGAGGAAAGAAACGCGGGCCGCACAACTGTGGGTCCTGCGATTTCGATATCGTCAGGGGGATCCGGGAATATTCCCTTTCAGGGGACCGCGATCTCCTTGCCGCGCTGATGGAAACCGAATGCCGGTGCAAAGAAGAGTGGGAGTTCGTGCTCGCCGGCGAGAAGCCCTACTGCATGCCCCTCACCCGGTGACATTCCCGGAGTCGTTTTTTTAGTTCTGGTCGCGGAGGTGTTTTGCGAGGAGCGGGAGGAACGTGCCCACGTCGCTCACGACACCGATCGCCTGGTGGGTGCCCCTGTCCATGAGTTTGGTGACCGATGCGGGATTGATATCCACGCAGATGGTCTTGACGAAACTGGGAAGGCAGTTGCCGATCGCCACCGAGTGCAGGAGGGTACCGATCATGAGGACCATGTCCAGATCCCGCAGGTACTCGCGCATCACGTCCTGCGCCTCCATGACGTCGGTGATCACGTCGGGGAGGGGCCCGTCGTCCCGGATGGAGCCTGCAAGGACAAACGGCACATTGTTTTTCACGCACTCGTACATGATGCCGCACCCGATCACCCCCTCTTCCACCGCGTCGCGGATCGAACCGGCCCGGATCACCTCGCTGATGGCGTAGATGTGGTGCTTGTGCCCTGCGGTGACGAGCGTTCCCGTATCCAGGTTCATCCCGAGGGAGGTCCCGAAGATATTGTACTCGATATCATGGGTTGCAAGGGCATTGCCGGCAAAGAGGGCGTCCACGTACCCGTTCCTGATGATCTCGGCGAGTGCCGGCGCAGCACCCGTATGCACGATGGCAGGGCCGCCCACGACGCCTATTTTGCCGCCCCGCTTTTTCAGGGCGATCATCTCGCGGGCGATCTGTGCGATGATGGTCTCGCTGGGGCGTTCCGAGGAGACCGTGCCGTGCATGAACTCGAATGTGCTGACCTTCCGGGGGCGCTCCGGGGGAACCACCCTGACGCCTTCCTCGCCCATCACGACATAATCGCCCTTTTTTAGTTTTGACATGGGTGTGCAGACGGCTCTTCGCTCTTCCCTGTCCACCACGATCAGGCAGTCCATCTCGATGCGCTCCACAGGTGTCCAGGCGCCGGCGCATTTCACATACGTCGGGTGGTTGGTCGTCGAATAGAAGCCCTTCGGGACGACACGGTCTGCTTCGGCGGATTCGAGCCGTACATCCTCCAGTTCAAGCAGCCGGGCACCGAGACGGTGCAGTTCGCTCATGATGGCGTCGAGACTCGCCTTGTCCGGGGCGGTGACGGCAATACGTGCGTAACTGGGATCGGTTTTGCGCTTTCCTATGTCGAACCGCGTGGTTTCAAAATCACCGCCCATATCCATGATCTTGTCAAAAATCTGGGTGAGGGTCCCCGAGTCGATGATATGGCCCTCGAGCTCGAATTCCCGGCTTCGCTCCATACCCAATACGTCGGTGATGCTCCCTAATATGACTTATTGTACCGGTAGACGGGCATTCGCACACCAACGAAGTATCCCCCGGTATCGGTCTTTACCGGGGTACAGGGGCCGGCTTTCAGCGGCAGAGGTACTGGCGGACGGCCTGCAGCTCTTCGCGGGTGTTGACATTGAAAGCGATCCGGCGTTCGGTGATGACGAGCCTGTACTCGTCCTGCTCCTCGGTGATGTACTCTCCGCGCAGGACATTGATCCCTGCAGGGCATACCTCTCTCCCACCGATGGCCTCGACATAGCTCGTCCGGCAGGTATACTGCCGGCAGATGCTCAGGGGAACCCATGTCGATAGGGCGTCGTTGCCGGACCGTGCATACTCCTCACCGATGCGGGCGATGATCCCGGACGTGAGGCACGGGAGGTCGGAAACACAGGTGAACAGGGGGGCGCATTCCCCGAGTTCCTCCACAGCCTCGACGAGATCCTCGACATAGCCTCTCCCCTCCGCAGCGATGAAGGGGATGCTGTGTGCCGTGCACCAGTTTCTGGTGAAGGGCGTCTTTGGCGATGCGACCACGACCGCCTCGTGACCTGCCTGCTCGAATGCTTCGATGACGTACCTCACCATCGGCCTGCCGCAGATGGTGACGAGCGGTTTCTCTCCCATGCCGAGGCGGGTGCCGCCGCCTCCGGCCATTATCAGCGCAAGCATACTTCCAGTGCCCGGACAAGCTGCCGGTTTTCCTCGTGTGTGCGCACGGCCACCCGTATGGAGTGCAGGAGCCCGAACGACGCGCAGTCACGGACCACCACGCCGTGGGCAAGGAGGCGGCCTGCCAGATCCGCTGCTGGCTCATCAAGATCCAGCAGGATGAAGTTCGTGTCCGAGGGGCGGTGGGCAATGCCCAGTGCGTCGAACGCATTCTTCAGCCATTCCCGCTCTGCGGCGATGGCCCTTCTCGACTGTGCAAGGTCGTCGCTCCGCGCCAGGCAGCGGACCGCAAAATCCTCGGCGAAACAGTTGACCGTCCACGGTGGGCGTATCGCTTCGATAATCGATGCGAGATCCGTATCACCGCACCCGAATCCGACCCGCAGGCCGGGGACGGCGAACGATTTGGTGAGCGACCTGAGCACGAAGAGGTGGGGTGATGCGATGTCAATGACCGACTGGTGCGGGTCGGCGAGATCGATGAATGCCTCGTCGACGCAGAGAATCTGGTCGTAACGTTCGGCCTGCCCGAGCAGGTCGATGACGCGGTCCCGTGAAAGGAGCGATCCGGTGGGGTTGTTGGGATTGCAGAGAAACCGCACCTTCGCATCCGCAGGATCGGCGACCTCTCCGGCACCTGCGAGCCGGGCGGAAACAAGGTATTCCCCGAAGGTGGGGTGGGGGATATACACTCCGTCGCCTGCAGACAGGGCTGCGTAGCAGAAGGATCTGATAAGCTCGACCGATCCGTTGCCGACGCATATCTCCTCGATATCCCGCGCAATCTGGTGGCCGATGGCCTCTTTGAGCCGGTGGTAACTGTCGTCGGGGTAGGATGCCAGCATGGAAACGTCAGGAATCCATCCGATTTCGGGAGGGAACGGGTTGAGGTTCGCGCCGAAATCGAGAAGTTTTTTACCGGTGATCTCCCTCAGCCTTATAATCCTATCGCCGTGTATCACCTTGTGCGGAATATCTTTTCTCACGATGAGACTCCTTTTTAAAAAATATAGATTATTCCGCCATAAAATGATTGTGCGCAGGTGTTAATCACAATTAATAACGTTTATATATTATGCTGAAATATGAATGCTTGTCTGATTTGGGTCAGTCGTAAGGATGTCAAACGTCTGACATGCGACAGACAAAAAGCTGCCAATCGTCAGACACGGAGAACATGGATGAAGCGAATCACGATCCGACTCCCCCCCCAGCAGGTGTCCATGCTTGAGAAGCTGGTCGAGGCAGGAGAGTTTCCGACCGTATCCGAGGCCGTGCGATATGCTGTCCGGGAACTCATCGAGAAACACGCTCACCGTGTACTGAGAGACAGCGAACAAATCTCATTTGAGGTGTAGGAGGGTTTTGATGCAGAACATTATCAAAAAGGCTCTTGATTATTCCGAACAGGAAAAATTGACCAACAAAGATCTGTTCGGAGAAGACGAAACGTTTTCAGGACAGCCGCGTATCGTGATTGTCGGGTGCGGCGGTGCGGGTAACAACACCATCAACCGGCTCTACCACATGAAGGTGAAGGGCGCCGAGACCATCGCCGTCAATACCGACAAGCAGCACCTGGAGATGATCCAGGCCGACAAGCGCGTCCTCGTCGGGAAATCACTGACCAAGGGTCTCGGTGCGGGCGGGTTCCCCGATGTCGGAAAGCGTGCGGCGGAAATGGCACGCACAACGCTTGAGAACCTGCTCGAATCCGCAGACCTTGTCTTTGTGACCGCGGGCATGGGCGGCGGCACGGGGACCGGGGCAGCTCCCGTGGTCGCGCAGATCGCGAAAGAGCAGGGCGCAATTGTCGTCGGGATGGTCAGCTATCCGTTCCAGGTCGAAAAGGCGCGCCTGCTCCGCGCGGAAGAGGGGCTTGAGGCGCTCTCGAATGCTGCGGATTCCGTCATAGTGCTCGATAACAACCGCCTGATGAGCTTCGTGCCCAACCTCCCCCTCGGACAGGCGTTCTCCGTCATGGACCAGCTGATCGCAGAGACCGTCAAGGGCATTTCGGAGACCATCACCGAGCCGTCGCTCATCAACATCGATTACGCAGATGTCCGCGCCACCATGAGCAAGGGCGGCGTCGCAGTCATGCTCGTCGGCGAGAGCAAGCAGCAGAACAAGGCAGAGAGCGTCGTCCACGAGTGCCTCAACCACCCGCTTCTGGACATCGACTACCGCGGCGCGACCGGTGCGCTCATCCATATCACCGGCGGCAGCGACCTTGCGCTGCAGGATGCGGAGGAAATCGCCAGCTCGCTGACCTACGAGCTCGATCCGCATGCGGACGTCATCTGGGGTGCGCGCATCAACAGCGAGTACGAAGGCCGGGTCCGCGTGATGGCGATCATGACCGGCGTCAAGAGCGCACAGATCCTCAGCCACCGCAGCAGGATAGCCGAGCCCGCTCCCCGCAGTAATTTCGGCGCTTTCCAGTCCGCAGGAAGAAGGTCGGCCATGGATGCCACCAGCGGCGGACTGATCGACCAGATGTAACTGTGTACTACGACACAACAAGAGGTTGAAGTTTCAGCAAATACGCGGTGAACGGGAATTCCGGCACATGAGATGGGCCCCCCACCTCCCATATCAATTCCACACTGCCTCTTCGTGGCCATCTCACCAATACCGCACCGCCTCCTTTTTTCTGGCTATCTTCTCCGAGCTCTGACGGGTGCGCTGGGGGGTGCCCGCGCTGCGGGGTCCGCAGAAAACAGTGTCCGGAAGACGAAATACTTAATAGGCCGGATAACATTTGAATAATAGAAATTACTGTACATCCCTTCGGGATCACCGGGAGATACAGCAATCGGGCCAGAAATCGAGGATTGCCCGGATCATGAAAGGTAGCGGCGGTTGAACATTGAACAGCCTGAAGAACACGCACTCTCTTTCTCCGGCATTTTCCACTCATCTCTGTCTCCGATGACAGAGCGCTCTGCATCCGCCGCATTCCCGTATTCCCGAAGGACAGGTGGGCGGTATCGAGTTCAAGGATTGGTTGAGCATGTTGAACGAATTGATTGATAAACGAAAAAAGATCCTTACTGATTCTGAGAAGCACAAAGAAGAGAGAAACCGGTTGAACGCCCTTGCGAGCCAGTACGCACGGGAGCGCAACACTCTCAACAACCAGACCCGGGAATGTGTGGAAGAGGCGCAGAAGCACAAAGAACTCCGGGACAAAAACAACGATGAAGTGCAGAAGCTCAAAGACGAGCGTAATGTTCTGAATGACCAGGCGAACGTGCTTTTTGAAGATATTGACAAATTCAAAAAGGAGCACGGGACCATCAAGACCCGCGGGATCAAGGAGATCCAGAAGCAGATCGAGTACATGGAGTTCCGCCAGCAGACCGAGGTCATCAGCACCGATAAAGAGCGCGAACTGATCGAAAAGATCAAGCAGATGAAATCATCTGTGCGGGAGCAGGAAGCCGAGCTCGAACAGAACAAGGAGATGCGCACCAAGCTCCAGGACGCCCGGGACCTGCGCAAACAGGCATCCGATATCCACGCAAAGGTTACTGAGGTGGCGGATCTCGCCCAGCAGCACCACGACCTGATGGTCGAGTGCTACCGCAATGCCGACAAATCGCGCGAAGAGGCCGACGAGATGCACAAGAAGTTCGTGGAAGCGCAGGAAGCTGCCGATGCGGAACACAACCAGTTCATCACCTGCCAGAAGGAGCTTCGGGACTACGACAAGGTTATCGGCGGGCTGCGCAAGAAAACCAAGAAGACCCGGATCACCCGGGAACAGAAAGAAGTTCGCAAAGAGGCCGAACGGGTATTCCAGCTCTTCCGGAGCGGCGAGAAGCTCACGACCGACGACATCCTCCTGCTCCAGCGGGCAAAACTCATATAATTCTTTTACACATCACGGTCAGCAACGATTTAATAGATTTGAGTTCATTTTTTAATTGATGCCGAATAGCCCGACGTTGATCTTATGCGTTGACCGTGACGACGATATTGGGTTCAAGGGCGGTATTGCCAGCCCCGTCATCGGGCGCGAGAGCTGTCTCAATGCAGCGAATGTCCTGGGGTTGATGGATCCGGAGGATTCGGACATCAATGCGATTTTCCAGGCACTGAAATTATTCGACAATCTCTCTGCGAAGGGCGAGGATGTTGTCGTGGCGATTATCAGCGGTGATCATCATCAGATGCTGGACGGGGACCGGAAAATCGCCGGCGATCTCGGGGATCTGGTCGCGCAGACCGGCGCCGACCGGTGCATTCTCGTCACCGACGGCGCCGAGGATGAATTCATCCTCCCCATCATCCAGTCGAGAATACGCGTGGACGGTGTGCAGCGTGTCATTGTCAACCAGATGCCCAACCTCGAGGGGACCTACTACATCCTCAAGAAACTCTTTGACGACCCCAAGATCTCAAAACAGGTGTTCGTGCCCGTCGGGCTTGGAATGCTCCTGTACGCCGTCGCCTACATGCTCGGGTACCCCGAGGGTGCGATCATCGCCGTGGTGGGAGTGATCGGGATATACCTGCTCTTCAAGGGATTCGGCATTGACGAGGTCTTCACCTACGGGTTTCATGCACTCCGGTCTTCTTTTCGGGGCGGCAGGATAACATTTGTTGCCTACATCACCTCGCTGCTGCTGATCGTCGTGGGGGTGGTGATGGGGCTGACCAGCCTCATGGAATGGTACGCAGCAGAGGCAGGGCTTTTCTTCTACGCCATTTCGTTTCTGTACGGTTCGGTTTCCTGGTTCATCGTAGCGAGTCTCGTCGCATCGGGCGGGAAGATCATCGACACCTTTCTCAACGAGCCTGAAAACCTGGCAAAAGTCATCGTGCTTCCCTTTTTCCTCCTCGCCATCGGGATCATCGCGTATGGAGCGAGCGTCTACACCCTCTCCATCAGCGGCATCGCCGGATTCCCGTTTGCCGAGGATGACGGGATACGCTCAATCATTTTTTCCACGCTCGGCGGACTCGGCTGTGCGTTTCTGGGAATCTACATCCAGCGGGTCATCAACCAGTGGCTGGGCACCTATTCCATGGCCACGCTGCAGAATGAAGCATGAAAAAACAGGGCAAAAGTCCCTCAGGTCTTGAAATGTCCAACACCCGTGGGAAGCACGCTGGTGTTGGTAAACTCCTTTTTCACCTGGGGTGTGGTGATGACGAGCCGCGGAAGGGTAATCCCGAATTCATGCTCGGGGAACCAGTACGAGCCGTCATTATAATCGATCGATGCGTTTTCTATCTCCAGCACTGCATGGTCCAGCTCGATCTTTTTGAATTCGGCTCCATTGTAATCGACGATATACTCAAGTTTGGTCCTGAGATCCGACTTCCCGAGGAGGAGGACGATGAACTGGATCCCGTCATCGATTTTATAAGAAATATCGACGGTTGCTTTGTCGTTGACGAGATAGATATCGACCTGTTCTACGGTAATGTAGCCGTATCGGCCGGTATCCGCGGCCATCGCCGGTGTAACGGCTCCGCTCAGAAGGAGGATGAGCACGACGAGTGACCATTTTTGCATGGCCTAGATCTTATGGTGGATTTGATATATCCTTTCTGGTCGGTGCCATGCCATTATCCGGCGCAATATATCCGGTGGATCAGGGAATGAGGGGTACTGTGTCGATATGAGAAGGGCCGTATCCATGCACTCCGGCGCACGGCGGGCAATGGGGGAGTTGACGCGCCGCCATGGTGACTGAGACGGGAAGGCAGGATGCGGGCGACGGCATGCCCGTCGCCGTTCGCCGCCGATCCGACAGGTCAGATGAAAATTGATGATTGCACTTACTGTTTCTGTGTCAGAAGGATTTCAATGCTTGAGACATTCGTCTTCCCGCTGTCCGTGTCAATCATCTCCGTCGAGGTGATGATCTGCTTTTTGTCAACGTTTTCGAGGAATCGGTTGAGTGCGATTTCCGCGGTGTCAACCGCACGCGAAATCGCTTTTCCTCTTGCTTTTATGGCAACTTCTCCCGCCCCGTTGTTGAACTGGGTTACTACTGCCAGCACGTAGTTCATGACCGGTTTGTTTCCGACGAACACTGTATTATCCTTTAACATGACTCACCCTCTATCAGAGATACTTCTTTTTCGACGCCATCAGCTCCGCATTGAGGACCGAGGCACCGGCCGCCCCGCGGATGGTGTTGTGTCCAAGAGCAATGAAACGCACTCCTTCACGAACCCTCCCGATCGAGACGGTCATGCCCCTCCCGCGGTTCCGATCGAGCCGTGGCTGCGGGCGATCGGGTTGTTCGAAAAGCTCGATTGATTTTGCAGGCTGCAGGGGGAGTCCGCTGAATGGGGGGGCGAATGACCGGAATGCGTCTTTAATCTCGTCAACGGATTCTTTTGCATCGATCCACACCGCCATGGTGTGCCCGTCGATCACCGGGACACGGTGGCAGCTGGCACTCACCGAAAACGGTGCGGGTTCGATCGCATCGCCTGAAAGCGAACCCATGATTTTCAGGGTTTCCGTCTCCATCTTCTTCTCTTCGGAGCCGATAAAGGGGACCACGTTCTCGTAGATCACCATTGCGGGGATCCCCTCGAACCCGGCCCCGGAAATCGCCTGCATGGTTGCAACCTGCACCTTGGAATAATCACAGGATCGCAGGGGTGTGAGGGCGAGTGCGAGCACAATTGTCGAGCAGTTTGGATTGGTTACGATAAACCCGTCTCTTCCCCGGTCCCGCTGGACGTCGATCAACCCGAGGTGGTCGGGGTTCACCTCGGGGATGACAAGCGGCACGTCATTGTCCATACGATGTGATGCGGCGTTGGAAAACACCGCCACACCCGCCCGGGCAATATCGTCCTCGATGTGGGTTGCGATATCCGCGGGAAGGGCGGAAAAGACGAGATCGAGATGCCTGACCGCGTCCACCGTGGTCGGCTGCACGACGAGATCTCCGACATGCTCGGGGAACGGCACATCAAGCCGCCAGTTCACGATGTCCCGGTAGCGTTTTCCTGCACTGCGTTCTGATGCGGTGATTACTTGAAGGTCAAACCAGGGATGTTCTGCAAGCAACTGGATGAAGCGCTGTCCCACCGCACCAGTGGCACCTAGCACTCCTGCATTGATCATGGATTGAAGTTATTACCGCGTGGGAGTTAAAAAAGATTTGTTCTCTATTCCATGTGAATGGCTTCTGAGGGGCACTCTTCCACGCAGGTCTCACAGTCCACACAGAGTTCGTGGTCGACGACTGCGATGCCGTCCTGCATGGTAATCGCCGCCGAGGGGCACACATCGACACAGGTCTCACAGCCGGTACATTTTTCCTTGTCAACTACTGCTACCATTCGTTTTTCTCCTATCTATTCTCGGAAAAAGAGGTAAAATAGGTTTCGATTTAACCAATTCCGCGCCGTGCTTTTCAGGAGAGGCCGAGCACATCGTCCATCGAATAAATGCCGGGTTGTTTCTCCGGCACCCACCGCGCCGCCCGCAGCACCCCGTGGGCGAACACCGCACGGTCGAATGCCTGGTGGGAGAGTTGTATGGTCTCGTTGTTTGCCGCAAAAAGAACGGTATGGTCGCCGACGATATCGCCTCCCCGGACCACATGGACACCGATCTCATTGCTGCGCTCCGTCACCCCTTCCCTGCCGTACATTTTCTGCCGCTCTCCCGCTTCCTCCTCGATAATCTGGAGAATGGTCTTTGCCGTGCCGCTCGGGGCGTCTTTTTTATAGCGGTGATGGGCTTCGATCACCTCGATGTCGTAATCACCGAGGAGTCGTGCTGCATCGCGGACGAGCCGCCAGAAGATATTCATTCCCACGGAGAAATTGCTTGAAATGACCGCAGGAACCGCTCCCTCGATCGCAGCCTCGATTTCTGCACGCTGCTCAGGGCTAAACCCGGTCGTCCCCACGACAAGTGCGGTCCTGTGCCGGGCCGCGGCTTTGATGTTCTCCACTGCCGCGTGCGCAATGGTGAAGTCGATGAGGACATCGGGAGCGACCTGCTCGAGAAAGGAATCGATCTCTGAGGCTGCGGCGATTTCGACGCCGTAGAACTCACCCTGGCCGACATCGACGCCGCCTGCCAGCTCGAGGTCATCCGATTCATCGATAAGGCGGCCGATGGTCATGCCCATGCGGCCCATCGCACCGCAGATCACCACCCTAGTCATAGTTTGCCAGCACCTTCTTCAGATCTTCTATCTTCGGCTGGTCAAGGCCGTCAAGCGGCAGCCTGACCGGTCCTGCCGCCATGCCCCGCAGGCCTGCGGCCGTCTTCACCGGAATGGGATTGGTGTCGATGAACATTCCCCGGAAGAGCGGACCCATCCTGAAATGAAGCTGCCGGGCTGCATCAAGGTCGCCGGCTCCGAAAGACTCGTACATCTCCGCCATCAGCCGCGGCACGACGTTCGCCGCCACCGAGATGACGCCGTGGCCCCCGAGAGCGAGGATGGGCAGCGTCATTGCATCGTCGCCCGAGAGCACCACGAACTCCTCGTCACGTGTTTTTTCAAGAATGTCCGATACCTGGGAGATGTTGCCGCTGGCCTCCTTGATCCCGACGATATTCGGGTGGGCGGCGAGTTCGGCGACGAGATCCGGGAGGAGATTCTGGCCGGTTCTTCCCGGCACATTATAGAGAATGACGGGGATATCGAGATCCGCGAGCGCCGTGTAATGCTTGATCAGCCCCGACCGGTTCGGCTTGTTATAGTAGGGGCTGATGACGAGCACGCCGTCCGCCCCCTGATCCTTTGCGGCCTTTGTAAAGCGGAGCGCTTCCGCGGTGTTGTTGGACCCCGTCCCCGCGAGCACCGGCACCCTGTCGTCGACGACATCGATTGTCTCCCCGATCACCGTCTCGTGCTCTTCGAACGTGAGCGTGGCCGATTCGCCGGTCGAGCCGCAGGGGACGATGCCGTGAATCCCCTGCGAGAGAAGAAACCTGATATTCGACCTGAGGCCCTCGATATCAAGATCCCGTTCGGGAGTATCCTGAAACGGGGTAATTATTGCAGGAAGAACGCCTTGAAACATGCTATGTGTCACCTTGTTCGCACCCCGGAGGGTGTATGCCTCAGGAGAGCTCCGCAACGAGTGATGCCGTTTTTAGGAACTGCATGCACGGAGGATCCCCATGGGTATGAATACTATTCGTTCATCATTCAAAAAGGTATCAAAGTTCCGGTTTCACGGACGGGGGGACGCTGAAGAGTCGATACCTGCTGCCACCGCACAACGCCGGTATCCTTTCCGGACATACAGGATCGGCGGTGGATCTGCCGCATCATCCGTGCCGGGTGCATCCCAACGCAACGGGGGTGTGCCAACCATCCGTCCGGCATGCACAGCCATATGCGTACTGCTCACGTACCACGATTGGAAAAATATGTCCTGAATCGGTCCGGTATCCGATGCTGCCCCGACCCCACGGCACCTGCGTAAATGTGCGGGACATTCACCGCTTATCTGTGTTTCTTCCGGTTGACCCTTCTCGTGATGTTGCCTGCAACCCGGTTCCTGACCCGTTTGCTCTCGATAACCGTAACTTCGGAGACAGCCTGTTTGTTTTCTTCGAAGTCTTTGCCGAACCTGTTGCCGTGTTTGGCCAGGAGTTCCTCGCTCAGAGTCTTGATATACGTCGGTTTGATTCCCATGGAGACCTATCCTAGAGTTGTATTCTTAATGCGCCCTGACAGCTTAATAATATTGCGTGCCACGTGTTCAGGATCCTCGCCAAGGATGCGGATCATCGGCTCCTTGCCGATCGCGCCGCGATCCGCGATGGCATCCGGCACCCCCTCCCTGCAGCAGAACGCAACGCCCCAGTCCATCGTTTTGACCCCGGGCGGCTCTTTCGTCCGGTCGAATTCGCATACTTCGAAGAGGAGGCTTTTGAGCAGCTCCACCGTCTCCTCGGAAAAGCGGATATTTGCTGCGCTGCGGACCGCCGGCTCGAACCGCATTGCGGTGAGGGCGACACGGGCGATATGGTCGCTCGCCCCGAACCCGACCTCTCCCACCGGGTGGACACGCCCCTTGAGAGATACAATCCTGCCGAAGACGCCTGCCACCTGCCCGGGCTCCGTTGCACCCGGGAGGGCGTAAACGATATTCGACCCCACCTCGGGTATCAATGCGGGATCCATATGCTCGACGAGAAGCAACACCGCAAACTCGAGATCCCTGAGAATACTGTCCTTTTCTTCATCCGAAATCATTGCACCGGTCCCCTCCTGCCGGTCAGGTGAGCCCCAGTTCATCCCTGATCGTGATAAGCCCGTCGATGGCAAGCTGGTAGAAGGTGGGAAGTTCGATCAGGGGCTCTATCGACCGTATCCGGTCACGCTCGCAGCCAGCGGCGAAACTCTTCTCCTTGAATTTCTTTTTCACCGTTTTCGGCGTGACGGCGGTCAGCTCACCCCCTTTTACGAGAGCACAGGCGATGATCAGCCCGGAGACGCTGTCTGCCGCCTGCAACGCGATCTCTGCAGGCGATTCGTAATCGCCGAAGAGCATGTGGTTGTGCCGCTTCACGATTGCGGCGATCTTTGCGTCCACCCCGTGCTCGAGCAGTATCCGCTCTCCTTCAATGCCGTGGCGTTCCATGTCCTCACCTACCTGCTCGAAATCGATGTCGTGCAGGATGCCGATGATCTCCCAGGCGGCGGCATCCTCGCCGAGATACCCGGCGGCAGCTTTCATGACCGCGGCGGTCGCCAGACAGTGCTTGATCAGCGACTCCTCATGCACATAAGCCTTGAGCAGCGAAAGCGCGTCCTCTCTGTCCATTGCACACATGTTTTCCCCTGTCACCCAAAAATCGATCGGTCCCTTTGTGCTCGTGGCGAGAGGCGTGGTATGGATAGAAATTTACCTCTTGAGGGACAATATCCTGCCGGATGAAAGGATGGGTTCTTGACAGCGCAGTGGCCATCGCCTCCCTGTTCATTTTTCTGGTGTGCCTGATCGTATTCCCGCTTACCGGGCTTGGGGCGGGATTTGCCTACATTGCGGCCATCTCGGTCTTCATTCTGGTGATGAGTGCGGCGGGCGTCTGGGTGGGCACCAGAACGATTTAAGCCGGGGTCTCTGATTTTTTCTGCTCTTTCTTCTTCCGGTCGCGGTAATAGGAGAGCGGGTGGTGCACATGCTCGCACCACCCGTCCCGGTTGACGCACAGGCCGTAGGTGCGCATGGTTGCACAGGAGGGGGGCGTGTATTCGGTGCCGCTCCTGCCGGAGATATGCTCCACCTGGTAGACCGTCCGGGAGAGATCGAAGTCCGGCGCCCGGGAGAATACCTCCACGATCTGGGCCGGGTGCATGCCGATGGTATGGAGGAACGCGGTGATGGCGAATCGGCCCGTGTGGGGGATATTGGCGCCCGATGCCACGGCGGCGATCAGCGCCGTGATGCAGGGTGGAAAGTACCCCTCTTCGATATCGCCGTAGCTTTCCAGGATATGCTCCTGGTTGGCCTTCGTGATCCGGTCGATGAGAGGTTGCACCCGGGAGCATAGCTCTTCGGGGACCTCCCGAGGCAGTTTTTTCTGCAGGATGATCCGGAGTTTTTCCCGTACGATGGATTCGATTTCTTCCGGGTGTATCCTGACCATTCCGTTCCGGATGTCCCTGTTTACCAGACGCCATGCGTCGTCCCGAAGCCCTGCGGCGAGCTCCACGTACGCGTTCACCGGGAGCGCTTCCTGGTCGGGTGCGATCCCGATTTTTTCCATGATAATGCGCTTTTTCTCCGGGTCTCCCCGCTCGTCCGTCAACTCCCTGTGCAGAAAATAGCGCACGCGGTCGGATTCGTAGTGCATCAGTTTCTCGGTGATCGTGCGGTTGTTGATGCAGACGATCAGGATTCGTGCGATGGAGTAGCTCAATATCTCCTTTTCGACCGACTCGAGTTTGATGGTATCATCGAACCTGAGCTTTGATGAAAGTGCGGCAATGATCCTGTCGACTGCTTTCGTGGCGATGATTTTCCCCGAACTCGACGTGAGGATTTTCTCAAGGGTATATCCTCTGGCGCGAACGAAATCCTGCGCCTCTTCTAAAAATGGGTATTTTGCGAAATCTTCAGGTTCCAGCCGCACTGCCATCAATCTGCCTCGATGCGGGGAGCGAGCAGGTACTCCACCTGTCCGTTCCCTTCGGCAATTGCAAAGGAGAATTTTACGGGATGGTCGATGCCGAGGTGGACCTCCACCTTCTCGGCCCTGCTCATTACTTTTCCCATGTCCTTTAAGTAGTCGAGGGAGAAGAGCGAACGCGCCTGTGCCGCCTCCAGGCTGATCAGGTCATCGCCGCCAAGGTCGAGGCGGATGTGGTCGGTATCACCTTCTGCCTCCATGTAGAAGATACCCGCATCGGGATCGATCCCGAGTGCGATCTTGTCTGATATGACTGCCGCCGCCTTGACGGCGTTGTTGAGCGAGGCCCCGGAGAGCACCGCTTTGCCGGGGAGGTTGATGGTCGGCGGGTTCGGGTCCTTTCTGATGGTATTCACGTCGAGAAGGGTGACGGAGTATTTGTAGCCCCCGAAGGCAAGCTCCAGTTTATGTCCCTCATCCGGCAGTTCCATCTTCAGGACATCGCCCTTGCCCATCATTCCAAGGATGTTTTTCATCTTGGCAATGTCGATCCCCAGCTCCGCCTCGGTGGCGACAAAAGAATTGAACGCATCTGCCGAGAGCTCGATGGAGACCATGGCGACGTTCGCGGTGTCCACCGCGCGGGTTCGTATTCCGCTCTCGCCGACGTGAAGCCTGCATTCCGGCACGAGGGCCGATATCACATCGATGGTTTCCCTGAAAATATCCGCGTCAATATCTGCCTTTAACATCATTACCCCTTAACAAAGTGTATTATAAATTATATGACCATATTTTTTAATAATATCTGGCATTTTGCATCGCACCGGTGCATTGCCGGACACGAGGTAGTCGACGAATATGGGTTCACAGTGGGGGCGGGACCGGTATCACCGCAGGGCGAAGAGCGAAGGCTACCGCTCCCGTGCAGCATACAAGCTCCTTGACATTCAACGGCGCTTCCAGCTGATCCGGCCGGACGACAATGTCGTGGATCTCGGGGCGGCACCGGGCAGCTGGCTGCAGGTATTGCGGGAGATCACGGCAGGAACGGTCATCGGCGTCGATCTCACCCCCATCGCGAGCGTGGAGGACACACTCACCATTACCGGCGATTTCACCCAGCAGGCGGTGCAGGACAACATCTGCTCCCGTGTCAGGGAGGTTGGCGTGGTCGTCTGCGATGCCGCCCCGAAGCTCTCCGGCCAGAAAAGCTATGACCAGGCGCGGTCGATCGGCCTGGCGGAAGACGCACTCGGGTTCTGCTGCACCATTCTCAAGCCGGGCGGCAATTTTGTGGTAAAAGCATTTCAGGGGGAGCAGTTCGATGATTTCCTCGCCGAGGTGAGGGAGCGGTTCCGGTCGGTGCGCGTGTACCGCACACAGGCCACACGAAAAGGGAGCACTGAAGCATACGTGATAGCAAAGAATTTCAGAGGAACGAGAGATGCTGCTTGAAGACTCTTGCGGGAGAAAAGTCACCAATATCAGGATCAGCCTGACACCGGCGTGCAACCTCCGCTGCACATACTGCCATGCGGAGGGGGAGGTTGCCCCGAAAGAACAGATGAGCGCAGACGATATTGCGGAAATACTCCGCATCGCCGCCGGGTTCGACATGACGAGCGTGAAGTTCACCGGCGGCGAACCGACGTTGAGGCGGGATCTGGCAGAGATCGTCGCGTCGGTGCCGGAGAGCATGGAATCGTCGATGACCACGAACGGTACGCTCCTCGCACCGATCGCGCAGGATCTGAAGGATGCGGGTCTCTCCAGAGTCAATATCAGCCTCGACAGCCTCCGGCCGGACCGCTACGAGGCGATCACGGGAAAGCCGTACCTCGAGCGGGTGCTTGCCGGGATCGATGCCGCCCTCGATGCGGACCTGACGCCCATCAAACTCAACGTGGTCATGCTCAAGGGTATCAACGAGGGCGAGGTGGAGGATTTCATCGGGTTTGTTCGCAACAACCGCAACCTGATCCTGCAGCTCATAGAACTCATGGAGTTTGACGGCGATACGCACCATTCCGATGTTACCCCTCTCGAAAAAGACCTCGCCTCACGGTCGAAGGTGATCATCACCCGGAGGATGCACCACCGGAAGAAGTACTGTCTCGACGGGTCGGAGATCGAGATCGTGCGCCCGCTGCACAATACCGAGTTTTGCTCGCATTGCAACCGCCTCCGGGTGACGTCGGACGGATTTCTCAAGCCCTGTCTGCTCCGGCATGACAACCATGTGGATATCAGGGGCAGGAGGGGTGACGAGCTCGCCGCCCTGTTCCGGGAAGCAGTGGACCGGCGGGAGGCGTATTTCTGTTAAAATTCCTTAAAAAGTGAGACGGAGCGATATGTGCCGTCAACTCCCAAATCTTTTTGTACATCGATCCACAATAGATGGGTATGCCATTGGAGAACGAATATTTCAACATCCTGAGACGGTTTTATGACAGGTCTCTCATACTGGAATCGCCATCCGAATTTCATCCTGTCCTGCACTTTTATTTCCTCGACGCGATCGCCCATATCGACTATACGCTCTGCATCCTGTCCTTCAATTTCCAGTCTGTGCGCAATATCATGAACATGCAGTATATGCGGTGGCGGATCGACGAGGAGAAGATGGGCGACCGCGTACACTTCCCCGGCTTCGTCAACTGGCTCAAGGAATACCATTCCGAGCGGTTCGAGAAGCTGCCCACCTTCTGGAAGGAGATCTATGATGCGGACACGCCTGCAGGCTACCGTTCCTTCCGCATCGTGCTCGACCCGAACAGCACAAGGCCTGTCCCGGCGCAGTTCTTCGTGCAGTCCATCGAAGAATTCTTCTCGAGGAGTTTCCTGAATACGATATATACCGGCGCCTCACTCGCCTCGCTCTTCGACGAGTATGTCTCGACGGTCAACCGCTGAACCGCCGGAGTGAAGGGGACATGGGCGTCGCAGAGATCTGTGCGGATCTGGTCCGGATCCGCAGTGAGAACCCCCCGGGCGGGACTGCCGATGTAATCGAGTATATCGAGGATTTTCTGGATCGGATAGGTATCCGGGGTCTGGTGACCCGGAACCGTGATGGGCGCTGCAACCTGGTGGTCAACAGTCCGGACACCCGGCTGCTGCTGTGCGGCCATGTGGATGTGGTTCCGGCCCTCGCCGACGGATGGACGCGCCATCCGTTTTCGGGAGACATCGAGGCGGGGTGTGTCTGGGGGCGGGGGTCGACCGATATGAAAGGCGGGTGTGCCTCCATTCTCCATGCGCTCCGGCAATGTGCAAACGAAGGCGCCGTTCCGCGCGTCAACCTTGCCTTCGTGTGCGACGAGGAGACGGGAGGTGAATTCGGGGTGCGCTACCTGCTCTCACGGAACCTGCTTTCCCCCTGCGATTGCGTCATTGCAGAACCGACACCGCAGCACTGCCCGTCCATCGGGCAGAAGGGACTCTGCCGCCTGAGGTTTGATTTTTCCGGCGAACCGGGCCACGGCTCTCTCTACCCGCATATCGGGGTGAGTGCGGTCATGGAGGCGTTCGATCTGCTCGAATACATGAAACTGCTCAATACCCGGACATTCTCCGGTGATGAAGAGCTGCTCGGCATCATCGAGGATTCGGCGGGGGTGCTCGAGGAGATATTCGGGCTGTCCGGCATCGGCGACGCCCTCCGGCGCATCACGTTCAATCCGGGAAGGATCGAAGGGGGCGAGAAGGCCAATATCATTGCGCAGGAGTGCTTGCTCGAGCTGGATATACGTATCCCGTGGGGGTGCGATGTCGAGCACCTGCTGGCAAAGATTGCAGCCCAGGCGGCGCGGGCGGCCATCACGCCCCTCAACATGGCGGCACCGAGTTACACCCCGTCCGATACGGAGATCGTCGCCGTCACCTGCAGGGAGATCGAGCGGGTGACGGGATACACGGCGCGCCCCATCGTCCAGTGGGCTGCAAGCGATGCGCGTTACCTGCGCAAAGCCGGATTCGATGTGCTTGAATACGGGCCTGGCGACCTGCATTCGCTGCATGCCATCGATGAACAGGTCCCCATCAGCCAGCTGGAATCGGCGGCGGATGTGTACCGGGGTATTATCGGGCACTATTCCCTGCCGGATGCGCACCGCCGCATCGTGTATTAACGTTATGGATAATCAAATGGTATTTTGATTTAATGAATGCGTAAAGCCCTTATATAGCATCAGCCTATCAACTAACAATGAAACCCGTTTATGCCGGACTGTGCGCGGGAGCGATGCTGGTCCTCATCCTCGCATGCGCCGGATGTGCTGAAATTGCAGAGGGTGCGGACGGTGAGACGTTCTTCGGGATGGGGCAGACATCGACGCCAACACCGACATCCACGCCTGAATACATGACCGTCGAGACCCCTATTGCGACCACTACCCCCGGCGTGACGCCGACCTATGCCAGACCGCCGGCGACCACGCCGGCGCCGACGACCTATGTCGAGATCTACAACGCATCGCACCAGTTCAACTATGACATCGTCGCACGGAGTTTCAATCTCAGAATGGCCCCGATGATCATCGAATATTCGGTCTCTCCCGAAATGGTCGAGCGCAAAAAAGAAGGAACAAGTCAGTACGGAGAGAAGGAAGAATTTTCGGTGACCACCAGGGTGCCAAGCGAACTGGCGGTTTTTTCGCTCAAGGTCTATGACAAGAATACCGGGACGCTTGTCATCGATGAAGGATACGGGGGCATCTATGGATATTCGGAGAAACAGGCATTTACCGTCCGTACACCCGGCTTCTACCACATCGAAATGACAGGCTTCAAGGTCGATGTGACGACTCGCATCAAGGTGCACGAAGGAAATATCTGATACCCTCCTTTTTTCGCTGTGCACGACGTTCCTTGCACGAGTAACAATGGTTTTAAACCTTCAGAACACACGTAGTAGAGCAATCCTTTGCATCATTCCGGTCCCGGTAGGGTAGTGGATATCCTAGAAGCCTGCGGAGCTTTTGACCCGGGTTCAAGTCCCGGCCGGGGCGTTTTTTTATCTTTTGGCACTCTGTTTCCCGCCGCAAAACCCGTATGTACCTCTGCTGCCCGCTCTTCGATGGCCGCACTATTGCGCCGCAAGTTCCTCCAGCAGTTTCTCCCGCGTCCCCGCCAGCTCCCGGGTGATGAGCGCGACGTATTTGCCCTGGTAGCGGGCGCCGGCGAGTTCGATTTCGCTCGGCCGGCGGCTGCCGTCCGATCCTGCGATGGTGGATGCGCCATAGGGCGAACACCCGGTGATCTCGTCGTCGCGGCATTGCGCCCCGAAGGTGTAGGGCAGGCCTGCGATGATCATGCCGTGGTGCAGGAGGGTGATGTGGGTGCTGATGATCGTCGTCTCCTGTCCTCCGTGCTGGCAGTTCGAGCCGGTAAACACGCTTCCCACCTTGCCCACGAGCGCTCCCGACGTCCACAGGCTTCCCGTGGCATCGAGGAACTGGCGCATCTGGCCGCACATGTTGCCAAAGCGTGTGGGCGTTCCGAAGATGATCGCATCGGCATCGCCGAGCCGGTGGCGATCGATGACCGGGACCGTTGCGAATTCTTCCTGAAACGCTGCCGCGCCCATCTTTTCGATCACCTCGAGGGGGAGCGTCTCGGGAACGCGGTACAGCTCGGCTTCGAGGTCCGCCTCTCGCACTCCTTCCGCAACCGCCTGTGCCAGTGCGTGGATATGCCCGTGGAGCGAGTAGTACACGATGAATACCTTCATGTCCAGTCCTCCGAACAGGGTACACCGGAATGCCCGATGTGCTATATACTTTTTCCACGCGAGCCTCCTCAGAACGCCTTTTCTTTTGAAAAATACCCCGGATTGAGGGTTTGTTACAATTAGTTACAGAGATCCGCCGCTACTGTAACAATATGCAACATTTATCCCGGATGTGGTTACATTATGTTACATGTCACGCGTGCTACGCATCCACGACGATGCGGTCGAAACTGCCCTTGACTACGGGCCGACCGTCTCGGAGGGCATCAGAACCATGCACGCCCTTCTCCAGAGACAGACGCGGTGTGCGTTTGACCTCGAGGCGGTACGCAGCGTCGTCCGGGACGAGCTTGAGCGTTTGCAGGGCTATTAGCCTGGCGGGTGGACCCCTCACTGCCGCACCTTTCCCCGCTGGTACGAGGTAACGGTGCCGATGCCGCAGAGCACCGCAAAGAGCACGAATGCCGCCTTCATGCTGATCAGGAAGGCGGGGTAGAATTCTGGCGTGATCTCCACCCGTCCGATGAGCAGCGAGAAGAGCAGCATGACGAGGCCCATGGAAAACATCATGCCTATCAAGCGCATGCTGGCCAGCGTTCCCGAGGCGACGCCGTACTGCCGTGGCGCCACCGCGCTCATCACGGCATTGGTATTCGGCGAGGAGAAGAGGGCAAACCCCACGCCCACCAGCATTTCCGTGGCGATGATGAAGGCGAGGGCGGAATCTGCATCCAGCGTGGCAAACAGCAGGAGTGCAACCGAGCAGACCGCCATCCCTGCCGATGCGATCACGCTGGGCTCGATGCGGTCCGAGAGGCGTCCCGCCGGGGGTGAAAAAATCGTCTGCACGACCGGCTGGGCGATCAGCACGAGCCCTGCGGTCAGCGGATCGAACCCCTTGATGTACTGAAGGTAGAGGCTGATCAGGAAGGCGATGGCAAACGTGGCACTGTAGTTGATGAGTGCAGCCAGGTTCGAGAATGCAAAGACGCGATTTTTCGTGAACAGGCGGATGTCGAGCACGGGGTGCTCGATGCGCTTTTCCCATTCCATGAAGGCAAAAAATCCTGCAATTCCGGCGGCGATGAGCAGGAATCCCATCGATGCTGGCAATATGGAGAAACCGTACATCAGGCAGAGGAGCATGCCGCCGTAGATCACCGACCCGGTCGCATCGAACGGTTCATGGTTGTCATGCCGGTCGGACTTCAGTCGTGTTGCCACGAAAAAAATGATAACTGCGCCGCACAGCACATTTGCGAGGAAAATGCTGCGCCACCCCCACTGCTGCGTGAGGGCGCCGCCGATGAACGGGCCGAGGCTCAGTCCGAGGTACACCGCGGCAACGTTGATGCCCAGCGCTTTTCCCCGCTCTTCCGCGGGAAAAACCGTGGTGATGAGGGCAACGCCGGTGCCGTAGATCATTGCCGCCCCCACGCCCTGCAGCAACCGGACCGCGATGAGCACGATCACCGTGGGGGCGAGCGCGGAGAGCAGTGACCCGAGTGTATACAGCACGATGCCCCACGAAAAGATCTTCACTTTCCCGTGGATGTCGGCGAGGCGGCCGAAGGGGACGATAAAGATCGCCGAGGAGAGCAGGTAGGCGGTGGGCACCCACGAGAGAAGCACCGCATCGCTTGCGAACTCCGCGCCGATGGAGGGGAGCGCGATATTGATCGAAGAGCCCATGAACGGCGTGAGGAACGAGGCAAGAGAGGCGACGAGGAGCACCGTTGTCCTGCTCACACCGTTTTGCATTGCCATCAGTTTTTTCCGCGGGTGCATATTAACCTGCCACCCTGGCATGCTATCACTTTCACCCCGCCCTCCCGCATCGCCCTTAACTGCCGGCACCGTCAAAAGGGGTTCTGATGAATGTCGAGCTGCGTTTCCTGCATGCGATCGCACAGGGAACATTCTGCATGGTGATCGCACCGGAACACCTGTGTTTCCTGGCGCTGGAGGGGTTCGTGCGGGAGGGCGGGGCTGGGCTCCTCTACATATGCGGCAATTTCTCCCGCATCCTCGGCAGGCTTGACCGGTGCTGCCCCGAATTCCGGGTGCGGCGTGCATTCACCGCCCACCAGCTGCTGGCCATTCTCGAGGAAGCGGACTGCCGCCTGATCGTGCTCGAGCACGACCCCACCCTCTACGACGATGCCAGCGATCTCGCCCTGCCGGTGGGGCTGGCCTGTGCGGACCGCGCCCGGATTGCCTCGCTGGTTCTCCTCGCCGCCCGCGCCGATCCCGCCCTCCAGCGCATGGCGCAGTGTGCGCACCGCATCGTATCCGTAGAGCAGCAGGAGGTTCCGGGGCGCCGGGCGCGGCAGCTCTCGCCCCTCGTACGGGAGCAGCAGACGCTTGATCGGGCGCCCTGACCGGGGGTTTCCTATGTGGATTTTTGATGCGAGAGCCACCCGGGACGGAGTGGAGTTCTGGTGCCGGGACCGCGGTTCCGTCAGGCACCATGCCGTGGCGTACACCCCATCGTTCTTCTTCTCGCTTACCGACCCGCACCTTCATTGCGGGCTGCTCGATGCAATCGAGGAGCGCTTTGGTGCGGCGGAGTGCACGTTCGAGACCGTCTACGGCCCGGTCGACGGCTACCGGGTGTGTGCGGGGCGCCGTGCCGCAGAGGCCATCGAGCGGGAGACGCGCTATGCCGCCCGGCTGTACAACGTCGACGTGCGGCTCGAACAGCGGTACCTCGTCGAACGCGGGCTCTTTCCCTGCGCATACCCCGGCGAGCCGCGGTGTGCCGCCGCCTTCGAGGTGCCGCTCTCATCGATGCACGTGACGGTGGATGCGCCGCCGCGACAGAGCTCGCCCCTCTCGCAGGTCACGGTAAAGCACGGGCGTACGGAGACCTTCTCGGGGAGCCCCCGCACTGTCGTTGCCGATCTTCTGGCATGCGTGAAGGCCTTTGATCCTGACCTCATCCTCTTTCCCCACGCCGATTTCTGGATGCACCGCATCGCCGAGCAGGCGGAGGATTCCGGGCTTCCCGCGCCGTTCAGCCGCACCGGGTGTTTCCGGTCGCTCGGTTCGCGCTCCTACTGGAGTTACGGGCGGCGGGAGTACCGCCCGGCGGCGCTGATACCGGACGGCCGGATCCTCATCGACACGGAACAGAGTTTCGTCTACCGGGAAGGCGGCGTCCGGGGGGTGCTCATCGCCTCGCGCATAACCGGCCTTGCGCCCAACCTCGCCGCCCGGTATACGCCCGGCACCCTCATATCCGCCTACGAAGCGGCCGAGGCGCTGCGGCGGGGCATCGCCGTCCCGTTCCGGAAATGGGACGCGGAGGGGGTGCGCGGCTGTGCGGAGCTGCGCGCCGCGGACCGGGGCGGGCTGATCTTCCAGCCCGACCCCGCCCTCCATTTCCGCGTGGCGCAGATCGATTTCACCTCGCTCTACCCGACGATCATCGTCCGCGACAACCTCTCTCCCGAGACAATCCGCGCACCCGGCCGGAGAGGGTTTCTCCCGGAAGTCCTCGAGCCCCTTCTCGCCTTCCGCATCGCCACCAAACAGCAGAAAAAAAGCGATCCCTCGTGCGCGGGCATCGACTGCGTTCTCAAGTGGATGCTGGTCACCTGCTTCGGCTACACCGGCTACAAAAATGCGCGGTTCGGGCAGATCGAGGTGCACGAACGCATCACCGCCGCCGCAAGGGAAATCCTGCTCCGGTCGAAGGAGATTGCCGAGGAGATGGGGCTGTCCGTCCTCCACGGCATCGTGGACTGCCTCTGGGTGCAGGGCAGCGGTGTTGAGGAGTTCAAGCGCAGGGTGGAGGCGGCCACGGGCATTTCCACCGAGCGCGAGGACTATGACTGGATCGTCTTTCTCCCCCAGGCCGACGGGACCGGCGCCTGCAACCGCTACTATGGACGGCTTTCCGGAGGAGAGGTCAAAGTGCGGGGGATTCTGGCCCGCAGGCGTGACACGCCCGCCTACATCCGCGAGATGCAGCGGGATCTCCTCGCTGCCATGGGGGAGGCAGCGGGCCCCGCCGAGCTCCTCGCACTCGAAGAGCAGGCGCGCGGCATCTGCCGCCGGTATCGGGACGGTCTTGCCGGCGCCGATCCCGAAGACCTTGCCATACGCAGGCGCATCAGCCGGCTCACCTACGCAGGCAACCGAATGGAGGGCGCGGCGGTGCGTGCGATCCAGCGCCGCGGGGTCGAGGTTGCGCCGGGGATGGAGGTGGCCTTTGTGGTGCGGGACGCCGCGCGGGTGGTGGTTGACCCCGCGTGGGACGCCGGCGGCATCGACGCAGGCTACTACGGCGCTCTCGTCGAAAAGGCCTGGGGAGAGGTGGCGTTTGCCTTCCGGTGCCTGCATGAAAAGAATAATGCAGCAATCGAAGCAAATGCTGGGAATACCTGAGGGGGTGGCGGTGTTCGTGGAGGAGGCGGTGCGCATCGATCTCATGCTCGGTCCGGCCGAGTGGCGGGTGGACGACCGGATGCGGGAGTGTGCGGAGGCATACGGCTTTGCACGGGGCCGGTCCGCAGCCCCTTCGGTCACCGTGCTCGGCCCGGCCTTCCGCATAGCGGAGGGCAGGGACCTGGAACCTGCTGTGGAGCGTGCCGCAGAGGGGTTCTCCCACCTCCCGTTTCTGCTGGACGGCTGGGGGAGGATGGGGGAGAACGGGAGCCGGATGATCGGCTACGCGGTCCGCCCGTCCCCGGCGCTGGCCGAATTCCGCCGCCGCCTCGCCCGCGAGGTGGGAGTGCGCGGGGCCCCGGTGCCGGGGGACGATCCGCTCCTCCTCCCGGTCTCGCCCCCCCTCTCCCGGTGGGCGCAGACAGCGTTGTGGCGCGATCTGGGGCAGCCCACGGGATGTTTTGAACGGCTGGGATGCGCGCTCTTCTGCCGCGGCAGGCCTGCCGCCCGCTACCGTGTCCGCCCGGTGCACATCCCCGCGGACGGCCTGCGCATCCGCATTGAGGCCGGCAACCGGGTGCAGTCGGTCTTCGACCTGCCGTCCGGCGAGTGGCTCTCCGCACGGGAAGCGGCAGAGCCCGTCCGGATGCAGGAGACCCTGCGGCTGTTTCGCCTTGCGTCGGGAAATGAACGCACCGGCCGCGCCTGCACGGAGGGCCGGGCGACCTACGTGATAGGCGACCTGCACCTCGGCCACGCCAATATCATCCGTTTCTGCGGCCGCCCCTTTCCCTCCGGCCGTGTGGAGGAGATGGACGAGGTGCTCATCACCAACTGGAACCGGACGGTGGGGGAGCGCGACCGCGTGCTGTTTCTGGGTGACCTGACCTACAACCGTACGGGCGCAGCACTGCGCCGCTACACCGAATGCCTCAACGGGCACATCACTTACATCAGGGGAAACCACGATGCTGGCATCAGGCATGCGAAAGACCGCCTTATTGTGGAGGCCGACGGGGTGCGCTTCCTGCTCCTGCACAATCCCCGGCTTGCCCCCCGCGACTTCGACGGCTGGATCATCCACGGGCACACCCACAACAACGACCTGCACACCTACCCGTTCCTCGATTTCGGCACGCGCAGGGTCAACGTGAGCGCGGATGTTGTGGGGTTCTGTCCTCTCCCTCTCTCCTCGATCACCGCTCTCATCCGGGCCGGGACGCTTGCAGGACGGCAGGATGCCGTGCCGCTGTGGAGGATGGGGGCCGCTCCCGGCCGGATCCGGCAGGGCGAACTGGAAACTACTTAAATAATCGCGGGTCGTGCTTTATCCTGACCAGATGATGGTTCCTGGAGAGGTACTATGCCGGTGGACATGCTTTCGGAATGGGAAGGGTACGAACTGCTGGAGGAATATGCTATCCCGGTACCCGCGCACCGCGTGGTCACGAGTGCGGGGGAGGCAGTCGAAGCGGCATCGGCCATCGGCTACCCCGTGGTCATGAAGGTCGTCTCGCCCGATATCGTCCATAAGAGCGATGCGGGGGGCGTCGTGACCGGCATCGAGGACGATGCGGGGGCAAAAGAGGCGTTTGAGGCTATCAACGATTCGGTGCGCAAGCGGTCGCCTGGGGCGCGGATCGAGGGGGTGGTCGTCGAGCAGCAGCTCCCGCAGGGGCTCGAATTGCTCATCGGCGGAAAGAGTGATCCGTCGTTTGGCAAGGTCCTTACCTTCGGTATCGGCGGGATGATGGTGGAGCTGCTCAGAGACGTCTCCATCCGTGTCCTCCCCCTCTCGCGTGACGAACTCAAGGAGATGGTCAGGGAAATTCAAGGCTATACCCTCATCGAAGGGTTCCGGGGCGGAAAGGCGCGGGATGAGGACGTGCTGGTCAGCATACTGGAGCGTGCATGCCGGCTCTTTCTCGATCATGACGAGATTGTGGAATTCGACATCAACCCGCTGATCCTCTATGAACAAGGCGCCTGCGCGGTGGATGCCCGGTTTCTCAATGACGGGGGGGTGGCGGCAGGCGCGTTCGCCCGTCGTTTGGGCCGCATGCCGGTGGATACCGGATTGTTCTGCCCGGGCAGCATCGCGCTTGTCGGGGCATCGTCCAACCCCAATAAGATCGGGTATGCGCTGTTCCGCAATCTCCTCTCCTTTGACGGCCCGGTCTACCCGGTCAACCCCAACGCCACCGAGCTGCTGGGAAGAAAGGTCTACCCGGCACTGGAGGACCTTCCCGAACCGGCGGATATGGTGATTGTCGCCGTCCCCGCCCATCTCGTCCCCGGCGTGATGGAGGAAGCCGGTGCCGCGATGGCGAAGCTGGCGGTGATCGTCTCGGCGGGTTTTCGCGAGACAGGAGAGGACGGGGGACGGCTGGAAGACGAGGTGATCGAGGTGGCGCGGTCCCACGGGATCAGGATTATCGGCCCGAATTGCCTCGGCATCATGCTCCCCCACCGCGCGCTGAATGCCACCTTCGATCCCATGAGCCCCCGCCCCGGCCATATCGGGTTCATCTCGCAGAGCGGGGCGGTCATCACCACGGTCGTCGACTGGAGCCTGGCGGAGGATATCGGCCTCTCCGCGGTGATCTCGGTGGGCAACCAGGCGGATCTCGAGTTCGAAGATTTCATGAAATTCACCGCCGATGACCCGAATACGAAGACGGTCATCCTCTATGTCGAGGAGATCAAGAACGGGCGCAGGTTCCTCGATTTCGCGCGGGAAATTTCGGAAAGAATTCCCATCGTTGCCATTAAATCCGGATCATCCCGGCGCGGCCGGAAGGCGGCGTCGTCCCATACCGGGTCCCTCGCAGGGAGCTTCGAGGTTTATTCCGCCGCTTTCAGGCAGGCGGGGGTGATACAGGCCCACTCGCTCAGGGAGGCCTTCGACGTCGCCGGGCTGCTCGCATCCGAGGGATACCCCCGGGGAAACAGGGCGGTCATCGTCACCAGTGCAGGCGGCTTTGCCGTGCTTTCCTCCGATTACTCAGAAGAGAACGGGATAGAGCTCATCGAATTATCCGCAGAGGTGATGGAAAAACTCAACACCATCCTGCCCGAGGCGTGGAGCCATGAAAATCCCCTCGATATGGTCGGCGATGCGGGTGTCGATCGCTTTGCGAAAGTCTTCGATGTCCTCACACGCCACCAGGACGGGTGGGACATCGCCTTTGTCGTCTCGGTACCCTCGGTCACCATCGACCCGACCCATCTGGCGAAGGAAATCATCCGCTTTTCCATGCATACTGAAAAGATGGTCGTTGGGTGCCTGCTCGGGGGGGAGAATATGCGCGCAGGCATACGCATGCTGCGCACTGCCCACGTCCCCAATTTTTCAGAGCTCGAGGACGCGTTCAAGGCGGTGGGCATTGCATTGCAGCGGAAAGAATCGCGTATCGATGCCGTTCAGCACCCGCAGGAGCATTCAGAACGATGCAGTCCGGATCGGTACGGGGATTCTCCAGAACCGGGTGATAGTGAATGAAATTCTCTATTCAGCCATGTACTATCAGGGGGAATATATGGTGACCCCTTTATTTCCACTGGAGTGATGTCGGCTCCACGTCATCTCGCCATCGATGGGCGTGCGCGAATAGGACCCCTCCATTTCCACTGCAGGGTATCACTATCTACTCCGGCATGCAGCATGCCTCTCTGTGGATCCATGGGTTGTGCTGCAGGAAGGATGGGTGCCGGGAGTGGGAACAGTGTTTCATGAGATCGTGTCCTCGAGATCGCGTTTCCATCGTTCTGTAATAGCAAGCAATTCTACTGGTCTTTCGAAGGAAATGTCCACTTTCCCTTCATAGATCCTGCCGTGGTCGCCATCAAGGGTGAGGGTATCTCCTTCCGAAAAAACCCGGTCGCGTACCCGGCAACTGTGGTTGTTTGCATCGATTTCAAGATCCTCGCAGTTGACGATGCAGACTTTTCCCATCTGGCGGGCGACGACTGCCGCGTGCGATGTTCTTGCCCCCCGCGCGGTCAGGATGCCGGCTGCCGCATCGATGCCTGACAGATCATCCGGGGTGATGGTGTCCTTGACCAGGATGACCTGCCCCCCGGCGGCAAGTTTTTCCGCGTATTCCGAGGAAAAGGCTATCCTGCCCCATGCAACGCCCGTCGAGGCCGAGATACAATATGCGATCGGGGACTCGCCGGTGACAATTTTCTGGACTACAATTTTGTCGAGATCGACGCCCTCCAGAAGCTGGAGCGCTCGTTGTGAGGAGATGAGCCCTTCCCTCCACATATCGACCGCAATCCTGAGTGCTGCGAAGGGTGCGCGTTTGCCGGACCGGCTCTGCAGGAGAAAGAGGGAACCATCCTGGATGGTGAATTCGATGTCCTGCATGTCCCTGTAGTATGCTTCGAGTTTGTCTCCCACACTTTTGAGCTCCTGGTAGACGTCGGGAAGTGCCGCTTCGAGCTCCGTCTGGGTGGCAGCGGACTGCTCTCCCGAAACGACGTCCTCGCCCTGTGCCCCGAATTTAAAATCGACGAGAAACTCCTGCTCTCCCGTCCACGGGTTCCGGGTGAACCCGACCCCCGCACCCGACCGCGCGCCGGTATTGCCAAAGACCATCACCTGCACGGTGACGGCCGTACCGGCAACATCTTCGAGCGCGTGGATGGTCCTGAACAATTCGGCACGGGGCCCCATCCATGATTCTAGCACGGCAATGGTGGCAAGTTCAAGCTGCTCGCCAGCATTTTCGGGAAACGGCCTCCTGGAGAATCCTGAGAAGGTTTTTTCGTAACTCTCGGCAAGCGTCCGCAGAGAGAAGGAATCGAGTTCAACCTCATCCTCCAGATGTTCCTCCGCCATAATCGCGGCCAGGAGAGTGCGGTAGGCCGATGGATCGTGGCCGAAGACGATAACGCCGAAGTTCTCAAGGAACCGGCGGTAGGAATCCCACGAGAACCGCGGGTTCCCGGTCATGGCGATGAGCCCCCGCACGGTTTTCCGGTTGAGGCCGACGTTGAGGATGGTGTCCATGATGCCCGGCATGGAGACCGGAGCGCCGGATCGGACCGACAGGATGAGGGGATCGCGCTCGTCGCCGAATTTCCGGCCGGTGGCATCTTCGAGAAAAACTATTCCCTCCCGGAGGATCTGCAGGGTGTCATCAGGGAGGATTTTTCCGTTCCTGTGGTATTCTGCACAGATTTCCGCACTCAGGGAAAAACCGGGAGGCACCGGGATGCCCAGCGAGGCCATGGTTGCCAGCCCGGCCGCCTTATTGCCGAAATACCGGGCGGGGACCACATCCGTCGACCCGTACCCGAACGTGACAATCCGTTGAATGCGTTTTTCCATCGCGAACCCTCCTCCTACCGGATGATCTTCTCCATGATGATGTCCCGCATGAGGTGGGACGATTTCCGCTGAGCATTCGTTGAATTTTCAATGTTCCGTGCGATTTCCGAATAGAGCCACAGGTCCCGGTGGTCGGCGCTCTCCCGCAGAATCGTCTTGTGGCATTCGCGCAGTTCTTCGTCGGCAACCTGCTCAAGGCTGATGACCCGGTCTACTGATTCGAGGAAGGTTTTCATTTCCATCCTCCCTCCGCCCCGGTAGATGTACTGTGCGGCGATAATGACCTTGATGAATTCCTGGCTTCCCAGCAGAGCGATCTCCGCAAGATTGGTGAGATTCTTGTGGATGGGGGTGGCCGGGCCCCACCCGTTCGGAATGAGGGTGATGTAGAAGCACGCTTCTTCGAGGTAATCGCATACATCGTCGGTCACGCTGATCAGGTGGGAAAAGATGTCCGGCGCTTCCATCCGCGTGGAGAGCGAGCGCACCTTGTTGACGATATCGTCCGCCCGCGTCTCCCACTGTTTCGCACGCCGGGCGCTCCGCTCGATGCAGGCTTTGTCGTAGGAGCGCTGGATGGAGAGAAGGGAGTCGCGAACAGCTGTCGCCACATCAAACGCAAGGTACGTGTGCTCCTCGATAAGAGAGAGGAGTTCTTCATTGACCGAGCGAAAATACCGCTGGAGTTCTGCTTTGATCTCGTCCCGCACAAGAAGCAGGGAATGGTTGGCCACAAGGCTGTTTTTCGTGGTATCGAGCACCCATTTCAGGTAGTTGACGGCGTTTTCCCGGCCGATGATCTGGTGGAGCGGCTCACCCGGGCGGACAGCCGCACCGGTCACCGATTCCAGCGCACCGTAGATGAGGCTCTCTCCTCCCAGCTGGAGCCAGGCCCGGTGCCCGATGTCAGTTTGTGCCGCCCACGTGAGGATGCCGATGGCATCGCTGTTCCGCACGAAGTTGCGAAGCCGCTTTCTGGCCCTGTTCCAGTCGATCATAAAGACGATCCTCGAGCCGAGGTGGTCGAGGAACTGTTTCAGCTCCCCGGCATCGAGCGCCTGATAGGTGCCGACCGATAGATGGTAGACCTCCTGCTCGAACCGGGCGTCCGCATTTTTCGAGATGGTGTCGTGCCACCGTACATGCCAGCCCTCGAACATCCCCTGGAAAAACTGCAGCCTCTGCATGTGGATGTCGGTGTAGATGATGGAGACCGTTGCCCCCTCGATGGTGACGACGAGCACGTGGGCGTCGGTCATCCCGATATCGTTCTGGATGACGAGGCGCTTTCCGCTGCGCGTTGCGGTGGTCCCCAGTCCGGGATGGTCGAACTTCAGGGGAGACGTACGGTTGAGCCCCTCCATAAACGCCTCGACCATCTCGCGGTCTTCGGCGGTGAGCAGGTAGGTACGCGCACCGTTGATCGTCTCCCGTGAAAGTTTTGCCTGCATGGCGTTCAACCCCCGGTGCATGTCCATCACGAGGATGTGGATGCTGTCCCCTTCGGTGCGTTTTCCCGCGGTGATGGCCTGGATAGCCTCGAGAGTGATGGTGCCGTATTCTCCCGAGGGCAGATCGGCGGTCAGTCTTTCCAGCCGTTGCAGGAGTTGCCCCGGGGGTTCATGGTCGTCCCGGAGTATCGGTTCCGCCATCTCCTCGAGGCAGGTGCGTAGAGACGACATGATCTCATCCGCGTGCGGGATTTTGAAGATCCCGCTTCCCATCTTTTCGGAGCCCTCGACAACCCTGTCAAGGAGGGTATTGTACTCTCCTGCTGCCTCCCGTTCGGTCTTCAGGTTGGAAAACTCAGAGGTGGGGTTTTCTGCGTGGGAACGGGCTGCCTGGAGCAGGGTGAAGTAATATTTTATCCGGTCATTCGCTGCAAGGGCTGTATTCACCAGACTCGGGCGGAGCAGCTCTTCTTCCCCGAGTTGCTCGATGATCATCGTTTTTTGGGTCATGCTCCCTTTCCCATTCCCGTGCGATCGGTTGTCATGAGGGGGTGATGGGGATGGACGGCATATTTCAGCCGTTGCGTCTTTCGGTGCACGTCTCCCTGCAACATCCCGCCCTCAACAGGTGACGTGAATCACCGCAACAAACCTGCGCTGTTCATGCTCGATCTCACCGAGTATTTCGGGAGTCGGCCGCAGTACCACACTGTACCTGCTGAGTACCTGCTTTGCTCCAGGCGTGAGGGTGAGATCGCCGTACTGCCCGGTGCCGACAAAGACCACCTCCGGCTCTTCCGCATCGAGTAACTCCAGTTCATGTTCGGAGAGGGGTGTGTGGCCATACATGCCCTTATAATCCCTGGATTTCTTTTTTTTGCGTTTGGTGACCCTTTTATCGGCATGAAGGATGATGTCATGGTCGAATCTTTCTCCCCTGATTTCCACCCAGCCAAACCCGGTATCCATGATATCTCATCCCATTCAATCCGAAAACGAAGATGGTTCGATGAAGAATTCTTCGTCCAGATACCTTCTATTGATACAGGGGTATAATATTTTGGTTTGAACCGGGTGTGCACGGATATGCCTGGCAGCGACATCGAGATGGGATGTGCTCGATAGAGTTGGGTAAATATATCTATACCTTTTTGGGTAGATATTATTTTTTATATTATTTGAATAAAAACTATATATATTTAAAAATACATTGGTATACTATATATGATTTCCTGCAGGTATGCCTTCCCCGCATGTCACAGGAGCATTCTCGTATGCACGCAACGGAAAAGTATAGGAGATCATGATGGAAAACGTGGATATCCTCATCGCAGGCGATGACTCGGTCGCCTCAAGGTCCCTTTCTACGATGATCGAGCGCCTCGAGCATCGCGTGATCGGGACGGCCGCCTCGGGAGAGGAGGCGCTCTGCCAGGTGATCGAGCGTACCCCCGGTGTCGTGGTGATCGACCTCGAGGCCATTGCAGCACCCGAGGCGATCGAGGCGGCGACCGACATTCATCAGATTTTCAACACCCCGGTGGTTGTCGTACTCAATGCGGGTGACGAAAAAAAGCGGACGCTCGCCGCGGTTGCCGAACCGTCCGGGATCCTGTCAAGACTCTTTTCCGCCACAGAACTGGGACACGCGCTCGGCGAAGCGATCGTATCCGACCTGATATATGCAGGGAAAGCAAAGGGGCCGAGGCCTGTGCGCCGCCTCATCCGCGAGCGGCCTGCGGGAAGCGAACGCGGGTTGTGCGAATCGGTCGCGCACCTGCACCGTTCACTCTGCTGAAAGATCCTGGAGATGCCGCAAAGATCCCCGAACTATCCATTACAATATAATATATCATTCCTAATGATGATGTAAATGTCTGCGAACGATGGCGGGAATAATGTTTCAGGGGCGGATCTGCAGACGGTTACAGGGGGCATATCTCCCGGGCAATCCGTGCGGCTCGACGAACCCCGGCTCTTTATCAACCGCGAATTGAGCTGGATCCAGTTCAACCGCCGTGTGCTTGAGGAAGCCCGGGACAGGCGTCATCCGTTACTCGAACGAGTAAAATTTCTCTCCATTTTTGCCAGCAATCTTGACGAGTTCATGATGATTCGTGTCTCGGGCCTACGCAGACAGATCTCAGGAGGTGTCCTTGCCGCACCACCTGACGGGATGACGCCGTCGGAGCAACTGGCCGCGATCAGGCAGGAGCTGGTGCCGCAACTTGCCGAAGCGCAGGCCTGCTGGAGGAGTGATATCCTCCCGCTGCTCAATGATACAGGTATTCACATCCACCGCTTTGCCGCCCTGTCGGCCTCCCGGAAGGATGCGATGCGGGTGTTCTTTGCAAAGGAGATTTTTCCCGTGCTTACTCCCATGGCCTTCGATCCCGGACACCCGTTCCCGTTCATCTCCAACCTGAGCCTTAACCTTGCGGTGGTGATCGATGATCCCCTCCGCGGGATGGTCTTCTCCCGGCTCAAGGTGCCTGCGGGCCTGTTCTCCCGCCTCATCAGGATCCCCGAAGAGTTCGTACCCGAAGAGAGTGAGGTGGAGAAGGTAAAAGCGCACCATTTTCTCTTTCTTGAGGATATCGTGACGTCGAACCTTGATATGCTCTTCCCGGGCCTGGAAGTGGTCGCCGCATACCCCTTCCGCGTCACCAGGGACGCAGACCTCGAGATCGAGGAAGACGAGGCATCAGACCTGATCACGGCCATCGAGGAGAGTGTTGAACTCCGCCGCATCGGCTCGCCGTGCCGGCTGGAGGTGAACTGCTCGATGCCGGACTGGGTGCGGGAGATGATCGCCTCCAAACTCGGCATCCCTATGCGGGAGGTGTACACCATGGACGACCCGGTGGGGATGGCGGATCTCATCGAACTCATGCGGATCGATCGCCCCGACCTCAAGGACAGCCCGTTCCCCCTCTCCTATCCTGACGGACTGGATAAGGAGGACGAAGATATCTTTGCGGCGATAAAGAGGCACGATTTCCTGCTGTACCATCCCTACGACAGCTTCACGCCGGTGATCAATTTCATCCGGCAGGCAGTGCGTGACCCGGACGTACTTGCCATCAAGCAGACGCTCTATCGCGTGGGCCAGAATTCCCCTATCGTGAAAGCGCTCATGGAGGCGCGTGAGGCAGGCAAGCAGGTGGCGGTGCTCGTGGAACTCAAAGCGAGGTTTGACGAGGCGAACAACATCGTCTGGGCTCGTGCACTGGAGCGGGAGGGAGTACACGTGGTGTATGGCCTTGTCGGCCTCAAGGTGCATGCCAAGATGTGCATGGTCGTGCGCAGGGAGAAGGACGGTCTCACCACCTACACCCACCTCTCCACGGGCAATTATAATGCAACTACGGCCCGGATGTATACAGACATCGGGCTTTTCACCGCAGATGCCGGGATAGGGGCTGATGTGACCGATCTGTTCAACGCCATCACAGGATATTCAAGGAAAGCTGATTATCGCACATTGTTGGTCTCGCACGGTGAAATGGGCACGATGAGGAACGATCTCCTCAAGCGGATCGAACACGAAATATCCCGGCAGGAAGAATTCGGCGACGGGTATATTGCGATGAAAATGAACGCCCTCGTCGACCAGCGAATCATCAGGATGCTCTACCGGGCGTCGCAGGCCGGGGTGAACATCGATCTCCAGGTCAGGGGGATATGCTGCCTGCGTCCCGGCATCCCCGGCTTCAGCGACCGCATCACGGTGACCTCGATCGTGGGCAGGTTCCTCGAGCATTCACGCATCTACTTCTTCCACAATGGCGGGGATGCCATCATTCTTTCCGGGAGCGCGGACCTGATGCCCCGGAACCTCGACCGGCGCGTGGAGATACTCTATCCGGTCAGTGACCCCCACATCAAAGAGGCACTGCACGATATTCTCAGCATCCATCTCAGGGACACGGCGCACGCACGGATGCTGCTGCCTGACGGCACCTACGAGCGGGTGGTGCCCGTCGAGGGGGAGGAGGCATTCGACAGCCAGAGCTGGATGCTGGAACACCGCGGCGCATGGCATGCGGAGAGTGAATGAGTACGATCAGGTGAGATGAGAATGAGCATTCCCGAAGCGGAGAAGGACTCGGGGTACTGCCTGTACGGAGCCAGGAATCTCCTGGACCTCCTCGGTGCTCTCGGCGGGGAGATCGAGGGCGTCAGGGAAGCGGAGGATATCGAGTATGTCCACCGGATGCGCGTCGCCACTCGGCGTATCCGGGCGACACTGCCGCTCTACCGGAACTGCTTCTCGAAAAAGCAGTACAGATTCTGGCGACTCGAAATCAGGAATATCACCCGGGCCCTCGGAGACGCGCGCGATGCAGACGTGCAGGTGGACTTCCTCCATAAGTACCTGGCCGCGCTCTCTCCGCAGGAGACCCGGTCCGGAACGCCGCTCTTTGCTCTGGAAGGAGCGGCAGGCGGGGAGGGTACCGGGACGGAACCGCTCCCCGCGGTGTATGGGGAACCGGTAGAGGGTGTGCCGGCACAGGGGCCGCGCACGCTCCGGGACCATATTCGCATCTTTGTTACGGGCACCCGCATGCGGATCAAACGGTTCCGTGAAAAATCAACGCGATCCCGGGATCAACCGCAAGAGACGGGGATGGCCATTCCATCCATTCCCCGGGGATCTTCGCAGATTTACCGGCCAGGGCTCGAATGCATCATCCTGCGGCTTCAGCAGAAGCGCAACGCCCTGCAGCCCGGGGTGATCTCAGCGATTGACCGGTTTGTCGACCTCGATGTGGCGGGGGAGATGGAGGGCTCCTTGCGCCGTGTTGTGGTGGAGGCAAAGCTCCGGCATACCGACATGCATTCCCGCACCGCCTACGAGCAGGCATTCTTCAATATCTCGCTTGCCCTCGAGGATGTCTTCTCCTACGAACGCTTTGTGCCGCAGGAGGAGCGGATCGAAAAGCACCACGCCATGCGGATCGCGGCAAAGCGGCTCCGTTATACGATGGAGAGTTTCAGCGATCTCTACGACGGGCAGATGAAGGCGCACATCAAAGCCATCAAACACCTGCAGGATATCCTCGGCGAGATGCATGACTGCGATGTGTGGGTGGATTTTCTCCCCGAATTTCTCGGGGAGGAGAAGGGGCGTTCTGTCGAATATTTCGGCCATGCCGAGTTTTTCCGGCTGATTGAGCCGGGCGTCAATCATCTCCGGGAGGATCGCAAAGCACGGCGCGAGGCACTGTGGCGGTCGCTCGTCGAGTACTGGGAACAGCTGAGAAAGGAAGGGTACCGGGACGACCTGCGATCCACGATCAGCAATCCCCTGCAGGGGCTCTACCAGGGAGATATCGTCAGGATCATGGAAGACGGCGCGGACAGACCCCTGAAGGTCGCCCTTATCGGTGATGTGCACGCAAATCTGCCGGCACTGGAGTCCGTACTCGATGACGCCAGAAACCGGGGGGCGACGGTAATCCTCAATATCGGCGATTTCGTAGGATTCGGAGCATTTCCCGAGGAAGTCGTGCAGCGGCTCCGCCGGGAGCACGCAATCAGCACGATTGGAAATCTTGACGAACGGGTGATGAACGTCAAGCGATCGAAAAAGAAGCGGAAAAACCGGCAGAAGTACCGGGCCCTCCGCTGGCAGTACAAACGCCTCTCGAGGGAGAGCCGTGCGTACCTCACATCCCTCCCCGCCGAGATAAGGCTGAATCTCAAAGGAAAACGCATCTACATGACACACGGCAGCCCGGAGTCCGTGACCGAATATATCTCCCCGGAGACGCCCGGGAGCAGACTGCGGGAGTTCATGGAAATCGCAAAAGCGGATTTCATCGTATCGGGGCATGCCCACCGCCCCTTCGCACGCGAGGTTGATGGCCTCTGGTTCATCAATACAGGGAGCGTGGGCAGGCCGGAAGACGGAGACCCGCGTGCCTGCTACGCTCTCCTGCAGCTCAATCCCTTCGCCCTCTACCATTTCCGTGTTCCCTACGAGATCAACCGGTCTATCGAGGCGATCTACGGGCATCGTGAGTCGGGCACCTTTGCCCGTATCTATCATGAGGGGCAGCCTCTCGATATAATAAAACACCATGAAGAGGAAGATCAATAACGTGATGACCGTCGAACAGCCCGCCCGGACGGTCATTCCCGGGATGTGCCGGTGCAGGGCGGAACCGGCGCCCTCACGCCAGGATGTCCGCCTTTCTCTGCGATATTTTCACGATTATTCACCCCCCTCACCGCGGGGCCGCAAGACCCCCGGTCGCCGGGGCGCGTTGCTCGGAGGCGGTCATCCCTCCGTGGCGCATGACGCCTCTGAACGCCTGATGCCGGGTCAGGCCGGAAATCCGAACGCCGCAGCCATTACTGATAGATCGATTATGGATCGGCGTTATCACGGAGCTGACGGGGCCGGGTACGGTTCGATCAATCGCACAGTAGAGACAGATGATCATCCGGTATTTGCATGGAATCCCGCCGTTTGCGGGGCAATCAATCAATAAAAAGATTTTTACGGAGCGAAACAACACGATGGAGCACACCGCCGTCGAAAAAGTCGTTGCATTTATCGATCTGGGGACCAACTCGATACGGTCCCTCATCGTGAGGCTCAATCCCAATCACTCCTACACGGTGCTCACGAAACAGAAGGAGATGATCCGCCTCGGCGAAGGAGAGTTCGAACACGATCTCCTGCTTCCGGAAGCGATGAAGCGGGCGGTCCTGGTCTCCAAAAAATTTGTCGAGCTGGCGAAGGGATTCGGTGCGAGGGAGATCTATGCGGTGGCAACCTCCGCAACCCGTGAGGCGCATAACCAGGATGTCTTTTTGAAACTGCTGAAACAGGAAGCGGATCTCGACGTGCACGTGATTTCGGGAGCCGAGGAAGCCCGCCTCATTTATCTCGGCGTGTCGAGCGGCATCGATATCGGATCGCAGAGAACATTTTTCGTCGATATCGGTGGTGGAAGCACGGAAATCATTGTCGGCGACCAGTACCGATACGGCCTGCTTCGAAGCCTCAAACTGGGGGCAATCCGTCTCACCAACCGCTTTTTCGGACCGGAAGATATCGGGCCGGTGAGCGAGGATCTCTACCAGAGGATCTGCAGGTACGTGCGAAACGCCATTATTCTCCCCGTGCAGAAAGCCCGTACGAAGAAGATTGATCTTGCCTTCGGCAGTTCGGGCACCATACAGAATCTCGCCGAGATCGCATGCCAGATGCGCGAGAAAGAGAAACGCCGATTCCCGCCGTCCGTTATCACCCACGATGAACTACAAGCAGTCATCGCCAGGCTCTGTGCCGTCCCGCTCGAGGAACGGAGAAAAATTCCCGGGATCAACGCCGATCGTGCGGATATTATTGTGGCAGGTGCTGCGATCCTCGACACCATCATGCACGAGCTGGAGATTGCCGAGATCAGGGTGAGTGACCGGAGTCTGCGCGACGGGCTTCTTGTCGATTACCTCTCGAAGACACCGGGGTCCCCCTATACCGAAAAGATGTCGGTACGCACCCGCAGCGTGCACATGCTGGGCCGTGCATGCCGTATCGACATCCCCCACGCCGAGCATGTCGCCCGGCTGGCCTTCGATCTCTTCGACAGCAGCAGGGCGATCGGCCTGCACGATTTCGGGGAGGGGGAGCGCGAACTGCTTGAATACGCCGCTTATCTTCACGACATCGGCCAGTTCATCTCGTTTTCAGGGCACCATCTCCATTCCAAGTACATCATCGAAAACGCCAAACTCCTCGGATTCAACGAACACGAAATCATCCTCCTTGCCCATATCGCCCGCTACCACCGGAAAAGAATGCCGCGAAAGAATGATAAAGAATTCAATGCGCTCGATCCCGAAAACCAGCATACCATCCTCGTGCTCTCCACCTTCCTCAGGCTCGCTGAACACCTGGACCGGAGCCATGCAGGGCTGGTCACAGCGGCCCGGTTTACGGGCATGGATTTCGGAGTGGTCTCGCTCGAGGTCATCGGCCGCGCGGATTGCTCGCTCGAGGTCTGGGCGCTTGAAGCCGACATCAAGGCCTTTGAAAGAGCGTTTTGCCGTACGCTCGATGTTACGTGCCGTGTCTCCGGAGAAAGCGGCAGTCCCGCCTGAAAAATGGGATTTTCTAGTCGTACTGTTCTTCTTCTCCGATGAGGTGATTGATGATTACCTCGCAGATATCTGCGGAATAGTCTCCGATCCTGTGGATACTGTCGGAAATGTGAACGATAAAAATGGCTACCTGGGATTCGTACTTGAGGGCATGGGTGCTGATCGTCTTGCACATCTCTTCCAGTTTTTTGACCATCAGGATGGTATCGTTCGCCTTCACGAGATCATTGGTGTTGAATGCATGCATGCTGCTGTGAAATATATTGAGGGCATAGGCGCTGGCTTTCTCGATATCGCCGCTGATTTTCGAATTTTCGGTCTTTCCGATCAGCTCGATCACGTTGTAGGCGATGCGCGTGCTGTGATCGGCGATGCGCTCGATGATCCTGCTGATCATGAAGTACTCCTCCGCCGTGCCAATGGAAATGTTCATCCTGCGGGAAAGGTTGAGGTCGCTGACGATGAGGTTGTTCTGCCGTGCAATCAGCCAGTGGAGGCGGTCGATATCGGTGTCCCGGGATATGACATCTTCGGCGAGTGCCCTGTCACCGGTCTTTAAGGCAGTCACGGCGTCCTCGTGCATCCCCTTGACGATGACCGACATGCGTTTGAGCGTGTTGTCGAAGGGCATCTCCGAGGGGTTGAGGAGATCCTTGATGACGATGGCGGTTTCGGTCTCCTCCACGACCTCCTGGCCCACCGCGTTGCTGGTGAAATCACGCACCAGCCCGAGGACGAACGGGGGAAGGCGTGCGTGCGCCCAGATCCTGATGGTGTCGTAACCGGCGATATACGCCCCGATAATGCACCTGAGCAGGTACGTCTGGTCGGTGGATGTGCTGACCTCGAACTCCTTGACCTTCTGGATCTTCTCGCCCTTGATGTTGGGGGTGACGAGCAGCGTGCCGTCGCGCTGTACTATCAGGCCGACAGGGTCGTTTTTCTGGATTTTTGTCTGTTTAATCCAGTTCTTCGGCAGGGAAACTATATAGGACGAGCCACCGCTGATTTGGACTTTGCGAATCTCCATATTGCAGAATATGTTTCAGGTTCATGGTATATATGTGGTATGATTCTCTATTCTCCTATAGTAAGCACAGAGAGATCCATCTTCTCGGTCGAGTAAACCTTTATATATACATTTTTAATTTTAATGCGGTGAAGATCCAGTGATGAGTAACAGATCCTTACGTTTTTTGACAGTCACAATGGCGGGAATCGTGCTGCTCGCTGTGGTAATGTGTGGTTGTGTGGGCGATCAGGGTGGCGAGGTGACCCCCACCGCCGAACCAACAGGTGCACCCGTGAGCGGCAGCCTCGCGGTGACCGGCTCGACGACGGTGCTCCCCATCGCCGAGCGGGCGGCGGAGGCGTTCATGGACGCCAATGCCGAAGCTGACATTCAGGTGAGCGGCGGCGGATCCAGCGTCGGTGTGCAGGCGGTCGGTGAGGGCACCGCCGATATCGGTATGGCCTCCCGCGAACTCAAGGACGCCGAGAAGGAGTCGTACCCCGATCTGGTGCAGTATGTCGTCGCCAAGGACGGCATCGCGTTGATCATCAACAATGAGAATCCTGCGGAGAGCCTGACGGTGGAGCAGGTGCGCCAGATCTACACCGGCGAGATCACCAACTGGAACGAGGTCGGCGGCAGTGACGCCGTGATCGTCGTGGTGGGCCGCGACAGCGCATCCGGGACCCGCGCCTCCTTCGAGGAACTGGTGATGGACAAGCAGGAGTTCGTGGCGACCATGCTCGAGAAGAACTCCAACGGTGCGGTCCAGCAGACCATCGCCGGCACTCCCGGTGCGATCGGCTACGTCGGTCTCGGCTACGTAGGCGAGACGGTGAAGGGCGTCGAGATCGATGTCGACGGCACGCCGGTTGAACCCACGGTGGAGAACGTCATCGCCGGCACCTATCCCATCTCCCGTGAACTGAACATGTTCACCGAGGGCGAGGCGACCGGGCTTGCGGCAACCTACATCAACTTTATCCTCAGCGATGAGGGTCAGGCAATCGTCGAGGATGAAGGCTTCGTGCCGGTCGCATAACCTTGTTGTGCTGGAACTGCGGATACACCACCTGGTGGTGCAACAAACGGACGGGAGGGGGTCAAACCCCTCCAGTTCAATGTAGTATTCATATTCTCCTATGGAAGAACATACGCCGGATTTTGAAATAAAAAGGTCCTGGGGGGCACTTTTTCCCCACGCGGGGAAAATTTCGGGTCTTAAGGAGATCCTCATCAGGGGATTGTGGTTTTTGACTGCGATATTTGCGGTCATTACCGTATTCTTCATCCTCTATTTTCTCGTTCGGGACGCCTACCCCATATTTGCGTCGGTAGGCCTTGGAGACTTCCTTGGAGGGGAGGTCTGGAGGCCGACCGGATCGCCTCCCCTCTACGGGACGTTTCCGCTCATCGTCGGCACACTGCTGGTAACGCTCGGCGCCATGCTCTTCGCCACCCCCCTTGGTATCGGGAGCGCTCTCTATATATCAGAACTGGCCCCCTACAGGGTGAAGACGGTGGTCAAACCGGCAATCGAGCTCCTCGCCGGGATCCCCTCCGTGGTCTTAGGATTTTTTGGGCTGATCGTGCTGACAAACTGGATACGGATCGGGTTTGATGTTCCGAGCGGTGAGAGCTGGCTCGCCGGATCGATCCTCCTCGGCGTGATGGCGCTTCCGACGATTATCAGCGTTTCGGAGGATGCAATCAGTGCGGTGCCCCGTGAGTTCAAGGAAGGGTCACTCGCAATCGGGGCGACCCACTGGCAGACCATAAGCCAGGTGATTGCGCCATCCGCCATTTCCGGCATCACCGCCGCCCTCATCCTTGGCATGGGGCGGGCGATCGGGGAGACGATGGCGGTGATGATGGTCACCGGCAATGCAGCCATCATCCCTGATCCCATTATCAACGTGCTCTCGCCGGTGAGAACGCTTACCGGAACACTCGGGATCGAGATGGGCGAGGTGGCCCTGGGCAGTTCGCACTACCATGCGCTGTTCGGGGTTGCCGTGGTGCTGCTCGTCATCGCGCTCATTGTCAATGTCTGTGCAATGCTTGTCATGGAGCGGCTGAGGGAGGAGAATATTGCATCCGCAAAAACCCGCCGCCGCAGGCTCTCTCCGGAGATGGCAGACCGTGTCAAGCGCTCGCTGGGTATTGGTGCGGTGGCATTTCTGGCAGTCATCCTGTTCGTGGTCGCCGGTCCGCTCACGACGGTAGTCGTCCTCGCCGCACTGGGGGCATTGTATGTTGTGAACGAGCGGATATCGGCAAAGATCTCGCAGAATGTCGCATTCGGGATGATTGTTCTCTCGATTATCACGGTCCTCATCATCCTCGGCATCATTCTCTACGATATCATTTCCAACGGTCTGCCGGCACTCTCCTGGGAGTTCCTCACACAGTCGCCCAGAAATCTGGGACGCGAGGGGGGTATCTTTCCTGCGATTGTGGGGACGCTGTACCTCGTTGCGGGGGCGATCCTGTTTGCCCTTCCCATCGGCATAGGTGCCGCCATTTATCTGACCGAATACACGAGAGAGGGTAAGCTTACCAAGATCATCCGTTCTGGTGTGGATCTCCTGAACGGCACGCCTTCGATTGTGTTTGGTCTGTTCGGGTTTGCATTCCTGGTGCTGTTTTTAAATTTCGGCGTATCTCTTCTTTCCGGCCTGATCACGCTGGGATTGATGGTTCTCCCGACGATTATCAGAACCACCGAGGAGGCGCTCAGGAGCGTTCCTGACGCGCTTCGCGAAGGGAGTTTCGCACTCGGTGCGACGAAATGGCAGACCATACGCCGTGTGGTTCTCCCTCCCGCAGTACCGGGCATACTCACCGGCACCATCCTGAGTATCGGGAGAGCTGCGGGAGAGACCGCACCGATTCTCTTTACAGCGGTGGTCTTTTCACGGCGCTTCTTACCAGATTCTCTTTCTGACCCGGTCATGGCGCTCCCCTACCACCTTTTCATCCTCTCGACGAATGTTCCCGGCGCAGAACAAAACCAGTACGGAACTGCGCTGGTTCTCCTGCTCCTTGTGATCGGAGTCTACCTCGTGGCTATAGTCATACGAAACCACTACCAGAAAACAGTAAAATGGTGAATACGATGCAGGAAAATGACGCAATAATCAGTACTCATGGTTTGAACCTCTATTATGGGGACAAGCAGGCCCTGATCGACATATCGATCGATATCAAGCCGAACAAGGTCACGGCACTCATCGGCCCTTCCGGTTGCGGAAAATCCACGCTGCTTCGCTGTTTTAACAGAATGAATGATCTGGTCGATGGAGTCAAAATTAGCGGCGAATGTCTCTTCAATGACAAAAATATCTATGCAAAAGACGTCGATGTCGTGGGGCTTCGCAAGAAGATCGGGATGGTGTTCCAGAAGCCCAACCCCTTCCCCAAGTCGATCTACGACAACATCGCCTACGGCCCCCGCATCCACGGCGTCAAGAATAAAAAGGACCTCGATGAGATTGTCGAGCGGAGCCTGAAATACGCGGCGCTCATGGATGAGGTCAGCGATCGTATGCACGAATCGGCGATGGGGCTGTCCGGCGGGCAGCAGCAGCGCCTGTGCATCGCTCGCACGCTCTCGGTGGAGCCCGAGATCATCCTTATGGACGAGCCCTGCTCGGCACTCGATCCCATCGCCACCTCGAAGATCGAAGATCTGATGATCCGGCTGAAGAAAGACTACACCGTCATCGTGGTGACACATAATATGCAGCAGGCGGCACGTGTCAGTGATGAGACGGGCTTCATGTACCTCGGAAAGATGATCGAATTTGGGGATACGGTACAGATCTTTGAGAAGCCTCAGGAAGAACTCACCAGCAATTACGTGACCGGAAGATTTGGATAGGGGAGGAGCATGGTAGAAAAATTTTATGAAGAACTGGATGCGTTGAAGGCAGAAATCCCGGTTTTTGCCAGGTTTGCCATTGGAATGCTTGAAGACTCGATAACAACGCTGAAAAACCAGGATGTCGGGATCGCAGAGGATATTCGGGAAAGGAAGGCTAATCTTGCGGAAGAACACACCTACATCGAAGAGGAAGCGCTGAGAATTCTCGCGCTCTACCAGCCGATGGCGAAAGATCTGCGGGTCATCGCCTGCATCAACCAGATGAACTACTCGCTCTACCGGGTGGGGAGAATCGGGTGGGATATTGCAAAGCTCTCCATGTACGTGGCGGATCAGCCCTTCATCGAGAACCTGCAGAATATCTTCCATATGGGCGACCTGGTGGTTGCCATGCTTCGGGATGTGATGGAGGTGTACGGAAGCAACGACGTCTCATCCCTCATCGAGCTCTCCAAACGGGACGATGTGGTGGATAATCTCCGTTCATCCATCTTCCGTGAGTGCCTGACCTACATGATGGAGGATAACCGTAACATCCCGCGGTGTATCGATTACATCTCCGTCTCACGGCACCTCGAACGCGCCGGCGATCATGCCTGCCTCATCGCCGAAAAGATCTATTACATGGACACCGGCGAGCGGGTGGAAATCCGCTGAGGTGTGTGGAATCCCCCGTACCGCGGCTCATATTTTTTTTTGCTTCATGCACATCGTGCGCAGCCTGTTGATGGCCGCGGCAAGCTCGAACGGCCTGAACTCGGCATAATCGCCTGCAGGCTGCGGGCCGATCGCGTCGAGCCCGTGCTCCCGGATGCGCGCCTCAACGCTGTGCACCACTTCGGAGAGCGATTTTTGGCCGTCCATCAACGAGACCGCACAATGGATGGCATCGCCGATGGCGTTGGTCTGGCTGATATCGACCAGCTGCTCGACCGCCGAAAGATCGATGGTGTGATTGCCGAAGGCGATAGCGTGCATCCCCTTCGGGGAAATCTTCACCTCCCGCCTGCCCCTGCTTGGGTCGAAGCTGCCCGGGAGGGGAATTCTCTCCCGGAACGCGCCGAACCGGTCGCCTCCCTCCGCAACCCGTTCGGCCCGGTAGCGTTCGGCGATGGCGTGCGCATCCCGGGTGCAGTCGCGGGCGGTATATTCGTCCATGCAGATCACGCATCCCGCCACATCGAAATAGTCGCCTGATCCGCCGATGACCAGCACCGTGGAGACCCCGTGATCATGAGAGATCTGTGCCACCTTGTCGATGAACGGGGTGATGGGCTCTTTCTCCTTTGCGATGAGCTCCTGCATCCGGTGGTCGCGGATCATGAAGTTGGTCGCCGAGGTGTCTTCATCGATGAAGAGCGCTTTTGCGCCGATTTCGAGCGCCTCCATGATATTTGCCGCCTGCGAGGTGCTGCCGCTGGCGTCGTCGGTCGAGAATGCCCGCGTCTCCTGCCCGAAGGGGAGGTTGCTGATGAACGGCGATATATCGACCTTTTCGATCCTGCGCCCGTCCTCTGCCCGGATTTTTACCGATGAGGGGTTGCTGACCACAAATTCCCTGCCATCGCCGGGTATGTGGTTATAGATGCCCCGTTCGAGGGCGTTGAGCAGGGTCGATTTGCCGTGATAGCCGCCGCCGGTGATGAGGGTGATCCCCTCGGAAATCCCCATCCCCAGTATGGTCCCGCAATTGGGAAGCTCGACTTCGTGCACCAGCGACGGCGGCGAGGTGAACGGCACCACGCGGGGTCCGGTCATGGGGCGGTCGTCCACGCCGCTCGCACGCGGCAGCACGGACCCATCGGCGACGAACGCGATCAATCCTGACCGGCAGATGCATGCCCTGAGATACTCCGCATCCTCGTTGACCTCGATGTGCCGAACGAGCGCGTCATGATCAAGGTTTTCATACAGGAGCGATGCTTCGATGATGGCAGGGATGTCCTCGAGCAGCATTGCTTCGGCCTGCCGTCCGGCGATCGTCCGCCCTCTCGCCGGCAGCCCCGCCACGAAGCGCGCCTCGAGCGTGCCCTCTCCGAGGAGCACCGACGTGCGCTCGAGGATCTCCTGTCCCGGCCTGTCGATGGCGATCAGGCCGCTTTTTCCGCTTCCCCGTCTCCTTGCGCCACGGTTCTCTGCCTCCTTTGCGAACCTGCGGGTGAGGAAATCGCAGAGGGCTGTTTCTCTGCTCCCGGTTGCATGGGTTTCGGGTGGAAGGCCGGCTACATCGAGGGGGAGTTGCACCCGCATCTTGCTGGGCGCGGCGAAGGGATCGCCCTGTATGTGGTCGATGTTCAGCGTAAACGACAGGAATGCAAAGACGCCTTTAATGTCCCGATACGCCTTGTAGCCCCGTCCGTCGATGCGGCGCAGCTGGTTTCTCAGGTCGTCGTCGCTTTTCATGCGTATCGTGGTGGTCTGCACCCGGTCTCCTGCCGGGTCTTTGTGCGGTGCACGCTGCGCCGCCGAGAAGATGATTGCGCTCCCCGTATCGCCAGAATCTCTCTGGTCAGGCGTATCCGGTGATTTCGTAGTTGATTTCGGTGGTGTTTTCCGCGCATTCCTCCCCATATATCAGGGCCTCTTCGATGCGCTTTTTGAGAAGCGCCGGGTAAATGGCTCCCACCAGCTCGGAGACGGGTTTTCCTCCGCAGAAAAATGTGAAGGTCGGGGTTCCCCGCACGCCGTAGCGCTGGAGTGTCCATGGATTGGCGGCAACATTGAGCCGCACGAATTTCACCCTGCCCTCGTACTCGCTGGCATATTCACGAAAATAGGGCTCCATTGTCCTGCAGTGGGCGCATGTCGGACTGTAAAACATTGCGGCTACCGGCACCTCGCTTTTCTCCACGCTCGCTTCCCAGTCTTTATCGGTGAGTTCCAGCACCTCCGTGTCACTCATACAACGTCCTCTCTGTGGTTCTTCTCGTGACTTCCCTTATATTTTACTGCGGCCCGAGATGGCGCAACCTATGTATACCATTTCCGCATATCCAGCACCTGTTCCTCCGAGGCGGGGAGGAGGTGAATATATGGAAGGCATCCGGTTTCCAACGATCACGGCATCATCCCTGGAGGGCACGAACGTCACCCTCCCCGATGCAGTGGGGGGAAAGGTGGCGCTCATCGTCATCGCCTTCGAGCGGGCGGCACAGAGCCAGATCAATTCATGGGTGGGACCGTTCGAGGCGACATTCGAAAACAACCCGGGCGTGGTCGTGTACGAGGTGCCGATGATCGATTCAGCCATCTGGCGCATGATGCGGGGGATGATCGATGCCGGGATGCGTGCCGGTATCCCGCAACGGCGCCATGCCTTTGTGATGACCTACTATGAATCTTCCGGACCCTACCGGGAGGCGCTGGAAATGGATGACCGTTCTCGTGCCTACCTGTTCCTGCTTGACCGGGAAGGAACCATCCGGTGGAGCGCCAGCGGGTATGCATCGCCGGAGCAGTCCCGCGCCCTGATCGAGACCGCATCGTCTCTTCTCGTGCCGATGGCGGCGTCGCCGTGATCGGTCGAACGCTGGTCTCGAAACGCTCCCCGGGGCGTTCAGGATGTGATCATATCGGCAGGCAGATCACCTGCATGGTATGGGTTCGCTGTTCATTTCCGGCCAATGGTGCGGAGATCAGGATTGCCGCCACCAACGGATGCGGAAGGACGAGATATCTCGCGTACAAAATCCAAGCGGGACTCAGCGTCTCGAAAATCCTCTCTGGAGCGCTACCGGCCATCGTAATTGCCAGCTTCATCGATCTCTCGGTGAGCCTGCTCAGGAAAAAAATGCTGCCCGCTTCATTCAAAAAAGAAGAAAAATCAAAGATTTTTGAGTGCCACGATATCCACCACGCCGGTGAGCTTCCATATATTGGAGCGTTCCTCGGCGGTGATCGCATCGACGGGTTCATCGGGCTGGTGGCCGAGGGCGGCGAGGATATTGGTGGAGAGATTGCGCTCTTCGATCATATCCACGAACTTTTTCCTGACGATCTTTTTGGTGATGGCGTCCTCCTCCTGCACGAGGTACCCCTGCATGGTCACGAAGGTATAACTGGAGAGATCGGAGGTATACTTCTCCACCTCGACGGAGACATACGGATGTTTTTTAAAGAGGTCGTTTTTCCGTCCGTACTTGGTGGAGAGGAAATAGAGGAACTTGCCGTCGAATACATAGAGGAAGGGAGCGATATACGGGTATTTGTCTCCCTGGAAGGCGATCCTGCAGACATACCCTTCGTCGATCAGCCGGTCATACTCCTGTTTTTCCATGCGGGGGATTTTCACGATATCCAATCCTATCACATCCTGATATGAAGTCCGTAGATCCTGCCTTGACATAAACGTTTCCTAGAGAAAAGAATTGAATTGAGGATTCCTGTCTATTCTCCTCGTTCGAAGCCAGGATCCGGCGTTCCGGGGGTGCCTTGTGCTGCTACTCGATAATTTCGACGCCTTTCCAGAAGGCGATGTACCCGGCGATCTCCCCCGCCCGGGGTTTTGGATTGGCATACGACCACGCAGCATCGACATTTTTCTCTCCCCCGACTGTGATGGTAAAGTAGCGGCAGTGCCCTTTCCACGGACACACTGAGGTGCTCTCGGTCGGGGTAAGGCACTCCATGTTCACTGCGTCAGGCGGGAAATAGTGGTTCCCCTCTATTATGAATGTCGCATCACTTTCGGCAATCACGGCCCCCTTCCATATCGCTTTGACCAGTTCGCACACCTCCTCTCACCACCCCCTGATGTGGCGGCGATCCTATATGAGCCTGTGGGGCACATAACGGTTGCAACCTGCGGATGAATGCTACGCAGTGATCGATTGCAAAAAGAAGTGGGCAGGGAGAACGCCGCCCCCGTCTACGTTCGCCTGCGCAGGCCCACGAGCAGGATCAGCCCGCGGAGGGCGCCCACTGCAGCGAATCCTCCGGCAGCAGCCTGCCCGGATCCCGTTTTCGGCTCCAGTGTCGCCCGCAGCCGGACGGTCCTGTTCTCTTCGACCATGATCTCCGCCTTCCATGCTGCAAACCCTTCCGCCTGCACGGTGAGTGCATGGCTCCCCACCGTCACGTTTGCAAGCGCGAGAGGCGTTGCCCCCGCATCGTCGCCGTCAAGGAACACCTTTGCACCGGAAGGTAAGGATTCGAGATGTATCGCGCCCGTTGCGGGAGGCGGTGGTGGCTGTGGTGAAGGGGTGGCTTCGGGCGCTGCCGGCAGGATCGGTTCTGTGATGGCGGGCGATGCGAAGAGGGTCAGGGTTCCCGCATCCGAGGGGACGGCAATGTATTTGCCGAGGGGAGAGGATGCGATCCGGTTGACGTTCGCCTCGGTAAAGGCGGAAAATACAGTTCTGCCATCCCGGTCGAGGAGATAGACATGGGCATCGTCCGCGCCGATTGCAATGAGATCCGCAGAAAGGGAAACGTCAATGCCGAGCACCCTCCCCTTGAGCGAACGCGTCCAGACCTCATCACCGTTCCCGTCGAGGAGCATGACAGTGCGGTCGACGGATCCCACGGCAACATAATCCCCCTGCGAAGAGATCCCGATATCATTGATCTTCGCGGGCGTGCGGACATGCCAGATGCGGGTGCCCCCGGCGTCGAAGAGCGCAACGAAGAAATCTTCCGAGGACGCGGCGATGAACCGGCCGTCATCGGAAATGGCGATGCTGTGTACCGAACCCTGCATGCGCCCGCTCCCGATCTCTTCGCCATGTGCATTCATGAGGTGAAGGGTGCCGTCATCCGAGGCGCCTCCGATGAGGGAGCCATCGGCCGAAATGGAGACATCAAAGGCCTGTTTTCCGATGGTCCTGTGCCATACTTCCGTGCCGTTCCGGTCGAAGAGGTGGACCGTCCCGCCATCGGATGCGGCAGCAATCAGGGTGCCGTTCTCAGAGACGGCAACCCCTTTCACCGCACCGGCGACCTTCCTGTCCCAGAGGGCCTGTCCGTCGATGGAAAAAAGGCTGACGGTGCCGTCAAACGATCCTGCTGCGACAAAGGATGCATCAGGGGAGATGTCCGCCGCCTTGAAATTGGTGGCTGCCGTATGCTGCCAGAGGACGGTATACTCCTCTGCTGCCGCAACCCCGCAGCATGCGGAGAATGCCGCACACCCGATGAGAAGGAGAAGTGGCCATGCGGTGCGTTTCCCGTGGAATGAGGTTGTATGGGCGTTCTGCGCGATTTGTGCGGTCATCATCATCATTCCTGAACAGACCTCCATCAATTCTGGCAATTCCTGTGTTGCATTCAGGAGCATTTATATGAATGAATTTTGTACCGCAGGTGCTTCGGGCTTATCAGGCCGATCCGGCGATATTGAGCCCCCCCCCGATCTGTTCGAACCACCTCTCCGTCTCCCGCCGGATTATTTGACGTGCTGTTTGCCTATCGAGCCGGAACCATCGCATGGCTTCCCGTGACGAATCTCGCTCCACCACCAGCGCAGGATATATCGCCGCGCACCCTCGAATGGCTGCGACGGCTCAGTACCGGCCACAGAAAGCTCCTGCACCGGTTTCTCGACGCGGCAGGGATCAGGTTGCAGGTGGAGGTTTCAATACCACCGGTGGCAGATATACTGGCTGGTGTGAAAGCGGATCCGGATCTCTCTCAAATCATCAGTTCAGAGGCTCACTTCATTGCAACAATCGGAGCCACCGGACTGGCCCCGGATCGCATTATCCAGTTTCAAAGCCTGATCCTTTCGTACTACACGCACTTCGGGCGGGATCTCCCGTGGAGAGAAACGAGCAATCCGTATCACATCCTTGTATCAGAGATCATGCTGCAGCAAACGCAGGTCGCCCGTGTTCTCCCGAAATATCATGAATTTCTCGAAGCATTTCCCGATGTTCAAACGCTTGCCGCCGCACCGCTGGGAGAGGTCCTTGCCGTGTGGCAGGGGATGGGCTACAACCGCCGGGCGATTGCCCTGCAGCGCACGGCGAAAATTCTTGTCGAGCAGTATAATGGCGAGCTTCCCCGGGATATTGCGATCCTCGTACAGTTGCCGGGTATCGGCAGGGCAACGGCATCGGCCATCGTCGTCTACGCTTTCAATACACCTGCGATCTACATTGAAACCAATGTTCGGCGGGTCATGATCCATTTCTTTTTCCAGGACAGGTCCGGCATCGGGGACTCCGAAATCGAACCCATCGTGAAGAACACCCTGTACAGGGAGCATCCTCGCCTGTGGTTCAACGCGCTGATGGACTACGGAGCGTGGCTGAAAACGAGAGAGCAGAACCCGAACCTCCGAAGCAGCGCGTATAAGAAACAGAGCCCGTTTGAAGGTTCTGATCGCCAGATCCGCGGGAATATCCTGAAAATTGTGCTCGAGAAAGGAGCGATTGCTGAAGGTGCGCTCATCGAAACGATTGCCGGTGAGAAGGAAAGAATCCAGACATTGCTCGTCGAACTGGAAAAAGAAGGGTTCATCCACCGAACTGGTGGGATCGTGAGCATAGCGAAGACGGGTGCGCTCTAGAAAAACCTGCGTCGCCGGGTGGGGCACCATCGTGCAGCGCAGAGCCGCAGGGCGTGCAAGGAGGTGGTGGTCTTCGGAGACGAAATCCAGTGCAGTAAACCGCAAGGACTCCTCTTCTGCCCGAACTCCTCGTGAAGGTGCACGATGGCAATGCATTGCGAGGCAATGCCGGTTTCGCCCCTCCCCGGTGAACAGCACAGGGGAACATCCGCCAAACCGGGTTTCTCTCCTGCTACCGGCGAACATTTGCACCGGCATCAGGCCCGGCCGCAAGAGCCCCCGTCCCGCATGCACGATTCGAGATCCGGTACAGAGGTGTAGCCCTGCCGTTCATGCACAACCCGATAATATGCAGTGTGGTACACCAGTACACCGCTCACCACCAGAACGGGGGATGGGCGGTGGCCCGGCCGGATCTACCGCGGCCATCTCCGCCTCGGGTGCCTGCTCAAGGCCAGACCCGACCGGAAGGTGGGGGAACTCGCCTCTGCTCCTGTTCTCCTTTGTCAGGACAACGGATCCCCGCATGCGGGTTGCCACCCTGATCCAGGAGTTTGACCTGACGGCGATCGCGGTCGTCGACTCCGAAGGGCGGCTTGTCGGATCGGTGACGTTTGACGATGCGATGGATGTCATCGAGGAGGAAAGGACGGAGGACTTTCACAAACTCGGTTCGGTACGGGATCTGGGCATCAACTTCCGGGAGGCGAGCGTCGGTCTCATGTACCGGAAGCGGTTTCCCTGGCTGCTGGTGCTGATCGTGGTCAGCATTGTCTCGAAGCGGGATTGCCCTCTTTGAGGAGACGATCACGGCGGCCTTCGCCCTCGTCATGTTCCTCCCGCTCCTGATCGATAGCGGGGGCAACGCGGGATCGCAATCCGCCACCCGGGTCATCCTGTCGATGGCGACAGGCGATGTCCGGCTCAAGGACTGGATGGCGCTCGTTACCAAAGAGATCACCGTGGCGGTCGCGATTGGCCCGACACCCGGGGTGGCCGTTTCACTCGTCGGATTCTGGCGGGGAGGGGCGGAGATCGGGGTTGTCGTCGCCCTCTCGATGATCGCCGTCGTTCTCGTCGGATCGCTGATCGGGTTCTCACTGCCGTTTCTTCTCACCCGGCTGAACCTGGATCCGGCAACGGCGAGCGCCCCGATCGTCACCTCGGTCGCTGACATCACCGGCGTGCTGATGTACTTCAGCATCGCATCGTGGTATCTCGGCCTCTGGTGAGGGAAGAAATCCGCGAGGAGCGGCGTACAGGCAGTCTGCCGCAGGCAAATTCCACCGCACCGGTATTCGTTCCCGGTCGTCCGGGGGGCTCCGGATGAACGGGATAATCTTGAACGGCGAGCATTGAAGGACGTTTCCCCTGCAAAACCTTAATGCCGGTATACGGCGAGTGCTCGATAGCTATGGTGGAGGTATGGGGTCTGGCCGTGCTCGCGATTGCGCCGGGCATCTTCTGGATGTACTATTTTTACCAGAAAGACCGTTGCGAGCCCGAACCCCTCTCCCTGATCGTCAGGATGTTCGTGCTCGGGATCCTCATAACCGTGCCCGTTGCCTTCATCGAAAACCTCTTCGCAATTTTTTTGCCGGAAATCCTGCTCGTCGTCCTCATCGCTCCGGTGGTGGAGGAATTCGGGAAATATTTCGTCGTCAGACGCGGTGTTTACTCTCATCGCGAGTTCAACCAGCCGATCGACGGCATCATCTACGCGACTGCGGCGGCGCTCGGCTTTGCCACGCTGGAAAACGTCCTCTACGTCTTCAGCTCTTATGTGATGTCGCTGCCCCTTGCGATCAGTACCGGGGTTGTCCGGGCGGTACTCTCCGTCCCCGGCCACGCCCTCTTCTCGATCATGTGGGGGGCGGCGCTGGGCATCGCCAAATTCAGCCCGCCGGGCAAAAGAGAGCAGATCATTCTCGGCGGCCTCTTCCTCGCAATGTTTTTCCACGGGCTCTTCAACTTTCTGGTCATGAACAGCATCGGGTTTGCCATCCTCGTGCTCGTGGTGGTGCCGCTCATGTGGTGGATGGTCCTTCAGCGGATCAACACGGCGATGACCCTCTGCCGGAAAAGGGAGCTCTAATGGCGGTGCGGCAATGAAGATCGGCTATCCCTGCATCAATCTCACCCTCCCCTGCCGGGCAGGCCGGACGTTCCGCCTGAAATCCTACTCGGACGAGCGGCTCATCGACACGCTCGATGGAAACCTATCCTGTCTTTGCCGCATCCTCTCCTACAACGCGGAGCACGGGATCCTGTTCTTCCGCATCACCTCCGACCTGGTGCCGTTCGCCTCCCATCCCGTCTGTACCTGCCGCTGGCAGGAGCACTTCGCGCAGGAATTTCATGAGATCGGCGCGTTCATCCGGGATCACACCATGCGGATCTCCATGCACCCCGACCAGTTCATCGTCTTCAACTCGCCCCGTGAGGAGGTGATGGCCCGGAGCATTGCTGAGCTCGCCTACCACGCGGAGGTGCTCGACCTGATGCGCCTCGATCGCAGCGCCAAGATCCAGCTCCACGTCGGCGGCATTTACGGGGACAAACCAGGGGCCATGGAACGGTTTGTCAGCCGCTACGCCGGGCTGGACGAGGCGGTTCTCCGCCGCCTGGTCATCGAGAACGACGATCGCCTCTACACCGTCGCGGACTGCCTTGCCATTCACGACAAGACCGGCGTCCCGGTCCTCTTCGATACCTTCCACCACCTCTGGAACTCCTCGGGGGAACCCGTGCGGGACGCCGTCGAGCGCTGCGGGGCGACATGGGCGGCCAAAGACGGTCTCCCGATGATCGATTACAGTTCGCCGAACCCGGGCGAGCGGCCCGGGAAACACCCGCAGTCGATTGACATCGCAGATTTTTCGGCGTTCATCGCCGACACCGCACCGCTCGATTTCGACATCATGCTCGAGATCAAGGACAAAGAGCACAGTGCGCTGCAGGCGATCGATGCGGCCTGCACCGATCCCCGCTTTGTGGGAGGTGGGGTGCCCTGAACCCGGTCATCCAGGTGCGGAGCCCAATCCTAGGACTCACACACAGCATCATGGCGAGATGATATGCAATGACCCTGCCCGAGAGAATCCACCACATCAACGAACGGTCGCTGAATAAAGGTTCCTATGTGCTCTACTGGATGCAGGCGTCACCGAGAGCGAAGAGCAACCTGGCGCTGGAGTATGCGATCCGACGCGCCAACCGGCTCGGTCTCCCCGTGGCTGCGCTCTTCTGCCTGACGGGGGAGTACCCGGGGGCAAACCTGCGCCACTACCATTTCCTGATCGAGGGTGTGCTGGAGGCGAAGGACGCCCTCGAGGCACGGGGCGTCTTTTTCGTCCTGCGCCGGGGCTCTCCCCCGGTAGAGGTTGCGGATCTTGCCGGCGATGCCGCTCTTGTGGTGGCGGACTGCGGCTATCTTCGCATCCAGCGGGAATGGCGAAACGCCGTTGCCGGTATGGTCAAATGCCCCTTTGTCCTTGTGGAGGACAACGTGGCGGTCCCGGTCCGTCGTGCATCTCCAAAAGAGGAATGGTCCGCGGCCACCTTTCGCAGAAAGATACGGCCGCATCTGGACCGTTTTCTCATATTGCCCGAACCAGTACGCCCTGATCATTCCGGCCGGCTCCTGGAGATCCCCTCAGAGCCTCTTGCGTCGGTCGAGCGGGTACTTCGCCGCCTCTCCATCGACCGCAGTATCGATCCCGTCCCGTCCTATCACGGGGGAGGTCGGGAAGCGCACCGTCGGCTCACCCGCTTTCTGGCGGGTGTGATCGAGCGGTTTGAAGCGGAGCGCAATGATCCCACCGCCGATGCACTCTCGCATATGAGCCCGTACCTCCATTTCGGCCAGATATCCCCGATCGATATCACCCAGCAGGTGCGGAAACGCCGGAGCGCCGGAGCGGATGCGTACCTTGAGGAGTTGATCGTGCGCAGGGAACTGGCGGTCAATTTCGTCTTCTACAACCCACGCTACGATTCGTACGAGGGGCTGCCGGGCTGGGCGAAGGCTACGCTTGCCGCGCACGAAGGGGACCGCCGGGAATACGTCTACTCGTTCGAGGAGTTCGAGCAGGCATCGACCCATGATCCGTACTGGAATGCCGCCCAGCTAGAGATGGTGCACACTGGAAAGATGCATGGGTACATGCGCATGTACTGGGGAAAGAAGATCCTCGAGTGGTCGGAGACGCCTGCGGCGGCATTTGAGATAGCGATTTCACTCAACAATCGCTACGAGCTCGACGGCCGCGACCCGAACGGGTATGCCGGGGTGGCGTGGTGCTTCGGCAAGCACGATCGCGCCTGGGCCGAGCGGCCGGTCTTCGGCAAGGTGCGATACATGAACGCGGCGGGGCTCCGGCGCAAATTCGATGCCGATGCATATGTGGAGAAAGTACAAGGATATGCAGGATCAATGGATCAGTGATCCGGATCAAATCGAGTTTTATTACCTTGCGGAGTGATTTCTTCAGGAGACAGGAGCATGGGACCCATCTATATCATAGGGCACCGGCAGCCCGATACGGACAGCATATGCAGCGTGGTGGGGTACGCAGAACTGCTCAATCATTTCGAGCCCGGCCGCTATATCCCGGCCAGGTGCGGGGAACTGAGTGCGGAAACCGAACACGTCTTTTCCCGGTTCGACGCAGAACCGCCCCTCTATATCGAGAGCGTCGAGCCGACGGTCACCGACCTGCCCTTCACCTACCCGGTCAGCGCCCGCAACGATATCCCCACCATCGAGGTCGTGGGCCTCATGGACGAGCATGGTGTCAGGAACATGCCCATCATCGACAAACAGGGCACGCTTCTCGGGCTGGTGAGCGAGCACGGGCTTGCCAGGACCTACGTCAAGCGGATGTACATCGAGCCGCTGTCCATCTCCCCCATCAAACTCGAGGTGCTCGCCCGCATCCTCAACGCCGCAATCGAGGTGCCCGGGGGGGACCTCCTCGAAGGGAAGGTCTACATCGCCATCGACGCCCTTCACGTGGCTCTTTCCCGCCTCACCGCCAGCGACGTGGCCATCGTCGGCGACAACGAGCCCGCCCAGCTGGCGCTGATCGATGCGGGTATCGCCGCTCTCATCGTGGCCGACGGGGCGCCGGTGGGTGCGCGGGTGATTGCGGCCGCCCGCGAAAGGGGGGTGGGGCTGCTCTCCACAGCGATCGATGCCTTCGGCGTCGGGAAGATGATCAACCTCTCCCTTCCGGCGGGCATGGTCATGGCAACCGATGTCCCGCGGGTGCGGATGGACGACACCCTCGAATACGTCAAGGAAGTGGTCACCAATTCAAAGTACCGGACCGCCTGCGTGGTCGACGACGAGGGCCGGCTCAAGGGCATGATCTCCCGCAATACGTTCGTGGACGAGATACGCAAATCGGTCATCCTCCTCGACCACAACGAGTACTCGCAGGCCGTCGAGGGTATCGAAAAGGCGGATATTCTTGAAATCATCGATCACCACCGTATCGGCGCCATCACCACCCTCCGGCCTATCCGGTTCCTCAACGACCCCGTCGGCTCGACCTCGACCATTATTGCGCGAAGGTTTCGGGAGGAGGGAATCGAGCCCGCTCCGGCAACAGCAGCGCTGCTCCTGTCCGGGATCCTCTCCGACACCCTCGCCCTGAAGATGTCCACCACCACGCCGCAGGACGAGGAGGCCGTCGCCTATCTTGCCGGGATCGCGGGACTCGACCCGGCCGCGTTCGGGGCCGAGCTCATCAGGAAGGGGCTGGAGCTGGACACCGTGCCCCTTGAGGATCTCCTCCGGAAGGATACCAAGCGCTACCACCTTTTCGGCAGGGATGTCGTCATCGCCCAGATCATGGTCCCCTCCTTCGCCTTCGGGGAGTCGCACGCCGAAAAAATCGCCAGGGAACTCTCACTGCTCAGGGAAACCGGCGGGGTGGACATCTATGCGGTGCTGCTCACCAATGTGTTCGAAAATGCTAGCGATCTCTTTATTTCAGCGGATGACGTCACCCTCTCCCGCTTCGGGTGGACGGAGCAGCCTGTGCGCCTTGACGGCGCGATGTCGCGGAAAAAGGACTTCCTCCCCCGGTTCGGGTCCATGCTGCGCGGGCTCTGACCCGCGCATACCGAATGCTCCGGGTCACCGGTGCGATAACTATTAAGGGGTGCCGGTGCTATCCCCACCCGGAGAGGTGGTATGGCAGCTCAGCAGCATATGAATCGTCTGGCACGAGAAAAAAGCCCCTATCTTCTTCAGCACGCAGCAAATCCGGTCGACTGGTATCCGTGGGGCGAGGAGGCGTTCAAGCGTGCAAGGGCTGAAGAAAAACCCGTATTTCTCTCTATCGGCTACTCGACCTGCCACTGGTGCCATGTCATGGCTCACGAATCCTTCGAGAACGATGAGGTCGCATCCCTTCTCAACGAACATTTCATTCCCATCAAGGTGGACCGGGAGGAACGCCCCGACATCGATCATGTCTACATGACCGTCTGCCAGGTGCTGAGCAAGCGGTGCGGCTGGCCGCTTACCATCGTCACCACGCCCACGATGCGCCCTTTCTTTGCGGCGAGTTATATCCCCCGCGAGAGCAGGTTCGGCATCGCCGGGCTCATGGACATCCTGCCCCGCATTATCTCGGTCTGGGAGGAGCAGCGGGATGAAGTCGAGCATTCTGCAAAGCGGATCACCGGGGTGATCGGCGGAATCGGACCCCCCGCCGGCGATGTGATGCCCGGTGAAGCGCAGCTCCAGGCGACCTATGATGAACTTCGTGCGCAATACGACGACGAGTTCGGGGGATTCGGATCGGCTCCCAAATTCCCGACACCGCACAATCTCCTCTTTCTCCTGCGCTGGTGGAGGCGTTCGGGCGATCCCGCCGCCCTTGGCATGGTGGAGCGCACGCTTCGCGCCATCCGGAATGGCGGGGTCTTCGACCAGGTGGGGTTCGGGGTGCACCGCTATGCGGTCGACCGTGAGTGGCTGGTGCCGCATTTCGAAAAGATGCTCTACGATCAGGCACTGCTCGCGTATGCATGCGTGGAGACCTATCAGGCGACGGGCGATCCCTTCTTTCGGCAGGTTGCCGAGGATCTGTTCGCCTATGTCCTGCGCGCTCTGCGGGATCCGGATGGCGCGTTGTATTCGGCGGAGGATGCCGACAGCGAGGGAGTCGAGGGCAGGTTCTACCTCTGGACCGAGCCGGAGATCAGGGATATCCTCTCCGGCGAGGACGCGGATATCGCAATCTACGCGTTCAACGTGCTGCGGGGCGGAAATTTTGCGCAGGAGTCCACGGGGATGCGGAGCGGTGCAAACATCCTCCATATGACCGAGCAGCTCCCCGATATTGCCGCACGTTTCGGATTGGGGGAGGACGAAATCGCCGCACGCATGGAACGGATCCGCACCATCCTGTTCTCTGCGCGAGAACGGCGTGTCCCCCCAGGAAAAGACGATAAAATCCTCGCCGACTGGAACGGGCTTATGATCGCGGCTCTTGCCAAAGCAGGAGCCGCCTTCGGCGACGAACGGCTGCTAGCGGCGGCACGCGACGCTGCATCATTTCTCATGGAAAACCTCTCCTCCGGCGACACCGCCCTGCGCCACCGGTATAGGGACGGTGTTGGGGGGGTCCCGGGCACCCTCGACGACTACGCCTCGCTGGTATGGGGCCTGATCGAACTCTATCTTGCGACCGCCGATTCCGCATTTCTGGAGCGTGCGGTGGCGTTCAACGAGCATATCCTCATGCATTTCCGTGATGAGGGGGGGGGAGGATTTTTCTTTGTTGCCGACGATGCGGAGGAACTGATCGTCCGCCCGAAAGAGATCTACGACGGCGCAATCCCATCGGGAAATGCCGTCTGCATGCTCAACCTGCTCCGCCTCGCCCGGCTTACGGGCAGATCGGATCTCGAGGAACGTGCATCCGTCCTTGCAAAGACATTCGCACCTGCGGTCTCCCGCACACCCTCCGCCCACGCATTCTTTGCCTGCGCACTTGATTTCGCCCTCGGCCCCTCGTACGAGGTCGTCGTGGCAGGCAGTCGGGGCGCGGCGGATACCGAAGCGCTGCTTGCGCTGCTCAGGACGGCGTATCTTCCCTCGGCCGTCTGGCTTACCGTCGATCCCGGCAATGAGGGCGGCGATGTTATCGGGCTGGCGCCGTTTGCCGCCGGCATGGAGATGCAGGAGGGGCATGCCACCGCACATATCTGCCGTGAGCACACCTGCCTTCGCCCCGTTTCCGATCCCGCCGATCTGTATTCCCTGCTGATAGGGGCGCCCGAGTCCTTCCCTGCCGGGAAACAATGATTACTCTTTATTGACCGGGTTGCCTGCGGCAGTCCAGCCGCGCATGCCCCCGAGGAGGTTCGCAACCTTTTCATACCCTGCCTTCTTGAAAAGGCTGGCGCCGATACTTCCCTTGAACCCTGCATCGCAGTAGACGAGCACCTGTGCGTCCCTCGGCACCTCGTCGATCCGGTCCGGAAGGTGGCCGAGGAAGATATGGTGTGCGTCGTCGATATGGCCCATTTTTTCCCTGTTGCCGATAGTACGCACGTCGACGATGAACAGGGAAGGGTTTCCGAGGTGCCCGGACAGGATCGCGGGATCCCACGAATCCACGTAGTCCAGCGGTTTTCCCGCGACAAACCATGCCGAGAAGCCCGGGGCGAGACAGCCGTGGATATTGTCGTATCCAAGGCGCGTGAAGTATTTTACCACCGATTCCAGATTCTGGTTAAAATCATCGATGATGATGATGGGGGTATCGTAGGCGGCCAGGTACCCGGCGTATGCGGATAGAAGCGTCCGGGGGATATTGATGCTTCCCGGTATATGCCCTCCGGCAAAACTCGAAGGCGCCCTGATATCCACCACCTGCGCACCCTGCTTCATCGCCTCCTCCACCTCGCCGGGCGACATGCACGCGAGGTCGGGGACGGTATGGAGGAGCGGTGCGCCATCTTTGTTCCAGTCCTCCATCCTGTGGAAGTAGGGGGGATAATAATGCTCTTCGGATCCCTTGTAGTCGATGAACTCCTCACGGGACATCTGCAGGAGGAGATTGTTGGCTTTTTCGTATCCGATAGTGGTGTGCTCGAGATCGGTGATCCCCGCGGCGCAGACCGACCCGGCGCCGTGCGCAGGGCAGACGATGACCCCGTCGCCGAGGGGGAGGAGTTTTTTGGTGATCGATTCGTAGAGATAGGTGGCCATCTCTTTCTGTCGGTCTTTTCCGTAGAAATCAGTCCTTCCCGCATCACCGGCGAAGAGGGCGTCGCCGGTAAACACCATCAGCACGTCGTCGGAGACGGCGGTCTCCTTGAGGGTGACGGAGATGCTTTCAAGGGTGTGGCCCGGGGTCTCCAGCACGCCCAGTTCCAGGGTGCCGATGCGAAACGTGTCGCCGTCATGCACCGGCGTGCCGTAGGCGAAGTCGACCTGCGCCCCGTGCAGGATTCTGGCATCCGTGCGGTCGGCGATTTCGAGAGAGCCGACGACGTAATCCTCGTTTTTATGCGTCTCGAAGACATGCGTGATCTGCATATTCCGCGCGCGCGCCTCGCTGAAGTATACCTCAACGTCCCGGCGCGGGTCGATGATCGCGGCAGCACTGCCGGATCCGATAAAATAGGAATTGTGGGCAAGACCATCAGATACAATCTTTTTGACAAACATGCACGTATCCTCCTTTTCCGGGGGAAGTCTGACGGGTGAGGGATATTCCGCTTCCTGTATTTATAGTGTGGCGCCGCCCCCCTCACATTGCAGCCTGTTCGGAAAAAATAGTACCAGAATGGCAGGACCGGCGGCATCACCCTTCAGGGTGCGTTGAGAGGATTTCTTTGCAGGTGCAGAAATTGCCCAGGTGGCATATCGCCGCGCTGGTGCAGAGAACGGGCAGGGGAACGCTGAATTCAGCGAGGTCTTTGCGTGCATCACCGTAGCCGAGGGTGATGTGGGGGGAATAGTTCCCGTATGCAGCTTCTTCGGAAAATGCGCTGATATACCCGGTGGTAAAAGGGTCTATCTGCTCGTGCTCCCACCCCGCGATCATCGGTGCGGCGGCCTTTTCCGCATCGAAGGTGAGCAGCAGCTGCATGACCGATTCATGGAGCGCCTGCAGTTCGTTGGTTTTCCTGACATTGAACCCGGAGACGGTTGTACCGGTCGAGGTGGGCACCACTGCAAGCCCGGTGATCGTGGTCGCAAGCGGGAGGTGCATGCGGGCGATCTCGTCGAGGCGCCGGCCCAATGCGGCGAGTTCCGATACTTCCATCGTTCCCATGGCGAGCGTGATGTGGGGGATGGTGTCCTGTTTGTCGAGCATCACCTCGCGGTTGCCGGTCCGCGTCACGAGCCTGCGATTGACGGCGATAATCGCATCCATGATAGGAACGGGGGGAAGGAGGACAATATCGACGGCAATCTGCCCGGAGTCACTCATGCATCAATACTAGGCCCCGTGCCACTCAAAATACTTTTGTCACTGGATGCCTGCCCGGCGTGCCATCGCATAGAAGATGAGCGCGGAAGCGGCGCTGACGATCGCTCCGGCGACAAACACCACGGTGATATCAAAGAGGTCGTACAGCAAGCCCGCGATGAGCGGCGAGGTGATCATCCCGACACTCATGGCGGTATTGTAAGCGCCCATCGCCGCGCCCTGTCCGGTCTCTCTCCCGGCAATGGCGACAAGCGACGTGGACGTAGGAATGGCGATGCCGCTTCCGACACCGAAGAGGATCGCCCCTGCGAGGAGCAGGGCGAACCCGTCCATTGCGGGGAATACAAAAAGAACTGCCGAACCAATGAGCGTTCCGGCGATGATGAGGGAGGCTTTGCTGAACCGGTCAGAGAGGCTTCCGAAGGTGCGCTGGAGGATTGCGGTGGTAAGTATGCTCATCGAGACGATGATCCCTATCTCGCTCGATGAGAGGCCTGCACCGGCGCTTGCCGCCCCTGCAGCGAGGATGGGGAAAAAGACCATGAACGTGCCGTGGGCGTAAGCGTTCATCACCCTGAAGAAGAGCACAGGGCGCATGATCCTGTTCTGCAACGTTTTCAGGATCGATCCGGTCTCTGTGCGCCTCCCCCTCGCTTCGGGAAGGAAGAGGATGCAGATCAGCAGGGCGATGAGGGAGAAGAAGGACATGGTGAGAAATACCGCGTCCATGCCCGCGAGGTCCTGAATCACCCCGCCGATGAGAGGGCCGCACCCCATCCCGAGGAACATCGAGATCATGAATGTTCCCATGTATCGTCCCTCGCGGCCCACCGGTGAGAAATCGGCGGCATAGGCCATGGCGATGGGGATGACCATCGCCGAGGCGAACCCGTGGAAAATGCGTACTGCTGTGAGCAGAATAACCGAATCTGCGCTGATATAGGCGATGGAGAGGAGCGTGTAGATGCTAAGCCCTGCGAGGATGAAACATCGTCGCCCTCGCCGGTCAGAGAGGGCTCCTACAATGGGCATGAATATCGCCCTTGAAAAGGCGAATCCCGAAAAAATAACTCCTATCCAGATGCCGGTCGCCCCGAGGCTCTCCGCGTAGAAGGGAAGGAGCGGGATGATGATGCCGAGCCCCACCATGGCCGAGAAGACGGAAATGAAGAGCACCACAAAAATCCGCCGCTCGTCGCCGTCCGCCTCATCCCTCCCGGGAACATGCGGCACCCGGTCATCATTCCCTTTCATACCCCATCCTGTCCGAAAAATCCGGTACAAGAATTGCCGTTAACAAGGTAAAAAACGTTCATCACTCTGCAGGAGGCAGGGGATGCGGGCATATCTCCTGCCGTGCTCTCATCGCGCACCCGCGGTGCGCCGGTTCCCGGTACCGGTCAGGCGAACTCTGCTCTGGGTACAAACTGAAGGGATGCCGAGTTCATGCAGTAGCGCCGGTGGGTGGGCGGCGGTCCGTCGTAGAAAATGTGGCCGAGGTGGGCGCCGCACCGGATGCAGAGCACTTCGGTCCGGGCCATAAACAGGCTCGTATCGACGCGGTAGGTCACGTTCTGTGGCGCGATCGGCGCCCAGAAGCTGGGCCAGCCGGTTTTCGAATCGAACTTGGTCTTCGAGTCGAAGAGATCGGTCCCGCAACAGACGCACTTGTAGATGCCGTCTCCCTTGTGGTCGTGGTATTTCCCCGTGAACGGTGGCTCCGTCCCCTTTTTCCGGGCGATCCTGAACTGTTCGGGGGTGAGCTCCTCTTGCCACTCCTCGTCAGTCCGGTTGATCTCCTCGACGTCCCTGATCGTTCCTGACCGTGCATCGTAGACGGGAATGGTCTTTTTCTGTTCTGTGACTTTCGTGTTCATCCTCTCCCGGTTCACCGGATGCTGGTCTGTATAAAATCCTCCCTATAAAAAAGGTGCCCGGCACGGGTGGGCGCAGAGATCGAATCGGCCCTCGCGGGCCTGTCATTTTCCTCCCGCCTTTCTGAGGATTTTTGCGGGATCGATGAGATATTTGGGTTTTTCTCGCCCGAACCAGGTGCCACCGGATGGCAGTCAGGGGTTTTCGGCAGGGAGGCATAGACCTCGAGATGAAGCATGGAGCAGGCACCCCTCGCACCAGGACGGCGTATATATCCCGGCGCAGACCCGTCGATGCGCAGCGGATCGATCACCGCGCCGTCCCTCCCGATACAGTCGCCCCCGAAGGCATGGAGTTCCCCCAGCTCCGCGTACCGGATGATGAGCCCGTCGTTGCCCTTCACGAGCACATTGAACCTCCGGTTCCAGTCGGCAACTCGCTGTGGGGAGGTCTGTACCCCCGTGCGGAGAACGCTGCCTGCAACAATCGCAGCCACGCGGCTGCCTTCAGGCGCATAGAGGTCTATTCCGCAACGGCGGCGGTCGCCCCGGTCTTCCCAGAACGAACCGGCATCACCGGGCCAGGGGATTGTCCGATCCCGGCATTCGGGCAGGGGCCATGCGGGCATGTCCTCTCTCCGGGGACGCGGTCAGAGGTATTTCTCCGGATCCTCCTCGAATGCACGTTTGCATCCCGGAGCGCAGAAATAGTATTTTTCCCCCCGGTAATCAGCGGTAAACAGTGCTGTCTCCTCATCCACTTCCATGGTGCACACCGGATCGATGGCGATTCGTTTCAATTTTTGCTCCTCCTCTTTGCGAGCTCTCTGTGTCGCCGGTGGTATATATCGCTTGAGCAGCAGCGAGAGGCTGACGACCGTCACCGAGGAGAGGGCCATGGCAAGGCCGGCAAGTTCGGGGCGGAAGGTAATCCCGAAGAAGGGATAGAGGATACCGGCCGCGACGGGAATGAGAGCGGCGTTATAGGCGAACGCCCAGAAGAGGTTGAGCTTGATCCGGCTCATCACCTTGCGGGAGAGCTGGACGGCCGCCACCGCATCCCGAAGGTCGTCGTGGATGAGCACGATCTCGCCGGTCTCGATTGCCACGTCGGTGCCGCTGCCGATTGCGATCCCTACGTCGGACCGGGCGAGGGCGGGGGCGTCGTTGATCCCGTCCCCGACGAAGGCGACGCGTTCCCCTCTCTTTTGCAGGGCTTCGACCTCCCGCGCCTTGTCCCCGGGCAGCACTTCGGCGAGGACGCGGTCGATGCCTGCCTGCCGGGCAACCGCCGCCGCGGTGCGGGCGTTGTCGCCGGTGATCATGGCGACCTCCAGCCCCATCTCTTTCAGGCATGCGATGGCCTCTGCCGCGCTGGGCTTGAGGGTGTCGGCGATGGCGATGACCCCCACCACCGCGTCTCCCGCGGCGACGAGCACGGCGGTCTTGCCCTCCCGCTCGCGCGCGTCAAGGTCGTCGAGGAGTTCCGGGGGGATCGAGACGCCATGATCCTCCATAAGCGCCCGGTTGCCGATCAGCACCCTCGTTTCCCCGTACAGTGCCGCAACGCCTTTTCCACTGTAGGTATCGAAGTGCCGCACCTCTTCCGGCCCGATCCCGTCACCTGCCGCCCTCGCCACGATGGCTTCTGCGAGCGGGTGCTGTGAGTTGTTTTCGACGCTCGCTGCAATGGAGAGGAGCGCGGGCTCGTCGATCCCGGAAACGGCAATATCGGTCACCCGGGGCGCGCCCATGGTCAGCGTGCCGGTCTTGTCGAAGAGGACGGTGGTGAGCGACTCCGAGATCTCCAGTGCTTCGCCGTTTTTGATGAGGATGCCCAGCTCGGCGCCCCTGCCGATTCCCACCGTCACCGCCGTGGGGGTGGCGAGGCCCAGCGCACAGGGGCAGGCGACGACCAGCACGGAGATGAGCACGGTGATGGAGAAGAGCAGGGTTGCATCGAGGATGATGTACCAGATACACAAGGCGGCAATGGCAATGGAGAGTACTGCCGGGATGAAATAGGTCACTGCACGGTCGGCGACCCGCTGGACAGGGGGTTTTGAGCCCTGCGCCAGTTCGACCATGCGGATGATCCCTGCGAGCATGGTGTCCTTCCCCACCCTCGTTGAGACGAGGGTGATCACGCTGTTTTTGTTGATGGTGCCTCCCACAATCGTATCTCCTTTCGATTTCAGTACGGGCACCGGCTCGCCGGTGATCATCGATTCGTCCACGTAGCTCTCGCCGCTCACGACCTCGCCGTCCACGGGAACTTTTTCGCCCGGCCTGACGAGGAGCGTGTCGCCAACCGCGACCTCCTCGATGGGAACCTGCTCCTCGCTGCCGTCGCGAAGCCTGGTGGCGGTCTTCGCCTGCAGACCTATCAGCTTCTTGATAGCCTCCGAGGTGCGTCCTTTGGCCCTCGCCTCGAGGTAGCGCCCCAGCGTCAGGAAGGAGGCGAGCATGACCGCGGTGTCGTAGAAGAGGAATTCGGGGGTGAGCACAATGCCGAGGGTGCCGAGAATGCTCGCACCGTAGGCGACGCCGATGCCCATGGAGTACATGACATCCATGTTCAGGATCCCGTGCTTCAGCGACCGTACCGCCGCCCTGAAGATAGGGGCGGAGAGCCAAAGAAAGACGGGAAGGGTGACGAGGAACATGAACCAGTCCATGGGCACGGGGAGCGGAATTCCGAGGATGCCGATGGCAAAAAGAGGCAGGGAGATAGCGAACCCCACGGAAAACCGGATTGCCATGGTTCGGAGTTCTCGCTCGAATGCGGCCTGCTCGGCCGCACCCGAATCGTCGTCTTTCGTGCCCAGGTAGCGGTACCCCGCCTCTTCGATGGCCCCCTTCATCTGGTCCACACCGACGACGTGGGGGTTGTAGGTGACGTACGCCCGCTCCGCCCCGAGGTTGACGGTGGCGTTGACCACGCCCTCCAGACGGTTCAGTGCCTTCTCGACGGCCTGGACGCACATCGCACAGGTCATGCCGCCGATCCTGATGGTCACCTGTTCGTGCACCACGCCGAAGCCCGATCCCTCCACGGCCTTTTCGAGGTCTGCGAGACCGGTTTTTTCTGGATCGTAGCGCACGATTGCCCTCTCGCCCGCGAAGTCCACTTCGGCATCGGCGACTCCCTCGACGCCCATGAGCGCCTTTTCGACGGTCAGGGCACAGGTGGCGCAATGCATCCCCGATACCTTCATATCTGCGGTTCTGGTCGTATCGGCTCTAGTATCTGTGTCTTCTCCGGTCACGGTGCACCCTCTCCTCATGGGAAATGCCGGGCATCTCTCCCGGACACACTCCATGTGGAATGATAGCGCAGACGATATTTAAATGGTATATTCACCGGTGCAATTCGCGGCAATGCCTGTCATGCGAGTGCAGGGAAACGGTTTTTTCGTTTGCCGCAGGAGAAGAGAGCATGAAGCGAGTGCTCGTCATCATGGGAAGCCCGCGCCTCGGAAACACGATGCGTGCCGCACAGGGCATCGAAGCGCGGATGCAAGGGCTCGGGGAGGTGGCGTTCGAGTATTGCATGCTCAGGGATGCCGATCTGGCCCGGTGCAGGGGATGTTTTGCCTGCTTTGAGAAAGGAGAGGAGTACTGCCCTCTCCATGACGATGCCCCCAACATCGAGCGCAGGATGCGCGAGGCCGACGGGGTGATCTTCGCCTCACCCGTCTACGGCATGAACGTCTCGGGCCTCTTCAAGACCTTCGTCGACCGCTTTTCCTATATTTTTCACCGCCCGCGGTTCTTCGAGAAAAAAGCGCTTCTCCTCACCACGATGGGTTTGATCGGGGACAGAGAGGTCCTCGATTACCTCGATCAGGTCGCCCGCATCTGGGGGTTCGAGGTTGCCGGGCGTGCGGGGCTTATCATCCCGCCCTGCCCCCTGCCGGAGAACAAGGAGCGTCGCAATCAGGAAACGCTGGATGTAGCTGCCCGTTCATTCCACGCGTCCCTGCACCGGCCGCGGCGGCCCCCCTCGTTGCATGATGTGCTGCTCTTCCATGGCCAGCGGGCAACGTTCCGGGAGCTCGGCGAACGCGCGCCGTTCGACCACGAGTTCTGGAAGAGCAGGGGGTGGCTGGAAGGAAATGCACGGTATTTTGTCGATGTGCGGGTCAACCCCATCTTTCATGCCATCGGATCTCTGGCCGAGCGGTATGTCGCGCGGCAGGTGCGGCGGGATTGTGCCGGGTGGCAGGAAAGTGAGGTGTGAGGGTCTGATGGCTATTTCTTGAGAAAAGAAAGCTTCTTTGCGACGATCCGGTGGTTGTGCACATCGAGGGCGTAATCATTCGGGTTTTCGAGCAGATCCCCGGCATTAATTTGCATGTCCACCAGCTCCTCGAAGGTGAACGGTTCGGTCATGCTCTCGTTTCTGTGCTGCCAGATCAGATCAAGTCCGTTGGGGCGGCTGATTACGGTGATGATCTCCTTCATAGCTATAAATTGATACGCCGTATTTTATATATTTTTAGATATTTTTATGGGTTTGCGAGCGCATGCGATCACGGACCCGCACCTGCCCGAGTATCCGATCAAAAGCAGTATCTCTTTGTAGTTCTGCGGAAAAATTGCACGCATGGTATGTGAAGGGATGCGCGGCGTCGCGATCGTGGCAGCGGTAATTTTCATGGTCTTCGCCGCAGTCTGTGCGGCGGGCTGCGATGACGACGATTATACCGTGAACTCATATCCTAACGAATATTCTTCCTCCGGGCACTCCGGTTCCACGTATTCCTCCGGCCCCGGTTACCTCTCCATCTGGACTTCGCCTGCGGGTGCATCGGTGTATGTGGATGGCCAGTACCGGGGAGAGACCAGCGCATATGACGATTTCATCCTTGAGGGGCCGGGCGGAACCTACAAGGTCGAGATCTACAAGGCGGGCTATGATGCGTACCAGGAGTACGTGACGATCTATCCCGGCGAGACGCGTCAGGTAAATGCCTATCTCCAGCAGACCGGCTATGATCCGTATTACACCCCCGCACCGACGTATGACCCCCCCTGGACATGGGAACCGCAACCGACGGGCGATGGTCCCATCTTTGAGGCGGCCACGCGGCCGATCTACTGAGCGTGCCGGGACAGGGTGCTTTCCCATCCCGGGTGCCCGAACCCCCCGCTCCAGGTTCACGGGTCCCGGTACCACACACCGGTGAGGTCTGCCCGGAGTTTTTCTGGACTCCACCATTTTCCTGACCCTCTCGTATGCGGAGGCGGGTTCCGGTGCCGATATCGATGCGCTGCCGTCGTCGTTTCTGGTCGCCGGCACCGACGAGGGCGCGGTCCTGCGGCAGATGGGGGAGGAGTATTCCCGGCGCGCACGGGTCCTCGGCGATCGCACCCCTCCCCTGAGCGAACGGAACGCGACCATCGGCGACGAGATCATCCGAAAGATGCCACTCGATTCTCTGGCGGAGCTCGACAAAGAACTCGGCCTCGTCGACCGGGACAGCACCTGCCGCAACCACATCACCTATTTCGGGAAGAGTACCGAAATCGCACCGGAAAGACACGATATGTGGAGGGTTGCATCACCGTGGGCCTCTCCCGTATGGGCATCGAGCCCTCGGAAAGGCTGCCGGACTACGAGGGAAAGGTGGGAGGGGGAACCTGAAGGGACGCAGGCCGGTTCCCGTCCCCGCGTACCTTCTGCTCTCCCGCGCACGTCGGCCAGCTCCCGAAAGGAAACGTTGATGCCCTGAGTCTCCGAACCCTGAACCATCGTGCAGTGAACGTTATGTCAGCAGAATCCCCGTCCCCTGAACACTCCTCGCCGCCGTTACTGGAATTTGCAAACATCACGGTCATGGCGGGGAATAGAAAACTCCTCGATTCCCTCTCCGTTACGATACGCGAGGGGGAGCATGTCGCCATCCTCGGGCCCAACGGGTCCGGCAAATCGTCGTTTATCAAAACCGTTACTCGCGAGTACTATCCGCTCCGTGACGAGGGACAGGTGGTGTTCCGTATCCGCGGAAAGGATGTATGGCGGGTTTCCGACCTTCGATCCCCGCTCGGCATCGTCTCCCCCGACCTCCAGCACACCTTCCTGCGCGAGATCACGGGGCGGGAGGCAATCCTGTCGGGATTCTTCTCCAGCATCGGACTGTTCCGGCACAGGGTCACCCCTGCGATGGTACATAAAACAGACGAGATATTGCGGTTTCTGGAGGTCGATCACCTCGGGGAGAGGCTGATGACGGAGATGTCCACGGGGGAGGCCCGCCGCTTCCTGATCGGCAGAGCGCTGGTCCACGACCCGCAGACGCTCATCCTCGACGAACCCACCACCTCCCTCGACCTCCATGCGCTCCATACCTTCCGCGCAACGCTGCGGAAAATCGCCGCCTCAGGCACGGGCATCATCATGGTCACCCACAACCTCCACGACATCATCCCCGAGATTTCACGGGTCATCCTCATGAAAGACGGAGCCTTCTGCCGTGACGGGCCAAAAGAAGAGATCCTGACCGACGAGCGTATCGGTGAGCTCTTTGGTGTTCGGTTCCGTATCCGGAAGGAGGGGGGCTGGTACTATGCAACCGGGTACTGACCGCCGCGTGCAGCGCTTCCGTGCCGTGTTCCTCCCGACGCGAATGGAGGAAGGACCGGGATCGGACGGTACCCCCGGGCACGAGATCGCACAACACGCAGGACCGCGATTGCACTGGAGCACCGGGGGAAACCGGTGCTGTTCTCCCCGTGGTTGCGCGGTGAACGCGGGAACGTATATATTGTTCCGGTTCCAGTATGCCGCATGTGCGGAGGTGCGGTGCGATGATAGACGAACTCCCGGGAAGTTCGGGGGATATCCTCGGGTTCAGGTTCTGCGGCGAGATTACCGATGAAGATTATTCCCTTGTCTTTCTCCCGGCACTGCTCGGGGCAATAGAGGAGTACGGGACGATACGCCTGATGGTCGACGTTATCGACTATAAGGGCGAGGACATCGCCGCGATGGACGACGACATCCGGGAGAATTTCCGGCTTGTCCATATTGAGCGGCAGGCGATCGTCGGCAGCGAGGATCTGAGAGACGAGCTGAACCGGGTCGACACATTTTTTCTCTTTCCGAATACCGATGTCCGGTTCTTCGGGGCGGATCAGCGGCGGGATGCATGGCGGTGGCTCCGTGAAGGCATGCGCCCGAAGACGGGCGTGCAGGCCCCGCCGCCCCGCCAGCATTGACGGGCATCGGGGGGCAGACCCCTGCAGCAGGGGCAGCGCTGCGTATCCGCACCGCCCTGCTCCCGCGCATGTGCAGCTGTTCCAGCAGTGATGAGCACACGCGGAAGATGTGCGTGGGTGCGAAAACTACCGGGCGCGCGAGACCATGCTTGCCCCGTCCGCAGGTCTCTCCTCCCTCCTGAATCAGGGACACAGAGTTGTTTCAGGGCCAGAGGAGCGCACCCGGGAGGCGACCGGCGCAGTGGCCCAGATCACTACCCTTTTCCGCTCAAGATTCCAAAATTTTTTGAAAACAGTGCAGGGTGATCAGGGTTGGCAGGAACAGCAGGAATTGACGTTATTTGCGGCAACGGAAGGAGGCTCGAAGATCACAGGACAATCGTCGGCGACACTATCATCGAGGAGATCTATGCCAAAGCGGCGCGCCTTGGCGGGAAAAAGATGGTGCATATCAATTCCACCTCGCAGGGGGGTGGAGTGGCCGAAATGCTCCATTCCCTCATCCCCCTCATGAATGATGCCGGGATTGCCGCCGATTGGAAGGTATTGCACGGGTGCGATGATTTTTTCGCCATCACGAAGAAGTTTCATAACGCGCTGCAGAGTGAACATGTCGATCTCCCTTCGAAATCGATCGACCACTACCTTGAAACGAACAAACAGTTTTCGTCGCGTCTTTCGATCGATCACGATTTTGTGGTGGTGCACGATCCCCAGCCGCTCCCCCTGATACAGTTTTTTGAAAAAAGCCAGCCGTGGATCTGGCGCTGTCATGTCGATCTCTCCACGCCCGATATGGGTGTCTGGCAAATTCTCGAGGCGTTCGTGACCAGGTACGACCACATGATCATCTCCCACCCCGCGTACCGGCGGGAGACGCTGATCATGGACCAGATGATTTTTCACCCTGCCATCGATCCGCTCTCGGAAAAAAACCGCGATCTCCCCGCGGAGGTGATCGCCGACACGCTTGCATCGTTCGGCATCGCCACCGACAAACCGCTGATCACCCAGATCTCGCGATTCGACAAGTGGAAGGATCCCGAAGGGGTGATCGATATTTTCCTGCGCGTACGCCGGGAAGTGGACTGCCGCCTTGTCCTCTGCGGCAGCATGGCGCCGGACGACCCCGAGGGGTGGGAGATCTACCAGAGGGTCGTGGACAAGGCGGGGGATCTGGTCACGACCGGCGATGTCATCCTGATTACCTGCGAGAACAGCACGCTTGTCAACGTCCTGCAGCGGATCTCCGACGTGATTATCCAGAAATCGCTGCGGGAGGGTTTCGGCCTCACCGTCACCGAAGCGCTCTGGAAGGAGCGGCCCGTGGTGGCATCGCGCGCAGGCGGCATTCCCCTCCAGATAACTGATGGAGAAACTGGATTTCTCGTGGATCCCTACGATGCCGAAGGATTCGCGGATAGGGTCCTGCAGATCCTCAGGGACCCGGCGCTGGGACGGCAGTTCGGCAGGAACGCAAAAGAGCATGTCAGAGAGCACTTCCTCATCACGCGCCTTGTCGCGGAATACCTCGACCTGATGATGAGTGAAAACGGGAACGGACAGGATAAGCCCCGGTTGTAGGAATTATCAGGTTGCTCACGCCTCGGAGTACGGGCGGCGGGCTGGCGGGCACCGATCCCAGAGCGTGCCGCGCACCCCTCCCTCCGGGTGGGCAGTCGAACGCCTGTGGGCGGGGAGTTTTCCGTTCCCTCCGGCATTCAGGCCGGTGCGGCTGCAATCCTCGCAGGATGCGCTTCGGGGGCCGGAAGCGAGCCTTTCTTTGCCGATTCCGTCATGCGATATGCCGGACCCTTCCCACGCTCCCGTCATCAAGACGCACCTTGATGCCGTGTGGATGGAATGAAGAGCCGGTCAGCACCTCTTTGACCGTTCCTTCGGTGAGTTTACCGCTTTTCTGGTCCTTTTTCAGAACGACCCGCACCTTTATGCCGGGACTGAGGTTGTTTCGCAGGCGCCCGTCCTTCGCTTCCGCCATGCTATCGCATCCGGGATCAGGTTACTGTGCGAGCTCGACCTTGAGCAGCGCGGCGGCGATCTCGAGCGAGGTGTAGTCGTCGACCATTATGCGTTCGATGATTTCCACCTCTCGTTCGATGTCGCCGTTGTCCACGATCTGCTTGACCTTCTCCACGAGGTTTCTTGTGCGGGTTTCGGCGGCGTCGCTTTCTTTGGGAAGCGGGATGCGGACAATGGTAATCCGGGCATGTCTCTGGATGCTGCGGAGCTTGTAGACTTCCCTCGGATCGACGAAGGTGATGGCGCGTCCGGCCCTGCCGGCCCTCGCGGTCCTGCCGATGCGGTGGACGTAATTCTCCACATCCTGCGGTACATCGAAATTCACCACGAGATCGATGTCACCGACATCGATACCGCGTGCAGCGACATCGGTGGCGATGAGGACATCGATCTGGCCGTTCCGGAAGTCTCCCATCACACGGTCCCGCTGAGACTGCTTCATATCCCCGTGAAGCCCTTTCGCAAGGTATCCTCGCGCCTGGAGATGCGTGGAGAGTATATCGACGCCCTTCTTGGTGTTGCAAAAGACGAGCGCGAGGGCGGGATCGTAGATATCGAAAAACCGGCACAGAATATCGAGCTTATCCCTGCTCCGTATTTCGACGTAGAGCTGCTCGACCTGCGGGACGGTCATCTCGCGCTCCGCAACACGGACAAATTCGGGTTTTTTCTGGAATTTTTTCGAGATCTCCAGGATCGGCCGGGGGAGGGTCGCGGAAAACATGATAGTCTGGCGTTTTTTGGGCGTATTCGTGATGATCTTTTCGATATCCCCGATGAATCCCATGTCCAGCATCTGGTCCGCCTCGTCGAGGATTACCATGCTCACCTCTGCAAGGGAGAGTGTGCCGCGTTTGATATGATCGAGCACTCTGCCCGGCGTGCCGATCACGACATGCGCGCCGCGCTGCAGCACTTTCAACTGGCGCTCGATGGGCTGGCCGCCGTAAATGGGGAGCGTCGTGATGGTGCGGTGGTGGGCTGCAAGGCGAGAAAACTCCTCCGCAATCTGGATGGCGAGTTCGCGTGTCGGCGAAAGCACGATAGCCTGGGTTGCCCTGTTGCGTGCATCGACCTTTTCAAGGATGGGTATCCCGAACGCCGCCGTTTTTCCCGTGCCTGTCTGAGCCTGCCCGGTCACATCCCTGCCCGCAAGGATTGCGGGTATCGCTGCTACCTGAATGGGCGTGGGCTCCTCAAAGCCCATGTCTTCTATTGCCTTGAGTATTGCACTGGATATTGCAAAGTCCGAGAAACAAAAAGAGGGTTTCATTCTCCTAGTATGCGCTCTCTCCCCTCTTTATACATGGCATTGGGGAGGTGGTTCTGGCCGCGGCGGTTTTCGAACCACCCGCCGATGGTCCGGCTCCCGCCTTCATGGACCATGCGGCGGTGCATTCGCATTCTGCCGAATCTTTATATGAAATCACGGGGACTATCCTCCGTATCGTTCATGAACAGGGGGGGGATCCCATCAGCGATGGCAGTGAAGGTGGAACGGGCGCAGATGTGGTGAAATTCGGGATGTTCAAGGGAGTATACGTCCCTACGCTTCTTACGATTCTCGGCGTGATCCTCTACCTGCGCACCGGATATATCGTCGGCAATGTGGGGCTGCTCGGGGCATGGACGATCATCATCATCGCATTCTCCATCACCACGGCCACCGCCCTATCCATGTCCTCCATCATCAGCAACATCCGCATCGGACCCGGCGGCCCCTATTCGATCATCACCCGGTCGCTCGGCATGGAGGCCGGGGGGAGCATCGGGGTGCCCCTGTACTTCGCGTTAGCGTTTTCCATCGCGCTCTACATCTTCGGGTTCAGGGAGGGGCTTCGGTACCTCTTTCCCGCTATCTCCCCGGTACTTATCGATTTCGTGACCTTTCTGGTGGCTTTTTCCATCGTGTTCCTCAGCACCGACGTGGCATTCAGGGTGCAGTACATCATCCTCGCCATTATCGCAGCGTCTCTGGTATCGATTTTTGCCGCCGGGCTTGATTTCGCTCCTCCTCTCACTCTCACCGCAGGGCCGTTGGATAGGACGTTCTGGGTCGTGTTCGCGGTGTTTTTTCCCGCTGTCACCGGGATCATGGCCGGTGCCAATATGTCCGGAGAACTTACAAATCCCCGGCGCAGCATCCCTCTCGGTACCCTCGGGGCCATCGGGACAAGTCTGGTTGTATACCTGATTCTGGTCTTCTGGTCTGCGGGGAATGCCTCTTCATCCGAACTTGCGAGTAATTTCAATTTCATCTTTGAGCAGGCCGCAGTCGGCGGGGTGGTCGTTGCCGGCCTCCTTGCCGCGACCTTCTCGTCCGCCCTCAATTCCATTGTGGGGGCATCACGGGTGCTCCATGCTATGGCCAGACAAAACATCTTTCCCCGTAGCGATTGGTTATCACGGCGTTCGGCCTCGGGGATACCGCGCAATGCACTGCTCTTGACCGGCATCGTGGTGTCGGGTGTCCTGCTGCTTCGGGACCTCAATACAGTTGCGCCTTTCATCACCATGTTCTTCCTGATCACCTATGCGATGATCAATATCGTCATCCTTCTCGAGCAGAGTCTTGGACTGGCTAGTTTCCGGCCGCTTTTCAGGATCCCCCGCATCGTCCCGCTCATCGGCACACTCGGCTGTCTCTTCGTGATGTTTATCATCAATGCCGTGTTCAGCCTGGTTGCGTTGATAATGGTGGCGCTTTTTTACTATATCCTGATGTATCGCCACCTCCAGAGCCCGCAGCCATATGGCGATGTCCGAAGCAGCCTTTTTGTGGCAATGGCCGAATGGGCTGCGAAGAAGGCGATGTCCCTGCCCATTTCGCAGGAACGTGCATGGCGGCCGAACATTCTCGTCCCGGTCGAGAATCCTGCAGTTCTCTATGGAATCTCTGAATTTCTGCGAGACATCACCTTTCCCCACGGCTCTGTGAGCATCATCGGCATCGCCCGTGATGGGATGAGTGATGAACAGAAAGACGGGCTGCTGCTGCTGTGGGAGGATTTTCAGGTGGATGGCATCTATGCCGAATGGACCATCGTGAACGCACATACTTTTAATGATGGCGTGATAGCAAGCATTCAGACACTGAAACGCACGCTTTTCAGTCCCAATATCGTGTTCCTGCAGCTGCCGCCTGAAACGGGTAAAATCCATGATCTTCCATTTATCATGCAGAAAGCGACCGAGAACCTGAAAGGAATCATCCTCTACGCGGACCACCCGCAGGCCGCGCTGGGAAGGAAACGGCGGATCAGTCTCTGGCTGACCGGTTCGTGTACAGACTGGTATCCCGGTACAAGGCTGGAAAATTGCGATCTCTCGATTCTGGTCGCCTACAAACTCCTCCTCAACTGGGATGCCGATCTCATGGTAATCGCGGTGGTGGATGAGAAGGATCGCATCCCCGAAGCGGAGGAATCGATCTCCCTGCTCATCGAATACGCACGGATACCGGCGAAAAATGTCAGAGTCGTGCTCGGACCGTTCACCGATTTTCTCGAGAACGCCCCCCACGTGGATATCAATATCTTCAGCCTCCCCCCCGATCCGGACATCGGGATGATCAGGGAGATCGTGATGAAAACGGGTTCTACCTGTATATTCTGCCGCGATTCCACAGAGGAAAGTGCGCTCGCGTGAGCAGCCGATCTCCCGGGTCCCGTGGCAGAGACATCCCGCGTCCAAAACACTTTGGCTGGGGGGCGAAGCACGGAGAGCGTACGGGGGCATTGTGGGGTACGGGTCAACGTATCAGGAATGGTTACGAGTATCCCGCTTTCTTGATCAGGTAGTACCCGCCGCAGAGGGCGATGACAATGGCGGCCATGCCGATGATAGGGATTTCACCGACGCCCTCCTCGAAGGGATCGAAAAGAATCACCTTTCTCGCAATGGCGATAATTGCGACGAGCAAAATGGCCTCGACATGAATCCGGTTCTCCTGCATGTAGACCTTGATGGTATCGAGAAGTTCGAGCCCGATGAGAATCAGCAGGAGAAACCCGAACAGATGGAGGATTTCCTCGCTGTCCATACGGTATGAGGTGACATCAGCGATGGTCTGGACCACCAGTATCGCCATTTCCATGACCGCGAAGAGAATGACGATTGAAAAGAGGGCGATCAGGATATAATAGACTCCCCGTTCAAACTGGTTCAACCGATCGAGCGCAGTCATGGTCTTTGATCCTCCTTCCTATCCGGGTCCGGTGCCTCTTCAATCATTTGCCGGCCTTTGCATTTAAGGGTAGTGAACCCGGGATGCCCGGGTGCGGCACGCCCCGATCCGGTGGCATCATTGTCCCGCACCGCCAGGTCCATGCAGACTAATCCGGCGATGCCGGGGCTTCACGTGAAACCGCAGCAGTAGATTTGCGGGAATACGAGGGGCCGCTGACGGACCGGCGGCCTTAAGGGAGCAGGCCAAATGAGATTATGTAGATCGCCGCCTGGCCTATCGTCAACGGTATTCCGATTTTTGCGAACTCAGCGAACCTGATCGAATGCTCCTGCTTTTCCGCGGTTTGAATGATAATCACGTTGCTGGCCGCCCCGATAATAAGGAGGTTTCCTGCAATCGTGCTGCCGGCGGAGAGGGCGAGGTATGTCTCGATGGGAGCGCCTGCATCAATCAGAAATGGGAGGAAAAGCGCCACAAAAGGAACATTTGAGGTGATCTGGCTGACCAGGATGCCCAGACCTATCACCGAGGGGATCTCCAGATACGATGCGGACACGGGAGGCAGCAGTGCCTGGAAAAGACCCGAATCCCAAACGCTCTGCATGGTCACGAACATCGCCGCAAAGAAAATGAGCGTATGCCAGTCGATTGTTTTGAAGATCTCTGTCCTTCTCGGGGAGAAGAGGATGACAGGAAGCGCACCCGCCAGTGCGATGGCGGTGAGCGAGATGTCGGGCCCGTTCCGGCAAGGCCGCACAGGGTCTTTGCCGCAATCATCAGGACGATGAGGGCGAGTGAACAGAGGGAGAGTTTCGCGAGTTTCTCATCAGCAAGGGCCTCGTCTTCATAGCAAAGCACGCACCGGGTAAACTCTTCCCGAAACGCATATCGGACCATGGCATAGAGGAGCTAAAGGCCTGCCATCCTAGGGAGGAAAAGGTACCGGAGGAATGACAGAAACGGGTACTCCATGCCTGCTCCGATTGCGATAAGGAGATTCTGGGGATTTCCGATGGGGCTCATCACGCTTCCGGTGGTCACGGCAAAGGCGAGGACCATCAGGAGCATTTTCGCTGATATGCCGTATTTTCTCGAGAGATGGATGACAAAGGGCGTGCCGATGATCGCCACCGTATCATTCATAAGAATGGCTGAAAGAAGGCCGGTAACAAGAATGAGCAACAGGACGAGGCTATTCAGGTTCATCGACCGGCAGAAGAGCATGTACGAGAGAGGGAGCAGTGCGCCGCTGCGCCAGAGCGCCTCGCCGACGATGAACATTCCGAAGAGAAAGAGCATGATGTCAATGCTGATCGCCCGCAGTGCATCGAGAGGGGGGATCTGCCCCGTGACCAGCATTGCGATGGCTCCGCCGAGCATTATCTGCCATATACCCGGTCTCGATGGGAGCGTATTGCGCAGGGCGATGAGCACGAGAACGACAATGAGTATGGCGGCGGAAATGTACGTGGAAGAAGTTCACCCGTTGCAATGATTAACACATCGCTCTGCAATCCGGAATCCTGTAGCAACCTCGTGTTTTTTCGGTTTTTCTTCCGCATATTCCTGCCGGCGTGCACGGCATGCGCCGGTCGCGTATGCGTGCAGGGGTGGCGCACGTCCCTGCTCCCGCCATCGTCCGGATCAATGAGAATCGGTGCACAACGAATTATTTGACGCTTTTTATCACTAAAAAGTATATAATGCAGCGGGTGTAATGTGGCGGGCATGGCGTTCGGAAATTCTGCAAATATCGGGCTTGTTGTCCATTTCATCCTTGTTACTATTGCTTTCCTGCTCGTTCTCGGAACGATGCCGCCGGTCAGGGAAGCGATTACCGATCTCGTGATGCTAATGTAGGCGCTTTTCCCCGCACGGGTCGCTCGGCCGCTGCCATTCGCGAATGCCGCGCCACGCCTTTGCCGGAAAAGCGCAACCACTAAATAATCCGGAGCAGAGGCGGAGGTATGTTCGTCATCGGGCACCGGGGGGCGCGGGCGCTGGAACCGGAAAACACGTTGCGAGCTCTTCGCCGGGGGATGGAATGTGCACCGTACGTGGAAGTGGATGTACGCGTGAGCAGGGATCGGCATCTTGTCGTGATCCACGACGATGCCGTGGACCGCACCACGAACGGCACAGGGGCGGTCGGATCGCTGACGCTCGCAGAGCTAAGGAACCTTGACGCAGGCGCTGGTGAACAGATCCCGACGCTTGCGGAGGCGCTCGATCTGGTCAGCCGGCGAGGAGGGGGCCTCGTGGTGGAGATCAAAGAACCGGGAAGCACGGTGGCGGTCTGCGCGATGCTCGCACGGGTGCGGCCTGAACCCCTTATCGTGGCATCATTCCACCCGGAGGTATTTCAATCGATTATCGAGTTGCTCGGTGATGTGGCGACCGGCCTGATCTATTCACGGGCCCTTGAGGATCCCGTGCAGGCCGCCCGTGCGGCACACGCCAGTGCGATATTCCCCAAATTCACGAGGGTGACGCCCGGCCTTGTCGAAGCCGCGCATGATGCGGGGCTTTCCGTCGTCCCGTGGACGCTGAACAGCGAGGTGGAATTCGCCCGGGCCGTGGAGCTCGGCGTCGACGGGTTCGCGAGCGACGATCCCTGCAGGGCGAGGGATTTCCTTGCTACCCACATGGCACCTCGTCTCCGCGGCGAATCATTTATGTAGTCCCTCGCACGTAAGGGCGGGTATGCAGGAGATCATCAACGTCGGGAAGAAGGTCCATGGCGTGGAGGTGCAGTATGAGCAAAGTTCACAGATTCTTGCTGAGCATTTTAGCTACGGCGAACTCATCGACCTCCGAATCAATGTGCTCGATCTGCTCGATCATCCCGAACGCTACGTGCTCGACATACACAACCACAGGGTTGTCGAGAAGCTCCCCTGATCCCCTGCCGAATTGAGATCAGGTCCGGTATGCGGCCGCAGGAGCATTTCTGCACGCGCGCCCCGCACAGTGGCGGTGCGGGCCGTTCTCCTGTCCGGACGGAACCATTATGAGATCCAGCTGCGTATGCACCTGCCGCCGGCGGCGGGGTCGGTGGAGGAGTCAATGAACATCCCATCCCTGCTCATCATGGGCGCCATGTTCGCCAGTGCCATTCTCAGCGGCGCCGGTTTGATGCCCGGAGGTGTCGCCGCCGAAGGAGAGCTGCGCACCGAGGCTCCCGTGATAGGGCCTCTACAGGAAAATCTCACGTCGCCGGACGCCTTCAGCCGCGGCATCGGTGACTGGCATTTCACGATGACCGCCGTCGCACGCTACACCCTGCGCGGAAAACTGGTGGCGAGAGACAATTATTCGGGGTCTACACCGGACACGCTCTCGCCGGTTGACCTGAGTTTTGCATGGGGAAAGCTCATCGAGGCGCCCTACGAGGATTACGTCAGCTATTACAAAGAGCCCCGCCACCTCAATTACCACTGCCATTTTCCTGCCGGTTGCCCGGCACTCAATTACTCGTATATCAACGGCCACAGCAGCAACAACCACTGCATCTTTGCCAATGAATCGGTGCAGGCTGCGGCAGAGGCTGTCGGGATCGGCGATGTTGTCGAGATACGGGGATATCTGGTCGACGTCCGCGGGGTGGATTCCCGTGGGTCGACGTATACGTGGAATACCAGCAGGACGAGAGAGGACGAGCTGGAGGGTGCCTGCGAGATCATCTGGGTGGAGGAAGTGGCGCAGGTCTCAGGCGCAGGCATCGTTGAGGATATGGAGTGCCGCTGGGGGCTGTGAGGCGCCCCCAGGGCCGAAGGAACATGGGGTTCAGAAGAACCGCCGGGGATCGGTGTCCACGTCGATAATGACCGGCCGGTTGAGGTTGATGGCGTGCTCGACGGCGCCCCTGAGTGCCGACGGCTCCGCAACCCTGATGCCGGTGCCGCCGCACGCCTCTGCATATGCGGCAAAATCCGGGTTGAGCAGATCCGTGCCGAAGTTCGGGTACTGCTCCATCATCTGCTCGACCTGGATCATGGCCAGCTGGTGATTGTTGAAGACCACAACGACCATGGGGAGATCGTACTTGACCGTGGTGACGAATTCCGCCATGGCCATCGAAAATCCGCCGTCGCCGGTGATGCACACCACGGTCTTCTCCGGATAGGCCAGTTTCGCGGCGATTGCCCCGGGAAGCCCGAACCCCATGGTGCCGAGATAGCCGGACATGGCAAACCGCTGCCGTTTCATGCGGAAATTCCTGCCGAACCACCACTGGATCTCCCCCACGTCGACTGAAATTACGGCATCCTCGGGAACGGTCTCCGAGAGCACCTTCATGATGTAGGGCGGGCGGAGGGGCACGGCATCGGGGTCAGCCTCACCGTCGATGTGCTCCTGCCACTCCCGCTTCATGTTTCCGATTTCGGCGAGGATGCCGCTGTCATGCCGCGCCCGCAGCTTCGGGACCAGTCTGGGGATCAGGAGCCTGGCATTGCTCCAGAGCGATATGCCCTCCGGATTTTTGCCCAGCTTGATCGGGTCCGTGTCCACCTGCACCATCATGGTATCAAGGGGCACGTTGGTGAATTTCGAGAACCCGACGCCAAGCGTAATGAGGAGATCCGCCTCGTCGACGAGTTTCCGAGCATGCGGTGGGCCCAGCGACCCGAGAATGCCCGCGTTCCATGCATGGTCGTCGGGGAGCATCCCCTTGGCACGGAAGGTGGTGACGATGGGCGCCTGAATGGTGCGGGCGAGGACGACCACCTCCCCGGGGAGATCGAAGGCGCCCCATCCGGCAATGACGACGGGGCGCTTTGCACGGTTGATGGCCTCCGCCGCCCTCTCGATGTCGCCGTCGTCCTGCACGATCCCGAATCCGGAGATGCAACTTTCCCTTCTTGATATGGGGGCGTCCAGCGGCTCTTTCTGGATATCGTTGGGAACGGAGAGCTGGGCGACCCCCCGGTGGATGGTGGCGTATTTGATGGCCTTTGTAAGGAGCAGGACTGCGGTCTTTTTGTCATAGATGGTGTTGTTGAACACGGTGATCGGGCGGAAGAAGGCGTCCTGATCGATCTCCTGGATGCCTCCCGGCCCCGTGTACTGGATTGTAACCTGCCCGTTGAGGGAGAGGACCGGGGCATGATCCTCTTTTGCGTCGTAGAGCCCGGTTGCGAGGTTGGTCGCTCCTGGCCCCGCGATGGTCAGGCAGGCGGCGATCTTCCCGGTGAGTTTATTGTAGGCAGACGCGGCCATGGCGGCGTTCTCCTCGTGCCGCACCACGATATACCGCATGTTCGGGTTTTTCCTGAGCGCGTCCACGAGCCCGAGCGAGGAGGTCCCCGGGATCCCGAACACCAGCGTGATGCCCCGCGCCTCCATCTCGGCGATGAGCACGTCGGAGACGGTCGTATCCGCTCTGGCATGCACGAGTTCTTCCTTTTTCACCATGGAAAACGCGCTTTTTTTTGCGCCGCAGACCGGGCAGCGCCATGTCCGGGGGAGTTCCGCGAACCGTGTCCCCGGCGGCGTACCGGTCGCAGGTTCCCCCGCCTTCTCGTCGTATTCGTAGCCGCAGACGCTGCACCGCCACTTCATGAACAGGGCGGCGCCGCCCTTCTCCTCGTCGCCGGTGCGGGAAAACGCCGATTTCTCTGCATTGCATACCGGACAGCGCCAGTCGCCCGGCAGGTCCTCGAAGGCGGTACCCGGCGGCGTGCCGGTCGCGGGCTCCCCCTGCTCCTCATCGTACACGTAGCCACAGACGCTGCACTTCCATTTTGCCATCACCACTCACCCCCGGAACCCGGGTATATACGCAAGTGAACACCGGGCAAAGTATATAAATGCAGCCCGGACGCCCGGAAGGCAGCTCCGGAAGCACTCGCCGGGCAAAGCGCATCCCTCGCGTCACCCGGAGCCATCCGGGCACCATGCACAAGGATTATGATTCGCGGAGGAAAGAATTCAGGCTGAAGAGCATGAAGCAAAGGATGGTGCTGTTACTGCTCATCGGGTGCATCCTCTCGTCAGGGTGCCTCGGCGGTCAGCAGCGCGGTGAAGACGCCGTGTTTTCCGGGAAGGGAACGGTGCGTATCGTCCCTCTGGAGGGGGGATTCTTCGGTATTGTCAGCGATGACGGCCACAAGTACTACCCGATCAACCTCGCTGACGAGTATAAGGTTCAGGGACTGCGGGTGCGGTTCGTGGCACAACTGCGGGGTGACGTGGTCACCATCCAGCAGTGGGGCACCCCGATTGAAATTATCGAAATCGAGGCGATAGTGGGAGAGGAGTCGTCCCGCATCCCCGCCCCGGTTATTCTTTGAGGAGTTTCACGGCCGTCCCGTAGGCGAGCAGCTCTGCAGCGGCGGCGGATGTCTGTGAGGTGGTGAACCTGACATTGACCACTGCATCGGCCCCCATCCTCTGTGCTTCGTTGATCATGCGGTTGGTCGCCTCGATGCGGGCATCGGAGAGCATCTCCGTGTACTCCTGGAGTTCCCCGCCGACCAGGCTTTTCAACCCCGACATGACGTCCTTTCCGAGGTGCTTCGCGCGCACCGTGTTGCCGAACACAACGCCGAGGACCTGCATCCTCGCGCCGTTCAAAGATTCTGTGGTAGTGATGATCATTGCTCGTTCACCGCGTATACCTCTTCGATTGAATCCTCACGCGCCCGGAATACAATCAATGCTGCGCCGATGAGGATGAGGGGGACGGCATAAATAACGAGAAACGGTATGCCGATGCCGGCGATGGAGAGGATGCATCCGGCGGCAATGAGGCCAATTCCCCATTTCACCTGGTTTCTCATGGTATGTGGTTGGGGCTGCATCGGATTAACGCTTCGTATCGGTGTATATCCTTCCCCCATGCGGGCACCGCCGTCAGGTGCTGCCGGAGGTATGCACCGATACAGCACCGTTCTCGCCTCAGCAGCCCGGAAGGTATCGGCACGAGCGCCATCGCCCTGCGCTGTACGGCCACGTTCCTCTCCCTCCACGACGGAACCATCGCTGCAGCGGCTTTCCTCTCATCGTCACGCCGGAAGAGAAAAGTTCATCATCTGGCCCTCATGCAGGGGGCTTTTTCTCTCCTCCGGTGTCGTCGCTCCGTTCGGTCCTGTACCTGTGTGCAGGCGCCTCTTCACGCGCCCTCCTCATCTGGTCGGCGAGCCCTTTGGACAGCGCGGTGACCCCGGAAATATCCCCGAGTGACATGGTGTCGAGCACCGACGAGGGCACCAGCACCAGCGTGGCGTTCTCCCGGAGGCATTCGTAGAGCATGTTCATCGCCCGCAGGTGCAGTGCGGTGGGGTTGTGCTCGTAGGTCCGCGCGGCCTCCTCGAACTGTGCGGCCACCTGCTTTTCCGACTCACCCAAAATCACCCTCGCCTGCCGCTCGCGTTCCGCCTGCGCCTGCATGGACATGGCATCCTGCAGTTCGGTGGGGATGAGGATGTCGCGGATCTCCACGGAGCTGATATGGATGCCCCACTGCTCGGTCCGCTGGTCGATGATCTTCTGGAGCTCCGCATCGAGCTTCTCCCGCCCTTCCAGCATGTCGGCGAGGTTCGACTTGCCTATCACCTCGCGCAGCGCCGTCTGGGCCGCCCAGCTGATCGCGGACCGGTAGTTTTCGACCTCCAGCGCAGCTTTCTTGGGATCGGTTACCTTCCAGAAGAGCACTGCCTCCACGTCGACCGGCACGGTATCCTTGGTCAGGGTCTTTTCCGCGGTGAACGAGGTGGTAATGATACGGAGATCGATCCAGTAGGCGATGGTGTCCACGAGAGGGATGATGGTAAAGAAGCCCGGCCCCGCCAGCGCGCGGAACCTGCCCACCCTGAGCACCACTGCCTTCTCCCACTGGTCGGCGACCTTCGTGGAAGACGCGGCCGTCAGGGCGATGAGCAGGAGCACGATGCCCGCGCCCAGCAGGGGCAAATTCCCTCCCGAGTGTCCGAACCATAACCCCGATGCCGCAGGTATGGCAATCAGGAAAAAGAGAAGATAGGGTAGTGGATGCTGCTTTTTTGTCATAGTCGCCTCCGCGGGTAGATGTCCTTAGTGTTCCAGAGTGCGTCCCTCCAGATAGCGCTTCCTATCCGTGCAGGTCGGCCACGCACACGTATGCAGCAAAAGGGGCGCAATGGGAGAGAAAAAGGGTGAATGCTTCCCTATTTTACTCGATGAAGCGTTCGAACCTCTCCTTTTTCGCCCTGCAGACAGGGCAGATCTCCGGAGGATCGGTGCGTGCGCAGAGGTAGCCGCAGACACGGCACCGCAGCACCGGCAGGGGAAGGGATAGCCGGGCCGGGCCGGGGCGTTGCAGCTGCGCGCGCTCTTCGGGCGGCGGGCGGCGCTCGGGAATGGGCCGCAGTTCTTTTTCCCCCGAAAGGACGGGTTTTGTCACGTAGAGGGCGCAGTAGCAGGCGTCATAGTCGACAAGATCGGGATCGCGGTAGTCGCAGGGGCAGATGATGTCGAGATCCTCCTCTTTGTTCCCTGAATTGAGTCGGCAGGGGCATCCCATATACCCATAGCGCCGTTCATTGACGATCAACCCCCTGACCAGCGATTTGGTGAATTCTACGTCGGGGTTGAGATGATAGCCGCCCCGTTCGGCCTCACGCTTGAGCTGCTGGTAGCGCCGCTCGACATCTTCTTCGGGGATATCCTCCGGTTTCATCCGCTCAACGCCTCCCTGATGGCCTCTTCCTGGAAGCCCGCGATGCAGCGTTCATCGATGATGAGCGTGGGAAAGGAACAGCGGGGATTATATTTTTTGACCTCATCGAGTGTGGTATCCAGCTCCCTGCCCTCGATGAGGTCGACATAGATGTAATCAAACGCCACTCCCAGCTCCATCAGGAGTTCTTTTGTCTTCCTGCACCACTGGCATGTGCTCAGTGCATAGAGCAGAATATCGCCGCGGTCTTCGCCGTCCACATGTTCGACCGTCATGATTTGCTCACTCCTCCTGACTCTCCACTGAACGCCGTTCATTAATACCTTTTCGGGCCGGTGATTCACTGATGCGTGCTGTCTGTCCGGCCGTCTCGGGGAGGATCCGCTGCACCTGCGGTGGGCGAATCCCCTCGCGTGCATAAGCCATCCATGCCCGGCGGGTCACTTCGGACAAAAATTCGAACTCGTACCGCAGATCATTGACGTAGGCTTTCGCCCTGACCCGTTTATAAAAGGGGAAGTCGTCGAGCAGAATGGTATAGGGGCGGTGTTCAGTGATATAAACATATTTCGAAGTGACTACGGCGTCTTTAAGAATATCCATCGCTAATTCAGCGTTGCTTTCGGGATCGATGAAGAGATCGATCACCACCATCATTTCGGTTTTTCCCGCATTTGCGCTCGAGACTGACTGGTCGAAGATGATAAAATTGGGGATGGTGACGACGGAATCGAAGGGGGTGCGGATGCGGGTCGATCGAAGGCCGATATCGATCACCTCCCCGTAGTGCTCTTTGATGGCGATCTTGTCCCCTATCTGGTAGGGCCGCTCGAAGGTGATCACAAGCCCACCGATGATATCGGCGAATACATCTTTTAACCCGAACCCGAGGGCGGCGCCGAAGAATCCTGCGAATACTGTCAGCTGGGAGAGGGAGGGCTCGATAATGGCAGTGACAAACAGGTAGAGGGCGGTGGTGTAGATGGCGATCTTGAGAAGCGGGATCGCCATGGTGACCGAGATGCGGTAGACCCCGGCGCGTTCGGAGAGCCGCATGAGCACCCAGCTGAGCATCCGCGCCGCAAGGTAGGCGATGACAAGAACGGCGCCAATGTAGAGGATGGTGCCAACATCTATCTCCCTGATGGACAGATTTGTCAGGTCGGGCTGGATGCCGTTCGCCATTCACCACACCATCCGTATGCGCGTGAGGTAATTGCCCACGCACTTGAGCGCTTCGGGCTTTATGTGAAAGTACCCCTTCTCCTCCTCGACGAGGCCGTGCTGGATCAACCGGTAGAGGTTCTGGTCGATGTTGATCTCGGGGCCCGCAATCTCGGCAAGGTCCACGAGCTGGATGGATTCCATGGAGAGGATGATGGTGAGGAGGAACGCCTCATTGATGGTGAGATCGACGGCGCAGGGCGTGACAGGAATATTGCTCATCTTCATTTCCGGGTAATCGAGGCTCCGTTCCCAGACCCTCTGCGCCACCCCGTAGTTGCCGTCCGCGATGCTGTTGATCCTGTCGAACACCGCATCCTTGACCTCTATCCCCTCCAATTTTGATACGCTTGGGCTGTAGGTTATCCATGGAATGGACACAACTCTGTTTACAATGGGAAGGGTGATCTTCCGCTCCAGCACCTCGATCCCCTTTTTCTCCTCGATCACGCGATCATCGACGAATTCGATCTTTGCTCCTTCGTATTTTACGAGGATAAGATCTTTGAGGGTTTTGCTGTCCATTTTTGGCAGGTGAATGATCTCCGGAAAAAAACCCTCTATCTGCCGCACAGCGTTCAGGTATGACCAGGAGTAGCTGTTCCATGTGGTGATGAAGAGTTTTTCCGATGACGAGATGAAATCGAGAAATTCGTCGAGCATCACGAACCCGCCAATTTTACGCAGTGCAAGGAAATGGCAGCGCTCCATGACGACCACGTCCTTTGCAGTGTAGAGGTTGGGGATGAAGTCTTTGCCTGTCACCACGGAAAAGAAGGGAAGATACGAGATCGTGTCCGGGTACCGCCGCTTTATTTCTTCAATGACTAATTGCTGACCGGCAAAAGGATCCGCTATGATGGCGATATTTTGGTGAGGTTTCTTGCCGTACGACTCGATCGCCGCAGTGATGGTCTCCAGTTCATTCTGGAACAGGGATGCGGCAATGCTCCCGGCAGATTCCTGCGGCCCGTCAGGCATAAATAATTATGAATGCCCCCTGCGAATTTAGTGTTATTGTTCATTTCCCGGGCCGTGGCAATTGTCCGGCGAACTCCTCTCCCTGCCCATGCCATTGAGTGGATCCCGCATCCCTCGCATCGATTCTTCCTGTTGCATTTGCCGCGGTTGTTGCCCGGAGACCTGCCGGATCGGTGGGATCAGAGGTGCCGCTGCTGTGGTGGATTCCAGAGGAACATCCTCGGCTCTCCTGCAAAGGCGCAGATGCGCAGCGTTGAAAAGGGATAAAAATGTGTGGTACTCCCGGGTGAATCTCACTCCGGGGTTTCGGTTTCTTCTTCCGTCATTTCCTCGGTGACCTCTTCTGTCATCTCCTCTGTTGCTTCCTCCATCTCACCGTCGGTCGCAGCCGGCAGTTCGACACCGATCGGCACCAGCACCTCGTCAATGACATGGATGACGCCGTTGCTCGCCTGTATGTCCTGATCGATAACCTGTGCGCCGTCCACCATCACCGTGTCGCCATCGATGCTGATGGTGAGCATGGTCCCCTGAAGCGTGTCAAGCGACGCGACATTCGTCAGATCTTCGGCGTAGTATTCGCCGTCCACGACATGGTAGGTAAGAATCTCGGTGAGCTCCTCATCCGGCGAAGCGAGCAGCGCATCCAGAGTCTCGGCCGGAATCGCCGCAAAGGCAGCATCGGTCGGTGCAAAGATCGTGTAGGGCCCGCCGGTGCTCAGTTCTTCGGTCAGTCCCGCGGCCTCGATAGCCGCAACCAGGGTGGTAAACTGTCCGGCATCTGCAGCAGTCTCCACGAGATTTGCCGTTGGTCCCGTTACTTCTTCTTCTGTCGGCTCTTCCGTTACTTCTTCTTCTGTCGGCTCTTCCGTTACTTCCTCAGTGGGAGGCGTGGTAACTTCCTCTGGTACTGTCTCTGTTGCTTCCGGTGTTTCTGTCGGCAGCACTTCACCATTTTCTTCGGTGGTGCATCCGGCGATACAAACCCCTCCCGCAACGAGCAGTACAAGGAGTATGGTCAACTTTTTCATCACATGAATCCCCCCAGATTTAGGGATATACCCCTTACCTGCAACATCCTCAAATATATACTTTCTTGTATATAATACAAATAATAGTATTTTGCCGGGGGATTTCTCGTTCTACGGCCCATTGGTGGCTGATCAGGTGATCAATATGATGAAACTCCTGCGCGCAGATCGCGAGAGCGATTTCGCCGGTATCATGAGAGGGCCGATGCCCCTTCGTATGCAATGCCCAGTTCCTGCAGTTTTTCCTCCGAAGGCACTCCCGCGGCATCCCAGCCGCGCAGGGCGTAATAGTCCTCCAGCATCTCCTCTCCTCTCCACACGCGGGCCTGCACTCCACCGGCCCCGAGCGGTTCGCAACGGAATCGGGAAGGAAGGGTATCGTCTTTTCTCCCGAATCCTGCACGGATATTGAAGAGTCTCTGGAGGTTCCAGATCCGCTCCCCGGTGCGGATCAGCCTGGTTTCGTCGAATCCGAATCCGCAGACGGCATTCAGCATCGCGACATAGTCGGGAACCCACATGACCTTGAGCGTGAAAGTGCAGATGCCCGATGCATCAACAACCGCGGCGAGATCCTGGAATGTTTTCGTCCACTTCGCCTTGCCTTTCGTGGCATCGGGATCCAGCTTGACCGGCGATCCCCCGATCTCGGGGTACCCGACGTTGCCGTAGACATGGCAGCCACCCCTGACCGAAGTGGCATAGTTGAGTCCAAGCCCCTGCAGTCCCCGGGGATCGTACGCCGGCAGCTCCTGCCCTTTGACGCTCATGGAATACTCAGGGTGGCCGTGGCGTGCGGCGAACCGCAGTGACCCCTCGGCGAGCTGGTCACCGATACCCTCGCGACGCCCCATCTGCTCAACCAGCCGGACCATATGCCCGGCGTCGCCAAAGCACAGGCGCTCGTCGATGATCCCCCGTTCGGAGAGTTCCATCGCGCAGGCGATGGTCGCCCCGGTGGAGATGGTGTCGAGCCCGAGTTCGTTGCACCGGTAGTTCGCGCGTGCGATTGCCTCGAGGTCGTCGATACCGCAATTGGGGCCGAACGCCCAGATAGTCTCGTATTCCGGCCCCTTTCCCTCTTCCGGACCGACTGCGGTCATTCGTCCGCAGCCCACGGGGCAGGCAAAGCACGCGGTCCTCCGCACAAGAATGGTTTCGGTCATCCGTTCCCCGGCCACCTCTTCGGCGTGCGCAAACCTGCCCTCCCGGAAGTTGCAGGTGGGCAGCACGCCAAGTTCGTTGACCCGGGTGAGCACCGATGCGGTGCCGTGGATGCGCAGGCCGCCGCGGGTGATCCCGCTCTGTTTGAGCAGTTCCCTGATCCGGGCCTTTTCCTCTGCAATAACGTCTCCCCCGGCAAATTGCGCATCCCGGTCGCCGAGGGCGGTGATGGCCTTGAGCAGCTTCGATCCCATGACCGCCCCGACGCCGCCGCGCCCTGCGGCACGCCCCCCGTCATTGATGATGCAGGCCATCCGTGCGAGGCGCTCACCGGCAGGGCCGATGCATGCGATCCTGACCGCCGCATCACCCAGGTCGCTGCGCAGTGCGGCTTCCGTCTCCCCCGTGGTCATCCCCCACACGGCCGACGCGTCGTACAGTTCTGCCCTCCCCTCGTGCAGGTGGAGCATGACCGGCGAAGGCGATCTCCCGTGTACCAGCACCGCGTCGAAGCCCGCCCGCTTCATTTCAGTGCCGAACACCCCCCCGCTGTTTGCGCTGGTGATGGTGCCCGTGAGAGGCGATCTGGTGATCACGTCATACCGGGAGCCCAGCGGAATGCCGGTGCCGGTGAGGGGGCCAGCGGCAAAGACCAGCAATGTGTCGGGATCAAAGGGATCGAGGCCGGGATCTCCCCGGTCGTGCAGGATCTGTGCGCCGAGCCCGCGTCCCCCGATGCAGGTGCCTTTCCATTCTTCCGGGAATCCGGATACCGCCACCTCGCCGTGCGAGAGATCGACGGAGAGAATCCTGCCCGCATAGCCGTCCATAGGCATCCTCGAGATATCTCCCTGAACATTCAAGAATATATCCTCGATCCCGGCGAACACTTTCACGCTCTCCATCCTCCACGCTTATCAGCACCTGCCGACACACGGTGAATCTACAGGAGTGAACGAAGAGTATGGGCAGAAGTTTTGAGAGCGTCCGCCTTGGCGTGAAAAACACCGCCGACCGCTGGATGCGGGTGCAGAAGGCGATGAGAAAAGAGGACCAGGCATACGCCGAGAAGCTTGCGGAAATGGCAAAGCGCCATTCCAGCGAGGGTTTTTATGCCTTCGACGATCCCCTCGAAGCGGCGGTATTCTCGGTGCTCGTGGAGATGCTCAAGGAGATCGACGGCGCACGGGAAGGGCGCCCGGCGGGATCGGTGTGGGACCGGAGACGCGTCGAGGAGAGCGGGGCATCCTGCACCCTCCCCCACTTTCTCGGGTGATCGCACACCATCAGCGTCCGCCGGCGCCTCCCCCGCCGAACCCGCCGCCGCCACCGAATCCACCGCCGCCTCCCCCGCCGAACCCGCCGCCGCTCGCCGGCGGGGCATATGCCACCACGGGCACGAAGGCGAAATGCAGGTACGAGTAGCGGGGCATGCCGGTCTCCCTTATGTTGATCTGCAGCTCCTTCATCGCCTCCTCCACGCGGTCGCCAACGCCGAGGGCGGTGCCGTAGACCAGCCACTCACCCCACATGGAAAGGTCGGCGGGCGAGTACTTCCTGATGAGCGCCATGTCCGAGAGAAACGCTGAAAAGGCGTTCCATTCCAGTTTCTCTTTGTAGTGATCGCCTTTCCACGAACCAAAGAGCGTCGTGGGAAAGAGTGCTGCCGCGCCGACCTGCACGATGACCATAAAGAAGAGCACTGCGGCGGGCATGAGCAGGGGGACGGTTCCCGGGGCCCAGATGAGCAGGAGGACTGAGAGCGCGCAGGGGATCGCCCCCAGAAACGCGAGTGGCAGGATGCGCGGCCTTCCCTCCACAAGATAGGTGCGGACAATAGACCGGTCGACGGTGTCCGATAATGCCTTGAGCGTCGTCTGGAGGCGCATGATGGAGAGCTGTGCGCTGGTGTTGCGATCGGCGCGCTGCGCAAGCGTCTCCAGCCTGCCGGTATCGAGCTCGCCGTCTTCGCCTGCGTTCCTGACAAAGGCGATGATGCGCTGTTCGTAGGGATCATCGGTCAGTTCATCGAGGATGCGGATGATCACCCCCTTCCCCCCTTCCTTTTCTGAGATCTCCAGGTGGTTGCGCCGGTGCATGTCGAGCAGGGTGGCGTAAAACCCGTTTTCGTCGAAATCGACGGCATCTCCCTTGAAGAGGAGGTTGACCTGCCACGGCCTGAGGTCGGGGTTGGGGACAAAGCTCAGGTAACGGGGGATGGTGAAGGCTTTTTCCCGGCCCCATCGGCGGTACGCGAGGTAGAGCAGCAGTGGCATGGCGAGAACGGCCACCTTTGCAAGGAAATTGAGCACTATCGCCGCAGAGAAGGGCAGCGAATACCGGAGGTTGGCCGATTCGGTCTTGCCCCGGACATCCTCGACGGCGACGGGGAATCCTGCGAGGGCATCAAGGCTCTCGCGGGAGAGCAGCATCTCAACCTCGACAAGGTCATCTCGGGGGGCGCTCCCCCTGATCACGAACGATTCACCCTCACGCGTTGCGGTGAGTGTGGGTGGATGCGGGTACAGCTGCTCGATGGGGGATGCCGGAACGGTGATGGCGACGCTCCGGTAGGGCACGTGCTCGCGTGCCAGCTGCAGGTTGATATGGGCGAAGGACTCGTCATACTCGATGGGCGGGCGTATGCGAAAGACGTACTCGACGGTGTACGTCCCTGCCCCGAAGTATGCCGGATTGTAGATGCCCGCCTCGTTGGGGTCGGCGAGGCCTGCAATGGTCGCCTGATATGCCGTATTGCCGGAATCGACGAGGGTAACCACGCCGAGGTGATCCCGGTAGTAGCCCACCGATCCTGCCGGGGCGGTCATTTCGACGAATTCAATGTGCGGTGCATCGAGAGCCTGCGAGGCGAGCGGTGCGTCCCAGACGCGATAGAGCATACGGTACCTGCCTGATTCCTTCACCTCGTAGGTATAGCGCTCGATGAGCGTGCCGTCCTCCTGCCATACCGCCTCATAGCTGTCCACGACGAGGTCGCCCTCGAGGAGTGCCGGGAGGGCGGCGAGGGCGGCGAGGGCGAGCACCGCAATTGCCGCGGTGATGAGGATCACCGCTCCGATCTGGCGCGTTTCGCTCACGACATCGACCCTTTAGAATGCGATTTCAGGCGGCCTTTCAATCTCTTCTTCAAACTCAAGGTAGCGCAGCTTCTGCATCCCGATGAGGGACGCGACGATGTTGGAAGGAATCGTCTCGGTCATGGTGTTGAGCTGCTGGGCGATGTTGTTGTAGGTATACCGCTGCCGGGCGATCTCGTCTTCCACGCCCTTCACCGACTTCATCAGGTCGGTGACGGTGGCGGATGTCTTGAGGTCGGGGTAGTTTTCAACGACCGCAAAGAGGCGTCCGAGGATGGAGCGCGTCTCGGCTTCGACCTCGTTGAGATCGCCGGGGCCCGCGCTGCCCACGCTGCTTCGCATGGCGGTCACCTTCTCCAGCGTTTCCTTCTCGAAGGCGGCATAACTCTTCACTGCGCCGAGCAGCTGCCCGACGAGATCGAGGCGCTTTTTCATGGCAACCCTGATCTGGCCGAGGGTTGCTTCGGCGGAATTTTTGAGGTTGAAAAATCTGTTGTAAATGGATACGAACATGCCGCCAAGGACGACGAGCACGATGAGAATGACAATGCCGATGATCCACTCGAACACTACAATCACCGGGAAAGTATACTCCAGTACAGGATAAATAGCCTGTGAAGTTGTATTCGGACGGTGTGAGGGGGCACGCCTGCAGGAATCCGCCGTACCGGGATTTCAGGGACGGGGACTATCAGTCTGCGGAACGCTGTCGAAAGCGGCGTTTCAGGAGCTGCTGCATCGCCTCTTTCGCCATGTCCCGCACTGCTTCCGACTCGTCGCGGGCGAGGCGGTTTACGTAGGGCGCAGCCCGTGCATCCCCAATCCTCCCGAGTGCCCACGCGGCCTTTACCCTGACCCGCCAGTCGGGATCGTGTAAAAGGGGGATGAGCGCATCGACCGCCTCCGGGTCTTCCATCCGTCCCAGCGCCTCTGCGGCACCCCACCGGTACGGCGCTTCGGGATGATCAAGATTGTTCAAGAAGAATGCACGTCGTCTCTCCTGCCTCGTCTTTTCACCGTCATCAGGCGCACCATCCATCCTCATCACTCTCTGTCTGCCAGGGGAACAATCAGCCGAGTGTACCTCTCCACCCGATACCTATCGCACTGTCTCTTCGGACGTACAGGCTGCAACGATACCGCGTCCGACTGTATGAATGCGTTTTCATAATGTTCATATATTCAAAAAATAATTGCTATATTATCAAAGAGAGGTTCATAATGGGGTTATTTGATTTCATTCAACAACAGAAAAACGGTCCCTCTCATCAAAAAACCATTCCTTCACTCGTCGAGGACCTCGGGCAGGACAAGCCGAAGAATGTTCGCCAGGACGCGCATGACACCCTTATCGCACGCGGACAGGAATCCATTCTACCGCTCTCGAAGGCTCTGAACAGCGAGGACTGGCGCGTGAGAGAGGAAGCCGCAAAAATCCTCGGCCAGATCGGTGACGAACAGGCGGTGAAAGCGTTGATCCAGCTTTTCAAGGACGATAAAACGCGAGTGCAGCTCTGGGCGACCGATTCGCTTATATCACTGGGGAAACGTGCGGTACAACCACTCATCGAGGCTCTCAGCGATGAAGATCGCCGTGTCCGCATGGGTGCGGTCGTGGCGCTGGGCGAGATACAGGACCTCGAAGCCAAAGAGTACCTGAGAAAACTTCTCGATGACAATGACGCCGAGGTGCGTGCGGCGGCGACCGAAGCGATCGATGTAATCGACGAGAAGGTTTCGGCATAGCCCACCCTCGCGGTCTCTCGCGGACCCGATCCTTTTTCCGCGCCGTTCCCGGCGGGGTCACCTGACGACATGTTCCGCAGCTCCCTCCAGTAACCGCAATCATTAATCCGTTCTGAAGCCTTTGCACTCCCAGGAGCTTGTGCGATGGCATATTTCAATCCTGAAATCGAGACGCTCGTCCGGGATGATCTGGATGCCCTTGTCGACGAGCGCATCTCCTATACAGTCCGTTACGCTGCCGATCATTCACGCTATTATCGCAGGATGTTTGAGAGGGAGGGAATCAATCCGGGTTTGATCCGGGAGCACGAAGACCTGTTGTCACTGCCTGTTGTCGGCGGGGAAACCATCAGGGAACACCAGCCGCCGTTCACCGGTGATTTCGGGTTCATGAGCGTTGACTGGAACAGCATCTTTACCCTCCATGAGACCAGCGGGACGAGCGGAATCCCAAAAGCCTTCTTTCTGACATGGGGGGACTGGCTGCGGTACGCGGAAAAATACGCGCGCATTTTCACATCGCAGGGGTTTGGCCCTGACGACCGCGTGGTGGTCTGTGCAAACTACGGCATGAACGTGGGAGCGAACACGATGACCCTTGCCGCCCGCAACGTGGGATTCTGTGTTATTCCGGAGGGGAGGTGCACCTTCCCCCCCCGCGTGATCACCAGTTACCGGCCCACCGCAATCATCGGGAGCGTCTTCAAGCTGCTCCGGCTCGCCCGTCGCCTCAGGGATATGGGCATCGACCCCGCAGAGAGCGGCATCCGCAGGCTGGTTGTGGGGGGCGAGAGTTTTGCTCCCGAATCCAGGGCATTTCTCGCTGAAGTCTGGGGCGTCGATGTCTACAACACCTACGGGTCGACGGAAGGGACGATGTGCGGAGAATGCAGCGAAATGAGCGGGCTCCACGTGCCCGAAGACCTGGTGCACATGGATCTCTACGACCCGGGCATCAGCGGGTTCGTGGAGGACGGCGAGTGCGGGCGGATCGTGCTTACCACGCTCATCCCGGTCGGCGAAAAGGCCGGGATGGTGCTCATCAATTATGATACCGAGGACACCACCATGGTAATGACGAGAGAGCGGTGCGCCTGCGGGAGGACTCATATGAAGGTCCTCAATCCCCAGCGCGAGGCGGAGACTTTCTGGGTCGCAGGCGTGCCGGTGAACCGCGTCGACATCGAACGGGGGGTCTTTTCCCGCGACAACATGGAGTACCTCACCGGTGAGTACGAGGCGTTTTTGTATGGAGGAGGGGGAGAGAGCGGAACCACATTACGGGTGAGCGTGGAATGCGAGGAAACATCAGCATGCGACCGGGAACTGGTCGAGCACACCTTCATCACATCCTTTTTCGGCGCGAAACGCCCGCTCTTCGACCAGTACAACGACGGTATGTTCGATGTGGCCTTTCATTTCGCCGATCCCGGCGGGCTTGAACTCTACCGGGCGAAGGGCCGCCCGAAACGGTTCATCGACCGGAGATAGCGATAGGAAAAGAGACCCTTTCAGTCCCGCTCGATTTTAAACTCCTCCGCCTCTTTTTCGAGGAAGTAGCCGAGGACCGACCTGATGACGACGACGGCGCCGAGGAGGATGAGCTCTTCCTGCGAGGGGGCGATGAGCGTGGTGAGAATATCGGAGGCGATAAAAAATTCAAGGCCGAATACGATTTTATTAGTAAAATTCAGCCTTATATCATTGTATTTAATGGGGTGGTGTAAGACTTCGCGCTGGACGATCCTGACGAGGGCAAACAACCCCCCGTAGATGGTGATGAGCGCTCCCGCCCAGCTGAATACCACTGCAGCGTACTCGACGATCCAGATGCCGAGGATCAGATCCGCCATGGAGAGCAATGCCGGTTGAGGGCTGAAATAGATTGCGAATCGAGAGCAATGCCGGTTGAGGGCTGAAATAGATCGCGAATGCAGGGATATGTCGACACGCGGGCCGTTCCCATTTCCTCCCGAATCCAGATTGCGCAATATATTTGACTATCCGGCTCCTATCGCCATTGATTACGGCCAAACAGGTGGCAGATGCCGGACCACAACCCCGAACCGGAGCGATCGCCCGAATCAGCGGTGCTCAGAGTGGCGTTCCTCTCCCTTGGGCTCAATATCGCCCTCGTGGCCATCAAGCTGGCGCTCTCGCAGGTCTCGGGAAGCCTCACGCTTCGTGCCGACGCCATTCATTCGCTTGTCGACGTCTTCGCCGCTGCAGCACTGATTATCGGACTGCACCTGTCAATGAGGAAAAGCGCAGAGTTCCCGTACGGGCTCTATAAGGTGGAAAATGTGGTATCGGTCGCCATTGCGTTTCTCCTTTTTCTCACCGTGTACGAGATCATGACGGAGGCGGTGCTGGGCGATCCGTCGGTGGTGTCATACAGCGGGTGGGTGCTGGTCGCGGTTGCCGCTCTCATTCCCGTGCCCTATCTCTTCGGCGCGTACCAGGAACGTGTGGGGCGCAGGTACACCTCACCGAGCGTCATCGCGGACGGTATCCAGCACAAGGCCGATGTATTGTCCTCGCTGGTCGTTTTTTTCGCTCTTGTCGGCCAGTACCTGTCCTTCCCCCTCGACCGCATCGGTGCGGTCATCATCTCGATCTTCATCCTCCGGTCGGGATGGGACATTCTCAAGGCGGGCATGAGGGTCCTTCTTGATGCATCGGTCGATCACGAGACCCTTGAGGCAATCCGTGGGATCATCCTTGCCGAACCGGGAGTGACCGAGGTACGGCGCGTGACCGGGAGAAATTCCGGCAGGTACATCTTCGTGGAGGCGGACGTGGTGCTGCGCCTGGGTGACCTCGAGCGCGCCCACCTGGTCAGCCAGCGGATCGAGTCCGCCATCAGAGCACAGGTGCCCAATGTCGATCGGCTCATCATCCATTACGAACCCCGGCAGAAAACAGGCATCCGGTATGCCGTTCCACTCGCCGACCACAAAGGCACGATAAGCGATCATTTTGGGGATGCTCCTTTTTTTGCCCTTGTCGATATCGACCTGATCGAAAAAAGGATCGAGCGGCAGGAGATTGTCGAAAACCGGCATGCGGGCAACGAGAAGGGCAAGGGCATCAGGGTGGCCGAAGAGCTGCTCTCCCGCAAGATCGACACCGTCATCACCCGGGAGGATCTTGAGGGAAAAGGCCCGGGCTACGCATTTGCAACCTCGGGCGTCCTCACGGAGAGGACGGGCGCCTCAACGCTCCCCGACCTTCTCGACAGGCTGATCCTGCGCCTCGATGAAGGGTGAACATTCGCATTGGCGCAGCGGGGAGTCCCTGTCCGCATGGCGCAGTGATATGGTGCCGGCGGCCAATAGTGAACCGATGAGTGATCCGGAAATCCGTGAAGATCAACCCCCTCGCGACATCTGGAAATACCGGCCACGGAATTTTGGCGAACCCCCGGTGATTGTCGACCACATGGATCTGGAGATCGACATCTACGACGACCATACCCGCGTCGGCTCCCGCCTGCATTTCACTACGCGCGGCGAGCCTCTCGCCCGCCTTGCGCTGAACGCAAAAGATCTGGAGGTTCTCGACGCGGGCTGCGAGGAATGCGGTACCGCGTGGGAGTATGACCGTGCGCACAGTCTCCTGCACATCATGTTCGCAGCCCCCCTTCCGCCGCACACGAAGGCGACTGTCCGCACCGATACCGTCTGCCGCCCCTCCGATCACCTCCTCGAGGGGATCTACTACGACACAACCCCCCCCGGCGCACCGCCCCAGCAGATCTCGCAGTGCCAGCAATGGGGGTTCCAGCGTATCGTCCCCTGCATCGATGACATGGCGGCAAAATGCACCTACCGTACCACGATTTCCGCCGATGAGCGCTATACCCATTTGATCACCAACGGCGATGTGGCGGTGTCCCGCCACCCGGCGGGGGGAGGGCGGGATGCGGTCACCTACTCCAACGAGACCACGCCCATGGCGCCGTACCTCTTTTTTATCGGGGTGGGGACCTATGACGCGTTCGGCCGCCCCTTCGAGTACCCCGACGGGAACACGTTCGACCTCGAACTGCTCCTCCCTCCCGGTGCGGACAAGGAAAAAGCCCGGCAGGCGCTGGACATTCTTGCCGACGCCATCCTGTGGATCTACTGCTATACCGGCCCCGGACGCTATGAGGCGCGGGATCTGCGGGACGAGATATACCGTCTTTCGCAGGAACGTGACCTGCTGCTGCTGGCAGGAAACGGCGGATCCCGTATCCACGATCTCCGCGCCCGTCTTGCGGATCTCTCACGCCGGATCCGTCCCGGATACCAATACACGGGGACGGTGTACCGTGAAATCGCCATGCAGAACTCCGATTTCGGGGGGATGGAGAACGTGGGCGCCACCACCATCACTGCAAACCGCATCATCCCCTTTGCGCAGGCAACCGATCCCGGTTACGAGTACATGGTGCGGGTGAAGGCCCACGAGTTCTACCACAACCTCAACGGGTCCGAGGTGACCGGAAAGACCCCGTTCGAGCTCTGGCTGAACGAGGCGGTGACGGTGCATGTCGAAGACTGGTACCACGCATTCCTCTTCGGCGAAGACTACAGCAGGCTGCAGACAGTACTCCGCCTCCTCTCCCCCGACGGCGGTACCTTCTTTTTCGACCGCGGCGCAGGGTCCATGCCCATCGAGCCGGACGGGTTCAACGATCCCAACGAGCTCATCACCAACGTCACCTACGTGAAAGCCCCGGAATTCGTCCGCATGATCGAGACGCTGATGGGAAAGGAAGCCTTCGTCAGGGGCCTCGACCGCTACCACACCGTCTTCCGGCACCAGAACGCCTCCCGCGCACAGTGGATCGAGTCGATGGAGGCGGAAGCGGGGACAACGTTTGGGGCGATGGCGGCGCAGTGGCTCAAGCGGACCGGTTTTCCGACAGTGCGCCTCCGCAGGGAGGAACGCGCTGAGGATGGGAGGATTGTGCTGGTGCTCACGCAGGGTTCGCCCCGTGAAGGGCAGTTCTGGGAATTCCCGTTTGTTGCGGCGCTCGTGGACGAAGACGGGAACGATATCGAGGAACGGGTGGTATGGGTGCAGCATCCCGTGGAACGGATCGCGTTCTCGTATTCCGGCACGCCGGCGTTTCTCTCGCTCAACCGCGGCGGATCCTTCTACGGGCAGGTTGAGTATGATGTTGCGGATGCCGATCTCCTCCTTCAGGCGAGACTCGATCCCGACGTGATCAACCGGTTCATGGCCTTCAACCGCCTCTTCGATCGCCAGAAAATGCGCCTGATGGACGGTGATGCTGCAGAAGTGCCGGAAGCCATCACGCGTCTGTATTCCGGGCTGATGCTCGATGCAGCGCTCATGGACCGTGCGGGAGGCCAGTTTCTCACCATATTCGAGTCGGTTGCCGACGGGAGGTATGCCCACCGCTACGGGGATCTCTTCGAGGCCAGACAGCGGATCCTGTGCGCCATCGCCCGGCGGCACGCCCCGGTGATCATGGACCTCTATGCCCGCACCAGCGCTGCAATCAGCGACCGTGACGAGTTTGCAGCGCGTCGTGGCGATATCAAGAAACGGCAGCTGAAGAACACCTGCCTCTCCGTGCTCTGTGCGCTCGACACAGAAGAGATGACCGTCCTTGCACGCCGGCAGTTCGAGGAGAGCCCCAACCCCACGGACCGGCTTGTCGCCTTCGCCTGCATCCTCAACAGCAGCACTCCCGATCGGCTCTCCGTTCTCGATCGGTTCATGGAGGAGAGCAGCACGCACCCTGTGTCGTGGGAGGCATTCCTCTCCTCGGTCGCGGGTGCAAACAGCCCCGACGTCGTCGATCTGGTACGACGCATCGAAAGATCGCCGTATTTTCAGATCGAGCAGGCGAACGACCAGCGGGCCCTCTATGTCCGGTTTGCCCAGAACAAAAAGAAGGCCCTGCAAACGGCCGAAGGCAGGGCGTTTCTCGGCGAGGCACTCTGCCGTCTCGCCCGGATCAACGAATACAGTACGGTCAGCGCCCTCTCCGTCTTCGGTAATATCGACTGCATGGAAGCGATGTTCCGGGCAACGGTCGCCGGGGTGCTGGTGAACCTGCTGAAGCATACCGACCCCGAATCGACGCCCAGCGTGTACAATACCACCCGCAGGCTCCTGCGCGGCTCTCCCGACGCAGTGTGCCGCTACCGCGAGGAGACGGGCGAGGATATTTCCGCGTTGCTGTGATTCCGCATCCACCCGCTCCCCGCAATTTTTAAGTGTGAAGGGAAAATATGGGTGTGTATGTCGAGCGCTTCTGATGTTGAAATTCCTCTTGATGTGCCAAAAAAAGCACACGATATCTATCGCAAGAATTTTGAGTTGATTACGCACGGCACCGGCAGGTTGATGCTGCTTGCAGGAGACCAGCGGGTCGAGCACCTGAACGATGATTTCTACGGCGAGGGGATCCACGAGGATGATGCCGACCCCGAGCACCTGTTCCGCATCGCACAGCAGGGCCGTATCGGGGTGTATGCAACCCAGCTCGGCCTTATCGCACGGTACGGCAGGCAGTACCCCGACATCCCCTACCTGGTGAAACTGAATTCGAAGACCAATCTCGTCAAGACCGCACAGCAGGACCCGATGAGCAACCAGTGGTTCACCATCGACCAGATCGTCCGGTTCAGGGAGCAGAGCGGGCTGAAGATCGCCGCAGTCGGCTACACCATCTACCTGGGAAGCGAATTCGAAGCCGAGATGCTCCACCAGGCCGCACAGGTGGTCATCGAAGCCCACCAGCACGGGCTCCTGACCGTTCTCTGGATCTACCCGCGGGGAAACGCGGTGAAGGAAGAAAAAGACCCTCATCTCATCGCCGGAGCTGCCGCAGTGGCCGCAACTCTGGGCAGCGATTTCGTCAAGGTGAACGCTCCCAAGAAGGACGGGGTTTCGTCTGCCGACATGCTGAAAGAGGCGACGACCACGGCCGGGAAGACGAAGGTGGTCTGTGCGGGCGGTTCCAGTATGGATGTCCCGGCATTCCTCAAGCAGCTCCACGAGCAGATTCACATCGGCGGGACGTCCGGAAACGCCACGGGCCGCAACATCCACCAGAAATCCCTCGAAGAAGCGGTCCGGATGTGCAATGCCATCTCCGCTATCACCATGGACGATGCAAGCGCGGAAGAAGCGATCCGGATCTACGAGGGATCGTGAAAACCCTCCCCTTTTGCCCTGTTAGATGTGGCAGCTCGTCTCGCTCTTCAGTGCGAGGAAGGTTTTCTTTCCCTTTTCGGTGATAAGTACGGTTCCGAATGCGTACGGATCCCGGGGCGTTTCATCCGCAATGGCGAGCATCTCCTGACCGTGCAGCAGATCCACGGCGCTGTTGAGCTCCTGCGGTGACATTTCAAGCTCCATCGTCAGTTCCTCACCACTGTACGGCCTCATTTCTGTCCCGAGAAGGGCGAGCATCACTTTATTGGCATTTTCTTCTACCGGCTCCATGTGTGGGATTACCTCCGCACCCCAGTCAGGCGTTGGCCGCAATATAGTTTGCCCCGGATGGACATGTCGCAGGGAGGACCTCCGGCCAAATGGGGTTGGATGGGCGGGGCTGTCCGCTACAGCCCCAGCGATTCCAGCACCCAGAACAGGGCGAGTATCAGCACAGCGAGAGGGACTATGACCATCCAGGGATTCACGCGGAGCATGGCAGGGACGGTCTCCGACGGGAAGGTACCCACCCCGAGGATGCGCCGCTGCAGCGCAGGATAGATGGCGGCATAGATCCCGGTTCCAAGGAGAATGCCCAGCGCACCGCCGAACAGCGCATCGAGCGCTCCCTGCCCCACGGCACCGGCGACCGTTCCCGGGCAGTACCCGAGGACGGCGAATCCCGCGCCGAAGATAAGGCCGCCCACGACGGTCGATCCCACCGATCCGGTCCTGGCGTGCAGGCGCACGAGCCCCTTTCCCTTCATGAGGTAGACGCCGATCATGCCCACCAGCACTGCCGAGAGCATCACTTTTACGACGGTGAAGTCGGTGAAAAGGAGCTGGCCGATGATGATGTCGTAGTCGGTGACGCCACCGGTCTGCAGGAAAAACCCGAAGGCGATTCCCATGACAAGGCCCAGTGCCAGCTGGGCCTCCCGATTTGCGTGCAGCTGCTCAAACATCCCCGATCCACCTCGTCACGGCGCAAACACCCCGTACATAACCATCGCCGTGGCGATGCCGGCGATGAAGAAGCAGATGACGGCGATCCAGCTTGCCACCGCCAGCTGCAGCGCCCCGCTTATCCCGTGACCGCTCGTGCATCCCCCTGCCCAGCGCGCACCGATGCCCATCAGCACCCCTCCGATCAGGGCGACGATGAGCCGGAGGGGAACACTCTCGCCGAATGCGGCGCTGAATGTGGAGGGGACCCAGAGCAGGCCGAATTCTCCCGAGAGGGTCGCGGCAAGAAACGAGCCGATCACCACCCCGGCCACCAGCATCCACTGCCAATCGATGGAGGGCGTCACCTTCTGCCAGTACGGTTTTTCCAGGGTGGCAGCACCCCTGATGCGGTGCTCGATCATCCCGAACGTCTGCGCGTACGCGGTCGAGCATCCGAGCGGCCTGTCAGAGAGCAAAAACGCAAACCAGCTGAGTACGCCGATGCCGATTCCCGCAAGATAGGGCGTCATATCCATCCGATACATCTCCTCTGCAGCTGTGAACTGTAATTCGTACGGGTGAAGAATATCAGAGGTATAGTATATAAATGAGCCCGACGGCCACCAGCAGGAAGAGCACGGTCATGATGCTCCCCGCGCGCATATAATCGCGGTTGTCGTATCCGCCCGGCGCCATGAAGAGGGCATTGACCTGGTGAGTGGGGAGCACGAAGGAATTGGAGGCGCAGACGCCCACGAGCAGCACCAGTGCCTGCGCACTGATGCCCAGCTCCCGTGCCAGCACGAGCATGAGCGGGACGAGCAGCACGGTGGCCGCCACATTGGTCATGAAGAGTGAAAATACGGTGGTGAGGAGCCCGAACGCAAGCAGGATTACCACCACCGGCTGGCCCGCGACCACTTCTGTCACCATGGTTGCAAGAAATGCCGCCGTGCCGCTTGACTCCATGGCGATGCCCAGCGATATCAGGGAGCCGATGAAAAAGATGGTCCGCCAGTCGATCGAACGGTACGCCTCGTCAATGGTGATCACGCGGAGCAGCACCATGGCGATCGCCCCTGAAAAGAAGCTGATCGAGATGGGCACCCCCGTGAACGTGAGCGTTATGGCTCCCATAAAGCAGATTAAAGCACTCAGTGCCTTTGATTCCCTGAATGGCTCTCCCTCCACCCGGGTAATAAGAACGAAATTCCCCTCGTCCCCAAGCGCTCGGATACGGTCCCACAATCCGTACACCACGATGGTGTCGCCTGGCTGGAGTGGAATGTCTGAGAAGTCCGCCGTTTTTCTCTCCGCGTGCGAAAGAAGGAGGAGCGGTTCGACACTGTAATTCTTGCGGAGGGCTATCTCGCGGGGGGTTCTCCCGGCGATATCGGACCTCGGGGGGATGATGACCTCGGCAAAGCCTGCGATATCCCCGCTCAGGGATTTCACGATACGCGGGTCTCCCTGCACCATCTCGAGCCCGTAGTCGTCTGCAAATTTATTAATCTCTTCTTTATCGCCCATGATGGCCAGTTCCTGTCCTGCAACAAACCGGGTGTGGCGCCATGGCGCATAGAGGATCTCCTCTCCGTCGACGAGGGCGACGAGGTGGATCCCGTACGTCTCGATCAGGTGCACATCCTCCCGTGTGAGCCCGTTGAGCCCGCCTGTCTCCGTGATCGCTACATAGCTGATACTCTCCGGGAGCTGCCAGGTCTCGATCAGCTCCTCCTGCACGCCTGCAGGCATTGCCCTGCCCTTTTCGGGCAGGACATAAGGGCCCAGGAAATAAAAATAAGCCACGCCGGTAAGGAGGAGGGCGATTCCGGCAGGGGTGACCACGAACAGCCCCAGCGGTTCGTATCCTCCCTGCTCGAGAAGATCGTTGAGCACGATAAGGGACGAGGTCCCCACCATGGTCAGCGATCCGCCGAGGATTGCCGCATATCCCATGGGCATGAGGAGCCTCGATGAGTGAATACCGGTTTTTTTCGAGATTCTCATGAGTGCCGGAAGGAACAGCGCCGCAGCTCCGATGTTTTGCATGAACCCTGAAATGGATCCCACAAAGAGGGACGTGACGCCGATCAATCGTTTTTCAGTGGTGCCGGCGGTACGGATGATCCAGGCGCTCAGCCTCAGCATCACTCCCGCTCGATCGATGCCGTATCCCAGGATCATCACCGATAGCATGGAGATGACCGCGTTGCTGGCAAAGCCGGAGAAGGCCTGTGCGGGCGTCACCAGTCCGAGCCATGTGATGGCGATCATGATGACGATGGCCGCCACATCGATGCGAAGCGCCTCGGTGACGAAGAGGATGACGGTTGCGGCCAGCACAAGCAGCATCAGGAGAATTTGTCCATCCATCGTCCATCCCTGCGTCCGTGCGCCACGGCCGGATGATACTGTGTGGTTGTGTCATGACATAAATAGATGGTTGGAAGAGCATTCCGGTGAATGCGCCCCATAGACCTTGCTCAAACGTGTACGCCGTCAAGCACGAGGGATATGGGGCAGTGGTCGGAGCCCATGACCTCCGGATGGATGCTGCTTGTGGCGACGCTGCCTGCCAGCCCCTCGCTCACAAGGAAATAATCGATCCTCCACCCGACGTTTCTCTCCCGCGCACGGCTTTTTTGGTCCCACCATGTATAGTGGCCGCCCTCGCGGGAAACCATCCTGAAGGTATCCACAAACCCCTCCGCGATCAGCCGGTCGATCCAGGCCCGCTCTTCGGGGAGGAATCCGGAGACCTTCCGGTTCTGCATCGGGCGTGCGAGATCGATTTCCGCGTGGGCGGTGTTCACGTCGCCGCAGAGCACGACTTCCCTGCCGTCTTCGATGCTCTTTTTCATCCGGTCGAGGCATCCGTCGTAGAAATCGAGCTTGTAGCGCAGCCGCTCGTCCGAGGCCTTTCCGTTGGGAAAATAGATGGTGTAGAGGTCGAAGTCGGGAAACCCGGCGATGAGGATGCGGCCTTCGGTATCGAAGCGGCGCGTGCCGAACCCCCTCTCCACCCATTCCGGTGCGGTGCGCGAGAGCATTGCGACGCCGCTGTACCCCCTGCGTTCGGCGGATGCCAGATAGATCCGGTATCCCGGCATCCGGGCAACTTCGGCAGGGAGCTGCTCCTCCTGGAGTTTCGTTTCCTGGATGCAGAGGATATCGGGTTGTTCCCGTGCAACAAATTCGAGGAATCCTTTTTTCAGGATCGCGCGGAGGCCGTTGACATTCCAGGAGATCAGCCTGACGGAGGGCTCCTCTATCATCGAGCCGTCCCCGGGGCTATCAGGATCGATTTGAGGTTGCTGTAGTCATCAATCGACCCGTACCCGTTCTCACGCCCGGTCCCGCTCTCCTTTATCCCTCCGAAGGGCACTTCCGGCGGTATCCTGAGGTGCTGGTTGACCCAGACGATGCCTGCCTGCAATCGTTCGCATGCGGTGGTGATTCGCCGGATGTCCTGCGTCCATATCGAAGCCCCGAGGCCGTACCGGGATGCATTCGCCTGTTCGAGGGCTTCATCGAGGTTTTCCACCTTCACCACGGGGAGCACCGGGCCGAAGACCTCCTCGCGGAGGAGTGGCGATTCGGCTGCCACGTCGGTGACGAGGGTGGGGGCGTAGAAGTTGCCGAGGGCAAACTTCTCACCGTCGAGAACCGCGCCCCCGGCAACAATAGTTCCCTCCCCGCGTTCCTGCACGCCCTCCACGAGGGCGGCGATGGCGCGGTGCTGATCTGCATTGTTCAGCGGTCCCATGTCCACGCCGCGGTCCATGCCGTTGCCCACCCGCAACCCTGCTATCCGCGCCGCCAGCTGCGTCTCAAAACGTTCGGCGATGCTCTCGAAGACGTAGAGGCGTTTTACTGCTGTGCAGACCTGACCGCAGTTGAAAAACCGCCCCCGGACCGCGCCCTCCACCGCCGTCCCGATATCGGCGTCGTCGCACACAATCATCGGGTCGCACCCTCCCAGTTCGAGAGTCGTCGGTGTGAAATCCCGCGCGGCCAGTTCGGCGATGCGTCTTCCGGTCTCCACCTGCCCGGTGAAAGAGATCTTTTTTATCGACGGATGGAGCACCAGCGGTTCTCCGGCCGCGTGCCCGCTCCCCGTAACGACGTTGAGGACGCCGGGGGGAAGCCCTGCCTCCTCGAAGAGACCGGCGAGTGCGAGATTGGTGAGGGGGGTTGAGGTCGCCGGTTTGAGCACCATGGTATTGCCCGCTACAAGCGCGGGGCCGACCTTCCACCCCATGAGCAGAGCAGGCATATTCCACGGGATGATCGCCCCCACCACCCCGAGCGGCGTATGCGCCACCATGGCGCTGCCGTAGAGGCGCAGGTTCCGGTATTCGCCGGACACCGATCCTGCAATGGAATGGTAGTATTCCAGCACGTGGGCAAGCCCCATCAGCTCCCCCGTCGCCTCGGCAAGGGGTTTTCCCTGCTCTCGGGTAAGCACGGGAGCGAACGCAGGGATCCGCTCCCTGAGCAGGCGGGCGCAGCGGCCGAGGACCATCCCCCGTTCGCCGTAGGTCCGGTGTTCCCAGGCCGGGAATGCGGATTCGGCCGCGGCAACAGCCGCATCCACATCGCGTCGGTCGCCCGAGGGGACGTGCTCGATACCCTCGCCGGTGGCGGGATTGGTCACCCGGACCCATGCGCCGCCGGCGGCTTCCGTCCATTCGCCGCCAATTCGCATCTTCATACAGTGCTTTTTCTCGTTCCTTGTATTTCCTATCTCCTGCCCGGGCCTCGCATACCTGTTTGCGTTCCCCGTTCCCGCAGTGGCATGCATGTGCGCCGGGAACCGGTCAGGCGCTCGGAGAGGATCCCCGCCCCGGCGATGGCCACGGAAACGACGATGGTGTGACGGGGATGACCTGCGCCCGTAGCAATCGTACCCGTGGCAGAGAATGCGAGCCCCGATATGCGCCACCACCTGGTTTATCGGGAGGGCACCGTTCGTTCACCGCCATGGCGGGAGCGCCGGGAGCGTCAGATCAGCGTCCCGGCGAGAATTCCGGTGCAGAGAAACAGACCGAACACGAAGTGAAGCTGGTAGCAGAGGGCGTTTGCCGAAGCCGGCATGCAGGCTTCGTGGAGGTGGTCGCGTGTCTGCCGGACGATCAGGACGGCCAGCGGGAGGGTGAAGAGCGTGATGAGGACGGTTGGCGGCAGGCTTCCGATGGCGACCGTCAGCGGGACCAGCAGGAATACGGCGGCGAGCCCTGCATGGTGGAGGTTCAGCGCCTGCAGCGTGCCCAGCCTGACCACGAGCGTCCGCTTAGCTGCACCGATATCGGCCTCGTAATCGGGAAACTCGTTGATCAACAGGAGCAGCCCGAGCAGCAGCCCGGGAAACATCGATGCGGCGATCGCTGCTGGTGACGGCGCTGCTCCCTGTGCGAGGCAGGCGATAGCCACGATCAGCGGCCCGAAAGCAAGGACATTCACCAGTTCGCCCGTGCTGCGGTAGGCGAATTTCAGGGGTGGTGCGGTATAGAAATAGCCCGCCAGCACCCCGGCAATGATCAGTGCTCCGAGGAGGATGCTGCCGTTGAACCATGCCAGCAGGAGCCCCACGAGGGCGCCGGTCCCGTAACAGAGGGCCGCCGCCGAAAAGACCTCCCCCGGCGAGAGCTGGCCGTCCGCAATGACCCTGCTACCCCCGCTGAACGCGTTGAAGCCGGTGTTGATGAGGTCGTTTTCCGACTTGAAATCGAAGAAATCGTTGGAGAGGTTGGCGCCGAGATGGATGAGCGATACACCTGCCGTAGCGAGCACGAGGTGGACTCCGTTGAATGCACCGGTCTCATGCCATGCGATGATCGTCCCCAGCGCAACCGGAACGAATGTCGCCGTCAGGAACGGGAGCCTCAGGGCTTTGATCCAGATGCCTGCAGCCGCCATGATTTCGTACCCTCCTTTTCTGACAGGGGGATGGTGGTGCTGCACGCAATTAATGGTTATGACGGCGCGATGCCGCGGTATTGCACCATCGCTGCATGAGCGTGTCAACAGGATCCGGAGAAGATCGCCACGGGACGATGAAACCTCCGACGGCAGGTTTTGCCTGGTCATCGTCAGGCACCGATACGGTTTGTTGGTGACTGTTGCCACAGCGGGAAAACCGATGCACCGTGCGGGGTGAACGATCCCGCCATGACACGGTTCAGGGCTCCATCTCGTCCCGGAACGGCATCAGCCCTGCGATAAGCGTTTGTGTTTCTGTCTCCCCTTTCGGGATGTACGTGCGCACTGCGGTGATCTCAATGGCGATGGGAATTTCGGCCAGAAGCTCGTCCACCGGTTTGGGAAACATGGCATAGGTCTCCGTAAAAAACTTCAGGAACGCGTCGATGGTGATAAACGGCCTGTTTTCTTCGGCTAGATGCTGGTAATCCGCCAGATCTGATTCGTAATCGCCTTTGCGCCCCATCTCCTCCTCCCAGTAGAGAACGACATTGATACCTCTGTGCGCTGAGATCCGCTTGAGGGTGCGAATATCCACCCGTGCACCGACACGTACGCCTTCTTCAGCGATTGCTTCTTCGATGGATGACATGCTTTTCCTCAATTGCTGCTATTCCCGTTTTCCCTGATGCCATATACATGGTGGCATTGATCGCGGCACATTCTATGACAATCGAAATATATTTCTATTGTATGCACCTATGGGGCTATCCTCGAAGGGAGGTGATCCGATGCCTGAATTTTCGAGTCCTTTTTCAGGGCTCGCACCAGAGAGAACATTAACCCACAATGAACTGGTGCGGGCGATACGGTACAGCGTCGCTGCCGAATATGAAGCCGTGCAGATCTATGTCCAGATCGCCGACTCCACCGACAATGGACTGGCAAAAAAGGTGCTCTGGGATGTTGCCAACGAAGAGAAAGTCCATGCCGGGGAGTTCCTGAGGCTTCTCAAAGAACTCGCTCCCGAGGAGGATGAGTTCTACCGGGAAGGCGCCGAAGAGGTCGAGGAAGAGATCGCGAGACTGAAAAAATAGAGATCTGAGGGTTCGACGGTTCCATCCGAACGGTCGTACGCCGGATGCCATCTGCTGTGGGAGGGGGCCTGCATGAGGCACCGTCACCGGCAGTCGGGAGCGAGGACGCATTCGTGCTGCGGCAGTGCGTCACACCGGCCCTTGCGGCCGCGTTTCCTCGCCTTCCTGACCAACGCGACTCTGCTGCAGATCCTCGAAGCGCCTGATCGAAAGATCGAGGTACGCCTGTTCGCTGTCGATGCCGATGAACCTGCGGTGCATTGCATACGCCGCAAGCCCCGTTGTCGAACTCCCGGTGAATGGGTCGAGGACGCAGTCCCCCTCATGTGTGCAGGCACTGAGAATGCGCTGCAGCAGGAGCAGGGGTTTCTGGGTGGGGTGTCTTCCGTGTGCCTTCTCTCCCGGTCTGGGAGCAGGGATGCTCCAGACCGATCGCATCTGTTTTCCTTCCCGCTTGAGCATGTCCGCCTCGTGCCAGTCGCCGGATTTCATGGCATCGTAGTTGAAGGTGTGTTTGCCTTCGGCGTTCTTGCGGGCCCAGATGAGGGTCTCGTGGCTGGCGGTGAAGTACCTCCCGCTGAGGTTCGGGGGTGCGTTCGGTTTGAACCAGCAGATGTCGTTGAGAATGTGGAACCCCGCGACCTGCAAAGCATAGCCGCACGCGTAGATCGAATGATAGGTGCCGCTGATCCAGATGGATCCGTCCGCCTTGAGCACACGCCGGCAGGTGTTGATCCATGCCAGATGGAAGGCAAAATCCTCTTCGGCGCCGCTGCTCACATCCCAGTCTCCCTTGTGCACCGGCACTCTCGTCCCCGAATGACAGGTGAATCCCCCGTTGGAGAGATTATAAGGGGGATCGGCAAATACAAGATCCACCGAACCTTCGGGGAGTTCTTCCATGCAGCTGGTGCAGTCGGCAAGGTAGAGTTCGAATCCGTCTTGTGCGTAGTAGGGGGGTGATGAGATGGTGGTTCCTCCTGCACGGTGTTCCTTCCGGGAACACGGATCTATCCAGTACAGGTGTGTTGGTGGAGCGTTGCATAGTAGTTTTCTGTTCTGAACGGACGAAGCGGCCCCCCAACTGCATCAGGATATTCCATGGGGCTGAATTTCTCCGTAACGCCAGATGTAGCCGTTTTCGGCATCCGTCATCAATATTCTAAAGTAGTTCCCGATGCAATCATACTGTGCCAATGAATGAATGTATCAGTGTACAGGAAATGATGCGGCTGATGGGCAGAAAGATCATCTTCACTGCCAATCTTATTTCAGATGCCGAGGTGCAGGGTTTTATCTCCGAAATACTCGATGCACAACGCATCTACGTGGTTGGCGCCGGGCGGTCGGGCCTTGTCGCAAAAGCATTCGCCATGAGGTTGATGCACCTCGGGTTGCAGTCCTATGTGGTGGGTGAGACGATCACCCCGTCGATGAAGAAAGGCGATATGATCGTGGCATTCTCTGGTTCGGGCCAGACGAAGACCGTTGCCGAGCTCTCGGAAACCGCCAAGGCGATCGGCGGCAGGATCTGTCTTGTCACTTCCAAGAAAGAGTCGAGGATAGGCAAAATTGCGGACAATATCGTGGTGCTCGAGAGCCAGCGCGATGAAGTGAAGGACGAATCCGCCGAGTTCGAAATCCGGCAGATGAAAGGCGAGCACAAATCCTTTGCCCCGATGGGGACGCTCTTTGAAACCACCGCAATGGTCTTTGCCGATGCCATCATCTCTGCACTTATGGAAATAACGCACTGCGACCTGGATTCCCTCCGGGACCGCCACGCAAATATCGAGTGACCGGGGGCTGGTGATAGTATGCGAGATATCCACGTTGCATCCCGGGTTGCGGGGATCGATCTCTCCGGGATACGCAAACTCTTCGATGCGGGCGGCCCCGACGCAATCAACCTTGGCCTGGGGCAGCCCGATTTCGACACCCCTTCCCATATCAAAGAGGCGGCAGTACAGGCTATCCGGGACGGGCACACAGGGTATACGGCAAATGCCGGGATCCCCGAGCTTCGCAACGCGATCGTCGAGAAGTTTCGCCGTGAAAACGGCCTTTCCTTCGGGCAGGAACAGATACTCGTGACCGCCGGGGGCAGCGAAGCCCTCCATCTCGTCATGGAAGCGCTTGTCGAGCCCGGTGACCGTGTGCTGGTCCCCGATCCGGGATTTGTCTCCTACACACCGCTGGCCCGCATCGCAGGCGGCCGCGTGGAGGGAGTTCCCTGTGACGAAACCATGCATATCGACGTCGAACGTGCACAGGAGATGATGGACGGCGCACGGCTCTTCGTGCTGAATTCACCGTCGAACCCGACGGGCATGGTGGAGAGCGAGGGGTCGATCCGGGCGATCGTCGAATATGCCATGGACGCTTCGGTGACGGTTGTCAGCGATGAAGTGTACGAGCATTTTGTCTACGAACGGCCCCATTTGAGTGCATCCCGCTACGGGGACGACGTGATTACCGTCAATGCGGCGAGCAAGACCTATGCCATGACCGGCTGGCGCATCGGGTACCTTGCCGCCGACGAGCGCTACGTGAACCAGTGCCTCAAGGTTCACCAGTATTGCCAGGCATGCGCCACCTCCATCGCCCAGTACGCCGCCGTTGCCGCCTATTCCGGGGACCAGTTTGCGGTTGCCGTGATGCGCGAGGAATACCGTGCACGCCGTGATCTCCTCTACGAAGGTCTGGTTTCGCTGGGATACGAGTTTCCGAAGCCCGAAGGAGCATTCTATATGTTCGTACCCATGGGGCAGGATCGCATTGAGGAAGCGGTCAAACAGGGGGTCCTCGTCGTTCCGGGCGCATCGTTCGGTGAGAACGCCCCGGATTACGCCCGCATGAGTTATGCCGCGTCGAGAGAAACGCTTCGTGCAGCCGTTGAAAGGCTTGGAGAAACCGGGTGATAGGATATGGTGAAATCGCTTCTCAAGGAACTTTCAAACCTCCATGGCGTCTCCGGCCGGGAGGGAAACGTGACCGCGTTCATCAGGGCCCAGCTCGAGGGGCACGTGGACGAATTCCGGACCGATTCCATGGGCAACCTCGTGGCCGTCAAGCGCGGCGATGAGTTCAAGATCATGATCGCGTCGCACATGGACGAGATCGGCCTCATGGTGCAGTATATCGACGACGACGGGTTCCTCCGCTTCGTGACCCTTGGCGGATGGTTCAACCCGACGCTCTACAACCAGCGTGTTGCCGTCCATGGCTCGAAGGGTCTGGTGTACGGCGTCATCGGGGGGAAACCCCCGCATGTCATGGACCCGGAAGAACGCAAGAAGGAGATCAAAATCGAGGATATGTTCATCGACATCGGGGCTGCGAGCGCCGATGAGGTTGCGGGGATGGGCATCGAGATCGGCACCCCGGTTACCATCGACCGCGAGGCCGTCGAGCTTGCCAACAACCGCATCACCGGCAAGGCCCTCGATAACCGCGTCGGCGTCGCCATGCTCATCAAGGCGCTCAAAGAGGTGGAATCGCCGCACACCCTCTACGGGGTCTTTACCGTGCAGGAGGAACTGGGGCTGAAAGGCGCGAAGGTGAGCGCATTCTCCATCGATCCGGACTGCGCCATCGCCACCGACGTGACCATTCCCGGCGACCATCCCGGCATCAAGAAAAAGGACTCGACGGTCGTGATGGGGAAAGGGCCGGTACTCGTGCTGGTGAGTGCGAGCGGGCGGGGACTGATGGCCAGCGAAGCGATGACGGCGTGGTTGCGAACGACTGCCGAAGCGCACGACATCCCCCACCAGCTCGAGGTGGGAACGGGCGGGAATACCGACGCCACCATCATCCACCTCGTCCGGGACGGCATACCGAGCATTCCGCTCTCCATCGCATCGCGCTACATCCATTCCCCCGTGGAAGTGGTGGACTGCGGGGATATCGAACAGGGCGTGCGACTGCTCGTCGAGGCGCTCAAGAGCAAGCCTGATCTCTGATCCATTCACATATTTTCTTTTCTTCGCATCAGTTAGGTGTATATAGTGCAACGACCATTGGGGGATTATACGTGATGGTGCGCGGCAAAACGGAGTTAGGTCCGGTCAACTGCCTCTACCCCCTTCCCACCACGCTCGTCGGGGTGAATGTCAGCGGAAAACCGAACTACATTACCATTGCCCATGTCGGGATCCTCGATTTCGGATCCATTTCCCTGGGAATGTCGAAGACGCACTATACCAATGCGGGGATCAGAGAGAACGGTACGTTCAGCGTGAACATTCCGTCGGTGAATATGGTCCGGCAGACAGACTATTGCGGGCTGGTATCCGGGAAAAAGGTCGATAAATCCGCGATGTTTCGCAATTTTTACGGCACGCTCGGGACGGCACCGATGATACACGAGTGCCCGGTGAATATGGAATGCAGGCTTGTCAGAACCGTGGATTTCCCTGCGCATGATGTGTTTATCGGAAAAATCGAAAACACCTACTGCGACCCTGCCGTGATCACCGACGGTACGGTGGACGTGAACAAAGTGCAGCCCATACTCTTCTCGATGAACGACCGGAGCTACTACCGGATAGGGGCGCGGATCGGCCGGGCATGGGAGATTGGAAAAGAGTTAATGCGGATCGCATTGCGGTACTAGAATATGAAAACCTCCCTCGGATCCCGCACCCTCCTGTATCCCCACCCCATGCTGATCATTGGCACCTATGATACCGGAGGAAGGCCGGATGCCATGGCCGCAGCCTGGGGCGGCATCTGCAGTTCCGATCCCCCCTGCGTCGCGTTTTCAGTCCAGAAATCCCGGTACACCTGCACGAACCTGAATGAAACCGCTGCCTGCACGGTGAATATCCCCTCTTCGGCGCATGTGGCTGAAGCGGACTATTTTGGCCTGGTATCAGGCAGGGACACCGACAAATTCGAAGTCTGCGGGCTTACCCCGTCCCCCGCCCCCCACGTGCATGCCCCCGCAATCGAGGAGTTCCCGGTGGTGCTCTGCTGCAGGGTTATCAATACGGTGGAAATCGGGGTGCATGTGCAGTTCATCGCCGAGATCCTCGATGTGCTGGTCGATGAGGCAGTGATGGCGGAGGATGGCAAACCGGATATTGAGAAGATCAGTCCCCTCATCTACGATTCACTGCGCAGGGAGTACCGGACCGTCGGCGGATATGTGGGGAAAGCGTTTTCCGCAGGACTGGTATTCAAAAAATAAATTCCAGCCCTTTCTTTCCCGCAGGCACAGCTGCGTTGCCCTCCTGCGCCGCTCGAACGGCATGACCCTGGTGCATCGCGGTAGCGTGCATGTATTCTCTGCATTAATAAATTCAATTCTCCGATCGAGGACTATTTAGCCGGCGTTTCCAATAGTACTTTTGTGTGTGCAGGGGTGCGGTGCGTACATTGTTCACCTGATGCGGGAAGCGTGCGGTGCGTCACTCTCCATATTTGCCGCTTTCGGTCTGGAGGGTGGATACAGCCATTTTTGCCGAATTCCACGCCGTTCCTGCCATCGTTTCATGGAAGGTTGTGGCATGCAAAGTATATCCCACTATTACTCTCATATACCGGAACGGCTCTCGGGTCTCGTGGATCTCTCCTATAATCTCTGGTGGAGCTGGAATCCCGATGCAAAGGCACTGTTCGACGAACTGAACCCGCAAGGGTGGATGGACAGCGAGCATAACCCGGTGAGGATGCTCCGGCAGCTCCCGGCTGAATTCCTGCACAGCGCCCTGAACAACCGACAGTATATGCGCCGCTACGACGCGGTGATGGAGGAGTTCCTGCGCCTGAAGCAATCGGAGGGCACATGGTTTGCAGGCCGCATATCGGGCCCGGTGAACAGGCCCATCGCCTATTTTTCCGCAGAATACGGGCTGCTCTCATCATTGCCGTTTTTTGCCGGAGGGTTGGGGTTCCTGGCCGGCGATCATATCAAGGAATGCAGCGATCTGGGGGTGCCGATGGTCGCCGTGGGACTGCTGTACTCGAACGGGTATCTCCATCAGCGCATCGGGGAGGAGGGGTGGCAGCAGAACGCCGAAGAGCGCATCGATTTCTCCTCGGTGCCTGTGAGGAGAATTCTCGACGAAGAGGGACGCCCTCTCGTCGTCGAGCTCCCCTTCATCGAACCGCGGATATTCGTTTCAGGGTGGCAGGCACGGGTGGGACGGGTTGACCTGCTCCTCCTCGACACGAACATCGAGGAGAACGATTCCGCCATCAGGAATATCACCTCGCGGCTGTATACCGGGGATGCGCAGCGCCGCCTCCTGCAGGAGATCGTGCTCGGGATAGGCGGGATCCGCATGCTTGCGAGGATGAGGGTCGGTTTTTCCGCAGTCCACCTCAATGAAGGGCACCCGGCATTCGCCCTGCTGGAATGGATCCGCATACTCGTTGCAGACGGCCTCTCGTTTGAAGAGGCGGCCGGACTGGTGATGCGATCCTCGGTGTTCACCACCCACACCCCGGTTCCCGCCGGGCACGATGTCTTCCCCCGCGATCTGATCAGGCGTCATTTCTCCAGGTTCTCGCCGGAACTCGGTATCGACGGGTCCCAGTTTTTCGCTCTCGGCGATCAGCCGGTGGGGGGGCACGGGGGATTCAACATGACTGCGCTCGCGCTGCGCCTCTCCGCGCACAATAACGGGGTGAGCAGGATGAACGGGAATGTATCGAGGGAGATGTGGAGCGCGCTATGGCAGGAGATGGCCGAAGACCGGGATCCCATCGGCTACATCACCAATGGCATCCACATCACGACATGGCTCAACCCGGACCTGCGTGCGCTCATCGACCGGTACATGAATCCCTACTGCCCCCGGTGGCTGGAAAATCACGATAATCCTTCATCTTGGCGCTATATCAACCGCATTCCTGACGAAGAGCTCTGGCAGGTGCACCTCACCCTGAAGCGCAAGCTGATCGACCGTATCCGTGAATACAAACGCCGGGACTGGGCGAACCAGCAGACGCACCCCGGGAGCGTGCTCGCGGGAGGGGCTCTGCTCGATCCGACCGTGCTGACCATCGGTTTCGCGCGCCGGTTCTCCACCTACAAACGTGCAGGACTAATATTTTCCGATCCCAATCGCCTGAAATCGATCCTCAACAACCCCTACAAGCCGGTGCAGATCATCTTCGCGGGCAAGGCCCACCCGTCCGACGACGACGGCAAACGCATCATCCAGTCCATCTATCACCGTGCCCGGCAGCCGGAGTTCGGCGGCAGGATCGCGTTTGTCGAGGATTACGGCGAGGAAATAGCCAAATATCTCGTCCATGGCGTCGACGTGTGGCTGAACAACCCGCTGCCGCCCATGGAGGCGAGCGGGACGAGCGGCATGAAGGCCGCGCTCAACGGCGTGCTCAACCTCAGCATCCTCGACGGGTGGTGGCTCGAGGGCTACAACGGGCGAAACGGATGGGCGTTCGGCGACGGAAACACCGGTTCGGACCGCGATGCGGCCGATGCAGCGGCGATTTACGACATTCTCGAACAGCAGGTGGTCCCCCGCTACTACGCGGTGTCGGGCGACGGGGTGCCCCACGAGTGGGTGAAGATGATGAAGGAGAGCATACAGAGCAACTGCCCCGCGTTTTCCGCCCGCCGGATGGTCAAGGAGTACGTGGCCCGCTATTACAGCCCGGCGATGGGCTGCGAGGAGCGCTGCGCCTGCGGCGATGTGGCCTCACGTGCATGCGGATCCGTGAAATATGCGGCTGGGGAACCCGGGTACCGCTGAAGGCACACCGCTGCGTCATCGACGATCGGGATCCCCTCCATTCCATCACTCGATCTCGATACCAGCACCCCGGACGGCATCGGTGATATGACGCCGGAGGGTCTTGTCGCCGATCGCATGATCCAGCATGGGATAGCCTCCGACGAGCGGGAGAGGCTTGAACACCACATGGGGGTTATCCGGTGCTTCTTCCGGTTCTGAACCGGGGGTGACCACGTTCATCGTGCCGTCTCCCCATACTGCGAGATTCCCGTACCCCTGTGCGTCCCACAATCTCCTGATGACCTCATCTGTGCTGAGCATAGAGCGTTCATCGCTTTCCAGCTACTTGTCAGTATCGCCGTGTTCCGGGGGGGCGCCCGGTCTGGCCGATGAGTGTACCAGTTGCGGATAACGGAATATCCAAACCGTACAGTATATGAAGTTCCCGGTTGAAGGTTTCTCACGAAGTTTCCCCCCCATGATACCACTCCCCCCTCCCCCCTCATGTGCCGCCGCCCGGAGCTCTCCCATGTTTGCGACCGTCCTGATCCCCACCGATTTTTCCGACTATTCACGTGCGATTTTCGATAATATCGACCAGATACCCGGCATCGATGAAATCGTCCTGCTTCACGTGCTCGACGCACCCCGTGCATCCACGCAGTACTGGATCTCGGGCAGGATACTCGAATCACCGCTTGAATCGGCGCGAACAGGCCTTGAAACCCTGCGTGAAAGCCTCGAAGTCCGGGGCATGAAGGTGCGCACACGGCTTGAATTTATCGAGCATGGCGATGTGCCGCAGGCCATCTGCTCCGTCGCCGAGGAGGTGGACGCCTCGCTCGTCGTGATGGGGGCCAGGGGACGGGGGATCATCAGCGGGCTGATCCTGGGGAGCGTCTCGTCGGGCGTGCTGCGCAGGATCCGGAGAAACGTGCTCATCATGCATCCCCTCCGGGGCGGCAACGGAAGTGTCAGGCCGCTTTTTTCCCGCGTTCTCGCTCCGGTCGATTTTTCCCGGCCTTCCGAGGAGATGATGGTCTTTTTGCGGCAGAACGGCGATCCCCGCGAGCTCATCCTGTTGCATGTCATCAGGAGCGCCGAGTCGAAAAACGAACTTGCATTCTTTGAAACCACCGCACAGCGGCGTCTCGAACGGATGGTCCTCGACGCCGGAGAGGACGGGAAGCATATCACGTCGCTCGTGTGCACGGGCAACCCGGTCGACAGGATATGCGAGGTTGCCGATACGCAGGACGTCTCCCTGATTATCATGCCCCGCTGCGGCAAGGCCGATTACGTGCGCAATGTGCAGCTGGGAAGCACCACGGCCGGTGTGGTGAAACGCACCCGGCATCCGGTGTTCGTGCTCTCTCCCGACATCGTCCTCGAGGTGCGGGCACGCGAGCTCGGTCCTGACGAATTCCACCTTGCAGAAGAGGTGTGGCTGCACTACCGCCAGCAGACCGCGGACCCGGAGACCGACCGCATCTTCGGGGTGTTCGTGGAATCCATTCTTGCCGGCGTCGCCCGGTGCAAACAGCATGCCGACGGCCTCGAAGTCGACGGCGTCTTCGTCCTCCCCGAGTTCAGGAACCGGGGGTATGCCCGCACGGCCATGCAGGCGCTCCTCGATGCCTGCGGCCATGAAACGCTCTACATGCACTCGACGCTCGAGCTGATCTCCTTCTACGAGACCTTCGGGTTCGTCCCGATTCCCGAAAGCGAGCTCCCGCCGAACATCCGCAAGCGCTTCCGGTTCGCACTGGGGGAGATGGAAGGCATGAACGTGCAGCCGATGCGCAGGGTTCCGGAAACAGAATAAAAAATGTGTGCTGGTATCGACGCCCCGGCCGGGATTTGAACCCGGGTCGAAAGCTCCGGAGGCTCTCAGGATATCCACTACCCTACCGGGACTCCCTGTTCTATTGGCCTTGAAGGTATAAAAGGAAAACGCCGCCGCTTCAGGAAAAATCAGGGGTTCCTCTGGTAGAGGTACCATATCTTGCATGCGCCCTCGTGGCTCACCATGCATGCGCCCACCGGTTTCCGGGGCGTGCACGCCGTGCCGAAGAGTTTGCAGTCGGTGGGCCGTGCCACGCCGCGCAGCACCTGGTCGCAGATGCAGGCCGAGTGCGTGTCCACGTGCCGGATTTCCACATCAAATTTCTTCCGGGCATCATACGCCGAGAATTGCTCTTTCAACCGCAGGCCTGATTGGGGGATGACCGGAAACCCCCGCCATTCCGCGTCACAGGGCTCGAACACTTCATACATGAGTTCCTTTGCCCTGACATTGCCTTCCCTGCAGACGACCCGCGGGTAGGCGTTCTCCACCTCCGCCCTCCCCTCGCGGACCTGGTTGACGAGCATCAGCAGGCCGAGCAGGATGTCTTCGGGCTCAAAACCCGCTACCACCTGCGGAACGGGGAACTTCTCATATTCCTCGTAGCCCATCACGGCGCAGACATGGCCCGGCAGCATGAACCCGTCCAGCTGCGCTTCCCCCTGCTCCAGCAGCCACTGCATCGCCTGGGGAACGAGCCGGTGGAGGCTCAGGATGCTGAAATTCTCCGGGGGCGATTGGAGGATAGTGGCGGCGACGGTGGGTGCCGTAGTCTCGAATCCCACCGATAGAAAGACCACCTCGCGGTCGGTCTTCTCCGCGATCTCCACGGCCTTGTGCACGCCCTGCACCACCCGCACCTCGCCCCCGCAGGACTCAAGCGATCCCTCTGACCCCGGAACCCGGAGGAGGTCGCCGTAGGTGGCAAGAATGCAGTCTTTCTCCGCCAGTTCGAGTGCGGCATCGATCTCACCCTGCGGCGTGATGCAGACAGGACAGCCCGGCCCCATGACGATCGTGAGATTGTCGGGCAGCACGCTGCGCAGCCCTGACCGGGCGATGGACGCCTCATGGGTGCCGCAGATGTGCATGAACGTGTAGTTCCTGTCCGCCAGTGTCCTGAGGGCCTCGATAATTTCCTTTCCCCGCGACATAACATCTCATATATACGGATTCCAGACCAAAAATATACACTATGGCTGACCTTTGGGTTGGAGTGCTAATTATTCTCGTGGGATTGGTCGTTTCTCTTGTTGCCTACCAGATCTACCGCTGGCTTTCTGCTCGGGCGGACCTGACCGAGTCAAAGTTCGACGATATTCTCGTCATCGCAGTGGGAAGACCGCTGATCATCGCCATTTTCGTTGTTTCCCTCTATATGGCGGTGGGCATGGTCGAGCTCCCCGCAGGCTACGAGTGGATCAGGAACAGCAAATATCTCGGCGCGTTTTTCATCCTCCTCGGGGCATGGGTTATCTCCACATTTGCGCAAAACCTGCTCGCCCTCTATGGATCGTGGATGGCTGCCAGGATCGAAGGGGACCTGGATGACCGGATCATCGCATTTCTCGAGCATGCCGCACGCTACATCATCTGGTTCATCGCCTTCCTGCTGGTGCTCAGCTATCTCGGGATCGACATCACCCCGCTTATCGCAGGTGCCGGGATATTCGGCCTCGCCATCGCCCTCGCCGCACAGGACTTGATATCAAACTTTTTCGGGGGTGCGCTCATCCTCATCGACAAGCCGTTCAAAATGAACGACAGGGTCAAGATCGAAGGGTATCTCGGCGACGTGATCAGCATCGGGCCGCGCAGCACCCGCATCCAGACCCTCGACCACCAGCTGCTCACCATCCCGAACTCGAAGATCGCCAACAGCATCATCACCAACTACGCCATGCCCGATATCAAGCTGAAAATCAAGATCCCGGTCTCGGTGGCCTACGGCAGCGATGTGCGGAAGGTGAAGGAAATCCTCCTCGAGATCGGCAACGAAGCGGCGCGGACCTCGGACTACGTCCTCCTCGACCCCGCACCAAGCGTCTACTTCCTCGAATTCGGGGCTTCGAGCCTCGATTTCATGATGGTGCTCTGGGCAAGGCAGTTTAATATGGCATGGGATGTCAAGGATCACATCAACTACCAGATCAACGAGCGGTTTGCCGCGGAGGGAATCGAGATTCCCTTCCCCCAGATGGACGTCCATATCCGGGACCAGCCCTGAGACGATCTCCTCATGCTCTTTTATTCTATTCCACATCCTCGGGGCACGCGGTCTCCTGCGAAGGAATTTCCTTCTGCTCGCGCAGCTGGGGATACTCGCGGTCGATGGCTTCCCTGATCTCCGCGGTGGTTTTCCCCTCCCGCACGTACGAATCGATTTTCCTCATGAGCAGCATGGCATCGGGCGTGTAGTACCGGGTATCAGCGTCAGTCGCATAGGTGAGAAACTCATCGAAGGTCTGCGCATATTCTGCCACCGTCTGCTCGGGGATTCCCGTCCGTTTGGCGATGTCGGGGATGCGGAAGTAGTCGATCCTCATGGTCGTGTCGTATCATCGGAGTACTGCTATAAAAACGATGCGCCCGGAAACGATCGCTTCAGGTTGCGACGAAGAATATCCCTCGTTCTTCCCGCCTTTCCTGGATTGCGCCTTCTTCGACAAGGACCTGGATGTACTTGTTGATCTCGTTCGGATGCAACCCGAACACCTTCGCAAGGTCATCGACCGTGCAGGGGCGCCGGCGCAGGGTCTGCAGGATGGCAGCCCTGCAATCGCCCGAAAAACTGGCAATACCGGTGCGCGAGGCGGGCCGCCCGATAATTTGCGTGCCGGGCACATGAAGCGATGCAACCACGTTCGCCATTTCATCTGCGCTCGCAGGGCGGATCCAGTCCACCACGCCCGGCCGATCGAGGGTGTTGATCTGGATTGTATCGGGGCGGATGCGCTCGATTGCACGCTTCAGTGCGGCGAGTTCCTCGTCGGTGTCGTTGATACCGGGGATGATGAACACTTCAAGCCAGATCGCTCCTGAAAATTCCTCTCTCAATGAGACAAGGCCGGATATGATATTCTCTATGGCAAGGCCGCGGTGGGGGCGGTCGATCCGCCTGAACGTCCTCGCGGTGGCGGCGTCAAGCGAGGGGACGATCACATCCGCATCGAGCACTTCATCCCTGACATCTTTTTTGAAAAAGAGGCAGCCGTTGGTGAGCACCGCGATGCGGTATGCCGGGTGGTGCTTCCTGATATGCCTGATGATGGTGCCGATGCCGGAATGGAGCGTCGGTTCGCCGGAGCCCGAAAAAGTAATATAGTCGAGTGCAGGCTTACCCTCGAGAAAATCGTCCAGTTCCGCGAGCACGCGATCGGTCGGCACATACTCGCGCCGCTCGAGGGTGAGATCGGTGGTGGCCCCGCACTCGCAGTAGATACAATTGAGGTTGCAGGTCTTGTGGGGTACGAGGTCGATGCCCAGCGACACCCCCAATCGTCTCGAGGGCACCGGGCCGAAGAGGTAATGGTAATTCATGGTTTTTGGTACAGGTTGTACGATCGCCAGTTATTTAGTTCTGCATGCTTACCACTACAGAAATAATTGACTTTGAGGTAAATTAGTATGAAAATGTGCATCACTGCCAAAGGAGATACACCTGACGCACAGGTGGAGGAGCGGTTCGGCCGGGCACCTTTTTTTATCTTTCACGAGAGCGAACAGGATACCTATACGGCGGAAACGAACGTGTTTGCCGATGCTGCAGGAGGAGTCGGGCCGCGGTCGGCGCAGGTGCTCATCGACCATGGCGCGACCGTCCTTATCACCGGCCAGCTGGGAGGCAATGCCCGCCGTGCACTTGAAGGGGCCGGCATCGAGGTCTATCAGGCGGTCACCGGGAGCACGGTGCGGGAGGCGGTGACAGCATACCGCGAGAACCGGCTCAACCGCATCCTGTGAGGTGTGTTGCGGCATATGAAAATCGTGGTGGCGAGTGGCAAGGGAGGAACCGGAAAAAGCACGTTTTCCGCAAACTTCGCGTGGAGCATCTCACGGGGCCGCGACGTCGTGCTGGTCGACTGCGACGTGGAGGAACCAAATCTTCATCTCTTTTTCTCTGCAGGGAAGAGCGAATCCGGGGTGACGATGCCGATTCCCGTCTTCGATACGGGGAAGTGCGATTTCTGCGGAAAATGCGGGGAATTCTGCCGGTACGGGGCAATCGCCGTGCTCCCGGAGAAGATCATGTTCTTCGATGACCTCTGCCATTCCTGCGGCGGCTGCCGGATAATCTGCCCGAAAGAGGCGATTTCCGAGACCGAACGGGTAATCGGGAAGGTATGGGATGCACCCGTCGATGAGCACCTGCGCCTTATCACCGGCGTGCTCGACGAAGGGGAGCCGAACGGGATACCCGTGATCAAGGCGGCGAAGGAGGCTGCGGAAGGCAACGATCTTGTCATCTACGACGCCTCGCCGGGGACGGCATGCCCGGTGATCGAGACGATCGAGGGATCGGACTATGTGGTGCTGGTCACCGAATCCACGCCGTTCGGGCTGCACGATCTGCGGCTGGCCGCAGAGGTGGTGCGGAAGCTCTGCATTCCCGCTGGCGTGGTGATCAACCGCAGCGACGGGGAGGATGACGAGACCGAGGCCTTCTGCCGGGAAGCGGGGCTCGACATTCATATGAAGATTCCCTTTGACCGCGAGATCGCCCGGCTCCAGAGCAGGGGAGATCTCTTCTCCGTCGCCATGCCCGAATGGCAGGAACGGTTCTTCGAACTCTTTGAAGACATCTGCATACGCACGGGAGGCGCACCATGAAGAAGATCGCGGTCATCAGTGGCAAGGGCGGCACGGGAAAGACCATGATTACGGGCGCGCTTGCCACCCTCGCGAAAGGGGATCTGGTCTTTGCGGACTGTGATGTGGATGCGGCAAACCTCGAGCTGCTGTTCGAGCACGAGATCGAGACCACCGAGGCGTACCGGGGTATGCAGGTGGCCGACATCGATCAGGACCTCTGCATCCAGTGCGGGAACTGCGAGGAATACTGCCGCTTCGGGGCAATCGAGTATCGGGATGAACGGTTTTACGTCGACCCGGTCAAATGCGAGGGGTGTGCTGTCTGCACCCTCGTCTGCCCGGCGGACGCCACCGCCATGAAGGACCGGGAGAGCGGGAAGATCTTTTATTCCCGCACCGACAGGGGCCCTCTCGCTCACGCCCGCCTCGACCCCGGTTCGGGCACCTCGGGCCTTCTGGTCTCCGAGGTGAAAAAGCGCGTCAATGAGCGTGCGGGGAACCGCGATCTTTTGATCACCGACGGGCCGCCCGGCATCGGCTGCCCGCTCATCGCCACCGTGACCGGCATGGATGCGGTGCTCATCGTCACCGAGCCAAGCACCTCGGGCCTCCACGACCTCGGACGCGTGGTGAAGGTGGCGCGCAATTTCGGCGTGGATATCTTCGTGGCAATCAACAAATACAATCTCGAAGAGTCGGTCGCCGCACGGATCGAGAAGTACTGTGAGGACGAAGGGATCCCCGTGGTGGGCAGGATCCCTTTCGATCCGATGGTGATCGAGGCGATCAGGAACCGAACGCCGGTGACCGCCTACGACTGTCCTGCCGCGGACGCACTGCGGGAGATGTGGGAGACCCTTGCATCGAGGCTTGAGAGAGGATGAACGGACAGCCTTTCGGACGCGGGTTTCGGAGAGGGCGGGGGAGGCGCAGGGTCGAGCGTTTCTGCGATCCCGGCTTCCGCTATCGGTGTTTTGCCCCGGTGTGCCGGAGCGGTCCGCCTGCCGGCTCGGTCAGTTTGCGCCCGGACGAGGTCGAAGTGCTCAGGCTCGTGGACCTGCAGGGGCTCACGCAGGATGAGGCCGCCCTCACTCTCGGGGTTTCGAGGAAGACGGTCTGGCGTGACCTCCACGAGGCGCGGCGAAAGGTGGCCGACGCACTTGTGCACGGCAGGTTCATCGAGATAGCAGGGTGCGATGAGGTCATGCGGGACACCTGCGGTATTCCGGGTGTCGAGCCCGATGAAGATGAATAATCTCTTGTGTTCGCAGGCGATACGATACCCTATGTTCGGGGTGTCAACCTGCTGCCTGCACCACAAACCCCTTCCTGCGGCGCTTGATGCGCTCGGGACAGTCACCGATACCGTGGAAGTCGTTGACGAGGGGCTCCATTTTCTCGATGGTCCGGATATTCTTGAAACGTTCAGCTTCCGCTATTTCATCCACGCCCCCGCACGGAGCGTCAATATCGCCAGCCAGCTGGGACCCATCCGGCGGGCGAGCGTGGAGGTGATCGCCCAGTGCTTTGAGGTCGCCGCCGAGGTGGATGCGGGGGTGGTGGTGCATCCGGGCTACTGCGCCTGGCAGGAGGAGCGGGACGCGGCGATCGATCAGTTCAGGCGCTCCCTCGGGGAGCTCAAAGCCGCGGCCGAAGAACTCTCGGTCACCTTTTTTATCGAAAACATGCCCAACTGGGGGCACTTTTTCCTCCGCACCCCCGACGAGCTCACCCTGATCGACGGCGTCGGCCTGGCCCTCGACGTGGGGCATGCGCACACCAACGGCTGTCTGGAGCACTGGCTCGACTGCTCCGTCGCCCACTTCCACCTCCACGACAACAACGGCGATGCGGACAGCCACAACACCGTGGGAGACGGCACCATTGATTTTGCACCCGTGATGGAGGCGGTGCGCAGGAACCACGCCGTCGCCATTATCGAGGTGGCGACCTTCGAGGGTGCAGGTGAGAGCATCGATGCCCTGCGAAGGCTGTAGCCTCCGGGGCTGGCCCGGGCCTCGTCCCCGAACCTCCACCTGCCCGTCGCGGCTGGGGGGGGCTCGAACTCGCGCACCCGGCAGGCGCGAACACCACAAACAAACGATATAGTGCCGAAGGAGCCTGCCGATTACCCCTTCCCGCCAATCATATTCAGTAAGGTTTTATAGAGAGCAGACTGACATTTATGATGCATTCTGCCTCAGTGGCTCAGCCTGGCAGAGCGATACCTTGGTAAGGTATAGATCGCGAGTTCAAATCTCGCCTGAGGCTTGCTTTCTTTTTTAATTGTTACCATTATAGGGCACCGGATATTCGGCGCTTGATGGATTCATCTTCCGTGGATCTCCTTGGCAATATCGTCAACATAACCGCTATCGGTTCGATATCGGTGATTCTTGGAATGAAACAACAATCTCATTTTTTGTCTGGAATTTTTTCCTCGAATCCGCAATGAAATGCAAATCATACCGGATAGCAATGAGGCATGAAGGCATGCGGAAGGAAATTCTGGCACTGGATTACCTGGTTTTTCTCCTTCGAAAAGATAGACATCTTCATTTCCGTTTCTCAGATCCTGCCAGATGCCCCTCTTTTCATCGATACCTGATATTTCTACCTCCGTGAATCGTTACAGGAATACCGTACTCGCTCAACACCGCCATCCACTCCGGAACCGGCGGACCTTTCGGCCGTGCCGCGATGGTGAAGAAGCCGTCCCCGCACCCGATATCCACGAACGTCTGATCGGGAGCAAGGCCGATGACGGCCAGGATAGACTCCGGGTTCTGCCACGTCCGCCGCACTCTCTGATCATGGTATTGATGCCTCTCACGAGTTATTGCACCCGCGCTCCATTGCGTCTCACCAGTATCTGTCGCCTGTATTGAATGGTTGCACCGCCTCCCGCCCGGGCCGCCGGCGCAATGGTTATATAACCCGGCGGGATGTATCACCCCATCAACCAAAAGGAGCAGCCGGGATCGAAGAACCGGTGCCGGATGCCCGGGTGGTCTCCGCACCCTGCGGAGGAAGAGGCATGAAGAGGCACGAAATATATCTCCTGGCGCTGGTTCTTCTGGCGGCCTTTGTTCCCGCTATTGCTGCCGCCGATGAGCCCACGGTGATCATCTCCAACTATACGGTAACCCCGAACGTGCTGCAGCCAGGCGATATCGGAACCATCACGGTCACCCTGACCAGCACCGCAACAGCTGCAAGCCGTACCGAGACGGTCGTCGAGACGGGGCCCGGGGGAGCCCAGGAGACCATGACGACGAATACCCAGATCAATGCGTTCGTCGAAGACGCCACCCTGCAGGGCGACGGGATCGAGGTGCTGACCGGGAGCTTCGGGCGTGTCGGGGAGATCGGGCCCGGGCAGTCCATGCCCCTCACTTTTCTCTTCCGGGCACCCGCCGGGGAGGGTATTTACTTTCCCGAAGTCTGGATCCGGGTCCGCGGAGCGACCGCCGTGAAGTATCCCGTCCCGGTGAATGTGAACTCCCGGTACGCGCTCATCAAGAAGCCGGCCATCCGGGTCGAACGGAGTGTCCCGGAGAGCGTCGTTCCCGGCGACCGCTTCAATCTCACGCTGAAGCTTGCCAACGACGGTGCAGCGACGGCGAGCGACATCACCCTCAATGCGAACGCGACCACCCGGTCGATAACCGCAGCCACCCCACAGACATGGTATTTTTCGGCGATACCGCCCGGCGGGCAGGAAGCGATTGATATGCAGTTCCTGACCGATACGGAGACCGAGATCGGCCTGCAGCCCGTACTGGTCACCGTCACGTATCGGAACGCCGACGGAACCATCTTCCGGGAGGCCTCGACCGTGGGCGTGCCCATCCAGGGCAGGGCGGATCTCGGGATCGCTTCGGTCAGCACCGACCCGACCAGGATCACGGCGGGCGATCCGGTCGACCTGATCATCAGGGTCGAGAACGTCGGCACCGGGGATGCGAACTCCGTTCGAGCGACGATCGATGGCCTTCCCCTGCCGGGCAGCACCATTGCGTTCATGGGCACCATCGAGCCCCAGAACGATGCTCCTGCCGTATTCACCCTCACGGCCGACGAGGCGGGGACGTTCGACTACACCCTGAGGATCACCTACACCGACGACTTCGGGACGCATATGGCGGAGGAGACACTGCAACTGACCGTCGCCGAGTCGAATAATACCGTCCTCGTGATCGCCGTGTTGGTGATTGTGCTCATCGCGGCGGCGGTCGCCTTCTGGTGGTGGCGGAGACGGCAGCAGGAAGAGGAGATCGTGTAGGAACCTGCTATGCTGGAGAATCTTAAAGTCGCATCCTTCCTGGCCTTCAAACAGATCCAGCGGGGGAGCAAGGGCACTCTGATCCTCACCCTCATGATCATCGCCCTTGTCTTTGTCAACCTGGTCTTCCTCCCCTCGATCATCTCGGGTGTCGTCGAGACCTTCAACTCCCAGTCTATCAACTTCAACTACGGCAACCTGGTCATCGAACCCCGGGAAGGCGAGCAGTACATCAGCGACGTCGACACGCTGCAGAAGAAGGTCGAGCGGATCCCCGGGATCGCCGGCACCTCGCCCCGTATCTCGACGGGGGTTACCTACTTCTACAAAGGGCATGACGCCCGGAGCACGCTCTACGGGATCAACCCGCAGGACGAACGATCGGTGACGAAGATCCATGAGAACATGATCCGGGGAGAGTTCCTGAGCGCGGGCGATACGGACACGATCATCATGGGGGCGATCCTCGCCGGGACGGAGGGAGAGGAAGGAGGCGGCCTTCCGACGCTGCAGGGCGTGCAGGTCGGCGACTCGGTCGAGGTCGCGTTCCCGAACGGGGAACGGCGGACGTTCCAGGTGAAGGGGATCTACGAGACCCAGTCCATCGGCGTCGATACCTCCGCGTTCACGACCACCGACCCGGTGGCGCAGGTTCTGGGACTCGAAGATCAGGCATCGGAGATTCTGGTAAAGACCGCTGTCGACGGCCAGGAGGAGATGTACCGGACACGCCTGTTCTCGTACGGCATCCAGCAGCAGGTCTTCACCTTCCAGCAGAAGGCGGCCGGGTTCGTCGACCAGGCCATCCAGAGCTTTGAGATCATCAACGCCATCTCGACCCTGGTCAGCCTGATCATCGCCGTTGTCGTGATCTTCATCGTCATCTTCATCAACACCGTGAACAAACGCCGCCAGATAGGGATCTTAAAGGCGATCGGGATCGACAAGCAGATCATCATCAACTCCTACGTTCTGCAGGTGCTCTTCATCGCCACGCTGGGTGCGCTTGTCGGGATCGTCCTCACCGCCGGCGTTATTTATTATCTCACGGTCAACCCGCTCGTCTTCCCGGGAGGCCCGGTCTTCCCGGTGGTCGAACCGGCCACGGTGTTGCGGAGTATCGCAAGCCTCTTCGTCGTATCGGTCATCGCCGGGTACATCCCGGCATGGAAGACCGCCCGCGAAGAGATACTGGACGCTATTCAGAGGTGAAACCATGATCGTCGCAGAAGAGATCACCCGGGTCTACAGGATGGGGAAGGTCGAGGTGCGTGCACTCAGAGGCGTCTCATTCACCATCGCGGACGGGGAGTTTGTGGGGATAACCGGGGCGAGCGGGAGCGGGAAATCGACGCTGCTGCATATCCTCGGACTGCTGGACCGGCCGACGTCCGGGAGGGTTCTCATCGACGACCGGGACGTTCAGAGGCTTTCGGACCGGCAGCAGACACTCTTCCGGTTGAAGCGGCTCGGGTACGTCTTCCAGGACTACGCCCTGATCCCGGAGCTGACCGCCATCGAGAACGTCATCATCACCTCGCTCGCACGGGGTGTTTCGGAGAAGGAGTATCTCGGACGGGGAGCGGAGGTGCTCAGGGAGGTCGGTCTCGGCGGCCGGACCAATCACCGCCAGAGCGAACTCTCCGGCGGCGAGCAGCAGCGGGTGGCGATCGCCCGGGCTATCGTGAACAAACCCAGCATTCTGCTCGCCGATGAGCCCTGCGCCAATCTCGATTCGGAGACCTCAAAGAGCATCCTCGATCTCTTCAAGCAGCTGAACGAAGACCTGCACCAGACGATCGTGATGGTATCACACGAGAAATGGCACGAGCGCTACTTCTGCAGGATCATTGACCTTAAAGACGGACGCATCAATAGCATGCGGGAGTGCAACGTCAACCGGTGACCGGATCACTGGCAGATCGATACCTTGGTCAGGCAGAGATCTCGATATATAATATCCCCATATGTTTCTCTTTTTCAACAATCACGATTGATAAATGGCGAAATTCATGAACTAACCGTTTTTATTGCCTCAAGTTAGGAACAATGGGTATTTTTGTTTTAGATCTTACTCCGACGGGGTGGTTTCATGGTTTCAGGTCTGATGTGTTATTAAAGCGACGAACGCTACGTTTCGGAATCTATATCGTATAGAGAATGTTCCTCGTTGAATATGTATAAGCAATTCTTCGTGCTGTTCGTCCTTGCCGTTCTTGTACTCGCATCAGGCTGTGCCACGACCACCACCGATCCCCAGCCCCCCGTGCAGCCTACCACCATTCCAACCCCCCTGCCCACCACGGGTTCGCTTGAACTCTCGTCCACTCCGCAAGGAGCGGAGATTTATCTGAACGACGTCTATCGCGGGACGACGCCTTCCACGATTCCCGATCTGCCGAACGGGTCCTACCACGTCGAACTTCGGCTCCGGGACCATACGGCATGGGACACGGATGTCGAGGTGCAGGCAGGCAATACATCCAGTGTTCACGCGACCCTCGTCCCTCTTCCTGTTCCTACCACCATCTCAACACCCGTGCCAACCACGGTGCCTCCCGAACCCTTCTTGGGATGCTGGATATTCTATACCCAAAAAGGCAATAAAACCGATAGTGCGTATATCCTTGAATTGCAATCGGGAGGAACCGGGCAGCTTAATGTAGGATACCCGATGATCATCCACTGGTCTCAAGATCCAGCCACAAACGTGATCTACGTCTCTGGTCCGAACCCTAACAATCCCGCTGGAATTTTCCATATGGATTTTGAATATAACAAAGTCGCTGACACGCTGTTCTGGCGAGAGGTATCTGCTCCATTTACCCGGATTCCATGTGAGATGCGATAGCATGATTTTTCTTTCGACAGATGAGTTGATACCGGAAGGTTCCAGCTCTTACGGAAGGCGTCCCCGCTTTGAGAGCGAGGCGGCGTTCGGGGAGACAACGAAGTCGACGGCGGGCGCGGGCGAACAGGGACTTGTACGGAGAGGCACAATAAACATCTGCCTTTCGCCCTCTCTTGGGCGTCTCGGCGGCTCCGAAAAATGAAGAGCTGGTAGCCGTACTCTTTATTGTGCTCCCGCGGGATCTGATCTCGATCCCCAGCTCCGAGAACGCGACCAGCGCTTCCGCGTCGGAATCGCCGGCAGCCACCGTCTTCAGGCCAGGCAACCATTCGAGGAGCGGCGGATAGAAGGCATCGCACCACGCGGACGTAAGGAGCCCCTGTGCATGGTGAAGATGAAGGAGCTATCCTTTCCCGTTCATGCACCCTCTGATCCCATCACAGGGAAGGCTAGAGATCGAGATCAGCCGGCAGCGTGCGTTCGTGGGAAAAGGGCCCATGATACCGATCCTGTCATGCGTGTGCAACCGGTCTGAATTCCTGCGATCGCTTTCTGGATCATTGTGGCATGCGTATCAGCCGCGACGTTCCTTCCGGTGGAGCATCCTGGAGAAGAGAACAGGATTCAAGCCTGAAAGGAGGAATTGCATCCTCAATACCCAGGATGTATGAAAAGATTAATATAATAATATAGGTGGTGATGCATCATGGCATCGATTGTTGCTGTTGCGCTGTCGTTCATCACCGCGTGATCATTTCAACGGTCATCATTTACATTGTTACAAAGCTGCTCGGGGAGGAAGAAGGGATCACCACGGCGTTGATCGCCGCCATCATTGGAACGGTAACCTACACCATCGCCTACTCCGTACTGGGGGAGGGACTGATAGCGGCATTGATTGCGGGTATCGCGTGGCTGATTGGCCTGCAATCTCTCTACAAAATCGGCTGGCTCAAATCCCTGGCAATTGCCGTCGTCATCTGGATCGTCACGTCCGTGGTGGGATGGTTCCTCCCTCAGCTCACCGTTCCGCCGTGAACAACGATTTCAATGCCCCACCAGGATCCGCCTCTCCCGGCAAAGAGAGGGGAGGATCAAGCACCATTCCCCATTTTTCCCCCATGGTGATCCGGCCGATGCGCAAAGCGGCTTGCAAACCGTTACGTGGAGAACGAGAGCGTCACGACCCTGCTCCCGGTACCGATTTCCTTTTCGTTGACGACCACGCCATCGGCCTTCAACGTGGCTTTCATCCATCCTGCATATGCATTCTTGTAAACTCTCACAAGCGCTCGGTCGGCCTCGCCGAGTCCAAAAGAGCGATATTGGCTGATCGTATGGGTGGTCCTTGATTCCGTCTCGTTGCCGATGGTTGAGTAGATGCTGACATCGCCGGTGTGCAACAGTTCCAGCACAAAATGCACATCGCCGGTCAGTTTGTCGGGGCACGGTTTCGCAAACACCATTGATTCCGGGGTATCGTATTCGAGATAGCCGTAGAGATTGTAAGCGGTCACGTAGATCGGTATGCTCGCAACGTTCCCGGACGGGACCAGCCCCATTTTCTCAAAATCCAGGCAATCGACCTTTTCGCCCATTTCCTGGAAACTCCCGTCCTTTTTGAGGAAACGCTCCCCGTCAATTTCGAATACCAGGCGGATCATGTACTCTTCGGAATCGGGCAGAACCCGGGTCACCAGGCGGGGCATCCCGCTTCTGGGATCCTCCAGCATGTCACCGGCAGAATATCGGGGTGACGGGTCACCCTCCCCGGCCGGGACTGCAGAGGGAGTTGAAGTGGCCGCCGCGGTCATATCGGGGGTTGAGGGGGGCGCCGGCGTAAATGTCGGCGGTGCGGTCGGGGCGGCCGTGGTCTGTGGAGGGACGTTGATGGTAACCAGGCTCTTCGGGGTTGACGGAGGACCCGACGATGCCTCTCCGGCCGATGGAGTGCCCGTACAGCCCGCAACGGCAACGGCAGCGATGAAAAGCATTGCGGCAATCGCCGGCACATATCTGCCGATCATAGGCCAAACTGGGTACGATGAATATATAAATCATATGAAATCCGTTTTCATCCCTCTCGAGATGATAGAGGATTTCATGGTTGTGCACTTGTCCAGCATGCGATGCTCGACGCCGCTCCCATCCCGGCCCCGATGGCAATGCCGATGGAAATACCGGCAGCAATACCGGTACTGATCCGAATTTCTCGTGAGTAAGATGCCAGGACACTATCATCCTGATTTTTCTTCGCAATTATTCATCCAGCAATGCAGAATAAGCACGGGTTGCAAAACGTCCGGCAGAACGGCGGCGCGAACAGTATTTAATAGTACCAAGGCAATTCACGCAACCGGATATGAGCGACCGGGAACCGACCTACCAAAAGGGGAGCCTGAGCCTCGCCGCCACCGTGGCGATGGGAACGGGGGTGATGATCGGCGCCGGGATTTTTGCACTGACCGGGCAGGTAGCCGAACTTGCGGGGGGACTCTTCCCCATCGCCTTCATCGCCGCTGCGATCATCAGCGGTTTCAGCGCGTACAGCTACATCAAGGTCTCCAGTGCGTATCCATCTGCCGGCGGCATCGCCATGATCCTTACGCGGGCCTACGGTGAGACGTGGGTCACGGGGGCGGCGGCGCTGCTCATGGCGTTTTCGATGGTCATCAACGAGAGCCTGGTCGCCCGGACATTCGGCACCTACACGCTGCAGCTCTTCCCCACGGATACAGCAGCGGTCTGGGTGCCGGTCCTCGCCGTGGGGCTCATCGTGGTGGCTTTCCTCGTCAATATCTCCGGCAACCGGGTTATCGGCACGATCTCGAATATCACGGCATTCCTCAAAATCGGCGGACTGCTGGTCTTCGCGGCGATCGCCATGGCAGCCTCGGGTATTACCTTAAAGACCACCATAATCCCGCCGAGCGGTGATCCTGCGTTCGGGACCTTTATCGGTGGCATCGCCCTGGCGATCCTCGCCTACAAGGGCTTCACCACCATCACCAACAGCGGCGACGAGGTTGTCGAGCCGGAGAAAAACGTCGGCCGCGCCATCATCATCGCCCTGGTCATCTGTCTCGTCGTCTACCTCGCCGTCTGCTTCGCAGTGGCCTCGAGCCTGACCCTTTCCGAGATAATCGCGGCAAAGGACTACTCCCTTGCAGAGGCCTCGCGGCCGGCCATCGGAGGATACGGTATCTGGTATACCGTCGGGATCGCCATCATCGCCACCGCATCAGGGCTGCTGGCGAGCATCTTCGCCGTCTCACGCATGCTCGCCATGCTCACGGAGATGAACCTGATTCCCCACCGCCACTTCGGGATGCCCGGCGACATCCAGAAGCACACCCTGGTCTATACCGTCGTCATCGCTGCTGTGCTCGCAGCGCTCTTCGATCTCTCCCGCATCGCGTCGATGGGGGCCATCTTCTACCTGGTCATGGACATCGCCATCCACTGGGGTGTCCTGCGCCACCTCCACGAGGACGTGGGGGCAAGCCGCCCGGTCGTGGGCACGGCAATCGTGCTGGACGCGATTGCGCTCGGGGCATTTCTGGTGGTGAAGGGCTCCATCGACCCGCTCATCGTCATCGTCAGCCTCGTCGCAGTCGTGGCGATCGCCGCGTTTGAGAAGTTCTATCTCCAGGACATTCGTACCACCGGCGAAGCAGGCTGAGAGCACCGCCTCCTGTGTCTGGAGCGGGGAGAGCAGAATATCCGGGTTCGGTATCGCCATGAGCGTCCCGTCATAGCGGGCGAGGGCCGGTTCGCCGGGGCAATCTGTGCGATATGGGTTTCCCGGTCGATGCAGTCCGGCGGGAGGTGGTCTGGTTCAGAGGGCTGATGTTCATGCACTATCCCTCTCGCCTTTGCGTGCACGCCTCTCACGTTCGGTGCACATGAGCAGATCTCCGCATAGGACGGGAGGTGATGCGATCGAGCCGGCACCAGGTCCACGAAACCATCGCCGGGCACCGCGTCCGCAGGGGTTCGGATAGTCGTGGAATTGTGCTGACCATGCCATATAGAGAGAATCATTGTTCCTGCGCATAAATGTTGATATTGCCAGGGGGGCGTGTTCGACCGGCGAAACCATCATCACCCCCACGCGTGATACCTTCACTATTCATGAGCGATGCGGATCCGGCGCCGGTGATCGAGGCGGAGGCGCTGGTCAAGCGGTACGGGGAGCTCGTTGCGGTGAAGGCCGTCAGTTTCCGGATAGACGCCGGGGATGTCTTCGGGTTCCTCGGCCCGAACGGGGCGGGGAAGACCACCATCATGCGGGTCATCCAGTGCATCTCCCCCCGGTCGGGGGGATCGGTGAGCGTGTTCGGGATGGACCCGGAGAAAGAGCCGCGACGGATCAAGCAGCAGATCGGTGTGGTGCCGCAGGAGACCAATCTCGATACCGAATTCACCTGTTATGAAAACCTGCTCGTGTATTCGCGGTACTTCGGGATTCCCGGCAGTATTGCGAAGGAGCGGATCGAGCGCCTGCTCGATTTCGTGGCATTGCAGGAGAAGCGGGACGTGAAAATCGATCAGCTCTCGGGCGGCATGAAACGCAGGCTGCTGCTCGCCCGCGCCCTTGTCAACGATCCCAGCCTCCTGATCCTCGACGAGCCCACTATCGGCCTCGACCCCCAGGCACGGCACCTCATCTGGGAGAAGCTCAAGCAGCTGCAGGCGGAGGGCAACACCATCGTGCTGACCACGCACTACCTCGAGGAGGCGGAGAGACTCTGCAACCGCCTTGCCATCATCGACAACGGGAAAACACTTGTGGAGGGATCGCCGGACGCCCTCATTGCGAACTACGTGGGAACCGATATCGTGGAGGCCGAGAACACCGCGGGCGTGATCGCCTGCCTCGACGACCTCGATGCCCGCTATGAGATCGTCGGGGACATGGTGCAGGTCTTCACCGACGAGCCGCGGGCGCTCGCAGGCCAGCTCTTCGAGGAATGCAACCCCGGCCGTGTGTTCGCACGGCGGGCGACCCTCGAGGACGTATTCCTGCAACTGACCGGGAGGAACCTGCGGGAGTGACCATGACGGCATCATCGTTCTTCTCCCCGAACGTATCGCGGCTGGCATGGAAGGTCTGGCGGAGGAACTGGGACGTGTTCTTCAAAACCTACCGGGTCAATTTTCTCCCGCCTTTCCTCGAACCGGTCCTCTATCTTCTTGCAATCGGGTTCGGGCTGGGCCTCTTCGTAGGGGAGATCGATGGGGTGCCCTACGTCGAATTCATCGCCCCGGCGCTCATCGCCATATCCATCATGAACTCGTCATTTTTTGAGTGCACCTACGGGTCTTTCGTCCGCATGTACTACATGAAGACATTCGATGCCATGGTGGCGACGCCGCTGAGCATCGACGACGTAATCGCCGGAGAGCTCCTCTGGGGAGCCACGAGGAGCCTGATCTACGCCACGATCATGCTCATCGTCTTTGCCCTGTTCGGGATTATCGACCTGCCTCTCTCCCTTCTCATTATCCCCTTCTCGTTTGCCGGGGGCCTGCTCTTCGCCGGCATCGGGATGTGCTTCACCGCCATCACCCCCGGGATAAACGAGCTCAACTACCCCTCGTTCCTCTTCATTACCCCGATGTTTCTGTTCAGCGGCACGTTCTTCCCCCTCTCCATCCTCCCCGAGCCCCTCCCGGCCGTCGCCCTCGCTGTATTGCCGCTCACGCATCTGGTGAACATAACCCGTTCCCTCACGCTCTCTGCAGTCACCCCGCTCTTCTTCTTAAGCCTTGCGTGGATTTTCATCGCCGGGCTGCTGTTTTTCCTGCTCTCGATCCACCTGATGAAGCGGCGGCTTGTCGTGTGACAGCAGCGATGGGGGGATCCGGAACAATCGTCAGGGAAGCGGCTGCCTTCTCTGGTGGGAAAGCGCTTCGAGGTACCGCATCCGCCGGGCAACGTACGGCCCGCCTTCCGCTCCATAGGGAACATACTCCGCGACACGCCACCCGTCCCGCGCCAGGCGCTGCTTTGTCTCGTCGGCAAGACCCATGAGAAATCCGAATTCGATATCGTTCTTCCGATCTGGCATGGTCCGGGTGATCCATGCAACGAGGTCGGGATCGTGGGTCCCGACCGCAAACGGCACCTCCATCTGTGCGCACCGTGTGCACAGCGCCCTGAAGCGGCGCTGAATTGCCGAAAAATAATCCGTATCCCCGATATAGGCGCCCTTGACGATCCGGACGCGAAGCCCCGCGGCAATTGCATCTGCCAGATCCCCGTCTGACCTGTCAAGGTACGCCTGCAGGGCGACACCGGGGGCGGGATTTCGTGCACCACAGCGGCGGGCGCTTGCGAGCGTAAAACCGACGAGATTTCGCCCCTCCATGTCCAGTTCAACCCTTATGCCGGACGGTTCGGCCTCCGCACAGATCCGCATCACGAGTTCCGTGCACAGATGCGGGTCGGCAGGCGCCCCGAATGCGGTGAGTTTGCACGAGAACGAGGCGTCGAGATCGCGGGCGGCGATCGCCTGCAGGCATTCACGGGATTCCTCAAAGGACTGTTCGGCCTCGGCGGGCGATGCGGCATATTCCCTGAGAGCATGCAGGATGCACCGGATATCCTGACGGTTGCGCACCCTGCACCGGGAGATTGCGGCGTCGAGATCGGGCAGCATCCAGCGCGATTCATCCTGTTTCATCATTCCCCTGTCCTCTTTCGCCCCCGCTTGCCTGCACCGGGCCCCCTCCCGGAACACGAGCCCCGCGGCATACGGGTATCATCATTGGAAAATCTGAATACGGCATGAAGCGGGGCGTCCCTCCCGATACACAATATATTATATATCTATATAAATAGAGGTGGACGCGAGACGCTCGGATCGCCCGTGTCGCATGCATGCGGATCATCGCACTCGATCTTCGGGCGATGGCGGGTGCGGAAAGGGCGTGGAACGATGAACGATGATGTGCACATGAAAGGAAAATTCGTTCTCTTTGCCCTCATACTGGTGATTGCGCTGGCGATGATCGTCATACAGGCAGGAAAATTCCCGGTCAGCGCTGCGGCGGAGCAGCGTGCCGGAACGGCTATGGCGACCTCGCACCTCTCGCTGACAGGAGCGCTGGATACCACACCGGCAATCCTGATGGACAGCACCACCACCGACGGCTTCGGCGGAGGCACCGTGACCTTCACCGCCGGGGGCGTCTCGGGCGGGGTGGCCTGGTCCGCGTGGCAGGACGCACCAGGCGCATCCGTTTATACTGGCGGCGGCGCTCCTGCGGCAGGTTCTGTTTCGGTGTTCGGGGAAGGTATGACGGAAATCGGGGAATTCGCCCTTCCCCTCGCCTCCGATATCACCTTCAGCGGGGTCGATGCCGTCAGGGTCACGGTAGCCGTCCCCCTGCCCACCCTGCCGGAAGGAACGCCCGATATGCGCTCTTCATATGCAGTGGAGGCGGTTGCATCCGTTCACTGGATACAACAGTGAGCTGCATACGCAATTGCCGGAGAGCGGTGATAGATGCGCCCTGCACCCTGCCCCTCCATTCCGCCGTCTCCGAAACTCCCTGAAATTTGGCGCAACATGGATTCGGGGCAAATGAGCAATGATTAAAACCTTCCCCGCCGAATAATTCTCTGCAATGGAGCTCTTGATAGGGAAAGCCGGAGAGAGGGATTTTTCAATCGATGCCCAAGAGCTCGTGACCGGACGGACGTGCGTGATTGCCCAGTCCGGCGCCGGGAAAAGCTGGAGTATCGCCGTTCTGTGCGAATGCCTCTGCCGGGCGCGTATCGGGTTTTGCCTCATCGATACCGAAGGGGAATACTTCTCCCTCCGGGACAAGTTTCCTGTCCTCTGGATCGGCACCGACGAGCAGTGCGACCACGACATCGAAACCGTCAACATCAGGGACGTCATGCTGCATGCGGTAAAAGCCGACATGTCGGTTGTGTACGACGTATCCGAGACCGATATGCAGGAACGCGTCTCGAAACTGGCGAATGTGCTCTACGACGTCTCCTCCGAACTGCGCAAACCCTATCTCCTCATCATCGAGGAGGCGGACAAGTTCATCCCGCAGTCACGGGAATCCATCAAGAAGATCGAGGAGATCTCAAGGCGGGGGCGGAAACGGGGGCTCGGGATGCTGGTGGCGACGCAGCGCCCCGCCCTGGTCACCAAGAATGTGCTGAGCCAGTGCAACAACCAGATCATCGGCAAGCTGTCCATCGACAACGATCTCAAAGCCGTGGATCTCTTCTTCGGGTCGAGAAAAGAGGTGGAGGAGCTTGCCTTCCTGAACCCCGGGGAATTCTTCGTGATGGGTAAACTGTCCCGGGAGAAAACGAAAATAAAGTTCGCCGATCGGGAGACCGAGCACCGCGGCCTCACCCCGAAGCTTGCGCCCCGTTCGTTCATCCCCGTTGAGGAGATGAAGCCGCCGCTGCCCGCCGATACGCCCGGTACCGTCGAACCCCGTGAGCCGGAGCCTGCACACGAGGAGGCGGATTTGATGGTGCACCCCCCCGAGGTGAGGCAGAGGGGGGACGAGGAGGGGCCGCCCATCGCGTGCGCCGTCCTGCCGTTCCTCTCTCGTGACGAAGCGCTGGAGATCGCCGGGGAACGAAGGCGAAAAAAACTGCTCGGGTTCGGCACCGAAGAGCGCATTGCATCGGTGGAGATGGTATACTGGCCTCTCATCGTTGCCGAGTGCAAATTCCTCGGAGGAGTACTCACGAAAGTCACAAAGATGAAGACGGTGATCATCGAGGGCGTGTACGGGCATTGCGCACAGGTGCGGGTCGGCCTGTACCTCTCGCCGTGCTTCGCCGAGCTGGTCGGCCTTGACGAGGACGCGATCCGGGTGCTGTCCCACCTCTCGTCCCGGGGCCATACCGAGGCCGAAATCGAAGCAGAAGCAAAGCTTCCTCTCGCCGCGGTGAAGCGGGCGATAAAAAAACTCAAAGCGCAAAAACTCGTGACCGAATCGGGCAGCGTGGGGAAGGCAAAAATGTACATTCCCCTGCTGATGCATAAAATCCCCCGTCTCTCGAAGATCGGGGGATCCGTCGAGGCAAAGACCGGGGCCGCGCGCGGGGAGGCAAGAGATCCCGAACTTGAGGACGGCGATGTGCGGACCCTTCTCAAGGGGATCGAGCCGACTGCGGAAGTCACCTGCATCGAGACCGTCCACTACCCGCTGTACCTTGTGGACCTTGCATCCGATGCGGGCGACCGCAGCTTCTACCTTGACGCCCTCACGGGGCGTGAGATCTCGTTCGACGACATCTCCTGAGAGACGCGCCGGGCCCGGCATGAACCCCGGACCGGGCAAAATGGGAAAAATTTGGTTATTGTTTGATAAACTGGTCGACAAAGCGCGTGGTGATGTTCGCCCCGAGAGTCGGCTCGACCGATTCAAGCCAGAGGAAAAATCCCTTCATCCGCACGGACCGTTTGCTCTCCACTTTGAACCCCCCTCCCCGGGTCGGCACCATCTTCAGGTACTCCTTTTTGTGCTTGAGGCGGAGGTAGATCACGGGCTCGTACCCGGGCAGATCGGCGGCGATGATCACCTTCGAGAAGTGGTCCAGCACATCGTTGCAGGAGTACATATGGTCCCTGATGGAGAATTCGGTCTCCCTGCAGAGCGCCCGGATCCCGGAGGGATAGAGCGCCCCGAAGATGATTTTTTTCACGATGGGGGGGATATCGTCCGCTTTTTTGAGCGTTTCCGTGCTCTCCTTTTTCACCAGCGCCTCAAGCACCCGGTCCCTCCTGCGGTCATGCAGTTGCCGGTAATCAAAGGGCCGTTTCGGCTGTACCGCGTGAAGATCGATCAGCTTGGCATTGCGGACGGGTTTGCGGGGAATGCCCCTCGTATCATGCATGCGGAGCAGCGATTTCAATTCTTCGCAGGAGCGCGTGACGATGATCGTGCTGCCGTGCTGGCGCATCAGCCTTTTTGCCGCGGTGGTGCGCGAGATGTCGACCGATGAAAAGAGCATGAACGGGACGGTTGCCTGCCCGAACAGGTAGCCGAGAATACGCTTTTTGTAGAGGATTTCCTCCTCCATTTTCTTGATATCCGACGGCGAGGTGACGATCTCGCCGAAGGCGACGGCACCGGTATCGTCAAGGAGCATGAGATCGAACTCGGCGAGATCCTGGCCATTTCCCCGCAGTTTGATATCCCCCCGCGTCGAATAAAAAAGCCCGTTCTGCCCGAGCAGTATCTCGTCGGGGGGGAAGGGTGCATCAGCTCCTTTTCGCACGACTGCCCCGATACGATCGCTTTTTTTCGCGATATCAAGCAGCATCTCGTACACGAGGGCTTCATACCACCTCCCTTCGGCGGCACGCATCTGGGAGATGTCGGGGGAAAACAGCTTGATCTTTTCCCGCTTCTTCAAGTGGCGTATTGCCCGGATGGCGAGCGCTTTATCGGGTTGGACCTCATTGAAATTGATCCTCAGCCAGTCTATCATATCCTGCTCGTTTCCTCTCTTCCGGCAGTGCGCTCTCCGTTCGTATGCGCACAACCCTCGCTTGCGGTACCCTTTCTCACTGAAGCACCATAATTCTGCGCGTCAGGCTCTTGTGCACGCGCTGACGGAAAATCCCGGTAATTTCAAAGTATTCTTCGGCAATCGCGGGGATTTCCTGGTGGGTGACCACCACCGCCCGGCTCCCTTCCTTGAGTACCCTCCGTATCTCTGCAAGTGACCGTGCATAGAGGCGCTCCATATTCACGGCGCGTATCCGCACCGACTGGCCGTACGGCAGGTCGGTCACCACCGCATCGATGGAATCGTCCCGGACCGGCATTGCGGTCGCATCGGCGAGGAACAGGTCCGCCTCGGGGAGGTTTGTCCGGCTCCCGGCGATCATCGCCTCCTCCGCGTCGCTGCCCAGAACCCGCGCTCCGACAAGGCGCCCCTCGAGCAGCACGCCTCCCGTCCCGCAGAAGGGATCGAAAAGGAGGTCGCCCCGCCCGACGAGCGAGAGGTTCACCAACGCCCGCGCAGTGACGGGCATCATCACGCCGGGGTGAAAAAACGGGCGGCGCATGGGGTTGCGGTAGGCAAAATCGCCCCGGTCGATCCTGCGTATGACCTTTCCCACATAGCAGCGGTCGTCCGAACAGACCACGCGGTATTCCTCCTCGGGGCGGGAGAGGCTGACCGGACCGTCGATCATGGTGCCGATCATGCGTTCGATATCGAGCTGGGAGGCGTCCATCGCCGTCCCGTGGATCTTTTTCGCCCTCCCCGCAAACGGCCGGTCGGTCGCAATCCCGAGATCCCTGAGCAGTTCCCAAAGGGAGGACGCCGCAGCCGAACATTCCCCGAGGTACTCCATCACCACGTGGCTGAGGGCCAGCCGCGCCGTTGCGCCCGGTTCAGGGCATTCAGCGACCGCGACCTGTGGCTTCCGGTCGAGGATCCGGCCGACACATTCCAGTTCCGCGAACGGCAGGTCGGGGTGCTCCCCGGAAAGTTCAAAGAGCAGTTGTGCCAGTGTTCATGACCTCCGGATGTCGATGCATGGTGGGAAAGGACAAATAATCATTATTATTTTTCCTTCGAGGAGAAATAACCTCCCGAAATCCCCGCAGGTTATCCATTCATCGCACTTTATGCGTACAGGGCGGCAAGAGTACTGCACCAATGATCCAGCCCCCGGAATCCGGCGATAGCATCTCCGGCCCGTCCTTCTACCATCCGGCATTTGAAGCGGCACACCGGTTCATCATCCGGCAGTATATCCCGCCCGCACGCGACATCTGCATCTTCCTGCCCTGTTCGATGAAAAAGCCCTATAGCGAGAGCCCGAGCCATATCATGTTCCGGGGGATTATCGGTGCCATCCTCCCCGACGATCGCTCCCACATCGTGGTCTTCGGCACGTGCGGCGTGGTGCCCGGGGAACTCGAGCGCATGTACCCCTACTCCCACTACCGGTTCATGCTCGGAAGATGCAGGAGCGAACGGGTGAGGCGCGATTTTCTTACAATTGAAACCGGACGTCTCGAAGCGTACCTGGAGAAAACCGCTGCGACCTATCAACAGCGCGTCGCCTACTGCCTCGGCGCGTTCCGCGAAGCGATGCAGATGGCGTCGGAACGGACGGGAATCGAGGTCGTGCTCTGCCCCTCTGATGCGACCCTCGAGGCGAACGATCACCCGGGTCTGCGGTTCGGTCACGGAAGCCTCAATATGGACGCATACTGCGAGGAATTCCGCGCAGTATTGCTCCGGATGGGGGAAAACGATACAGTGGGAAGACCCGTTATTTCACGGATTCCTTGACCTTTTCCATGACGTCCTGGAAAAATCCTTTCCTGTGCGGTTCGGCAGTGCCGGGCTTCGTACCCTCGAGCTCCATCAAGTGTGCGTAGAGGTTCTGCTGCTCCTCGGTAAGACGCTTGGGGATCACGACCTTCACCCGCACCAGCAGGTCGCCCGGGCGGCCGCGGCGGCGCACTCCCTCGCCGGCGATTTTTAGGGCCGTGTTGTACTGCACGCCGGGGGGGATGTGTAATTCGATATGCCGGCCGTCGATAGTCTCGATTTCGGTGATCGAGCCGAGGGCTGCCTGTGCCGGGGTGACCTCGACGGTGGTCTCGAGGTTGTCGCCGCTCCGCGCGAACCGCTTGTGGGGGGCGACCGCGATCTCAATAAAGAGATCCCCGCTCGGGGCGCCGTAGTCGCCTGCCTCCCCGTACCCTTCCATCCGCAGGCGCATCCCCGAATCGATGCCCGGAGGGATGTGCACGTTGACCTTCCGCCGGGCCCTGACATGACCTGAGCCGCTGCACTCTTTACAGATCTCCTCCGGGATTTTTCCGCTCCCACCGCACTGCGAGCAGGTGCTCATCCGGACAAACTGCCCGAAGGGCGTCTGACTTGCACGGCGCTCCTGTCCCGATCCCCCACAGCGCGGACAGGTTCTGGTCTTTTTCGTGGCGCTTCCCGTCCCATCGCAGGCGGGGCAGGGTTCGCTATGGAAGACTTCAACCTCCCGGTCAGTCCCGAAGACCGCATCCTCAAGGGTGATCTGCAGCCGCATCAGGAGGTCGGCGCCCGGTTGCGGGCCGCGGCCCTGCCCGTACCGCCCCCCGCCCCCGAAGAAGGCATCGAAGATATCGCCGAAGCCGCCGAAATCTGCCTGGAACCCGCCGAAGCCGCCGCCGCCCGTATACTGACCCTTGGACGCGCTCGTGTAGACATCATGGCCCAGCTGGTCGTACTGGGCCCGCTTCTGCGGATCGGAGAGGACGCTGTACGCCTCATTGATCTCCTTGAACTTTTCCTCGCATCCCTCCTCTTTGCAGACATCGGGATGATATTGTTTGGAGAGGGTGCGGTAGGCTCGCTTTATCTCCTTTTCGCTTGCATTGCGGGGGATGTTAAGGATATCGTAGTAGCTCGCACCCATCCGGCTCACTCGTTCTTGACTTCGTAGTCTGCGTCGACGACGGCATCATCGGTCGGTGGTTCGGCCTTCGCCTGCTGTTGCTGCTGCGCTTCCGCCTGCGCCTGCTGGTAGATCTTTGTGGTCGCGGCAAAGACCGCTTCGGTGAGGGTTTCCATCTCCTTTTCGATCCTGTCGGAGTCGTCGCTCTCGAGAGCGTCTTTTACGGCTGCGATGCCCTCCTCGATCTTCTGCTTGTCTGCAGCATCGATCTTCTCTGCGCTCTCTTTGAGCAGCTTTTCCGCAGAGAATATCGCCACGTCCGCGTTGTTCCGGAGCTCGATCTCCTCGCGTTTCTTTTTGTCCTCTTCTTCGTACTGCCGGGATTTGTTGATCATGTCCTCGATCTCGTCGTCGGAGAGGCGCTTGGTCCCCTTGATGGTGATGGCCTGTTCGTTCCCCGTGCCGAGATCCTTCGCCGAGACATTGATGATGCCGTTCGCATCGATATCGAAGGAGACCTCGATCTGCGGGATGCCCCGCGGTGCGGGCGGGATGCCGGTCAGCTGGAACCTGCCGAGCGTGATATTATCCTTTGCAAGGGCGCGTTCGCCCTGTACCACATGGATCTCGACGCTTGTCTGCCGGTCGGCGGCAGTGGTGAAGATCTGGCTTTTCCTGGTCGGGATCGTGGTGTTGCGCTCGATGAGGTTCGTGGCGATGCCGCCCAGCGTCTCGATGCTCAGGGTGAGCGGCGTGACGTCGAGCAGCACGATGTCCTTGGCCTCGCCGGTCAGGACGCCCGCCTGGATGGCCGCCCCGAGGGCGACGCATTCGTCGGGATTGATGCCCTTGTCAGGTTCTTGTTTGAGGATTTTCTTGATTTTCTGCTGGACAAGCGGCACCCGCGTCGACCCGCCGACGAGCAGCACATGGTCGATCTGGTCGGGGTCGAGCTTGGCATCGGAGAGCGTCTGCTTGATCGGGCCGATGGTCCTGTCCACGAGGTCTTCGATGAGCTGCTCGAATTTCGCCCTTGACAGGTCAATGTCGAGGAATTTCGGGCCCGTCGCGTCGGTGGTGATATAGGGAAGGTTGATGTTGGTCTTCTGGACCGTGGAGAGCTCTTTTTTGGCGTTTTCCGCGGCATCCTTCAGGCGCTGCATGGCGATGAGGTCTCTGGTGAGATCGATGCCCTCCTTCTTTTTGAATTCCCCGACCATATAGTCGATCACACGCTGGTCGAAATCGTCGCCGCCGAGCTGGTTGTCGCCTGCGGTGGCAATCACTTCGAAGACGCCGTCGCCGAGCGACAGGATGGATACATCGAACGTGCCTCCGCCGAGATCGTAGACGAGGACCGTCGCCTCCTCCTCTTTGTCGATACCATAGGCAAGGGCGCTCGCGGTGGGCTCGTTGATGATGCGCAGCACTTCCAGACCCGCAATGGTGCCCGCATCCTTGGTCGCCTGCCGCTGAGCGTCGTTGAAGTACGCCGGGACGGTGATGACCGCCTTCGTGATACTCTCACCCATGTATGCCTCGGCATCGCCCTTGAGTTTCTGCAGGATCATTGCGGAGATTTCTTGCGGCGTGTAAGGTTTGTCGTCGATGATGACCTTCCGGTCCGTTCCCATGTCACGCTTGATGGACTGGATCGTGCGTGCGGGGTTGGTGATGGCCTGGCGTTTTGCCACGTTCCCGACGAGCCGCTCTCCCTCTTTGGTGAAGGCGACCACTGAAGGCGTGGTGCGGGCTCCCTCGGCGTTGGCGATGACCGTGGCCCTTCCCCCTTCCATGATCGCCATACAGGAATTCGTTGTACCCAGATCAATTCCCAGAACTTTTGACGATGTCATGTTTCAAAACCTCCTACTCGTTTCCTCTCGATACGGTAACCTTTGCGCATCTGATTACCCTGTCTTTCATGCGGTACCCGCGGATCAGCTCATCGATGACACATCCCTCATCACGATCGGATGGTACGCAGGCGATCGCCTCCTGCACCTCAGGGTCGAACCTCTCGTTGATGGACTCGATTGGGGTGATCTCGTGGCGTTCGAAAATGGCCATGAGAAGTTTCCTGATCTGATCAAGGCCTTCGCGAAGGTTTTCATCCTCCGCCGCGATGGCACGTTCGAGGTTGTCGGCAACCTCGAGGATGTCTGCGGCGAATGCCGCAACTGCGGCGTCGATGCGCATCTCCTGATCCCTGGCAACACGCTTTTTGTAGTTGTCGAAATCTGCGCCAAGGCGCAGATAGCGCTCGCCGAGTTCGCTGTACTTCTGCTGGAGCTCATCGAACTCCCGGGCGAGCTCCGCATCCTGCGCTGCTGTGGCCATAGCGGCGTCCTCACCCATGACGGACTCGTTTTCTGCGGATGAATTGTTCAATTCTTCCTGCTCCAGGTTTTTTTCCTCCATTCAACTACCTGCCATTGGATATAAATCAGCGTACACCATTACTATAGGAATGTGGTTCTATATATGTATTTCCATCCCCGGGACCATTATAAGTCTTTTTTGGACTCTGATTTCATTAATGAGGGCTGTAGGCTCTTTTTTCGTATTTTCATCATTCCGTTGTCCGGCAATTTGATGCCGTGCTCCCGTGCAAGCTCCCTGATCTTGGGGGGAGGTGTTTTCCAGCGCCAGATGCCACAGCTGATGATGCGCTCATCCAGTCCACGCGACGCCGCCCACGCATGCAACACCTCCTCCCAGCGGGAGACGAGATCCGGGTGAATTTCGCGGGTACGTTCCAGCTCGCTCTCGAGCATCGCCGGGCAGATCCAGCACCCCACCCGCTCGAACCCATCATTATACAGCGGGTTGCAGGGAAGGTCGCGCCACCAGATATACAAAAAGACCTCCAGTGCCCGCCAGTTCAGGATGGGAGAGATGTTCACCTGCCGGGGAAAATAGGGGTTTGGCGCAACCGCCGGGAGGTTCGCCCGGGCAAATGATTCGTATGCCCGGTTCCCCTGCACGGTGATGCAGGGTGCGCGCGGGGCGAGCCATTGCCGTGCCGGTTCGAGCTTGAGCATTTCACAGCACCAGCGGTCGTCTTTCGCCGGCAGTCCCTTTGCCTGTACCGCCTCCCAGAAATCTGCGGTGCACCGGACCTCCCGGATCCCCCTCGACCGGACATACTCCAGTGTTTCGGGGAACTCGAGACCCGTATTGATAAAGTATGCCTCCTCGATCCCGGCTCTCTTTGCGAGCTCGAGCACTACCGTACTGTCTTTTCCTCCAGAAAACGAGACATTCACCTGCTTGTGATCCCTGGTCTGCTGTCGTATGAACCGTAGTGCGTGGCGTTCGAGGTTTTTTATGTGCCGACGGTTCTGCCGCACCGCGTCCTCCCATGCAGGATCAGGATACGCTGCCCCGGCACGAGGGCCGAGCTTGCGCACGCGCACGCTGCCGCCTGAGATCTGGCCGGTTCCCCAGAGATTTCCCGCACGCAGGATCACGCACCCGTCCCTAATATCGGAGGCGACCTCGATCCGCTTTCCGCCGAGGCGCCTTCCCCGCATGCGTTCTGCAGTATCGGTGATGTCAATGATGCCTGTGCTGATTGTAGGCGCGAGATAGTCGAGCGCCTCAAACAAGACCTCGAGCGAATACGATCGCGTGCAGGGATCGAACGAGAGCCAGCCGAACCGCTCTCCGTTGGCGATGATGAGATCGGTCCGGTCGGTGCCCCCGGTCTTATTGAACAGGACGATACGGGGCAGGGAGTCCGTGCCGAAGCGTTCCCGGAGCAGCCCCCTGATGATATCCCGGTCGTGGTCAAGCGCCGGGCGGACGTCATAGGGCTGGAGAAGGGGGATTTCCTTTCCCGTCTCCCCACAGCTGCACTGCCGCGCCAGCAGGGGGATATTGCAGCGGGGGCACCAGAAGAGAACCCTCTTGAGGGACGCAGGTTTCACGCGTACACGGTCGCCTGCAGAGGCAATAAGCGATGCCGTGGGGGCATACCCGCGGCGGAGCCGTCCAGCCCTGACCGTGCGTTTCCCCAGGCCTCCGGGGAGAACCTACCTTTTTAGTGGATCAGGATGCATATGTCAGGCTATGAAACGGGCACTCCTCTCTGTCTGGGACAAAACCGGGATTGTCGACCTTGCAAGGGTGCTTGCAAAGAACGGGGTGAAGATCCTCAGTTCCGGGGGCACGGGGAAGGCGCTTGGCGATGCGGGCATCGGGTACACCGAGGTATCCGCGTACACCGGTTCGCCTGAGATGATGGACGGGCGGGTCAAGACGCTACACCCGAAGATCCATGGCGGGCTTCTGGGCCGACGGGGCATCGACGATGCGGTGATGGAGGAGCACGGCATCGAGGGCATCGATCTTGTCGCCGTCAACCTCTATCCCTTCGAGGTGATGGCGGCAAAGGATCTGCCGCTTGCCGAGCTGGTGGAGTATATCGATATCGGGGGCCCGGCGATGATCCGTGCGGCCGCGAAGAACTACCGGGACGTTGCCGTGGTGGTGGACCCTGCCGATTATCCCGCCGTTGCGGACGCAGTGGTACGCGGCGAACTTTCCCCGGAGCTGCGCCTTGATCTCGCGAAAAAGGCGTTTGCCAGCACTGCAGCCTACGATGCGGCCATCAGCAATTACCTCCACGGCATCGAGGGTGCGTTTCCCGGTGTGTTCACCGTGCAGTTCGGAAACGGGAGAGTCCTCCGGTACGGGGAAAACCCGCACCAGCAGGCAGCAGTCTATGGCACGAAGGGCCTTGCGGCGCAGCTCCCCCTGCAGGGGAGGCAGATGTCGTACAACAACTACCTCGATGCGGACGCCGCAACAGGCCTTGTCCGCGAATTTGGCGGGCCCTGCGCGGTTATCGTCAAGCACAACAACCCCTGCGGCGTGGCGGTCGGCTCATCGGCCCTCGAGGCGTATATCGCTGCACGCGAGGTGGATCCCGTCTCTGCATACGGTTCGGTGATTGCGTTCAACAGGGACGTCGATGCCGCCCTCGCCGAGGAGATCTCTGCGACCTTCGTGGAAGTCGTCATCGCACCCTCGTTTACGGAGGATGCCCTTGATATCATGAAGAAAAAAGAGAATATGCGTGTGCTCACCCTCCCCGATCCGGTCGGTGCCGATCGCATAAGGTCGATCGACGGGGGGGCGCTCGTGCAGCGGACGCCGGTGTACACGGAATCGTGGGAGGTTGTCTCCGACCGTGACCCCGATGCGAAAGAACTGCAGGGGCTGCAGCTGGCATGGAAGGTCTGCAAGCACACCAAAAGCAACACGATCATCTTCGCCGACGAGCATGCGGTAATCGGCATCGGCGCCGGGCAGATGAGCAGGGTGGACGCGGCAAAGATCGCCATCGACAAGGCCCGGCGCTCTCTCGAGGGCAGTTCGGTTGCCTCCGATGCCTTCCTCCCCTTCCCGGACACGCTCGAGGTCGCAGCAAGTGCCGGGGCGACTGCCCTCGTCCAGCCCGGCGGATCGATCCGTGATGCGGAGGTCATCGAGGCGGCGAACCGCAGAAACGTGGCCATGATATTTACCGGTGTCCGGTATTTCAGGCACTGAACCCGACCAGAATCCGGTGACCAGAATGGACATCGACGCACTCGTGCACGATTCGTTTGCCTACACCAGAGAGGCCCTCTGGGAGCGATGGGTGCGGTGGTTCCAGCTGCTCATCGCCTCCATCATCTTTCCCGTGTTTCTCGGCTACTCGTTGCGCATTTACCGCGGTGACGACCCCGCCCCAGATCCTGAAGGCTGGATCGGCCTTTTCATCGACGGGGTGAAGCTCTTTCTCATCGGGGCAATCTACCTGATCCCGGTGCTGGCGCTGCTCGTCGCAGCAGTCTTTTTGACGCTCCCGTTCTTCGCACTTATTTTCACGGATTATGCCGTCCGGTCCGTGCTGGCACTGGTTGCGGTTGGGGGGACCGCATTGCTGGTCATTCTCATCGTGTGGCTCGTGCTCATGCTGCTCTCCACCATCGGCGTGATCAGGTTTGCCCGCACGGGCCGGATGCGGGAGGCGTTCCGGGCGGGGGCGATCCTCGGCGATATCCGCGCAATCGGGTGGGGGAATTACCTGCTTGCGCTCACGATACTCTGGTTGATTTCCATGATATTCCATGCAGGTGTGGCGCTGTTCCAATCCGTGCCCCTTGCCGGGTGGGTCGTGGCCCTGTTCCTCATGCCGGCATGGGGGATCTATTCGGTACGGTTCATCACCCTCATCTACGAGCGGGGCGTCGCCGGTTCTCCTTCCTGAGCGTACCACTCTTTTTCGTCCCGTGCACGGCGATGTCCATCTCCCGCTGTTCTATGTTCCGTCACCCCACGACTCCCGCATGGGGTCCCTGCGGGGTTCGGATGCGAGGTCTCACGCTATCACGCACTTCAGGTCGACAGGGCGGGAGTATCTCAAACCATATGGAAACTTTTATATATAGGAAATCGAGACGGATGAGTAAAAAGGTGATTCCATGGAAATCGGAGAAATGCTTGGAGATTCGTTCGAGTATACCAGAGAAGGACTGATGGGCAAGTGGAAGAAATGGCTCCTGCTCATCATCTGCTATATCATCTTCCCGCTCATTGGGGGATACGTGGTCAGGATCTATAAGGGCGCCAGACCTGCCCCGGAGGTGGACGACTGGGTGGGGATGTTCATCGACGGCATCAAACTGCTGATCATCGGCTTTGTGTATGCACTCCCGGTACTCCTGGTCGGGGCCGTGCTCATCGGGGGATCGGTTCTTGCGTTTTCCACGGGCGATTCTGCGGCCAATGTGGCCGGTGTTGGTATGCTGCTGCTCGGACTGCTGGTCGTATTCATCCTCGCCATTCTCATCTCGCTCATCGCCACCCTCGGCATGGTGCGGTTCGCCCGCAAGGACAGCATGGGGGAGGCATTCAATTTCGGCGCAATCATGGAAACCATCGGGAACATCGGCTGGGTCGAGTACATCATCGCGCTTATCGTCCTCTGGATCGTGATGCTGGTGGTACAGTTTATCCTTGGATTTTTTATGTCGATTCCCCTCATCGGGTGGATCATCGGCCTCTTCATCGGCCCGGCCCTTGCGATATTCTCTGCCCGGTACATGACCATTCTCTACGAGAGCGGAACTCCCGCATAACCCAATTTTTATCGCAGCGGCATGGGATGCGACGGAGGGGGGGATCAGCCCTCCGTTACGGATTGCGAAAGGACGATTGCATACCCCCCAAATTATAAATAGAGCGACCCTCAATTTACAATGGGTGAGAAATCCTATGAGTGATTGCTTTATTCTCTGAAAAGATTCGCTTTTTTGACACAACCTTGCGTGACGGGGAACAGACACCGGGCGTTTCGCTGACCCCGGCAGAAAAACTCGAAATCGCCACTGCGCTCAACCGGATCGGCATCGATGTGATCGAGGCGGGATCAGCCGCGGCGTCCGAGGGTGAGCGTGAGGCGATCCGTCTCATTGCGGACGCGGGCCTGCACGCCGAATGCTGCTGCTATGTCCGGGCGCTTGCGCACGATATCGACCTCGCCGCGGACTGCGGCGTGGATTCCGTGCACATGGTCATCCCGGTCAGCGACCTGCACATCGCCAAAAAGCTGGGAAAGACGCGCGAGAAAGTCTGGGAGATGGCACTGGAGGCCGTGGTGTATGCCAAAGAGCGCGGCCTCGTGGTGGAATTTTCCGGCGAGGATGCATCGAGGGCGGACCAGGCGTTTCTGGGATCGCTGTTTGCCGCCGCGGTCGAACACGGGGCTGACAGGCTCTGTTTCTGCGACACGGTCGGGCTCCTCACTCCCGAGCGGGTCGCCGGGGTACTTCCGCCGCTCTGCGGTGCGCCGCTTTCCATCCACTGCCACGACGACCTTGGCTTTGCCCTCGCCAATACGTTTGCCGCGTTGAAACACGGGGCGACCTGCGCCCATGTGACGGTGAACGGACTCGGGGAGCGTGCGGGCAACACCCCTCTCGAGGAGGTGGTGATGGCATGCGAGGTGCTCTACGGGACGCCGACCGGCATCGAGACAACCCAGCTCTACCATCTCTCTTCGCTGGTCTCGCGCCTCACAAGGGTGGAACTGCCCACCAACAAAGCCATCGTGGGGGCCATGGCGTTCACCCACGAGAGCGGCATTCATGCTCACGGCGTCCTTCGCGATTCCAGCACCTACGAGCCGATCAAGCCGGAGATCGTGGGGAGGAAACGGCGCATCATCCTCGGGAAGCACTCGGGGTCCGCATCGGTGCTCGCCGCGCTCAACGAGATGGGCTACGAGCCGGATCCTGCGCAATTGCGGGAGATCGTCGGCCGCATCAAAGAGCTCGGCGACGAGGGCAAGCGGATCACCGATGCCGACGTGATGGCCATCGCCGAAACGGTGCTTTCGCTCGCGACCGAACCGGTGCTCGATCTCCGGCAGTTTACCGTGGTGAGCGGCAGCAACGCCATCCCCACCGCGTCGGTGACCCTGCAGGTCTACGGCAACGAGGTGACGGGTGCGTCCACCGGGACAGGTCCCGTCGATGCGGCGATAAAAGCCCTCCAGAACTCGGTTGCGGCGGTGGCTGACATCAGGCTTGAAGACTATCATGTGGATGCCATCACCGGCGGGACCGAGGCGATGGTCGACGTCTTGGTCAAATTGAGGCGGGACGGAGATGTTATTACATCCCGGGGCGCACGCACTGATATTATCACTGCAAGCGTGGAGGCCGTGATCAACGGAATGAACAGGCTGCTGAGGAGTCGATAATGAAAACAGGTGCAAAAATTCTCATTGAAAGCCTCGCGAAGGAAGGAGTGGACATTATCTTCGGGTACCCGGGGGGATCGGTGCTGCCCATCTACGATGAGCTCTACGACTCATCCATCCGGCACATCCTGATGCGCCACGAGCAGGCCGCCGTCCATGCTGCCGACGGCTATGCACGGGCAAGCGGGCGCGTGGGGGTCTGCCTGGCGACATCCGGGCCGGGGGCCTGCAATCTGGTCACCGGCATCGCCACCGCGTACATGGATTCCGTGCCCGTCGTGGCGATCACCGGGCAGGTGCCGACTTCCATGCTGGGCAACGACGCGTTTCAGGAATCGGACATTACCGGCATCACGCTGCCGGTCACCAAGCACAACTACCTGGTCAAGCACGCAGGCGAACTCGCGGGCGTGGTCAGGGAGGCGTTTTTCATTGCAAAGACGGGAAGAAACGGCCCTGTGCTTATCGATATCCCAAAAGACGTCAACACCGACCTTATAGCGGATCCCGCACCAGCACCCGAGACCGTATCGCTTCGCGGGTACCAGCCCACCTACCGCGGGCATACCCGGCAGATCGAGCGTGCCATCGACCTCCTGATGAAGGCGGAGCGGCCCATCATCTACGCCGGGGGCGGGGTGATCGCCTCGGGCGCATCCGGAGAACTCGTGGAGCTTGCCGAGCGGCTCATGCTTCCCGTGACCGCGACGCTGATGGGGCTCGGGTGCATCCCCTGCAACCATCCTCTCAACCTTGGCATGCTGGGCATGCACGGCACCGAATATGCCAATTACGCGGTTACCGAATGCGATCTCCTGCTCGCCATCGGGGTGCGGTTCGACGACCGGGTGACCGGCAAGATCGAGACCTTCGCCCCCCACGCGAAGGTCGTGCACATCGACGTCGACCCTGCGGAAATCGGCAAAAACAAGCCGGTCGACGTACCCATCGTGGGAGATGCGAAGGCGGTGCTCGCGGACATGCTCGCCCGGATCCGGAAACGGGACGGCCCGTCGCAGTGGCTGCACAAGATCGATGTATGGAAGGAGAACCACCCGCTGCGGTACCGCGAGGGCGACGGCCTGCACCCGCAGTACGTCATCCAGCAGCTGAGCGACCTGCTCAACGGCGAGGGGGTGATCGTGAGCGAGGTCGGGCAGAACCAGATGTGGGCCGCCCAGTACTACTGCTTCCGGCATCCCCGCCAGTGGATCTCGTCGGGAGGGCTCGGGACGATGGGGTACGGATTTCCTGCGGCGATCGGGGCGCATTTCGCCCGCCCCGGCGAACAGGTTTTCGATATCGCCGGGGACGGCAGTATCCAGATGAACATTCAGGAACTCGGGACGGTTGCGCACTACACCATCCCGGTGCGCATCGCCATCCTGAACAACATGTACCTCGGCATGGTGCGCCAGTGGCAGGAGCTCTTCTACGACCGCCGCTATTCGTATACCGAGCTCCCTGCCGTGGATTTCGTGAAAATAGCAAATGCCTACGGCGTCGAGGGCATGCGGGTGGATTCGCGCGATGAGGTGCGCCCGGCCCTGCAGGCAGCGATCGATGCAGAGGGGCCCTTTGTGCTGGACTTCAGGATTGAGCGCGAGGAGAACGTCTTTCCCATGGTGCCGGCTGGAGCGGCAATCAACGAGATGATCGGGGGGCACCAGCAATGAAGGCCCACACCCTGAGCATCCTCGTTGAGAACAAAGCAGGTGTCCTGAGCCGTGTTGCAGGTCTGTTCTCCCGGCGGGGATTCAACATCGAGAGCCTCGCCGTGGGGGTCTGCGAGGAGCCCAATATGAGCAGGATCACGGTGGTCGCCTACGGCGACGACGCCCAGATCGAACAGGTGAAGAAGCAGCTGAACAAGCTGATCGACATCGTCAAGGTATCCGACATCACCTACCGCGATCATGTCGACCGCGAGCTCGCGCTCATCAAGGTCGGGGCCGAGACAGGCGCCACCCGGGCAGAAATCATGCAGATCGCGAGTATATTCAGGGCGAAGATCATCGACGTCGGCACCCGGACCGTGGTGCTCGAGGTCACGGGCGACTCCGAAAAGATCGACGCCCTTGAAAAACTCCTGCCCCAGTACGGAATAAAGGAACTCGTCAGGACCGGCAAGATCGCGATTCTGAGGGGTTCGAAAACCGTGAAAAGCCAGAAACCAGAATAACTCTTTTTTTGTCCCTCTCCGGGGCCCCGCGGTGGCCGGATCGGTTATGTTAATATGTAGCATGCTAACATATAACATGATAGTATGTTCTGTCTGCCAACGTTAACCACTGTACTCGTGGGAGGGACGGTGTTGCTCGCCTTCCTTATATTGTTAATCTGGGGTCTCACCTTCAGGGAGGCTGCGTGATATGGTCGAGATGGTGACCCTCACGGTCGTCGTGCTCTACTGCCTCCTGCTGATCGCCATCGGGAGCTGGGCCTCGAAGAAGATCCATAATTCGGAAGATTACATCCTCGCAGGAAGGTCACTCGGGTTCTGGGTGTTTACCATCCTCATCGTCGCTTCCATCTGCAGCGGGATGACCCTTCTCGGCGTGAGCGGGCTCGGGTATGCCGCCGGGTGGCCGACGATCTGGGAGCAGATCTTCGTGCCCCTCTCGGCGGCGTTCGCCATCATCGTCTTCGGCGTGAAGCTCAACCACGTCGGGACGCAGGAGGGGTACATGACCATCCAGGACTATTTCGCCCACCGGTTCGAGAGCCCGAGAGCAATGCGGGGGCTCAGTGCCGTCGCAGGCATCATCGTCTCGCTCATCTACCTGATCGGGCAGTACACGGCAATCAGCATCATCCTTGTCTGGCTGTTCGGCCTCCAGCACTGGCAGGCACTGCTCATTGCAGGCATCGTTATCACCCTCTACACCACCATCGGCGGGCTCTACGCCGTATCCTGGACCACGCTCTTCCAGGGAGGTATTCTCATATTCGGCGTTCTGATCATGGCGCCGCTCGTCATCCTGAAAGCGGGCGGGCTCACCAGCATCAACGGGGCGCTTGCCGAAATCAACCCGAACTTCGTCCAGCCCTACATGCCCGCAGGCGCCCCGGCCTTCACCCCGGAATTCCTGGTCTCGTTCGGGCTGCTGCTGATGATCGGGCTGGCGTGCGCACCCCACGTCATCAATAATGTGCTCGCCGCCAAAGACGAGAAGTATTTCCGCTGGTCGCCGGTCATCGCATTCGGGATCTATGCCGTGGTCATGTTTCTGGTCAAGTTCACCGGATTCGCGGGCCGTACGCTTGTCGAGGCCGGGACCCTCGTCCTTCCCGAGGCAGTCAATGCGCAGGACTTCATCCTTGTGTACAGCATCCAGCTGGTCTCGAGCAGCGTGTTCGTATGGGCGATATTCGCCGTCATCGTGCTTGCCGCGGTGATGTCCACCACGGACCGGCTGATGCTCACCGTGGGCACCATGTTCGGCTGGGATGTCTACCGCAACATCCTCCGGCCTTCTGCCTCGGACAAGGAGGTGCTCATGGTCAGCAAAGTCTCGGTGGTGGCTGCGGCAGGAGGGACGCTTCTGCTTGCGGTGAACCCGCCGCCCATGCTGGCATGGCTGATATGGATGGGAATCGGCGTGATGCTTGCCACTTTTGCCGTGCCGCTGCTTGCAGGGCTTTACTGGAGGGGAGCGACCCGGCAGGGGGCCATCGCCAGCATGAGCATCGGGCTGGTGAGTGCCGGGGTATTCGGCTACTGGCACCAGTACGTCACACCCGTGCCGATGCATTTCAGCTTCTATGCGCTCGTCCTCTCCTTCGTTGCCATGGTCACAGTCAGCCTTCTCACGGCGAAAAACGATTCCGGCATTCTCGATAGCACCTGCACGGGCTGGTTCATCCAGCCGAGATGACGTTTTTTCCCGGTGTCTGCCGGTGAAATTAAACACTTTTTTATGAGGACGCGCCGAAAATAGTATCGTGAGATGGGCAATTTTAGGCGGCGGGCTGACCGGCGTCACCCTTGCAAGGCTTCTCGCGGAGAAGGGTGAAGACGTCGTTGTCCTCGAACGTGAGGATACCATCGGGGGTCTCTGCCGTTCGAGAACATCGGAGGGGTTTACCTTCGATATCGGCGGGTCCCATATCATATTCAGCAGGGATCTGGAAGTCCTCTCGTTCATGCGCGAGGTGCTGGGGGACAACCGCGATGAGCGCCGCCGGAACACCAAAATATTCTATAAGGGAAATTTTGTGAAATACCCCTTTGAAAACGGCCTTTCCGACCTGCCGAAAGAGGACTGCTTCTTCTGCCTCAATGAATATATCCGCACCCTGATTGCGGTCGAGAAAGGCGAGATCCCGCCGCCCCGCAATTTCCGCGAGTGGATCTACGCCACGTTCGGCAGGGGGATTGCCGAACTCTACATGGTGCCGTACAATGAAAAGATCTGGAATTACCCTGCGGAGAAGATGTCGCTGCACTGGGTGGACGGGCGCATCCCGCGTCCTCCCGTGGAGGATATCGTCAAATCCGCAATAGGCATCGAAACCGAAGGCTACACCCACCAGGCAGTCTTCTCCTACCCGGTCCGCGGGGGCATCGAGGCGCTGGTCAGGGCGATGGCCGCACCGGTGCAGGATCGTATCGTCACGGGCTTCGAGGTCGCGTCGGTATGGAGGAGAGGGAACGGGGTAATCGTGAGCGACGGGACGGAGTCGATCGAGGCGGACCGGTGCATTTCCACCATACCCGTCCAGCACCTTCTCGCCTGTATGGACGGCGTGCCCGAGGCATGCCGGAAGGCCTGCGAGGGGTTGCGCTACAATTCCCTGATCTCCGTGTGCATCGGGATTACGGGGGGGGTTGTCGAATATTCCTGGCTCTATGTCCCCCAGCATGACCTCGGATCTTTCAACCGCGTCTCGTTTCCCTCGAATTACAGCACCGACGTCGCCCCGGAGGGCTGCTCGTCGATCCTCGCGGAGATCACCTGCAACGAAGGGGATGCCGTATCGGCGCTCTCCGACGACGAGGTGGTCGACCATGTGGTGGAGGGGCTTGTCCGCATGGGGCTCATCGAAAGCGCAGAGAGTGTCGTCTACCACGCGGTGGAACGCGAGGACTTTGCCTATGTCGTCTACGATCTCGAGTACCGGGACAATATCGAGACCGTCCGAACCTATATCAGGGATCAGGGGATCGATCTGGTGGGACGATTTGCCGAGTTCGAGTACCTGAATATGGATGCATGTATCCGCAAAGCGTTCGAGTTCGTGAAGGCGGTTCCATGAACGTCAATTTTTTCGTCGAGGATATGCTCTTTTTCAAGTACATCGGCTGCGCTACAGCCGCAAAAACGCTCTATAAAGCACTGCTGCACGACATGTCCGTCGATGTCAGCTACAATGCGATGAGCAACACCTTCGATGTGGTGCATTACCATACCTTCGGCCCGCTCGCCCTCTCCAATGAAAAAATGAACCGCGGCTGTTCCGTGCTTACCGCCCATTCGACGCCCCGCATCAACGAGGACAATGTCGCCTTCCACAATGTCATCAATTCACTCTACCCGAAAATCTACCGCTCGTTCGACCATATCATCACCATCTCGGAGATCTGCCAGCAGGAGATTGCGGCCATGGTCCCCGGCGTGCCCACGACGCTGATCCCGAACGGCGTGGACAGGGAGATGTTTTCGCACGATGGGAAAAAAGCAAAGGAGTTCAGGGAGGCCCACGGTATCGATGACGATGCACCGGTAGTTCTCACCGTTGCCCAGCAGACGCCGAGAAAAGGGATCTATGATGTGATGGAGCTTTCCATGCGGTTTCCGGACCTTCTCTGGGTCTGGGTGGGCGGATTCCCCTACGGGATGGGTTCGAAGGACTATTTTAAAATACAGCAGATGAAGAAGAAGTGCGGGGAGAATATGCTGTTTACCGGGTTTGTCCCCGACATCGTATCCGCCTACAGCGCCGCCGACATCTTTTTCATGCCGTCGTATGCCGAGACCTTCGGGCTCGTGAACCTCGAGGCGCTTTCCTGCGGACTTCCCGTCGTGGCACGGGATATCCCTGAATTCCGGGAGATTTTCGGCGAAAACCTTGCATATTTTGGCAATGTTGATGAAGCCGCCCGGCAGATAGCTGATGATGGTGCGCTTCGCGCCCTTGCCGCAGCGGCGCGGGCATTCACCGGGCGGTTTGACATCCGGTGTATTGCAGAGCAGCACCGTGCACTTTACTGCGAACTGGTGGAGTCATGATTTCGGTAATCGTTCCAACCTACAATGAAGCGGAAAACATTGAGCGGTGTCTTGCCTCCCTCTCCACCCAGACCCTGCCCCGGGAAACCTACGAGATCATCGTCGTGGACGGCAATTCACAGGACCGGACGCGGGAACTCGCCGAACCGTATGCCGACCGGGTGGTCATCCAGACCAGCGAGAAGGTGGGTGGGGCGCGCAATGACGGTGCGAAACTGGCCCGCGGCACCATCATCGCCACCACCGATGCGGATTGCTTCATCCCCGAAAACTGGCTGGAAGAGATTGAACGCTCTTTTGCCCTCGATGAGGGCATCGTCCAGCTTTACGGCTACGTCTACCCGATCGAGCCGGGCCTGAAACACCGGCTGTCCCTGCATTTCGCCAACCTCTTCTCAAAGCTCGGGTACCTGACCGGCACCATATACTACACGCTCGGGTGCAACACCGCGTTTGACCGCGAGGCCTTTCTTGCCGCAGGCATGTACCGTTGCATCGATGCCGGGGACGACCTCGAAATCGCCCGCAGGATGAAGTACCGTGGCAGCGTGGTGCTCAACCCGGCAATGAAGGTGGGGTTTTCCATGCGGCGGTACGAACAGTTCGGCACCCTGAAATCGCTCTGGGAATGGATCTATATCGTGGCAAGCGGTGGCGAATCGGCAAAATATTCCTACGCACAGCGTGAATATAAAAAATAGATCTTTTTTTTGCATTCGGGCCCGGTCTCTTTTCCGGTTGCAGATCGGAACTAAAATTTATGCTCATTTTTAATATACCCAGCATGGTATGGGTAAAATCATTGAAAGACGATTATGTGAATGTCGATAATATCATCTCCATCACTTCTGATCAACGATCCAATGCCATCGTCGCCGTAGTCGGCTATAAAGACGTGCGCCTCCAGCATGTCATCTACCACAGCAGGGCGCTCGATAACGTGCTGCAGGGCAAAGTGCCGCGCAGTGAAAACGAAGTCATCGAGAGGATCATTACCTGCATAGAAGAGGCAAAAGAGCCGGGAAGCCCGAAAATACTCGATTTCGAATCGATATTATCCGATTTTTAACTGTTTTTTCCGGTGTGCGCACTCATGCTGCATGACCGGACTGGAGTATCCGGTGCAGGGACTTCGCCCGCTCGTTTTCGGGATCGATTTCAAGCGTCCATTCGATGCAGCGAAGCGCCTGGGGGTAGTTCTTCTGGTAGTAGAACGAGATGGCCTTGTTGGTGTAGATGGCCGGAAGGCCGGGATCGATACGCCGCGCGAGGTCGAAGCATGCGTGCGCTTCCTGATACTTCCCTGCCTTGTTGAGCGCAATTCCCTTGTTGATCACCGCAGAGAGCGACTGGGGGTCGCGTTTCAGCGCCCGGTCGTAGCAGCGGATTGATTCCCGGTAGTTTGCAATCCCGTAGTTCGCAAGGCCGTTCATCACCCACAGGGAGACGGAGTTCGGGTTGAGGTCGAGTGCTTCCCTGCAGCATATGAGGGCCCGCTGGAAATCACCCGTCCTGAGCATCGCTTTGGCCTTGTGTTTCAGTGCCCGGGCATTCATCGGATCGATGCGGAGCGCCTGATCGAACGATTGTACCGCAGCCTTGAAATCCTCGGAACCGGCGAGCAGGATCCCCCTGCTGGTCCATACATTGGCATCCCGGGGATTGTTCTGTATCGAGAGATCGTAGCACTGCAACGCCTCGTCGTAATGCCCCATTTTCGCGTGGCTGTTCCCTTCATGATAGAGATCGAGAGCACAAAAGAGGCGCTTTCTGGGATTGAATTTTTCAAGAATCCGCATGGGATGCTATGATTAACTATTTTTTATGTATTATACTTTTGCATTGTATAGAAATGCCCGCATCCCGGACCAGTACGGAGAGGAAAACGCACGGAAATGGTTGTCCTGCACTCCTTGCGTTTCGAGGCGGGGGGGCGCTGGAGATGCGCACCGGTAAAGAGAACCGCCGGGGTATGGCGGAGGCATCGGATGGCAGCGACCCGATCACGCCATCAGTTCGTAACTGCCCGCCACCACCGGCCCTTTCAGGGTATCAAGCACCCGTTCGAGAAAGACCCCCTCCCTCGCAGGATGGGCGTGCCCGGATGTCACCCTGCATGATGCTGCCCACGACGACACTGGCGAATGCATCGCCGGTGCCCGGGCAATTTGCCGGTATATAGTCGCAGGCAACCTTCCAGTACCTCCCGTCCGCCCGGTCACAGGCGAGCACCGATGTCCGTTTCTTTGATGACGGATCGGGAGCACTGGTCACGATGACGGTGCCGGGCCCCATGTCGCTGAGCCGGAGGATCCAGTCCATGACCTCATGTTCGCCGGCATCCTCCCGGTCGGGCTCGTCGAGCAGAAACGCCGCTTCCGTCAGGTTGGTGGTGATGATGTCCGCATGATGGATGTACTGTGGCATGCGCGTCGCCTTCTCCCCGCTAATGGGCCCATATGTGGACCCTTTATCGCCCATCACGGGATCGTTCACGACGAGCGGGTCATCGTCTGATTGTGCGGCGATGAAGGCGGCAACAAGGTCCATCTGCTTCGGGGACCCGAGAAACCCGCTATAGACCGCATCGAATACGATGCCGAGCCGGTTCCAGTGAAGGATGCACTCTTCCATGAATGCCGTGAGATCCCTGATGGAATAATCGGTAAATCCGCCCGTATGGGTCGAAAGCACTGCGGTGGGAAGAGGACAGACATGCACGCCCATCGTGGAGAGTAGGGGAATTCCGAGAGTGAGCGACGTCCGCCCGAACCCCGGCAGGTCATGGACGGCGGCAACTCTCGGCACCTGCGATTTCGGCAGCAGTGGGTATCACGTGGTAGCGTGCATGGCGCCGTCACCGACTTCAATAGATTGCCAGCAAGCGCCCGATGCGGTGTATTCCCGCAAACAAACATCTATTTACCCTTTGGAGTGCCACGTTCCGCCATGGGCGGAGAAGAGAGCGCCGTGGTGGTTGTCGCCCGGCTCATGGAACTCGCCGCACGGACCGCTCCCAAGGGAAAAGGAACCGACGTCCTCGTCACGCAAGTCATAAGCGGAGACGAACTCGGCACGCTTGCCCGGGCGATGCGGGCGTTCGGGGAGGAACGCGGATTCTCATTTTTCCTCCGGGACGCCGGCAACATCGAGGACAGCGACGCCTGCCTGCTCATCGGGGCAAAAGGGCGGGTTCACACGGGACTGAACTGCGGAGGGTGCGGGTATGCCACCTGCGAGGAGATGATCGCAGCCCCGGTGACCCCGGCTCAAGGAGGCATCCCGTTTTCCGGACCGAACTGCGTGATACGCATGGCCGATATCGGAATTGCGCTCGGCTCGGCGGTAAAGACGGCCAGCATCCACAACGTTGACAACCGGATCATGTATTCCGGGGGAGTGGGAGCGCTGATGCTCGGGTGGCTTGAGGGCTGCACCGTCGCCTACGCCGTCCCGCTCAAGGCATCAGGTAAGAATATCTTCTTCGACCGTACCCACTGACACATTCTGCGGAATTGATTATCATGCCGAAAATGAAAATCAGGGGAGGGGACCTGGATCTGGTGGAGTACGATTTCCACCCGTTCCATCCCGGTGAATGCATCAAGACACTGGGATTCGAGGACACCTATGATCTCATCCCGTTCCCGGGGACCGTGACGACGACCGCACCCGCCAGAATCCACCTGAGCGTTCTGGATATGAACCGTTTTGCCCCTGATCGGCCCGGCGGTGGCGGGATCGGGTTTGCCATCCAGATATACTGCACCGCGGAGGTTGAATGCACTCTCACCGGGTTTGAGATTGACTATGCCCGTGAACCCATTCTCCGCCACTTTGTGGAGGTGTTCAGGCAGACCGTCGGATACGAGGGTGGATTCCGGATAAAGGCGAGGGACCACGAGCACCAGCATGTCGGCCTCGGGTCGACCAGCACCGTCCTCGTGGCGGTTGCGCAGGCAATGAATGCCGCCCTCGGATCGCCCCTGACAGACCTGCAGCTCAGGCTTCTTATCGGAAACAACTACGTGGAAGAAACGCTCGACGGCCGGATCACGCCGGGATTCGAGACGGGGGTGGGCCCCGCGGTCGCCACCTACGGGGGGATGGCCGTGATGGGCGATGAACTGACGCTGGTGTCGCAGCGGCCCTTTGCTGACGGGAAAAACGTCGTCATTGGCATTCCCCCGAGCGATATCTCGTCTGCCGGTGAGAAGGAATTCGATCTCCTCATGAACCGGGCGAGATCGCTCGATTACCGCGACCGCGAGCTCAAGGCCTACCTCATCCTCATGGACCTCGTCCCCGCCCTCGAACGCGGCGACCTCGAAACGATAGGGGATATCGTGTGGGAGATCGAGTTCCGCGGTTCAAAGCGAGCGGAGGTCGAGCACCACAGCTTCGCGATCTACCATTATATGAGCAAGATCAGGGATGCGGGATTCGAATTCGTCGGAATGAGCTCTGTCGGCCCCTCCATCGCCGTCGTCACCGAACGAAGCGTGGAGGAGACCGTGGCGTTCCTCCGGTCAATCGGCCTTGAGACGGCGATCAGCACTCGGGTCGACAACCAGGGCATCCGGATCACGTATTCGCCGGGATAGGCGCATCCGGGGTCCGCGGCAGAGGCCTCGCCACACTGCAGACCCCCTCCAATTTATTCGCCGATAAATATAATATTCGTGCCCCCCATTCCCCTCGTGGATGCACACGCCCCTGCAGTCGGTGTTTCTCACGGGGATTATCGCCCTCTTCAGCCTTGATATTCTTATCTCCCTCTTCGGAGCCCTTTTTTCCCCCTATTTTTACGAACTCAACCCCCTCTTCGCGCCCTTTACCGGTACGCCCGCGCTTTACCTCCTGCTCCTTATCATCCCGAAAATAGCGCTCCTCTGGGGGTTTGTATCGATTTCGGACCGGTTGAATGCGATCATGCCGACCCCCCTGTACGGCACCGTGGTCTGCGCCACCGCATTCACCATCCAGCTGGTGTATGCGGGCTGGCTGTTCGGGTTGAATTTTTTCACCTGAAAAATGAAAGAGCCTAGCGTTTCCTGATGACGTAGGCGTTGATTGTGCCGAGAGGGTGGACGGAAACCTCGCCGAGCCCCGAGAGAACCTCCTCGAGCCATGCGAGATCGACAGGGGCGTGGGATGAATCGGCGTGAAACTTCCCGAATTCCTCCGGGGTGAACTCGGCGATGACCATCCGTTCGTAGACCACCCTGAAGAGCTCGAGCACCACCGGTTCTCGCATCTTTTCCGGGATGTGGTGGAGCGCACAGAAGCAGATCCCGATGTCGAACGTTTCGTCGCCATAGGAGAGATCCGCGGCGTCTTCCTGTTCGAAGCTGATCTTTTCCGCCACCCCGTGCTCCACGGCGTCCTGTTCGGCTTCCTCCAGTGCTTCTTTCGAGATGTCGACGGAGGTGACAAAGCAGTCATGGCGGGCGACGGCGATCCGCGCCAGCGGCCCCGCGCCGATATCCAGGATTTCCCTCCCTTCGACCTCTGCAAGCAGGAGCACCTGCTCCCGCTCCCGTATGAATGACACATCTTCGCTCATGATTCTTCAAGCATCTTCTCGATCGCCCGGGCAGCCCGCTGCGCTGCCTGTTTTGCCGCCCCCATCGCCCATATCACGGTTGCGGCGCCGGTGGCGACATCGCCGGCCGCATAGACGCGCGCAAGCGAGGTCCGTCCCTCATCATCCACCTCTACATTGCCCCTTTCACCGATCGCAAGACCGGGGATGAGGTGGAGGAGGAGGGGGTTTGGCCCCTGCCCGATAGCCTCGATGACGACGTCCACGTCGAGGGCAAAGGAGCTCCCCTCGATGGGACGCGGCGTCGGCCTTCCGCTCCGGTCCGGCTCGCACATCTCCATGCGGACGCACTCGATGCCGGTCACCGTCGGCCCGCCGAGGATCCTCACCGGATTGGCACAGGTCACGAATTCGATCCCTTCCTCCTTCGCGTTCTCGATCTCCGCGGCCCGTGCGGGGAAATCCTCCTCGCGACGCCGGTACACCAGAAAGACCTTTGCTCCAAGCCTTCGGGCGACGCGGGCGGCGTCCATCGCCACGTTTCCTGCGCCCACTACGGCGACACGGCTCGCCCGTACGACGGGGGTATCGAAGTCGGGGAACCGGTCAGCGTGCATCAGGTTGACGCGGGTCAGGTACTCGTTGGCCGAGTAAACCCCGTTGAGGTTTTCGCCCTCGATCCTCATAAAGTAGGGCAGTCCCGCCCCCGTGCCCAGCACCACGGCATCGAACCCAAGCAGCTCGTCGACGGGCACGCTCCTGCCCACGAGGTGGTTGAGTTTCAGGTCGACGCCGAGGGCGAGCACCTGCTCGATCTCGCGTGCCACGACGTCCTTGGGGAGGCGGAACGACGGGATCCCGTAGGTGAGCACGCCCCCCGCCTCGTGCAATGATTCGAAGATGGTGACCGAATGCCCCGCCCGGGCGAGCTCTGCCGCAGCGGTAAGCCCTGCAGGGCCCGATCCGACGACCGCTACCCGTTTTCCCGTGGACGGGGCCACCCCGGGCAGCTCGACGCCGTGGTCGTACTCCCAGTCGGCCACAAACCGCTCGAGGGAGCCGATGGAGATGGGCCTGTCCTTGACGCCGAGGATGCACACCCCTTCGCACTGTGTCTCCTGTGGACAGACGCGGCCGCATATCGCCGGCAGCATATTCTCCTGTTTGATGGTGCGGGCCGCCTCGCGGAAGTCGCCCGCCGCAATCTGCTCGAGAAATTGCGGGATGTCGATAGTGACCGGGCACCCCTCGACGCATGTGGGTTTTTTGCACTGCAGGCACCGGGAGGCCTCGGCGACCGCCTCTTCGGCGGAAAGCCCCAGATCCACCTCGCCAAAATCCCGGATCCTCTCCTGCGCGGGGCGCTTACTCATGGCGCGCTTCCCCCTCCGCGCACCGGCAGGTGTGTTCATGGTAGCGCTCCATGGCCTCCTTCTCCTGCGCCGTGTAGATACGCTGCCGCTGCATCAGCTCGTCGAAATCAACCAGATGCGCGTCGAATTCAGGGCCGTCGACGCAGGCGAATTTCGTCTCGCCCCCCACCGTGACGCGGCATGAACCACACATCCCGGTGCCGTCGACCATGATGGGGTTGAGGCTGACAAACGTTTTGACGCCGTAGGGTTTTGTAGCGCCGGAGGTGATCTTCATCATGATGGCCGGGCCGATGATCCAGACGGCTTCGGGTGCGTCCTCCTCGAGCCGCTGCTTGAGGATGTCGGCAGGAAAGCCGTGGAAGCCCCGGCTTCCGTCGTCGGTGCAGACGACGAGCTCGTCGCAGGCGGCGCGCAGCTCGTCTTCAAGGATGAGCAGGCTTTCGTTCCGGGCGCCGATGACGCCGACGACCCTGTTTCCTGCTTCTTTCAGCTCCTGTGCGATGATCGGGGTGCAGGCGATGCCCACCCCGCCGCCGATCACCATGCAGGTGCCGTACCGTTCGATCTCGCTGGGTTTGCCGAGGGGCCCGGCGACATCCCGGATGGCGTCCCCCGCCCGGAGCGAGGAGAGCTGGGTGGTGGTCTTTCCCACCGCCATGAACACCACGCGGATACGGTCATCCTCCACCGCCGAGATGGTGAGGGGGATGCGCTCCCCCTGCTCGTCGATTCTCAGCACCACGAACTGCCCTGCCCGTGCATGGCGGGCCACATGGGGAGCCGTTATCCAGAATTCAAAAATCTTGTCGGCAATCTCTGTTGCACGTGTTATTGCGTACAATTCGGTCACTCCATTCCGGGAAAAAAGTCATATTGGTATGCAGAAGGCTGTGGTTCTCTACCGTGCACGGTCCATCATTCATCCAGCTGGTCGTTTCTCCCTTTCAGAAATAGTTTCTCTTCGCAATGGAAAGAAGTTTACTACGCCACCCGTCCTTCTGCCCGGGGAAAAGCGAAGAACATACCGTTGCAGGACAGATCAGTCCTCAACGGCACGTTTTTGCACTTTCCGGACTTTTACCGCAACGCCCCGCGACGAACGACGCATCTCGTCGGCACCCATCGCGGCCCTGCCCGTCGCCACCGCTCTCCTGCCGACCACGAACACCTCATCGCCCTCCCGTATGGCGTCGTCTGCCCCGATTACGCCCGGTGCAAGAATATCCCCCTGCGGGATGAAATCGTCGATCGCTACGCGGTAGCAGTCCCCGAGCAGCTGCCACCCGGCAAAGGTCGGGCGAAAGAGCCCGGTCGCCGCATCGATGGAAAACACCTGGTCCCTCCCCCGCACCACGAGGCGACGCCATGGCTTGCCCCGCACCTGCAGGTCCCCTGTCGGGATATCGATCCCGAACTGCCACGATACCGTTCCTTTGATGGTATCGGGACGAATCGCGCGCTCGCCGTCGAGCGCCTCCGCAAGCCGGTCTAAGGAGGCGGGGTCTGTCGGGCGGCCGGAGCAGGTCTCCTCGAGCTCGATCCCCGCCCTTGCCGCGGCGATCCGTGCGATATCCATGCTCCCCCCCTCGAGGTGGGCGATGACCCGTGCGTAGCCATGGCGCGCAAGATAGCGGGCAAGGACCGATGCGATGATGCACTGCTCCTCCCGGTCCCAGTACCCGCTCACCGGGACATCGTAATGGGCGGCGGGGTAGACCGCCTCCAGCTCCCGGGGGACGAGCCCGAGGGGCGAGGTGAGGATGAGCTCGTGGCCCCGGTTCCGAACGGCGTTCTGGAATTTGTGGTGGCTTTGCGAGATCGAGTAGGGTTTTTTCGCGGAACAGGGCAGGAGCACCGCCACATCCGTCCGCGTGGGGACAAAACGGTCAACGACACGCTTCCCGAACCGGACGACCTCGGGCCTGCGGAGCGATTCGCCGGAAGCGGCCAGAAGAGCCCCTTCCCGCGCCACGGGCGCACGTGGTTCGAGGTACTCGTAGCTGGCATCGAACAGCCGGAGTGCTGCCACGGAGGCCGCGCGGCTGCGGCACCGCCCTTCGATGAACTCTCGCAGCGTCCCCCTCGCGATCATCTTTGTTGCGAGGGCGATCTCTTCTCTGAGCGCGGTGCGGTTGTGCTCCCCGAGATCGCCTGACCGGCACCCGGCACAGGAGCAGGTGCCCGCATCCATCCACTCGTCCGCCGAAAACTCCCCTTCCGGCGTGCAGAAATACCCCTGTGCGGTTTTCAGGTCCACTCCCACAAAATCAAAGAGATCGAAGCCGGCATACACGAGAACCGCCACCGTCGAGGGGAGGGCGGCCGCGGGAGCGTACCAGAGCGTGTCGGGCGGATGCCGCCGTTTCAGGTTCGCGAGCATATCCACGAACGCAGACGGGTTGTCCATCACGGTGTGCCAGTTTTCCGCAACGATGCAGGCGCCTGAGGGCGCGACTGCATCCGAGAGCGGGTGCCCCGCGACAAGGTCGCGGTAGCGGTGGAGATACTCGGAGGTGAACCTTTCTCCGGCGGCGAGCGGCACGTTGGTGTGCCGCACCACGCCGAGCTCGGGAAATATCGTTTCAGCGTCGACTGCCGCGGGCGACGACAGTTTCATCCCGCCATGTTCGAACACACCGATGCGGGCACAAATATCCCGTTTTTTCGCTTCAAAGAATGACAAAACCTTCCTCCTGATCCTGCAGCGCAGCTGTCACCACCGGCCTCCAGCGGTCCTCGCACTCGATCTCGAACACTGTTTCGGGGTGGGATCTGATGAGGGCGGCGATGCCCGCACAGCCTGCACCGACCATGTCTTCGTCCCAGTCCGGGATTTCGGACTGCCCCACCGGAAAGGTCTCCGCGAGAGCCGCCGGATACGGGCCGAACGGGGGCCGGAACGAGAGCACGTCCTCCCCTGAGCATCCCCGGTGCTCATCGACCACGATGCGCACCCGTGGCCCGAGAGCAATCCGCCCGATGCGTGCCTGGTAGCGCATGACCTCCGAACGCCCGCAGCTCTCGCTTCCCCGGTAGAAAAAGCGCCGCTTCGATACTCGATCCTGCTGCTCCAGCCGGTCGCCGTAGCCGAGCAGGGTCCGGTAGCCGCCCAGGAGCCGGGGATGGTTCCTGCACCGGTCGTCGACCAGCTCCCACAGGGTGCCGTCCTGGATCGCCTGGCGTATCCGCTCGATCTCCGCAAGGGAGACGTGGAGGTTATGGAGCGCGAGCAGGCGTTCCCTGTCGGGCGCTTTCTGCAGCTCCCGCGCGGTGTGGGTGCGGCACACCGTACAGGCGCAGGGCAGCCCGTTGAGTTCGTCGAGTTTCATGCTCCCCCGCGGGGTCATGTACCGCCCTTCACGGGCATAGAGCGCGTATGCGGCCGAATCGAACGCATCGCACCCCATCGCCACGGCGAGCGCGAACATCGACGGGTGGCCGGCGCCGAAGAGGTGCACGCACGCGGCGGGCGACAGTCCCTGCTTCGCGGCCATCACCACGCGGACGAGGTCGCTGTAGCGGTAGGACTCCATCAGGGGCACCACCGCGCCTATCGGGCAGAACGGGGCGGCGAATTCCCTGATCCTCTCCCCGGCCATGCGGCGGAGGTCGGCATACCGCCCGCCCTGCACCGGCGCGGCAAGGTGCCCTGCCGGCACCTCCTCGAGCGCTTCGGCGATGCGTGCGCACGTGGTATCGAGGTCCTCCCGCGCCTGTTCGTGGTCCGCATCCGGCGGCGTGGCGATATCGAGGGGTACGATGATTTCGCTGCCGATGGCGTTCTGGAAGCGGACCGTCTCGAGGTTGCCGATATCGACGTCGCCGTAGACGGATTGCTGGAATGCCCCCGAATCGGTCATGATGACGCCGTCGAAATCCAGAATTGCATGGAGTCCCCCGGCAAGCGCCCGTTCCCGGAATTCCTTGCTTTTGTAAAAGATATAGGCGTTGGTGATGAGCGCCTCGACGCCCATCTCCTGCATCTCGCCCGGCGTGATAATCTGGATATGGGGGTTGATCACCGGAAAAAGAAACGGTGTTTTAACAGTTTTTTCGCCCACGCGGAGCCTGCCGACCCGCCCGGCAATATCTTTCTGGAGTACTTCAAAGTGGATGGCCATGGTTACCGCTGTTCTGTAATTATCTGTCCTTCAAAGACCATAACTTCGGTCTCCTCGTGCCGCCAGTACCCGGGAGGGAGACCGGCTTTCATGCAGGTATGATCGAGAAATGTCGCACTGTCCCACCTGTATTCAGTGGCGACCTGCGGGAGCAGCAGGCCCTGGCACCCGTGCCCGGCAATGAGAATGCCGTGCCGCCCCACCTCGATCGCGCGGTCCCTGTCGCAGGCGGCGCACAGCAGCTTTGCGGGAGGGGTAAGGACGGTCACCTCGATGGCGAGGGCCTCAAGTTCGTCGGGGGAGACGGGGGGAAAGCGCGGGTCTTCGGTCGCCGCGGCGACTGCAGCCGCGCGTATCGCCTGACCGAGAGGATACACCGGGTCGGGATAGCCGATACAGCCCCGGAGTTCGCCTTTTTTCTTCAGGGTAACAAATACCCCGCGGTTTTCGGAAAATACCGGGGGCAGTGTGACGGACTCTTCGGGGGCGCGGGCGATCGCGGTTTCCAGTGCGCGACGGGCCAGCAGGAGCGCGAGTTCACCTTCTTTCTCAGTTAATACAACCATTACAATAATTATCTGGCCGACCAAATATAATATGAGAGGGAGAGTGCGGCCGACGGTGGCGCATATGCCGCTGAGGAAAGTCCCCCCACCCTCCGGACACGCAGCCGCATGCAAGTGCGGATGGCGAGAGTCATGGCTCTGGCACAGAAACGACACGCCCCACTGCCAGCGATGATGCGACCGAGCCCCACAAGGGCGAGAAGCGCTGCGAGCGCGAGTTAACTCGCTGAGCGTACCAGTGGGAATCGCTGGAACGGTGAATCCCTGCGGGTGCAAGCCGGAACAGGACATATGGATCGTCCGGTATCCGTCCGGGTACGGCGCAAAGCTGAATGCCGCAACGAACAGAAGGGGGCTTACTCCTCCCACTCATGATTCCACGGATCGCTATTTTCTTTGCATTATATTAATATGGTAATATCACCAACAGTAATGCAATGCAGATACCTACGCCAGCTGAACTGAAGTCAAAGCGGGTGATGCTTGGGTTGCGCCAGTCCGACGTGGCGAAGGCTGCGTCAATAAGCCAGTCCATGGTTGCCCGCATCGAGGCAGGCACCGTCGATCCGAGAGTGAGTACACTTACCAAAATCGTCGAAGTTCTCAAAAAAGCCGAACGTTCCACAATAACCGCCATCGATTTCATGCATACGCCGGTACTGAGTGTCGCGCCCGCAGAGACCGTAACGAGAGCCGTTGAGATTATGGAACACAACAGCATCTCCCAGATACCCGTGATCGAGGAGGGGGTACCGGTGGGATGCATCTCCGAATCCGCCATCATTAACGCCATCGAAGAGGGAAGGCTCCAGAAGCACCAGGTCAATATGGTGAAGGATTTCATGGAGGAGGGCTTTCCCACCGTCCCGCCATCGGTGGATATCGACAGTGTGGTCCATATCCTCCAGCACCACCATGCGGTGCTCGTGGTGGAAAAAGGAAAGGTAATCGGGGTGATCACCAAGCACGATCTGATATCGCTCGTCCTGTAGCCTCAAATGAGCGAGACCAGATCCCGCAGTACCTTTGCGGGATCCCCGGCTTTGACGACGCCGGATGCCAGCAGCACCCCCGAGGTTCCGAGGTCCAGAGCGATTTTCACGTCCTCGCCCGTGCTGATCCCCGCACCGGTCAGCACCTTCACCTCTGGGTTCACGGCGTGTACTGCCTGTACCGACCCTTCGATGATATCGGGATCCGCCCTGGAGACGGAAACTCCCGTCCCAATCAGTTTGGGAGGTTCGATGGCGATATAATCCGGGGCGAACGAGGCAGCCGCGGCGCTCGTGGGAGCGTTGTTGGTGCAGACGACCGTCTCGAGGCGTGCGGCCTGTGCAGCCTCGACTGCAGCCTCGATGTCGGCGAGGGTGAGCCGCCGTTCGGAATGGTTGATGAGGGTCCCGAACGCCCCCGCAGCTCTCACTGCGCCGGCGAGGATATGGCCGGTAGAGGCCCCCGGCGCCACCCCGTCCACATGCTGCGCATACACGGGTATCCTGAAGTGGTTGCTCATCGGGTGGATCTCCATGAAATTCGGGGCCACGCCTATCCTTACCCCGCTTTCTTCGGAGACCTCCTCCGCGGCAGCCGCAATACGGTGGGCGTTCTGCCCGAACCCTTCGTTGTAGACCTTGAAATTGATGATGATCAGGGGAGCGCTCATACCATTCAACTCAGGAGTATACTTCGCGCTTCCCGTTATCTATCTTTCTCCTCCCGCACGGGGTTTTTGCAGGCCCCGGACAATTCGGCAGGACCGGCATCGGCACGCGGGCGCACGCGTGCTCCAATACGAGAGAGAAGAGCCATGCCGGCATCTCCGGTCCGAACCAAACCGCTGTCGATGCGGGATGGACAGGGGAGGGTCGGCCTCCTACCTGTCACCCTTTTTAATCTTGATGAGGTCGCCGAATGTCGTCGTAAGCGTGCCGCCCGTATCCGCGGAGAGGTCGTCAGATGCGGTGTCGAGGAGACTGATGCCGAGCACCTGCTCCAATTTCTTCCGAACATCATCCTCAGGGATGAGGTCGCCCTTCTCGAGCTTTTTTACAAGGAGTTCCTTTTCCTTGATCCGCATGGCGAGGTCTTTCTGGGTCCACCCTTTCTGCATGCGGGAGGTGCGTATCCGGTCGGAATAATCATCGACAATCTCCCCTTCCATCAGGTCAAAAACATCGCGCGGCCTTCGTCGCTGGGGAGCGGCGGGAGCGCCCGGCGTCTTTCGGTGCGCACCGGGGCGCGCCGGCGGGCGGTGCACCTCGGTCCCCAGCCGTGCGCACTGGCCGCATACCCGCAGTTCTGCACCTTCAATACGGACAATTTTTGGGGCTGCTCGAATTTGAGCCCCGCATAATTCACATTGCATGTCAATCTGCAAACATCTTTATAGTCATTTATACCTATATATCTATTTGAGGAGACAGATGGGAGAAAACCCCAAGCACACTCCGGATTCTCACAACGAGGAGGACATAGCCAAATATTTACTCGAGAGGATCTCCAATCTCGAGAGCCGCAATATGGAGCTGCGCGAGCAGGTGCGCCAGCTGGAATCTGAAAAGAGGTACATCGAAACCCAGAAAATACGATACGAGCGAGAAATCCGAAAGCTGAAAAGCGAAATCGAACAGCTGCGCAGCCCTCCTCTCATCATCGGCACCATCACCGACGTCATCGACTCGAACCGGGTGATCATCCGCAGTAGCGCGGGCCCCCGTTTCCTGGTTCGAACGTCGAATTTTATCGAACCGGAATCCCTCAAACCGGGGATCCGCTGCTCCCTCAACCAGCAGTCCCTTGCCATCGTGGAAGTGCTGCCCCAGTCCTACGATGCCGCGGTATACGGGATGGAGGTCATGGAGGCCCCGCATGAGACCTACGGGGATATCGGCGGTCTCGGCCAGCAGATCACTGAAATACAGGAAGCCGTCGAGCTGCCCTTGAAGAAGCCCGACCTCTTCAAGACGGTCGGGATCGAGCCGCCGAAGGGAGTGCTGCTCTACGGGCCTCCGGGCACCGGCAAGACCCTGCTCGCCAAGGCGGTTGCCCACGAGACGAATGCCTACTTCCTCCGCGTGGTGGGCTCGGAGCTCGTGCAGAAGTATATCGGGGAGGGCGCCCGGCTCGTGCGCGAGCTCTTCGAGCATGCAAAAAAGCAGTCCCCGTCCATCATCTTCATCGATGAAATCGACGCCATCGGCGCCCACCGGTCCGAGAGCACCACCTCGGGCGACCGCGAGGTGCAGCGCACCCTGATGCAGCTCCTCGCGGAGATGGACGGGTTCGAAAGCAGGGGAGAGGTCAAGATCATCGGCGCGACCAACCGCATCGATATCCTCGACCGCGCCCTGCTCAGGCCCGGCAGGTTCGACCGCATCATCGAGATCCCGCTGCCCGATTTCGAGGGGCGCCTCTCGATACTCAGGATCCACACCGCGAGCATGAACCTCGATGAAAGTGTCAATCTCGACGAAATTTCCCGGCTCACCGAGGGGAAAAACGGATCCGACCTCAAGGCGATCTGCACCGAGGCGGGCATGTACGCCATCCGTGCGGACAGGGAAGTCGTCACGCAGGACGATTTCCTCCGGGCCATCGAAAAGGTCGGGCTCGACTTCAACAGGAACCATCTTGGCACCACGTTCGGTGCCATGTTCGCCTAATCTTTTTTAATCCTGGTTAAATTCGGATTCGCTGCACCAGACGTCAAGGACCGTATCCGCCCCCTCCGATCCGTCAGCGTCCTCGTCGCATTCCGGCCACGCCACCGCAGCCACCGATCCTTCACGTATGTAGAGGCGCTTTTTGTAGTCCCGGGCCTCCTCGTGGGCTTCCAGCCGCAGATAGATCTCTTCGGCGAGGGAAAGCGTATAGCACTCGCCAGGGGCAATCTCGACGATGGCTTCCTGCACGTACCGGCGCAGGTACCAGCGCAGTTCCGAGGTAAGGGAGAGCAGGCTTCCCAGCGATACGCAGGTGATGGACACACCGTAGTCGAGCTTCTTCGGCCGGTAAAATCTGAGAATATTTCTGCTCGTTTCCGAGGTTAAAAGAGTTGAATAGAGGTCTGTTGCCTCTCGCTGGACGAGGAGGAGTAACATGTTACAGAAACATTCTATCCTCGGCACAGGATTTGTGTTTTACCTTTTTCACCGCGGCCACGAAATCCTTCATCTCCAGCCGGTCGGCCTCCCGCCGCACCGCCATCATCCCGGCCTCCCGGCAGATTGCCTGCAGTTCCGCACCGGTGGCCTGTTCCGTCAGCCGGACAAGTTCGTCGAAGTCCACCGAGTCAAGGGTCATCTTCGCCGAATGGATTTTGAGGATCTGCTTTCGGGAATCCTCGTCGGGCAGGGGGATTTCAAGGAGACGGTCGAATCTGCCCGGCCTGAGTAGGGCAGGGTCGAGCATGTCGACGCGGTTGGTGGCGGCCATGATCCGCACGTTGCCGCGGTTGTTAAAGCCGTCCATCTCCGCGAGGAGCTGCATCAGGGTGCGCTGCACCTCCGCACTTCCCGATGTCCCGTCCTGTGTCCTCGTGCTGCCGATCGCATCGATTTCATCGATGAACACGATGGACGGGGCACGCTCCCGCGCGAGGGTGAAGAGTTCGCGCACCATCTGCGCACCCTCCCCGATGAACTTGTGCACGAGCTCGCTTCCCGACATGCGGATGAACACGGCGTTTGCCTGGTGGGCGACCGCTTTGGCGATGAGCGTCTTGCCGGTGCCCGGTGGGCCGTGGAGCAGGATTCCCTTCGGCGGTTCCACACCGATCCGCTTGAAGATGTCGGGCCTGGTGAGGGGGTATTCCACAGCTTCACGGACCTCTTCGATCTCCTGCTTCAACCCTCCAATCTGCTCAAATGTGACCTCCGGTGATTCATCAAGCTCCATCACCCGCACGCGGGTGTCGAATGTATTGCCGATGGTCCTGACGATGGAGAGGGTATTGTTGACGGCGACCTTCACCCCCGGTTTTAGTTCGTCGCGAAGTTCGTCGATCGCCTGGGAGATGTATTCCTGGTTGTTTCCCTGCTGCCGGAGATACACCTCGCCGCTGTCAAGGATATCGAGCACCACGGCAACGAAGAGCGGAGGACGCTTCAGCTGATTGTTTTCCCGCTTGAGCTGGTTGTTCTCTTTGTGCAGGAGATCATTTTTCATTTTCAAATCGAGCAGTTTTGCCTTCAGGTCCTGCATCTGCAGGCTGGAAAGGTCGACATCGCCGCCCGACGTGTTGAAGATGGTCTCGTCCATGGCAATATATACTTCATTCTCACACCATTTATGTGGTATGGAAGTGATAATCCGGGCCCGGCCGATTGCGAAGGGGACGGGGACAGGGCCGCTGCTGGTGACTGATGCGGCACTATCGTTCCTCTCCGGCGTGGACCCAGAATCCGGCGTGGTCATCGAGCAGGGGCACCCGCTCGAGGGCAGATCGATCGCGGACACGGTCCTCGCTTTTCCCTTCGGGAAGGGATCGACGGTCGGCTCCTATGTCATGTACGCCCTGCAGCGGAACGGGAACGCGCCCGCCGCCATCATCAACCATGAGGCCGAGCCCATCGTCGCTGTGGGGGCGATCATCGCCGGCATCCCGATGATCGATCGCCCGGAAATCCCGTTCGCCGAACTGAAGAGCGGCACGACCGCCACGGTCGACGGCACCGAAGGGTCGCTCAGGATGGGGGCGTGAACCCCGGCGCACCCGGATTATGCCCCCGCCAGTGTTGCCCACAAATCCCATGCAGGTCAACTGGAGAACCATAAAAGGCACGAACAATTCGTATGCCGCTCTCTATGCCGCATGCGAACTCTACGGCATTCACCTCGAAGCCGTCGACCGGCCGGCGGCAGAGATCACCTGCTACAGCCTGAATTCGATTATCGAGCCGCATTTCCGCGACGAGATCAGGGATGCCGACTGCATCACGGTGGTGGGGGGGCCGCATGCCACGGCATGCCCCGGCGAGGTGTGCACCTACGCCGACTATGCCGTCATCGGGGAGGGGGAACGAACCCTCCCCCTCCTCCTCGAGAGGTTGCGGGACGGCACCACCGCCCCCCCGCCCGGCGTGGCGACCGCCCACACCGTCCGCCCTGCCGACTCCTGCGTCCGGCTCGATGCATTTGCCCCTTTTTCGAAGGTGCGAGGATATATCGAAATCAGCAGGGGGTGCCCGTACGGGTGCACATACTGCCAGACACCGAGGATGTTCGGCAGGTCGATGCGGCACCGCTCGATCGACGCCGTCGCCCGCGCCGCCTCCTGCTACCGGGATGCCCGGTTCATCAGCCCGAATGCATTCGCCTACGGGTCGGACGGCATCCACCCCCGCTTCGAGAAGCTCGAACGCCTTCTCAGGGCGCTGGACAACGCCGTCTACCTCGCCACGTTTCCAAGCGAGGTGCGCCCCGAGTTCGTCACCCCAGAATCGCTCGATCTCGTCTGCCGGTACTGCGCGAACAGAAAGGTCCATTTCGGCGCACAGTCCGGAAGCGATGGCGTGCTCGCAGCGATCAGGCGGGGGCATTCGGTGGCGGATGTAATCCGTGCGGTGGAGCTCTGCCGTGAATTCGATCTTGTCCCCGTGGTGGACGTGATCGTGGGATTCCCGTGCGAGACGGAGGAAGACCAGCGAGCGACGCTCGAACTCGTCGAGTGGGTGGCGCGGTACGGGCAGGTGCACGCACACCACTTCACACCGCTCCCCGGCACCCCTCTTGCAGGGCAGCCGCCGGGACCGATACTTCCCGAAACACAGAAAACCCTCGGCAGGCTCGCCCTGAAGGGAAAGGCGACCGGGTCGTGGATCGCCCCCGAGGCAAGGTTTTTTAAGAAGAATTGAGATGTATACCCATGATTAATGTGCTCCTTCTCTCGGATTTGCACGGTAATTACGAGCATATTGACAGATTTATCGGACTGAATCCGGACATGGTACTCATCGCAGGGGATCTGACCGACTGCGGCCCTGCGGAGGGTGCAAAAGACCTCCTTGCGAAATTCGAAATGCCGTGCTTTGTCGTTCCCGGGAACTGCGATCCAAGGGATATTCTGGATGTTATCGAACGATCCGACGCGGTCTGCCTGCACGGGTCGTCGATCGATATTGGAGCCATTACGTTCACGGGAATCGGTGCATCCAACCCCACGCCCTTCGACACGCCGTTTGAACTCAGCGAGGAGGAGATCGATGAACTTCTCGTCAAAGCCAAGAAAAGGATGAAACAAAACGTACACAACGTGCTCGTTGCACACGCTCCGCCACTGGAGACGCTCGACTGCATCGGCGATATGCATGTGGGAAGCAGCAGTATGCGAGCGCACATGGAGGACTTCGACCTGGTGTGCTGCGGGCACATTCATGAAGAAAAGGGGATCCGGGAGTGCGGCGGGGTGACGGTGGTCAACCCGGGCATGGCATCCGAAGGCGACTGCGCGTTCATCCATTTCGGGGATGCCGCGAAAGAGTTCACCATCGATCTGCTCACCGTTTCGCCATGATCAGCTCCAGGTACGAATCGGTGATATGGGTGCCCTGCACCCCCAGCATCCTTTCCAGTTCATGAATATGGGCTTGTGCAGCGTCCCGGTCGCCTTCGGTCATCACCTCGATCTCCACGAAGGTACCGAGCCCTTCAACTGAATCGAGGGCGATTGTGGCACCCTGCCAGTGGTATTCCTCGCGGCGCTTGACGACCGCTGCAACACGCGAAAATCCGAGAAGGGTCAGGACCTCCTCGAAGCGCTCCCCCGAATCAACCCCAACCGTGATCTCCCTGCGGGCTTTCATCCCCGACGAGGCGAGTTTGGGCCCCTTGTAGGTGATCTCCGGAACATCCCCGGCATAGCGGACGCGCAGCGCCTCATCCGTGGCGGCAAAATCCCGGTGCGGTGCGTTGTAGTAGACGTCAATCTGCGATTCTTCGCCGGCGGGGATCGCATGGTGCTCGGTCAGGCTTCTGCGGACCGCGGCGAGGTCATCAACCCGTACCTTTGCTTCAATTTCATACATAAGCGTCAAAATTATTTTGTAGGTAGTTCTCGATTTAATATAGTTCAGGTGTATGCATGACAGTTCAGGAAGGTGACTTTGTTAAAATATCCTATACGGGATTGGTGGATGATGAGGTCTTCGATACGACGGATGATGAGAAGGCCAAAGAAAACGGCATCTACAGCCCTCAGAAATCCTACGGACCCATTGTCGTCCGTGCAGGAAGTATGCACGTGATCGCCGGGCTCGACGAGGCGATCATCGGAAAAGAGGTCGGCTTCGAGGGCGAGATCGAGATCCCCCCCGAAAAGGCGTACGGCCCGCGCGACGATACCCTCGTGCGATCCGCTCCGGTAAAGGATTTTCCTGAAAAACCCACCGTGGGCACGCGCGTCAGCTCAGAAGGGCGCGAGGGAGTGGTGGTCAATGTGGTCGGCAAGCGCGCCGTGGTCGACTTCAACCACCCGCTGGCAGGAAAGACACTCCAGTATACCTTCACGATCGAGGATTCCATCGAGGATGCAGTGGAACGGGCGAAAGCCCTTATCAACCTCTTTTCGGGCCGCGACATGGAGGTCGAGCTCGCCGGTGGCGTGCTCACCGTCCTGCTCCCCCCCGGGATCACCTACGACCGCCGGTGGCTGATGGGCAGGGGAATGGCCGTCCACCAGATCTTCGAATACCTCGACGGGGTGGATGAGGTTATCCTCAAAGAGGTGTTCACGCGCCCGGCACAGGCCGAAGAGGCCGCGGAACCGGTCGAGGAAGCCACCGACGAGCCCGAAGAGGTACCCGAACCGACGATAACCGAAGAACCGGGAGAATAATTTTTTCCCATTTTTTTATCCCGCTCCACGGGCGGATGCGCGGCGTTTCGTTGCGGCATCACGCCACTGCCTCAACCCGGGGCCGGCCTGCCGGGGTGGGGCGAAAAACGGAATTACCGGACCGGAAACCGCAACAGCGCCGCAATGCCCCCCAGGGCCATGAGCTGTTCGCCGGGCTCGAATGCGGTGGAAAAGACCACGACCGTCGCCCGCACCGATTCTGCCCGCTCTAGAAGGGCTTCCACTTCGGCATCGAGCATCATCTCGTCGCAGACCAGAACCTCCTCGACCGCCCCGAAATCGATCGCGGTCCGCACCTCTTCTGTCCCGTAGGCGGCAGCGCCGCCGGTGCCGATGCGCCTGAGCAGCTCGTCCATCAGCCGCACTTCACGGGCGAGCTGCACGTCCTCGGTGATCCGGTCCAGCACGCCCTGCCCGATGACCTCCTGCACCGCACCATGCCCCACCCTCCTCGTGTCCGCAAGCACGCACCGGGATGCCAGATCGGGATCATGCGCGCGCACAAATGCCATGAGATCATCTTTCACAAACCCCGGTCCGGCAATGACCACCGGGCCGCTGATCTCCGCGAGGGAGGAGGCGACCTCGGCAAACAGCATCCCCCGCCCGTCCATCCCCTCGCGCTTGGCGCTGCCGACGGTGATGGTATTCACCGGTTCTGGCCCGAACTGTCGTATGCGAAATATCTGGGCCTCGCCTTCCTCGATGCTGACCACGTAGGTCACCCCGGCCGACGAAGCCTTCACCGCACGGTCGATGCGCTCGAGATCGGTGGGTTTCCAGTCTTTGATCACGGAGATCTCGTAACCCGACTCCACGTTGAGGGTATGGTGGAATCCCTCGTCGACGCCGTGCTCGATTACGCCGCTGATGCGGAGCCGGCTGGCGTGGCGGTGGAATTCAACCTTCTGCACCTGTATCCCGAGCCTCACGGGCTTTTTTTCGGATTTTTCCGGGCGTAGTTTGTCCGTGGCCGCATCCATGCTCCGGAAGGTGGTCGCAACCACACGATCGCCAGCCCGGACGAGGTGTTTCAGGTGCCAGAGATCATCGAGCGATTCGGGAAAGAGCCGGATCTCCCCCGAATTTTTTTTCAATTCACCGAATTCAGCCTTCATGTAGCTCCACGATATCCGATCCGCCCGGCGGCACAAATCCGGCGACCTGCTCCGTATTCAGTACGCGCTTGAGGGCCCGGACCTCGTCTTCCGCAAGGCCCTGCCGGAGGGCGCGGAGCACCTTTTTGGCCGTATCGTTCGGGCTGTACTGTCCCGGAGCGAGCACGACCCATACCTTTGCCTTTTCTGCCACCGCACTCACCGGGCCGCCGATCACGGCAACAACGGGCTCGACCTGGATACCGATCGCCACGCCCAGCGGCACATTGCGGAAATACGTCCGTTCTCCCCGGACGATGAACGAGCCCCTGCTCACGTATTCGCCGGGCTCGGGTGTCTTGCTCACCTGCTCCGGGCGTGCGGCATACACGTCGGCAGAAAAATGCCCTGCTTTCCACGCGTTCGAGTAGGAAGCCGCGAATTGCGCCGCTTCGTCCATGTGTCCTGTCTCCCCCTTGACCAGGACGACGCCCGCCCCGTGGACATCGGCGTGGAGAAAAGTGTCGCCCCCTTCCATGTACCGCCTGACGAGATCCTCGTTCTGGGAGGCATCGCGCCCCCCGAGCAGCAGCACGCCGTCGTGAGTGTGGCACCAGCGGAAGCGGTGGTACCAGCGGGGTTTGAGAAAGACGTACTCCTTCTTCTTCGAGGGTTTTACCTCGAACGACTGCTCCATGGCGGCGAGGGCGCCTTCCCGCTTCCGCCTGAATTTTTTTATCTGGTCGTAGTAGCGCCCTACATTCGCCTCAAGGGAGTCGTGGACGAAAATCTTCACCGGTACCCCGAGATCGAGCTCCACCGCCGCGTCCGCCGGGTGAATTGCCCGGATAGCCTTTGCAACCGAATTATCGCTTTGCTTGAGAATCGTTTCGATCTCCTGCCACGACCGCTCCCTGCTGGCCTGGTCGAGGGTGCGGATAATGTCGCTGACCAGCGCGTAGTTCTCATAGATCGCTTCGACGGCTATCTCGAGGCGCTCGATTCGTTTCTCGAACTTTGCAACCGCATCCTGCTGCTGCCTGCGTATCCGCTCCTCGCGGCTGAGCCGGGGGGCCGCCTCCTTGTCGGCACGGCCCTCGACGCGTGGATAGAAGGCGTCCAGCGCCTCGTGAAAACCCGTAAATTCCCGCCCCTCCCCGCGGGCGTCCTCCGGCACAATCCAGCACCCGGAGGCGTCGACGACCGCCCGTCCCCCGCCTTCCGCGAGCGCAAGCAGCCGCCGGTAGGCCGCGTGCACTTTTCCCGCGTCCGCTGCAGCTGCAGGCGTTTCCCTGTCAAGTCCGGTGATCCTGCACATCTCCTCAGCGTACGATCCCCCGAGAAACAGAGCTGTGGCGAGGGTCCTGACGAGATCGCGGTCCGAATCCTTCAGCAAAGAGGCGATCTCCTCCTCCGTCCGGTCCGCGTTCGAAGGGCCGGAAAAGACGTACACCGCCCCCGGCACCACCTCCCGGGTGCGGAATCGGTGGTGCCAGAGCGGCTTGATGATACGGTACTCCTCGTCGCAGAGCACGACGTTTCCGGCATCGAAGAGTTCGACCACGAGGTGGTAGGTGGTATCGCGTTTCCCCACGACGAATTCGACAATTCTCTCGAGCCCGTGCTGCCTGATATCGAGGATCTTTCCGCCGAGGAGATATTTTCTCAGCAGCATCGAGAATCCCGACGGGTTCGGGGGTGCGGGAGGGAGTTCCCCGGTCAGGTGCGCACGCCGGCCGGCCTCGATCACAAACTGGTACCGGGCCTTTTCCTCCCCGTTCAACCGGAACCCCAGAATTTTCGGATCGTACTGGTAGATTTTCCCTACCCAGAGCGGAAGGTGGGAGCGCAGCTCAAAGACCATGCACCGGACATCGATCCCGCTCATTCCCTGCAGTGTCGCCATTGATATACCAACTTACATATGGTCTGAGTACTAAAAAATACTGCACTGGTGTCCAGATGAGTGACGAGAACCCAAACGAGGCGGTTGTGGAAAGCGCCGGCACGCCTGCGCAGGTTGACAAGAGGGCAGCGCACAACGAACGGATCATCCGGACGGCCATCGCCTGCATGATGGGAATTCTGGCGGGAATCGCGTCGTTCATCTTTGCCGGCCAGGTGGATCCCGCCACGGGCTCACAACCCAATGCAATCATCGGCGTGCTCATCCTCCTTGCAGGGATTGTCTTTCAGCGGCATATATTCATGATCGCCAAAATCGACTATACCGCCCTTGGAGGAAAGGACTGGTTTTACCAGGCGTTCATGACATTTTCCCTGTGGTTTATCTCATGGACGCTGCTCCTTACCAGCACCATTTTTCTGCAGTGAGATCCCATGCGCATCGCGGTTGTTCATAAGGATAGGTGCCACCCCAAAAAATGCGGCACCGAGTGCATTCTCTACTGCCCGAGGGTGCGGACAGGGGACGAGACGGTGGTTATCGGAGAGGACGGCAAGGCCGCCATCTCGGAGGAGCTCTGCGTCGGGTGCGGGATATGCGTGAAAAAATGCCCGTTTGTGGCCATCGATATCGTCACCCTGCCGGAAGAACTCGAGCACCCGACCCACCGGTACGGGCAGAACGGGTTTGCCCTCTACGGCATGGCAATTCCCCTTGAAGGGAAGGTTATCGGCATTCTGGGAGCGAACGGCATCGGAAAGAGTACGGCGGTGAATATCCTGGGCGGCCAGATGATCCCCAACCAGGGGAGGTTCGACGAGGAGCCTTCGTGGCAGGGGATTCTCCGGGCCTATACGGGGACCGAGCTCTTCGACTATCTTCAGATGGTCTCGGAGGGGAAGGTGAAGACCGCGCTCAAACCACAGTACATCGACTACATCCCGAAGGTGTTTGCGGGCACGGTCGGGGAGCTGCTCGCTTCGACCGACGAACGGGGGGTACTCGAGGCCTATGTCGACGAACTCGGGCTCCGATCCCTCGTGGAGCGCCCCATCAGCGCATTGAGCGGGGGCGAACTGCAGCGCATGGCCATCGCCGCCTGTCTTGCACGGGACGCGGATTTCTATTTCCTCGACGAAATCACCCCGTACCTCGATATCTACCAGAGGATGACCGCCGCAAAGCTCATCCGGGAACTGGCGAAAGACCGCCCCGTCATCATCGTCGAGCACGATCTCGCCATCCTCGACATGCTCGCGGACATGGTACACGTCGGTTACGGAAAACCAGCGGTGTTCGGTATTCTCACGCGCCCCAAAGGCGTCCGCGTCGGGATCAACCAGTACCTCGAAGGCTTTCTCCACGAGGAGAACGTCCGGTTCCGCGAGTACGAGGTGGTGTTCGAGGAGCGCTCCCATACACGCGGCGTCACCCGCGAGGTGCTTTTTGCATTCCCCGCGATGAAAAAATCCTTCGGGGCATTCTCCCTCACCGTGGGGGGAGGGGATATCAGGCACGGGGAGGTGCTCGGCGTGGTCGGCGCCAACGGCATCGGCAAGAGTACGTTTGCAAAACTGCTTGCCGGTGCGGAGGAGCCGGACGAGGGGACCATGGAAAAAACCCTCAAGGTATCCTACAAACCGCAGTATATCAAGCCGGCTTCCTCCGACCCCGTAGAGATGCTGCTCCGGCAGGCCACGAACCGGTTCGACAGCTCCTTCTACCTGCACGAAATTCTCGAACCGCTCTCCCTGCACCCCATCCTCCAGTCGAGCGTTGACACCCTGAGCGGCGGCGAACTGCAGCGGGTGGCCATCGCTCTCTGCCTGAGCCAGGACGCTGACCTCTATATCCTCGACGAGCCGAGCGCCCACCTCGATGTCGAACAGCGGGTAAAACTCGCGCGGATGCTGAAAAAATTCGCAGAGGGAAAGGATTCGGGCATCCTCGTGATCGATCACGATATCTACCTGATCGACATGATCAGCGAACGCCTGCTGGTGTTCGACGGCGAGCCGGGAAAACAGGGCGAGGCGCTCGGCCCCTTCGATATGAAGGAGGGAATGAACCATTTCCTCACCGAGCTCGAGGTGACGTTCCGGCGGGACAAATCCGGACGGCCACGCATCAACAAACCCGGGTCCTTCCTCGACCGGGAGCAGCGCTCCATCGGCGAGTACTACTACGCTGACGTGTCCAAGAAATGATTCCGGGCGAACGTCGGCGGCCTGCATCGGCCGGGGATCTTCCAGGCATCGATTATTCTGCCGTGCACCATTCACCGCGGACCTGCCGGCGGGGCCACTCGCGTGGAAGAATGAGAATAGTTAATAATTTTTACATGACAAAAGAATATGCTGGATTTTGGATATCATCCTGTCTGACACGGGTTTTTCCGATCTCCCGCAACGGGCGCATTCGATAGGGCCCCAAGGACAGCCATGCCGGGTTTTTGCGTCCCTGTGCCGGCAAGAGACCTGCCAGCTTTCAGCGTGCGGTTGCGTGGTAAGCCATGGTCAATGGTGAGAAAGTAACGGATGCCATACGGTACGAAAAACTCGATGTGATGAAAAAAGACCTCTCGCTGTACATCGAGAAGAACATCTCGAAAATCGATTCCAATCTTCCCGTATTTTTCGGCCACGTCATCTCCGCACTGGATCAATCGTTTCCCGATCTTGACGATGCCGCATATGACGAATATATCGATGATATCGCCTACCGCATCCTGGAGACAAGCCCGAAGGCATCGGACATCGGGTTCATCGAGCGTCTCACTGACAATGCGAACCGGTGGAAGCGGAAAAAAGGCGGCAAAGCCAGCCTGAATATTCTCGCCGGCCTGAAACTGATGAGCGTCGGAAAATACCGGGAATCCATCAGTTACCTGAGCAATTTCTGGAAATACGACGCGCGTATCGGGTTTTATATCGCCTATTGCTACTATCAACTCTCGAAGCAGGAATCGGCGGTCGCTACGGTGAACGGCAAACGTCCCCCGAGCGAGATGGAGCTCTACGCCCGTGAACAGCTGCTGGATCTTGCCCGGGTGAAGCCGCCAATCTACCGCCTCCGGCAGCTGGATATCAGGGACAGCCCGCTGATGAAGGAGGCGTTCTGGATGATGATCGCGCGGTCCCTTGAATGGCTTCCCAATGAGCGCTGGTTTCCCATGGTCGGGCTTGAAAAGGCAAAAAAAGATCGCAACGAGGATATGCGCAGGAAATTGATCAATGTTGCCACGGAGAAGTTTTTCAACGATATGTTTTTCCTGCGGGAGCATTTTGCCCTCAGGCTCGAGGACCGGGACGGTGTCGGTGCGGCGGGGGTGGTCAGGCAGATGCGGCAGCAGTATCCCGCACTACTCGAACCGGTGTACTACGGGATCAAACTCTCGCTGCTCTCTGCAAGCGCATCCTCCTATACCGCGTACCGGGATCTGGCACTTGAAAAGGATATGCCGCTCCACCTCGTTCATCTCCTTGATTTCGCCTTTTTCGTGTTGAAAAATGAAAAGAGGGAGGCAATGGCGCACCTGAAGGAGATGAAGGGGCGTTTCAGGTCACTCACCTATTATCTCATCCCTCTGGAATATCTGGCCCGGGAAATCCTCTCCGGGGACGAGGAACACGCACGGAAAGCAAAAAAAGCCTTTTTCGAGTCCATTGATTCCTACGCAATGGAGCTGATTCGCGAAAAAGAATGACGGTCTCGTCATGCCGCGCCGGCGAACATGCCGAAGAATGCTTCGAGGGCCGATCGAATCGCATCGATAATCGTCGCCGGAAGAGAGGCGGGAGATTTTTCACCCGAGCTCTCGGCGGGCCGTTCATCGGGTGCTGGCGTGGCATTGCCGCAGGGCCCGGGGGGCAGGGGCGCGGGAGCAGCAGTGGGCGCGGCGATGACGAGGGGGTCATCTGCCGCTTCGGGGATGACCATCCCTGCATATACACGGTTGAAAAACCATATCCGGCCAGCATTGTCCACGTAGACGCGTTTGATCATCTGGTCTCCGATACCGTCCTTCTGCGTGAGCACGCGCGTTGCCGTGCCATTGTGCCAGAACACGATCCCCCTGTCGGTGCCGATGACCAGCGTGCCGTCGTCCATGAACGCGATGTCGGTGATCGACACCGTGTGCCAGGGCAGATCCGTGGCGTTTGCGAGCAGCTGTACCCGGCGGTCGGGGCCGACCCGGTACACCGCCGTGGCATTGAAGCACGCAATCCCGCCGAAGGGACAGCTCACGAGCGATCTCGGAGCGCAGAGAACGATATCGCAATTTCCGACCCGGGAAAAGGTAGCGCTGGAATCCTCGAATAGCCACATCGCTCCGTCGTCTGCAGCGCAATAGAGGGCACCGGTCACGTAATCGACCGCCATGCTGCGAATTTCATAGCTCCCGAGCCCGCTCGCGCCGTGCGGGCGAAACCACGTCCATGTTCCGTCGCGATACCGGTGCAGCCCTGCATGGCCCGTGGCAACCCACATTTCATCGCCTCGTCGCCGGAGATCGTTTATTGCCAGGTTTTTCAGCAGCTGCTGGTCGGTGATGGTGGTATAGGCCGATCCCTCAAGGATCTGGAGGCCGTTTGAGTACCCGATCCAGAGGCGCATGTGATGGTCGTATGCAAGGGCGGTCACGAAATCGCCGAGCGGACCGCGCTGGTACTCCGCCCGGTTGACATGCACGATCTCCCACGTGCCGTTGAAGATTGACCTTCCGTTGTCGGTCGCAAGGAGAACCGTAGTTCCCGGCCCGTCGGTGATGTCCCTGACGCCGAGGGAGGAGAGCGAATCAGAACCCGGCGAGAAGAGGATGATAGAGGAGGATACGGGTACGGCCAGAAGAAGCACGATGCCGAGGACGCTGACTAAAATTCTCTGCACGACCCATCCGCTCTTTTCACAGAAATGTTCCCGCCGTTTGCCGGGTTGTAGTGGAGTGTTCTTCCCACCGTGCCACCAATATCTTCAGCCGCAACCGGGATGCCGTGCGCCTCGAGGTGCGCCCGCACCGCTTCGATGTTGCGCTCACCGATATTGAGCTTTCCCTGGAAATTTGAAAACATGCTCGCTCCGCCGGTGATTTTTGCAACAAAGGAGCGTTTCACCCCCCCCAGTGCGGTCAATTCCCCGATGAGCAGGGGGATCGCCGTATCCGCGTACTTTCCCGGGCGGTCGGTTTTTCCGCCGCTCTCGGGAAGCATGATGTGCGCACATGCACCGACAGCATGTCTCGTGTCGTGGAGCACGAGCGCGATGCACGAGCCGAGGCCGATCGCGGTCATGGCGCAGGTCCCCGTATGGTAGGCGCCAATCCCCACGTTGACGCACTGCTGCGGGAGCGCAGGTGGTGCCGGCAGATCAATGCTCTTTGTGTTCAGATGCCTCACCCGTGCATCAACCGTTCAAGCAGCATGAGGATCTCGTTGAGCGTGGTGCAATTGGGCATCAGGATAATTGCGCCCCGGATCTCGTGCACTGTGCTCCTGAGATCGGTCCTGAACAGGATGACATTGTTTATGTCGCTCGCGACCTGGGAGAGAATGGTTTCGAACACCGCATGTGCCATGTCGATGGCGATATCAGGAGGGGACGGGATCATGATGATATCAAGCAGGGTTGCAGTGGCGTCGAGAAACTGCGATATCATGATATTGCCCACTTCAAGAAGTGCGCTTTCGTCCATCTCATTGAATTCCCGGTCCATATCGGTCGTGCCGAGCATCGTGTTCGTAAGCCGGACCGCAGATTCCCTCGGCATGTACAGGCCGACGTAGCCGCCGGGGGAAATCTCGCCCTGAATCTCGAATATTACGATGGCGGCGATTTCGTCCCTGATATGGGTGGCGATATCGGAAATATCGATGAGCATCACCTCCGGGACCGTCATGTCGATCGGGCTCATCAGCATCTGGGAGAGGGACGTTGCGGCATGAGATGCACCGATATTCCCCAGTTCCTTGAGTTGATCCATTTGTTGTGCAGATAATTCCATGCATTCACTCCTTAGATCATGGTATTCACATCGAGAATCGGGACCACATCCCCGTCGCCGGGGATGGTGACGCCGCCCACCCCGCGACAGGAGCCGATGACGTGGCCGACGGGCTTGACGACGACCTCCTGCTGCCCTTCCACCGCATCAACCGGGATGCAGCATTTCCTTCCCTGGTACTGGACGACCACGACGATGTCGAGGAGATCTGACCGTCCGAACATCTCCTCGAGCGTATAGATCTGGAGGACTTCGTCGCGCAGCAAGATTGCCTCGCTGTCCCCTATCCTGTGCACGTTCTTCGGGTCCGCGCTGGCGACCTCGACCACGGCGCTGATGGGGATGGCGCAACGCTTCCGGTTGATCCGCACCATCATGACCTCGACGATGGCCATCGTGGGCGGCAGGATCAGCCGAAAGCGCGTCCCGTCCCCCGGTCTGGTCTCGACGCGGATGGAGCCGTTCAATGATTCGATCGTGCTCTTGACCACATCGAGACCCACGCCGCGGCCGCTGATGTCGGTGACCTCCGCCGCCGTGCTGAACCCCGGTGCGAAGAGGAAATTGACAATCTCTTCATCCTTGAGGGTTTCCGCATACTCGGGAGATATGAGGTCTTTCTCGATTGCCTTTCCGAGCACCTTCTCCCGGTCAATGCCCGCACCGTCGTCCGCAAGCTCGATCACCACGGTGCCCTGCTCCCTCCAGGCGGTGAGCACCACGTTCCCCTTCGCCGGTTTTCCGGCGGCGATCCGCTCGTCCGGCGTTTCGATGCCGTGGTTGACCGCATTGCGGATGAGGTGCAGGAGGGGATCGCTCAGGCCGTCCATCACGCTCCGGTCGAGCTCGGTCTCGCCGCCCTCCATGGTGAAATTCACCTCCTTGCCGTCGTGGTGGGCGACGTCGCGCACCACGCGGGGGAAGCGGTTGAAGATCTGGTTGAGCGGGATCATCCGGATATGCATCGTGAGGTTCTGCAGGTCGGAGACCGACCGGCTGACCATGGCGAGCGCTTCGTCCATCTCCTTGATCTGGTATTTTTTCGCCACCTGCTTCAGGCGGCCCCCGTTGATCACCAGATCCTCGACGAGGTTCATCATCTGGTCGAGCCGGTGGATATCCACACGGAGATTTTTCACTTCCCTGGACTTCTCGGTGCGCGGCGATATCTCGTCGGATGACGGGCCCGCTTCAGGCGCGGGTCCGTGTTCGCCGTCACCCCGGAACGCGACCCCGACCACTTCGGAATGCGATACCGCACTGCGCACGGCGTCCCTGCCGGCATCGGTCCCGAGGGCAACGGTGAACGTTCCCGCGAAGGTGCCCTCCTCGATCGCTTCAACGGCGGGCACCACCGAGCGGATTTCCCCCAGTTCCTCCAGGTTCTGGAGAATGAGCATGGCCCGCACGTCCTGCATGGAGCACGCCGGATCGAGGGTGACGGTCACCACGTATTCCTCGCAGGATTCCTGTGCGGGATCGCCGTCGTCGGCCTCTCCCTCCGCCACCTCGCGCAGGTCCCGTACAAGACTCACCGATGAAATGCCCGAACTGTCACCGCCGCTCTCGATGTCGTCGATCATCTCCTCAATGCGGTCGGTGCAGGCGAGGAGCACATCGATGAGGCGAGGGGCCGGGGCGAGCTGCCCCGTGCGCAGGAGCTGGAATACATCCTCCATCGAGTGGCAGAGACGCTCCATTTCCGCAAATCCCATCGATGCCGACATCCCTTTCAGGGTGTGGGCCGAACGGAATATTTCATCGATTGCGGCATCGTCGCTGCACTCTTCAAGGAGAAGCAGATTTTTTACGAGATTTTCGTGATTTTCCCGGGATTCAGCAACAAACAGGGTTCGATAGGGAGTAGCGTCCATCGTTTCATCCCCCAATTCTGGCCACGGCCTTCATGATCCGGCCCGGCAGGTCTTTGAAAGGCACCACCATATCCACGCTTCCAGTCTCAAGGGCGGATCGCGCCATGCCGTACACGAGGCAGTCCTCTTCACGGACAACGATCGTCGTGCCGCCAGCATCCTTCACCGCCCGCATTCCCTCTCCGCCATCGCGGCCCATACCACTCAATAATACCGAGATCGTCCTATCGCCGAAGGCCTTCGCGCCTGAGGAAAAGGTTGTGTCCACCGCCGGCCGGACGGCATGCAGGGGGGGGGAGCGGGAATGAACCACCCGTCCTGCATGCCTCCCGTCAGGGGTGAGGGTTTCCGATATGACCGTATGATACCCCCCTCTGGAAACGAGGATATTACCGCATTTCAGGATTTCACCGTTTTGCGTCTCATGAACCGGGAGGGCGGAGACCCGGTTCAGCCGGTGGGCGAGAGCGGCGGTGAATCCTTCCGGCATATGCTGTGTGATCACAAACGACGCTCGCAGCTCCGGTTTCAGCGAGGACACGAGCATATCGAGCATCGGCGGACCGCCCGCAGACGACCCTACCAGCACCGCACACCGGGCGGGATCGCTCACAACCGCATCCGTTTGTATAGTGGGAGGAATGGAAAGAAGGTGCTTGATTTTTGTCGTCAGCTCGGGTTCAACCGTTTTCAGGATGCTGAGGTTTCTCGGTTTGAGCATGAAATCGTCAGCACCGAGAGAAAGTGCTTTTTGCGTGATCTCCGCTTCACTCGCGGCAAGGGAGCTGAGCATGAGCACTTTGGGTCCATGGTTTTTCGAGGAGAGCGCCTCAAGGGTCGCCAGTCCGTCCATGTTCGGCATCTGGATGTCGAGGGTCACGACATCGGGGGCAAGCTCCTCTATCTTGACGAGAGCATCGCGACCGTCGGATGCCGTGCCCACCACATCGATATCCGGATCTTTCGCGAGGAGTTCGGCGAGAACCGTGCGCATGAATACCGAGTCATCGACCACGAGCACACGAATCATATCATGGGTTGAGAACATTGTTGACTTCTTCGACCACTTTCGGTGCCTGGAACGGCTTGACGATGTACCCCTTTGCACCGTTCTTGATTGCCAGTTTGACCATCTGTTCCTGCCCCACCGCAGTACACATGATCACCCGTGCTTTGGGGTCCGCGGCCCTTATCGATTTGAGGGCTTCGATGCCGTTCATCCGGGGCATCACCACGTCCATGGTCACGAGATCGGGTTTGAGTTTCTGATACATCTCCACCGCCTGTACGCCGTCTTCGGCCTCCCCGACGACATCGTGGCCCCCTGAAAAAAGAATATTTTTTACGAGTGTCCGCATGAACATCGTGTCATCGACAATCAGAATTCTTCCCATTGAACACCAGATGTAATTTCTGATGAAATAGTATAAATATCGTGCGAAAAGTATTTCTGTCAATTGGAAGGATGCTTCGCCGCATCCGTCACGAAACGGACCCCTTTCGTCGTGAGTTGCACCTCCCGGCGGGTGCAGACGACCTCCACGATCCCGAGGTCGAGCAGGGTGTCAAACACCGATTCGAGCTCGTCGTTGGAAATGGAGAGCATTTTCTCGATCGCACTCGAGTCCATGCCGCTGTATACCAGCATGGACACCTGCGCCGCCACTGGACCGAGCTCGTCTCCATTCATATCCATCTCTTTTGTCGCATCTTTCAGGAAATTGTAGAGGATCTGGAGGGTGGTGAGCGGGCAGAGCACGTATGACGTACTCACGCCGCCGCTCTCGACATGATCGATCTTGACCACATCGGTCTTTTTGCCATTCACCTCCCGCGTCGTGAGTTCGATGCCGGAGACGTCCCCGAGGGGGATGCTTATCTGCTTCTGCTGGCTCACAAACCAGATGCCCGTTTTCAGCACTGCGATCGCTCCCTTCTCCCATTTCGCATCTTTCACCAGCACCCCGCCCCTGACCGCGGGGGACATGAAATACGCCATCAGCCGGTAGGCGGTGCAGGACATGATGACGACCCTTTTCAGGGCGGTGAGGACTTTTGGGACGGAAGCCACCCTGTACCCGGTGGGAGGTGTTCCCTTTACCTCGATACGCAGGGTGTTTTTCTTCTCCTCGATGTCGACAATTGATTTGAGGGGAATGTCCAGATTCACCGGATCATGGAGGTGAATCCTGTCCTCGCCGATACCGATCTTCGATACAACCCATCTGTTTTCGACTTCGATTTTTACAGGAACTTCTTTCATGGCAGATCTCTCCGGTATACTGGCGACAGGGCCCTATGATTTTTTATTCAGCGTATTGAGGACAGATTCGAGTTCATCGACGAGTTCGCGGGCATCCACATCGACGTCCTTGAGATCCCGCAGGAGACTTGCGTCCTGGACAACCCGGGGGCGCCGGGTCTCCTGCTTGAGCATCTGCATGATGTCCGCGTCCTCGTCCCCCCCGAACCCGAATGAGCCGACATCATCGTCGGTGCCGGGATCAGGGCCCGTATCCGGATCCCCCGCTCCCGGCGCTTCCACTGCAATGAGCCGGGGGTCATGGTCACCGGCATCGAACGGCGCTTCTTCGTCGTCTTCCTCTCTTTCACCCGCCTCAGGCTCAATGTCACCGAGATCGATGCTCTCGAGGTCGGCGAGATCCTCGTCACCGAATCCCATATCCGAGAGATCGCCGATATGATCCAGTTCGGAAGGATCGATATCGGCCGTATTGGCAGAGGGTTCCTCCTCGCCGTACGGCAGGTCGGGGAATGCATCGCTCAACGACATATCGCCCGGAGATCCGGATCCCGGACCCGGAAATTCACCGCCTTCGGGGAGATCGATGGAATCGAGAGCGGTGATGTCCTCCTCGTCAAAGTCGGACTCCTCATGCAGGGTTTCACCGGCTACCGGAAGATCAAATCCGGAGATTTCGCCGCCGTCAAAGGCGAATGCATCGGAAGAACCCTCTTCCTCGCCGAACAGTTTCTCGTGCACCTCGGTTTCGAGGTGTTTGAGCTCGTCGGGGGTGAGCGAGGTCAGTTTATCGATCTTTTGCGCGATACGCTCTTCCACGTCGGATGCATCGGTGTGATCCCCGCCGGCGGCGAGGTGATCGAAGGTGGGAAAGTCATCGGCGAGGGGATCCGCTAATGCCCGGTCAAGGAGGGAGTCGATCTTCTCGGTCTCTTTCTCCTTGTTCCGCCACGCCTGCAGGCTTGCCGAGATGGCCGAGACCGCGCCGCAGAGATGCGAGTGGATCCCCGCCCGACGGGGGCGTCGTGAGGCGACCCTTTCTTTTGCGGGTGCTGCCGCCGGCTTCCGGTTTGCGATTCGTTGCCTTAATGCGCCAAGGCGTGCCCCCGGATCGAGTGAACGTTGTTTCGGTTTCTCCTTCGGCTCCGGTGCGGGTGGTGCCTCACCGGTCTTCGTTCCGCCCTTCGATACCCGGACCATTCCCAGCAGGATGAGCATGATGCACCCCACCATGACGGTATTGAGGAGCACAAGGTACACCGGTGCGTCGAACGGAACAAGCACGCCGCCCGCAAGTACCGAGGTCACAAGAAGAATGATTCTGCGTGTTGCCGTTTTCATCTAAATCGCTCCATACGCGGGTATCTGGAAATAGGACTCGACGACGATGGGCGTCACGATATACACGATGCCGGTGAGGGCGAACAGGACGCTTCCAAAGAAGTAGAGCATCGAACGGTCACCGCCTTTCACCACTTTTCCCGCAAGGATATTGGACACGGTGATCATGAACAGGGTGATGATAAGGTACATGCCCATCGTATCCTCGGGAAAGTTGACGAAGATATTCATCGAATCCGCCATCGAACCGCCCAAAGAACCGCTGCCCCCGCTCAGCGCCCCGGTGCTGGTCTCCTCGAAGGCCGTCATCACCTCCTGGACTGCATGGGACATGGTCAGGAGAATGTGGTAGAGGAAGGCAAAGATCGCCACCATCGCCACGTGCATGGGGATCAGGAGCACGATGAAACTGGTCGTGAGCATCTCGCGTTTTTTGCGGAGGAGCACCATCTCGAGCATCGAGGAGCTGACAATCTTGCCGATATCGGCAGGGGACCCTCCCAGTGCAATGGAGTCCCGGAAAATGTTGAGGTACTTGTAAATGAGATTGCTGCCCGAATCCCGGATAAACCGCTCCCAGACCAGCGCATCACTGAGGCCGAGGTTCAGCTTCGAATAGGCCGCATCGACAAACGATCCCAGCACTTCAAGCGATTTGCGGTCCACCTCCGCAAGCGCATACGTCGTGGTGAGCCCCTTGCCCCCCATAATCGACCCCAGTCCGCGCAGGAACACGGTGAAGTCCTCGTCACGCCTCTGGATATACATGTCGTCCTTCAGGGCGATGATGCCGAGCGGGGCAAACAGCACTCCCACGAAGATGGCGATGAGGCCTGCATTGATACCCGCCAGCGCGAGCAGGACTGCACTCACCAGCGCTACCGGAACGATCACCCGTTCGAGGCTCCGAATCATCATCTGTTCGTGCGAGCCCTGTCCGGGAAGACCGTGGGTCTTTGAATCCTCGGGGATGGACCGGTACATGGTGGTGATGCCGAAGACGGAGATCATCAGGATGATGGCGTAGGACATATTGAGGGTGGCATCGATGTCATCGGGAGAATAGATGGCCACCGAGACCATGATGATGATCCCCACGATGGTCCCTGAGAGCATCATGGCGATGTAGGCATCGCCCCACTTTTTGAGCATCTCGAATCCCTGCTCGAAGGTGTTGCGGTAGACGCTGCGCACCGTGGATAGTTCGAGCGTCAGGAATTCGTCGTCGGGGACACCGGAGTCGATGGCGTTTGCATACCGGTTCAGCATACTGCGCAGGATGGCGTTCCGGCACCGTTCCGCCACGAGACGCAACGCCTGCGCGTATCTGTAATTCCATTTTTTGACAAAGAACTCCACTTTTTCGATGTATTTTGACGAGACGTACTCTATCCGGGTCGACGTCTTTGAAAAAATTTCCGGCCGCGAAACCTGGGCAGTCGTGATGGCGGCCATATAGGTGGTCATGAAGAGGATGTCGCCACCCATGCGTTTGTTCTCCAGCACGTCATCCAGCTTCTGCCTGATGCTTGCGAACGTGCTTTCGAAGGGGAGAGAGCCGCCGTTTTTCGCCCTGAGTGATTCCACGGTCTGTTTGAACATATCAGATCTCGATCTTGAGGAGCCCCTGTTTTTTAATCTTGGTCATCATGTGGTAGAGATCCCAGAACCCGGTATACCCCGCTTTATGGAGACGTTCCAGGATTTTTGCCCGCTTTTCGACCTCAAAATAGATATCCGAGCGTTTATGCTCCGGGATGCCGAGCATCGTGGCGATCTTGTTTTCAAGGAGGAAACTGCTCCCTTTGCCGGTCCAGATGAACGTGTCGGTCACCGGGTCCCACTGGAACATGCAGACGAAGGAGAACCCCTGTGTTTCGGGGTTATAGCCGACCAGCTCGTTGATGGATAGCATCCTGCGCACCATGCTCCCGTCCGGGCGGCGGACCGCGCTCTGGATGATCACGATATTTAAGTTGTCGACGTGCGTTTTCGGGATATTGATGGGGTCTCCGCAGAGACGCTGGATGAGCTTTTCCACCGATGCCGCGTGGAAGGTGCTCATCACCGGGTGTCCGGTCTGCATTGCGCCGAAGGCCACCGACCCTTCCGCCCCGCGTATTTCCCCCACCAGGATCTGGTTCGGGCGCTGGCGAAGGGCGGCTTTGAGGAGATCGAACATGGTGACATCCGATCCCTCGCCTTCACCCTTCCCCTTTCCTTTCGACACTTCACGGCTCCAGTTTTTATGGGGGACGGTCAGTTCGGGAGTGTCTTCGATGGTGATGATCTTGTTTTCCGGCGGGATGAAAGTGGTGATGGCGTTCAGGCTCGTCGTCTTTCCGCTCGCCGTCTCCCCGCTCATAAAGAGGGACATCCCGAACTCGATGCAGATCCAGAGATAGCCGGCGACCATATAATCGGTGGTCTTCCAGTCGATCAGCTGCAGGATGCTCGCCGGCTCTTCGGACACCTTGCGGATGGTGAAATTGCTCCCGTGTTTGCTGATCTCCGTTCCGTAGACGATGTTGATACGCGAGCCGTCGGGGAGCGTGGCATCGACGATGGGGTTGCGGTAGGTGAGCGGCCGCTTGATGCGCTCCGCCATTTTTATCACGAATTCATCGATTTCATGCGATTCCCTGAACTCCACCGCGGATTTGAGCCCCTTGAAAATCTTGTGCTCGATGAAGATGGGGCCCACGCCGTCGCAGGTGATATCCTCGATGTAGGGGTCGTCGAGAAACGGCTTGAGGATGCCCATGTCGATCTTGTCCCGGATGATCAGGTACTCGAGCGACCGGAATTCCTGTGAGGAGAGGACGATCCTGCCGTCGGGGAGCACGTCGACCCCTGCAGGGACCTTCTGCTTCTCGAACGCCTTTTTTGCCGTGAAATCGGTATTGAGGAACTCCACGATCCGGTTCTTCACCTTTTTTTTCTCCTCCCTTTCCGAAAATATGCTCTCGATGGATTCTCCCGGCTGTTTGACGTAGATGATCTCCCGGAGCGCCCGCCTGAGCACGCCGATGCGTTCCTCGTCGGTCACCGGGTCTTCATCGAGGGCATCGATCAGGTCGACCAGCCGCTTTTCGACAAGCGAGAAACATTCTGCAACGCTGTGTAAAAACGACGGTTCGATGGGGATGTAATAGTTGCGCACGTCGTTTTCGTCCGGAAAGATGTGGACGAAGGTCATATCGTTGACCGGGTAGATGATATTGGGATTCTCCATTGATTTCAGGTCGCGCTTGAGCTCCGAGAAAAAGAGCGGGATGCCGAAGGTGTTCACCGGGAACATCAGGAGGTACTCGAGGAGGTGCGGACTCTGGGTGACGTACTCCCGCGCATTGGCCGGGAGCATCCGGTAGAGTGCACAGGACTCGATATTCTCGGAATAATCGTTTTCGTCGTCGAGGATCTCGGGCTTGAACGGGAGACTGATCGCAGCACTCAGTGAACTCATACACTACACCTTCGCCATCGAAATCGGGATGATCTTCATGCCGTAGCCCGGGTGGACCTCAAACGAAACGATATTGCCGGTGGTCTTGCGGGCCCCGCGGACCTTGACCACCTCCATGACCATCACGTACTTGTCCCCCACGAGGGCCTTTTTCATGAACAGGTGGGCGTCGCAGATGGAGCGGATGCGGACGAGGGTGTCCTCTTCGAAGGCATACGTGTGCAGGGTGATCAGGATGGTCTTTCCGTGGTCGACCAGATTTTTGCAGCTCGTCAGGAAGGTGAGGATGTCGGCCTGCCCGGTATATTCGGTGATCAGGGTGAGCGAGTCGATCACGATGACCCCGGCCTTGCTTGTCTTCATGTGCCGGATGATCCGCATCAGCACATCCTGCATCTCGTCCTCCGACCATTTGAACCCGGTGATATGCATCGGAAAAATGCGCAGATGCCCCCAGGCGAAATAGTCGGAGATGTCGAGGCTCATCGACTCCATCTGGTTGATAAAACTCTTGGAGGTGTTCTCCGAGGTGTAGAGGTCGACATCCATGCCCCCCTTCATCGCCCCCCAGATGATCTGCTGGGTCATGACGCTCTTCCCGGTATCGTTCTCCCCCTCGATGAGCGTGAGGGATTCGAGCGGCAGGCCGTCCGCGAGTTTTTTGTCGATCTCGGGGTTTCCGGTCGAGAGGATGTTTTTATCGTCCCCCCCGAGAAGGTCCCCGATTCCCGTCCCCCTGCTATCTCCCATTTGTATTCCTCCCTTCAGGTCACGTATGCCGAATCACAGACACCGTTGCCCGTCGTTACCTGCACCCATGCGGGCGGGTCGCCGCCGGTGTAGGCAATGGAGATGGTGACGGTCTCTCCCGGATCGAGCTGGCCCGGGTGGACGGCGTCGGGGGTGATCGCGCCCCGACTCCATGTGCCGGGCCCGGTCCCGACGGATACGTACTGCGGTTCGGCGTCATAGATGACGAACACGTCCATACGGTCGAAATCGGCGATGATCTCGCTTCCCGCGTTATAGACATCCACGTTCACCACCGAGGCATTTGCATCGACGTCCACCTGCACGATGTCAATGGAGGTCCGTATGGCTTTCTGCAGGGTGCGTGCATGTTCATCCTGGGCGAGAGAGACGATCTCCGCGGTGGCGATCGTCCCGCCGATGATCACATAGGCCGTGATCACCAGCAGGGTGATGGCGACTGCCGATGCAATCAGCGATCCCAGGCCCATGCCACATCAACTCACGGTAAATTCTTCTGTCCGCAGCACGCCGCTGGGAAGCACGATCTGAAAGTACACCACGTCGGTGCTTCCTGCGGGGATTTTGTCGCTGCTGACCTCGATGCAGATCGTCTCCCCCGCGTCCCAGTACCGGTTGGCGTCCTCGATGATGGTGAAGGTCCACTGGTGGTTTGCCGGCTCCCCTGCCGTATAGGCGACCATTTCAAAATCGGCAGGCGCACCCACGAAGATGTTGGCGTTCCCGATACTGGTTTCCGGGATGCGGGTCGACCCGATATTCTTTATCCAGACGTGTGCCGCTCGGGTCCCCGCACCCGAGAAGGTGTTGATGATCTTGATGTCGGTGCGCAACCGCTCGTCGGCGCTCTGCGACGATTTGGTAAAGGTGCTCGAGGCCGAGTAGATCGCGGGAAAAAATGCGTTCACTAGGACTGCTGCGGCGAGCACTGCGGCAATTAAAAATATTGCGGTGGTGAATGTATCGCTCGACATCCGTCAGATCCTTTCAAGCACGTCGATCCAGTCTTCGCCGGGTTCCCGCACTTTCCCCTCAGCGTTCTTCCCCGTTCCGGGGGTCTGCTGCTTGTCCATCAGCACCTCGATCATGTCCCGGTCGAGCGACTGGTCGCCGGGGTCGAGAATGCGGTTGAGGACGTAGAGCTCGGAGACGTAGGCGTTCGAACTGATCTCATGCGATTCACCGAGCGATTCCGGCATCAGGCGGGTGATTTCCTTTATCTGGGCGCAGGCGTCTTTCGAGATGTAGCCCATGGCGGTATAGGACTCGATCATGATCTCCAGGCGGTCGTGACCGTACTTTTTGACCATCCTCCCGGTCCAGTCGAAGAGGCGATGAATCTTGTGCAGGCGCAGTTTTTCGCTGGCGGCAGGTGCAGGTGTGTGCTCCTTCTCCAGCTGCTGCCTGATGCTGTGGAGGAGCTGCTCGTCGGCAGCCAGCTGGCCGGCACCGATCCCCATGGGCGGTGCGTGAGCGTGCAGCTCCTGGACGGGGCCCAGGGCCGCGATCTGCGGGGATTGCTGCACCGTTTTTTGCGCCGGAACCTCGGGTTCGAGCTCCTCTGCGGGGGTGCTCTCCTTCGTTTTCTCGCCGCTCTGGGTGTGCGAATGCTGTGCCGGAGCACCGGGAAGATTGGCCCCGAGCACGAAGGGGTTCTCCAGCTCGTTCATCCGGTCACGGATATCGATGAGGAGCTTTTTAATGGATTTTTTGATGAGGTCCACATCATCCTGCAGCCGCTGCATCTGCACCTCGGGGTCGTCGGCGGATGCGGTGCTGATAATATGGTCCACCTGCGCCTGATTGATCGCCATATTAATGATATGGTTTCCAGTTCATTATTTAAATGCTTTGCGTAACTCTACGGTGAAGGAATCCCTCCAAATTGCATCCTTTTTTGGTAAAGTTACAGTAAAATGAGGTTCGAGCCAATGAGTGCGGCAGGGGCGACGCCGCCCTGTGATATACACTATTGATTAACCATACACTTCGCAGTTAAATACACTTCCCCGGAGAGGGAACCCGCTCGATCATTGAAAGCGCACTGTCCCGCAGGAAACCACGCCGCAATCGGACACTCCGGTCAACCGTCCGATCGGACGGCGAAAAAGAAGGGGAAATTATCTGGTCAGGTCCATGACCGGATCGACCTGCGGCGGAACCTTCTCGTCAATGGCGATGGTCGCACCGATAGAGGGCCGAATTTCCAGCTTGAAGTTCGTGTTGACACCGATACCGTTACTCGGCATGGCTTTGATCACGAACTGCTCGTAGTCTTCAAGCAGATTATCATCATCACCATTATTTTTCTCGATGATTGCCCAATTTCCAGCACTGGCACTTGTATTAAACGCGAGCGTCTCCACGGTTTCGGAAGTGGACCAGACAAGGGTTGTTTTTTCCATGTCGATGGCAGAACCACCGGCGGTCAATCCAAGGGTGAACTGAACAGCTCCGAGTTCAGTGCCATTTCCAAGTCCATACACATCACCGAGGATCTGCATGCTGGACGATGCCTGCGAAACACCGCTGGCAACGACCTCCTGGCTCTTCTGTGTTGTGAAGAACCCGGCGCCGAGAACGACGTAACTGAAGACCGCGGCGACCACGACGAACGCGATCAGCACGATGGCGGCCTCAAGACCTGTGAATGCTTCTTCTCTGTTCATGAATTTTCGCATTGCAATGCCTCCATTCAAACGAATATCGGATCCCTCCAATATTCATGATAAATATAAAGATAGAAATCATTTATATACTTTGTTTATTGAATGCAGAAAGGTTCTTAAGTAACCTGGCGAAAACCCGAAAATACGGGCACATCCGCAAAATAGTATTAAAGATTATCCTTCCTGTTCATCATATGTGATTGACCATTGGGAATAACCATATTGCATACCCGTGGTTTCCTCATCCGCAGGACACCAGCATGAATCCAATCCGGAAAGCGGTTCATCGTCGAGTATATCGCACGGACGGGCGAATCGGCCGGGGCTTTAAAAAGGTATGCATTAAAATAGCACGAGATGCCATAGCAATGGTATGGAATGGCGGGATATTGCTCCCATCGCTCTTGCCGTCATCATCGTGCTCGCCCTCTCGTTCGGCGTCAAACCACTGCTGTCGGAGGGAGACACGGACATCGGAAGCATGATACCTTTTTTTGCCGGGGAGGAGACGCCAGCGCCCACCGCAACCCCCATAGAGGTTCTCTCCAGGCCGCCAACCCCCGCACCGACCCGCATCCCGACCCCGACGCCTGTGTGGGACGGATCGGTCCACAAGGTGGGATTTGTGAATCCCGCCACCTACCATCATGATATCGAAGGGCAGGGACGGATCAGTGCGAACATCCCGTTCTCGCCCCCCCCTTCCACTTCTACCATGGTCACCTATGCAACCATCAAGGGCAAATGGAGCGGGACTACCGAGATTATCACCATCCCCTTCCCCTGCTGGGAGCTGCACTATACGGTGGAGCCGATGACCGAGCCGGGATCCGTCTTCCCGGGCATCAATATCCAGGTCATGGACGCAAACGATCCCAACCGGTTTGTGCGGATCATCAACCCGGGCATCCTCGACTCCCGCCTCTGGAAGGACACCGACCCGCGGCCGTGGAAGGAGAAGTTCTACGAGGGACAGAGAAACTACTATTTCATCATCACGACGAGGTTCGTCCAGTCCTATACCGTCACCATCAAGGTGCCGCAGAATACGAACACCTAGCACCCGGAAATGAGGGACTCGCCGCCCCCCATTCCCGGCATATCCGCATCCTTATGTCGATATTCCGGTTTCCTTCCAGTGGGATGCGATGAAGTCGCGGATGATCCTCGCGGCGACCGCTGCTGTCTGCCCCGCATCGACCGGGCAGACCTCCACGTAATCGAAGCCGATGGCACGCGGAGCGAGCGCCCGCACGAGGTCCCGCACGTCCCAGTGGGTGATGCCGAAAGGCTCAGGGGTGCCGAGGCCCGGCGTCAGGCAGCAGTCGATGGCGTCGGCATCGATGGAGAGATAGACCGTTCTACCATCCACGGCGGCGGCGATGTCGCCGATCACCGCCCCGATCCCCTTCGTTCTCACATCCGCGGCGGTATAGAGGTGGAGATCCCGGGCACATTGGTATTCCTCCCTCGTGCCGCTGCGTGCGCCGACGATGAACACCTCGTCGACGCCTGCCTCGGCCACGCGCCTCGTGACACAGGCGTGGTTGAAGGGGGTGTTGCCGTACTCGGTGCGGAGATCGAGATGGGCATCGGCGACCACGTAGCAGTCGGGCTTCAGCGCCTGCACCGCCCCGACCGTCACCGAATGCTCACCGCCGAGCATGATAGGGACCTTGCCGTCGCGGTGCAGCTGTGATGCTGCGCTGCGGACCTGTGCAACCACGTCCTCCGGGAGGCACCAGGGCTCGATATCGCCCATATCCGCCATGGGGACTCCTGCCAGATCGATGCCGATATCGGCGATATAGGTCTCGAAATTGTAGGATACGTCGCGGATTGCACGCGGGCCATCGCGGGTTCCGGCGCGAAACGAGGTCGTGCCGTCGTAGGGGACGCCGAAAAGCACGTACCGGGCATCGTCATAGGGGCAATCCGCGTCCGCAAAAGAAGTATGGGAACAAAAGGGCATGCAATCTAGTCGAGCTTCTTCTTGCCCATCGAGGCAATATAGGGGATTTCTTTTCCTGCTTCGAGCCCGGCCAGTTTGTCGCCGGCAATTTCCATTTCGAACATCTCGAAGTCCTTGATGTCCATCATCTGGACGGTATTTCCGGCAATTGAGATGATCTGGGCCGTGCGGCGCTCCACGATGGGAATATAGGTTTTCGCACTGACCGGCTGCACGATCGAACGCTTGATGCCGTCAAAAATTCCCACGACATCAATACGCGATTTTGCCGACCCGTGTTTTCCCGGCTTCGAGGTCGAGATTGAGAGAATTTTGCAGGGTTCGTCATCAACAACGACATACCGGCCTTCTTTCAGCTTTCCGATTTCCGTTTGTTCTTTCATAGAGATCAGTCTCTCCTGTATCATATCTCAATGAACTTAAATAAATTCAACGTAAAGGAGGATTAGAGAGACTGGATCAATGACATTTATTCGTTCCTGCAATGAGATCGCCACGCTGGTACAGGAGCATATCGGGGATCTCGTGGGAAATCCGTCGGGAGGCGCCTATATAAAAATGGGGGCTGACGGCACCCCGACAAAGCGGATCGATCAGGTTGCCGAGGACCTGATCGTGGACTTTCTCGTGGAACACGACCTCTGCGACAGGATCATCAGCGAGGAGCAGGGGAAAGTGCAGGTGGGATCCGGGGACCGGACTGTCTTTCTCGATCCCATCGACGGCACCTTCAATGCCGTTGCAGGAATCCCGTTTTACTCGGTATCACTGGCCTATGCGGAAGGCGGATCGATCCGAGAGGGCTACGTCAAGGATCTCGCACACGACGAGGTCTTTTCTGCGGCGAGAGGGACGGGAGCGTTCCTGAACGGCAAACGGATCCACGTGGCGGCCACGGCCTTCCTCGAAGAGAGTTCCATCAGCGTCTACGGCAGGAAGTTCAATCCGGGGACCGTGCTCAGACTCGGGCAGAAAATCCGCAGGTGGCGGCTCCTTGGAGCATCCTCGCTCGAACTCTGCTATGTCGCCTGCGGACGGATTGACGGGTTCGTCGATGTCCGGGAGACGCTGCGGGTGATAGATGCGGCTGCAGGGATGATCATCTGCGAGGAAGCGGGAGGGGTCGTCTCGGACCATACCGGGGAGCCCATTTCGTTTCCTGAAGAGGTAACGGTCGGGAAATCGATGGTTGCCTCCAACAGGGTCCTTCACCTGAAAATCATTGAATATCTCCGGTAGGTGTCCTCGATGAACGTCGTGATTATGTCCAGAATCGATGATCCGGGCGCACTCGACTACACGAGAGAGCTCGCGCACCAGCTGGCATCCACAGGAGATAGCGTGCAGTTCGAAGCGCGGACCGCCGGTGCGCTCGGCGTTGCGGGCGCCGACCCTTCGGCATGGACGGGCGATGTCGCTGTGGTGGTCGGCGGAGACGGATCGGTGCTCCTTGCGGTGCAGCGCATGACGACGCAAATCCCGGTGATCGGGATCAACTGGGGAGAGGTGGGGTTCCTCACGGAGCTCGAACCCGAAGAAGCACCCGCATTTCTGGAACGGGTCCGCAGCGAAGGGTACCGGACCGAATCGAGGATGAGGATCAGTCTGGACGTGAACGGCAAGCCCATCGGGGATGCGCTGAACGAAGCGGTCATCGTCACCCAGCGGCCTGCCAAGATGCTCAGGTTCTGCATCGGCATCGACGGCGTCATTACAGAGCGGTTCCGTGCGGACGGGCTTTTAGTCAGCACGCCGACAGGATCGACGGCATACGCGATGAGCGCCGGGGGCCCGATTGTCGATCCCCGCATCGAAGGGTTTCTTATCGTTCCGCTCGCTCCCTACCTGCTCTCCTCTCGCCCCCATCTCATCAGCGATGAGCGGAACCTTGAAATCAAGCTGGAGTGTGAAAAAACCGCACGGCTCGTCCTCGACGGCCAGTACACCACCGAACTCACCGCCGGCAGCATCCTGCACATCTCGAAAGCCAGCCAGCCTGCGATATTTGTGGATGCCGGCAAAAACTTCTTTTTGAAGGTGGAAAGCAAACTGCGCCGCCTGTAACGGATGCCTTTGCGCCAACAACAATTCTTAAGGTGTCGTACGCTGAGCAATCCTTCATGATCTGCGGATCACCTGTCCGCACGAACACCATAATCTGATTGGTGGAGTGATGTCACGTGGTAGATGAGATGAGAACGTCCGTTCCCTACGAAGAGGTTGCCGAAACCCTGACGGAGTACCTCGGCCTCGACGGATCGCCGGTGGCGATCAAGCTCGCCAAGAGCAAGGAGGCGATCCCCGATGGGATCCCCGAAATCGATGAGACGATCCGGCACTGCATGATGGTGAGCATCGCCCGCAAGGAAGGCCGGATTTTCTATGCCACCGCCGAGAAGCACCAGTGCATGGGTGGTGCATGGGCGATCGGCCTGCGCGAGCTGACAGAGAGCCTGAAGTCCGGCGAATTCTACTATAAACTGGGAAAATTCGACACCTGGGCAGCCTGCATGCGCACCATCGACCAGGTGCCGAATGTGCATGTTCCCGGCGGAACCGAGGCCCCCACCTACGCGACGGTATATGCCCCGCTGGAAAAAACACCGTTCGATCCCCATGTGGTGCTCGTCGTCGGCCAGCCGAGAATGATGCTCAAGCTCGCACAGGCATGCCTCTATCGAATGGGCGGCAGGCTCCACTGCTCAATGGCAGGCATCCAGTCCGTGTGCGCCGATACGGTGGCGCTGCCCTATATGACCGGCAAGATCAATTTCTCGATGGGCTGTGACGGCTCAAGGAAGTTCTCCGGCATCGAGGATTCCGAGATGGTCGTGGGGATCCCCGGGGAACTGATCGCCGACGTGGCGGACGCGATGAAAATTGTCACCGGAGCACCCGGTTCCGTGTAATCACTCTTTAAGGAGCGCAAGGACGGTCCGGCAGGCCTCGCCGACCGCCGCCTCGACCTCCGGGTCCATGCGATCGCTGAAGGCCTCGATTACTCCCCCTTCGATCCCGACGACCACCACCTCTGCGGTACTGCCCACTGCGGATGCTATCCGGAGCGTCTCCGCAATCCCAACGTCGTGGAGCGCCATCGGGAACAGGGAGGAGGGGGGGGGCTGCAGGAACACGTGCACCTCGCCGAGGCTGCCGAATCCGGTCATGGCATCCACGATGACCACCCTGTCGTACCCTTCCATCAGGGGGATGAGGGCAAGGCCCCCGAGTCCGCCGTCTATCACCGCAAGTTCGGGATGCGTGGCGGAGAGCTGTTCCCCCACCCGTATGCCTGCCGCATCATTCCCCATGTAGGGATTTCCGCAGCAGATTACGCACGACGTTTCATTTCCGGGTCTTCGATGCGAGGGAATAGGCATACCTCCGACAGGACAGGGGGCCGGTTCGGGATGCGGCGCTCACCGGCCCGGGATTATGAGTACCATGTCATCCGGACAAGTGTAAAAGACTTATCTCCATGGCACAACAACTGTGTACCCGGTGAACAGGATTGCAGGTATCGATGAAGCTTGAGATGAAGGATAAGCCGGGACAGCTCATTGCCGCTCTCAAGCCGATTTCTGATGTGGAGGGAAACATCATGGCGATTATCCACCAGCGCGACCCTTCCGCCGCCCCGGGGGACACCATCGATGTGCAGATCATGCTTGACCTTCCCGGCAGCAAACTCGAATCGCTGGTGGAGACCCTCACATCGCAGGGCGTGAACGTGGTCCGCATCGGCGAAGAACGGCTTCTGATCCGCAGATCGGTCATTCTCATCGGCCATATCATGCACACGGACCTCACCGACACGGTCGATCGGATCGATTCGTCGGGACTGGCGGAGGTCGCCGAACTCGGCATGGTGATGCCTGCAATCAACGAACCGTCGTCTGCAAAGATCACCCTCAAATCGTCCTCGCTGGAAGAGATCGGCAGGGCGATCGATCTTTTGCGCAGTGTCGCACGGGAAAAGGGTCTCCTTGTCATCGAACCCCTGGAGGAGTATCCATGAGAATCGCGTTGCTGGGCTTCGGCTCCGTCGGGAGGGGCATTGCCGAAGCGGTGAGTGAGAAGGATCTCGGTCTTTCCATCACTGCGGTGGCGGACTCACGCAGCGGCATCATCGACGCCGACGGGATCGACATCCGGGATGTGCTGGAGCGGAAACGGACGACAGGATTGTGCGGAACCCCGGGAATCACGGCGGATGATGTTATCGAATCCGGGGTGTACGATGTGCTGGTGGAGGTCACCCCCACGAATGCCGACAGCGCAAACCCCGCGCTCGGCTATATCACTCGCGCCCTTGCAGCGGGCAGGCATGTCGTCACATCGAACAAAGGCCCGATCGCTCTCCGGTATGACGCGCTGATGCAGCTGGCGGCATCCCGTAATGTCCAGCTGCGGTACGAAGCCACCGTGTGCGGGGCGATCCCCCTCATTCAGGCACTGGAAATCGGCCTTGCGGGCAATACCATCACCGCGCTCAACGGCGTATTCAACGGCACCTGTAACTACATCCTCACCCGCATGACCGACGAGGGTTTAAGCTACAGCCAGGCGCTGCTCGAAGCCCGGGAGCTCGGGTATGCGGAGGCCGATCCCACCTATGACGTGAAAGGCGTCGATGCGGCAATAAAACTGGTCATCCTCGCCAACAGCATCTGGGGCCTCAACGCATCCCTCGATGATGTGGATATCACCGGGATCGACGGCCTGACCACCGATGCCCTCGCCCTTGCCGAGGATCTCAACTGCACCATCCGCCTTATCGGAGAAATCATCCCGGAAAAGCGGATACTCAAGGTCTCGCCCCGCGTGCTCTCGAAGGATCACTCCCTCGTGGTCAGGGACACCCTGAATGCGGTGACCGTGGAGACGGATATGGCGGGCGAGATCACGCTTATCGGGAGAGGGGCGGGTTCGCGTGAAACCGCGAGCGCCATCATCGCCGATATTCTCTTCATCCGTGATTGCCATGTCGAGCGTACTTGAGAAACGACGAGAACTGCTCGATTTAATGCGGCAGCTGACCCTCGATGCGGGCAGCTTTACGGTGCACGATCTCTCGGACCTTACCCGGATGCCCCGGAGCACGGCCCAGGACTGGGTGAACCGGCTCATCGAGGAGCGGTGCGTCGTCCTGAAAGAGGAAAAACGGGGACGACACCCCGCCCGGTACGCGGCCAGCAGCGCCATGCTCTCCAGCGTCTGCAAGCGCATTTTCACCACTGTTGACGGGAATCTGGTGAGCATTTACCATGAATGCATGAGCGGCGGGTGTGCCGCGTTCTGCACCTATCATCACCGCAAAGCAGGGGGCGTCGTCACCGAGGTGGCCCGTGACGGGACGTTGCTGTTCGAACTGGCGCGTCTCGGCGAGGGGACCGCGGAGATCGGCCTCCACCCGAAAGCGGCGGTGGGCGTGGTCGGGGTGCGGAGGGAGGGCGACTACGTCATCCAGCACATCCGGTGTACCGGCGGTCCTGCGTTTTCCCTGACCGAGATGATGGCGATGGCCGAGGGGGTTGAAAACGTCAATGTGCTGCGCTACGGGGATACCGTCGAGGGCGAGGTCTATACGAGAGCGCTGACCCACGTGATCATCGGTCTCGATGACACGGATGCAAGGAATGCCGGCGCCACCTTTGCGCTGGCAATCGCGTTGCTGCAGCACCTCTCGAAAATGCCAGGGATCATTCCCATCATGCACAGGGTTGTCATGCTGTATCCTGGCATCGAAGAAAGGACCGCCGGAAATTCCTGCAGCTACATCGAGCTTGCCGCAGAACCGGGAGTCGTGGGTGGGATCATGGATCGAGCGTCACGGTTTATCTCGGACGAGTCGATTTCGGAAGAGTGGGGGCTCGCCATGAAAACCGGCTTTACCATCCCCGACGGCCTCCGATCCTATGGATTGGATACCCGGGCACAACGGGTGTCCACAGAGACCTGCGAAGCGATTGCCATCCGTTATGGGGTGCGCCTCGCCGGCGGGCGGGGCGTGGTGGGGGCGCTCGCTGCGGTTGCGCTGCGGGGGGTTTCCGTTCCGGCGCTCCTGGATCCCTCGATCCGGCCCTGACAGCTATCCACACCTCCAATCCCGATTTTACTCCCACGAAGCCCAGCAGAGGCTAACCGGCATCCAGATCGAGAACTGATTAAAACACGTGCAGGATCACCACAATAGCCAGGATATAGGCCAGCGGGTAGAGCCAGATCATGATCCTATCGACGCGTTCGGCGATCTCCATCTGTTCCTGTGTGGCCAGCCATTTGAGATAGAGATTATAAACAACCGTCAGACCGCTGATCACAAAAGTCGTCACAAGAAGTGAATCGAGGAGGGTGAGGTACCCCAGCCGCGGGAGATCGTTGGCGATGGTGAAGTTGAAGGCGATGAAGAGCAGGAGGTTCGCCGAGGCGATGTCGGCACGCTTCCCGTAGTCCTTGAGCAGGAAGGGGATGTAGGTCAGGACGATGATGATCCCGATGGGGATGAGAATGCGCAGGATGTAGAACTCAAGGTGGCGCTGTGCCAGGAACCCGAACGAATACCGTGAATTGACGTTGGTCAAATTGACCTGGTCGATGGTGGTATTGTACGCGGTGATGTACCACTCCTCCTCCCCCAGCTGCGACCCCACGGCGGTCCGCTCCTCCCACGGGGTGTAGACGAAGAAGGTCTCCGCGTAGATGGAATCGATGCGCACGTAGAACTGCTGTTCGTCGAAGGGGTACTCCCGGAAATTGAAGTCCGGTGCCTGCAGCGTGACCCAGAACCGCTCGAAGTAGGTCGCCGTCCCGTCAGGGGTCACGCGGATCAGGAGGTTCTGCGTCCACCGCCGCTCCTGCTGGTTGAAGAGGGTGAATTCGGGCCACCGCGTCCCCTCCGCTTTCAAGAACTCATCGATGCTCCGGTAGAGCTTGTAGTTGCAGTTGCATTCGTCGGGGCTGAACGCCAGCTCGGGGTCCGTCCACTCCATCCAGATATTGCCGACCACCCCGAAATTTTCACTTTTCTGGTCGACACCGGTGATCTGGTCGAGCTGGAAGCCCACCTTGACGACGATCGGTTCCCGGAGGACCGGTTCCCCTCCCGGTTCGGCCGATCCGGTGAGAACCTCGGGCTCATTGAGGCCCACCAGAAGGCGGTATTGTCTCAGGGTACTTCCGCCGAAAACGTCGACGATTTCCAGTATGTTATTGCAGCAGGTGTCCCCGAAGGTGTGCTGCAGCCGCGCGCCCTGCGTACGGTTCGCGGGAATGCCCTTGGCAAGCGGTTTGTCCCCGAAATCCGTAAGGATGAGCATCGGCACGAGGTTGCCGGAGGTCACCTCGATGTAGGCGTAGAAGACATCCCCCTCCTCCACCGGGTAGAGGAAATACTGCCAGGACGCCTGACCTGCGGTGAGGTTCCCGCGCACCTCCTGCACCCCGACGTCTATCTGCGACGCCTCCTGGTTCAGCACGGCGATGCGCTCCCCCGTCGGCGCCGCATCGCCGGCGAGCACCTGCGGGGCGTCGATCCCGACGAGGAGGCGAAATCTCCCGAAGGTCTCGGATTTTGCGGGGCTGTTGGTGACGATCAGTATATAGTCCCCTTTATCCGGCACGGTATACTGGAAGGCGGCGTCATACCCCTCGCCGCCGTCATCGTCCCAGGCCAGAAAGTAGCGGTCGGAAAATTCGGGAACGACCTGAAGGGGGTCCCTGCCCTCCTCGATAGCCTGCTCGACCTCCGCATCGAAATTCGCCCTCAGCCCCGGGGGGGTATCTGGGGGGGCGATGGCGGCGAAAGGATCGAGGTTGCCCGACACCCCCTCGGCGTAGACATAGACCGTCTGACCCTCCTGCAGCCCGGGAAGGAGGTATATCGCCGCCTGTTCGGGCCCGAGGGCTTCATTCAGTTCTTCAACCGCCGGGATATCGAGCGATGCACAGAGCCCGCACGGGATGCCCGGTGGTATGCAGACCAGGATCAGGAGGGCCAGGGCACGGAGCGTCACACCAGCACTAGTGCATTGCCGTTATTAAAATATATTGCGTCGAATAATAACACGGAGAGCCTGCTACGGGAACGTGGCTTATATGGTGCCGTGGTACGACGACCGCGTCAAACCGGTCCCGGGGAGCGGGGCGCAGAAAAGAGGAGGGATTATTCCCGCATGATGACCTGGTAGGTCATCGAGACGGCCTCGAAGAACTCCTTGCAGAATTCCGCCATGACCGTGGGGGCGTACTCCTTGCAGCTGAATATATCAAGGTAGGCAGCGTTTGATTCGTTGGCGAAATGTCCCGAAATCAGCGATGTTTCGATGAGCTGGGTCATCGAATACCCGGCGACGCGATCATTGGGGCCGAAATGGATGATCTGCGGATCTCCAAACCGCTTCATGTCGATGAGGTCGCACAGTTCGATGATGAACGCACGTATTCTGTCTGCATTACGAATGGTCTCGGGGTTGCACCCCTTGAGGTCGACACAGGTGTACAGGCCCCATGCGCCCCCTGTTTTGAAGTGCTCGATGACACTTGCGTCAGTCACTGCTTCACACATGGCTCCCACCTCGGGGATGTGCTGGATGAATGTTCCAATATAGAAAGGATATTCCAGATTTAAGGATATCGATGATGCATATCCTTTAAATATGAGATTTATCGCCTAATTGAGGACCGATTTGGTATTTAAAGATATAATTATGCCACAATAGCAAATGAACGGATATATGAAGATATCCTCCATTTCCTGCCCGGTCCACCCCTCTCGCAGGCACCGTGATCCAAAATCGCCGATTCCGGGGCAATTTTGACCCTGCGCGATTCGAAGAAGGCGAAACGGACAAACGGAAAATGCAGCAGGGATAAATGGGAGGATACCCAACCAGAGAGAAGCATGCCCGCCAGCACAGGAAGCACAATGAACCGTCATGCCATCGCCTGCCTGTGGTGCGCCCTGATGGTCTCCGCCGTCCTGATCACCGCAGGGTGCACCGGCACAGAGGACGCAGCACCCGCACCTGCGGCGATCGGCGACACCGTCCGCGTGCATTACACCGGAACGCTCGACAGCGGCGAGATATTCGACAGTTCCCTGGACCGGGAACCGCTCGAATTCACCATCGGCGCGGGCTCGATGATCCCTGCATTCGAGGATGCCATCATCGGCATGAGCGTCGGAGAGGATAAGGCGTTCACCACCCTTGCGGCAGATGCCTACGGCCCCGGAACGCTCGAACTGAACCGGGACCGCATTGTCCTGCAGAAAGAACCGCAGGTCGGCCAGATCCTGAGAATGGTGACGGAAGAGGGACGGGTGATGGAGGTTGCGGTGACATCGATGGATGAAACCACGATCACGGTCCGGAACACGCACCCGCTCGCCGGAAAGAACCTCACGTTCTCCGTGCAGCTCGTCGAGATTGCAGACGGGGCCTGAACCTGCGGGTGCCGTGTGCGGGTCACTCGATCGAGACGGTGAAATCCCCGAAGATCAGCTCTCCTCCCTGCCCGAACACTTTTTTCGAAGCCGGTATATTGGCATTGTCGACATCGACGAGTTTCCGTGCGTCCCGCATTGCCGCGTCCATGAAGGTGTAGACGCCGGCGCCGAAGATACGCTGGTTGGATGCGACGAGATCGCTCTCCGGGGTCGTGACCTGCGCGGCCGGAGCATGGACCACGCAATACTGATCATCCTCTTTCGGGAGCCTCTTTCCAAAGCGGGGAGAAACGAACACCTGCTCGTCATCGATCATCCACGTTGCCGTGGTCTGCTGCTTGTGGTACAGCATGCTGTAGAGATGCTCGGATCCGGCTTCGATCACACGGACCGGTTTTACGTAGCAGAACATCGACAATGAGGCTTCCTGCGGGAGACCGCCAATTCTGCGCTCATAGAGCGCATATACCTGTGAACCGGCGATGACGAACCCGAACGAGGTGTTCGTCTCGAAGTCCGTGGAGAGCAGCACTCCGCTCGAGAGCCGGAAGTCGTCTTCCGGTGCGTGGTAGGGGTTGGCGGCGGTGCCTTTCATCATGAACCGTGCCCGGACGTCGCACCTGAGCGCCGCACCGTCGGGGGCCTTGAACCCGGGATACCCGGTATCCTCGTTCCTGCAGTTGCGGAACACCATGAATTTCATGTGGTCGTGGTATCCGGTCGAAGCGAGCGAAAAGCGGGGTATGTCGACCGCCAGACGGTTTTTCCGAACCGATAGCCGCGACTGGGGGTCTCTCGCCATAAACGAGCCCTGCTGGTAAAAACACCAGTCTGCGACGCTTTCCGCATCACCGGTGTCGAAACAGCCGTTTGAAAAGGTGTCGTAACAGAGTATCATGCATCATCCTCCACCCGTATCCGGGGTATGCCGCATTGTTTATTCGGGGTGTTAAATAAAAATATAGTAATGGTAATATAATAAAAATATTATGTTTATCGGCGGTCGGTAGCGCACCCGGCACCCGTCCCCGGCATGAACGCAACGTGGAAAACCTCATATGCAAGGAACGGGTAACGGGATAGCATGGCAGAGAAACGTTTGGTACGTTCAAAGTCGGACCGGATGCTGGCCGGGGTCTGCGGAGGGATCGGGGAGTACTTCGATGTTGATTCCAATATCGTCCGGGTGATATGGATCGTGATCACCGTACTCTCCGGCTTCTTCCCGGGCATCCTCATCTACATCCTCGTATGGCTTATCGTCCCTGAAAATGGATCCGAAGAACCGATAGAAGCGACATATTCCATCAAGAGCGAAGACGAGAATCAGTAACCCTGGATAGCACCCCCTTCATTCCCCATTTTCTCTCATCCCCGGCGGCGGAGGGCCCCGTCTGCGCCGGTCCACCTGCCCGGCACCCCCTCCACGCAATCGGCCGGGGAATGTTTTTCAGGACCGGGACGCAATATCCTGTCGTCCGGTATCCCCGGTGCCCGCGTGCGATCGGCGGTTCGGCAGTGCACCCGGCACCCGGACGACCCGGAAGGAAGTGTGCAGCCTGAGCAGGTACTACCCTTTTCTCATCTCCATCCCCCACGGCGGCGACCGGATACCCCCCGAGGTGCAGGACCGGGTGGAGCTCACCCCAGAGGATATCGCCTACAACAGCGACCCCCGCACCCGCGAGATCTACGATTTCGGGGCCGGGGTGGCGGGCGTCGTGGCGACGCCCATCGCGCGATCGATCATCGACTGCAACCGGGCGCCCTACGATCTCCCGCCGAAGAACCCGGACGGCGTGCTTAAGGTGGCGACGGCAACCGGGACACCGGTCTACCGGCAGGGCCAGTTCCCCGGGATGCATCTCATCAACCGCCTGCTGCACCTCTACTACTACCCCTACCACCGCCGGATCAGCGACATGCTGGCGGGCGGCGAGATCGGCATCGCCTTCGACTGCCACAGCATGCTCCCGCTCGCACCCCTGATGTGGCCCGATTCCGGGAAATCACGTCCCCTCATCTGCCTGGGAAACTCAGGAAATGCGAGGGGCGAGGCGGCGAACAGGAGGAGTCCCCTCACCTGTCCCCCGGAATGGATCCGCGAACTTACCGGGACCTTCCACGAACGGTTCGGCGATCTCGGGGAGGTGGCGATCAACAACCCGTACCCGGGAGGGTTCATCATCCGGTCGCATTTCCGGCGAACGAGGATCCCGTGGATACAGGTCGAAATCAGCCGCAGTCTCTATGAAGAGTTCTCGGACGACACCGGGGCCGCGGCGGCGGCGAGCGACTCCTGTGACTTCGACGGGCTGCGCACCTGCATCTTTTCAGCGATGAGCGCATTCTGGGAGAATGTCTCGTAGGCGTTTTCGCACCTCACTGCGCCATCCGCGCGGAGAGTTTTTTAATGGTGTCCCGCAGGGTGATGGCACGCTCGAAGTCGAGGTCGTCCGCGGCCGTCTGCATATCCGCCTCGAGCTCGATGAGCAGATCGGGGATGTGCGATTTCGGCACATGCCGTATGTCGGTGAGCTCCACCTCCTTTTCACGGACGGGTTTTACGATCGTCTTCGGGATGATGCCGTGCTTTTCGTTGAACGCCATCTGGAGCGCCCGCCTCCGCTCGGTCTCCGCCACGGCCTTCGTGATCGAATCGGTCATCACATCGGCATACAGCACCACCCGCGAGCTGGCGTTCCGGGCGGCGCGCCCGATGATCTGGATGAGGCTGCGCGCATCGCGTAAGAACCCTTCCTTGTCGGCGTCGAGGATCCCGATGAACCCCACCTCGGGGATATCGAGGCCCTCCCGCAGCAGGTTGATGCCCACCAGGACGTCGAACGTGCCGAGGCGGAGCTGGCGGATAATCTCGGTCCGCTCGATGGTGTCGATCTCGGAGTGGAGGTACCGCGTTTTGATCCCCTGCTCCGCGAGGTAGTCCGAGAACTCCTCGGCGAGCTTCTTGGTAAGGGTGGTCACGAGGCAGCGGTTCCCCCGGGCGATCGTTGCCCTGATCTCGGCCATGACGTCGTCGGTCTGCCCCTCGATCGGCCGGATGAGCACCTCGGGATCGACGAGCCCCGTGGGCCGGATGATCTGCTCCACGGTCCGGGCGGCATGCGTGGCCTCGTACTCGGCGGGGGTCGCGGAGACGAATATCACCCGGCGCATATACCGCTCGAATTCATCGAACATCAGCGGGCGGTTGTCGAATGCCGAGGGGAGGCGGAACCCGTACTCCACCAGCGCCTTCTTGCGCGAGTAGTCGCCCCGGTACATGCCCCGCACCTGCGGGAGGGTCTGGTGGCTCTCGTCGATGACCATCAGGAAATCGTCCGGGAAATAGTCGAGAAGGCAGTACGGCTGTTCTCCCGGCCGTCTCCCGTCGAAGTGCCGGGAGTAGTTCTCGATGCCCTTGCACGACCCGGTCTCCTCGATCATCTCGACGTCGTAGAGGGTGCGCTGCTTTAAGCGGTGGGCCTCCAGCATGCCGAGACCGGGGAGCACCTCCTCGAGCTCGGCGCGGATCGAATCGACCGCTCTCGCCTTCTCCTCTTCGGGGATGACGTAGTGGCGGGCGGGGTAGATGAAGAAGTACCCGAACGATTCGCTGACCCTTCCGGAATGTTTCTCGATCTCCACGATCCGTTCGATCTCGTCGCCAAACAGCTCGATGCGGATGATATCGTTCATATAGCCCGGGATCAGGTCGATGGTGTCCCCCTTTGCCCGGAACCTGCCGGGCATCAGCTCCATCTCGTTTCGCTCGAACTGCATGTCGACGAGCCGGGAGAGCAGGTCGTTTCTGCGGATACGGTCGCCTACCTTCAGCTCGAACCCCATGTCGCGGTAGATCTCCGGGTTGCCGAGGCCGTAGATGCACGAGACCGAGGCGACGACGATGACGTCACGTCGTGAGAGGAGCGACGCGGTCGCAGAGAGCCGCATCTGCTCGATTTTCGGGTTTATCTGGGCGTCTTTTTCGATGTACTGGTCTTTCTTCGGGATATACGACTCGGGCTGGTAGTAATCGTAGTAGGAGACGAAGTACTCGACCCGGTTCCGGGGAAAGAACTCCCGGAACTCGTTATACAGCTGTGCGGCGAGTGTCTTGTTATGGGCGATGACCAGCGTCGGTCTCCGGACGGCGTCGATGACGTTGGCGACGGTGTAGGTCTTGCCCGACCCGGTCACCCCGAGGAGCGTCTGGTAGCGCTCGTCCTGTTCAAGCCCCTCGACGAGCCTCGCGATTGCCGCGGGCTGCGACCCTCTGGGCTCGAACCCGCTGACCAGCTGGAATTCGGTCATTTGATAACCTCCTTTGTGCGCAGGAGACGGTTGTAGGCGATGGCGAACCGGTGCGCCTCATCGCGGATCTCCTGGATGAACAGCGATGCTTTCTGCTTTCTGGAGAGGGGGAGGGGAAGCGAGAATCCCGGCACATAGACCTCCTCCTCGCGCTTGGCGATGGAGATGACGGGGATCTTCACTCCCAGCCCTTCCAGCGCGGCGTGCGCCGCCGCAAGCTGTCCCTTGCCCCCGTCGATGATGACGAGGTCGGGGAATTCCCCGTCCTCCGCCGCCAGCCGCGCATACCGCCTGCGCACCACTTCGGCGATGGCGGCGAAATCATCGATCCCCTCGACGGTCTTGATCCTGAACCTGCGGTAGTGCGATTTGTCCGGTCTGCCCTCCCGGAACTGCACCATGGAGCCCACCATCGCGCTCCCCGAGAGGTGCGAGATGTCGAAGCACTCGATGACGTGCGGCAGTTCGGGGAGGCCCACCGCCCGTTTGAGGGCCTCGAGCTTCAGGCGGTCGCCGAAGAAGGCGATCTCGATGTTCTTTTCAACGAGGTCGATCAGGTCCTTCTTCGCACCCCGCTGCGGCACAGTGATCCGCACCTTCTTCCCCTTCCTCCCGCTCAAAAACCCTTCGATCGCCTCACCGGGCGGTTCGGGGAGGATGACCTCCGAGGGTGGCATCTGCTCGGCGTAGTACTGGACGAGGAACTCCTCGATACTCTCTTCGCCCGCATCGAAGACAAATTCCTGTTTGTCGGCGAGCGTCCCCCGGTCCACGTGAAAGAGCATCAGGTAGACGGTGCCGTCCTGCACGAGATAGTTGATGACGTCCTCGTCGAGTGCTTTCGGCCGGACGATGTTCTGGCGGCGGGAGAGGTGCTCGACGGCAGAAATCTGGCCGCGCAGCTTGATGGCTTTCTCGAACTCCTGCCGCCCCGCATACTCCTCCATCTCCCGCCGCAATGCGACGAGCAGGTCCGCTGCCCGCCCCTTCAGCACCTCGCCCGCACGGGAGACGAGGTCCGCGTAGTCCTCCCCGGATATGGATCCGATGCACGGGGCGCTGCAGGTGCCCATGTGGTAGCGGAGGCAGGCCCGTTTGGGGAGTTTGCGGCACGACCGCAGCCCGAAGGTCTTTTTCACCAGCGCCAGCACGGAATCCCGTTCCCGCGCGGAGACGAACGGCCCGAAAAATGTCCCCCTGCCCCGCGCCCGCCGGGCGATGCCGATGCGGGGATAGGGGTCGTCGGAAAGATGGATGTAGGCGTAGTTCTTGGAGTCCTTGAGGTCGATGTTGAACTTCGGCTGGTGGCGTTTGATCAGCGTGTTTTCCAGGATGAGCGCCTCGACCTCGGTGCCGGTGACAATGAAATCGACGGAATCGATCCGCCGGACGAGCTTCGCGGTCTTCGCATCGTGCTCCCTGCCCGAGAAGTAGGAGGAGACGCGCTTTTTGAGGTTTTTGGCCTTGCCGATGTAGAGGATGGCGCCTGATGCGTCGGAAAAAAGGTAGCAACCGGGATCTTCGGGCAGGGTGTCGGTGGCGATCATGTCTCTTTCAGCACCGGTGTTTGCTTCAGTACGGGTTTGAGGAACGTCCCGGTGTAGGACGTCTTCACCGCAGCGACCTCTTCGGGGGTGCCGGCAGCGATGATCTCCCCTCCGGCGTCGCCGCCTTCCGGCCCGATATCGATAATGTAGTCGGCAGACTTGATGATGTCGAGGTTGTGCTCGATCACCACCACCGTATTGCCCTTCTCGACGAGGTCGTCGAGGACGGCGATCAGCTTCTTGACGTCGTGGAAGTGCAGCCCGGTGGTCGGCTCATCGAGGAGGTAGACCGTTCTGCCGGTTGCCCGCCGGGCGAGCTCGCGGGTCAGCTTGATCCGCTGGGCCTCGCCGCCGGAGAGCGTCGTCGAGCTCTGGCCGAGCTTGATGTAGCCGAGGCCCACCCGGACCAGCGTCTCGAGCTTCGCCCGGATCGACGGGTGGTGCTCGAAGAGCTCCATCGCCTCCTCCACGCTCATGTCGAGCACGTCCGCGATGGATTTGCCCCGGTACTTCACCTCGCGTGTCTCGCGGTTGTAGCGGGTGCCCTTGCACTCCTCGCACTCGATGTAGACGTCGGGCAGGAAGTTCATCTCGATTTTGATGAGCCCGTCCCCCCTGCAGGCCTCGCAGCGGCCTCCCTTCACGTTGAAGGAGAAGCGGCCCGGCTTGTAGCCCCGCATCTTGGCCTCTCTCGTTTCCGCGAAGACCTTCCTGATCTCGTCGAAGACCTTGGTGTAGGTGGCCGGGTTCGACCGGGGCGTCCTGCCGATGGGGCTCTGGTCGATAACGATGACCTTGTCGATCTCCGCATCGAAGGTTATGTCGTCGAAGGTGCCGGGGTCGGTGCGCGATGCATGCAGTTGCTGCATCAGCGCCCGGTAGAGGGTGTCGTAAATGAGCGTCGATTTTCCGCTCCCGGAGACGCCGGTCACCACGGAGAAAACCCCGATGGGGATCGCCGCGGTGATATTCTTGAGGTTGTTCTCCCGGCACCCGGTGAGCCGGACAAACCGGTCGCTCTTCCTGCGTGTTGCGGGGAGAGGAATGGTCATCTTGCCGCTGAGGTACTTCCCGGTCAGCGACTGCGGGTCGGCCTCGATCGCCGAGGGCGTACCCTCCGCCACCACCCACCCGCCGTGGAGCCCGGCGCCGGGGCCCATGTCCACCACGTAGTCGGCCTGCCGGATGGTGTCCTCGTCGTGCTCCACCACGATGAGGGTGTTGCCGAGGTCCCGCAGTTTGTGCAGGGTGTCGATGAGCCTGTGGTTGTCCCGCTGGTGCAGGCCGATAGAGGGTTCGTCGAGCACGTAGAGCACCCCGGTCAGGTTGGAGCCGATCTGGGTGGCGAGCCGGATCCGCTGGGCCTCGCCGCCGGAGAGGGTCCCGGCGCTGCGGGAGAGGGTGAGGTAGTTCAACCCCACCTGTTCGAGGAAGGCAAGCCGCGATTTGATCTCCTTGAGCACCTGCCGGGCGATCTCCTCCTCTTTGTGGGAGAGGGCGAGGGTCTCGAAAAACGCGATGCACCCGGCGATGGAGAGGTCGGCGACGTCCGCGATGGATTTGCCGGCGATTTTGACGGCGAGCACCTTCTCCCGGAGCCGCCGGCCCCTGCACTTCGGGCACGGCGAGATGCGCATGAACTTCTCCAGCTCGCGCCGCCGGTACTCGGATTTGGTCTGCCGGTAGAGGCGTTCGGCCTGGGGGAGCAGGCCCTCCCAGACACCTGAGTGGGACCAGCGTGCGTCGCCGTTTTTCATCCGCATGTCGAACCGGATGCGGTCCGGCGAGCCGAACATCAGGGCGGTGTACTGCGTGTCGGTGAGGTCTTTGATCGGTGTGAAGATATCGAAGCCGTGGTGCTTTGCCACGGCGCCGACATACTGGACGCGGTAGCCGTCGAGGAAGTTGCGATAGAGGGCAATTGCGCCGTCCGCCAGGTTCGTGCGCTTGTCGGGGATGATGAGGTCGGGGTCGAACTCCATCCGGATCCCGAGGCCGTTGCACTCCTCGCACGCCCCGAAGGGGCTGTTGAAGGAGAACATCCGCGGCTGGAGCTCCTCGAAAGAGATCCCGCAGACGGGGCAGGCCATCATGGACGAATACAGGTGATCGCGTCCCTCCTCGTCCGCGAGGATGACCAGCCCGCCTTCGGACCGCTGCAGGGCGTTCTCCACGGCCTCGACCAGCCTCGACCGCTCGTCGGTCGCGAGCCGGTCGACGACGATCTCGATGTCGTGCTTTTTGTAGCGCTCGAGGACGATATCATCATCCGTCCGGTGGATCTCCCCGTTGACGCGGACCCTCGCGAACCCCTCGGCGTTGACGTCTTTGAAGAGCTGCTGGTAGGTCCCTTTCTTCTGCCGGATCACGGGGGAGAGGATGGTGACCATGCCGGTGAGTTCCCTGTCGATGGCGTCGGCGATGGCCTCCGGGGACCGCGATTCGATCCGTATATTGTGCACCGGGCAGTAGGGGACGCCGATGCGGGCGAAGAGCAGGCGCAGGTAGTCGTAGATCTCTGTCACCGTGCCGACGGTGGAGCGGGGGTTCTTGGAGGTCGTCTTCTGCTCGATGGAGATCGCCGGGGAGAGGCCCTCGATGCTCTCCACGTCGGGCTTGTTCATCAGCCCGAGGAACTGGCGGGCGTAGGCGGAGAGCGATTCCACGTACCGCCGCTGGCCTTCCGCGTAGATGGTGTCGAATGCCAGCGTGGATTTGCCCGAGCCAGAAACCCCGGTGACGACGATAAATTTGTCCCGCGGGAGTTGTACGGTGATATTCTGGAGATTGTGCTCACGCGCACCCTTGATGGTGATGTACTTCATGCTGAGGTACACATGATTGCGCCATATTTCCTAATAGCACCTCGTACAGTACCAACCAGCTCCTGTACGTCCTACTGGCAGGGGGAGGGACGGTGCACCCGCGCCCCGCAACAACCATTATCCCTGCGGCGGTGCACTCCCTCCCCATGCAGGCGGAGCGCAGGGGCAGGTACCTCCTGATCGGGATTGCCGCTCTCTACTCCGGTGTGGTGCTCTGGTCGTTCACCGTCAGCTACTCCGATCCCGTCTCGTGGCTGCTTCGTATCAGTGGTCTCATTGGCCTGCTCTCGCTGAGCATCGCGGCGCTGATGACCCCCTTCCTCGCACGGATCTGCGCCCTCTTCGGGGCACCCTTCCTGCGGGTGCACCACGTTTTCGCGGCGTTCGGCCTCGTCCTCGCCACCCTCCACCCCGTCATCCTCGCCACCGAGACCCTCAACCCGGCCGTCTTCCTCCCCTCGTTTGCCTCCCCGTACCTCTTCTTCGCCCTCGGCGGGCGCATGGCCCTCATCCTCCTGTACATCGCCCTCGCCGCCATCCTCCTGCGCCGGCGCCTCCCCCAGCGGGTGTGGCGGCCTCTCCACGGCCTGATGTACGCCGTCATCGCCCTCGGCATCATCCACGGCAACCTGATCGGCACCGATTTCCAGGATCCCGTCATCTTCGTGCTCTTCAATGGCCTCTTCGTTGCCGTCGTCGGGGCCTTCCTGCTGAAGCGGTGGCAGCGGCGGCCGAAAAAGGGAACATAAGGTGCGAAGGGACAATGGAAGGTCAGAAACGGCTCCGGGAGAATGCGCCGGCAAAAATTGATGAGCCGTTGCAACATTCTCATGTACCCATGAGCAATGAGAAGATGAGAGGGATTCTCGGGCTCGGATTCAGCATCGGCCTGATAATGGGAACGGGGATCTGGAGCATGGCGGCAATCCTTTCCGGCCTCGATATCATTGTCGGCATGACATACGGCGCCGGTACAGGGATAATCACCGGGCTATTGACGGCGCAGGCCTATGTCAGGGATCGGGTCCGGGGCAGCACAGGTATGCTCGTCGTTTTCGGCATGGGAGCCGGAACTCTTGTCGGGATCCCCGCAGGGCTGCTCGCTGCATGGAGCTGGTCGTTTTCCCCCCTGAGCGGGTTTTTTATGGGTGCGGGTGCCGGGCTGATCGGGGGGGCACTGATAGGAGCAATCCTCCGGGCAACGGTGAAGGGCGGACAGGAAATCGGGGAATAGGAAAACCGTCTCCTGCCATCATTCACGTTCGAGGGAATTTTCCGGCCCTTTTTCTCCCCGTTCCGCTCCACTCAAAAAAAGGGGACCGCGTTTTCAGCCCCGACCTGCCGCCACCCGCGATCGCAGACCCCGGTTGCCCGCATCGCGCACCTTTTTCGCGCGACGTGTGCGGTCCCGGGGGGTGAAGGTCCGGCTTACCGGGCCGGTGCCAGTCCCTGCCGGACCGTCTTCTGCTTCTCCTGTTCGAACTGCCGGCCCATCTCTTCGAGCCGGTCCTGTCCCAGGCTCTCACGGGCCGTGCTGAAGATCTTTTCTTCCTCCTCCTCTACATGGTGGTTGATTGTCTCCTCAAGTTTTTGGAGTTTCTGCGTGAACTCGGATGTTTCCGACCAGGATCTGCCGATATCTTTGAGGTGGCTGCGAATGTCTTCATGCTCTTCCCGCGCATGGCTGATCTGCTCCCGTATCTCGCTCTCCAGCGCAGGGTAGAAGATCGTCTCTTCCGCGGTCATGTGCCCCGTCAGATCGAGATGCATCCGGTCGAATTCCTCGTTCCTCTTCCCTTTGCTGACCTCGCCAGCGCGGCTCACGATCTGCCTGAGGTCCGAAATTGTCTTCTCATGATCCGATTTGATTATTTCAAGGATATCCTGTGCCATGGTTCATTCTCCCCGTGTCTCATCTACCTCCGCATGGGCCGGCATGAGCGCATCGCGCAATAATCAATGGTTCCCCCATTCTGCCGCATGCCGCATGGAAGGTGTGTAGGGGGGTAGCAAGGCATGTACTTAAACTTTGTGCCGAAAGTGGCCGATCCAAGAAATATGCGACTTCGAAGGCCCGAAATAGCTCTCAAGGTTTTTCCTGCGCCGATGCTTTCCGGTCGTCGGGCGGTCCGTCCCTGCCTGATGTGCATCTTCTTCCAGCCCGGCGACAATGTCCACGGCAATCTGATCGGCACGGATTTATTGGATCCGGTCATCTCCACCCTCTTCAACGGCCTCTTCGCCGCCGTCGAGGGGCGTTTGTGCTGAAGCGGTGGCCGAGGAAGGTAAAGGGAAGGAAATCGTGATGCCGGGAGAATGCCGGCTATGAATGATGGATACGATGACAGGAGATATGTGAATGGAACCGATAGGACCGCTGATGTGGGAGCACCGGACCATCGAACGGGTGATAGGAATATTCGACAGCCAGATCCTGCGCATGCGGCAGGGACACGCGATAGATATTCCCTTCATCGACACCGCCGTCGATTTCATCCGTACCTATGCTGACCGGACCTACCACGGGAAAGAGGAGGATATCCTGTTCCGGGACCTCGCCGGAAAGGATCTCTCCGAAGAGCATGCACGGATCATGGCCGAACTGATCGAAGAGCATACATTTGCCAGGGCCACGACCAGAAAGCTCGTGGCGGCAAGGGACCGGTACGTGATCGGCGGGAGTGCTTCCCCGAAGAGCTCATATCCCTGCTCGGCACCATCGCAGATTTTTACCCGCAGCACATCGAGAAGGAGGATAAGAACTTCTTCTTTCCAGCAATGGAGTATTTCTCGGAAGAAGAGGAGGATGCGATGCTCCGGGAGTTTTACGAGTTCGACCGGGAGATGATCCACGAAAAGTACGATCAGGTCGCAGGCCTGCTGGAGCGGTGGAAATGAGGGCCCCTCGATTTCATTTTCATCGATGGTGATTCAAGGACTGCTGCACTGGGGTTCATTTCCACACTCACCGCCGCCCAAGGAAGCGGGAACGATAGTGTTCGCACGCCACCCCACCGGATCAGCAAAAGAGCTGCGCACTCCCTCTCAAGCCGCCCCGTTCTCCTGCACCCGCGCCCTGCCGATCCCAGGTACACGTTCGGCGGGCGGCGAACAGCCATGAGCCGCATCCATTCATAGGACGACGGGTCGAATCACACTATCATCAGCAATGTCGAGGCGGATGTGGGAAAACGCGCTGCATCACAAGGAGGATCAATGCTGCCTGCGGAATCGTTCATTATGGCCCGAAATGTATTCTAAAGAATATCGGTGAGTTGAACATCGCCACCCAAAAAAAGTGAAATTTTAACAACCGGTAACATGTGCGACCAGAGCAGCGGGATCTTCCTGTGCGAGTCCTGCGACCAGCGATCCAAATGTACGGCCGTCAACACCATGTGCTGCGGGTAGGCCTCCTGTATGGGAATTTTCGACTTGATTACAAGAACTCGCATGTTCAGCCAGGAAACCGGGATCTGTCTGTGCGAGTCCTGCGACCAGAGATCCGAATGTAGGGCCGTCAACACCATGTGCTGCGGGTAAACCACCCGGGGCCGCAGCAGCGGTTCCGACCATGCCTGCCACGAGCAGCAGGAACGTAGCGGTAAACAGTTTTTTCTTCATTTTCTATCCTCATTTTGTTACTTCATCGCCAAAAGGAAGGGGGATGGTTTCCGTCCTACCCTGACAGTGGCACTACTACGTATTGCATAATAAATATTATTGGTCATATTATTGCTAATAATATTTTGTATATTTTATTCACACGCATGATCCATACTCATAAAAGACTATCATATGCATACATCATCACATTCAAGATGCGAGGGGAGCGATTCGAACGCTCGAACTCCTGCGAGACAGGGTCCTAAGCCCTGCGCCTTTGACCAGGCTCGGCAACCCTCGCGTGCGCTGCCTCTAGCATTGTTTCTGCAATGTATAATGCGTTTCTTTTCGGGGAGGGAACATGCCCCGGCCCGGAGCGTGCAAGGGCCCGGCGTCTCGCAGCGGAACATGGCCCGGCCTTCTGCCGGACCATCACGGGCCCGTCCCGCCGACCCCGCCCCCGGCGCCGCCCACGTCATCACGGGCCCCTTTCAGCTCGTCGATGATGATGTGGTAGCCCGAGACGACGAGGGCCACGAAGAGCGGGCCGAGGATGAAGCCGACGAGGCCCATGACCGCGAGGCCGCCGAAGAACCCGATCCACATGAGCACCGGGTGGATGGAGGCCCGCATGCCCATCATCAGGGGGCGGAGGTAGATATCGGGGAGGGCGCAGACAACCGGATAGCCGACCACTGCGATGAGGACGAGGCTGCGCATGTCACCAATCGAGAGGGCGTAGATGCCCAGAAAGATCATCAAAAACGAGGGGCCGAGAATGGGGACGAGCTGGAAGAGCGCAGCTAATAGCGAGTAGAAGACCACGTGGTCGAAGCCGATCAGGTAAAAGAACGGCAGGGCAAGGAGGAATGTGAGCACCGAAGTGGCAATATGCACCACGTAGATGGCGTAGAGCGTGTCGACGACCATGACCGACATCCGTTCGATAGAACCCACGATGCGGTCCGGGAGGAGCCCGACGAACTCGTCGCGGATGGCGTCCCCGCGCAGGATGAACATGAACAGGCTGAGGAAAAAGACGATGAACTCGACGATAAGGAACGGCAGGCTCCGGACGATGGATCCGACGTACTGGCTGAACTGGTGTATCTGGTCGTTGATCCAGTCCGTGACCATATCCGGCGGGATCGCCATCTCGGAGTAGATGAGATCCGCATAGGCGGCGCGGATCCACCCGATGATCAGGGAGACGATCTCCGCGAGGTAGTCGATGTTGGAATAGATCACCGAGACGGTGAAGAGCACGGTTGAGACAAGGGCCACGAGCACCAGCGCCGTTGTCACCGCCGCCGCGAGCTCCTCGCTCATCTTCGCCCGCAGGCGCCTCTGCAGGGGGAGGACCACGACGGCGAGCGAAGAGCTGAGGATGAGCACGCCGATAAGGGGCCAGAACGAGAGGGTGGCGGCGATAACGATGCCGGCCACAAGTGCGATGGTGAGGATGTCGAGCCGTGTGAGGTCGGGTGTCATGCCTTGCAATAGCGTCGGCGGTGGGAATAATAAACACTCGTATTCCGTTCAATTCCCGCAGGGATCACCCGGCAGGGCCGCGCCGGGCGCTCTCCTCCGCCCGCACTGCGCCGTTGCGCGAACGCACGCCCGGCGGGGTACCGGTCGCCGGCATCCCCGGAGGCGGGGGGCTGCATGAAAAAAAGAGACGCTGACATATGCGCACAGTCAACATACATGGGTTACCCATTATCCTCAATAGCCAAAAAATCCCCCGTAAAACGGGGATTTGTTAGCATGAAAACATTTATTCTATTGACCACCAGAGGTTGATTGAGAAAATCCCACCTTTTAAGTCCGGAGAAATGGAATGCTCGATGTGATAGCACGCATTTTGGCCGCATCGCTCGTGAGCTGGCTTCTGTTCATTACCATCGATGTACTGTTCAAACTGCCCGAAAAGGGAGGCGTGAGTGGTGCCACCGCGATCGGGAGATCGATCGAGGAGGAGGGCGGGGCGCTGCATGGCGGGTACATGATGGGCAACATCGTCTGCTCTCCGGACGCCTCCGCAGGTACGCTCCTTGCGGCCTGCGGCGTGTACATCGCAGGGATTCCCGGAGGGCTCGCGGCCGCCCTCCTCGTCTACCTCGGCAACAGGATATGCCATGACCCCGGCTACGCAGGTACGACCGGGGCGATACTTGCCACGTTCGTCGTATTCGGGTTCACCCAGGTGGGTTTCGGCGCGGAGGAGTTCATCGCCGGTATGGTGCTCGCCATCCTCACCATCCAGGGCCTCTCCCACACCGGCGCGAGCAGGCTTCTCGCCACCCTCTGGGGGTGGCGGGCATAACCGGTGAGGAGATCGCACTCATCATCGTGGTGCTGGTCGGGCTGTTCGCCGCACTCAGGGTGGCGGTCGAGAACAATACGCTCCGCAAACTCCCCTACCTCAACGTCCTCAGCTTTGCCATCGCTGCGGCCATCGCCCTGCTCATTCGCCACCCGCTGGCACTGCTGGCGGCCGCGGCATTTTTCGTGGGGTCGACGCTGGAGTCCAATGCCATCGCGAGCACATTTGCAGGAGGGAGCACCGAGGATGATTGAGGCGGTCCTCTACGTGTTCGCCGCCATCGCCCTCATCGGCACGGTGAGCGCCGCCTTCAAGCGAGACCCGTTCGACAAGCTGATCGGGATCGGCGTGCTTGCCGCCGGCGTGCTTCCTTTCGTGGTGGTGCGGGGCTACCTCGATGTGGCGGTCGCCGTCGCCCTCATCGTCCCGGTCACGACCATCATCGTGCTGCTCGTCTGCAGGAGGGATGGTCCATGAGCGTGGAGTTCTTCCTCGGGATTGCCATCCTGGTGATCGGCACGGCGGCGGCAGCCTTCCCCCGCCCCAGGACCTACCTCACCCGCCTCATCAACCTCGAGATCCCGGCATGGGGTCTGCTCCTCATCATGCTCTCCTTCGATGAGACCCTTGCGCTGCTCACTTTTGTTGCGGTCACCGCCATCTCCACCTTCGTGATCGTCCGCGTCGTCGAGAGGAGGAATGCCGCATGAAACGCCGCGAAGGACGCGGGACATGGATCAGCAGGATCTCCCGTACCATATCGGAACTGGAGAACCTTGCGGGGCTCTATGCCGCCCTCTTCATCGCCGTGACCGTGCTCGGCGCATTCACGCTCCCCTCCCTGCTCTACCACGACGACCAGCTCTACCCGAAGACCATTGATGCGGCGGACCCCCTCAACCCCTACCAGCGGGGCGGCACGCCGTTCAACACCACCGACGTGCAGGCCCAGTACCCGGACAACTCGCCGTACCTCGGGTACGTCACTGCGTACCTGACGCCGGTCACCCGGTTCATCGCCGACCACACACCCTACATGGGCACGACCATCGTCGCCCACCCGGGCGGGATCATCGACGAGATCCTGTATAACACGCGCGGCCTCGACACCGTGGCGGAGACCAGCATCCTCTTCGTGGCCTTCGCCATCGCCGCCCACCTGTTCAGGAGGGATGAGTAGCATGGAAGGGATCTACGCCTTCGGGCTGCTGGCGGTCTTCGCATCGATCGTCATCGGGTTCTGGGCGCTGGTGCGGGAGAACGACGACCTTCACCGTATCCTGCTCACCGATCTTGCCGAGATCCTCGCCCTCGCCCTCATCGCCCTGGTGGCAACCGATCTCGCCGAAGCGCTGATCCTCCCGGGGCTGGTGGTGGGGATCTCCGAGCTGATGGCGATCTCGGAGGTATTTCTGGTCCGCGAGGGGCTCGTACGCCAGCCGGATCGGATGCTGCAGATCGAGGTGATGGACAGCGCCCCGGGCCTGCTCGCCCTCGCCCTCGTCGGCTATGGCATCCTCCTCTCCGGCTTTTCAGGAGGGGCCGTCGCCGGGATCGGCGTGATCTTCTATTTCGTCTGCAAGGGCCACGACGAGCGGTTCGCCCTCCTCGAGACATTGAGCGGGTACGCATGGGCCATGTGGATCGTGGCCTTCTTCATCTTCATGCTCCTCCCCCAGTACTGGTTCTTCGGCGTGCTCATCGCCGGTGCTGCGATCCTGCTCAAGGTGGCGGGGAAGATGTCATTGGTGGGGACCATGCGGGGTGGTGCGAATGTTTGAGCTGCCCGTGACCACCATCGAGGGACCTGAGCTCTTCGTGCTCGAGTTCGGCGACATCGTCAACTATTTCACCGTCTATACCGCGGTGCTCTTCACCTTCGCCCTGCTCTTCACCATCCTGGCGATCATCAGCAGGCCCGAGCGGCAGGTGGACTTCGCCTTCGGCGGCGACGCCTTCTACACCAAGGACATCACGCCCGGCCAGTTCAGGTTCCAGCGGTTCATGGCCCTTGCCTGCGGCATGGCGACGCTCGGGGCGATGATGAGCGGGGACGTGTTCAATTTCACCCTCTTTTGCTCGATGGTGGGTATTACCAACATCGGCATCGTCGCCGCCTACCGGAACCGGCACGTGCTCAATGCGGCCTTCCAGTACGGCATCGTGGCCATGATCGCCACCGTGCCCCTGTTCGGCAGCGCCGCCATCATCCTCGCCACCACCGGCACGCTCAGCATGTGGGAGCTCTTCGGGCCTGCAATCGCCGTGCCGCTCGTTGCCAAGATATTCCTGGTGCTCGGGGTGATGGGCGAGGGCATGGCCCCGTTCTATGTGGCAAAAGCGGAGATCACGCGTGCGCCGGGCGCACCGTACGTGCTCATGATCCACGTCAGCTCGCTGCTCCTCTTCCTGCGAGTGGTGGAAATCGTCATATCGATGTGATGTCCCATGAAACGAGAGAACGCATTGCTCATCACCATCGCGGCGGGGGCCGTCTGCCTCGCCGCCGGAGCCGGATGGAGAACCGGGTACCTCGTGCCCTGGCTCGCCGAACTACTGCTCATCGCCGCGTTCCCCGTGTTCGTGCTCTTTTTGGGCCTGTGGTGGAACGCGTCCGAAGGGGAGGAGGACATCCCGTTCCTGGGGTACTGACATGTTCGACTATCTCATCTTCGGGACCTTCGTCGGCCTGCTCTTCCACGGCATCCACCGCAAGGTCATCGCCCGCATCCAGGGACGCCCCGGCCCCCCCATCTGGCAGGAGATCCTGCATACCCTGAAGTTCTCCTTCAAGCAGACGTGGATCCCGAAAACGGCGAGCCAGACACTCTTCGTCTGGGTGGTGCTCGTCGCCATCGGTATCTGGAGTGCGGCGCTCATCGTGCTGGTGACCCGGGGGAGCCTCCTGCTCCTCTTCGGCATCTACCTGCTCCACAAGATCGTCGAGCACGGCATGGGCCTCTCCTCGGGCTCGCCCTACGGCAAGTTCGGGGCGATCCGGTCGGTCATGTCGGCTGCCTCCGAGCTCCCGCTCTTTGCCACCGTCGGGGCGATCTACCTGTTCACCGGCTCCATGATGCTCACCGACATCCTCGCCTGGCAGACGGAGCATGGCCCGCTCCTCGTATTCGCCTTCCCCGCAGCCGTCGCCCTGTACGTGGTCATCCTCTCGAAGATGCACTACTCGCCCTTCGCCATCATCGAGAGCAAGGAGATCGTGAGCGGCAACATGACCGAGCATTTCGGCGTGTGGCGGGCCGGCCTCGAGGTGGCGTTCGGGCTGAAGACCTACGTGCTCCTCTACGCGTTCGTCCTCCTGTTCCTCGGCCCGCTGCCGTTTCTGCTGGTGCTCGCCCTCATGCTCCTGCTGCTGCTCTCGCTCTCCTTTATCTGCGCGTTCTCCCCCATGCTCTCCCCCTACGACACCGTGACCGTGCAGAGCCTCACCATGGGGATCGTTGCGGTCTATATCGTCATCGTGGGGGTGCTCTTCGCATGAGCCTCATCCGGGGGGTGCTGTTTACCGGTGCGCTCGCCTACATCGCCGTGGCGCTGCTGGAACTGACGGCGACCGCATCGATCGCAATGCAGGCGATCGTGGCGGGGATCTTCCTTGCCGCGACCATCGCCCTTACGTTGATACGGGACGAAATAGCCCTGAAGAGATACGAAATGGCCCTCCTGTGGATATGCGTGCTCCTCTTCGGGGCCTACGCAATCGCGGGCTACGGGGGTGGGGCATGGTAGAGTACCTCTACGAGAAGGATCTCCGGGGCATGCAGTTCAATATCCTCGCCAGCACGCGGCACGAATGGGTTGTCGCCGAGCTCTCCGCCCGCTACGGGATGAGAAAGCCCGAGATCAGGAGACGCCTGATCGAGCGCCTCGACATGATCCTGCTCGAAAACCTCCCCGCCCGCTACGAGGGCTGGCTTGCGCGGGGCGATGCCGGCGACGATGTCGACCGGGCGCTTGGCGTCGAGCTGCTCACGGTCTACATCCCCCTGGCCGAGGACACCCGGATGCAGGATATCGCAGAATACACACGGGAACGCATCGCAACGGACGATGCACACGACGAATCAATCGCACACGCGCTGGCGCAGATACGGGAGTTGATCCGTTCATGAGTTTTTTGCAGTCGATCAAGAATACCGTCCGGTCAAAGTCCATTCACGTCTCCTACGTGAATGTGGGGTCCTGCAACGGGTGCGATATCGAGGTGCTCGCCATGCTGGCCCCCCGCTACGACATCGAGCAGTACGGGATCTACGTGCACAACAACCCCCGGGAGGCGGATGTCCTGCTCGTGACCGGTGCGTTCACCCCCCAGTGGGAGGACAAGCTCAAGAGCATCTGGGACAAGATCCCGGAGCCCAAAGTCGCCATCGCCATCGGCAACTGTCCGATCTCGGGGTGCGTCTTCAACCGGCGGGGCGCGTACGTCGACCCGCCGGTCGCCAAGCACATCCCCATCGCCGCCGAAGTGCCGGGGTGCCCGCCCCGCCCCACCGAGATCCTCAATGCGGTGCTCTCCCTCGCGCCGCTGGTGTTCAAAGATTACGAGGAGAAGCAATCATGAAAAAGACCGTCGACGTTTCACTTCCCATAGGGCCGCTGCACCCGTGCTTCAAGGAACCCGCCCGCATCCGGTGCGAGACGAAAGGGGAGCGGGTGATTTCTGCGGAGATGGACCTTGGCTACGTCAAGAAAGGCATCGAACGGATCATGCGGGGGCGCCCGTGGCAGGAGGTGATGTTCCTCGCCGAGCGGATCTGCGGGATCTGTTCGGTGATCCACAATATGGTGTGCATCGAGACCCTCGAGAAGATCAGCGATATCGAGGTGCCCGAGCGGGCGGCATACCTGCGCGTGATCGTCAACGAACTCGACCGCATCCAGAGCCACATCCTCGCCAACTTCTCCTACTGCTATACCATCGAGCACGAGACGCTCGGGATGTACCTGCTCAACCTGCGGGAGACGGCGATGGACATGCTCGAGCTCATCACCGGCGCCCGGGTGACCTGCGCCTACATGGTGCCCGGCGGCGTCCGCTTCGACCTGCGGGACGAGGACCGGCCCACGCTCGAGGCGGCGCTCGACCACGTGGAACACGAGCTCCGTCGGTACGTGGGGATGTTCGAACACGGCCCGCTCGTCGCCCAGCGGAGCAAAGGCGTCGGGATCATCTCGCGGGAGGACGTGATCGAGGCGCACGGGGTGGGCCCGGTGGCCCGCGCTTCGGGGATTCCCGAGAGCGACCGCCGGTGCGAGCACCCGACCTACCAGAAGCTCGGGTTCACACCCCTCTCCTACGAGGACGGCGACAACTACGCGCGCGTCATGCTACGGTTCGATGAGGTGTTCCAGAGCATCGACCTCATCCGGCGCTGCCTTGCGAACATGGTGCCGGGCCCGATCCGGGGCGGCGGCACGATACAAGCGGGCGAGGCCACGCACGCGGGGGAAGCCCCGCGGGGGGAACTCACCTACTACGTAAAGACCGACGAATACGGCAGGATTGTCGATATCGCCGTCAGGACGCCTTCCATCATGAACATCGAATCGTGTGCGCACTACATGCTGGAGGGGGTATCGTCCGCCGCCGATGTCACCTCCACTTTCATCAGCGCGGACCCCTGCATCGCCTGCACGGAGCGCTAACATGGCCACGTCGTTGTCCTACTACCTGCGGGAGATGGCCCGGGGCGAATGGCTGCGGAACTTTTTGTTCGTGAAGACCGCGCCCTATGAAACCCCGCCCCATTTCCGGGACTACCCGCGGCTCACCGGCAAGGAGTGCACCCACTGCCTTGCCTGCATGATGATCTGCCCCACGCCGGGCGCCATCGAGGTGCTCAAAGAGGACGAGGGGTGGAATCCCGTCATCTACCCGGGCCACTGCATCCGGTGCGGCCTCTGCGTGGAGGCGTGCCCGGAGGGCGTGCTGATGAGCGGCAGGATCCTTGAATCCCAGTTCTTCGAGAACACCGGCTACACGTGGACCTTCCACCTCACCGTCGACTCCACCCTCTGCATGCGCTGCGGGAACTGTTCGGTCGCCTGCCCCGTCAACAAGGAGGAGGACCCCCAGCTCGCCGCCACGGGGACCGGCGAGAACGACGAGGTGATCATGCGGGTCAAGGGCGGCGAGCTGCGCATCCTCCACGAGGAGAAGTGCACCGGGTGCAAGACATGCGAGGAGGCGTGCCCGAACAGTGCCATCCGGGTGGCGCGGGTCATCGAGGCGATCCATACTGCGGAGGAGGGAGGGTGAAATTCATTCTCAACACCGGCAGGAGCATCACCCAGGGCCGCCATGTCGAGCATAAATTCCACCGCGGCTATTCCGAGGAGACCTCCACCTGCTTTATCCATCCGCTCGATCTCCTGGATCTGGACATGGAGGAGGGGGAGCACGTCGAAGTGACCAGCGAATGCGGATCAGTGGTGCTCAGGACGGTGAACTGTGAAGACCTGCGGAGAGGCATGATCTTCGTGCCCATGGGCCCCTTCGCCAACCATATCATCCCTTCCCATACCCACTCCACCGGCATGCCGGACTTCAAGAGCATCCCGGTGGAACTGGAATACACCGACGCTGAGCGGTCGACCCAGTGGGACCTCATGGAGAAGATCGGAGGCCAGCGCTATGAAAAAATGTGATGTCATATGCCCGTTCTGCGGCTGCCTGTGCGACGACCTCGAGATCACCGTGGAGGACAACCGGATCTTGGGGGTCGACAACGGCTGCACCCTCGCGAATGCCAAGTTCATGGGCAAAGAACGGCTCACCTCCCCGATCCGGAGAACCGACGGCGGCTGGGAGGATATCAACTATGACGAGGCCATCCGGTATACGGTGGATATGCTCCTCGATGCCGACCGCCCCCTCCTCTATGGGTGGAGCGGGACGCACGGCGAGGCCCAGTGCATCGGGGTGCACATGTGCGAGCTCGTGGGTGGCATCATCGACAGCACCACCTCCGTCTGCCACGGCCCCTCCATTCTCGCCATCCAGGAGGTCGGCCACCCCGGGTGCACGCTGGGGCAGGTGAAAAACCGTGCCGATGTGGTCATCTACTGGGGATGCAATCCCCTCGAAGCGCACCCCCGCCACATGAGCCGGTACACTACCTATGCCGACGGCTACTTCCTCGACAACGCGTTTCGGGATCGAACGGTCGTCGTGGTCGATGTCCGGGAGACCGAGACCGCGCGGGTTGCCGATGAGTTCGTCAGGATCAAGCAGGGCGGAGACTACGCCGTCCTCTCCGCGCTGCGGGCGATCGTCCGGGGGAAGGGCGATATGATACCCCCGTCGGTCGCCGGCGTCCCCCGATCCCAGCTCGAGCGGATCGTGAGGATGTGCAAGGACGCCAAATTCGGAGCCGTCTTCTTTGGTCTCGGGCTGACCATGACGAAAGGGAAATACAAAAATATCCGCAACGCCATCGAACTGGTCGACGAACTTTCCCGGCACACGAAATTCACCATCACTCCCATGCGGGGCCACTGGAACGTGTACGGCTCCAACGAGGTATTCACCTGGATGACCGGCTACCCCTACGCCATCGACTTCTGCCGGGGAATCGCCTTCTACAACCCGGGAGAGACGTCCGCGATCGACATCCTGGCCCGCAAGGAGTGCGATGCCTGCATGATCATCGGCAGCGATCCCGGTGCGCACTTCCCCCGGAAGTGTGTCGAGCACCTCGCGGACATCCCCACCGTGGTCATCGATCCGGTGCCTACCATGACCACCGCCATGGCGAACGTGCAGATTCCGGTGGCCGTATCCGGCATCGACGCCGAGGGAACCGCGTATCGTATGGACGGCGTCCCCTTCAGGGTCAAGAAGGTCATCGAGCCGACCCTTCCCAGTGATACCGAGGTGCTGGGTGATATGTTTGCGAGGATGAAGGAGGCCAAGGGACTATGACGGAACTGCTTATTCGCAACGCCTGCGTGATCGATCCCATCAATGATATCTGCGGGGAGATCATGGACATCGCCGTCCGGGACGGCAAGATCGTGGAGAGCGTGGGCAGCGGCGCGGAGGTCATCGATGCGGGCGGCAGCCTCACCATGCCGGGGGGGATCGACGCGCACACCCATGTCTGCGGCACGAAGGTGAACTTCGGGCGGTACATGAGCCCGGAGGACATGCGTGCGGGACGGACGGCACGCCGCGGTCACATGCACGCCACCTCCGGCTACAGCGTGCCCACCACCTACGGCACGAGCTACCGCTACAGCGCGATGGGCTACACGACCGCCCTCGAAGGGGCAATGGCGCCGCTCGAGGCGCGCCACACGCACGAAGAGTTCGCCTATACCCCCCTGCAGGATATGATGGCCAACACCCTCTTCGACGGGAACTGGCCGGTCATGCAGGCGATCCACGACGGCGATATCAAGCGTGTGGCGGCGATCGTCGGTTGGACGCTCTCCGCGGTGAAGGGCTTTGCCATCAAGCTGACCAACCCCGGGGGGACCGAGGCGTGGGGATGGGGAAAAGACGTCTCATCCATACGCGACGTCGTCCCCCATTTTGAGGTGACGCCCGCCGAGATCATCCGGGCGATGATCGAGGCGAACGAGATGCTCAACCTCCCCCACTCGGTCCACCTGCACTGCAACTGCCTTGGCAAGCCCGGCAACTACGAGACCACGCTGGAGACCTTCGACCTCGTCCCGAACACAAATGACAAACGGCAGAGCCTCTACGCCACCCACGTCCAGTTCCACGCCTACGGCGGGTCGAGCTGGAGGGACATCTGCTCCCGATCCGAGGAGATCTGCCGGGCGATCAACCAAAAGCCCCAGATCGTGATGGACATGGGGCAGGTGATGTTCGGCAAGACCACCACCATGACCGCCGACGGCCCCATGGAGTTCAACCTCTACCGCCTCTACCATAACAAGTGGAGCAACCACGACGTGGAGCTGGAGACGGGATCGGGGATCATCCCGGTCTACTACAACCGAAAAAATCTCGTCAACTCCATCATGTGGGCCATCGGCCTCGAGCTGGCCCTGCTCACCGACAATCCATGGCAGTGCATCCTCGCTACCGACAACCCGAACGGAGCCCCCTTCGTGAAGTATCCCGAGATCATCGCGCTCCTGATGAGCAAACGCTACCGCAATGGGGTGTTTCAGACGGTCCACCCCGATACCGAGCACAACGTGCCCCTCGCCGCCCTCGACCGGGAGCTGACATGGAAGGAGATCGCCATCATGACCCGCGCTGCGCCGGCAAAGGCCCTGGGAATCGTGGATATCGGCAAAGGCCACCTCGGCGAGGGCGCCGATGCGGATATCGCCATCTATCCCCTCAATATCAATGAGATCGATCCTGCGAAAGCACCGGAAGAGGTGATCAGGGCTTTTGGCCAGACGGACTACACCATCAAGCGCGGCCGGGTGGTCTGCTGCCGGGGCACGTGCATGGTCGACGGCGAGAACACCACCATCTGGGTGAACCCTCGCATCTCCGAGAACCACAGCATGGACCACGACCCCGAGTTCGCCAGGAACTTCGACAAGAACTACACCATCCGGATGCGCAACTACCCCGTGCAGGAGGAGTACCTCCAGCGCAACCTCTGCATCGAGACGGAGGCGCGGCTATGAAGGTGACGCTGGAGGTCAGGCCGCGGCGAAAGCCCCACCTTCCCATCGAGGCCGAGAAGATCGTGCCCCGCACCTTCTTCGAGGAAACCGACGGCCTGAGCGTCTTTCGAGGTAACAAGGAGCTTGCGCTGGAGGAGATCTTTTCCGTCGCCATCGAGGGAGAGGCAGCCTCGGTCGACGGGGTGGAGATCACCATCCTCGGCGACAGTTCCCGGATAAAGCGCGTGGGAGAGTACATGGACGGGGGCCGCATCCATGTCATGGGCGACATCGGCATGCACTGCGGCAATTTCATGAGCGCGGGGGAGATCGTCATCGACGGCAACGCCGATGCATGGCTGGGCCGCGAGATGCGGGGCGGGACGATCCGCTGCCACGGCAGCGCGGGCGACTTCTGTGCCGCCGGTTACCGCGGGGAAAAGCGGGGGATGCGCGGGGGCACCGTTGAGGTATTCGGCGATGCGGGAGACTTTACCGCCGAAACGCTGGCAGGCGGCACCGTGATCGTCCACGGCAACGCAGGGGACCTCGCCGGCGTCGACATGAAGGACGGCGTGCTGACCATCATGGGCGATACGTCGATGGCCTGCGCCAACATGAGCGGCGGGAGGGCGTACGTCCACGGGACCGTGTACGACATGATCCCCACGTTCAGGAACATCGGCCGGGAAACGGTGGGCGGCGATGTCTTCACCCGGTTTGCCGGCGATATCGCAAACAGGGGAAAAGGAACCCTTTTTATCAGAAACTATAAATATATGGATTGATGATCCGACATTCTTGCGGTTACGAGGCGTCGCTGTACTGCAAAAAGTGCGGGCGGCCCATGGCACAGACACAGAAGGGCCAGATCTGGTGCCCTCATTGTGGGAGAAAAATATCCATGGTCTGCCCGGGATGCGGCAAACTCTGGTAGTTACATCCGGCTTCGTACCAGGCGTGCATACCCGGCGCGCAACCGCTCTTTTTCCTCCCGCGTGAGATCGTCCTTCCCGCTTGTGTGGAGGTAGGTCTCCAGTTCATCGGCGATCTCCTCCGCATCGCGGTGGCTCTCCACCTCGACATACACCGGCGCCTTCGAGACGTCGATCGCTTCTCCGCAGGTATGGCAGAGTTTCCAGTGCTGGTACCGGTCGATGTAGGTAAAGGTATGGCATCCCGGGCACCGGATTACCGTATACATCGTCATGCGATCATCACCGCCGAAGATAAATAATGTTTGTATACGGCGGATACCGGGGCCGGCGGCGGCAGGGATGCCGTCGCGATTCTCCCGGCGGCGCCGGGTCCCGCATGCACTGCCGGAGCATGGTGCGGGGGCCGGCGGCGGAAAAAAAGGGTGGCTGGTGCGGCGCGGCCTGCCTAATGGTGGCAGACGTTGCTTCCCTGCTCGAGGTTGCCGTCGAGGAAGTCACGGACGACCTGGTCGATCTCGCCGGAAACGCCGATGTAGACCTCGATCCCGTGCATACAGAAGTTGTCCACGGCTTTCGGGCCCATGCCGCCGGCGAGCATCACGTCCACGTTGTTGTCGGCCATCAGCTGGGGCAGCACGCCGGGAGCGTGACCGGGGTTCTGGATCTCCTCCCGTGCGATGATCCTGCCGTCTTCCACGTCGAATAGCACGAATCCCTCGCAGTGGCCGAAATGCGCAGAGACCATATTCCCTTCCCTTGCAACTCCAATTTTCATTGCGCTATCACCTTGTATGAATTCCTTATCAGTATCTGTGAGGGATCCCATAAAACAATGGAACGCGGGTGCGGCGCGACGGCAGGAACAGGGGGCGCCCCCGTCCACCGCGCGGCCGCGCCGCACCCGCCTTTTCCCGAATGCGCCGCCTCATCGCGGGGACGGGACGCAGCCTTTTTTGTAGTCAACCACCGACCATAGCAGTATGCATATCGAAATAGCGCCGGTGGAAGGACTGCCCCTCATCAGAGAGGGCGACGACCTGCCGGCCCTCATCTGCGACCGCGTTGCGTTCGGGGATGGCGATATCCTCTGCGTCGCCTCGTCGGTCCTTTCCAAGGCGAAGGGCTATACGCGCACCCTCGCGTCCATCGAGCCCGGCGAGCGGGCAGAGCGCATCGGGGCGATGTGCGGTGAAGACCCCCGGTTCATCCAGGCGGTGCTCGACGAATCCGAGGATATCCTGCTGGAAGCGCCGTTCGTTCTCTCCGCGCTCGCCTGCGGCCACGTCGGCGTGCGTGCGGGGGTCGACCAGAGCAACGTGGAGGACGGGGTGCTCATCCTCCTCCCGTCGGACCCCATGGCTGCCGCGCAGGAGATCCGCGAAGGGATTTTCGGCATCACGGGAGCCGATGTGCGGGTCATCCTTACGGACACCTGCGGCCGCTCCTTCCGGCGGGGACAGACCGGCACCGCGATCGGGTGGAGCGGGACGCCGGCGATCCGGGATTACCGCGGCGATACCGACCTCTTCGGCCATGTGCTCAGGATCACCGAAGAAGCGGTCGTCGATGAAATCGCCGGGTTTGCGAACTTCGTCATGGGCGAGAGCAGCCGCGGCGTGCCCGCGGTGGTCTTTCGAAACTGTCCTGCGTGGACCGGGCACGATGAACTGTATTTTACCGCGGACGAGGACATTACCCGTGCCGCACTCAAAAAAAGGATTCAGTAGATGAAGTTCAGCGCGATGGTGATGACGCCGATAATTGCGCCTGCGACAAGCACCGATATCGGTGATATGTGAAACGAGCGCTTGTCCTCGCTATCATAATAGGTCACAAGACCTGCGGAGGAAACCAGCCTTCCGCCACTCTTTTTCGCCATGATTAACTATTTGCATTCTGCATATATAAATCAAAGGCAGAGACGACCATGTCGGACGCCGTTTCGTTCCGCGGCAGGGCGCTGGTGGGAAGGGAGCTCGAGGAGCGGTGCGTCGAGATCACCGTCGAGGCGGGCACCGTCCGGGCGATCGAGGAGGTTGCACCACGGAACGATTGCTGGATCCTGCCCTGCTTTTTCAATGCGCACACGCATATTGCCGATACCATCGCCATGGACATGCCGGTGACGGGATCGCTCGCTGAACTGGTCGCACCGCCGGACGGGTTGAAACACCGCCTCCTTCGCGCCGCATCACACGACAACCTCGTGCGTGCGATGCAGAGCACCGTTGCCACCATGGTGCAGGCCGGCACGGCGGGGTTTGCGGATTTCCGGGAAGGGGGGGTCGAGGGGGTGCATGCACTCCGGCAGGCGCTGGAGGGCGCACCCTGCCGGGCGGTCATCTTCGGGAGAGAGGGGGGCGAGACGGTCGCCGACGGGCTCGGGATCAGCAGCGTCCGGGAGGGGGCGCACGTCGAGGCGGCGGTGGAGCGGGCGCGGGCGCAGGGACTGCCCGTCGCCATCCATGCCGGCGAAAAAGACCCGCATGACATCGATGCCGCCATCGCCCTCGAACCCGACCTGATCATCCACTGCACCCACGCAGACGACCGGCAGCTGCGCCGGATTGCGGAGATGGATATCCCCATCGCCGTCTGCCCCCGGTCGAACTGGACGCTCGGGGTCGCCGCCGGCGCCGACCAGCCCCCGCTGGCGCGCATGCTCGCGCGCGGGTGCAGGGTGCTTCTGGGCACCGACAACGCCATGTTCGTGCAGCCCGATATGTTCCGGGAAATGGCGTTTACCTCACTGGTCTACCGAATTTCAGTAAAAGAAACCCTGAAAATGGCTGTATCGGGATCAGACCTGTTCCCCGCACCGTTCTTCATTGAGGAAGATTGTACGGCCAATTTTTTCCTTATCGATCCGATGCGCAACAATTATCATTTCAGTCATGACGTATGCACAACGGTGGTAAAACGAGTAAATCCCTGCAATATTATAAGAACTATTTTAAACCCGACAACGAAATGATAATGAAGACTTATTTTTGGAGCTAACCGATGTTCAATAAGATCCTTGTCGCCGTTGATGGCTCGGAAGTGAGCAAAAAGGCACTCGGGGTGGCGATCGATGAAGCTACCAAATGGAGCGCCGAGCTCCACGCGATATATGTCATCGAAACCGGTATGCTGTCCTCAATCCCGGTCGATAATACCCTCGAGGTCATCTACAGCCTCCTTGAAAACGAGGGGACGGACACGCTTGAGGAATGCCGGACCACCGCCTCGGAGGCAGGCATCGACCTGCACACGCATATCACGCATGGTCATGCGGGCAACGAGATACTGAAACAGGCCGAAGGCATGAATGCCGACGTTATCGTACTCGGCTCGCACGGGAAGAGCAATATTGACCGCCTCCTGATAGGCAGCGTGACCACGTACGTGGTGCGCCATAGTTCCATAACGACACTGGTGGTGAGATCATAGAAACAAAACTTGTTCGCGACTATATGACCAACGACGTCGTCTGCGTCGAAATACCGGGAAACCGCGAGGATGTCCTGAGAATACTGAAGCGAACCGGCATCAGCGGTGTCCCGGTGCTCAAAGAGGAAAAGCTGGTGGGTATCATTACCCGAAAGGATCTCCTCGCCAAGGCCGAGGAGACGCAGCTCGGCCTGCTGATGACTCCCGACCCGATCTCGGTCACGCCGAATGCGCATATCAACGATGCGGCAATTCTGATGACGAAACACAATGTCAGGCGCCTTCCGGTGGTTTCCGAAGGGAAACTGGTGGGAATCATCAGCACCGCCGATCTCGTCAACGCCATCTCGCAGATGAAGATCAGGGAAGAGATCAAAACCAGGTATATCCGGCCGACGTTCGCGCTCTGGGAGGAGACGCCGCTGCCGCTCGTGGGGAGGATCATGGAGACCTCGGGGTTCGATGCCATCCCCATCCTCAATGACGAGGGGCAGCTGGTGGGCATCATCTCCGAACGTGACCTTATCCGGGCGTCGTGCATCGAGGACTCGGTGCAGGTTTCCGATTTTTCCAACGGGACGGACGATGACGAGTGGACGTGGGAGAGCATCAGGGACATGCACAGCATATCCTACGGGATCTCACGGATCCAGCTGCCGGACAAACCGGTGAAGATGGTCATGGTGAGCGATGTCATCTCCGTGCCGCTCAACGCGGAGATCAGCGTCTGCGCACTGAAAATGAAGCGGTCACGGGTCGACCAGCTGCCGGTCGTCAACGGTGACAAGCGGCTGGTTGCCATGCTCTTTGACCGTGAACTGATCAAAGTGCTCATTCCGGAATCGGTCATGGTGGGCGGTGTCCTCGATGCCTCCAGCCACCTGATCCGGAACCATTGACCGGAATTCCCCCTTTTGGGGGGCAACCATACATTTATGGCGGATAAAATCATTGTATAGTCTGAAACGCTTTTGTCACCTTTCATGGCGTAATTAACGGTAGGAGGTTTTTTGAATGCCTGAACTCCCTCATGAAATTATGAAGGGGACGACCACTATTGGGATCGTGTTCAATGGCGGTGTCGTCCTCGCCACCGAGAAACGGGCAACCATGGGAAATCTCGTGGCTAGCAAAACGGCCAAAAAGGTCTATAAGATTGCTCCCCGTATCGGCATGACCATTGCAGGCGGCGTCGGTGATGCCCAGCAGCTCGCTCGGATCATCCAGGTGGAGGCAAGCCTCTACGAGATCCGGCGGGCCAAACTGATGTCGGTGGGCGCGGTCTCCACGCTCCTGAGCAACTATCTGAACCAGAACCGCTACTATCCCTACTACGTGCAGCTCCTGGTGGGCGGTGTCGACGAGAGGGGGCCGAGCGTCTACTCGGTCGATGCCCTGGGCGGCGCGTCCCGCGAGGACGATATCGTTGCCACCGGATCGGGATCGCCGATCGCCTACGGGCTGCTCGAGGACGGCTATCGCAGGGGGATGAGCGAGGAGGAAGCGATCGATCTTGCGGTCAGGTCATTGCGCTCCGCGATACGCCGCGACGTGGGGTCGGGAGAAGATATCAACGTTGTGGTGATCACGCAGGAAAAATACGAAGAGAAAAAGGTTCCCGGGTTACACAGGGTCTCCCCGGAAGCTGCAAATTAACTTTTTTTTTAGGACGATTTTAATGCTGATAGAAGAACGGCTTGAAGAGCTGAAAGAAAAGATCAATAAAAAGGTCCCCGCCGGCATTACGGTCTCCGAAGTGGAATTCGAGGGGCCCGAACTGGTCATCTATACGGACGATACGAAAAAATTCGCCGATCAGGCGGACCTGATCCGGGTGCTCGCACGTGACCTGAGAAAACGCATAGTGGTGCGCCCGAATATTCTCGAAGACCCTGAACAGGCCGCGGGCAAGATCAGGGCCGTGGTGCCCGACAACGCCGGGATCAGCGACATGTTCTTCGACCCGGAAACGGGCGAGGTGCTCATCGAAGCGGAAAAGCCCGGCGTGGTCATCGGGAAAAACGGCGTCACGCTCCGCGATATCACCAAGGAGATCGGGTGGACGCCCAAGGTGGTGCGCACCCCGCCCATCGAGAGCGGCACCGTCAAACAGGTGCGCCAGTTCCTCCGCTCCGTCAAAGACGAGAGAAAAACATTTCTGCGCCAGATCGGAAGGCGTATTCACCGGGATACCACCGCCAAGGACCAGTGGATCAGGGTGACGACCCTCGGCTGCTGCCGCGAAGTCGGCAGGGCGGCGTTCCTGCTCAGCACCCCGGAGAGCAAGGTGCTCATCGACTGTGGGGAGAAGCCGAGCAACAACAACGGCTACCCCTACCTGTACGTCCCCGAGATCTACCCGCTCACTACGCTGGACGCCGTGGTGATCACCCACGCCCACCTCGATCACTGCGCGCTCGTGCCCCTGCTGTTCAAGTACGGGTATGAAGGCCCGATCTACAGCACCCCGGCGACGCGGGACCTCGCCTCGATGCTCCAGCTCGATTACCTCGACGTTGTCAACAAAGAGACGGGGCAGGTGCCGTATTCCTCGAACGAGGTCAGGACGTTTATCAAGCACTCGATCACCCTCAATTACGGGAGCGTCACCGACATCGCCCCCGACATGAAGCTGACGCTGCACAATGCGGGACATATCCTCGGTTCGGCCATCGCCCACTTCCACATCGGCGAGGGGCTCTACAATATCGCGTTCACCGGGGACTTCAACTACGGCAAGACCCGCCTCTTCGGGCCGGCAACCGTCCAGTTCCCGCGGCTCGAGGCGCTCTTCATGGAGAGCACCTACGGGGGGTCGCACGACTTCCAGCCCGCACGCAAGGACGCCGAAGAGAAGCTCTACAACGTCATCTCCACGACGATCAAGCGGGGCGGCAAGATAATCATCCCCGCATTCGCCGTGGGCCGGTCGCAGGAGACGATGCTCGCGATCGAAGAGGGCATGCGCCTCGAGAAGATCCCGAAGGTGAAGATCTACCTCGACGGGATGATCCGCGAGGCGACCGCCATCCACACTACCTACCCCGAGTACCTGAACAGCGACCTGCGGACGCAGATCTTCCGTGAGGGGATGAACCCGTTCCTCGCCGACTGCTTCGTGCAGGTCGATTCGCCCTCGGTGCGGGAGAACGTCATCGGCGGCGATCCCTGCGTCATCATCACCACCAGCGGTATGCTCAACGGCGGCCCGGTGATGGAGTACCTGCGGGCGCTCGCCCCCGACGAACGCAACACGCTGGTCTTCGTCGGCTACCAGGCGGACGGGACCATGGGGCGGCGCATCCAGAAGGGGTGGCGTGAGATACCGACGGGGCGCCGGGAGACCATCGTCGTCAACCTCGATATCGTGACCGTGGACGGGTTCTCCGGGCATTCGGACCGCCGCCAGCTGATGAACTACATCGCCCATATCCAGCCGCGGCCCGAGAAGATCTTCACCATTCACGGGGACGAGAACAAGGCCATCGACCTTGCCAGTTCGCTCTACAAGAAATACCATATCGAGACCCATTCCCCCATGAACCTCGAAACATACAGAATGGTCTAGATGAAGCAGCGCCTCACCCTCCTGCTCGGGGTGTTTTCGGTCATGGCGTTATCAAACGCCATCGTCCCGGTCCTCCCCGCATTTGCCGAAGCGGAGGTGTGGCTGCAGTCGGCTATCTATTCAGCCTACTTTTTCGGCGCATTTGTCACCGTACTCCCCGCAGGGGTGCTCTCCGATCGCATCGGCAGGATGCCGCTGATCAAGACCGGGCTGCTCTGCACGTTTGTGAGCGGAGTGCTCATCATTCTCTTCCCCACCGCCATCCCCGTATTTCTCGCCCGTTTACTCGAGGGATTCGGCGGAGGGCTCTTCGTGGCGTCCGCGCTCTCGTGGGTGAACTCACGCCCCGACCACAAACGCCTCTCCGGCTATTTCATCGGTGCGCTCAATCTCGGGCTTGTCGTCGGACTGCTCGGCACCGGATGGCTCGAGCATTCCATCGGGATCACCGGCGGCGTGGTGCTTTTCACCGCGGTCTCCCTTGTGGCGTTTCTTATGAGCCTGGTGCTCAATGGGAACCACGTTGCCCCGCAGCTGCACGCGAATGTCCCCCACATCGTGAAGGACTATTTCTGGCTGTATCTTTCGACAGTGGTGCTGGTGGGGGTGACCGGCGTGGTTACGGCACTCTACCCCGAGTTCACCGGGGAGAGCGCGGCGGTGCTCAGCGTCCAGATCGGCACCATGCATACGGCGACCATCGTTACCTCGCTCATCGCCCCGTCGCTGGTGAACAGGCCGGTTCCCACCATCCGCATCGCAGCGATCGTGATGGGTACAGCGGTCATGGGGAGTTTTTTCGCCCCATCCACGAGTACCATCGCCGTCTTTCTGATGTTTGCCGCGATAGGGGGGCTTTCGGGCTTTGCGATCAATGCCCAGCTCGTATTTCTCGCCGAGACACGCCTCCCGCAGGGTGCGGCCATGGGGCTCTTCAACACCTCCAGCTACGCGGGGCTCGCCCTGATGCCCTTCTTCGCCGGCCTGATCGCCCAATTCGCAGGATTCTGGGCGGCATTCGCGGTGAACGCCGCGGTCACTGCCGGCATTGCGCTCACCATCGGGCGGTGCGCGTGCAGGCTGCCCGTCCCGGAATCGCCCTGAAACCGGGGGCGGCACGGTACATACCACCCGGGCGGGCCTTTGTCTCCGGTCGAAGCCGGACCGTCGTTGCCATAGCGACCGGAGGGTGGCTATAGGATACGGAGGTAGCTCCTGGTGACGGAACAGGTGAGGGAAATGCACTGATCTTCCTGCATCATACACCACAAACGATTCAGTCGGTATATCGTATCGAAGACTGGCAGACGAGGAAAATTACTTTTTTCATCCACGTCCGAAAAACAGAACATGCGAGGGGAGCGATTCGAACGCTCGAACTCCTGCGAGACTGGGCCCTGAACCCAGCGCCTTTGACCTGGCTCGGCAACCCTCGCGCCTTACCTAGTTTTCTCTACAATACAATAAAAGTACTTATTGGGCTGCGGGGCCGGACTCCTTTTCGTTCTGGAATTTTTCCAGCTCCCGCTCCCGCAGTACATTTCTCCGGATCTTGCCGGAGATGGTCTTGGGCAGCTCGTCGACGTACTCGATGGCCCGGGGGTACTTGTATGGTGCGGTCACCTTCTTGACATGGTGCTGCAGCTCCTTGACGAGGCCGTCGGATGGTGTGTACCCGGGTGCGAGGATCACGTATGCCTTGACGATCAGGCCGCGGATGACGTCGGGGGAGCCCACCACCGCCGCCTCCTGCACCGCGGGGTGCTCGATGAGGGCGCTCTCCACCTCGAACGGGCCGATGCGGTAGCCGCTTGCCTTGATCACGTCGTCGTCGCGTCCCACGAACCAGTAGTAGCCGTCTTCGTCCTTGTAGGCCTTGTCGCCGGTGTAGTACCAGTCGCCCACGAAGACATGGCGGTTCTCCTCATCGTTGTCCAGGTATTCCTTCATGAGCCCGACCGGGCGCGGGTCGAGGGCGATGGCAATGACCCCTTCCTCGTGGGGGCCCACCGGGTTGGCGTTCTCGTCGAGGAGCTCCACCTTCCAGCCCGGCGAGGGTTTGCCCATCGAGCCGTGCCTCGCCTCCATGCAGGGGAAGGTGCCCAGGCAGAGCACGGTCTCGGTCTGCCCGTAGCCCTCGTAGATCGTCAGCCCCGTCGCCTCTTTCCACGCGTGGATGACCTCGGGGTTGAGCGGCTCGCCCGCGGAGACGCAGTGGCGCAGTGCATTGAAGTCGAACTTGTCCAGGTCGGCTAAAATGAGCATCCGGTAGATGGTCGGCGGGGCGCAGAAGGTGGAGATGCCGTATTTCTCGATGAGTGGCAGGATCTCGGTTGCATTGAACTTGCCCCGGATGTCGTAGACGAAGATGCAGGCGCCCTCGATCCACTGACCGTAGAGCTTGCCCCAGGCGCTCTTGGCCCACCCGGTGTCGGAAAGGGTGAAATGCAAATCGGTGCTGCGCACGTCGTGCCAGAACCGGGCGGTGATGATGTGGCCCAGCGGATAGCCCTGGTCGTGGAGCACCATCTTGGCCTCGCCGGTGGTGCCGGAGGTGAAGAAGATGACCAGCGGGTCGGTCGCCTTGGTGTGCTTCAGGCCGGGGAGGTTGGCGATCTTCGAGGAGACCGGGGCGGGGTAGTCGAGTTCGACCGGATAGCTGATCCAGTTGTCGAGGCGGTCGTCGATGACCATCCTGCTCACCAGCGACGGGCACTCGTCGAAGATCGCGTCCACCTTGGGGGCGTTTTCGGCGTCGGTGATCACCATCTTGATATCTGCGGTGTCGATGCGGTACTTGAGGTCTTTCGGGGTGAGCATGGTCGGCGCGGGGCAGTACACCGCTCCGATCTTGATCATGGCAATGGTGAAGGTCCACCATTCCGGGACCCTCGGGAGCATGATCAGGACACGGTCGCCCTTGTTGATGTTGTACTTGATGAACATGTTCACGATCTGGTTCGAGAGCAGCGAGAGTTCGCGGAAGGTGAACTTCTTCTCCTCGCCCTTCTGGTTCACCCAGATCATGGCCAGCTTGTTGCGGTCCTTTTTCGCCCAGGCGTCGATCACGTCGAACCCGAAATTGAAATATTCGGGCACTTTTATGGAAAAATTCCTGTAGGTTTCGTCGTAATCGAGCATATTGTGAATGGTCATTTCATCCTGTTCAAAAATGGATTTGTCACGATAGATTTCCGGTTTCGCTCCCGAGTTGGCCCCGTTGTCCAGGTACCGGGAACAGACGTCGCCGATCCACTCGGAGCGTGATATTCCCTTCGTGCTGCACAGGCTGTCGATCTGCCGGGTCAATTCTTCGTCCATCGTGACGGAGTATCGCACCATACCATAGGATTACGTGGTGCATCTCATTAGGGTTTGGATCCGTCACCGCACCACGAATGCGGGTCGCTGGAGCGTATGCCGTTGCCCCGTGGCGGGGGTGCGTCCACGGTGCACCAGGGGCGGCGCGGGCGATGAGGAGGGGGACATGCCGGTGCAAAAAAACGATCCGCGCGGCCGGCCCGGGCGGACGGCGGTGCGGGCGGGATCACTCCATGTTTTCGCTCTTATTCAGCTCCATTTCCCGCAGGACGTTGCGCTTGATCTTGCCGGAGAGGGTTTTCGGCAGCTCGTCGACGAACTCGATCGTCCGGGGGTACTTGTAGGGGGCGGTGATCCGCTTGACGTGGTTCTGCAGCTCCTTGACAAGGTCCTCGTCCGGCTCGTAGCCTTCGTTGAGCACCACGAAGGCCTTGACGATCATCCCCCGGATCAGGTCGGGGGAGCCCACCACCGCGGACTCCTGCACCGCGGGGTGCTCGAGCAGGGCGCTCTCCACCTCGAACGGGCCGATGCGGTAGCCGCTTGCCTTGATCACGTCGTCGTCCCGTCCCACGAACCAGTAATAGCCGTCCTCGTCACGGTAGGCCTTGTCGCCGGTGTAGTAGTAGCCGTTCACGAACGACTCCGCGTTCGCCGCCTCGTTGTCGAGGTATTTGACGAACAGGCCGGGGGGCCGGGGGGTGAGGTTGATGGCGATCCTCCCCTCCTCGTGGTTCCCGACCGGGGTACCCTCCTCGTCGTGGAGCTCCACGCGCCACCCGGGCGAGGGTTTGCCCATCGAGCCGGGTTTTGTCGGCATGCAGGGGAAGGCGGCGATGGCGCAGGCCGTTTCGGTCTGCCCATAGCCCTCGTAGATGGGAAGGCCGGTCCCCTCCTTCCAGACGCGGATGACCTCGGGGTTGAGGGGTTCGCCCGCGCTGCAGCAGTGCCGGAGCTCGGCGAGGTCGAACCGGGAGAGGTCGGCGAGGATGAGCATGCGGTAGACCGTGGGAGGCGCACAGAACGTGGTCACCTCGTACCGGTCAAGGAGCGGCAGGATCTCGGTCGCCTTGAACTTGCCCTGCACATCGTAGACGAACAGGCAGGCGCCCTCGATCCACTGCCCGAAGATCTTGCCCCACGCGCACTTCGCCCAGCCCGTATCCGAGAAGGTGAAGTGCAGATCGGTGCTGCGCACGTCCTGCCAGAACCGGGCGGTGATGATATGGCCCAGCGGGTAGCTCTGGTCGTGGAGCACCATCTTGGCCTCGCCGGTGGTGCCGGAGGTGAAGTAGATGAGCATGGGGTCGGTCGATTTCGTCTTCTTCTCCACCGGCATGCTCACCGAGCGGTGCGAAACCGGTGCGGGATAGAGGAGCTCCCACGGGAAACTGGCCCACCCCGGCAGCTCCCCGTCGGCGAGGAACCGCGCGGTCAGGGAGGGGCATGCACTGCAGATCTCCTCGACCTTGTCCGCATTTGCCAGATCGGTGATGATCATCCTGAATTTGCCCGCGTTGACCCGGTACTTGATGTCGTGGGGGGTCAGCATCGTCGGGCAGGGGCAGAAGACCGCACCCAGCTTGATCAGGGCGATGACGAAGATCCACCACTCGGGGATCCGGGGGAGCATGATCAGGACGCGGTCGCCTTTCTTGATCCCGTACTTGAGCAGGATGTTCGCCGCGGAATTTGAGAGGTTCATCATATCGCGGAAGGAATATTTCTTCTCCGCCCCCTCCTGGTTGACCCAGATCATGGCCAGCTTGTTGCGGTCTTTTTTTGCCCACGCATCGATGACGTCGTAGCCGAAGTTGTAATACTCAGGGATTTCGATTGAAAAGTGGGCATTTGCCTCTTCATAATCCAGCAGGTTGTGCTCGATGTCCACCATAGTTCCCTTCCTACGTACGGGAGGGAAACCATAAAAGATCATGGCAGGGAAAATTGAGAATTCAAGGGTTTTTCCGGCATCATAAAGGTTCGCAGTTAGTATTATCGTTTGCAACGCAGAACACATACTTCGATGGTTGAAAAGAGCTATGCCTCATTGAAAATTGAAAATATCGTAGCTTCCGGGGTCATTGCGGATGCCATCAACCTCGAAGAGGTTTCCCAGAAAATCGAAAACTGTGAACTCAATACCAAGCGGTTTCCGGGCGCGGTGTTCCGGATCGAGAACCCGAAAATGGCGTCGCTCATCTTTTCTTCGGGAAAGATCGTCCTCACCGGCCTGCGGAACCGTGACGACCTGCAGAAGGGCCTGAATATTGTGGTCCAGGCGCTCAAAGAGTCGGGCATGGACACCTACGATGTCCCGCAGGTGAAAATCACCAATATTGTCTGCTCGTACGATATCGGCAAATATATCAACCTCAACAAGGTGGTCATGACCCTCAACCTGGAAAACATCGAGTACGAACCCGAACAGTTCCCCGGGCTGGTCTACCGCCTCGACGACCCCAAGATCGTGGCACTGCTCTTCTCATCCGGCAAGATCATTCTCACCGGCGGAAAAAACATGGAGGATATAAGGCGCGGCCTCGATGTCCTCGAGGACCGGCTCGAACACATCATGTAGGGCGGATCCGCACCCTCTGTTTCCCTACCAGAACCGGTGGGTGCGGACGTAATTGCGCTCGGCCTTCAGGATTTCCGTGTAGAATGCGTCCCCCTCGGCGAAGGTGCCGAGGATGCGTGAGGCGATCTCGGGGCCGACCCCGCGTGCCGCAAGCGCAATGACCGCCTTCTTCCCGCTCGAGAGCACGATATTGGCGTTCCTGAGCATCCGCTGCTCGGCGGCGCGCTCCTCGTCGTTTTTCGTCTTCTTCCTGACGGCGGCGACATCCCCCTCCTCCCACGGCTTGACGGCGGCGATCAGCCGCGCCCCGCAGACAGGGCACTCGGGCACGTCGGGAACCCGCTCGACGGGAGTCTTGAGTTTCCATGCCCGGCAGTGCATGCAGACGAGGACGACGTGGTCGCGGGCAAGGCGGCGCTTCAGGGTCCCGATGACCGCCTGGTCGTATGCCGGGGGCGGGACGAGGTCTTTTGAGGAAAAAAGCCCTTCCCTGCCGAGAATGCTGAGCCTGCCCGTGACAACCGTGCGCCTGCCCTCCCGGAGGTCGCGGACGATCGCCGCCGCCCCGGCGACGTCCATGTGGTCGCAGAAGAGCTCCCGGAAGGCCTCGCGCTGGATGACCGTATCCTCGAAGAGATCGATGAGGCGGTGCATGCTGATGTGGGTGTAGTCCGCATCCGCATCGATCGCCCCGAACTTCTTGGCGACCTGCACGAGCTTCCACTTGAGCAGTGCCGTGCGCTTGAGGGAGAGGGTGAGCAGCGGTCCGAGGTACCCGGGTTCGAGCGACGCGATCACCTCGGTGACGTCGTGGGCGCCGAGGGTGGGGGGCAGCCGGAAGAAGATGCGGTAGGCCCCGACCTCGATGCCCACCGAGGAGCCGGACCTCGCCGAGATCAAACTGGAGACCACCCGCGCGAGCGCTTCGTTGGCCTTGTGCCCGGCGCAGAGGTTGACCACCACCCCCTCGTCGGACTGCTCGACGGTGATCTGCCGGTCGGTGGGGAGGGGGAGGCCCTCGCCGTCGATCCGCCTGAACATGCCCGCGAGGTAGGTGCGGGTGGCGGCATCCGCCGGGTAGGGGCCGGGATCGCGCGTCCGGCGCAGGGCCCCGACCTCCTCGGCCACGGAGCGGGGGACCGGGATCTGCTCGCCCTCCCACGAGGGCAGCTCGCCGCGGGCATGCTTCGCCTGCTCCACCATGATCCTGCCGCCCTCCTCGATGTCCAGCACCCGCCACTGCTGGCCCTTGGTGATGAAGACCGCCCCGGTGTGGATCCACGCGACGACGAACGATTCGTCGAGCGTCCCCACCGTGCGCCTCGATACGATGTCGAAGACGGTCATTTTCCGCTCGTCGTGGATCATCGAGAGGTTGGCGGCGAGGTAGACGCGGCTGCGCCCCGTGCGCACGATCCGGTCCCCGTCGAAGCGGATCAGGCGGTGCACCGCCATCTGCCGGCACACCTCGTCGAGCAGGTCGCCACATGCCGCGAAACAGGCGGACCGCTCGACGATGTCCCGCGCGGCCGCGAGGGGGAGTTCGCCGTACTCCACCGCCATGGCCGCCACCTGGTTGGCGAGGACGTCCGCGGCATTGTGCTGGAGGACGACCTCCTCGCACTCGTTCGCCTTCGCTTTGCGGGCGATGACGAGGGATTCGGCGAGGTCGTCGAACCCGGTGCAGAGGATGGTGCCCCTCGACGCCGTGTCGATCCGGTGCCCGGCGCGCCCCACCCGCTGCACGAGCCGGGCGACCTCTCGGGGCGAGCCGAACTGCAGGACGTGTTCCACGTGGCCGATATCGATCCCGAGCTCCATTGACGAGGTGCAGATGAGGGTGGAGAGGTCGCCCCGCTTGAACTTCTCCTCGGCCTCGATGCGCACCTCCCTGGAGAGCGAGCCGTGGTGCACCTCCACGTCGCCCCGCCCGTAGAGCTGGTGGCCGAGCGCCTCGGCGGTGACGCGGGTGTTGACGAAGAGCAGCGTCGAGGGGTGGCGGTCGAGGCTGGTCGCGACGGTTTTCACCTGCCCGGCGAACTCCTCGCCGGCAAACCCGACGGCGATCTCGAGGTGCGGGGCGACCGGGATGTGCACCAGTGCATGCGGCCGGTCGCCGCAGAGAAACCGGGCGACGGTGTCGGGGTTGCCCACGGTGGCGGAGAGGGCGATCCGCTGGAACTCCCCGGCGTGCACGGCGAGGCGCTCGAGGGCCACCGAGAGCTGGGCGCCGCGTTTGCTCCCCGCCAGTTCGTGGACCTCGTCGACGACCACGTGGCGCACGGTGCGCAGGTGCTCCCGCAGCCGCCTGCCCATGAACATCGCCTGCAGGGTCTCGGGCGTGGTGATGAGCAGATCGGGCGGGTTGAGCGCCTGTTTCCTCCGCTCGTTCTGGGGGGTGTCGCCGTGCCGGACGCCGACGCGGATCCCGAGCTCGCCGCACCACCACTGCAGGCGCGCGAGGATGTCCCGGTTGAGGGCGCGCAGCGGGGTGATGTAGAGCGCCTTGATCCCCGGCCCATCGGCGGAGAGCAGGGCGTTGAAGACCGGGATCATGGCGCTCTCGGTCTTGCCGGTGCCCGTCGGGGCGATGAGCAGCAGGTGGTTGCCTTCGAGGATGGGGGGGATGGCCTGCTCCTGCGCGTCGGAGAGGTCTACAAACCCCCGGCGGGCGATGACCTCGCGCACCCGCTCATCGAGCCGGGCTCTCACCGGCTGCCCGCCTGAGTCCTTCGAGGCTGTCGATATAGGTTCCATCGTTGAGAAATACCTCTGCACCCTCCTCCCTGATGCACCGGGAGAGAGGGCTCAACCTGCTCGCCCGGATCCGGGTGACGTCGAGGCCCCCGGCCAGTTCGAAAAATGCCGGCACGAAGAGGGCCCGCGTCGAAGCGGAGCCCGCACCGTCCGGAAAGCAGGCGCCGTCGATCTCGGCGAGCAGGTACGCGGGTTGCGCACGCAGGGCGCACCCCACGTCGTCGTGGAGGTGGACGACCGGGTGGTGGTGGCCCACGACGATCAGGCGGCCCGTGAGGGAGGCTGCCGGGGCGGTATGCCCGTGCAGGTAGCCGGTGCCGTCGATGACCGCCCCGTCTTTCGGCAGCAGCTCGTCGTCGGCTACAAACCGCTCCAGCCCCGCATCATGGTTGCCCGGCGCCACCCGGAGTTCGGCGAGGCGCCGGAACGCGGCGAGGATGGCGGGCAGTTCCCGCAGTTCCTGCCGGTTGGTGAAGGGGATGCTGTGCTTGACGTCGCCGAGCAGGAGGAGGAGGTCGGGGTCCGCGGCCTCGACGCAGGAGCGCACCCGCTCCATGCGGTCGGCGCTGTTGCTGGGGATGTGCACCCCCCTGCGGGCGAACTCGGCTTCGGCGCCGAAATGGAGGTCGGCGACGACGAGGACGCGCAGCCGCCCTTCCACCAGAAGCGCGGGGCCTTCGGGGAGAAATACGGGGTTCATGGCACGGCTACAGCAGTTTCAGGTATCCGGTCGTGGGCGCGTAGCAGTCACCCTCGGCACGCAGCTCGTCGACGATCCGGCGGACGGTCTCCTCCGCAAGCCCGTGGGTGAGGGCCGCTTCGACGAGGGTGTCCACCGGCATCCCCCGCGGGCCGCTCGCCGTTCCGAGAATGTCGAGGATGGCCTGCCGGGGGTCGACGGCTGCCGGGGCCTCCCCCTCGCCTGCCGGCTGCACGGTCTCGAGCGCCGACCGGACCATCGCCGCGATCTCCGGGACGGTTTCCGGCGGTGCGGGGCCCCGGCGGGGGACCGCTTCGAGGCGATCGAGCGTGTGCTCCGCCGTCACCAGCACCCAGAGATCCCGTGACGCCCGTGTCGCCGGGGCGACGCTCTCGGGGACGAGGGAGAACGGCGGCTGCGCGGGCGCGGTGCGGGCTCTGACCGCGCAGGTCGCCGCCACGAAGGCGGGCGGGGCGATGCCGCGCAGCCGGTCGTAGACCGCAGGCTGGTCCTGGTACGCGGTGATCACGAACGCACCCGTGGGATCGGCGATCCGGGCCTCGATGCGGCCGGACTGCTCGCGCACCTCCGTGCACGCCCCCACGACGAACACCCGCTCGCACCGGGCCCCGGAGGGGGTGCGCACCATCGCTCCGGCACCGTCTCCTACGACCGCCGACTCCTGATGCATGAGTTCGCCCGCAAATACCCGCGTCGCCGCCTGCATGTACTGTTCTCCCGTGCCGGAGCACCGGCTCTGAAGATATGCGCTTCTATTCGTCGTGCCACCCAAAAAGGGTAGGTGAAGGGGCAGCGATGCCCGCACACATTCACCCCCCGCGCGGCAAGCCTATTGATACACTTATTGATGTAGGTGCCAAAGGTTGAGTACATGGATGATACCCACACCATCTGGATCGAGAAGTACCGCCCGGTTCAACTGGCAGATATGGTGGGACAGAAGGAGATCGTCCGTCGCCTGCAGAGTTACGTGAGGAGCGGGAGCCTGCCCCACCTGCTCTTCACCGGGCCCGCCGGGATCGGCAAGACCACCGCGGCGGTCGCCCTCGCCCGGGAATTTTTCGGGGATACGTGGCAGATGAATTTCCGGGAACTGAACGCATCCGACGAGCGGGGGATCGACGTGGTGCGCAACCAGATCAAGCAGTTCGCGAGGACGTCGGCGCTCGGCGGGGCGGAGTTCAAGATCCTCTTCCTCGACGAGGCCGATGCGCTCACCCCGGACGCGCAGGCGGCGCTGCGCCGCACCATGGAGAACTTCGCCCAGAACTGCCGGTTCATCCTCTCCTGCAACTATTCGTCGAAGATCATCGACCCGATCCAGAGCAGGTGTGCCATCTACCGCTTCAAGCCCCTCGACGACGAGGCCGTCGCCGAGGAGGTACGCCGCATCGCCGGCAAGGAAGGCCTCGAGGTGAGCGATGAGGCGATGCGGGCCATCGTCTACATCGCGCAGGGGGATATGCGCAAGGCCATCAACGCCCTGCAGGGTGCGGCGATCATCAGCCGCGCAATCACCGGGCCCATGATCTACGAGATCACCTCCACCGCACGCCCCGAGGAGATCGCCGAGCTCGTGGACATCATCCTTGAAGGGGACTTCGAGGGGGCCGAAGGCGTTCTCCACCGGCTCACCCGCGAGCGGGGGCTCGCCCCCAACGAGCTGATCAACCAGATCTACCGTGCCGCGGTCAACCACCCCATGGACCGGAAGGTCAAGGTGGCCATCATCAGCCACCTCGGGGAGGCCGATTTCCGCCTCAGCGAGGGGGCGTCGAGCGATATCCAGATGGAGGCCATGCTCGCACAGTGCGTGCTGAGCGCGCATGCGCACCGCAATAATCAATAAATCAATGGTGAAGAACGCGTGGCAGAGGCAGCAGACGTCGAGATAACCGACCGCGTGGGGGACTGGGTGAAGTTCCTCAAAAAGTTTTCCCGCAAGCAGATGGGCGAGATCGCCCGCGAATACCCCCACAAGCGTTCGCTCTATATCGACTACAAGCAGCTGGAGAAGTGGGGCAAACAGGGGCTCGCCCTCGCCGACGAACTGCTCAGGACGCCCGGAAAGACCATCGACGACATAAAGGAAGCCATCAAGCAGAACAACCTGATCTTCACCAAGGACGAGGAGGAGAAGGCGGAAACGATCAATATCCGCTTCAACAACCTCCCGAAAAAGATCGCCGCACGGGATATCCGGGCGCACCATATCAATTCCTTCGTCACCGTGGAGGGCATCCTGAGAAAGACCACCGAGGTGCGCCCCCGCCTGACCAGCGCCGTGTTCCGGTGCCTCCAGTGCGGGACGCTCACCCCCACCTACGCGCAGCACTACGGGAAGTTCCAGGAGCCCTACCGGCCCTGCACCCAGTGCGAGCGCCAGACGAAGATGGAGCTGGTACCCAAGCTCTCCACCTTCGTCGACACGCAGAAGCTGCGCATCCAGGAGTCCCCGGAAGGGCTGCGGGGCGGGGAGCAGCCCCAGACGCTCGACGTGGACGTGACCGACGACCTCACCGGGATGGTGGCGCCGGGCGACCGCGTGGTGGTCAACGGCATCCTGCGCTCCATCCAGCGGGTCAACCAGGGGAACAAGAGCACGCTCTTCGACATCTACCTCGAGTGCAACTCCATCGAGATCGCGGAGAAGGAGTTCGAGGAGGTCTCCATCGACGAGGAGGAGGAGAAATCCATCCTCGAGCTCGCGGGCGACCCCGAGCTCTACTACAAGATCTGCCACTCCATCGCCCCGACCATCTACGGCAACGACGACGTGAAAGAGGCGATCGCCCTCATGCTCTTCGGCGGCATCCCGAAGGAGATGCCGGACGGCAGCCATCTCAGGGGCGACATCCACATGCTGCTGGTGGGTGACCCCGGTATCGCCAAGAGCCAGATCCTGCGGTACGTGATCAAGCTCTCCCCCCGCGGGATCTACACGAGCGGGAAGTCCTCCACCTCCGCGGGGCTGACGGCCACGGCGGTCAAGGACGAGTTCGGCGACGGCCGGTGGACGCTCGAGGCGGGGGCGCTGGTGCTCGCCGACATGGGCATCGCCGCGGTGGACGAGATGGACAAGATGGCCAAGGAGGACCGCAGCGCCCTCCACGAGGCGATGGAGCAGCAGTCCATCTCCGTCGCCAAGGCCGGGATCACGGCGACCCTCCGGTCCCGCTGCGCCCTCCTCGGCGCCGCCAACCCGAAACTTGGCAGGTTCGACGAGTACGCCCCCATCGCCGAGCAGATCAACATGCCGCCGTCGCTGCTCTCACGCTTCGACCTCGTCTTCATTCTCACCGACAAGCCGGACCAGACGCTTGACCGGGCTATCGGCGAGCATATCCTGAAGTCGCACCGCGTGGGCGAGCTCATCCAGCACCACAGGAAGCACCCCATCGAGGGCGTCGACGACGAGTATATCCAGCGGGAGCTCAGCCCGGTCCAGCCGAAGATCGAACCGAAGCTCTTCCGCAAGTACATCGCCTACGCCAAGCGCAACAGCTTCCCCATGCTCTCCGACGAGGCCAAGGAGACGCTCATCGAGTACTACCTCAACCTGCGCAACCTCGCCGACTCCAACAAGCCCGTGCCGGTCACCGCCCGCCAGCTGGAGGCGCTCGTCCGCCTCGCCGAGGGGAGCGCCCGCATCCGCCTTGCGAAGACCATCGAGCAGAGCGACGCCGAGCGGGTGATCCGCATCGTGGATACCTGCCTCCGGCAGGTCGCCTACGACGCCGAGACGGGGAGCTTCGATATCGACAAGTGGGTCTCGGGCACCACCAAGCGCAGCAGGGATCTGATCCGGGCCATCAAGGAGGTGATCCGCGAGGTGGGCGACGAGAGCGGCACCGCACAGGTGGAGAACGTCATGGAGGCGCTGGTCAACGAGGGCCATGCCCGCGACGACGTGAAGAAGCGGATCGACGATCTCCTGCGGGAGGGGATCGCCTTCGAGCCCCGCCGCGGGCTGATCAAGCTGCTCGTCCGCTGACGGCGCCGACCAGTGCATTGATTCCCCCGCGCATCCAACGGGTGTGCATGAGCAGGGATGCCATCGAGGCGGCATTCGAGGCGGGTATCAAGCTCGGCGCCCTCTACCACCAGTGGGTGGGCACCCCGATATCCCCCCGCACCGCCCCGTTCGTGGAAACAGCAATTGCAAAGGCGGTCGCGCTCCAGCCCTTCGTGGAGGAGGTGGTGGTGCGGATCGATGTCGACCAGATGATCCCCAATACCTTCGGGTACAGCGAGCTTGCCGGCCGGATGTTCAATGTGGAGATCGTGACGAAGGTGCAGGAAGCCACCTGCCGGGCGGCGTTGAAACTGGACGGCGACTACCCGATGATGCGTATCCTCGAGTGCGATGACCCTTCCTGAAAGCCCCATCACCGACGACCATATCCATATCGACCCGGTCAACGGGAGGGGGATCGAGGCGGCGAAGGAGTTCCGGCGTGCAGGCGGCACCCACCTCTTTCTGGTGACCAAGCCCTCGTGGTCGTGCGGGGTCGAGCCCTCGCAGGCCGGAGATTTCCGGCAGGTGTTCGACCGGACGATCGCCATCGCCGAGCAGGTGCGCGCGGCGGGCCTTTCCGTCTTCGTCATCCTCGGGGTGCACCCGGCCGAGATTACCCGGCTTTCGGCGCGGCTGGGGCTTGCGGCCGCATCCGGGCTGATGCGAGGCGCCCTCGCTCTCGCCGCGGGGTATGTGGCGGAGGGGCGTGCCGTCGCCATCAAGAGCGGCAGGCCACACTACCCGGTGGACGACGCGATCTGGGAGGCCTCGAACGGGGTGCTCGCCCACGCGCTGGTGCTGGGGGCCGAGACAGGGTGTGCGGTCCAGATCCACGCCGAGAGCGGGCCCTGCGCCGATGTGGCGGAGATGGCCGACGCCGCGGGGATCGATCGCGGCCGGGTGGTCAAGCACTTCGCCACGCCGGACACGCCGCTCGTCCCCTCGCTCATCGCGAAGCACGAGGCCATCCCCGCCCTCGCGCGGGAGATGCGCGCCTTTACGATGGAGAGCGACTATATGGACGAGAGCAGCCGCCCCGGCGCGGTCATCGGCCCCAAATCGGTGCCCCGGTTCACCCGCAGGCTCTTCGAGGCGGGCGAGCTCTCCGAAGACGATGTGTTCCGCATCCACGCCGAAACCCCCTCCCGCGTCTACGGGGTCGATATTTCGCTCTGACTGCCTCCGGGTTCACTTTTTTTATCAGGCAGGTCGCATACTGGTACAATGTTTTTGAAGATTCACCGTGCCCCCGGCACGGGCGAGGTGGTGGCAGTCTGCGACCGCGAGCTGCTCAACACGACGCTCGCGGAGGGCGACCTCGAGGTATGCATCTCGGAGAAGTTCTACGGCTCCACCCCCGCCACGGAGGAGGAGGTGCGGGACGCGCTGCACCACGCAGAAAACGCCAATCTCATCGGTGCACGGACCATCGCAATCGCCGTCGATATGGGGCTGGTGGCCTGCGATGCCTGTATCATGATCGGCGACGTACCCCATGCACAGATTTTCCGGATCTAGAGTTTGTATGAGAGAGAGTTTCTGCCCGAAATGCGGTGCACCCTCCGAGGAGGGGCTCTGCCCCCGGTGCATGGTGGATGCGACGGAATGGCTTGTCTGCGAGTCGCGGGTCACGCAGGTGGTCTGCCCGAGCTGCGGCTCCGTCAAACAGGCGGGGGCGTGGACCGATGTCGAGCAGGACCCCGCCGACCTCTCGGCGGCGCTCGCCATGAGCGCCGTCCACGTTCACGAGGACGTCACCGATCTCGCCATCGCCATCGAGACCCGCGAGCCGAGCCCCAACCGCACCGTGGCGGCGGTCTCCGTCCGGGGCACGCTCTACGGGCTTTCGGTGGAGGATACCTGCAGGGTCGAGATCGCCTGGAAGAAGGAGCAGTGCGACCGCTGTAGCAGGTACAGCGGGGGCTACTACGAGGCCGTCCTGCAGGTGCGGGCGGCGGATCGGAAGCCCGATATCTATGAACTGGAAAAGGCCGCAGGCATTGCGGAAGCGTCGGAGGCGGAGCTGCAGGCGTCGGGGGACCGCTTCGCGTTCGTTTTGAAGGTGGACGAGCACCGGGACGGTCTCGATATCTTCGTGGGAAGCCAGCACCTCGCCGATCTCGTGTCCCGCGGGATCGTGCAGGAGCTGGGCGGGAAGTACTCCACCCACCCCAAGCTGGTGGGGGAGCGGGACGGCAGGAAGCTCTACCGCGTCACCTACGCCATCCGCCTGCCCTGCTACCAGAAGGGCGATGTCGTCCTGATGGGCAAGCGCTACTGCGAGATCCGGGATATGGAGAAGAACCAGATGCGGATCTTCGACCTCAAGGACGGGACGATGCGGACGGTCAGGGAGGACTGCGGCAACCGACCCATCGGCAACGTCAGGGACGCCGCGAACTGCCTCTGCGCCTACATCGACGGCCCGGTCGCCGGCATCCTCGACCCGGAGACCTTCTCCACCCGCGAGGTCGCCGCCTATCCGTGGCTGCACCTCGCCGAGGGCTCGTACGTCAGGGTGCTCAAGGACGCCGAGCGCGACCGCCTGGTGCCGGTCGGGTGATTGCCGTGCGCACGCGCTCCGTCCCTCTCGATATGCTGGAAGCGGCGCTCGAAGAGGCGTGGGCCGACCGGGCGCGGCGGCCCTATGTCGAGGGTGATGTATGTCATGTCCCCGTCAGGGAGGGATTCGCCGCGGACGCCGACCTCCCCGAACGCAGGCCCTACCGGGGCCGGGGCTACCAGATGGTCGGGGATATCGCCCTCGTCCACGGCGGCGCCCCGTCCGCGGCGGAGCTGGAGGCGCTCGTTGCGTGGCGGCGGCCCCGGGGCGTGCTGCTGGTCGAGGGGTTCGAGGGGGCGCTCCGCACCCCGCGCACCCGTCTGCTCTGGGGCGAGTGCGGGGAGGTCGTCCACCGCGAGGCGGGGATCCGCTACCGGCTCGACCCGGCAACGGTGATGTTTGCGCAGGGCAACCGCGAGGAGAAGATGCGCATCGCGACGCTGGTCCGGCCTTCCGAGCGCGTGGCGGATATGTTCGCGGGTATCGGCTATTTCACCCTGCCCGCGGCCCGCGCCGGGGCCCGGGTGCACGCGATGGAGCTGAACCCCGCGGCCTTCGGCTATCTCGAGGAAAACGTCCGGGAAAACGGCCTTGCGGAGCGGGTGCGAGCCGAATGCGGCGATTGCCGCGACCTCCTCGACGGGCCCTACGACCGTATCATCATGGGCCATTTCGACGCGCCGGGGATGCTGGAAGACGCAATCGCCCACGCCGAACCCGGGACCGTGCTCCACGTGCACAGCATCGGGCCGGCGGGCGATCGTATCCAAACCCTTATCGAGAATGCGGGGTATTCATGGGATATTCGCGCATATACGATCAAGAAATATGCGCCGCGCCGGTGGCACATGGTGCAGGACGTGATCCTCTCGTGACAGAACCAGCAGGACCGCTCAGGGGAACCACCGTGGTGCTCGGCATCACCGGGAGCATCGCCGCCGTCGAGACCGTCAAACTCGCCCACGCCCTGCGGCGGCGGGGGGCGGCGGTGCAGGGCGTCATGAGCACCGCTGCCGCGGGGATACTGCACCCCGATGCGGTCGCCTACGCCACGGGACGCCCTGCCATCACCCGGTGCACGGGGATGGTGGAGCACGTCGCCCTGTGCGGGATCGACGGCGAGGGCGACGTCCTGCTCATCGCCCCCTGCACGGCCAACACCCTCTGCAAGATGGCGCACGGCATCGACGACACCCCGGTCACCACCTTCGCCACCACGGCTCTCGGGCGGGGCATGCCGGTGATCGTCGTCCCGGCGATGCACCACTCGATGTTCCGGCACCCCGGCGTTGCGTCGTGCATCGAGACGCTCCGGCGGTGGGGCGTCACGGTCATCGACCCCCGGATCGAGGAGCAGAAGGCGAAGATCGCCGCAATCGAGGAGATCGTGCTCCACGTGGAGCGGGCGGCCTCGGGCATGCCGCTCGCAAGCAGACGGGTGCTGGTCACCAGCGGGGCGTGCCGGGAGCCGGTGGACGACGTCCGCGTGCTGACCACCCGGTCGACGGGGATGATGGGCCGGGAACTGGCCCTGCAGGCGTTCCGGCTCGGCGCCGAGGTCACGGTGGTGCACGCGGGGTCCATCCCCTGCGTCCGCAATGTTGCCGCCCGGACGGCGGCGGAGATGCGGGAGGCGGTCATGGGGCTCCTCGATGCGGAGCACTTCGATTTCTACCTCAGCGCCGCGGCGATCTCGGACTTCGCCCCGGAGCGCTCCGAGGGCAAGATCCCGAGCGGGCAGGCGGTCACGCTCCGGCTCGCCCCCCTCCCCAAGATCATCGATGTGGTGGCGGGGCGCGAGGGGCTGCGCACCGTCGCCTTCAAGCTGGGATGGGACGAGGAGGCGAGAGCGCAATCGATGCTGGACGCGGGCGCCGCGCTGGTGGTCGTCAACACCCCCGACGCGATGGGGGCGGATGCAGGGGCGTTCGCGCTCCTCTCCGCATCGGGGCGCCGCGATGTGACGGGAACAAAGGAGGAGGTTGCAGCCGCAGTATGGTCAGAACTGCAGTAGCGTTCTGCCCCGGCCATATTTCCGGGTATTTCAGGCAGGTGGAGGGCGAAACGCTCTCGTCGACCGGCAGCATCGGGGCGGGCATCGTGATCGACGAGGGGGTGTGCGCCGCGGTGACGGCCGCGGACCGCCCGGCGATCGAGGCGCGAAGGGTCGATGCCGACGGATCGGTCATGGAACGGTTCTGTGACGCCGCGCCGCTGGCCTTCGTGATGGAGCGATTGGGGTGCCCGGCATCGGTGGTCACCGAGTGCCGCCTGCCCATCAGCGCCGGGTTCGGGCTGAGCGCGGCGGCGCTGCTCGCCACCCTCACCGCCCTCGACGCCGTCTACGACCTGCACCTGGACGAGCGCGAGGTCGCCCTGCTGGCCCACGAGGCGGAGATCGTCCACCGCACCGGGCTCGGGGACGTCGCCGCCTGCCGCGGCGGGGGCGTCGCCTGCAGGACCGGCGCCGGCATCGATGCGCCGGTCGCGCGGGTGCTCGATATCGGCGGTCCGATCGCGGCGGTGAGTTTCGGGCCGCTGGAGACCTCGACGGTGATCGGCTCGGCATTGCGGATGCGCGCCGTCGACGCCGCGTACCCGGGTCGGTGCCCGGACGGGATCGAGGACTTCTTTGCCCTCTCCCGCGCCTTCGCGCGGGACTCGGGGCTGGTGACGGACGAGGTCGAGGAGGTGCTGCGGGCCTGCGAGCGGGAGGATGTCCCGGCGAGCATGACCATGCTGGGCAGGGGGGTGTTCGCCTTCGGGGAGCGTGCCGAGGCGGCGCTCGCCCCCTTCGGGGAGGTGTACGTGATGGAATGCGCGACGCACGGCGTCCGGTTTGCAGGGGGGCGCGGATGATCCCCGCGGACCACCCCCGCTACCGCTCGCTCGTGGCGCGGGAGCGCCTCGCCGACTGCGCCCGCGCCGGGATCGTGGCCCTCGAGGGGCTGGGCGCCCACGGCAGGGGCGAGGCGTTCGACTACCTGCTCGGGGAGGCCACCACCGCGAGCGCCCGTCGCGCCGAAGAGACGGCTGCGGCGATGCTCATGCGCGCGGCGCGGCCGGTGATCTCGGTCAACGGCAACACCGCGGCCCTCGCCGCCGGATCGGTCGCCGACCTGCAGCGGGCGAGCGGGGCGCTGGTGGAGGTCAACCTCTTCCACCGCACCGAGGAGCGGGTGCAGACGATCACCGCCCTTCTGGAGGCGGCGGGGGCGGCGGTGCTGCACGGCGAGACCGAGCGCCTGCTGCCCCTCTCCCACGACCGGGCCCTCTGCCTGCGGGAGGGCATTTTTGCGGCGGACGTGGTGCTCGTGCCCCTCGAGGACGGCGACCGCTGCGAGGCGCTGGTGGGGATGGGAAAGACCGTGATCGCCATCGACCTCAACCCCCTCTCCCGGACCGCCCGGGCGGCGACGCTGACCGTCGTCGACGAGCTCACCCGGGCACTCCCCGCCATCACCGCGGCGTGCGCCGCCATGGACGACGGCCGGGCGGGGGCGCTGATCGCGGGCCACGACAACCGGCGCCTCCTGCGGGAGGCGCTCGATGCCATACAGGAGAGGATCAGCCGTGCTCTGGATTGAGACCTACCGCCCGACGACCTTCGATGCGATCGTCGGCCAGGAGACGGTGGTCCGCCACCTGGCATCGTTTGCCGCGCAGAAGAATGTCCCCCACATGATCGTGTTCGGGCCGCACGGCACGGGGAAGAGCGCGAGCATCGAGTGCATGGCGCGGGCACTCTACGGGGACTCCTGGCAGGAGAACACCACCGTGCTCTCCGCCGAGGACCTCTTTTCGCAGGGGAAGGCCTACCTCGAACAGGACGAGCGCTTCTCCCACATCTTCCAGAAGGACGCCTCCCTGATCAACAACGTCAAGTACATCATCCGGTGGTACGCGTCCATCCGCCCCCTCGACGCCGACTTCAAGCTGATGGTGATCGAGAGCGCCGACCGCCTCACCTTCGAGGCCCAGCAGGCGCTGCGCAGGATCATGGAGCGGTATTCCTCCACCTGCCGGTTCATCTTCTGCACGACGAACCCGAGCGCCATCATCCCCGCCATCACCTCCCGCTGCCTCCCCCTCTTTTTCGCACCGCTCGCCGCCGACGCGATCCACGGCCGGCTGCAGGCCATCATGCGTGAGGAGGGGGTCGGGCGGGACCGGGTCACTCCCGACGACCTCGAGCTGATCGAGCACGCGGCGAAGGGCGACCTGCGCAAGGCCATCATGCTCCTGCAGCTCCACGCCACGCGGGGCGGGGGGGTGGATATCGCGGACTCGGAGACCCTCGCCGTCTCCGCGGCGGCGTTCGCCGCCCTCCGGGAGAAGCAGCTCGAGAAGGCGGCGGCGCTGGTGCAGTCCCTGATGGTCGACTACGGGCTCAGCGGCCGCGAGGTGATCCGGGAGCTGCGCACGGTCGCCACGCGGGAGTACAACGACGAGCGCATCACCGTCGCTCTCGCCGAGACCGACGCCCTGCTCGGGCATGCAGGAAACGAATTCCTGCAGATCGACGCCCTGCTCGCACGCATCGTACGGGAGGTATTTGCATGAAGAAGGTGCAGCGCCACTACGATGAGGTGGCGGAGGTCTACGACCGCCACTACGCCAACGACCGCGGGAGGGTGTACTACGACCATGTCTGCGATCTGGTGCTCGAGGATCTCCCCGCCGGCGGGATGCTCCTCGACCTCGGGTGCGGGACCGGGCTGTTTATGGTGCGCTACCTCGCCTCCGGCGGCGACGCCGTGGGCCTCGATATCAGCAGGGGGATGATCGCCCGCGCCCGGCAGCGCTGCCCGGCGTGCACGGTCTCGGTCGGCACCGCGGAGCAGATCCCCTTCCGGGACGCGGCCTTCGATGCGGTCGCCAGCATCCTCGCCTTCAGCTACCTCCAGCGGCCGGAGGCCATGCTCGCGGAGTCATTCCGGGTGCTGAAGCCGGGGGGGACCATCGCCGTCTGCACGCTGGGCAGGAATGTGCTGACCGTCCTCGTGCCGGTCATCTACCGGATCGGCGAGAAGGTCCGCATCCGCCGCGTCGGCATGGCGGATTTCGGGGAGCACTACTACGGCGACGACGAGATCGCCGCCCTCTTCGCCTCCATCGGCTTCGAGGATATCAGGGTGCGGCGGTGCTCCTTCGCCCACCAGGACCTCCACGAGGCCATGTTTTCCCTCGCCAGAAAAGTGGAGCCGTTCGTGGAGCAGCGCCTCCCCCGCCTCGCCTATAATATCTGCGTCAGCGCGAAAAAGCCGGACTAGCGCCGCCCGCCCAGCCGCTGCAGCACGCGTTCCTTCTTGTCCGCCGCCGACCGGGCGGCGCGGGCCACCCGCTCCTTCATCGCCTCGACGTCGGCCTTCCCGGTATCGACGACTTTCTTGACCGGGGTGTAGGCGGATTCCCTGAATTTCGGGAGGAAGTCGCGCGCTTCGCCGTCCACGAGCAGCACGGAGTCGGCGGGCCCCGCTTCCGCGTAGCCGATCTCCTTCATCGCCACGCCCGCCGTGGCGACCGCCGCGATCACCCGCTCCGCGGCGTCCGGGGGCGCCACCACGAGGAGGGCGTCGAGGGAGACCCCGAGGTAGTCGATCTCCAGCGCGTCGAGCATCGCCAGCACGTCGGGCTGGACGAGGCTGCGGAGAGGCGCCTCGTCGACCACGATGCGGCAGCCGGCGGTCTCGGCCATCTCGTAGACGTCGCCCCGCAGCCCGCCGTTGGTGACGTCGGTCATGGCGTGGATACGGTTGAGCACGTCACTTGCGAGCAGGGCCTCGCTCGCCCGCAGGAACGCAAGGTTGATGGTCCGCTCCACCACCTCCGGGAACCCCGAGTAGATGGCCGCGGTGGCGATGGTGCCGCCGCCCGCCCCCTCGGTCATGAGCAGGACGTCGCCGGGGGCGATCGATCTCCTCGCGGTGAGGTGGTCGGCCACGCCGACGGCCCCCACGCACCCGGTCATCCGGCCCCCGAGCACCATGTCGCCGCCGATGCGCAGGGTCGAGCCGGTGACGAGGGGCACGCCCATCGCCTCGCTGACCGCGGCCACCCCGGCGGTGTAGTCGAAGACCTTGGCCACGTCGCCGTCGTCGCCCACGTGGATGTCGGAGAGGAGGGCGACGGGCGTCGCCCCCATGACGTAGACGTCGCGCAGCGTCGCCCGCGTGACGTGGAAGCCGGCGAGGAAGGGGAAGTCCGAGAGCCGGGAGTGCATGCCGTCCACGGTGCAGATGATGAACCGCCCGTCGCCCCGGACCGCGCCGGCGTCGTCCATCTCGTCCACCCCGACGTCGGCGCCCGTGCTGCCGATGATGGGGATGAGCTGGCGGTGGGCGAAGAAGTCACCCGCGCCGCGGGAGCCGACGCCGAACGCGCCCATGGAGACGCCCGCCGGGTCATAGGTGAAGAGATCGCCCGTCAGGCCGGAGGAGGTGCGCACCTCCTCCGCGACGGCGCGTGCAAACGCACGGGCATACGCACGGGAGACGTCCTTGTACTCGCGGATGCGCTCTTCGAGGCGGTCGACGATCTCCTCGTCGGTCGCCCCCGCCGCCCGGTGCCGCCGTGCAAATTCCTCTACGTCCATAGGTACAGGAATCTTTGGCGGCGGCGGGCATAAATCACCCGCCCGGGCGGTCCGGGAAACTTTCAAACCCGGGCAGTGCCTACAGTTCAGGCATGGAAGCCCCCGCGATGCCCGTCGCCTGCACCATCGCCGGATCGGATTCCGGCGGCGGCGCCGGGATCCAGGCGGACCTGAAGACCTTCGCCGCCCTCGGGGTCTGGGGGTGCTCGGCGGTGACCGCCGTCACCGCCCAGAACACGAAGGGGGTGGCCGGGAGCTGGGCGCTGTCCCCGGCGGCGGTGCGGGCGCAGATGGACGCGGTGATCGACGATTTCCCCATCGCCGCGTGGAAGACGGGGATGCTCGCGAACGCGGCGATCATCCGGGCGGTCGCCGACACCCTCCCCCGCGATGCGCCGCTGGTGCTCGACCCGGTGATGGTCTCGACGAGCGGGCACGCCCTGCTCGAGGAGGATGCGGTCGCCGATCTCGTCGAGGTGCTCGTCCCCCGGGCGGCGGTCATCACCCCCAACCTGCGGGAGGCGGAGATTTTGAGCGGGATCGCCCCTCTCGCCGACACCCGGGCGATGGTCGCGGCGGCGGAGGCGATCGCCGCCCTCGGGGCGCAATCGGTGGTGGTCACGGGGGGGCACCTCGAGGGAAAGGCCGTCGACGTGTTCGTGCAGGACGGCGAACCCCTCTACCTCGTCGGCGAGCGGCTGCCCTTCGACGTGCACGGGTCGGGGTGCTCGTTCGCCTCGGCCATCGCCGCGTTCCTCGCCCGGGGGCTGGATACGGGCGCCGCGGTGCGGGAGGCGAAGGAGTTTATCGGGGCGGCCCTCGCGGGCGCGGCGGTGAGCGGCAGCGGGGTGCGGATGGCCCACCCGGGGGCGTGGCGGGAGCGCCGTCCGGCGTCGGGCCTCCCGTGCGGAGCGAAAAGGCAGGTTTAAGTGCTGTTCCTCCGAAATCTCCCTGTCTACTCACGGTGGGGCCATGGACGAGATCGACGGGGCGATTCTGGACGAACTGCAGCGGGACGGCAGGATGTCCATGGCGGAGCTGGGCACGAAGCTCGGCGTCGCCCCCTCCACCGCGTTCAAGCGCATCGAGAAGCTGAAGAAGCAGGGGATCATCGAGAAGTTCACCATCGCCATCAACCCCAGCTATTTCGAGCACAGCCTGGTCACCTTCCTCACCATCCGGGCCGACCCGGAGGAGAAGGAGGCGGTCGCCGCCTTCCTCTCGGAGCTCTACCTGATCTCGGAGGTGTACGAGACGCTGGAGCCCTGCGATTTCATCGCCAAGGCGCGGGTGCAGACGATCACCCAGCTGAAGATGGAGATCCTGATCCCGCTGAGCGAGCTTGCCGGGGTGCGCGAGATCCGGCCCTTCATCACCGTCAAACGCTACAAGGAGCAGTTTTAGGGGAATATCATGGTACTGGAAACGAATTTCGCGCTCATCCAGCAGGTGCTGGCCCTCATCACCCTCTTTCTCGGGGGGGCGCTGATCATCTTCATCTACGACGCCTACCGGGTGGTCCGGCAGCCCACGCTGCTGTACTTCACGGCGGGGCTGTTTCTGCTGGTGGTGGGCATCGTGATCCCGGACATCGCCGCCCTCGCCGATCCGTCGCAGGTTCTTGTCTACTGGTCGGCGGTCATCTCCCGGATCCTGGCGATTCTCGGTATCGGCGTGATGAACTTCGCAGTATTGCGAGGGTAGCGATGCGTGCCGGCGGATCGTTTGCACGGGACTGGCAGCTGATCAAGCTCGCCCGCACGTGGCAGCCCCACGACCTCGCGGGGGCGATCCTCGAGCACCTGGTCGAGCGGCGCAACCCCCTGGTGATGGCCGAGATCGGCAAGGCCGCCCGGGCGCTGGGGGCCGAGGAGGGGCGGCAGTTCCGGGAGCGGATGCCGGCGGGCATGGACGCGGTGAGCGTGCTGGAGAGCCTCTTTCTGATGGGCGGGATATGGTGCGAGGCGAGCCGCGGCGACGGCGGGGCCCTCGTGCGGATCAAAAAGGAGACCGGCACCTTCCTCGCGGGCGGCGCCCAGCAGCGGGCCATCGCCATCCCCTTCCTCTCCGGCGTCATCGAGGCCGTGGCCCCCGGCGCACAGGTGCGGGAGGCGGGCGACCTGCTGGAGGTCCGGGTGCAGGACGAGGCCCGGTAAACAGGCGGCCCGCGGCCTCCCGCAGGATCGCCGCCGGTCCCGCGGGCCCTCCCTACCACCCCCCCGGATCCCGCTCCCGCGACCACCTCCCATATGAAGGTGCGGAACACGGCTAACCATTATCGATAATCATATCAGTTTATCGCAGGGCATAATCCATAGATTGAGTATAAAAAGGTTCGCTCACATTTGTTTTATATAAATCTGGGAATAGAGGGAGAAACACGAAAATTTGTTTTAAAATTCCAGAAAATGGAAAAAATATTTCCCGCACACTATGAATTCAATCAACAACATTTCCATCCCGCACCGCTTCACAACCCTTAAATACCAAGAATAAAACCGTTACTATGCAAGTCATTGCAGCCGGGGCCCCAGCGAGGACGCCGGTTTGAGGTGAACACACATGAATTTCCATGAAAACGAAGAGGCAGTTTCACCGGTTATCGGTGTCATCCTGATGGTGGCAATCACCGTCATCCTCGCCGCAGTCATTGCGGTGTTTGTCTTCGGCATGGCCGGAGATGTACAGTCCACGAAGAGCGTTGGTGTTACCGCGAAGCAGTCTGGACCAAATGCTATTGTCACCTACATGGGCGGTCCGGATCACGCAAGTGTTCAGAGAATTGATGTTACAATTGATGGTGCACCAGCTACAATAAACGGTACTGCACAAACCAATCCGCCGGCTTTTACCTCTCCTGCCGTCGGGTCTTCTTGGATTTTTGATGTTACTAACCCTGACGAACAAAACCGTGTTGTCGTGGTTGCTTTATTCAGTGACGGCTCATCCCAGGTTATCCTTGACACCCAGGTCTAACCTAACCTCTTTTTTCGATGTTCTCACAATGACGGGACCATCACGCAAAACCGACAGGAATATCATCCCTAATTATCGAGGAGAATATACCATGAGCACATTTAACAGCGAAGACGCCGCCTCCGAGTCCATCGGCACCGTCCTGGCCGTGGCCATCACGGTGATACTGGCGGGCATCGCAATGGTCATGTTCTTCGGCATGGCCCACGAGGTGCAGGACACCTACGTGGTGAGCACCTCGGTGAAGTTCGTCGACAACGACATCGTGATCACCTACCACGGCGGGACGGACCAGGACAAACTTGAGCGCCTCGATTGGAGCGTCTACAACAGTACCGGCGCGAAATTCAATGACACATCCGTCGACACGTGGCTGGACCATCCCGAGATCGGGGATACCACCGGAACGACCAGTGGCCCATTTACCCCGGATACCTACCGGGTGGTGGTCGTCGGCACCTTCGCGGACGGGGCGAAACAGGTGGTGCTGGACAAGACAATAACACATTGATGAGTTATTACCGTCCAGTATCATATTTGATAAAACCCCGCATTTTTTAACAACCTATAAATTCCCCCGTGTAAAACCTCACCGTATGAAACGGGGGATTCATTGTCTGGTTCTGCTCGCCGCCGCACTCGTGATCTGCTCGGCCGGGTGCATGGAGTCGTGGGAGCGGCTGTCCGGCGCTTCCGCGGAGGAGGTGTTCGGGCCCGGTTCCGCGCCGCCCGCCGGCTACGGGTCGATCGATGTCAGCTCCAGCCCGTGGGGGGCCGAGGTGTACGTCGACGGCCTCTACAAGGGCAAAACGCCGGTGACCGTCCGCAACGTGCCCGCCGGCACGCACGAGGTCATTCTTTCGAAGTCCGGCTACGCGGACGCCACGCAGGAGGTCACGGTGACGGCCGATGCATCGGTCAGCGTCAAGCGCACCCTGACCGTCCCGAAACCGGATATCTACATCACCGTCACCTCCACCAGCACCGGCTACAACGCGCCCAAGTGCTACTGGGAGGTGTCGGGGACCGTCAGCAACAGCGGCGCGGGCACGGCGAAGGATATGGTGCTCACCCTCGAGCTCACGCCCACGGACACTGCCTACGATAAGGCATCGACGGAGAAGCGGATCGGCTACCTCAACCCGGGCGAGACGCGGGAGTTCTACATCTGGGTGGACGCCACCAGCTGCTCCGACTACACCGGGAAGCTGACCTACGTCTACTACGATGCCGACGACAAGAAGCATTCCGGCACGGCGAAGAGCATCTGAGGAGCGCACCATAGCACCAGCCATATCTCCTTTTTTCCGGATCGCTCTCGCCGGTGCGGCGGGCCGTCGACCGGTCATGCCGCCCTGCGCCGGGGCCGGGACGCATCATCCGCACGGAAAACTGCCGCACGCGGATGAACCCCCCGCCCTCGAACCGGCCCCGTGTGCCGCCAGGTTCCGGCGTGCAACAACTATCAAAGTATAAATCGTCACCGCCCCCACGCGTGACAGGATATGCCCGGATGAGAACCGCCATGAATTGCTGGTCGCACGAAGAAGCCATCTCGCCCGTCATCGGCGCCATCCTGCTGGTGGCCCTCACCGTCATCCTCGCAGGCATCGTCGCCGTCTTCGCCTTCGGGATGGTGCAGGACATGGACGCGGGACTGTCGATCGCCATGCAGCCGGTCAGCGTCACCGCGGCGCAGGCGGGCACGGACATCACCATCACCTACATGGGCGGCCCGGGCTACGAGCACGTGACCCAGATCATGGCGAGGATCTACAAACCGGGCGCCGCCACCCCGAACTTCACCATCACCATCAACAACCCGGAGGTGGGGGTCTCGCAGACCACCTCGGGCGTGGTCTTTTTACCCGGCGACAGAAACCGCGTCGTCGTCACCGCACGCCTCGACGACGGCACCGAGCAGGTGGTGCTGGACACCTTCGTCTGAAAAAAGGATCACGCGCGTGCAGCGTCGATATACGTCCACAGGAGCGCCAGCGCCTCGTGCTCCCGGGGCCCGCCGCACTTCCTGACGATGCCGCCGTGGTGCTCGATGAGCTGCTCGAGCCACGGGTCGCCGGTACGCACGTAGCGGGTGGCGTGCACCGTCGCCTCCACGACGCTCGCGAAGCCGCGGTTGTGCGGGTGGAGGCGAAGGTCCAGAATCTCCTCGTGCAGGGGCGCGAGCCGGACGACCATCGACGCCGCGCCCCGGCGCTCGACCGCTGCGGCGAAGGCGATCCACGCCTCGGCCCCCGCGAGCCGGTGCATGGTCGTCCCCGCCACCTCCTCCTCGACGAAGGCCTCCTCAGGCAGGTCGTCGAACGCCGTCTGCACAAAGACCACCGGGTCGAAGACGAAGTTCGCCACCACCCAGCCGTCCCGCTCGACATTGGCCGCGGTGTGGCTGCCGCAAAAGAGCACCATCCGCGGCCCCTCGCCGCGGCAGATGATCCCCATCGGGGCGGCGTTGGACCGCGTGGTGGCGATCACCTCGTTGATGCCCTCCCTCAGCAGTCCCACTGCCACCCCTCCCCGAGGGCCACGTAGATGCCGGCGATAACGAGGTCGGCGATCGAGCCCGGGTTGATGCCGCGCGCCAGGCACTCCTCGTCGAAGCCCTCCAGGCTGCGCTCCCCCGCGAGCACCGCGCCCGCCTCCCGCCGCGTCCACTCGGCCACATCCGGGCCGTGCTTTTTGGCGACGAAGGTGTCGATCTCTTTGGCGAGCAGCCGCACAAACGCGTCCACGATCGCCTGCCTGCCCGCCCCCTCGCACAGGTAGTCCGCCGCCTTCCGGGTGAGCGCAAAATCGTTCGTCCACTCCCGGGCCACCATGTCCCGCGGCGCCGAGTAGGCCATGATAGCATCGAGGGTCATCCCCCGCTCCCGGATGGTGGCCACAGCTTTCGGATCGTTGACGTCGATCTCCGCGTCCTCCTCCAGCATCCGCACCTTTGTTGCCCCGAACGCCTCGTAGAAGGCGAGCGAGTCCGCAACGGTGGTCTGCCGCACGGCGGCGCAGGCCCCGGCGATATCGCCGCCCAGGATCAATGGGAAGAGCAGGATGTAGGCCCCGAAATGGGTGTTGCCCCCGGCGTGGCAGGCGGTGAGCGCCACCGCCTGCCGGATCAGGGCCCCGATACCCCCCTCGCCCCGCTCGGCGCGTTCCAGCGCGGGCCGGGCGAGGATCGCCGAGGCGAGAAAGTGCTCAAGGCGCGTGTCTGCGTAGTCGTGGCAGCGGTCCACGTTGCCGGGCTTCGGGGAGGCGCACACCTCGAGCATCATGGCGAGCTGGGCGCGTGCGGTCCGGGAGAGGGGGGGACAGTCGTTCATGCAAAAATACTGGTCATGATTTTTTCCGCCATGCGCCGCTTGTAGCGCATGTAGTCCTGGTGAGAGAGCCCGAGCTCCCGCAGGTGCATATCGCGGAACATGCAGGGGGTCGAACTCTTGCAGCAGAAGGCGAGGCTCCCGAAACAGGTGTGCTCCCCCTCCTCGAGGGGGGTGGTCTCCACGCACTTCTGCTTGAGGCCGATGAACGCGCCGCGTTCCATCCCGATGCGCTGCAGCAGCGGCAGCAGGGGGCATTCCTTGACCGGCATGCAGCAGAAGGTGAGCGCCCGCATATCGCCGCCCCGGCAGAGCTGTTTCGGGGCGTTGTACCACCCGACTTCGTCCGCGAACTCGGTGACGCCCGCGTCCAGCGCGGCCAGCGTCTTCGCGTCCGACTGCCGCGCCAGCGACACCAGGTCCGCGCCGTGGGAGAACATCTCCTTGGCGACGCCAAACGAATTGATGGAGTTGTTGGCGATAAGCGTCAGCGGGCAGCTGTTGCGCAGCTGGCGCGCCTTCGCGTACCCGAAGTCCATCAGGTCGGCGTGGATGATATCCGCCCCCGCCCGCCAGATCTGCCGGGCGAGCTCCCGGTCGTCGCCGGCGACCCCGGCCCGGATCTTCACCGAGACCGTCACCCCGGCGCTCTTCAGCGCCCCGATGGTCGCCGCGAGCCGGTCCGGGTGGTGGAGCAGGTACTCCCCGCACCCCGCATCGATCAGCGGCTGCTGGCGGCAGTGGGCGTCGATCTCGTAGATGACCCCTCTGCCGAGCGCCTCGGCGATCCGCTGGAACGATTCCGGCGCGCTCCCCCGCAGGTTCACCCCGCAGACCACATCGCTCTCCTTGAGAAAGGCGGTCTGTTTTTGCAGCTCCTCGGCCGGGTCATCGTAGACGAATTCCTTTCTCCCCGCCTTCACGAGCGCCTCGCTCGCCTCCAGCGTCGCCTCGTCGATGGAGTACCCGCCCATGAACGCCGCCCCGACATGCGCGGCGCGCTCGAGCACATATGCGGCATCGACCCATCCTGCCATCGATGCAATGGCGATGGGCGTTTTCACCACCTCATCATTGAGGATCAGTTCAAAGCGGTCATAGGGGTCCATCATAATTCCTCTCACATGGGTTGCCAGAAATCAAATGTCTTTGGGTAGCTCCTCGAGGATATAACAGTCGGCGGTGCGGATCAGCGGAATCGCGCACCGGAACTCCTCGATCGAGATGCCGGGCGCCTCGCCGTACAGCCGCCTGACCTCCGCCCACGGCAGGAGGTACGCCTCCTTGGCCTTGCCCGGGCCCGACCGGAACTCCACCGCGAGGTAGCCCCGCCGCCCGGTCTTCTCGAGAAACACGGAGATGGCGTCGACCTGGTGGACACTGTGTTTGTCCTCGTGGAAGTGCTGCGAAAAATAGAGCTTCTTTCCCCGGATGGACTTGCACTCGACCGCCAGGTACAGCCGCGGGTCGAGGGAGTCCACGAGCACGTCGACGTACTGGGAATTGAATTTGGACTGTTTGAGACGGTAGGCGAACCCGCGCATGGCCCCGCCGCTCAAAAACGTATTGAAACAATGAACGATATCTCGCTCAAAATCACTCATTTATACCATATCTCTGCCGGGATAAGAAAAAATAATCGATAAGAATTTTATAGATTATCGTAGTACATGATGGAATATGGGTAAGAAAGGATTATTACTCGTGGGCCATGGCAGCAAAAAGCCCTACAACAAAGAACTCATCGAAGAGACAGCACGCACAATCGCACAGAAGGACGACTCCTTTCTTGTAAAATCCGGATTCATGAGCATCAACGAACCGACCGTCGAAGAGCAGCTCGAGGCCTTCAGAAGCGAGGAGATCGAGGCCCTCGTGGTCGTGCCGCTCTTCCTCGCCAAGGGCATCCACATCTTAAAAGACATCCCCGCCATCCTCGGGCTCGAGGAGGGCAGCTACCAGGGGACATTCAAGGCCAACGGCGGCGAAATCCCCCTGCTCTACGCCCACCCCATCGGCAGCGACCCCCTGCTCGCCGAACTCATGCTCAAGAACGCGTACCTGGCACTCGAAGAACACCTCTGACCCCATGAATATCCTGGTGCTCGACACCATCCACGGCGGCGGGGAGATCGCCCGCCGCCTCATCTCTTCTGGCCACACCGTCGATACGGTGGATATCTACCGGCATGCGGAGGGCATCGACGAAGCGGCGGCGCTCGTGCGAACCTACGACTGCATCATCGCCCCCGTGCATATGGACCCCGACCACCCCCTGCTGCAGCGCCCCGGCATCCCCCGCATCACCCACCACGAGGCGGTCGGGCGCATCCTGGGCCGAAACGCCCCCCGGCCCATGGTCGAGATCACGGGCGCACGGGGCAAGACCACGACCGCCACCGCCCTCGCCTCCCTCTTCGAAGGGGCGGGCGTCCTGCACACCTCGCAGGGCACCGTGGCGTACCCCGGGCGGGCGCTGCTCTGGAAGCGCAGCATCACCCCCGCCTCGGTCATCGACGCCGCGGCGCATGCGCACGACCTCGGCGGGTGGCTGATCGCCGAGGAGTCCCTCGGGGTGTCGGGCGCGGGCACGGTGGGGGTGCTCACCTCGGGCGAGGACTACCCCATCGCCGGCGGAAAAAGACACGCCCTCGCAGAGAAAAAGCGCCTGCTGTCCCGATGCGACGCCGTGGTGGCGGCGCCGGGCATCGCCCCGTGGGCCGGCCACGTCGTCTCCGCCGATACGGTGGCATCATGTGCGGGTGACACCTGCCGCTACGCGGGGGACGGCATCGAGGGATCGTTTGCCAATCCGCTCCTGCACCTCGACGGCTACCGCACCCCCCTCGTGACCGCCGCCGCGGCCGCCTGCTGCTGCGGCATCGACCCCGCGCCCCTCGCCGGGTTCCGGGCGCTGGAAGGGAGGATGTCGACGCACCGGACCGGCGAAGCCCTCATCGTGGATAACGCAAACAGCGGGACGAACGCCGCCACCACCATCGACGCGGCGCGCTACGCCCGCATCCTCGCCCCGGACCGCGGCATCGTGCTGGCCATCGGGCTCGAGGCGGCGACGGTCTGCGAGGGATTCCCCGAAGAGGCGATCCGGGAGGCGGTCGGGCGGATCGGCCCCGTCTCCGTGGTGCTCGTCGGCGTCACGGGCGCGGTGGGCGAGCGGCTCGCCGCCGCGGGCATCCCGTGGGAGCACTGCGGGACGCTGCAGGAAGCCCGCGACCGTGCATGCGCCCGTGCCGGGCGAGAGAGTATTGTGCTCTCAGTGAAAACATGGAGATAGCATATGCAGTACATTCAACCGCGACCGAGTTCGATCGTCGCCGCTCTCTACACGGCGAGGGACCTCGAGGTGGACGTCGCCGTCCTCCACGGCCCCTCCGGATGCTCCTTCAAGCACGCCCGCCTCCTCGAGGAGGACGGGATGCGGGTGCTGACCACCTCGCTCGCCGACAACGAGTTCATCTTCGGGGGCCAGAGCACCCTTGAAAAGGTCCTCCGCCACGCGGAGGAGGAATTTGCGCCGGAGCGCATGGCCGTGGTGGGCACCTGCGTGGCCATGATCATCGGGGAGGACATGGGATCGGCCGTCGCCGACGCCGGGATCACCACCCCCACCATCGCCGTCGAGATCCACGCCGGGTACCGCGAGAACATCGACGGGGTCATGGCAACCCTGCAGGCGGCCGCCGACGCCGGGTGGGTCAGCGCGGACGAGCTGGAGCGCCAGCGCGTGCTGCTCGCCAAAGCGAACGAGGTCGAGCGTCTCAGGGGGGCCGCCTACAGGCCCTACGTCGAGCCGTCCCGCGGCGATCTCAAGCACGTTGTTGCGGCGCGACTGCTCGAATGCGTCACGGAAGGAAAGAAAGGGGTCGCGGTCCTCAACGCCAAAAAAGAGACCGCGTACATGTTCGCCGACGCCCTCCTCGCCCTGCACGAGACGGCGCCCGGCGCCGATATCACGTACATCGCCAACCTCGAGCCGCGGGGGCTTCCCAAGGTGCGCCGGGACGCGGCCAACATCGCCGCGGTGCTCGCAGAGCGGGGCGTCCCTTACGAGAGCATCGGGGCGCTGGACGAATACGGGGCGAACGGCGACCGCCTCGGGGAGCGGATCGCCGAGATCGCTCCCGAGTTCGCCCTCCTCGCCGGCGTCCCCCACGCCATCCCGCCGGCGTACACCGAAGGGCTGGAGGTCTTCTCGATCACCAACGGCCCGCGGCAGGTGGAGCCGCTGCGCGCCATCGGCCACCGGCACGTGGTAGTGGAGGTCGACCTCCACCCGAAGACGCTCGGCGTGCGCACCGTGGTGGAGAGCGAGTTCGGCGCGGTGCTGCGCTCACTGGTCAGGTGACCGGGGTTCATGCATGCACCAGGCAGGTGAAACGGGATGAAAGGACTGCTGATAACCGGGGACCGGTCGGGGAGCGGCAAGACCAGCATCACGCTGGCCCTCTCCGCGCTCCTTTCCCGGGCCTACGAGGTCCAGACCTTCAAGGTGGGAATGGACTACATCGATCCCTCCTACCACACGGGGGTGACCGGCAGGCCATGCCGGAACCTCGACAGCTACGTGATGGGGCCGGCCCAGAACCGGGCGATCTTCGAGCACGCCTGCACCGGCGCCGATATCGCCCTCGTGGAAGGCGTCCGCGGGCTCTTCGAGGGGTCGGAGGCGCTCTCCAACGAAGGCAGCACCGCCAGCATCGCCACCCTGCTCGACCTCAACGTCATTTTGGTGGTCAACGCCCGCAGCATCACCCGGAGCGCCGCCGCCATCGTCAGGGGGTTTATGGACTTCGACCCCGGCATCAGGATCCGGGGCGTCATCCTCAACAACATCGGGGGCGAGACCCACCGGCAGAAGGCGGTTACCGCCATCGAGCACCACTGCGAGATCCCGGTGGTCGGGGCGATCCCCCGTACCGAGGAGATGCACCTGACCATGCGCCACCTCGGGCTGGTGCCCTACCTCGAGGGACGGGGCACCGACGATTTCCTTGCGCGCATCGACGCCATCACCGGGATGATCGAAGACCACGTCTCGCTCGACGCCCTGCTGGACTGCGCAGGCGAGGTGGCGCCCCCCGCAAGGCCCGCCGCCCCGCCCTTCTCCCCCGCCGAGACCGCGGACGTGCGGATCGGGGTGGCCCTCGACGAGGCCTTCAACTTCTACTACGCCGACCTCTTCGACCTGCTCGCCTCCCTCGGCGCCGAGTGCGTCCCCTTCAGCCCGGTCCACGACCGCCTGCCCGACGCGGACGGCTACATCCTCGGGGGAGGCTACCCCGAACTCTATGCGGAGGGGCTCGAGGAAAACGATGCCATGCGGGAGGCGGTGCGCGAGGTCTCGCGCAGCGGCACCCCCATCTACGCCGAATGCGGCGGGCTGCTCTACCTGACCGACCGCATCCTCCTGAAGCAGGGGTGGCAGGACAGCGATGCCGATACCTCCCATGCCATGTGCGGGGTGTTTGCCGGCGAGGCGCGGATGCCCGGGCGACGGGTCGTCGGCTACGTCGAGGGGCAGTCCTCGGCAGCGAGCCCCCTCGGCAGCGCCCCCTTCCGGGGCCACGAGTTCCACCACACCGACGTGGTGCTGGCACACGGCACCCCGTTCGCCTACCGCCTCACCCGGGGGATCGGGATCAATGATACCCTCGACGGGGCGATCGCCGGCCGCACGCAGGCGAGCTACACGCACCTGCACCCCGTGGCGAGCCGATCGATGCTGGCGCATTTCGTCGGCGAATGCAGGAACCGCTCCTGATACCCCGCCCGGCGGCACTGTTCTCCCCTTTTTTTCCGTGAAAAAACAAAAAAAATACTATGGGACACGATCAAGGTAATGCCATGTTCATCTACCTTGACGGTGAGTTTGTCCCCGAAGAGGAGGCAAAAATCTCGGTGTTCGACCACGGATTGCTCTACGGCGACGGTGTGTTCGAGGGAATACGCGCCTACAACGGCAGGGTCTTCCGCCTCGAGGATCACGTCGACCGGCTCTACGACTCGGCGAAAGTCATCGATCTCGCCGTCCCGGTGGAAAAAGAGGAGTTTGCAGAGATCATCCTGGAGACCTTGCGGAGGAATAACCTGACAGACGCCTACATCCGCCCGATCGTCACCCGCGGCATCGGCACCATGGGCCTCGACCCCCGGAAATGCCCCAAGCCTTCGATCATCTGCATCGCCATCGAGTGGGGCGCGATGTACGGCGACCTCTACGAGAAAGGCCTGACCGCCGTCACCGTCTCGGTCAGGAGGAACCCCGCGGAGGCGATGCCCCCCAACGTCAAGAGCCTCAACTACCTCAACAACATCATGGCCAAGATCGAGGCCAACTACAAGGGCGGCGACGAGGCCATCTTCTTCGACACCAACGGCTACGTCTCGGAAGGCTCCGGCGACAACATCTTTGTGGTGAAAAACGGCATCCTCATCACGCCCCCCACCCTCAACAACCTGCGGGGCATCACCCGGCAGGTGGTGCTGGAGATCGCCGAATCCATGGGCATCCCGGTCAAAGAACAGAACCTCGGCTACTACGATCTCTACGCCGCGGACGAGATCATCGTCACCGGCACCGCCGCAGAGGTCGCCCCGATCACCCTCATCGACGGGCGCAGCGTCGGCACCGGCAAGCCGGGCGCCATCACCCGCCAGCTGATGGCGGCGTTCAAGGCGGCGACGGAAAAAGAGGGGACCCCGACCTATAACTGAACCCGCCCGGTCCCCCCGATAGCCCCCATTTTCAGACCCGGCATGCCGCCGTGCCGCGGTGCACTGCATTCAAGTGCCATGCACATCATATCTTCACTACAGCCCGCCTGAATCCGGCGGCGAACCAGGACGCATGCAGATGACCGGCAACGCAGTGAAGATCCCGCGGGCGACGTGCAAGCTCTTCGGCGCGATCAAGGCGCTCGCCACCATCAAAGAGAGCGCAATCCTCGTGCACGGGCCGAAGGGCTGCGTCTACCATATCAACTATATCCTCGGCATGCGGGGCGATGCCCCCTCCGAGATCTACTCCACGTGCCTGGACGAGCACGATGTCATCTTCGGCGCCGGCGACAGGCTCACGCGCGCGATCGAAGAGCTCGATGCGGCGCTGGAGCCCGAGCTCATCGCGGTCCTCTCCTGCTGTGTCTCGGGCATCATCGGCGAAGACATCGCCAGCGCCGTGAAGGCGGCGAAAACTGCCTCGCGGGTCATCGGGATCGAGGCGGGGGGCTTCGAGGGAGACTTCCGGACCGGGTACAGCGAAACCCTGAGAAGGCTCGTCGAAGAGTTCGTGCACACACCGGACGCCGTCGATGAGAGGGGCGTCAACCTGATCGGCCTCCTCCGGGGCGGGCCCGACCTTCGCGAGCTCCGGCGCATGCTCGATCGCATCGGCGTCCGGGTCAACGCGACGCTCACCGCAGACGCCACGCTCGGAGAGATCGAGCGGATGGGCGCTGCGGCGCTCAACATCGTCGTCTGCGAACCAGCCGGGAAGGAAGCTGCGGAACAGCTGCAGGAGGTCTGCAAAACGCCGTTCATCGTCGAGGAGGTGCCCATCGGCCACGCCGCCGCGGTGCGCTTCCTCGACCGCGTCGCCGGATCGCTCGGCATGCCGCCGTATGCAGGGGAGATCCCCGATACTTCCCGTACCTGCGGCGAGGCCCTGCGCGGCCGCCGGGTGGCGATCGTGAGCGGGCCGACGCGGGCCATCGCCATGGCCCGGTTTTTCAACGAGCTCGGTCTCGAGCCGGCCCTGATCGTCGTCGACTTCGATGCCGGCACCGGGGCGAAGCTCGAGAAACTTGTCGGCCCGGGGTGTGAGGTCCTCATCGAGCCGGAGCAGGAGCGGATTGTCGAGGCACTCAGGGAGCGCCGGGTCGATCTCCTCATCGGCGGCATGCTCGAGAGGCCCATTGCCGCATCGCTCGACATCGAGCACCTCGACATGATGCACGGGAGCCAGAAGACGCTCGGCTTCCAGGGCGCCGACCACCTCATGCACCTCCTGGCGAGACAGCAGCGCCGCCGGTGCGGGGATCCCGGGTAGGTGCGAGGCCCCGCAGCGCGGTGCCCGGCACGCGGCGGCATCGGCTCCACGCATGGATTCGGGGGAATGCCGGTTCACGATTGATGCGAACCGCAATCTACAGGCATAACGTTTTTATCCGCCCACACCCAAGTTGTATAGCACCTCGGTGCACGCAATCGAATTGCTGCTATAGTGTAGGGGCCAATCATGTCGGCCTTTCACGCCGACGACTGGGGTTCAAATCCCCATAGCAGCATAAAAACCAATTATCTCATCCTTTTTCCCGGAGCGAGGGCCATTCTCCGCGTGTTCCGATCGCCCTGCCGGCCGATACCAGATGCGCATGCCACACCGGTATCCGTCCGCACAGGTCCACGCGGCCACGGCAGGGCATACCGGGGTCCCGGGCCCCCGTCACCCGTCGTACACCTGTTACCATTCCTGCTCCCGGGCCCGCAGGTTCGCGGCAAAGGTCCGGGCGAGCAGAGGGGTCGCGGCCGCAGGAGGAAGACCGAGCGCAGCAGCGGCATCCTGCGTCAATGTCATCGGGTCAGGCGACCCGGCACCGGCACAGGCGAGCACGGTCGCGTGGATCCTCCGGAGGTACGCAACCGCCCGGTCCATCTGCCGGTACGCCTCCTCACCCCTGCGCGGCTCGTCCCATGCCGAGAGGAGCACCCGGATGCCGGATAGCCGCCGGAGCCGCTGTACCGACCGCATCGAGGCGGGGGCGTCGTCATAGACCGGCAGGTCGCCTGCCACGGGCACCGCATCACCGGCAAAGAGCGCTCCCGTGCCGTGCATGAACAGGGCGATCGATCCGGGTGAGTGGCCCGGCGTGTGGAACACCTGCAGCTCCCCCCCGCCGGGAGCATCGAGCTCGATGGCATCGCCGTCGGCGAGGTCGAAATCGACCTGCACCGGCCCGCCGACGAGCCCCGCAAACCCCGGCACCGGCCGCTCGCGGTTCTGGCGTTCCACATCCTCGATCCATGCCCGCTCGGCGGGATGCGCGGCAATGTCGCACCCGGTGGCCTGCCGGATCGCCCCTGCCGCCCCGATATGGTCGGGGTGCGAATGGGTCAGGACGATGAGCGCAATCTCCGACGGATCGCGGCCGGTGGACCGGAGGTACGCGAATATCCGCGCCTCGCACCCTGCCACCCCCGTGTCAACGAGGGTGATCGTCTCCCCGTACACGAGATACGAGTACACGAACCGGTCGAGGGCGATGCCGGGCGCCACCGGGACCGTGAACGGGTGCCTGAGCGCGTGGACGGACGAAACGACCTGCATGAGAACTCCTGGAGAGAGAACTATGGAAAAAGGAAGGAGATAAACGCGAGGGATGGGCCAGGGATCCATGAAACGGGACAGACGAGCGGTGAATCTCGGGCCGCCATGCTGGCGCCGTCCCGGACCGGCAGGTCCGGATCCCCCGTGGTGCCGGGCTTTTCGTGGGGCATTCCTCTCGCGGCGCCCCCGGCCCGAGCGCATGCGACAGTCCGGAAAAACAATGCTGCTGGAGCGGTACCGCAATCCAGGCGCACAACGGAGCGGATCGCCGCCGGGCGGATACCTCCCCGCTACCGCAGGTATTCCAGCAGGCGCGATTCCCGTACCCGGGGTGGCGATACTTCCTCGAAGATGGAAACCCCCAATTCCCTTCTGGCCGTGAACCGCTCGAAAAAACAGTCCGGGCACACGTGGAAAATTCGTGCCTTGCTCACCACCGCGACCAGACGCCGCTCTCTCTTTTTGCAGATGTCGCACAATCCATCGGTCATTGCTACCTCCCTCCAGGGACGGTGGTATGATACTGCCGCATTGTCAATTATTTGCATTATATATTTTGTAAAAAATAATAAATAATTCAGGCCCCTTGTAGTGTGGTTCCCGCGGGAATGCCGCCGCCGGGATTTTCGGCCACGAACGCATGCAGTCCCCGTCCCGGCGAGGGTCGGCTGCAGGCGCCCTCCGTACCCTGGTGCTCTCCCGGATCGGCCATCGCCCGGAAGGATCCGGCCCGGGATGCCCCCGTGCGAAAACCCGCGCGCTTTTCTGTCATCGCATCGTACGCCTGCACAGGACCTTCCCGCCGGAGCACGGTGAACCGATGAACCAGAGAGCGTATGAATGCCCCGCGTGCAGCACCCGGTCGCTTGCGCTGATGAGCCGCGACAGCGACAGCGTGGGCCTCCGCTGCAGCCGCTGCGGAAACGAGGTGCGCCTCCCCCGCGACCTCTGGGACCTTTTCTGCGAAAAACCCGGCGACAGCCTTCCCGACTTTCTCGCGCTCGTGAAGGCCCTCAACTACTACGATCTGGAGTGACCCCGCCGTAGCGGCGGTCAGGATCCCCCGTCACGCTGCCCGAGTGCCCGTTCCGCCAGTTTCCTGAGGACGGGGTTGTCGTCCTGCAGGACGCGTGCAAGGGCGCGGTCCGCCTCGTCTCCCCCGATGCGGGCGATGGCCCGGACCGCCTCGAACCGCAGGTCGCTCGCCGCATCCGCATACACCTCGAGGAGGGGGCCGACCGCCGCGGACCCCAGATATTCCAGCTCGCCCCACCGGCCCTTCGCGATAAGATAGCAGGCCTCCTCCTGCCGGTCGCCCGGTTTCCAGCCGACCTGGTCGAGCGCCTCGGCAACCCCCAGCTTGAACTCCTTCTCCCCGTACTTCAGGGCATTGACGAGGTGCTCCTGGGGCAGGCCCGACGAATCGTTCAGCGCCTGCAGGGCCACCCGCCGCACCCGGTAATCGACATCGTTGAGGGCCTGGATAAGCGGCTCAATCGCCTGCCGGTCACCAATATAGCCCAGCGAGGAGGCGGCGGCGATCTGCACCTCCTCGTCGCGGTCCCGCAGGGCGATGACCAGCGGATCGATGGACCGGCGGTGGCCGATGTACCCCAGCGCCTCGGCCACGGTGGCCCGGACCCGGGTGGTCGTCTCGCGGTGCAGGGACGCGATCAGCGCCTCGACCGACCGATCGCTCCCGATCTTGCCGAGACTGCGGGCCGCCACGGAGCGCACGAAGGGATCGGCATCCTGCAGGGCACCCATGAGCGGGTCCACCGCCACGTCCCGCATCTCGCCGAGCAGTTCCGCCGCCGCCATCTGCACCGCCCGGTTTTCGTTCCGGAGCGCCCGGATCAGCCCCTCCACCGCAGGCCGGCCCATCATCATCAGCCGCATCGACGCGGCGACCTGTGCCGTGCCCTTCCGCTCTTTCAGCGCCGTAATGAGAGTATCGATCTCTTTCGCCCCGGAATCGGCAAACGCGTGCTCATCCTCGGCATGGAGCGTCCCGACTGAAGCGGGCTCCTCCTCCGTTGCCACCCGCGCGAGCCATGCGCTGCGCCACACATGCAACAGCTCCCTCCGCCGGAGAACCTTCGCGGCCTTCTCCCGCACATCGGGGTCATCATCGTGCAGCGCGGACATGATGGCGTCGGTCGCCCGGTCGTCGAAGATGGCACCCAGCGCATCGAGGGCGGCGAGCTTCTCCGCCACCCCGCCGTGCTGCATGATCCACGCAAGCGGCGGAATCGCCGGGCCCCCGATCTCCCCGAGGGCATGCGCCGCCCCCCGGCGCACCTCCGCAACCTCGTCGGCGAGGGCCTCGACCAGGGACGGGATGCCCCCGGCATGGCCCAGCGTACCCAGCGCCCGCGCCGCCGTGATCCGGACGACGACCGACGGGGATCCGAGCGCCTCGGTGAGGGCGGAAAGGGCGGGCTCCCCGAATGCGGCGAGGGCATCGGCGGCGGCGATGCGGACCCCACAGTACCCGTCCTCGAAAAGCCCCGCGAGAAAACGGATGGAGAGCATATTTTTCAGTGCTCCGAGCGCCCCCGCCGCGGCGATCCGCACGTCCTCGTAGGGATCTCGCAGCATGCTGATCAGGGGACCTGCGGCTTTCTGGGTGCCGATGTGCCCCAGCGCTTCCGCGGCGGCCTGCCTGACCGCGTGGCTCTCGTCGTGCAGGGCCTCGAGGAGATACTCGACCGCCTCCTCCCCCTTCATGCGCAGCGACTCGATCGCCGCCGCCCGGACCTCCTCGTCGCGGTGCTGCAGTGCCCGGAGGAGATCGCGCAGGGGATCGGGGGTAGCGAGACCGTCTCCGGGACCGGTGCCCACGTGCGGAGCCGCGGCGGTGCGCAGAGCTTCGGCGAGGGTCGCGTCGTCCGCAGGGGCGGGACCGGTCGTTCCGGCATCACCGTCGTCGGGACCCGGCGCGTCCGTCTGCCCATCCGCACGGGCGCCCCGGCGCACGGCTGCGAGCCCCTCCCGAACAGCGCGTTCGCTGGCGGCAATCTCGTCGGCGGTCACCGTCTCTCCCCGTCGCTCGTCGCCGCTGTGCGCCCGGGCCTTCGCAGGGGAGGCGCGGGACGCCGCGCCGGCCTCCCTGAACCCGGCCCGCACCTTCCGCCCGCTCTCCGCCACCAGGCGCTCCAACTCGGGGCCTTCGGGATCGGGGCCGGGGGCGCGGGAGCGCCCATTTTCTTCCCGCGAAATCGCAGTGCGCCGGCCCCGCGGGTCACAGGGGTGCTCCTTCGCATGAAGGGTCCGTGCCGCCATCCCCTCCTCGTACTCCTTTTGGAACTGCGCGTCGTCCTCCTGCGCGGGCTGCCGGCGCGCCTCAGATGCATTCTTCTCCCCGATCACCCGCAGGGCGTCGCGTGCGGCCCCGGCACGCGCGGGATCCCCGGACCGGGCGGCGCGGGAGAGGGCCTCGCGGCCCGGCGCCCCCATCGTGCGCAGCGCTTCGACGGCGCCCGCCCGCACCCCCGAATGATCCTGCCGGAGAGCCCCGATCAGGGGCTGCACGGCGGGCGCCCCCATCTCCGCAAGCCGGTTCCACTGCTCGAGCGCGACCAGGTACGCCGCCGCCTGTGGAGGATCCGCCGGCCGCCACCCGAGCCGGTCGAGCGCCCATGCGGCTTCCATGCGCACCTGCGGATAGGGGTCCTGCAACAGCGGCTCGAGGGCGGGAACGGCGCGTCCATCGCCCATCGCCCCCAGCGCCTCGATCGCCGCGGCCCGGATGGCAGTCTCCGCGTCCTCCAGCAGCCCGATGAGGACCGGCAGGGCCTGTGCGTCGCGGATGTCGGCAAGCGTCCGGATAATCGCCGCCCGCGTGCCCGGATCACCTGACCGAACCTCCCCGAGAAGCAGCGGGAGCGCGCGCTTCTTCATCCTGGCAAGGCGGGTCCAGTCCTCGAGCAGAAAGTAAAAGGAAGCCTTTTCAGGGCCTTCAGTCGGCTCCCATTCCGCCCTGCGCAGCACCTCTGCGGCGGCCGTCTGCACGCTGCGGTCGGCATCCCCCAGCATCTGGCAGACCGCGGACAATGCATCGGCATTTCTCCGGATCATGCCGCCGAGGGCGATGACCGATCCCCGCCGCACCGCGGCATCCTCGTGCACCATCGCCGGGAAGAGCGCATCGAGCACCGAGATCTTCATGCGGCCGATGGCCTCCGCACATGCCTCCTGCGTCTCCGGCGGCGCATCCGCAATCACCGGCAGCAGCGCGGGGACACGGTCGGGATCGCAGGTGGTGAGCGCCCGGGCGATGCGGCGGCGTTCCTCCTCGCCCTTCTGCGCCATGAGACCGCACACGCGCGCGAGTGCCGCACCGTCCATCGCAAGGCACGAACGCGCGGCCTCGCACCGGGCTTCGGCGTTGCCCGACAGTATGCGACCGATCGCCTCCTCTTCAGGACACGCTTTCTTCGTGAGCTTTGACGGTGACTTGAAAAAATCGAATACTGCCATAGAGTAGTGCGCTCCTCGCGGGCAGGGACGACGAGCGACCGCCGCCCGGCACGCCATCCCGGAACGAGAATGTTCGGATTGAACAACACTCTCGTGCAGGGGCACATAAACGTTTTATTTTCACATTCCCGGCAGGACGCCCGCACCCTGCGGGATGCACGAGTCCGCGCGCCACAATCAGCGAGGTATCACCGAGGAGAGATAGTACAGGCCGAATCCGATGAGAAAGACCCCGGTCGCCGAGAGAACCACGCGGTACCCCTTCTCCGGGAGCAGCTCGCGCCCCCGTTCGGTCGCCGCGGCCACCAGTGTATAGTACCCGAGATCCGCCATCCAGTGCCCGCCCAGAAACGCCACCACCATAATCATGCCCGTCTGGTAACCGGAGAGGATGAACGCGCTCCCGATGCTGAGCCACCAGATCCAGAAATAGGGGTTCGAGGCGCTCGTCACCACCCCGGCGACGACCGGGTGGACCGCCGGCGGTGCATCCTCCGGGGAGGTCTGCCGCGCAGAGGCGCTGCTGATGCTCAGCACCCCGAAAATAATGAGAGCAACCCCTCCCGCGGCGGCCACCAGCGAAAAATACTGCAGGGCGATCGCGGCAAATCCGAGCAGCACCAGCGCGGACAGCACTATCTCGATGGCCATATGCCCCGCGACGACCATCGGCCCCGCCTTCCACCCGTCCCTGACGGACGCGTGGATGGTGGCCACAAGCATGGGGCCCGGGGCAACGGCGCCGGTGAGACCTATCACGAACGCGAGAGCACCGTACGCGAACAGTTCCTGCATTTCCACCCCCTCTTTCCGGCTGCGACGATAAGGTTTTGGACGCAGATGCCTTAAACATGCATCGCGGTGCAGCGGCGCTGCCGCACGCGTGCGGTTATTCCTCAAAACCGCGCCTCCCAGGAGCCGATCCGGCATTGGGGTGAGCAAACAAAACAGGGCATTCATTATCCCCGGAGAGAAATACTGCATACCGAATGGTGACCAGCCATGCGAACCGCACTACTCCTTATCAGCCTGCTCCTCGCCGGAGCACTGCTCCTGACCGCCGGATGCACCGAAGAGGCGGTCCTGATAGATCCTGCAGCCAGCCCCGCTCCGCCGGCACCCACCCCTGCTGCGACGGCGACGCCACCGGTCAGTGCATCCCTCTCCGCCAGCGTGCTCAGCATGCAGCAGCATATTACGACCCCGCCCTACTGGATGGTGACGGTGCGCGTGGACAACAGAGGGGCCATCGATGCCTACCACGTCATCACCCGCGTCCGGCTCATCGATGAGGAGGACGGGACGCAGGGAACATGGACCACGGAGAGCTTCGAGCGCATCTCCGCCGGCGACCACAAGACCTACACCGTTAAACTCTACGGGGAGAAAGGCCGCCAGTACCGGGCTGAAGTGGAGATCCTCTCATCCCAGTACGACCGGTGATCCAAAGGTATCCCCGGGCCCTCTTTTCGTCCCCCCTTCCTCCCCACACAAAAGAGATTATGGTCGGGCCGCGAACAGGAATGTATGGAGACGACCACGATCACCATTCTCGGGCTGAACGGGAGCCCGAGAGGTGCGGAGAGCCGGACGCGCAGGCTCGTGCAGGCTGTGCTCGACGGCGCGAAGGAGCAGGGGGCGCAGACATCGCTCATCGACGTCTGCGAACTCGATATCGAGTACTGCACCGGGTGCAGCGTGTGCTACGCGACGGGCGAGTGCATCCGTGACGACGATTTCGGCTGGGTGTTTGACACCATGCTCGACGCCGACGGCATCGTCATGGGATCGCCCAACTACATCAACGGGCCCACCGCCCAGATCAAAGCCCTGATCGACCGCATGGCCGACGCGATCCACTGCCAGCAATTCACGGGGAAGTACGGCTGTGCGGTGGCAACCGCCGGCGGGTCGCAGGCGGACCGGGTGGCAGCCTACCTCAACGAGGTGCTCACCATCCTCGGGGCCACCAGCGTGGGCGCCGTCGACGCGGTGCTGGGTTCGGATGCTGCCTCGCTTCCCGCCGCAGAACAGCAGGCGCACGCACTCGGCGCGCGGCTCGCAAACGCCATCATCACCAAAGAGGTCATCCCCGAGCAGGAAGCCGTCCACAAAGCCATGCGGGAGCGGATGCAGTACCTGGTGCGCGCCCACAAAGATGACTGGCCGCACCAGTACGAGGTCTGGGAGCGGGCGGGCTGGGACGCCCTCCCGTGAGAGGCACCGCTCAGTCCTGCTGCACGAAGGCCCGCACCTCGTCCAGGCGCTCGGAGAGGTTCCGTCCGTGAGATCCCATCCAGTAGAGCTTCCTGCACCGGGGGCACCAGTAGAACGCAAGACCGGTACGCTCTGCCGGGGCATACTCGGTCTTATTGATCTCCTCCTCGCTCGCCCGCCGGAGACAGGCGTTGCAGAGCGAACACCGCCGCATCCGCAGCCGGATGTCCGGGTCGATCAGCCCGGCCCGCACGAGCTGGCGCACCTGATCGAGGACATCTTCAGACTCGATCAGCACCGCCCGGTCCGCACCCCGCCGGGCGAGTTCGCGGTCCCGCGTGAGCAGGATGCGCTGCCCGCTGCCGGCGATCTCGAGAAGGGTGGTATCCTCACGGCGGCTCCCGGGCCGGAGGCTGTTTGCGCTGAGCACATCGAAGCCCATGAACCGCAAGTAGCGGGTGAGCGTGCCCAGCATCCGGTCGGCGAGGAACCGCACCGGCCGATCGTCAGTCCGGGATGTGGTCGACATAGGGGATTGCCTCTCCACACTCCGTGCAGTGCTTCTCTTCCATGGTGACAAAACGGAGCCCGTAGCCGCTGCGCTCGATAAGAAGGGCGCCACAGACGGGACAGCAGGTGTTTTCGTAACGGTGGCCGAAGACATTGCCGAGGTAGGGGAACCGGATCCCGACGCTGCGTGCATGCTCGTAGATCTTCTCCAGCGTCTTGACCGGGGTCGCGGTATGATCGAGCATTGTATAGTCGGGATGGAACCGGGTAAAATGCATCGGGGTGTCCGGCCCGAGGTTCTCGTACACCCAGCGGATGAGGGCGTCCATCTCCTCCATCGAGTCGTTGAGGCCCGGGATAACCAGCGTGACGGTCTCGATATGCATCCCCAGCTCGTGGGCGGTCACGGTCGCATCGAGCACGGGCTGGAGGCGGGCGCCGGCGACCTCACGGTAGAATGAATCGGAAAACGCCTTGATATCGACCCTGAACGCATCGAGCATGGGCGCCAGTTCCCGCAATGCCTCTTCGGTGGCATACCCGTTCGTCACATACACCGTCCCAAGTCCGCGCGCGCGGGCGAGGGCGCCCATGTCCAGCGCGTACTCGTGCCAGATCGTGGGCTCGTTGTAGGTCCACGCGATGCTCGCGCACCCCCGGTCGAGCGCCCGTGCCACCCCCTCCCGGGGGCTCAGGTCACGGAGGATCCCCTCTTCGTACGTTTTCGTGGAGATATGCCAGTTCTGGCAGTGTTTGCAGTGAAAATTGCACCCCACGCTGCCCAGCGAGTACGAAAGGCTGCCGGGGAGAAAGTGAAAGAGCGGTTTTTTTTCGATGGGGTCCACCGCTTCCGCGCTGATTTTACCGTAGGTCATTGCGTAGAGCGTTCCCTCGACGTTCTTTCGCACCCCGCAGATGCCGAACCGCCCGTCCTTGATACGGCAGCGGTGGCTGCACAGCGAGCACTGCACCGCATCGTCCTCGAGTTTCTCGTATAAACGCGCCTCGTGCACGGGTCGTTCCCCCTCAGAAACCTCTATTGCATGGCCTTCTATATAGGCACACCGCACCGCCGGAGGGGTGCATGAACCGCCATGCCGGGGGTGTCAGGGAGTATCGATCTCCCTGAACCGGAACACCACCCGCCAGTCCTGCTGTTCCCGGAGGGTGACCTCGTTTGCCTCCCGCAGCGTCCGTATCAGCTCGGCATGGTTCCCCGACCGCTTGATCTGGTTGCCGATGACAGAGAGATGGCGTACCATGTGGGCATATCGTTCGGAATTCCTCAGGTATTCCCGCTTGATCCGGATGGCGCCCATCGTGCCGGCGACGGCGGGGAGGATGATGGTCAGGGCGGCAAGCAGGGCGGTCGTATCGAGGGGGCCCACAGAGGAGCCGTCCCCCAGCCCCATCGCATGGATCGCCGCAAGGATCAGCGTCAGGGTGAACAGCCCGTCGCCCGCCTCCGAGAGCAGCATGAACCGGCCCCGGTTCCAGGTGCTGTTCGTGGCATAAAAGGAGATCTGCTCGTCGATCCATGCGGAAATCAGGAAATTTTTCAGGGGTTCGAAGGGGATATCGAGCTTGCAGTACTCGAGGGGGCGCTTTTCGAGTATCGCCTCGAATGCCGTGTTGAGCCAGTCGTTGGGCGTATGCGAGAGGCTGAGATGGGGAGGCAGCGCGGGCCGTTCCACCGGCACGCAGAACACCGAGAGAAAGATCGCGGTCCGCAGCCGCTCTGAAAGGAACCGGTAGTCGATCCATTTCCGGTGCCAGTCGCCGATCCGCGAGAGCATCAGGAGCGCCAGAATGGCGGCGATTTCCGCAACCTCCAGCCAGACCAGCTCGTGGTACGCCGGGAAGAACAGCGTCTGTATGGTCACGGTGGCCACCGCCGCCGCCGCAAGCGCATAGACCGCCGCGCCCCCCCATGTGTAGAGGCGCTCGTACCGGCGCTTGAGAAGGTGCGCCATCACGAAATGGGGCAGGAGCGTCTCTCCCAGCGGGTTGAGGATGTCGCCTGCAAGGCCCCACATACGGGCTTTGAGCGAGAATCGCTCGAAACGATCGATGCAACCCTGTTTCAGGACATTCGCGTCGATCTGCTCCCGGTTGAAGCCGTCGAGGTACTCGAGCGATTCCAGGATCCCGTCCCCGTGGCGCTCCTCGACGATCTTGCCGGTATTGAGGTGGATCCAGAAGATCGACCTGCCCACCACCCGGGCGTACCGGACCATCTCCCCCGTCCCGCCCCGGGTTGCGGAGGACTCGCCGTCCCAGATGGCGACCAGTACATCGCACGATTGGACAATGGTCCGGCCGACATCTTCGCAGACGGCCTCCCGGGGTCCCTTCACCTTTGAGACCTCGATCCTCGAGGCCTGCCTGAGGATCAGCTCACAGCGCTCCCTTGACTCGTGGGTGGCGCATTCTTCTATATACGCCTCCGCCGGGTGGGGGAGAACGAGGTGCAGCTCCGATCCCTCCCCCATCTCCTGCGAGGGCCATCGGAGCACCTCCTCTGCGAGAAGGCGGTCTCCGCCCTCCAGCAGCGAGGTCAGGGCGATGTACCGGTGAGGGGTGGTGGCGAGGATCTGGTCAAGACGGGAGAACACCTGCCGCAGGCTGGCCCGGATGGCCGGTTGGTCCTTCACGCTCCGCTGGCCGGTCACCCCGATGCGCACCGTCACCGGGATCTTCAAAGAATCGAGCCGCAGATCCGTAATTCCGGGAGGTATATCCATCTGTTGCAACAATTGGTCGCTGTGAGGAGAGATGTAATTTTTGGCCCCGGACGGGCCCTCTCCGCCCGGCGCCGGCCCGTCCGACAGGCAGGCTACGGTGGGCATGCCGCCCCAGATCCAGGCATTCGGGGCAGCACTACACATATAGCACAGCCCGCGCCATACTTAGGTGGAATGAAAACCATAGTGCTCTCACTCGGTGGCTCGGTCCTCGTCCCGTCTCTTGAATCCAATACCATCCAGCGCTACCGGGAAGCATTGATCGATATTTCCCGGGAGTGTGCATTGTACGTGGTGATCGGAGGCGGCGGGGAGGCCCGGAGGTACATCACCGCGGCGCGCAAACTGGGAATCGACGAGGCGTTCTCGGACGAACTGGGGATCGCCGTCACCCGCCTCAATGCCGCCCTGCTCATCGGGGCGCTCGGGGAGGCAGCATACCCGAAAATCGCCACGAATTACGAGGAGGCGCGTACGTTCTCCGGGCAGGGCAGGATCGTCGTCATGGGAGGGGTCACCCCGGCGCAGACCACCGATGCCGTATCCGCGGTGCTCGCCGAGAGCGTGCATGCCGATGTCATGATCAATGCGACCTCGGTGGACGGCATTTACAGCGCGGATCCCAGAAAAGATCCGGATGCCCGCCGTTTTGAGTACCTGACGCCGGAAGAGCTGCTCCGCATCATCATCGGCTCGCGTCTCGATGCGGGGGCCAACACGGTCATCGACATCGTCGCCGCCAAGGTCATCCAGCGCAGCGGCATCCCGCTCGTGGTGATCGATGGGCGCGACCCGGAAACCCTGAAAACGGCAGTCCTGCAGGGCGAGTTCTCGGGGACCGTGGTCAGCGAATCGAGACAGAATCCACTCTCCGTTTCGGGAGACGGGAGACGTTAAGTATTTTTAAGGGGCAGGCGCATATTTAGTGACACACCGGGGCAGTAGGGTAGCCTGGTCCATCCTAGAGCGTTTGGGACGCTTTGACGGCAGTTCGAATCTGCCCTGCCCCATTCCATGAAACGGGAAGACGCCTGCGCCATCTATCGCGCCCTCGCAACCGAATACGCCGCAGGAAAAGAGCCCCGCCCGTTCATTCATTTTGAAAATCCCTTCCAGTCCCTCATCCTCACCATTCTCTCCGCACAGACCACCGACCGGGCGGTCAACGAGATCAAAGAGACGCTCTTTTCCCGGTACCCGACGCCGGAGGCGCTGGCATCGGCAGAGCGGCAGGATCTCGAGAGGATCCTGCGGAGGATCGGCCTCTACCGCACCAAGGCGAAGAACATCACATCAGCAGCCGCGGCGGTGGCGGAGGAGTTCGGCGGCAGGGTGCCGTCGACCATGGAAGAACTCCTCACCATTCCGGGGGTGGGCCGGAAAACCGCCAACATCGTCCAGAACCACGCCTTCGGCATCCACGAGGGGATCGCCGTGGACACCCACGTCACACGCGTCTCCCGCCGCCTCGGCCTCACCGATCATACCGACGCCGACAGGATCGAGCGCGACCTGATGGCCATCTTCCCGCACGAGTGCTGGAAGATGATCAACTACCTCTTCATCCTGCACGGGCGGAGCATCTGCAAAGCCCGGAACCCGGCATGCGAGCGCTGCATCATCCGCGCCCGGTGCCGCTATTTCCGGGAAACACGGGGCGCGTGATCAGGGGAGCAGCACGCTCGCATAGAGAATATAACAGATCCACGCCACGATGGCGGATGCAGGGATCGTCAGGATCCATGCCGCGACGATCTCGCGCACAATCCCCCACTTGACCGCGGAATACCCCCGCGTCGACCCCACCCCCATGATGGAGCCGGTCATCGCGTGGGTGGTGGAGACAGGGACACCGAACGCGGTCATGAGCGAGAGCACCCCTCCCCCCGCGGTCGACGCCGAGAATCCCTGGTACGGCCGGATCTTGGTGATTTTATTTGCCATCTTGTCGACCACGCGCCACCCGCCAAGGAGCGTCCCCAGCGCTATGGCGCCGCAGGACACCAGAATCACCCACAGGGGGACCGTGAAATCCGAAAGGATCCCGGCAGACACGAGAATGGCGGTGATGACCCCCATGGCGTTCTGGGCGTCGTTCGAGCCATGCCCGATGGCCTGAAACGACCCCGCGACGATCTGTAAGGGTTTGAAGGCGCGGTTTAACCGGGTCGGGTTTGCGGAAGAAAAGACGCGCATGATCAAAAGCCCGAACACGAAGGCGACGACGAATCCGAGCATCGGGGACACGAGGATGAACAGCACCACGGCGAAGATCCCCTTGATCTCCACGATCCCCGTGATGATGAGGAGGGGGACGGTGAGGGAGACTCCCGTGACGAACCCGATGCCCACCGTGTTTTTCCATTCTCCGTCTTTCCACCACCGCAGCAGGCCGTAGCCGGCGGCAACGAGGACGCCCCCGAGGAGGGCGTACACCACGACCTGCCGGACCAGTTCCACCGCAGGCCAGAGAATTGCTTCGGCCCCCCCGACCGCAGCTCCCGCCCCGAGCAGGCCGCCGATGAGGGCATGACTGCTGGACACGGGAATACCGAAATAGGATGACAAAAAGACCCAGAGCACGGCGCCGAACATCGCAGCGAGGAGGACATGGGGGGTGAGGAAGAGCGGATCGACGATGCCTTTGCCGATGGTCCTGGCAATGGCGGTGGTAAAGACCAGCGGTCCCACGAGGTTGAAAAACGATGCGAGGACGACTGCCTTGAACGGCGAGAGAGCTTTCGTGGCGATGACGGTGGCAATGGAGTTTGCCGCATCATTGAGGCCGTTGACAAAATTGAAAAGGAGGGCGAGGAGAATTCCCGCGGCAATAACGAGGAGGTCCATGGTACTCAGGAATGGCGGATGGCGATATCGCCCAGAACGTTTGCGGCGTCTTCGCATTTGTCGGTGGCATTTTCGAGGTTTTCGTAGATGTCCTTTAACTTGATGATCGTGATCGCATCATCGCTCTGGAACAGTTCTTTGAGGGCATGGCCGAGCACGTCGTCGGCGAGGTTCTCCAGGCGGTTGATCTCGATGCACCGTTGCTCGATATATTTCGGGTTTTTCATGTCCCGGATCCCGTGAACGGCCCCCTGGATCTCGATCACGCAGAGGGCGATCAGCTTGGAAAATTCGGTCATATGGTCATCGGTCTCGTCGATGCCGTAGACGAGCATCTGCTGGGCGGTGCCATCGATATAGTCGAGGATATCGTCCATCGCGGATGCCAGGCTGGATATTTCCTCAGGCTCAAGGGGTGTGATGAAGGTCCGGTTCAGGTGCTCGTAGATCGAGTGGGTGATCTCGTCACCGCGATGCTCAAGCTGTTTCATCTTGTGCACCTTGTTTTTGATATCACGGTAGTCCTCGATCATTGAAACGAGGTGATCGGAGGCCTCGACCAGTACTGCTGCCTGTTTCTCGAAGAGATCAAAAAACAACTTTTCCTGAGGGACAATCCATTCTCTAACACCCACACCGCATCAGTACAATGTCACCATGAGAGACAAAAAACCATCCGGAATTACCCATATCCATGCCCGGGGGATTTGCGGGCCGGTGCGTGGGCGTAATCGGCCAACCACGCACGAGAGCACAAAAACCGCACCATGCCGGATCACCCGCGCCCGCCCTGCCCCGGACACGCGCCGGGAGAGTGTGTGCGACGGTCAGCACACTGCGCTCCTCCAAGAGTATAAATCATCCATCTCCAATACTGTACGGGAAATTCACCCCTTCAGGGAGACTTCTGGAATGTTCACAGTCCGTTTCTACCGGATGTACGATACAGGAAGGGACCTCGACCTCGACCGCCTGCAGGAGGCGCTGGCCCGGAACATACCCACCTCGAGGCCTGCATTCGAGCGCATCAAGCCGAGATCGATCCTGATGGCGTCGCCCCCCCTCCAGTGGAGGATGGATCCCGTCCGGGCCGAACAAGACGGCAGCGTCATCGACATGGCGGCATTCGTGCGGCTCTATGACATCGGGGTCATCAGCCTCTGTTTTGTCTTCGAAAATCCCGGGGCGCAGCCCGGCGAGCTCGAGAGGTTCGGCCTGGCGTTCGCGGCGCAGCAGGGGCTGGACCCCCTGTTCGAGGAGCGCCTCGGATCGATCCAGCAGATCCTTTCCGCGCATATCAGCGGCCTGAACGCCGAGACGGACTTCTTTGAAGATTATACGATTTTTACCACCGACAGAATGGACGACCCGGCGGACCCCCTGCCGCTCCTCCTCGGCGACGCCACCCCCGTGGCCGCGCAGGTCAGGGAGGAGACGCTCAAGTACACCCTGAGCTACAGCCTGCAGGACCGGATCATTCTCTCCTACGACAGCTCCCTCATCTGCAGCCCGGACCCCCCCAACGACCTGCTCGATCTCCTCGAGTACGCCAACGTGCAGGTATTCGAGCTCCGCTACTACGACCGGCTCCTCATGCGGCAGGTGGAGAAGATGTTCGATGATATCGAGCACGCCGACCGGATGTCGTGGTTCCGGCGCATGAACCAGTACCACACCATCATGGGCCGGGTCATGGAGACCAACGCCGAGATCACCGACGTGATCGAGAAGGTCAACAACCTGATCAAGGTCACCGAGGATATCCACTACGCCAGGGTGTATGCGAAGGCGCTTTCGGTGTTTCGCGCCGACCAGTGGAGCGAGAGCGTCACCAGAAAGATCGAGATGCTCAGGGACAACTACTCGATGCTCTCCGACGAAGTGCGCATCCAGCACTCGTACTTCCTCGAGTGGGTGATTATCATCCTGATCGCACTGGAGTTCGGCTTCGCGATCTTCGAGTACCTGGTGCTGTGAGGGGAGGCGGATCCAGTGGCCTGCAATCCCCTGAGCGTCTATGCGCGAAACACCGCGCTGCCGCTGCGGGCCGTCGGGCTCTGAAGCAGGATCCTGCTGGGCTGATGGGCGGCGGTGCCGATTGCGCTTGCGGGTGTTCCCGGCGCCCGGATCCACCCCACCTGGCCCCCGACGTGTATGCCGGGGGAGCGGGTCTGGCTGAACCGAGACCGGGTGCCGGAACGGCACGGGGTGGTGCCCCACCTCCTGAACGTTGTTGCCACCGCCGTGCGCCAACCTTCATTGTGTCCGGCATCGAAGACTCAGGAAACATTCCGGGGAGCCCGACAGATATGGCAACACTTGTCGAATCCGCAACAGCAGGCACCGTGACGCCGCAGATGAACGCGGTGGCTGACGGCGAAGGGATCGATCCTGCGCTCCTGTGCAGGAGGATAGCCGACGGCAGCGTCGTTATCATGCAAAGGGGAGACCGCAGCGTCGGTATCGGATCCGGGCTCCGAACCAAAGTCAATGTGAACCTCGGAACATCGAACCTCAGCATCTCCCCCGGCGAAGAGGTGAAAAAAGCGCTGATTGCGGAAAAATTCGGTGCGGATACCCTCTCCGACCTCTCGATGGGCGGAGACATTCCGGCAATCCGCCGGGCGATCATGCGGCACACGACCCTTCCGATAACCACGGTACCGATATACCAGACTGCTGCCGAGATCGGCCTGGGAACGATGACCGTGGAGGAGATCATCGCGACGATCCGGCGGCAAGCGGCAGAGGGTGTGAGCTCGATGGTTCTCCACTGCGTCACCGCCGGCGTGCTCGATCTCCTGAAAAAGAGAAGGCGGATCATGGGCGTGGTCTCAAAAGGCGGTTCTATCACGAGCGTTTTTATGCACAGGAACAGGTGTGAAAATCCGTTTATCGATCATATTGACGAGATAATCGCAATCTTTGCAAAGCACGATATCGTACTTTCCGTCGGAAATACCGCTAGGAGCGGCTGCATCCACGATGGGTGGGACAGAGCCCACAGGGAAGAGATCAGGCAGAACGTTGAGATTGCACGATATGCGCACCAGCATGGCGTCCAGGTTATCATCGAGGGGGCGGGCGGGCATATCCGCTTCGATCGGATTGCCGAGCAGGTGCGGTATTATAAAGAACAGTCAGCGTTCCCCCTCTTTGTCGCCGGCCCGCTCCCCACCGACATCGCCCTCGGCTACGATCATAGTGCAGCCTGTGCGGGGGCAAGTGCCGCCAGCGCCGCCGGAGCAGATTACCTCTGCTCTATCACCCCTGCCGAACATCTCGGGCTGCCATCACCGGAGCATGTCAAAGAGGGGCTGATTGCCTGCAAAATTGCAGCCCATATCGGTGACACGGTCAAATACGGCATGGATGGTCAGGATCGGACAATGGCCCTGCGACGGGCGAAATTCGACAAAGCGGGCCAGATTGACGGTTCCTTCGATAGCGAGCGGGCACGAAGGCTGGCGGCAGAAGACGACCGCTGCACGATGTGCGGGGATTTCTGTGCGATACTCCTGATGAAGCGCCTGCTTGAACCGGAGGAGTGAAGGGGCAGATCTCTCTGCCGTCTCCCCTCGATTCCTGCCAGGCGGGCACCATCCTGTATGCAGACACCCGCCCGTCTCTTCGACCTGAATGTCCCGTCGTACGTGCGGCTGCGAGATCGTCAAAGATTTTGCTGCCGGGGCTGGTGTCTCACTGCTGCGGGGGCGGGTCACCGCTGGCATATGCCGTGGCATCCAGGGCCGCCAGCCAGTCGAAATCGGTCAGGCTTTGTGAAGTGAGAGGGAAGAAGGTCGAGTTCTTCGTGCTGCCCGAGCGGGTCGGAAGAGCGGCGATCGCCTCGGCAGGAAGCCCGCGGCCCCGGTGCATAGGAATAACCCGCACCGGCCCGGGCACGGCATACAATAGTACCTCAGGCGTGTCGGCCTCGGGCGGCCGATGCCGTTGGCATCGGAAGCGATCACCGCCGGTCCGACGAGCGTATACCCGGAGCCTACGATCGCACCGAGGTGGGCGCCCGCCGTCCACCAGGCGAGGGCGTACCCAGCTGCCATTCCGCCTTTCCGCGCCGAAGATGGCTGTTGTGCGCAAAGGCCAGCACCTTCCCCCGACCGCGCTCAACGGACACGATGTACGCCAGATTATCCGCCATCATCGCCTCGCGCATACCGAGAAGCCGGACGATCCGTTCGCCTGCACCCGGCGTTGCCACCTCGGCATGATAGTTCACCAACTGCCGTGCGAGCGTTGCGTACCGCACGGCGGGAGTGGCACATCCTTAGATCCATACCGGAAAATATCACCTGAATGCCTCGATTGCCAGAGGTCAATTGAGCGCAGGAAGTTCAGTTGATTCACGGTGAGGAAAGGGGCAGGATTGAAATTTTCGGGGATCGGATCGGGGATTCGAAGGAAGCATCGCCGGAGAAGTATCGGCGATGGAATGATATGCAGCCACCGCTCTCCCCCACCCTCCCGTGCGGGCGTCTTGAAGTCGGCTGGCTTGCCTGCGGCAGCACCCCTGTCAATCCGATGGATTCGATTGCAATCTGAATAGTCCAGAAAAAAGGATGCCCGGGATGGTCCGTTTCTCCCCCTTACCAGGCTTCGACAAATGCCATGTTAGTATAGATATCCTCAAGCCGGGCCTTGTGCCCGCGTTCCATATTTGCGAGCTCCAAAAACACCTTATTCTTTTCTTCATCGCCCTGTACGGCTGCAAGCTGCGTGTACATCTGCATCGCCTCGAGCTCTTTCCGGATGGCGATAATCAGCCCGTCGATCGGTTTGAGATCAAGGGTGAGTTTGGGCGCATCGAGCGTCTCCACAACATTGTAATCTCTGGACGGATCGAATTTCACGGATGAAACGCCCTTGGTGAGCATGTCCTCGAGCGTCTCACGGTGTTGTTGCTCATCGCCGGCAAGCTCATTGAACAATTTTCTCAGGTTTACATCATTTGCCCTCTCAGCAACGTCGCGATAGAAGGTGTACGCCTCTACTTCCCGGTCAATGGCGATGGAAAGAATATCTTTAAACTCTTCAGCATTCATAACTCTGCTCCAATTTTTGCGGATTCAGGACCCGCGTATAATTATTTCACATCAAATATAGTTTTTGGATTTGTCCCTTCTCGAGGGTGCGATGGAGCTCCACACCGGTTCGATCACGGTCCTGTGGTTGCAGAAGGATTCTGTGATCTGGCGCAGCTCCCCCCGGTGGGGCCGCCAACGTTCCGCGGGCTCCCAGAGCATGCCGCACCCGGGGACATCCATTTCGACGGCGGTCTGAATCGTACCTCAGCAAAGGTCTGTAAGGCACCGCACGCACAGGAACCGGACGGGGTGAACAGATTGACGGTGTTTCCCGCCGGGGACGCCACATCAACGGGGGCGGCCTGGCCGTTCCCCATCACTCTGCCGTATATCCGGCCTCAGGATGCCCGGTGAACGGGGTGAGATTTCTTCTTTTTACCAGCTGCCATGCTCTTCAGGGTGCATCCATGAAAAATTACCGGAGGGAGCGGACAGGAAACGATCTGCAATAACCTTGCAGATTCTCTGGCTTTCTGGAAGATATTGTCTGCTCTGCGAGAGAACGTATGACTGCTCATTCAAGGGGCGATCAGAAATCCAGTCCTGGATCATTTCAATGGTCAGCTCGATATGGAATTGCAGACCGAGCGCACTCCCCATACACATTGCCTGGTTGGCCACTCTCTCTCCACGATACACCAGGGTTGCACCGTGTGGAATGCTAAAAGTTTCTCCGTGCATTTGAAACACCCTGAACCGTTCGGGTAATCCAGGAAAAATCTCATTATTCACTGCAGCAACAGACGACCATCCCAGTTCTGCCTCACAGGAATAGACCGAAGCTTCAAATGAAGAGGCGATCAGTTGTGCACCGAGGCAGATCCCGAGAACAGGCCGCCCCTTCGTCACCCACTCCCGGATAATCCGCTTCTCTGTCTTCAGCCAGGGAAGCTCTTCCTCGTCATTGACACTCATCGGACCGCCCATGAGAAGAAGGTGGCTCGTAGTTATGGATGGGATCTCGTTCGTTTCATAGATCGGTACGTGGCGGAGTTCCATCCCCCGTTCCCGGATATATTCTTCGAAAAGGCCGCCGTGTTCGTTCTTTGCATGCTGGAGGATACTTACTTCCCGTCGTCGCATAGCAATCCAGATCCAGTGGAGTGACCGTTCCGATAATGATAGCGGTTTTCTCTCTCACCTCTCGATGATCGGACCATTGTAGGTGAACGGAAGCATCAGAGAAGGTGGGATTTTTTGGCAATATCGCTTGTGCGCCTGACCGGCGGACATCACCGCAAGAATATGCACCTCCCTCACCGTCTCATGGATGCGATAGAAGGCCGTATACGTACGGCCGATGTGGAGCCGGCAGGTGTCTTCCCGCCCGTGCACACGCAGGCGTTCCCTGTCGCTGCCGCCGCTGGGAGACGGATCTTCCTGAAGAGTTTTTCAGCTTCTCCATGACTAGCCGCCGGCTCTTTTCGCTGAGGCTCCGGATACTCTCGAGGGCCTTCAGCCATGGCGGTAGTGTAAGTGCTTACGATAATTACAATGTTGCACACGGGCGACCCGGTGGAAAAATGAGAGAGTTCCAACCGTTCAGGAGATGGCCGCCTCAATGAGAATAGATTATTTTTGCATTGTTTGCATTTGAATGAGATTGCCGCAGGTGTCGTCAAAGACAGCTATGGTCACCTGGCCAATAACTTTCGTTGGCTCCATCGTGAACTTCACACCCTGTTCTTTTAGGTTTTCATATTCTGCACGGATGTCTTCAACACCAAAGGACGTGGCAGGGATACCCTGTTCGAATATTCCTTTCTGGTATGCCTGTGCTACCGGATTGTTGTTCGGCTCAAGCAGAAGCTCGGTCCCGTTTTGATCGTCAGGAGAAACGACGGTAAGCCACCTGTACTCTCCAGCAGAAATATCATTCTTTTTCACAAAGCCCAACATTTCGGTGTAGAATTTCAGAGCCCTGGCTTGATCATTTACAAATACACTTGTTAGTATGATTTTCATAGTTGCCCATATCAGGATAATTATAAAATGGTTCGGCAAACTGGTTGGTAACACCGAGGAAGGAATGCTTGAGAATATTTTTTACCATCGAAACCCGGAGATGAACGAATGACAGGAAAGATTATCCACTGCCCGATGTGCCGGAGCACCGACATCTATTGGGACGCCCGTGGCCCGCAATCGACGCTCCATCATTGTCGGAAATGCGGCTATAATGGAGCGTTCATTCTCGAATGTGATGAGGAAAGTGAGGTCCATATGGGGTGAATGAACAATTCTGAATGCACGCGCAGTTGAACATTCAGATCAACGAAGACCTGTATATCCAGTCCATCGCTATGTTTATCATATCACCCTGCAGATTTCCTCTTTGAAGTGATAAAAATGGGTGACACGCAGGAATATTTCGATGAAATCTGCGAATCATGCCTGTATTACGGTACAGACACTTGTGAGTGGGAAACTCCAGAAGAATGTCCCTATGCGAACTTTGATTAGAAGTTGAATTCGCCATTCAATAGTATTTTTAAAAACAGATGGACCGAGCGGGAATTGAACCCGCGGCCTCTACCATGCCAAGGTAGCGATCTTCCCCTGATCTATCGGCCCCTGTTACCCTACAGTGTTGATCGCAAATCCATAATAATGATTGGGAAAGGCCGCCCCCATCCCTCCTCCCCCGGGCCCGGGGGGCGGGAGAGCACCCGTTCCCGCGCATCCGGCATATTCGGTCGCAGCGACGGGGCCACTGTCGATGTGAAACGTAATCCGTCCCCCTGCGACCCGGAGAGGTGTCGCCCTTCCCGGTCAGCGCCTGTAGCCGGGAGAGGGCGGATCAGGGCCGCTCCGCACGGAACCACAGCACGGCCCTTCCTTCGTCGTCGAGGATTTCGAGCCGATCACCGTCGATGCGGTAGCCTGCGGCCGACCCGAGAAGGGAGAGATACACGGCCTCCTGCTCCATGACGCCTTCCGGCCCGGTGCAGAAGATCTTCGTGCTGATGGGCGGATCGATGCTGATGCTCGTGCCCCCGGTGCGGTAGGCGGCCCCATAGCGGTTGCACCCGGCGCTGCCGGTGACGTTTCCGTCCGGCGAGAACGTTGCGGTGATTGCTGTTCCGGCGATCAGCGACGAGACCGCATCACCGCTCCGGCCGATGGACGTAAGCGTCCACTGTGTCTTGGTGAGCGGGAGGTCGGGTGTCCGGACAACCTGCTCAAAGATCAGCAGGTCGGCACCCTCCCGGTCCGCGAGGATCAGCAGGCCGTCTTCCATCCGCCAGCAGGCAGCGTCGGCGAGGAGCGAAAGGTAACGCCCCTCCTGCTCCATGACGCCGGGCGGATTCATGCAGTACATCTCGGTCCTGACGGCCAGCCCGATGCTGAGGGACGCTTCATCCACGGTATAATCGGCGCCGTAGTGGTTGCATCCGGCCGACCCGCCGACCCTGCCGTCGCCACCGAAAGCCGCCGTGATCGTCGTGCCGTCAAGCACCGGCTCCATGCCGCCGTCCTCGCCGGCGAGGCCCGCAAGCGTCCACGACGTTCCGGCGAGCGCATCGGGTGCGGTCTCCTGTACGAAGACGAGCGTCGTCGTGCCGGCAGCGTCGGTGATGATGAGCCGGTCGTCCTCAATCCGGCATCCTGCCGCCGAGCCGAGCAGGTCGATGAACCGCGCCTCCTGCTCCATGATGCCGTCGGGCTCCAGGCAGAGCATCAGCGTGCGGGCAACCGAAGAGACCGTAAGAACCCTACCGTCGAGCCGGTAGTCGCCGCCATACCCGTTGCACCCGGCGCTGCCGGTAACCCTACCGCCGTTGTCGAACCGTGCGGAGATCTCCGTTCCCGGCAGGACCGCAACGAGCGAGCCGTCTTCGCCGAGGTATGCGTCCAGGTACCAGCAGGGCCCGGTGAGAGCAGCCACCGATGCGGGCGTCGACGTGCCCGCCGTGCATCCCGCGCCAACGACGCACGCCACGACAATGACGACAATCGACACCCACGCGAGGCTATCGGGTGTATTCCTTCTTCTGGTCGGTGCCATATGCCAGCATATAGGCGAACGTGAGGGATAAATGAATGGTAGAGTACGAAAAAAATCGAACCCATGTGCCATCCGTTCGTCAAACCCGGTGAATAGTGAGGCAATTGCGATTTTGCATTGCCCCGTGACCCACCCCGGGCGGATCCTCCTGCGTCCCGGCATTCCGCCCGCTCCCGCCGGGCCCCGCTCGTCCGGGACGATTGAAAGCCCCCGGATACCCCCCTGCGGAGAGATGAAAATCCAAACATTTCTCAGAACGACCGCGAAACGCTATTCATGATACCATACCGGATGGCAGCATGGGATGCCCTGCGCATGGCCACGCGCCGGATGCCCCGCCATGCGATGTGCCGCGGAAAGGGAGGATACGCCTGATGCTCGGCATCATCGGGGGGACGAGCCTGCGCTTCTCCGATCTCCCGCCCCTTGAGAAGCGCCGCATCCCGACCCCGTACGGCCCGGCGGAGGTATACGTCGGTGAATGCGCCCTGCTGCTCCGCCACCAGTACGGCCGCCCCCCGCACCGGATCAATTACCGCGCCTCGCTCGCCGCCCTCACCATCCTCGGCGTGGACCGCGTGGTGGCGTTCGGCTCGGCGGGTTCCCTGAAGCCGGAGATCGCACCCGGATCGCTCATGGTGCCCGACGACTATATCAGCACGAGCGACATCCCCTCCATCCACGACCACGCGATCGACCACGTCAGCCCGGTGATCGATCCGGCGCTTATCCGTGAACTCACCGCCCTCGTCCCCGACGCAATCCCCGGCGGGACCTACGTGCAGACAAAGGGCCCGCGGATCGAGACGGTGGCCGAGGTGCAGGTGCTCGCCCGCGTGGCGGACATCGTGGGGATGACGCTCGCCAGCGAAGCAACGCTCGCCTGCGAGCTGGGCATGCAGTTTGCGGCGCTCTGCACCGTGGACAACTACGCCCACGGGATCGGTGACGGGGTGCTTACCTACGCCCATATCCTCGAAACGTCCCGCCAGCACAGGAAACGCACCGAAACCATCCTGCAGCACATTCTGGAGGCCATGGAATGAACCAGGAAACGAGCGATATCTTTGAAGGGGGGGCGTCGCTTCTCGTGGTCGGCGCACTCCTCGACGGGCGCATCGCGGACATCTCTATCGACGAAGAAGGGACCATCCGGGCGATCGGGGAAGACATCTGGAAAGAATGCCGGGGCGAGGCCGAATTCATCATCGACGCCTCCGGCCGGGTGGCCATACCCGGGCTCGTCAACACCCACACCCACGCGGCCATGACACTGTTGCGGGGGTATGCCGACGACATGCACCTGCAGGAATGGCTGGCGGACATGATCTGGCCGCTCGAAGCGCATCTCACCGCGGAAGACGTCTACTGGGGGACGAAACTCGCCTGCCTGGAGATGATCCGCACCGGGACTATCGGCTTCAACGACATGTACTTTTTCATGGAGGAGGCCGCCCGGGCGGTCGATGAGACGGGCATGAAAGCGCAGCTGTGTTACGGGTTCATCGACCTCGGCGACGCCGACAAACGGGAGGCGGAGATACAGGCGACGGAGAAGCTGGTCAGGGCCATCAGGGCGCTGGACAATCCGCGCATCGTACCTGCCGTGGGCCCGCACGCCCCCTATACCGTCTCGGTGGAGGGATTGGAATGGTGCGCCTCCTATGCCGACGCGGAGGATATCGGCATCCACGTCCACCTTGCCGAGACGGAGAAGGAGGTCAGGGACTGCGTTGAACTGACCGGGATGCGTCCGGTCGCCCTGCTCGACTGGTGCAACTGCTTATCGTCCCGCACCCTCGCCGCGCACGGCTGCTGGCTCGACGAGCAGGAATGCACCCTCCTCGGCGAGCGCGGCGTCAGCGTCTCCCACAACCCGGCAAGCAACATGAAGCTGGCGGTCAACCGTGCGATGCCCTACCACTGGCTGCACCGGGCGGGCGTCCGGGTCACGCTGGGGACCGACGGGTGCGCCTCCAACAACAATCTCGACCTCTTCGAGGAGATGAAGTTCGCCGCCCTGCTGCAGAAATTTTTCTGGAACAGCGACACCCTGCTCCCCGCCGGGGAGGCGCTCGCCATGGCGACCTCGGCGGGGGCGCAGGCGCTCGGCTTCGGGCCCGGGAGGATCGAGCAGGGAGCACCGGCGGACATCGTCCTGCTGGACCGGCGCAGCCTGTGCATGACACCGCTGCACAACGTCACCTCCAACATCGTCTATGCCTGCAGCGGACACGCCGCAGATACCGTGCTCTGCGACGGGAGAATCCTGATGTTCGAGAAAACGATCCCCGGAGAAGAGGAAATCCGGGAAAAAGCGGAGGAGCAGGCCGAAGACCTGGTCAGGCGGTCTCAATAGAGGAGGCGGTCTCGAGACCGAGTTCCTCGATGGAGATCTCCCGCATCTTGAATTTCTGGATCTTGCCGGAGATGGTCATCGGGAAGGAATCGACGAACTTGAAGTAGCGGGGGATCTTGAAGCGGGCGATGCGCCCGTTGCAGAACTCCAGGATCTCTTTTTCGGCGAGGGGCTCGTCTCCTTTCGTCTTGATCCATGCCATAAGCTCCTCGCCGTATTTTTCGTCCGGCACGCCGATCACATAGGCGTCGTCGATCTTCGGGTGGTTGTGGAGGAACTCCTCGATCTCCCGGGGGTAGATGTTTTCCCCGCCCCGGATCACCATATCCTTCAGGCGCCCCACGATTTTCACGTACCCCTCCTCGTCCATCACCCCGAGATCGCCGGTATGGTTCCAGCCGTCGGCATCGATGGTCTGGTGGGTGGCGCTGGGGTTGTTGTAGTAGCACTTCATCACCACATAGCCACGGGCGCATATCTCGCCGGGCATCCCCCGCGGCACGATCTTCTGGGTCAGCGGGTCGATGACTTTCAGCTCCACGTGGGGAAACGCTCGGCCCACCGTGGTGACGCGGCGCTCGAGCGGGTCGCCGGTCGTGGTCATGGTCACCCCGGGCGAAGTCTCCGTCTGCCCGTAGACGATCACGATCTCGGACATGTGCATGCGGGTGCTCACCTCCCGCATCACCTCGATGGGGCAGGGGGAACCGGCCATGATCCCGGTACGCAGGGTGTCGAGCTTGTATTTGGTGAAGTTCGGGTGCCTGATCTCGGCGATGAACATGGTCGGCACCCCGTGCAGCGCCGTGCACCCCTCCTCCTGCACCGCCTGCAGCACCGCTTCCGCATCGAACACCGGGGCGGGGAGCACCAGGGTCGCCCCGTGGGTGACGCAGGCGAGGTTGGAGAGCACCATGCCGAAGCAGTGGTAGAACGGCACGGGGATACAGAGGCGGTCTTTTTCGGTGAATTTCATCCCTTCGCCGATGGTATACCCGTTATTGAGCACATTGTGGTGGGTGAGCACCACTCCCTTGGGAAACCCCGTCGTCCCGCTGGTGTACTGGATATTGATGGGGTCGTCGAAGGTGAGGGACTCCCCGCGCTCGATCAGCTCGTCCCTGCTGATATTGGCCCCCATGTCCAGCATCTCCCTCCAGGTGTACATACCGTTGTAGGGGATATCGCCCAAAAAGACGACGTTTTTGAGGAACGGGAATTTCTCGCTGTTGATCCGCCCCGCCCGCGCCTCGATCGCATCCGGGCAGGCCTCGTAGAACATGCCCACGTAGTCGGATGTCTTGAACCGTCCCATGAGGATGAGCGTGTGCACCTCGGCCTGCTTCAGCACGTATTCGAGCTCATAGGTGCGGTAGGCGGGGTTGATATTGACCATGATGGCCCCGATTTTGGCGGTGGCGAACTGCACGAGCACCCATTCCGCAAAGTTCAGCGCCCAGATCCCGACGCGGTCGCCCTTTCCCACATCAAGCGCCATCAGGCCCCGTGCGACCTCGTCGACGGTCTCCTCGAACTCCCGGTAGGTGTACCGGAGCCCCTGGTGGATATCGACGATAGCCTCGTTGTCGGGGTATTTCGCCGCGATCTCATGCATCATCTCACCGATCGTCTGGCCGATCAGGTTCACATCAGAGGTCCCGCTCGCGTAACTCCGCTGTACCATCCTTACAGAATGGGTTGTCCATTATTTTATGGTTAATCATCCCACATCACAATTTTTAAGTCCGCTGGAGGCGTTATATTACAGGCTCAGGGGGTCGTGGCCTAGTCCGGCATGGCGACGGGCTCCAGCGGTCTTTGCGAATGATGAACAATGGGTCTCCTGATACAACATGAGGATCCGTTGGAGCACTGATGCAAATTGCAGCGCTCTCTCGCATGTCGGAGAGACCCGTCGATCGTGAGTTCAAATCTCACCGACCCCACTGGTTTTTGCGTATCGTTTTTTTATGAAGTTCAACCATTATTATGCAACACAGGAGACGTTCATGTATTTTATCGGAGAAGCACTCGTAGGAGAAGGCGCTGAACTGGCACATATCGATCTGCTGATCGGCGATAAATCAGGGCCCGTGGGAACGGCGTTCGCGAATGCGGCATCCCAGATGTCCGCCGGCCACACACCCCTGCTGGCGGTGGTCCGCCCGAACCTGCTGACCAAGCCGGCGACGCTGGTCATCCCCAAGGTCACCCTCAAAAAAGAGCAGCAGGTCAATCAGATGTTCGGCCCGGTGCAGGCGGCGGTGGCAAAGGCGGTCGCCGACGCACTGGAGGAGGGTGTATTCGAGGACGTGGATGTCGAGGATGTCGTCATCCTGGCAAGCGCGTTCCTCCACCCGGATGCATCCGATTACAACCGGATCTACCGCTACAACTACGGGGCCACCAAACTGGCGATAGCACGCGCGTTCGGCGGGTTCCCGGACACTGCCACGCTGATCAAGGAGAAGGACAGAGCGGCGCACGCCGTCATGGGCTTCAAGGTCGCACGCCTCTGGGACCCGCCCTACCTGCAGGTGGCCATGGACCTCGTGGAAATGAAACAGGTGGAAGCCGTGCTCACCGCACTGCCGAAGAACGACCACCTGCTCATCGAGGCCGGCACCCCCCTGATCAAGCAGTTCGGCCTCTCCATCATCGCCGAGATACGCAGGATGCGCCCCGATGCCTTCATCATCGCCGACTTAAAGACGCTCGACACCGGCAACCTGGAGGCGCGGATGGCGGCCAATTCCTCCGCCGACGCCGTCGTCATCTCCGGGCTCGCTCCCATCGCCACCCTTGAGAAAGCCATCGCCGAGGCGAAAAAGACCGGGATCTACTCGGTCATCGACATGCTCAATGTGCCCAACCCCGTCGACATCGTCAGCGCCCTCGCAGAACGCGGCGTGCTGCCGGATGTCGTCGAGATGCACCGCGCCATCGATGCCGAGGGCGAGGAGTATAACTGGGGTGACATCCCCGCCATCAGGAAGGCGGCGGACGACAGGATCCTCATCGCCACCGCCGGCGGCATCCGCCAGCACGTGGTCAAGGACGCCCTCGGGGCGGGCGCCGACATCATCGTGGTGGGCCGCGCCATCACCGCAAGCAAGAATATCCAGAACGCCGCGGAAGGCTTCCTCGACGAAATGAACAATCCCGAGATCGACCAGTTCAGGGTTATGACCGATTTTTAATCGGTGGCCCTTCCCATACCGTTCCCCCCCCTGCTTTTTTTTCAACGCATTGCCTGCACGCTCTCATGGCAGCGAAGCCTTTCGTGCCGCGCCGATCATCGACGCGCCGTTTTCGAAATTCCGGAAGAGCGCATAGTCAAGGCACATCAGCCGTTCCCGTATGCCGGGCCACGGTATTCTGAAAAGATATGTGCAGAAAAACGAAAAGAAATGGGATCGGAATTTGATTTCCGGGTGATGGAACCCGCTCCGTGTGAGGATGTCCGCGATCTCGCCGGATTGCAGCCGGCGTACATGGGTGGGATCCTCCCATTTCCACCGCCGAAATCCCTCGCCGGTGGGTTCGATCTGGCCTGTGAGGTACGAAAAGATATGTTCGATGGAAAACGGATTCCCGCACGGCGTCGTCCATAGAAAGACCCCGCCCTCCTTTAACAACCGCCGGATATCGCGGAGATACGCGTGCAGATCCTCCACATGCTCCATGACTTCGATGCTGAGAACGACATCGAACGAATCCGCGTCGAACTGTGCTCGGTTCTCCGAGACAGGCGCACACTGCGATCGATATTCCGGATAGGTCTCCCCCAGCTTTTCGAGTGCAACGCTGCTGATATCGCAGAAATACAGATCAGAGCCAGGAAATAACGCCCTCTGCAATTCGATGTAGAGGCCGCTTCCGGAGCCGTAGTCCAGCACCTTCAGGGGGGGTGTCGTATCGCGCAGCAACGGGGGGATAAAATGCTCAAGGGCCCGGTACCGGGCAATTTCATACCCCGACAGGCGCTCCCGGTATCCCTTGCGGTATCGATCGTCATACACCTCATCCAGTTGCATCGCCCCTGCTCTCGCGCTCATCCGTTGAATAGGTTTGGGGGAGCCCCTCCCCCTCAGCGGAGCGGCGGGGATTGCCCCGGAACGCCGACAAACCCCACCGTATCGAATATCCGGTGCGGCAACCCGCCGGAAAACTCCCGGAAGGCGATTTCGACGTCCCATGCCGGAAGCAAAAGACCCATGTAACCGCCGGCGAAATATACATGGAATGAACGGGTCCTCTGCACACAAAAGGCAGGTGTACATGGACCATGCGGCGACCACGCCGACGCACCCCGACGTGCTCGCGGCCATGCTCCCCTATTTCACGCAGGAGTTCGGCAACCCCTCCTCCCTCTACTCCATCGGCCGGGAGGTGAGGAGAGCCGTGGAGGGCGCACGCATGCAGGTGGCGGCGGCGCTCGGCGCCGCGCCGGGCGAGATCTTCTTCTGCGCAGGGGGTACCGAGGCGGACAACTGGGCCCTGAAAGGCGCGGTCTCTGCGCAGAGGGGTCGTGGCAGCCACATCATCACCACCGCGATCGAGCACCACGCGGTCCTCCATACCTGCGAGTACCTTGAAAAACAGGGGTTCCGCGTCACCTACCTCCCCGTGGACCGGTACGGCCTCGTCGACCCGGACGCCGTGGCGGATGCAATCTGCGACGACACCATCCTCATCTCGGTGATGATGGCGAACAACGTGGTGGGGACCATCGAGCCCGTCGAAGCCATCGGTGAGATCGCGCACCGGCACGGCATCCTCTTTCACACCGACGCGGTGCAGGCGATCGGCCATGTTCCCATCGACGTGGAGAAGATGCACATCGACCTGCTCTCCCTCTCCGCCCACAAGTTCTACGGGCCCAAGGGGATCGGCGCGCTGTTCGTACGAGACGGCGTGGCGATCGAGCGGTTCATCCACGGCGGCGCACAGGAGAAGGGACAGCGGGCGGGCACCGAGTACACCCCCGGGATCATCGGCCTCGGCGCCGCAATCGAGCGCGCCTGCAGGGATATCGAGGGGCACGCGGCCCGCCTGCGGCGCCTGCGCGACCGGCTCATCGACGGTGTCCTGCGAACGGTGCCGCACAGCACCCTCAACGGGCACCCCGCACTGCGGCTGCCCGGCAACGCCAGCATGTCGTTTGCAGGTATCGATGGCGAGGCGCTGCTCCTGATGCTCGACGCAGAGGGGATCTACGGATCTACGGGGAGCGCATGCAGCTCCGCATCGGGCGAGCCGTCCTATGTGCTCACCGCGATGGGGGTGCCGCCGCGGCGTGCCGGCGCCTCCCTGCGCCTGACCCTCGGCGAGTTGAATACCGATGAAGACGTCGATTACGTGCTCGACGTCCTGCCCGGGATCGTGGAGCGCCTCAGGGCGATGTCGCCCCGCCCGGCATGACAGAAGGAGGATTGCGTATGTACAATGAGACGGTAATGGACCATTTCACCAACCCGCGGAACGTGGGCGTGATCGAGGATGCGGATGTCGTTGCGGAAACCAGCAGTCCCGGATGCGGCGACATCACGAAAATCTATCTCAAGATCCGGGACAACCGGATCGCTGATGTGAAATTCCAGACACTCGGGTGCGCCGCCGCCATCGCCTCGAGCAGCATGGCAACCGAGCTGGTCAAGGGAAAGACCCTTGAGGAGGCATGGAAGCTGACCCGCAAGGACGTCGCGGACGCCCTCGGCGGCCTGCCCGAGCCAAAGCTCCACTGCTCCGTACTGGCAGAGGACGCCATCCGGAGGGCGATCAACCAGTACCGGATCGATAGAGGCCTCGCACCCTGGTAGCGGGGATGCGCCCGGAAGCAGGGACCCCCTTGCCCCCCTCTCAGCCCAATCCGCCGTCTCGAGCCGCCTCAACCGATGTGGATGCTCTCGCCGGGTTTGAGCACGGCCACACGGATATCCGTCGTACGCTCGACCGCCGCTTTGAAGGCGACGGGATCCTGTTCTATTTTCGGCCATGTGCCGTAGTGCACCGGAATGACAAGCGGCGCACCCACGAACTGCGCGGCCATCATCGCCTCTTCAGGGCCCATGGTAAACCGGCCCCCGATCGGCAGGATTGCAACCTCGGGGTGGTAGAGCTCCCCTATCAGTTTCATGTCCGAAAACAGGGCGGTGTCCCCGGCATGGTACACGGAAACCCCGTCGAAGGCTATGACAAAGCCGGCAGCAAGGCCGCCGTAATAGCCCGGTCCTTCGGCCTCCAGCCAGCTTGAGTGGATGGCCTGCGTCATCGTAAACCGCACGCCCTCCACCTCGACGGTGCCGCCCGGATTCATATCGACTGCATCGATTCCCTTCCCCGCCAGGTACTTGGCGATCTCGTTGTTTGCCACAGTCGTTTTCTTCAGGGCGAGCGCTTCGCCCACGTGATCGGCGTGGGCGTGGGTGATCGCCACGATATCGGGATCGATCCCGATCTCCCCGGATGGGACGAAGGGATCGATAAGAATGGATTTCGAACCCTCGAGGGAAACACACGCATGCCCGAGCCAGGTTAGTTTCATGCTTGCAGGATGTGTCGGAAATAGTATAAAAAAGAAGGGATCCGGGTTTTCAGGAGATATCTATCAGCTCTGCTTCAGTGGTGTCGATGGCCTCCCGGAGCCCGTCCTCGGTAACGCTGCTCGTCATCTGTTCGCTGAGATCCTTATCCTCCATCACGTACTGGATGCGTTCCAGGTACGGGTCGAGGGTGGTATCCTCCTCCATAGCGATGACATGACGGTACTCCCGCAGCGACGAACTGCTTATCCCCAGTATCTCACTGACCTCGTTCATGGTCTTGCCTGAGGCGAGAAGGCCTTCGAGCACCTCGCGCTCGAAGGGCATCTTGAAGTCAGAATCCCTGAAGAGCTTGATCCGGACCCTCGCCCGTGCCACCGTTTTGGCCAGCTTCTCATTGCCCATCTCGCGGGCGATCTCGGTATCGTTTTTGCCGTCATGGTAGAGGATGACGAGCTTTGCCAGCTGCCGCGGGGTCAGCTTGGTCGAGAAGATGCCATGATCGACAACTTCCCGCATGATCAGGGCGATTTCCCGCTCGATTGCCTCACGGTCGCGGAGCGTCCCGTGGATCTTTTTCATCGGCTCAACAATTGTCGTTTTGCTGGTGATATTTGTGAAAAGCTCGAGGAGCTTCTTCTTCTTTCTTTCTGGTTTCATTATCCTTCCCACGCGAAATTAGCATTAGAATACCCTTCATATTATAAATACATTGCTTTATTACCATACAGCGCCATTTGCCCGAATTACGGGAGAATATACAATATTTACTCTGTCAGAATACGCTACGGTGACGATTTGCTTCAGGAGCCTGCAGGCAGCCTTTTCGGCTTTCTGGAAATTTATCATGATTAATACGCAGAATTGCAGCATTATGCCATTAAAATTGAAAATTCTCGTTTTTTGCCAGCCACGCCAACCCGTACAAACAGACGAAAGGGCGCTGGATGGCAAACGAACCGCGTTGATGAGCCATTATAAAAAATATGTAAAAAGTATCGGAATATCACCGGGTGCTTTTCATCTCCGCCCCTGCGTTTCCGGTTCGCCGGATGCTTTATGTCCGGGTCGTATATTCGTCTTCAATTCTCTTTCTCGCGAGGGAGACATACTCCTCGCTCGTCTCATAGCCGACGAAATGGCGCCCGGCCCTGAGGGCGGCGATAGCGGTCTGGCCGCTTCCCATGAACGGATCGAGCACGACATCGTCGGCGAAGGTATAGAGCTGGATGCACCGGTAGGGGAGATCCACGGGGAAGGGGGCGGGGTGGCCGATCTTTTTTGCGGACGTGGTGGGAAACGACCAGATGCTCTTGGTGAACTCGAGGAATTCCTCTTTCGTGATGGTATTTACCGCTTCGGGCATCTTTTTGCGGCCGAACTGCCCCTTGGAAAAGACGAGAATGTACTCGTGCACATCGCGCAGCGTTGGGTTGGCGGCCGACATCCAGCTCCCCCATGCCGTCGATACCCCGGAACTGGAACTCTTGTTCCAGATGATCTCGCCCCTGAGGAGGAATCCCAGCTTCGCCATATCCTCGATGACATAGGCATGCAGGGGGATGTAGGGCTTTCTCCCGAGATTGGCGATGTTGATGCACACCCGCCCGCCCGGCACCAGAACCCGGTACGTCTCCTGCCAGACGCGGGACAGAAACGCCCGGTATTCAGCAAGGGAGAGATCATCGTCATAGACCTTGCCCACATTGTACGGGGGCGAGGTGACCATCAGGTGCACCGAGGACGCAGGCAGGGCATCCATCGATTCGCTCGATGCGCATTGCACGGTATCGAGGATGCACTCGTCCACGGGCACTTCGCGTTCGGCAGCCCCCGCCTCCTGCGAGAGCTCGGCGTAGAGGCGGGACCCGTAAAATTCTGAAGAATCGTGATTGATCCGTGCCGACGATCCGAATGTACTGGTTTTTGTGCCCCGGCCTCTGGTATTCCTTGCCATGCCCAACTATCCCTGTCCCTCTGTGCGGCGGGGGACAGACCCGTCCCCGCCATCTCCACGAGAAAGTTCGCCTTCGGTCGAGAAAAAGGTTCATTTCGTCCGGCACCATGGCGGGAGGGCCCGGGACGGGGCTGCAGGATGCCGCGGCAGCCGGAATGAACCCGGAACGCACCATCCCGTATTGGAATGCTTAACTCGTCTGAAATGCAAACCAGTATACAGGAGACTGCGGAGCGCACATCTGCCGTGCGCTCCGGGGGCATGCCAAGAATGGAGCAATGTGATCGCAATGGGCGATATATACGATAACGTCATGGAACTGGCACGGCGCAGAGGGTTCATCTGGCCGAGTGCGGAAGTCTACGGGGCAGTTGCGGGGTTCATCGATTACGGCCCCCTCGGTGCCATGATGAAGCGGCGGGTCGAAAACCTCTGGAGAGATTTCTACATCATCCGCGAAGGCTACTACGAGATCGAGTGCCCGACCGTGGGCACTGAAGCGATCTACGTCGCTTCCGGCCACGTAAAGGGATTCGCCGACAAAATGATCCTGTGCCCGCACTGCGGCGAGTACGCGCGGGCCGACCACATTGCCGAGGCGCACGGCTCGGAAAACGCAGCGACACTCTCAAAAGAGGCGCTCGCCAGGGTGATACAGGAACTCCCCTGCCCTGCCTGCGAGGAGCAGATCGGGTCTACGGAGGTCTTCGAGTTCAACCTGATGTTCGAGACCACCATCGGCCCCGGATCGCAGAGAAAAGGATACCTGCGGCCGGAAACCGCGCAGGGCATATTCACCGACTTTGCCCGCCTGCTCCGGTTCTACCGCAACAAACTCCCCTTCGGCGCCGTGCAGATCGGAAAGTCCTACCGCAACGAGATCTCGCCCCGCCAGGGCGTCATCCGCCTGCGGGAGTTTTCGCAGGCTGAGGCGGAGATATTCGTGCATCCCGAAGAAAAGGAGCACCCCACCTTCGGCACCTATGCAGACTACCGCGTGCCGCTTCTGGGCATCGAGCAGCAGGAGAAGGGACGGGAGCCCGTGGTCGCCACCATGCGGGAAGCCGTAGACGCGGGCCTCGTGGCAAACGAGTACGTCGCCTACTACGTCGCCCTCACCCACGACTTCATGGTGCACAGCGGGGTCGACCCGGCAAAAATGAGATTCCGGCAGCACCTGCCCGACGAACGCGCCCACTACGCGGAGGACTGCTGGGATGCCGAGATCCACTCGGGCCGCTTCGGCTGGGTGGAGACGGTGGGGATCGCGGACAGGACCGACTACGACCTCAGGGCGCATGCCGGGCACAGCGGCGATTCTTTCACAGTCTTCGTCCCCTACGACGGGGTACGCTACGAGACCCGCACGCGCATCGTCCCCGACATGGGCGTGCTCGGCCCGAAGTACCGCGGCAAAGCGAAAGCTATCGCCGACGCCCTCGCCGACGCAGACCCGGGCGAGGACGGGGTCGAGGTTACCGTGGACGGGGAGCGCATCTTCATCCCTGCGGACACCTACGAGGTGCGGGAGGAGGAGGTGGAGGTCCGGGGCGAAGAGGTCATGCCTCACGTGATCGAGCCCTCCTACGGCATCGACCGGATCTTCTACAGCATCCTCGAGCACACCTACGACGAGGAGATCGTGGAAGGGGAGATCCGCCGTGTGCTCCGCCTTCCCCCGGGCATCGCACCCGTCCAGGTAGCGGTCTTTCCGCTCATGACGCGCGACGGGCTCGACGCAATCGCCCGCGATATCGTGCAGACGCTGAGTGGGCGGGGGGTGCTCACCCAGTACGACGACAACGGTGCCATCGGACGCCGCTACCGGCGCCAGGACGAGATCGGGACACCGTTTGCGGTGACGGTGGACTACGAGACGAAAGACGACCGCACGGTGACCGTCCGTGACCGCGACACCATGCAGCAGATCCGATGCGGCATCGACGACCTGCCCGTCATGCTGGCGTCGCTGCTCGACGGCTCAATCGAGTTCAACGCCCTGGTGCAATGACGTATGTCCGCCACCCCTTAATCGCCCCCGATTCCCTCGAGGAGCGATCCTACCAGATCTCCATCGCGATCAAAGCCCTCGACGGCAACACGATGGTCGTACTCCCCACGGGCCTCGGGAAGACCGCTGTCGCCCTGCTCACGGCCGCATCGCGGCTCCACAACAGGGGCGGCAAGATCCTGATGCTCGCCCCCACCAAACCGCTGGTGGAGCAGCACCACCGTTTTTTCGACGGCTATCTTCTCGATCCCGGAACCGGTGACGGCGCGGGGTCGGGGTGCGCCATGTTCACCGGCGAGACCAGCATCGAGGAACGCACGCGCCTCTGGCGGGAGACGCGGGTGATCTGCGCAACCCCGCAGGTGGTGAAAAACGACTGCATCGCCGGACGCTATGACCTCGCGGATGTGAGCCTGCTCATCGTCGACGAATGCCACCGTGCGGTCGGCAACTATTCGTACGTCTTCCTCGGGCGCCACTATATGGAGACGGCAACCGCCCCCCTGATCCTTGCCATGACCGCGTCGCCGGGGAGCAACCGCGAACGGGTGGACGAGGTCTGCGAGCACCTGGCTATCGCCGCCATCGAATCGCGGACCGAGGACGATGCCGACGTCCGCCCCTATATCCACGAGCGCGATATCCAATACATGAGCGTCGAGCTGCCTGCGGCGCTGGTGCACGCGCGGGACACGCTGCTTGCGCTCATGGACGCCCGCCTCAAAAAACTCTCCGGCGTCGGCTATCAGGTCCCCCCCGCGGAAAAACTCTCCATGAAAGCGCTCAACGCCCTCAACGCATCGATCCAGCGCCGCATACAGCAGCGGGACGCATCGGGGTACATGGCCGCGTCGGTGTACGCCGAAATCATGAAACTGCGCCATGCCGTCTCCCTCGCAGAATCACAGGGGAGCACTTCGCTGCGCCATTACCTGGAGAAGATATCCTCCGAGGCAGGCAGCGCCGCGGCCACCAAAGCCAGCAAACGGCTGGTGCAGGACACCCGGTTCCAGCAGATCCTGCATGCCGCGGTCGGGTGGGAGGAGGAACTCCACCCGAAACTGAACCTCGCCCAGAACCTCGTCCGCATCCAGCTCGCCTCCTCCCCCGAGAGCCGCATCATCATCTTCGCGACCTTTCGGGACACGGTCCAGGTGCTCGTCGACCACCTCAACGCCGGAGGGATCGAGTGCAGGCGGTTCGTGGGACAGGCATCCCGCGACGCCGAAAAAGGCCTTACCCAGAAGAAACAGCTGGAAACCCTGCAGCAGTTCAGGGAGGGCGCGTTCAAGGTGCTGATCGCCACTTCGGTCGGCGAGGAGGGGCTCGACGTCCCCTCGACCGACATGGTGATCTTCTACGAAGCCGTCCCCTCCGAGATCAGGAGCATCCAGAGAAAGGGGAGGACCGGCAGGCACGGGAGCGGGAGGATCGTGGTGCTCGTGACCGCCGGGACCTCCGATGAAGCGTTCAGCTACGTCAGCATCTCCCGCGAAAAGGCCATGCAGAGCGGGATTAAGAGCATGGCAGGCGCCTCGAAGGCTCCGCCTGCGCCGCAGGCACCGGAAGGCCAGACCTCCATCGACCGGTTCGTTGCTGCAGGGCCGCGTATCGCGGCCGACGACCGTGAGACCTCATCGCGGGTGGTCGAGCGGCTCCACGCCATCGGGGCAAACCTCGAGATCCGGCGGCTCGCGCAGGGGGACTATGCCGTCGGCGACCGCATCCTCATCGAGCGGAAGACCACGCGGGACTTCATGGACACGCTCGTGGAACGCGACCTGCTCGGGCAGATCCGGAGCCTCGCCGACGCCGCCCCGCGCCCCGTCCTCATCATCGAGGGCGACGACCTCTACGGGCAGCGCAACATCCACCCCAACGCCGTGCGGGGGGCCCTCGCAGCAATCGCCGTGGATATGGGGGTCACCCTGCTGTTCACTGCATCGGCCGAGGAGACCGCCGAGATGATCTTCGTGCTCGCCCGGCGGGCGGAGGGCGGCAGATCAGAGGGAAGCGCGCACCCGAAAAAGTCATACCGGTCGGAGCAGGAGCAGATCGAATACATCCTTTCGGCCTATCCCGCGATCGGGCCCCGCCACGCCCGCCTGCTGCTCGCCCACTTCGGGAGCCTCCACGCCGTCATCAACGCTGAGAAGCAAGAGTTGCAGAATGTGCCGGGGATCGGGGAGAAGACCGCCCGTACCATCTGGGAACTGTCGCGGCGCACCTGCGGGTGAGGAAACCGGCTCAGAGATGGCGGCGCACCTCGATGCCCTGCGCCACGCACTCCATGAGCATGAGGCAGTCCTCGGCCCTCGCTTCGCTGCGGATGCGCTCGCAGAGGTACACGAGCGTGCGGTCGAGTTCCTCGGCAAGGGCCGATACCCCGCTGCCCGCGGGCGTCGGCAGTTCCGGAGCAGGGGGCGCTTCGTTTGGGGCGCGGGCGGCGGGCGCTTCTGTAATCTCCCCGCCCTGTTCGGCACAGACCACGCAGAGGGTCTCCCCCTTGTACTCAAAGAGGGGGGAGCCGCAGGCGTTGCACGCTTTCGACAGCATTTTTCCTCCCTTCAGGAGGTAATCGGCCATAATCTCATCGGGCTTTTTCATGCACAAATCACCGGAATTCTCAATCACCTTATATAGGGCTGTACCTAATTAATACTGGGAGGGTTGTACCTATGACAAATCCGGAAAACACAATACATACGTGTATCCAGATGTTGCAGCATATTATGGAGGATAGCACCATTCCGCGGAATATCCGCCGAGTTGCAGATGAAACACGCAAGGTGCTTATGGATGATTCGCAGGGGCTCGGCCTGCGTGCAGCAACCGCCATATCCATGATCGATGAGATAAGCAACGACCCCAATATGCCGGTCCATGCACGGACCAGGATTTGGGAGCTGGTCTCCCAGCTCGAAACAGTGCCGCTTGACTGACTGATTTTTTTCTCCCACCCAACTTTCGCGTTTGCGCCCACCCTCCGGCCAGGTTGGTTACGGCCCCAGCACGGTGACGTGCACCGTCCGCTGCCGCGTCGAGCGTACATCAAGCTCCAGCAGCACGATCTGCTGCCACGTTCCGGTGAGCATCGATCCATTCCGGAGCGGGATGGTCAGCGACGGGCCGACGAGAGCCGCTTTTACATGTGACCGGCCGTTGCCGTCGCCCCATGCCCGGTCGTGCTCGTAGGAAATGCTGTCCGGCGCCAGTACCGCGAGGGCGCGTCGGAGATCACTGAGCACGCCCGGCTCGAACTCGATGGTGGTCAGGGCCGCGGTCGACCCGGGGATGAAGAGGTTCACGAGCCCCTCACGCACCCCGCTCTCCGCAACCGCCGAGCGCACCTCCGGCGTCAGGTCAATGATATCGCCCTCCCCGTGCGTCGTCAGGGAAATGTCTGTCTGGTACATGCCACACACTCCACGGGAGTATGAGACCCGCTGCGTCCTAATAGGTGTGACGGTGGGCGCCGGACCGGGGGAGGGGAAAAAGAAGGGATCAGTCGTCCTCATTCTGGAGGATGGCAAACCCGGTGATCGAGTCCCCGGCGTCCAGCTTCATGATCCTGACGCCCCGGGTATTGCGTTTCTGGATGGAGATCTCCGAGACCTTGGTGCGCATCACGATGCCGGAGGAGCTCATGATGATGATCTCGTCGTCTCCCGAGACGGCCCGGGAACCGACCACGCCGCCGCCGAGCCCGGTCTGGATGTTGCGCACTCCCATGGTGCCGCGGCCGTGCCCCTTGAACTCGTCGAACTCGGTCCGCTTCCCGTATCCCCCTTCCGTGATGGTGAGAAGGTGGTCCTTTTCGATCACCGTCAGGCACTGCAGCTCGTCGCCGTAGCGGAGCTTGATGCCCCTGACCCCCATGGCGTTGCGGTGGAGCTGGCGCACCGCATCCTCGTGGAACCGCAGGCTCTGCCCGTGCTTCGTGGTGAGGATCAGCTCGTCGTTGCCGGCAGTGGTCTTGACATCGACCAGTTCGTCATCCTCCCGCAGGTTGATGGCATTGATGCCTCCCTGCCGCGGGCGGGAGAATTCGTCCTGCGAGATCTTCACCACCGTGCCCTGCCGGGTGGCGAAGAAGAAGTGGCGATCGCTGCGGAACTCCTCCACGGGGATCACCGCGGTCACCCGCTCGTCGGCAAGGTAGAGGAGGTTCACGATGGCCTTGCCGCGGCTCGTCCTGCTGCTCTCCGGGATATCGTAGACCTTCAGCCAGTACACGCGCCCCCTGCTGGTGAAACAGAGGAGGTAATCGTGCGTGTTCGCCACGAACACCGAGGAGACGTAATCCTCCTCCTTGGTCGCCATTCCGATGATCCCCCGCCCGCCGCGGTGCTGGCCGCGGTAGGTTTCGAGGGGCATGCGCTTGATATAGTTCTGGGCGGTCAATGAGACCAGCGCAGGCTTGTTTTCGATGAGATCCTCCCTCTCGATCGAGCCGTACTCGTGGCTGATCTGCGTCCGCCGTTCATCCCCGAACCGCTCTTTGATCTCGACGATCTCCGTTCTGATCTCGTCGAGCATATGGGCTTCCGCAGAGAGGATGTACCTGAGGCGGGTGATCTCCTGCTCGAGTTCGGCCTTCTCGTCCTCGATCTTCTTCTGTTCGAGCGCCGCGAGCCTGCGCAGCTGCATCTTCAGGATAGCATCGACCTGGACCTCGTCGAGCCCGAATGTTGCGATCAGACGTTCCTGCGCCTCGTCGGTGGTCTGCGATGCACGGATGGTGGCAATCACCTCGTCGATGGCGTTCAGGGCGATGAGGAGACCGTCCAGGATATGCATCCGGTCCTCTGCTTTTTTGAGATCGAACTGCGTCCGCCGCCGGACCACGTCCACCCGGTGGCGGAGGAAGTGGCGGATGATCTCCTTGAGGTTGAGCACCTTCGGCTGCTGGTCGACGATGGCAAGGTTGATCACGCCGAAGGTCGTCTCCAGCGGCGTGTGCTTGTAGATCTGGTTGAGGATGACCTGCGGAAGGCTGCCCTTCTTCAGCTCGATGACGACGCGGATGCCATCCTTGTCCGACTCATCGCGGAGATCGGAGATCCCCTCGATCTTTTTGTCCCGGACGAGGTCGGCGATCTGCTCGATCAGGCGCGCCTTATTGACCTGGTAGGGGATTTCCGAGATGATGATCTGGGTCTTCTTGTCCTCCTCGATCTCGGCGACGCCGCGGACCCGGATACGCCCCCTGCCAGTCTGGTAGGCGGAGCGTATTCCCTCCCGTCCCAGGATGATGCCGCCAGTGGGGAAGTCGGGGGCCGGCATGATCTGACTCAGCTCATCGATAGTCACCTCCGGCGTATCGATCACCGAGCAGACGGCATCGCAGACCTCGCCCACGTTGTGCGGCGGCATGTTGGTCGCCATGCCCACCGCAATGCCGCTCGTCCCGTTGATCAGGATATTGGGCGTTTTGGCCGGGAGCACCACGGGTTCTTTTAGTGATTCGTCGAAATTGGGCATGAAATCGACGGTATTCTTGTTGATATCCTCCAGCAGCATCTCAGCGATCGGGTCGAGGCGCACCTCGGTGTACCGCATCGCCGCCGCCGCATCGCCGTCGATGGAGCCGAAGTTGCCCTGCCCCTCGACGAGGCGGTACCGGTAGCTGAAGGGCTGCGCCATCTTGACGACTGTGTCGTAGATGGCCGCATCGCCGTGGGGGTGGTACTTCCCCATCACGTCTCCGACCACGCGAGCGCTCTTTTTGAAGGGCTTGTCGCTCGTGTTGCCCATCTCCCCCATGGCAAAGAGAGTGCGCCGGTGCACCGGCTTGAGGCCGTCTCTGACATCGGGTATGGCGCGGCCGATGATAACGCTCATCGCGTAGTCGATGTAGGAGGATTTCATCTCCTCCTCGATGTCGATGGGAACGACGCGCTGCTCCTCAGATGTCAAGGTTGGTCACCTCCTTCGCATGGCGCCGGATGAAATCGTAGCGGGCTTTGACATCATCGCCCATGAGTTTTTCAAAGATTTCGTTGGCATAGCTTGCATTCTCGATGTTCACCTGCTTGAGCACGCGGGTCTCCGGCGCCATGGTCGTATCCCAGAGCTGCTGCGCATTCATCTCGCCCAGACCCTTGTAGCGCTGGATTGAGATGCCTTTCTCGCCGAACTCCCGGAGATACACTCTCATCTCCTCTTCCGTGAAGGCATAGCGCTCCTGTTTGCCCTTTGCCACCCGGTAGAGCGGCGGCTGGGCGATATACACATAGCCGCGCTCGATGAGTTCGGGCATGTACCGGTAGAAGAACGTCAGCAGCAGGGTCCGGATATGCGCACCGTCGACGTCCGCATCGGTCATCAGGATGACGTGGTGGTAGCGCGCCCGATCCGCATCGAAGTCTTCACCGACGCCGGTGCCGATCGCGGATATGAGCGCCTGTATTTCCGCATTTTTGAGGATTTTATGGGGGTTTGCCTTTTCCACGTTGAGGATCTTTCCACGGAGCGGCAAAATGGCCTGGAAAATCCTCGACCTCCCCTGCTTGGCGGACCCGCCAGCAGAATCCCCCTCCACGATATAGAGCTCGCACTTTTCGGGATTTTTCTCCGAGCAGTCCGCCAGCTTGCCCGGGAGCCCCGCGCTCTCCAGCACGCTCTTTCTCCGGGCCAGTTCTCGCGCTTTCCGCGCCGCTTCGCGGGCACGCGATGCCATGACCGCCTTCTCCACGATCGCCGCCAGCGTCCGGGGGTTCTCCTCGAAATATTCGGAGAGGGCCTGGTAGACGAGCGAATCCACGATACCCCGCACAATGCTGTTGCCGAGGCGGGTCTTGGTCTGCCCCTCGAACTGGGGATTGGCAATTTTGAGGCTGATGATGGCATTGAGGCCTTCCCGAACGTCGTCGCCCTTGAGGGGCGTGGAGAGGCCTTTCAAGAGATTGTTCTTCTTCGCCGCGTTGTTCAGCGCCCGGGTGAGCGCGCTCCTGAACCCCTCGAGATGCGTGCCCCCCTCGCGGGTGTTGACGGAGTTGACGAAGGTGAGCATCGTGTCCGCGAAGGTCCGGGTGTACTGGAGCCCCACGCCCACCTCGACCTTGTTCTCGGCGTCTTCGCTCTCCAGATAGATGACATCATCGTGGAGCACCTCCTTGCCGCTCGTCAGATGAGCGACGAATTCGCGGATGCCGCCTTCGTAGCAGAAGGTCGCCCCGTCCCCGGTGCGGTCGTCCCGGATCCTGATGGTGATGCCGCTGTTGAGGAACGCAAGCTCCCGCAGGCGGTGCTCGAGCACATCGTAATCGAAGTCCATGGTCTCGAAGATGACTGGATCGGGCTGGAAGGTGATGCGGGTGCCGGTGAGCCTGCGGGGGGTAAAGGGCACCTCAGTCCCGTAACGGGCCTCGAACCGCTTCTTCATCTCCCCATCGGTTTCCTTTCTGGTGGAAAGCTGCGTGGTGACATCACCCCGCTCGAATGCCATCTCGTGAACCAGTCCATCGCGGAAGACCGACACCGTGAACCACGAGGAGAGAGCATTGACCACCGAGACGCCCACCCCGTGGAGGCCGCCGGATACCTGGTAGGAGTTCTTGTCGAACTTTCCCCCGGCGTGCAGGACCGTCAGCACGACTTCGAGAGCGCTCTTGTCGTACTGGGCCATCCGGTCGACCGGGATCCCCCGCCCGTTGTCCTCGACCGTGCAGCTGCCGTCGCTGCCCAGCGAGACCTCGATCAGGTCGCAGTAGCCGCCGAGCGCTTCGTCGATGGCGTTATCCACCACCTCGTAGACCAGATGGTGGAGGCCCCGCGTATCGGTGCTACCGATGTACATGGCGGGGCGTTCGCGGACAGGCCGGAGCCCTTCGAGTACGGTGATATGGGATGCATCGTACGTCTCAACCATACACCATCCGCCCTCCCGCGAACTGCCGCCGACCGCTGCCTCCCGGGTACAATTTGGGAAGAGAATCACTATTGAATGAGAAAATTACGTTCGGATAGACAATCACAGTAGTAATTGGTTCTGCCACACCATTAATCTGTGGAAAGAGGTTCCGCCTCAGTCATATTTGCCCACCTGCGGGTCTTGTATGCCCAGTTCCCTGTCGATGGCAACCACGAGACGGTTCAGGGCCCTGACCACCTCGGCCGCGTCCTCCTTATCCATCACCCCGGCCTGGTGCCAGAGAATGCGCTTGCGCAAATTCATGGTCAGCTCCTCGACAGGGGTCCCCCTGAACCGGTCGGGCAGCTCCATCTCGGTGATATGGTCGGCGACCCCGACCCATGCCTCATCGGGAGGAAGGCCGAAATGTTTGGCGATCAGCACGAGATTGGTGACAAAACCGCGTCCGAACTGGCTCTCCATGCTAGTGCACTTGTGCGGCGATCTACAAAAAAGGGTGCATCCGGGTTCTCGATCTCATGCGGTCATCACCCAGCAGCCAACCGCGCCTGCAACCACGAAGAGGAACGAGAAGAGCAATGCCGCACGCTCGGGTGCGGTGAACGGTTTCGGGGGGAGTGCATCAAGGCAGTCCGCACCGTACCCGCGGGAGAGCATGCACGCGTAGGTCCGTTCGCCCTGTTCGTAGCTCCGGATAAAAAACATCCCGATTGTATACCCGAGCGTCCTGATCCGGTAGCGGTAGGGGAGGGATGCATCCAGAGGGTGGAAATTCTTCGCGGCGAGGGCTGCACCCACCCGGTCGTACATGCCGGCGAAGACGAAGAGGTAGCGTACCATCATGCCGAGCGAGAGCACTACGACCGAGGGGAGGCCCAGCCTGCGTGCCCCCCGGAGGAGATCGTGGATAGGTGTGGTGGACGAAAGGAGGATGACACAGGAGATGCAGATGACGAACTTCACCATGAGGATCGATGCAAACTCCACCGATTCCGTCCAGATCGTCATCCCGGCAGGAAGAACGAACAGCGGGGAGAATGACTCGTAATGGGGATTTTTGAAAAATATCTGGAAGACGATCAGGAAAAACCCGAAGGGCAGGACCATGAGAAAACGCTGGAGGTACGTGCGCGGGGAGAGCCGCGACGCCGCCCAGAGAATGACCAGAACACCGCCAAATAGCAGACCGAACCAGTATACCGAGACCGCATAGGGATAGGCGACCGCGGCGACGATGACCGCAATCGATACCAGCAGCTTGATGCGTGCATCAATGCCGTGGATAATGCTGGAACCCCCCGCGTCGCGCTCGATGGAGGCGAGAAGCTCTATCATTCCTTCTCCCGAATCAGGTTCACGATTGCATCCTCGACCTCCTGTTGCCCATACCCGGAGGCGAGTTCGACGCCATGCTCCCGCAGGATGCGGACGAGCCGCAGCAACAGGGGTTCGCGCAGCCGCGCCCTGCGCAGAAGGTCGTCTTCACAGAAGATCTCCTCCACAGAGCCCTTCCCGATGACCGCTCCACGGTCGAGCACATAGACATAGTCGGCGAGTTCGGGGACGAGATCGACGTGGTGCGTGGAGAAGATGATCGTCATCCCGAACCGCCGGGGGAGGGTCCTGAGGAACGCCGTCAGGGTGTCCACCCCCTGCGGGTCGAGTCCCGAGCTCGGTTCGTCGAGGACGAGCACCTGCGGTTCCATGGCGATGACCCCTGCGATGGCGACCCGTTTCTTCTCCCCGCCCGAGAGATGATGGGGAGGCCGGTCAGCAAGATGCTCGACCCCCAGAAGGGAGAGGGCCTCATCGACCCGGTGCTCGATGGTCTCGGCATCAAGCCCGAGGTTCACCGGGCCGAACGCCACATCCTCCCGGACCGTCGGCGAAAAGATCTGGTCATCGGGATTCTGGAAGACGATGCCCACCTGCTTGCGCACCTCGCGCACGGTTGCCCGGGAGACCGCCTCGCCGCGATAGAACACCCCCCCCGATGTCGGAAACAGCAGGCCATTGAAATGCCGAAACAGCGTGCTCTTGCCCGCGCCGTTCGGCCCCAGCACGGCTATGGTCGAGGCTCTCGGGGCGATGAAATTCACCCCGCGCAACGCGTGTATTCCCTCTCCGTAGGAGTGGCAGAGATCCCTCGTCTCGAGGATGTGCATGGATACAGGTATGTCCCGGAAAAGAAAAAGTCAGGCCTTTCCTGCCGATGCAACTCTGGCAATGGCGAAGACCCCAACCAACGATATCACGATACCGGCAATTATCGCCATGACTTCCCCGGGCTTTCCTGCATCCTCCCCGAGCGTGTAGTCCGGCATCGGCGCCTCGTACTCGAATGTCCCCGCACCGATGGCCTCCGGGTCTCCCTCCTCGGGAGAGTCACCGGTCAGGGTCTTTTCCCCTTGGACGAACAGCGCCGTGCTCTCAAGGCCGTCGGGATCCCCGGAGGCGAAAAATACCGCCGCAACACCGATGACGAGGGCGAGTGCCACCCCGGCAATGACCAGCTGCCGGATCTCCATCATGATGCCACCGCCCCCGCCGGCAGTTCAAGGATGTCCGGGCGCACGGTTGCTATCAGGTAGAGGGCAATCGCCGTGATCGCGCCCTCGATGACCCCGATGACCGCATGGTACGTTCCCATGGCGATCAGTCCCGGGACGAGCGGGAATGTGCCGGCGATAAACAGTTCCACCGATGCAGCGAGGGCGGGGATAACGCACGCAAGCCATGCGGCGATCCCCGCGGAAATGTACGGCGAGCCGAGGGCGGCTTTCAGGCCCTTGTACGAATAAAACCCGACAAAACCGCCGATTACCCCCATATTGATGATGTTGGCCCCCATGACGGTGATGCCGCCGTCGCCGAAGATGAATCCCTGGATGATTAGCACCAGGGTCAGGATGAACACGGCCCCGTACGGCGAACCGAGCACGATTGCGGCGAGCGCTCCGCCCACCAGGTGGCCGCTGGTCCCCATGGCGATGGGGAGATTGAACGCCTGCAGGGCGAAAATGCCCGCCGCCAGAACGGCTACCAGCGGGATCCGGGCTTCATTCAGTTCACGTTTCGCCCATCGCAGGGCAAGCGCAAAAAATACGAGGGCGATAATCCAGTAGACGATCGCCTGGCCAATCGGTAGAAACGCATCAGGAATATGCATACATACACCTGAACGATCAGTAACACATAATTGTTTATATATCTTACCCTGTGTGCTAAAAGCTATTAACAGTGTTACTTTATTATTACATTTTTTAATTCGTTCCCACAGAATGATAAAAATTGTTTGAACAGTACGGGATTTCTGGCGAGGCGGCGCACCAGCACCCCGGGCCGGTCCATATCGCCATGGCGCACGATCTCCGCGATCAGGTCGGGATCGTTGAGGGTGCGGACCAGCACATCTGTCTGGGCCGGGCCGAAGCGCTGCCGTACCTTGAAAATGCGGAACCCGAGGGCAAGTTCGTGCCCGAAATCCTCCTTCCAGCGACGCTCATACCTGCGAAGGGCCTCGTTGGAGAAGTCTCCCTCATCGCAGCAGCGTACGGCGACCTCTGCGGCAAGCTTCGCCGACCGCACCCCCGTGTAGATCCCGCCCCCCGAGGTGGGCTTCGCGAACCCGGCCGCATCCCCGACGAACAGGGTGCGCCCCCCATAGGTCTGCGGCATCACGCCGAGGGGAATGGTCCCGGTGACAAGATGAAGGCAGCCATCCCCCCCGGCGGTCTTGAGAAGGTGCATGAACCGCTCGTTCACGTGCTGCGTCCCGCAGAGCCCGACCCGGGCGCGGTGATGCCCTGCGGGGATGGCCCACCCGAAGAATTCCGGCGAGCAGTCGGGATAGAGCTCAACGTAGCGCCCGTCCATGGGGCGCACGATATCCGCCTGGATCCCGGCGAGAAAGACCGGCGACCGCTCCAATCCCAGCATGCGCGCGATGCTGCTCCGGGGCCCGTCGGCGGCGATCACCAGCTGCGACCGGATGCGCCCCGTCCCGTCGACCCCTCTCGTGACGAGCTCCCGGTCGTGTCTGCCCACCACCGCGGTCTTGAGCCGGATCTCCGCGCCCGCCCGGGCCGCCGCTTCCGCCATCTCCCGATCGAGCTGCCCGCGGTCTGCCACCACCGCCTTCGGGGCCCCGGCATCGAATACCAGCTCAGAGCCGGATTCCGTGACCACCCGGGCCCCGCGCACCTGCTGGATCACCGATCGCCCGGACACCCCGCACTCGGCGAACGCCGCGCAGCTGAGCAGGCCGGCGCACTGGACGGGATGGCCGATGGTGGCGTGCTCCTCGACGACAAGGGTCGCCAGCCCCTGTTCCGTACATGCCCGTGCCGCTGCGCTCCCGCAGGGCCCTGCACCGACCACGACCACATCGTACACCCGTCGCCCGTCCATCCGTACCTCAAGGTTCGCAAAGGAGCCAAATAACCTATTTGATGCAGAAGTCCTCACATCATATGGAGATGACAACCGATCCCGAATTCAGGTGGAAGCAGTGCCTTATCATCAGAAACGATATTAAAATGAGCTGCGGGAAAAAATGCGCACAGATCGCCCATGCATCGGTCGGCGCCTGTGAAAAGGCGGACAGGATGCTCAAAAAGCAATGGCTTGCCGAGGGACAGAAAAAAGTGGTGCTGAAAGTGAACAGTGCGCGGGAGCTCTACGAGCTCAAGGTCATTGCAGAACAGGCGGGCATCGCCGCGTCCCTCGTCACCGATGCAGGGCTGACGGAGATCCCCCCGGGCACCGTGACCGCACTCGGGCTGGGGCCGGCGAAATCCGAGGAGCTCGACCGGATATGCGGCGGTCTCTCGCTGCTATGAAACCCACGCCCTACCCCCTCGAGCACGACCTCGGCATGCGCTACTACGCAACCGAAACGCCCGGGATCGGGGGAGTGCTCCGCACCGCGCCGGAGGATTTCGTGGTCGAGGAACTCCCGCTCGCCATCGGCAACGAGGGGGCCCACCTCATCTGCCGCCTGACCAAGAGAAACTGGGAGACCCAGCGGGCGGTCAAGGAAATTGCCCGGGCGCTCGGGATCAGCCACCGCCGCATCGGCTGGGCGGGCACCAAAGACCGGCGCGCGGTGACGACCCAGTATATTTCCATCTACGACGCATCGCCCGACGACCTCGAACGGATCACCCTGCGCGATCTTGGGATCGAGGCGGTGGGCCGCGCCCGCACCCCTCTCAACCTCGGCGACCTCGAGGGCAACCGCTTTGCCATCACCGTCCGCGACTGCCGGGCGGAGGAGCTCGAAGCGGAGGCTGCGATGGTCGCGGCTGCCGCGGCATCCGGCCTTCCCAACTACTTCGGCATCCAGCGGTTCGGGGGCCTTCGCCCGGTCACCCACACGGTTGGTCTTCACATGCTGCGGGGCGAATTCGAGGAGGCAGTGCGGGTATACGTCGGGGAGGCGCATGCAATCGAGCCCGAAGAGACGAGAACGGCACGGACGCTCTATGCGGAGACCATGGATGCGCGGGAGGTGCTCAGGGTGTTTCCCGTTCAGCTCAGGTACGAGCGGGCCCTGCTGCACCACCTTGTCGGCCACCCGGACGACTACACGGGGGCCCTGCAGACCCTCCCTCCCAAACTGCGGTCCATGTTCGTGAGCGCCTACCAGTCGTACCTGTTCAACGAGACGCTCAGCAGGAGGATGGAGGAGGCATGGCCCATGGAAGAGCCCGTCCCGGGCGATGTGTTACTCTTTGCCCACGGCAAGGCAGATCTCGTCACCGAACAGAACCGGCACACCGCCGCCGTTCACCTCCGCCGCAAACGCTGCGTCATCGCCCTCGGCATCCCGGGCGCGGAGGCGCCGGCAGCGCGAGGCCGCATGGAGGATTTCTCGGAGGGCATTATGGAGAATGACGGCGTACAGAAGAGCGATTTTGCGCGCATCTCCGATGTGGTGGACGTGCGGTTCGCAGGAGCGTTCCGCCCCGCGCTGATCACAACTGAGATCGGCGTCGATGCGGCGGACCGCACCCTCGGGCTCCGGTTTACCCTCCCCCCCGGAACCTACGCCACCACGGTGTGCAGGGAATTCATGAAAGCACCGCCGAAAGCGATGATCTAGCGGTCCCGGCAAGGACCTGCGCACCCTCGATGGCATCGTAGAGGTTGCCCAGATCGTCGATGAGGCCGACGGCACGTGCTTCCTCGCCCCGGAAGATCCGGGCGTCCTCGAGAATATCGCGGGAGACCTCCCGCTGCGCCACGACATCCGCCACAAACGCCTCGTAACTCTGATCGACGATCTCCTGGGCATATGCGCGCTCCTCATCGGTGAGAGGGCGATAGCCCGACGTCATATCCTTTTTCGAACCGGATTTCACCACATCGACACCAATCCCCTCCTCCTCGAGGTAGTCGCTGAGATCGTAGAACGTCCAGGCAGTGCCGATGCTCCCCGTGATGGTATCGGGGCTGGCATAAATGCGATCGGCGTGGGAACTGACATAGTAAGCTGCCGATGCGGCCATATCCCCCATGGACACGACCACCGGTTTTCGCGTCCTTGCGTACTCGAGATCACGGATAATCTCCTGTGCCGCCGCTGGCGACCCGCCCGGGCTGTTCACCCTGAGCACGATGGCCTCGACGAGAGGATCGTCGGCGGCTCGTCTGAGCTCCATCCCCACGAACTCGCTCCCCACATAGCCGTCACCGTAGAAATTGCCGGTGACCATCGTTCCCTCGATCCTGATCACCGTGATCTTTCGCTCATCGGCATAGGTGACGAGGAGTCCGGCGATCGCGAGTCCGACGATGATCACGAGTACAACCGCGAGTGCAGCAATCAGCTTTCTGCGCTTTTTTCCTTTCGCGCGGGACTGTATGCGCCGGGCTTCGTCATCGAGCCATGCCACCGGGTCACTCCCCGTACAGGACGGAATATTCTGTCACCAGATTGCTGCCGCAGAGGTAGTGGGCCGTCAGCTGGAGGCGGTACATCTCCTCCACGGACTCAATATGCGGTCCGCCGACCAGTGAAGGCGTATCCTCTCCACCCACGATAAAGGGGAGATGGATGAGGCGGACCGCATCCACAAGCCCGTGGTGCAGCATGTGGTAGTTCAGGGTCGGGCCGCCTTCCACCATAAGACTCCTCACGTCGTAGTTCTCGGCGAGGATCTGCATCAGGAGCGGCAGATCGACCTTCGTCTCGCCTGCCACCACCACGTCGGCACCCCGCTCCCGGATCGCCCCGACCCGGTCGGCAGGCGCCTGCGCGCACACCGCGATCAGGGTGGGTGCGTCAGGGTTCAGGACGTTGGCGTCGAGGGAAATGTCGGCCATGCTGTTCGGAATGACCCGCACCGGCTGCGTTCCTTCGACGAGACGAACGGTGAGATACGAGTTGTCGATGGCAATGGTGCGTGACCCGACCATGATGGCGTCGTACTCCGCACGCGTCGCGTGAAGGAGGAGTTCGGTCTCATGATCCATGTACTGCATGAGAATTTTGCTGGATGCGCCGCGTTGCAAGGTAAGCTTGCCGTCCACGGTGATTTCCGACATGATGAGAACGTACGGCCTGTTGCGCTGGAATGACATAGAACCCCTTGCTTAAGGGTATATTGTGCATATTTAAAGTAGTTCTGCAGCGCAGTCCGGAACCGGCGCACCGCTCTGCGCCCGGAACGTGCAGGGAGACAAAAATAAAACAATATTTAATGGCGTTTACGCCAATTTATGCAATGAAGACGCATGAATATTACCGCCCTCCGTCCCTACGTCATTGAGCGTCTGGAGCCGCTTGCCGGAGTCTTCATCAGGATAGGGATGACCCCGAACCAGATCTCCCTCATCTCCCTTCTCTTCGGCATCAGCTGCGCGTACCTCTTCTCCATCCAGGCATTTCTGGCGGGCAGCATCCTGCTGTTCCTCTCCGGGATCCTCGATCTTGTCGACGGGACCGTCGCCCGGAAAATGGACAGGGAAAGCCAGTTCGGGGCGGTATTTGACTGGATTGTGGACAAGTACGTGGACGGCCTCGCACTCCTCGGCATCGGCATCTCCGGGATGGCCAGCATCAGCCTCATCCTGCCCGTGGCCGAAACCGCGGATGCGGGGGTGGCGGCGCTGGCCATCATCGGATCGATGATGAATACCTTCATCAAACCCGTCGTCTACGCGGAAGTGGGATATTCAGAACGGGTACAGGGCAAAATCAACGATCCGCTCGAAGGCGTCGGGTTTTTCGGGCGCCCGGAAACACTTCTCGTCCTGATCGTCGGCGGGGTGACCGGGCTGATGTGGGTTTCCATCCTGATCATTGCGCTCTGCACCAATCTCTCAGCGATCCAGCGGATCATCTACCTTTACCGGCAACTCTCATAAGCTCGGCCCGGTAGAGGGAGAAGAGGTCGTCCGCCAACGATCCGAGGCGGGGGATGATCAGGAACAGCCCATAGGCGATGGCGATAAGGGCTACCAGCGCAAGGAGTTCGCAGATGACATTGTGGGCCCAGAAGAAACTCTCAAATCCATATTCCCCATTCGATGCAATTTCCGGGAGATAGGGAAACCACTGCCCCGTGTAGGCGAGAATAACGAATACATTGCGGCCGAGGTTCAGGAGATAGATCACCGGTACGACGACCAGCAGGGCGAGCACTTTCTGCCTCGTGGTCGTGGGGACCGCCGCCGCGACGCCGAGCATGATCGCGATGCTCTGGATGCCCGTGCAGGCGAGGATGATCTCGACACGGAACCCGTTGCTGGCGATGATATGGTCGGCATCAAGCACGGCGGGGTAGCCGATCAGGTCGAATGCCCACACCAGCTGGCCGACTACCAGCCCGATAAGAGCATTGCCGAGCGGCTCGAAAAACCCGAACGGGACGTATATGAGAAACGCAACCGCCGCAGCCCGGCTCAGCTGGAATGCCGCCTCGTTCTCCTGCCACAGCAGCCGCGCGGTGATGCCGAGAAATGGCACCGAGAGCAGCGCAATCGAGGGGTAGAAGAAGTTATTTTCACTCAGGAAATAGGGTATCTGCAGGAAAAGGACCGCGATAATGCTCGTCCACCCGAGCACCGCACAGTACTTCCTGTACCCGTGGGGGAGCAGGAATGCGAAAAACGCGACGCAGGAGATGGTGACGAGGAGTGTTTCCATCCATAAATCATTGAACTCCGGGAGAAAAAAGAGTTATGTGATACGCCCGGACGGGCGGGGCCGGAGGATAGCGACCATGATAACCGCTACACAAGGGTTAATCAGCATCATTATCCCATTCATACAGGATGATGTTCTGCCCACATTGCAAGAGCCTCATGGTGTCATCCGGCGGTCAGTTGAAGTGCAGGAAGTGCGGTCACATCCGTGAGGTCGAAGGCGACGAACGGATGATGAAGAAATCCCGGCGCGTGGAAAAGGAGATCACCATCGTCGACGATACGCAGGAGACCCGGACGCTTCCCACCACCCGTGTACGGTGCCCCGATTGCGGCCATGATACGGCCGAATGGTGGCTGCGCCAGCTGCGATCGGCCGATGAAAGCGAGGTTCGATTCTTCCGTTGCGTGAAATGCAAGTACACGTGGCGGGAATACGATTGAAGAAAAAACACATCCCCTTTTCGGGACCTGCACCCCCGAATTCCGATAGAAAAAATCCGTGGCCGCAACAGCACCTTCGTTTTGCATCTCCATGAGAACGCGGGTCTGCCGGCCATTTTTTTGATCTGAGAAAGGTTATTAATAATTAATCATTATAATTTTGGAACAGATGGAGGTCACACTACGTGCCTGAGGATTTTGAAGTACCTCTTGAAGAAGGTAAAATATACCTGCCCGACCCCGAATACCGGGAAAATGCAGAATTCAAGGATTATACAAGTGCGTACCGGGAGTTTCTCCACGACCAGGACGGCTTCTGGCACCGGATCGCCTCCGAGCTCGTCTGGTACGAACCATGGGAGCACGTGAAAATCTGGGAATACCCGTTTGCCCGGTGGTTTGAAGGTGCACAACTCAACATCACCTACAACTGTCTCGACCGGCATGTTCACGACAGCAGGCGGAACAAGGTCGCGCTGTTCTGGCGCGGCGAGAATAACAGGGAGCGGATCTACACCTACGAACACCTCTACAAGGAGGTCATGAGGTTTGCAAACGGCCTGAAAAAACTCGGCGTCGGAAAGGGCGATACCGTCTGCATCTATATGCCCATGGTCCCCGAACAGGTCATCGCCATGCTCGCCTGCGCACGCATCGGCGCGCTCCACAGCGTGGTGTTTGCCGGGTTCGGCGCATCGGCGCTCAACCAGCGCATCAACGGGGCACAGGCAAAGGTCGTGGTGACCGCCGATGTGTCACGGCGACGCGGCAAGACCATTCCCCTGAAACCCACCGTCGAGGAAGCACTCATCGATGCCCCTTCCGTGGATTATGTGGTTGTGCTGGGCACCCAGGAAACCCCCGTGGAGCTCGTCTCCGACATCGAAGTCGATTTCCATGAACTGATGGAAGATGTGGCGGCGGTCTGCGAACCCGAGATCATGGATGCGGAAGACCCCCTCTTCATTCTCTACACCTCCGGAACCACGGGCGCACCAAAAGGCATCATCCATACCTGCGGCGGGTACATGGTTGGCGCATACTACACCACCAGGAAGATTTTCAATGTCACCGACAACGACATCTACTGGTGCACGGCAGACCCGGGGTGGATTACCGGACACACCTACGTCGTGTACGGACCGCTGCTTACCGGCGCAACGATATTTCTCACCGAGCTCACGCCCGACTACCCGGACAACGGCATCTACTGGAAGCTGATCGAGGAGTACGGCATCAACATCTTCTACACTGCACCGACCGCCATACGCATGTTCATGAAGGTGGGCGAGGAATGGCCCGCCCGATACGATCTCACTTCCCTGCGCATTCTCGGCTCGGTCGGCGAACCGCTCAATCCCGAAGCCTTTGAGTGGTACTACGAGCACATCGGAGGCAATCGGTGCCCCATCCTCGATACATGGTGGCAGACCGAGACGGGGATGCATATCATCACCACCCTCATCGGCGAACCGATGAAGCCGGGATACGCGGGCAAAGCGATCCCCGGCGTCGTGGTCGATGTCGTGGACAAAGACGGCAATAGCGTCCCCCCGGGCACGGGCGGATTCCTGGTCATCAAAGAGCCATGGCCTTCGATGATGCGCATGGTGTACCAGAACGAGGAGCGGTACAGAAAATACTGGAGCACCATCAAGAACTGCTATACGGCAGGAGACCTTGCGGTCAGGGACAATGACGGCTATATCATGCTCCTGGGGCGTTCAGACGATCTCATTCTCGTCGCGGGCCACAATATCGGGACCGCAGAGGTGGAAAGCGCACTCGTTTCCCACAAGGCAGTGGCGGAAGCCGCGGCGATCGGCAAACCCAACGCCATCAAAGGAAACATCATCAAGGTATTCGTCACGCTGGTCGAAGGTGCGCACCCCTCCGACCGTCTCACCCAGGAGCTCAAGTACCACGTGCGCCAGACCCTCGGACCCATTGCTGTTCCCGCCGAACTCGAATACGTCGATACGCTCCCCAAGACGAGGAGCGGAAAAATCATGCGAAGAGTCCTCAAAGCGCAGGAATTGGGCATGGATCTGGGAGATATTTCCACCCTCGAAGAATAAAAATACCCAACTCTTTATATAGTTTTTAAGGGATTTATAAACATGGATGCTCACCCTGAGGAATCACTCAAGATAGAAAATATTGTCGCCTCAGCGAAAGTAACCGATTCTCTGGATTTACAGATGCTTTCCTCCAGGATACCGGATGCAGAGTACAATAAAAAGCGGTTCCCGGGAGTTGTATTACGGATGCAGGATCCGAAGATCGCCGCACTCGTATTCGGGTCGGGAAAAGTCGTCCTGACGGGGGCGAAGAGCATCGACAGCCTTAGCAAAGGGCTGGAAATACTGGGTGACAAACTGCGCTCCCTCGATGTTGATATTCCCGAAGAACTCACCTATAAAATCCAGAATATCGTGACCTCCGCAGACCTTGGAACACCCATCAACCTCAATAAAATCGCGGTGGGGTTCAACCTCGACCGTATCGAATACGAACCGGAGCAGTTCCCCGGACTGGTCTACCGGCTTGAGGAGCCCAAAGTCGTGGTGCTCCTCTTCGGGTCCGGAAAATTGATCATCACCGGCGGAAAAAAGCCGGAAGATGCAAAAAAAGCCGTACAGAAGATCCTTGCGGACCTTTCAAACCTCGGCTTAATGTAACTTTTTTAGCAATCCTCATCCGGGGCCACCGGCATACCGGCCGGCGGCACGGGCCCGGCATCACCGCCGCGATTGTACCGCAGAAGAAGGAGGCTCATGTACGGCTACTGTTCCCGAAAGAGATGCGATTGGGCATTCGCGGAACATGCCGGGAGGGGATTGTACGCCGCTTCGTTGAACAATACGGCATCGCGTGCAGTACAATCCTCCGGTACGTGCGACCGCCCTGATTTCATGCATGAGGGACGCATCACCGTGTCAGAACCCGAGCCATGAACGTACTTTGCCGAAAAATCCCTCTTGAGCGGGTGCCGGTTGCGCGGTGGGAGCGGGCTCGGCCACGGGCTCCTGGCGTGCAGGTTTCGGGTTTTTGAGCCTGTACTCGGCAATCGCTTTGTTGGCCTTGACCACGTCGTTGCTCGGGTACAGCCCCATCGCCTGATCATACGCCTTGATTGCCTCCTCATAGCGTCCGAAAAGGAAATCGACATTTCCCGCCTTCAGCCATCCTTCGGGGGGCATGCTCCGGGTCTCATCTTTCGGGGTCATAGTTTTTTTCTCCTTATATTAGTGCATTTTCTATTTTGTTATAAATATATGCGTTTCGAACCGCGCTCGCTGGAGAACAAACCTCGAATCGGCAAACAATGGCCATATCCCGGCATATCCGGCGGGTCTGGATGTTTTCCCTGTCGCTTCTCCATGCCACCGAGCAGAAATTTCGTGGATGAAGGCAGGAACATGAGCATGCAGGCATTTCACAGCTCCGGGATGCGTGGCAGGCATGCACATCTTTCAGGGGTGGGGCTCTGTACAGGGATCCCGGATGACGCCACACCGCAGGTGCGACGATGAATACGGGCCCTCACGGAGTGGGATGCCCCCGGGGGTGTCAGCGAGCGAGGCCATACAATTTCATAATATTTTTAATATGCTGGAGCAAAATAGAAAATAACAATGGAGTGTTCGATTAACCAGACCAGATTCTGGTCTGATTTGCTCCCGGCCCAAATAATAATACTTTTATACTTTAGTAAAAAATATATACTGTACAATCAGGTGAAAGGATGAGATCAGAGAAAGTAATGTACTTCACTCCCAGAGAAGAGGAATTTGCGCAGCTTCTCATGGACATTGGTCTGAAGAGGAATGTAGCAAAAGTCCTGATTTATCTGGCGAACACCACGGATGCAACCTCCCGCGACATCGAGCGCGGCACCGACCTCCGCCAGCCGGAAGTGAGCATCGCCATGCGCACCCTGAAAGAAAACGGCTGGATCGAGAGCAGGGAAAGCAAGGCTGAAAGCAAAGGACGCCCCGTCAAGATCTATACGCTTTCCCGCCCCATCGAGGAGATCATGGACATCATCGAGAAGGAAAAGCGAAAAGAAGTGGAAACCCAGCTCGACCTGATTCACAAAGTCCGTGATTATATCTCGGTCTGAAGGGTGCGGATACCCTCTTTTTCCCCTATTAGGACAGTTGTTTTCCCGGCAAATTCGCAGAACAGCCCGCAGCTGAGCACTCCCGGGAGTGTATTGATTGCCGTCTCGAGAGCTTCGGGGTCATCCATCGACGAAAACGTGCAGTCGATCACCCAGTTGCCGTTGTCGGTGATCACCGGGCCGTCCTTGGCAACCCCCTCGCGAATGACCGGCGATCCACCCATTCCGGTAAGCCTGCGTGCCACGAGCGGCACGGCGAAGGGAAGGACCTCCACCGGGACCGGGGCTGAAAACGTATCGGTCAGTTTTCCTTCATCGACGACGATTACCAGGCGGCGAGCCGCTTCGGCGATGCACCGCTCGCGCGTCTGGGCAGCACCCCGCCCCTTGATGAGCCGCAATGAACGGTCCACCTGGTCCGCGCCATCGATGGCAAGATCCAGCTCGCAGCAGTCCGCAAGGCTGGTCTGGGGTATCCCGAACGCCCGTGCCCGCAGTTCGGCCTGGTACGATGTCGGGACCCCGCAGAAAAAGAGACCCTCGTTCATTCGCTCGGCAAGCCGCTCCATCGCATAGAGCACCGTGGATCCGGTTCCCAGCCCGATAATCATCCCTTCCTCGACCAGGTCCGCCGCATGGCGTCCGGCAAGGCGTTTCCCCTCATCCTGTATCTGCTCTGCCATCTCAGACTCCCTCATCCGGGGCGATCCCGTTCACTCATTCCTGTGCACTGTTCGATTATGTGTATTGTCATTCGGCCCCTCCGGCTTCCCGTTCCTTCGCGCGGCCGAGGTACCGGTTGATATGCCGGAAGTAGCGTCAGTGCAGCGCAATATGGACCCCCATGAGCACGATGAAGGCCATCCCGGGGTAATCGTGCACCGCAATCCAGTCATTTCTCGAAAGATCGAGGAACACTTCATTGGAGAGGGGGTTTCTTCCGCCCTGAAAACCGCCACCGGGGAATACAAAAAAAGTACCATTCCCGAAACCGCAACGGGGATACTTGAGAGCAGACTCAGGAGATCCGCCGTGGCATTCAGTCGTCGCCGGGTCGCCATATGCGACTACCGTTTCGCGGCCGTACAAAAAAGGTATGGATGGTGCGAACGACTGACGCCCTGAAAGGGGGCGGCAGGACCGGATCAGCTGAAGATATCCCTGAGGATCCCGCTTCCGCGAAACGCCGTGCAGTCCAGCGTGACGGGGGTGACAGAGATGTTGCCTTTTCGCACCGCGTGCACGTCGGTCCCTTCCCCGGCATCGTCGTAGAGCGGGCCATCGATCCAGTAGTACGGCCTTCCCCGGGGATCCAGCCGCATCTCCACCCCCGTGTGGAAGAGCTTTTCCGCGAGCCGGGTTATCTCGTAGCCGCCCTTCACTTCCGAGGGAATATTCACGTTGATCACGTCCACATGATCGGGATAGCCCCGCTCGAGCACCTTCGCGCAGACATCCCGGACAACGGATCCGGCCTCGCTGAAATCATAGTCGGAGAACTGGGGATCCGCGAATTTGTCGCCCTGGTCCTCGACCTGCAGGGAAAACGCAATTCCCGGCGTCCCCTGGTTGGCCCCTTCGAGCGCCGCACCGACGGTTCCGGAGGTCATAATGGACTCGTACGAGAGGTTTTCCCCGATATTGATGCCGCTCACCACAATATCCGGATCGAGCTTCAACGCATAGAGCCCGATAATAACAGAATCTGTCGGCTTTCCTCCAATCGAGTACGCATCGGTCCCGTGCATCATGACCTTCTGGACCCTGATGGGCTCGAATATGGAAATCGACCTTCCCACCGCACTCTGCTGTGCGGAGGGGGCGACCACGGTGACATCGGCCAGCGGGGCAAGGGCATCATATGCCGCCCAGAGCCCCACCGAGGTGATCCCGTCGTCATTGGTCAGGAGTATTTTCGGTGCCATTGTTCCCTCAGGTAGATCGGATTGTAGAAAAAAGAATTCATCGATCGTCAGACTGATGAATTCTGCAAAGAAACCTCATGAGCAATGAAGGCACTGCTTGCAGAATATTCGGTCTTTCACGACCCGGCACTGGCGCCGGAAGGAGAAGCGATGCTCAGAGTCCTCATCGAGAGCTTCGAGCGATGCGGGTACGAAACGGTCTCGCCGCGGGCGGGGGACTTCGAGGAGGAGCTGCGCAATCTCGCGCCGGAATGCGATGTGGGCCTCGTCATCGCGCCGGACCACCTGCTGGCACGCTTCACGAGGATTCTCGAAGAACGCACCCATAACATCGGGTGCGGGAGCATGAGTGTGGCCGTCTGCGCAAACAAACAGCGTACTGCCGCCATCCTTTCCGCACACGGCATCGCAGTGCCGGATGCGGTCACAGCCGGCAGGCGCGTGATCAAGGAGGTGTGCGGGTGCGGCACCCAGAACATGCGGCTCGCGGACGAAGAACCCTCGCCGGGTGAATTCGGGCAACAGTTCATCGAGGGCGAGCACCTGAGCGTGAGCCTCATCGGGAGCCGTGTGGTGGGCGAGGCATGCCTTTACTATTCGGGCGCGACGCCCCTCGTCCTCTCGCTCAACAGCCAGGATATCGAGATTGTCGAAGGCCGGTTCTGCTACTGCGGAGGAGAGACCCCGGTGGATCACCCGCGATCCGCGGAGATCTTCGATGTTGCCACGCGGGCGGCGACGGTCCTCGGCTGCCAGGGCTACGCGGGAGTGGACGTGGTGGTCGGCGACCGGGTCTATGTGGTGGACGTCAACCCGCGCATCACCTCAAGCCTCGTGGGGATCGCATCGGTGATGAGCGAGGAGATCGCCGCCCTGCTCGTAGACGCGTCCTACGGCAGGCTGCCCGATGCCGTCACCCTGTCCGGCCACGCGACGTTCGACACGCACGGGAAGGTGATCCCCTCGTGATAGGCATCGACATCGGTGGCGCGAACGTGAAGATCGCCACCGAGGAGGGCGTCTCTATTCATTACTGCCCGCTCTGGGAGCATGCCCCGCTCCCCGATATCCTCGAGCCCTATGCGGGGCAGCCTGCAGCCGTGGTGATGAGCGGAGAGCAGGCAGACAGTTTTGCATCAAAAGAAGCCGGAATAGCGTTTATCGTCGGGGCCGTCAGGGCGACCTTTCCGCAGGCGCTCTTCTACGGCATGGACGGCGCATTCCACACAACAGCCATGCCACAGTTGTCCGCCGCCAACTGGCTCGTTTCGGCCGATTTCCTCCGGACGCGCCACCCGGGTGCGGTGCTGGTGGACATGGGCAGCACCACGACGGACATCATCCCGCTCACGGACTTCGACCACCTGCGGGGATTGTCCGATCTCAGGCGCCTTCAGACCGGCTATCTCGTCTATTCGGGACTTCTCAGGACGCCGGTATCCTCCCTCGTCCGGAGCGTGGCAATCGACGGGACCAAGACGCTGGTGAGCAGCGAGAGGTTTGCAATCGCTGCCGACGTCCACCGGGCGCTCGGGCATATCACCGAAGACCGGTACACGGTACCGACCCCCGACAACGGGGAGAGGAGCGGTGATGCCTCGCTCCAGCGCCTCGCGCGCATGGTCTGTGCGGACCTGCACGAGATCGGGCGGGATGCCGCACTTGATATCGCCCGCCAGGCCTGGGATGCACAGAAAAGCCAGATTACATCTCAGGTCGTGCGGGTGATGAAGACGCAAGGAGCAACATCGACACTTGCCGCCGGCATCGGGTCTGCCGTAATCGCGGGGGCCGTAGGCGCGACGGATCTTGGAGAGGAACTCGGGATATGGAGCGATGCATTCCCGGCATTCGCCGTACGGGAGGTGGCATTACGAAACGCTGGACGCTCACCCTGATCCTGCTTGCAGGATCCCTTCTGATCTCACTGCTGGCCTTTCTCGCAGGGTCCCCCTTTTTCTTTTTTTTCCTGTTTATTCCGTTTCTTCCCCTCTGCAAGCCCCCCAAACAGCGAAAGAAGTGCCCGGTCTGCGGGTGGGAGACGACCGGAGCCGAACGGTATTGCCCCTATGACGGGGCCCTCCTTGCCGGTACTGAACGCGGATTCGATGAGGGAGAGAAGGGATAGGGGGATTCTCATCCCGTACATATCCAGAAACGGGACGTCCCCGAAGTTCCTTGTCGCATAATTCCGCACGCTGCCGCGATCCAGCAGGATGTGCATGCGCTCGAGCAGTTTGCTGACATGGTGATAGGGGAAAAGGCGGGCATTCACCACACAGAAATCTATGATAGGCGCACCGAGGCGGGTATCGGGATAGAAAGGCGACTCCGCATAGCACAGCCTCCCGCACGCGGTGCAGTAATAGCGCTGCACGAATATGCATATCGTCCTCTGCTGCCGATCGTCTCCCACCGTGGCAAAGCGTTTCTTCCGGATATCATGCGCTTTCACTGCTCCGCCGCAATGCGGGCATGCATCAAGGCCGGCATACATGGCACCATCCAGCGACACCACCGCGCCGTACACGAGATCGGAAAGCATCGACGGCACCCGAATGCGTGGCACGACCGCTCTTCACCTCCCCCGGATGTTCTTCATCAACCAACATACCATTGCCTGTCTATCATGTAAAAGAGCACGATGAATGCAATTTGGATCTGCGTATGAGACGCAAACCCCTGCCGGCGCGATCACGGGCACCTCGCAGGCCGCACCGGACCGAGGTTACGAGGAACATAAAACCCATTTTAACAAATAAAGAATGTCAACTGCAATTCTCTATCACCAGCTCTTCCCCACCCCATAGAAAAACTGCAACCATCTAATTTTCCACCAATAATCTCCCTGTAAGCATCCATTAATTGGATTCATTTAAATAATTGAACCAAGTGAACAACTTCTGTTCGAGGTTAGACTATGGACATGAAGTACGTACAGACAACCTGTCCCTACTGCGGGACAGGATGCACATTCAACCTCGTGGTCAAGGACGGCAAAGTGGCAGGGGTCGCTCCCTACCACCGCTCGCCCGTCAACGAGGGCAAGGTCTGCCCCAAGGGGACCTACGCCCACGAGTTCGTGAACCGCGAGGACCGCCTCACCAAGCCGCTCATCAAGAAGAACGGTGAGTTTGTCGAGGCAACGTGGGATGAGGCATACGACCTCATCGCCGAGAAGTTCAAGGGATACAAACCCGATGAAATCGCCGTGCTCTCATCGGCGCGTACCTCCAACGAGGAGAACTACGCCCTGATGAAACTCGCA
>JARVGI010000019.1 GCA_029762625.1 Methanomicrobiaceae archaeon | reverse complement strand
CCTTCTCGCCCTTGCAAACGTAGCCGCCCAGGTCCTTGATCTGGCGGTAGGTGCCCCAGTGGGTGTGCCCGGCGAGCAGGAGGCGGTTGATGCCCCGGTAGGGCCGGCCGGTGAGCACGTTCACGGGCGAGAGGCTCTGCCAGGTCTGGCGCCAGGGCACCGTGCCGGCGGAAAGGGAGGAGAGGATCCGCTCCCGGACCATCTCGTACACCTTGCTCATCGGTAGTACCTCCAGGCGAACTCGCGTTCGAGCCAGCGCCGGCGCCGTTCCCGCTCCTCCTCGGGATCGATTAACCGTGGCGGCGCCCTCCTCCGCACGGCGGGCGCAGGCCTCGAGGCCGTCCCGGTCGATGAGGTTCCCGTAGTGCGCTCGGATGCCCTCGGCGAGGCTCCGGAAGCTGGCGGCTCTGCCCTGCAGTGCTCGGGCACGGCGCTCCAGGTCGATCGCCTCCTCCTCGAGGCGGGCGATGCGGTCGAGGTCCCGGAGCGGGATCGCATCCGCAAAGCACAGCGGCCGTGCCGGTTCAGTGTCGCAGGCTGCCATGCTCAGGCCCTCCGCAGGTAGTACGACGCGGGCCGGAAGGCGAGCGTGTTCTCGGCCATCACGCAGGCGAAAAGGTGATACGTGAGGTCGTCCCAAACTATCTCTTGCTCTATGCGAGCTTTCAGGGCGGCTAGGTTTGCAGGCTGAACCGCCCCTTCTTTTACTGTCGTTCCCGACATTTTCGATCAACTCCGCCGGTGCCGTACACCGGGCACCGACGAGGCAGGCGATATGACGGCAAACGGAGTAGGCCTGGCGTCCTGCCGCAGGCAGGATGCGGCCCGGAGGGACGCACCCCGCAGGGGCGACATGCTTACCCGTTTGACGGAAAACGCCTGTGCATGGTGGTGTTTGCAGTGCCGTGCAGTGGAGCGACGAGAGCAGCGAGGAGCGGAGTCGCACGGCTGGTTGGGGCGGAATGGGTAACCAGCGAAAATATGGACGAGAGGTTATTGGCCTGACTGAAAAAAGTGGGTTTCCGTGAGAACGAAAACGGCCACTATGAACAATTCCTCTGCCGGGAGCCGCGTCCTGCGTCACCCACCCAGCCCGAGGTCGGCGAGGTCCACGATGGTGAACCCCTCCTCTCTCAGCGCCTCCTTGTCGCCCACGGTGCGGCCGGCAATGCCGGTGGCCACCGGACCGGGGAGACCCTTGACGAGGGGGATCTTTGCCGACAGTGTCGAGAGGAGGCCGAGCGCCTCGGAACGCATGAGGTCTCGGTTCTTGATCTCGACGGCGAGACTCCCCTGCGGGCCGAGGGCGAGCAGATCGATCTCGTCCCCCCGGCGGTTCCACCACGGCCCGATGACGTCATACCGATCGCTGAGATTCCGGGCGAGGAGGATGCGCACCATCTCCTCGAATGCCCGGCCGGAGAATCCCTTCCATTCCCGGCCAATCCGTTCTTTGAGCAGATCGAAGCGGCCGCTCTGGTAGAGGCTCATGTTCCGGTAGATATACCGTGCATAGAACCGGAAGAAATTGTCACAGAAGACATAACTGCCCATCTTTGACCGCTTGCCCCGTTCCGTGACCGGGACGCAATACTCGATGACCCCCAGAAGGTCGACCAGGTCGCGGAGGTACGGGGGCAGGCAGGTCTACATGGTCTTCGAACTGAGAAACTTCAGCTATTCTCTCAAAAAACAGCTGATCTCGAATACCAAATATTACGCCATCGACACCGGATTTGTCAATGCCGTCTCGTTCTCATTTTCCCAAAACATCGGGAGGCTCTACGAGAATGTTGTCTTCAACGAACTGATGCGCAGAGGCAACACGATCTTTTTCCTGAATGAGGGAGGCACTGAGTGTGATTTTGTTGTGCAGGGTGGTGACGGATGGGAAGATGGTGCACAGGAAGGCAATGCAGTCACGGGAGCATACCAGGTCTGTTATGACCTGAACGAACAGAATATGCAACGGGAAGTAGCAGGGCTTGTCATGGCCTCCAGAACATTCGGTCCCAGCAGGGGATTCATCACTGAGAGCACCACCAGAACCGTCAAAGAGGATGCCGTGGAAATCCGTGTTGTTCCCATCACGGTGTTTCAGCTTGGGCTGGTTGATCAGGTGTGATGCGGGCATCACATGAAATGATATCAGAAAACGAAATTTGAGAATGTAATTCGTAATTTTTAGGCCCTGTAGAAATCATATTTCGAACCGTCTTTGACAGGGGCTCTGCCCCCGACCCCCTCGTATTGCGATAGACACGGTGGATGTTCCTCTTTTATTTGAATCGCACCTGCTTTCAAAGGGGCTCATCGCGACCGGGGATCCGGGGGTGCAATCCCCGGTGGAATGTCCGGAATAGCACTTGAATCACCGACGTTATTCATGAATGCTGGATACCCCCGGGCAGGCTCAAAATCGTGTGTTCGAATCCGTCCAAAAAAGCGTAATCTGGCGAGATTTCGTATGCGCGCCTTAATTCAGACATAGGAGTAAAGGGATAAAAAGGTTGTGAATTGGTTGCATTGAGCGATCCGTTTCCAAGTGAGAGCAGAGATGTTGAAACCAGCAATCAATATTAGCTGGCCAAAGGGGGTCACCAGATACCGTGCGTGAGTATGCAATAAAAAGTCTAACTTGGCCCTCTGTGTTTGTTTGTATTTAAGATTTTGATTTGAAAATGTAAAAAAAACGTTTGATATCAAATTATTTTTGAAATAACTATTAAATTATCGATATTCAATCGACAACACGGAAAATTAAAGGATAATCCATATTGCTAACCGAAATATTATTAGCTTAATATATTAAATCGGACATTTTATATATTCTCGGTATTCAATTCAAATTCATCGATCTTCTCGGTTTACTTCGAGAGGCAATTTCAAATTATCGCAGAATTGTATTAAGAGGCCAAAAATAGGGATTAATCAAACTAAGAGTGATACAATGAGATTTGTACAAATATGCATATTGGTAATTTTACTCCTCACTATTGGAGTTGTCGCACCAGCTATGGCTATCTCTGATCTGAGATTAGATGTTGTTCTTTCAGATCAACACACCACATCAGTCAATGGGAAAACTGTTTCGACATCGGACAAGATAGCGTTTAAGATTGATGCTCAGGGAGGAGGCTATGTTGACATTGTTGTCACAACGCCAAGTGGCGGTCAGATTACGTCATTCGGTGGTGCCAACTTAGCTGGTCTCTATATCTCTTCAACAAGAGTATATACTGATTCGATACGTGGCCCCTGTGTTCTCACCAACGTCCCCGAAGGGACTTACGTTGCTGTTGCAAAATCGGGGGATGTCAGGTCAAATTACGTGAGTTTTTCAGTTAAAAAACAGGAGCCGCTATCTGTCGCAGAATGGATGGCGCAACATACGGACTCTGATGGTGTGGTAAGGACATATCCAAGTGATCCACCTATATGGAAACAAGAATTCCAATATCCCCAATGGATTTGGGCATTTGATGCAGACATTGGTAAATATCAGCGAGTTCTTCCAATAAACCTGGTTTGGAAAAATGCAAATCTACAGCTTGTAAAAAAAGTGATGCAAGAAAGAGATGAAGAATGGAAAGAAGTTGCAACATGGGGCGAAGTACCAGTAGCCCACAGATTAGATATTTACGAAAATGGTAATTGGATGCATTGGGATCCAAGTTTCAATATGGTTAATGGACTCTGGGATCCGGCATCTAATCCTTTGGGAAGAGATCATCTTGAAATGTATCAAGTAAGCGGTGACAACGTCGTTGGGAATGCCCATCACGACACTTGGGTTCTTGATTATTCATCTGATGAAGGATTTGGACATAAAGGAATAAAACTGGAAGAGACAGAAAAAAAGATTCGTGATTATTTCTTACGACCGTTATGGGAATTGAGCTCTTACCCGCACTGTAACGTCCTAGCTGATCCTCCAACTGATGGATGGACCTCAGTTTTAAAATATAATCCAAATAACCTACCAAATCCCGAGATATATACAGAAGTCAGTGTTGCATGTCCTGTAGAGCTGTATGCATATGACTCATCAGGGAATCCCGTTGCCAGTAAGGATTACCAAATCTCAGGTTCATATTACTATCCAAAGACGGATTACGAACCTCAGCGAATATTTATTTTTGGCAATACAGAGGGCTATAATTTTGAAATTATTGCCAATGAGGAAGATCCTGAATTCATTGATGGGGGAGATAATTCATTTACCCTGTCTGTAGTTGAAAGCACGGAAGAAGGTTTCAAGAAAATTGGTTACGAAGATGTAAAAATCACTGAAAATTCCGTTGCATCAATCGTAACTGGAGAATTTGGAGCAAATACTGTATTGTTCGTTGATGAAGAAGGAGATGGTAGCGTGAAAATGGTACTCCCGGATACTCTTATCGATAGCTATCAGGCAATCATAAACCATGCCCCCACCATCGACCCCATCGCCGACCAAGAAGTCATAGCCGGCAATGAAGTTGCGTTCACCATCACCTACCAGGACGAGGATGAGGATTCACTGACCACCGCCTTCACCTCCACCCTCCCGAACGGAGACGAGATCACTGGCCTGCCCGAGGGGGCCACATTCGATGGCGAAGTGTTCTCATGGACACCGGCCCTTTCCCAGGGCGGAACGTATGACTTCGAATTCGAAGTCTCAGATGGCGGACTGAAGGAGACTGCGTCCTTCACGATTGAGGTGATCGTACCGGCCATGATCGATATCGACCCCGACACGCTCAACCTCAAGAGCAACGGGCCCTACATTACCACCTACATCGAGCTGCCAGAATGCTATGCTCCGGCAACCGTTGATACTCTCTCCTGTTGCCTTGACTGCGCTCACGGGCACTTCGAGGCCCTGGCTGATGCTCCCTGCTGTGCCGGAGACTACGATTCCGACGGCATCGCAGACATGATGGTCAAATTCGACCGTGAGACGCTGGTTGCAGAGTTCGCCGTTGTGGACTTCGAATCCGACGGAAAGTTTGCTAATGTTGCGATGACACTTAGCGGCAGGATGAATGATGGCACCCGATTCGTCGGAGAGGACACCATTCAGGTGCGGATCTAATCTCATTTTTCCCTTTTTCCTTGGAATTAATTGCAATGGAAAATCGAAGTTCCCCTGTTCGGAATTTTCGATATCTTCATCGCACACGCATTCATTATGAGAATATCGGAAGTGGCAGAGTACCGTACACCTCTAACAATGGTTTGTTCTGTACCAAAGCGAGTGAAGCGACCGGAGGGAGCGGTGTCGCCGAGCAGTCTGCGCCAGCAGTCTGCGAAGGCGGCGTGCACGGGGAGCCGTCACGCAGAGCAGCGAAGCGAAGCGGAGATGCGACACGTGAGGGCGTCACCGACGACCACC
>JARVGI010000018.1 GCA_029762625.1 Methanomicrobiaceae archaeon | reverse complement strand
ACGACTACGCCCTTCTGGTCACGGCCGAGGGCGTCGCACTCCGCGCCCTCGGGCTTGCGGGCTCTGATACCGCACTCAGCCTGAAAGCCGCCCACGCCGCCACCGTGGAGGACTGCTGCGTGGAAGGGGGCGAGCGGGGCATCGTGATCGTGGACAGCCGGGCGGTGACACTCGCGGATTGCGACATTTCCGCGGACTTCATCGCCGTCGAGGCGACCAACGCCTCGCAGGCCCGGATCACCGGCACCCGGATCACCGGGGCGATCGAGGGGATCCTGCTCCAGCAGTCAGATGACGCAACCTTGCGCGAAAACCGCATCGAAGACTGCGGCATCGGGATCTTTGTCCATGGTTCCGGGAACGGCGTCCTCGAGGATACCGCCTTTTCCCGGGTGAAAGGCGGGGTGGCACTCTTCATGGCGACCGGCTGGGAGATCCGCGGATCCGTGCTCGAATCGGTGGACCAGTACCTCGATGCCTGCATGTCATCGCGCTGCTCTATCGGGGCGGCATCACTCGAAGGACCCGATCCCTTCGCCTCGGATGCGATCTCGGCAAACCGATATGATATCGGCATCCAGCAGATCGAGGGGCGCGACTTCTCTCTCTCGGCTGACGACACCCCGGTACCTGAGGGGTACGTCCGGTACGGCGAGGGATTCAGTATCTCCTTCCTCGACGTCTCGAGCACTGCAGAACCCATGGTGAGCGTGGAGGCTGATGCGGCGGATCTCGACCTCGAGGGTATGGAGCCCGGGACACTGGGGATCTACCGTACCGACGCTGTGGTGAGGCAGGTTTCCTCGATGGATGTGGAGAACAGTACGGTTGCCGCGATCATTCTCGAGCCGGGGTCCTACGCGCTGATGGCACAGACGAAGGGGGCGGAGGGGCTTCCGACCACGGTGCTCGTCATCACCCTCCTCGCCATCGTGGTTGTCGCAGCGTTCCTGTACTTCAAACAACGTAGAGAAGAGAAATTTGATCTTCTCTAGCATTTTTCCTATTTTGATGGTATCTCCTCCCCAAAACCATATTCTCCGTACCCGCGAGCCGGCGCACCCATCCCTGTCAGGGAGCGACATTGAAACGGATACGGGACCGGGAGGCGCACTCTCGTAAAGCGACAGGGAATTGAACGCGATCATCCCCTTACTCCCCGGGCAGAGCGGCAGGGGGATGCGAGAGGGGCGCCCGGCCCGGATGCGCTCAGCGGGGGTCATACTGAATTCCGGGGGACGGTGGGCCCGGCAATGATGGACGCTGCACCAGGACTGCCGGCTCCATCAGGGACGCGCAGGAAGGCGCAGGCCGCATTTATCCCGGATTCTCGGGTGAGTGATCAGAACAGGAACAATCTCGCAGTCTTTGCAGTTGGGCTCTCGCCGAGCCGGAGATGAGCGGGAGATAGGACGACCCCCGGCATCGTACCCCTGTCAGAGGGGGGAGGATGGGGATCAACAGTCCATCGCTCCCATGCATCACCATGAGACGGCGAAGCCATATGCTCCGGGAATTGCGGTGAGGGTACAGGGAGACCATGGCAGGGGAACCAATGAGGGGATCGATCCCGGGAATATTGCAGGCAATATATAATACCAATATTTTCAGATCCGGTGATTTTTGCTCCGAACGTTCATATCGAAACATATATTGCCCCACTGAAAAATTCACTATTAATCAAATGAATAAATCGTGAAATATAGCGTTATCGCGATTTTTTACCTCCATACCGGGGGCATTTGAAGGAACATGAGTGGAGGAATTTTATATGGCGCGGGTTATTCCTGGAGTTGAAATTCAGGTAATCAAAGAGATTGTTCCCCAGCAACTCAATCCGTCGGGTGTGGTGGGAATGATCGGAACGACAGAAAAGGGTCAGATCCTGAAACCGATCCATGTGGGGAATTATCGGGAATTTGCCGAGGTATTTGGTTCAGGTGCGGAATACACCATCACAAACGAGGCGAAACATGCATTCCTCAACGGTGTGTATGAGGTTGTGGTGGTTCCGATTGCCGGAAAAGGCGCGGAGAAGGCAAAACAAAAATTGAAGGATCAGTCAGGTGCGGACACAGTACTTCTCATTGCACAAGACCCGGGGAGATCAGGGAACAAAATTGCCTTTGGGGTCGAAGCAGGGTCTGTTGAGAATACGGTGTCGATCGTTGTCACCGACGGAGGGGCCATGGAAGCATTTGAAAACGTGGTGATGGACCCGAAAGTCGGCAACTATCTCGTCGAGGCGATCAACAGTGCATCCAGCCTGATTTCCGCAGAAGATCTCAATGCAAAATCCAAGGCGCCGGCAAACAATCCGGCACTGCTCGAAGGCTCCCTTGCCGGGGGAAAAGACGGAGAAGTGTCCAAGGATGATTTCGAAAAGGCCCTCGAGAAGCTGGAGGGTGAGCCCGATGTCGATATGGTGCTCGCATGCGGCGTCTCCGATCCGGAGATCCACGCACTCATCGACGCCCATTGCCAGAACATGTCCCTTGACGCCAAGAACAGGATAGGGATAGGCACGGTGGGGGTGGACGAGAGTCTCGAAGACATCTGCACCAGGACGACCACGCTTGCGAGCGACCGGTTCATCCTCGTCGCCCCCGCAGGAAACGCCGGTGCGGTCGCGGGGCTGATAGGAAAACTCAACTATTACGAATCCCCGACGTTCAAGCCGATTGCGGGAATTTCAAAGATCGATGTCGCGTATACCCCCTCGGAGCTGGCAAAACTCCTCAATGCGGGGATTCTGCCCCTTGAGGCGCAGCGGGGACGAGGTATCGTCGTGGTCAAGGGCATTACCACGAGCAAGGAACAGATCAGCGTCCAGAGGATCGCGGACCGCTCGGTGAGGGGTGTGAAGAATATATCCGACCTTTTCATCGGCACCCTGAACAACGAAGCGAACAGAATTGCCCTGAACGCAAAGATCACCGAATTCCTGATGCAGATGGAGCGGGAGGGTTCAATTGTCCCCAGCACCGACGGCACTGAGCCGGCATTCATTATTGATGTCTACAGTTCGCAGTCTGATTTTGCGCAGGGCATCGTGCGCATCGATATGGCAGTCAGACCGGTACGGGCAATCGATTACATCTATGCAACCATCCTGGTGGAAGCATAAATCGGAGGTGAGATGAATGGCAATTCAAGCATGGTCCGCACGTGACAGCAAAGTAATGGTGGACAGCCATGAGGTTACGGGGCTCCAATCCATCGAATTTAAAGAGGACAGGTCAAGAAGAGATATCCAGGCCATCGGCGAACCCCTGCGACAGGGGGTGGAGTACGGGGTGAGAGTGATCAACGGCACCCTGCGTGTCCAGTCAAGCTGCAAGCCTCTCGAAGAAAAACTGAAGGAGGATGACCTCGAGAAGGCGAAGTTCACCCTCGTGGCGCAGCTGAAAAAAGGTGACCAGTCCCTCAACATCAATTTCCAGGACTGTTACCTTGACAACCGTGAATTCACGATGGATGTGAACGGCGTGGGGGTGGCGATATACTCCTTCTCCGCCACAAATGTCGACGTGAAATTCTGAGCGAATCATACACAGAGCTATCCAGCGATATGCCTGACAAAGACCAGAGGGGGAGCAGCAATACATGGCCACATTGACAAAAAAAGAAATCCTTGAGGGGAAAAATGCCACCCAAACCCTCTTCATCGAGAGCTATGGTGCGGATGTGATCATCCGTCCATTGACGGACGGGGAATTGACCGGTGTATTCGAGGTGATCGGCAGCATACCGTTGAAGGAGGACGGGACGCCGAATCTTTCCGAGGCTGATATCACCAAAAATCTGCGTGCCCTGCAGCTGGCCACCTCCCTCGGAATGGTGGAACCGGCGCTGACACCCGATGAGGTTGCAGGGATGAAGTTCGGGGTGCCGGAGTATATCGGCACAAAGATACTCGAGCTGAGCGGCATGGCGTCCACACGCCAGGTGAAAAAAAAAGAAGAGCCCTGAAACGATTCGTTGAATCACCGGAGGGGCAGGAACTGGCGGTTCTTTGTCTCGATTACGGGTATACCCTTGCGGATTCACCCGCTCACCTTACCCGCTTCCAGATCGATTTCCTCATGATGGCGATGAATCGGCGCAATGAGATGCTCGCTTCCATTCGGGGGGCGGAGCCGGGTACGACGAAGTTCGTTTTTGTGGATGATGATCTTGAGGAATCGGGGGAATAAGAGGGGAGCATGAAGGAGGAGAGCAGGCTTTCAGAGCAGATTGCATCGATTCAGGCAGGACTCGTCTCGGCATCCGATCCTCTGCTGCATGAGGCCTTCACATCCGGGCAGGCGATAGGCAACCTGCTCTCCCAGGCCCTCTCTTTTTCCACAAATATTGCATCGTTCTCCATTCTTCGCGTAGCGCATGTGCCGCCAATTGCGGGGGGAGAGGGTGAGAGCGAGGAGAAGGAATCTGCCGTTTCTCCTGCGGCGCCATCTGCGGATGGTCCCCCCACTCCGGTCAGTGTCGCGGTTTCGGTTCATCTATCGCCGATACCGGCCGTTTTGAGCGAGTTCGAACGGTGCGTCACCGAGATGATCGAGAAGATCCCGCCCATCCAGGCTGATCTCGCATCACTCGTGTCGATGCCCGCATCCGCCGTGATGAGAGAGCGGCAGGAGACGGAAGGGGGCGGTTTCCCTCTCGTGACCGGATCAACAGAGCTTCCCGCGGGGGTGCAGAAGGTGTCGACTGAGAGGATGCTGCGTGACCTTCCCGCCACCCTTCTCACCGGGATTGGCGGCGGCGAAGCCTTTACCGGCCCGCTCTTCACACCGCCCGGAATCCCGGCTCCGGTCCACCACCATCTCCATGCAGGGGGTGCACCTGAAGTGCCGGGTGGCAGCGGCGAGCCCCCCGCCAGGCAGCCGCTCGCGATTTCACCCCTCATTCTGCTCCGCGAGATTTTGCGGCCTGCGCAGCAGGAAATACCTTCCCGTTCCATTTCTCCGTTCCTCCACGGCATCGCCCGCCCCGCAGGACGGGAAGCTCCGCCGGGTTTTTCCCCCATCAGGCAGAAAATCCTTCGCCAGCGGATGGGTGGAGGGGCAAGGGGAACCAGTGGCGAGTCCCGGGATACGGCACCAGGCACGGTGTACAGGGAGGGGGGTTTCACGGAGAAGGGGAGCGTGGTGCAATTATCACCGCTCCATGTTCTTTCAACCCTAATCGCGCCGCCAGGAGCAGCCAGCGGGACGGGGGCCCTCCCCCTCCCGTCCCCCTTTTCACCTGCACTGCCGGTGCGGCTTCTCAGCCAGTCTGTTCCTTTTCAAGACCGGGAACAAGCGGAACCTGCACCGGATTCAGGATTATTCCCCGCCGCCGCACCGCTACGGACAGATACCCCGGTTCCGGCAGCGATAGATGCGAGAAGCCCCGTGATTGCCCCGTTCACCCCGCCACTGCCCATCGCGTTCCTCGAGGAGACAGCACCGGTCCAGGGCGGGCGGGGGCAACACGATCTGCCCCCCACACCCCCGGCAGATCGCGTCGCCAGATCGATCTTTCCGGTGGGGAAGGAGGCGAAGACTGCTGTCCATCCGCCGGGGATCGCGAGGGACCGGTCCGGGCTGGGTATGGTGAACGCACAGGCGGGGATGGCGAGAAGTCTACTCAATCCAATCCTGGTTCCTTCAACCGTGTCCCTCGCCGGGTTTTCCCGCCCGATGGCACAGGATGCGGGAGGGGAGGGTTCCAGAGGTCCGGTTCCCCTGCCCTTCCTTTCGCTCCGGTTACTGACCAGTACATCACCGTTTGCCGCGGGGAGAGGCGAGTCCGCCCTGAAAGAGCCCTTCTCCCGCGTTCATCCCGCCCGGTTCATTCTCTCCCTCTTGACAGGGGAGGGCGGCAGCGATGAGCGGGCGAGCGGTTTTGCAGAATCCCTGCCGATCCCCGCTACGGAAGCTGGACAGGCAATGCACGGGATCCGTGCAGTATACGGCCCTGTGCTCCCGCGTGCGGTGCCGAGTTCCCCACAGGAAGGGATGGAAGGCGGGTATCCGGCTCTCGCCCAGCTCCAGCAGATTATCAGCGTGTATTCGGGGGCAGGGACCCCGGTGCAGGTGGGTTCGCTCTTTTCAGGAGTGCTGCAGCCGATGGCCAGCACGGTGAATGTCATGCAGCCACCTGCCCCGCCGGTGAAGGTCACCACCCCGGACATTCGAAGGACAGCCGATGCCACTGCACGACAGGCCTCTCTAGCCGGGGACCGCCCGATCACCTTCCACAACAATTTCGAGATAAGTGTCCAGGTCAAGGGTGGAGCAACTGATGGCGACATACACGAACTCGGCCGGAAAATCGGCAACATCCTTGCAGATGAAATGAGACGTCACGGAGGGAGATAATGGATCTCATCGTTGGAAATATCCCGCTCATCACCGTCAAATACAATGAAGATCCGACAAAGGCACCCACGATGGTGAGGCAGATCGGCGAGATACGGACCACCGACACCCGGATGCTCGTCGAACACGAGATTCCCGGCATGCAGGGAAATGTCTTCCAGGATATGGGCCGCGGCTCGGTCAGGATCTCGTTTAGCGGCACTTTTTACGGCAGGAATGCGACAGATGACATGAGCACGTTGCGCCAGTACTATCTAGCAGGCAAACCGGTTTTTTTCTATTCGGATTTCAGCACCATCTCGGACATCGTGAATGTCGTCATCGATTTCCTGGAGATCACCAAGTTTGTCGGGGAGAGAAACAAGCTTGAATACTCGATTGTTTTAAGGGAATTCCCCAGTCAACCGCCCGAGGACGTTCCGCCCGGGTCACAGGATGAAGACGCCAAGGAATGGGCGAACGGGCTTGTGGATGATATCGCTCCGGAGGAAGAGGAAGAAGGCGCTGAAGAAGAAGGCACCGGGGAAGAAACCGCTGAAGAGGAAGGTGCCGAAGAGGAAGGCACCGGGGAAGAAACCGCTGAAGAGGAAGGTGCCGAAGAGGAAGGCACCGGGGAAGAAACCGCTGAAGAAGAAGAAGGCGCTGAAG
>JARVGI010000017.1 GCA_029762625.1 Methanomicrobiaceae archaeon | reverse complement strand
GGGAAGAAACCGCTGAAGAAGAAGAAGGTGCTGAAGAGGAAGGCGGTGACGAAGAGGAGGGTGCTGAAGAAGAAGAAGGTGCTGAAGAGGAAGGCGCTGAAGAGGAAGGCGCTGAAGAGGAAGGCGCTGAAGAGGAAGGCGCTGAAGAGGAAGGCGCTGAAGAAGAAGGCACCGGGGAAGAAACCGCTGAAGAAAAGGGTGACGAAGAGGAGGGTGCTGAAGAAGAAGGTGCCGAGGAAGAAAGCGCTGAAGAAGAGGGTGACGAAGAGGAAGGCGCTGAGGAAGAGAGCACTGAAGCGGGAGGTGCTCAAGAGGCAGGCGGCGAGGAAAAAGGCGCTGAAGAAGAGGGTGACGAAGAGGAAGGTGCCGGAGCCGGTGGCAAGGATGAATCCGGAGGCATCGGCGGCCATTTCGAGCGCTTCAAAGAGCTGAATGAAGAGAGGGAGGAGATCCAGGAAGAGTCCTCTTCAATGCTGGAGACCGCGGGACTCGTTGCAGGTGCGGCAATAGCGAGCGGTGCCGTGGCGGGCGTCTCCCGTCATCGCAAAAAGAATGATTCCGGTACGGAACCTTCTGAAGGAGAAGAGGAAGGAGCAGAAGAGGGGCAGAACAGCGGGGAGGATCCTGATGAATCATAGGCCGCAGAGGGGGATCGATGAGCACCCCGTCCTATGAGATAACAATCGGGGCTGTGACCATTGTCACCGGAGCCATCTCCATTACGGTGGATGCCCAGCTCGGGATCCCTTCGGACACCTGTGAGATCAGTTTTCCCTCCATCGCATACGCGGTGGCAAACGGCATCGGCACACCGCTCACCGTCAAACTCGGCTACAAGGAAACAGGCGTGTACCAGGTCTTTACGGGTACAATCGACAAAATCCGGATGACCCTTACCACTGTTGTTGTTTCAGCACTCGGCTTTGGCTGGAGGCTTGCAGGGATTTATCTCAACAAGACCTTCGAACCACAGAGTTCGCGGTCAATCGTCGGGCGGCTCTGCGACGAGGCGGGCATCATCTTCAAGGACCGGGGGACGGAACTGCCGTCCGACCTGACGTTTAAAGTGCCTTATGTGGTGGATGACAAGAGGAGCCTCTATGAAAATGTTGAAGAGCTGGCGAAAAAGGTCAATTATGACTACTATGTCAACCACCAGGGCGAGCTCGTCTACCAGCCATATCAGCCACCAACCGATGCCAACCAGATCTGTACATTCAGCTTCGGAACGAACGTGATCGAGGCCGAACAATCCCGGTTATTCCGCCAGAATTATATTGTCCGGGTATATGGGGAGAGCCCGAGCCCCACGAAAGGCGAAGGAAGCCTCAGCTGGATTGCAAACGACCCGGGGTTACGGGTTCAGACGCAGAGGCAGGTGGCCGGGACGATACCCGGGAGCCCGCCACGCAAGATCATCGTCTCTGACCCCATGATACGGGATACGGTAAGTGCTGATGTGGTGGTCGATGCGTGCGCTGCACGGCTCTCCAAAGACTATACCGGCCTGATCACCGTGCTCGGCGAACCGCGTGCTCGGCTGGCAGGGACGGTGGAACTGCAGAATATGCCCGAGGCATCCATGAACGACCGGTTTAAAATCACCCGCGTTTTCCATCGGTTCGAGAAAAAAACGGGATTTGTGACGATGATCGATGTGGAGAGATAATCGTGCGGGACGCAACGGAGACGGAGGGTAACCAAGAATGAAGAGCGCGAATTCAGACCCGCCATCCATCCTCGAACTGGGATGGGTGACTGATGTTCAGACCCATTCTGAATCTGGTGACGACGACAACTATACCTGCGATGTGACGCTCCGCGATACCCGCCAGACATTGTATAAGGTCCCGCTTGCCACAGATTTCATCGGGTTCACGGCCCCCCCTGCCATTGGCGATCTGGTCCTTGTCCTGTACCAGAGAGGAGGGATCCACTCGCCGTTTGTGATCGGCAGGGTATATTCCGAATCCCCCCGGCAACCCGTCACAAAAATGGGCGAACTGCGCCTTATTGTCGGAAACCGCCAGATCTACTTCTCCGAGGACGGCGCCCTGACGATCCATCACACCGAAAACGAGGACCAGGCCTTCCTCAGGATTGATCCGGACAATCAGATCATCATCTACTCTGAAAATGACATCTCGTTGAACTCCCAGACTAAAATCAGGATGGAGGCGCCGGAAATCACAATAAAGGCGTCGAAAGACGTAGACATCTCCGCCAGTTCAACATTGGGCATAACCGCCCCGTTAACCACCCTGACGGGGTTGTTCACGAATATCACCGGGTATTTCGCCACCAACATAGCGGGAATGCTCACGACGGTCGCCGGATGGGAAGAGACCGTCGTACAGGCCTGGAGAGGCGATCTGAAGATGGAAACCGGGTTTCCCAAACCCCTGCATAAAATACCGGGAGGGGGAGACATCAAGCTGGAGGGCAAAAAAAACATTATGCTCGAATGTCCAAAGAAGATGTTCTTCGCGGGAAAAAATGGGATCCATCTCTCGTCTGATGCGGAAATTGAAGGTTCCGCAGATTTTGTTTCCTTATACGCCGATACGTCGATGGGAATTACCGCAGACCATAGAATTGGTATCTCTGCACCAAATGAATGCTCTTTGAGCGGCGGGTCGGGAAAAGTGCTATTGGATGGTTCGGGTGCGAAAATAAAAGGCACCGCGGTCGACACAAATTTTGCAGGGGCCATCCCGGAGGGTTTTCAGGCCACGAAAAAAACCTGGACTGAATTAAAATCCGATATGAAAGCGGCTTCGGAAAGTCACCACATGCTCATGCGTTGGAAAATAAATCTGATCGCAAAGGTAACAAAAATTTGCCTGACGAAATTTTTACTGGGCTACAGTATCGTGGCATTCCTGGTCAATGTTTCCAAGCAAGGTTCTAATTATTTTGAAAAGTGGTCATATGACGTTCCAGAATTATCAACAAACCCCCCGGACGATTGGAGCGATGAGAGGGACACCGCACTTCCGGGCCATCTTACCTACCTTGACAATTTGAGAGCGTTTTTTGGTCCGGGTGCCGGAACGTATTATTACAGCGCTTCGGCGCCGGATACCAGTACGGAAGCAGGCAAATTCAAGGCCACACTGGACGGATTCCTCCAGAATATCAATACTGAATATGGCCTCAAAATCCCCGACACGATTGTATTTCCGGAATACGAGAGATATTTCCTGGGCACATTCGACCGGATTACAAAGAAGAACTATCTCGAGGATGATGTCGCCATTACCCAGGAACATGTTGGAGAGCTCAAAGACCAGTTCATGGAGGATATGGCTTTTGCTTTCGATATCTCGCTCTACCAGACGTATATAAGGGACCTGAAGGCCGCCTCCTCGATAACCTTCAATACCACGATACTGAGGGGTATACAAGATGAGGATACCGCCGATACCGAAAAGAACCTCTACGCGATTGTGGAGGGCATCCTCCAGGAGATTGATGCTGATGATCCGGCGGTTACTTTTCCCCCCCCCAGGCATCCATCCTCTTCCAACCATTATAATGACGAATTGAACGACCACAAAGGGGATATGAAAACCGAAGTGGAGGAGGCATTGAAAGATCCCGACCAAGACCTGCTCTACCACGACGTGGACGGCGAAGACGTGATCAAACGGGGGACGGGCGATGTGAACACTGCAACGGTGCTCGCCGCACTGAAGACGGTAATTACCGACTATCTTGCTGACGAAGACATCTACCACGCGCCAGCGCCACCATAATGGAACCCGTACCCGTCCGAGAGGACACAGGAAAACCTCAAAAAATCAGGGAGGTCCGATACAGAAATGAGCAAAAAAACAGACCCGAAAGCGGAAAAGAGCCCCGAAACCGCCGGCGGCGACCGTTCGCCGGAACCTGTGGAGGGGGCAGTCTCCGAACACGAAGCAACAGGGGATGCCCCCCTGAAGGCGGTCGAACAGCCGATGATCGTGGATCTTATCAACAAGCTGATGGGGGCATCGTTTCTGGAAGAGTCCGATGCCATGAAAGATCTGCAACAGGTCCTGGAACTCATGCAACCCGGCCCGTCAAAAGAAGAGATGAAGGAGAAATGCAAGGATCTCCTCAAGCAGTAAAAAATGGAATTGTTCAAGTAATCATTTCATCCACATATCGTATTGGTGATAAAAATGTCAGGAACGGCAACCCGTGGGGGAGATACAGCGTCTCACGACATGCCGCAATGCCCACGGGAGCGAGTATTCCTGATTCCGCAATATGGGGGCACTGCGCCATGGTGCCCCGGTCTCCCAAGAGAGAGCCTCCAATATTGCGCAGCAATCCCCGTTTCAGCAAAGGAGCAACACGAGGCGGCAACCCCGCTGTTGTCGGGGGTGAACACATCATGAGAACGGAGAGGAAAAATGAAGAATCCCCGCCACTGCACACGCCGGACGGCATTGTTGGCGGGTTATTGTGTATCCCGGCCGGTGGCTGATGAATTATGACATACGAATTGCTCGGACTTGACCTCAGGCTGAACCATGCCGCATCCTTTGCCCAGCCGAACGGTTTGGATATAGCCGTGGACGACAGCGGAGACCTCGCCACCGTCAGCGAGGAGCAGAACCTCGGCCAGGCGATCGTGCACCGGCTTCTCACCCGGCGGGGGGAACTTGCCGAGCTCGGCCACCCCGGCTACGGGTCGCTCCTCCACGAACTCATCGGTGAAGTGAACAACGACCGGACACGGACGCTAATCCGGCTCTACGTCAAAGAAACCCTGGAGCAGGAGTCCCGCATCGGCGAGATCGTTTCCATCATCGTCCGGCCCCGTCCCGAACGGCAGGATGTGGTGACCGTCGAGATCACGGTCATGCCGGCAACCCGGAGTTCCCCGGTCAACATCGTGTTCCCCTTTTACCTGGAGGTGGTCTGACATGCCGTTTGAGAAGAAAACATTTCAGGAGATAACAGACGAAATACTTGCCCAGCTCACCAAAGGGGTGGTCAACGAGCAGCTGGACTTTGAAGCAGATCGCCTCCGCTATCCCCTCAAAAATTCCAATATTGCAGAGATAGTGAAGATCTCCGGCACAGTTGCCACCACATCACACGTCTTTTTGGAAGGAACCGATTTCCGGCCCAACGGCGACGGGGTGGAATGGCTGGAAGGCGGAGCACACCCCGACGATCACACCCCGTTCTTCGTCAACTATACCCTCGATGCCCCCCGGACCATCACGGACATCAATCCCGGATCCGTCACCCGGACTATCGTGGAGAGTGTCGCCCGGGAGATGGAGTTCCTCTACCTCCAGATGGAACAGGTCTACAACCTTGCCTACCTGGACACAGCGGAAGGAAAGGCCCTCGACCAGGTGGTGGCACTTCTCGGCATCAAGCGAAAAGGGCCGGGGTATGCAACCGGCGAGGTGATCTTCGGGCGGAAACGGGAACCCGGGGTGGTGGCGGTAACGGAAGAGTCGCATACCTTCATATCCGGAAAACACATTGTCCTTGCGCACCCTCAGGTACGCGAGATCACCGCGGTAAGCGGGCAGTCGGGGGAGAATCCTGCCGTCTTCACAGAACATACCGACTTTGTCCGGGAGGGCAATCGGCTGGTCTGGCTGGAGGGCGGCACCCGCCCGGATGAAGCATCGACGATAATGGTGGATTATGCCGCCTACGAGATGATCGCCATCGCCCCCGGCACGAAAGTCTCGACCACCATCCCCCACCCGGAAGAACGGCGGGTCTTTGTCACGATAGAGAAGGCCGAACTGCTGCCGAATGCCGATGGCAGCTGGGAGGCGACGGTCCCGGTACGGGCGGCCACACCCGGCCGGCGGAGCAACGTGTATTCGCGCACCCTCACCCTGATGGCCCGGCCCCTCACGGGGGTGGAGTATGTCTTCAATCCTACCGATATCCTCAACGGGACCGACGCCGAAGGGGATGAAGACCTGCGGGCGAAAGCACGCAAAGCCCTTCATCTCGCGGGCAAGGCGACAATCGACTCGCTCCGGGCGGCGGTGGAGGGGGTCGACGGCGTGATCGAGGTCAAGGTGGTGGACCAGGTCGACGGGGTGCCGGGTCTGGTCCAGCTCATCGCCTACGGGGGCGAGGAGGATGAGATCCGCGCTGCCATCGATACGACCCGGGCGGCCGGCATCAGGGTGGAGTTCAGCAGGCCCAGGGAGGTGCCGGTGGATATCGACCTTGTGCTGCGCCTCGAAGACGGAGGAGACGCCGCCAGGGCAACCGCCGGCGTCCGCGATGCGGTGTCCGCCTATATCACCGCGTCCGGGCTTGGCGAGGAGGTCATCATCAATCGGATTGTGCGCGCCGCGCTTTCCGTCGCGGGCGTCCTCGACGTCACCGACGTGGCGGTGAACCAGAAACGCGCCAACCTCCCTCTGGGCACTGACGGAAAGAGTGTGGTGAGAGACCTGAGTATTCAGGTCGAGCAGGATGGCGGAAACAAGGGGTCATCCATGCAGAGGAGGGCCTGATGGCATCGCGGGCAGACCGGATCCTTGCCCGGCTTCCCCATTTCTATAACCGGTGGGACCGCGACACAGCACTGGTCTCTCTTATCAGGGCGTTTGGTACCCCCCTTGAGGCGATGGAGGGGGATCTGGTCAGGATCACGCGGGCGCACTGGATCAACACTGCCTGGAGGGAAGACCTCGTACACCTCGGCGGCATCTATGGCCTCCCCCCATATCTCCGGGAATCTGACGATGAATACCGTATCCGACTGAAATTAGCCATCGAAAGTCATCTCGGAGGGGGAACCGTCGGATCGATTCAGCGCCTGGTGAGAACGGCACTGAAACTTGCCCCCGACCACGCAGTCGAGATCATGGAAAATCCCCGGCGGCGGCTGGAACGGGCATGGGTGGTGTCCGTCGACGAGCCGTGGATGATCGATGCCTGCACCGTATCTGCAGAGGAGACGGTGCCGGAGATCACCATCACGGTGCGTGAGACCAACGGGAAGATCTTCTATCCCAGCATTGTCAACCTGACTACGGGAGAGTCCATCGGGTACAAGGAGTCGCTCAAGGCGGGTGATGTTCTCTCGCTAAGGGAAGGAAGGGGGGTCCTGAACGGCGAGGATGTCACGGATTCGCTCACGACCACGCGCATGCCCCGCCTCTCCAGGGGGCAATCGCGGTGGGAACTGCAGATGTGGGCGGGATCCGGCAGGTTTGACGGGGAGGGGTCGAATTCGATGTTCAATATGGCAGTCTTTTCCATTGAGGCGACCCTCAATATCGATTTCGCGTGGACTGCCGAACTTCCCGCGACCTTTGAGGTGGTGCTCGACGAGGGGATGCTCCCCCGCGGCGTGAACGGGGGAGAATGCGAGGAAGCCTTACGGCTTGTCAGAAGGCTCGTGGATGCCGGAAAAAGTGCCGGCGTGCACGCCCGGGTTACCGTCAGGGAACCTGCGCAAACCCCCGGTATGAAGGGAGCCTCGGTGGTAAATGAAGAGGGAAACGAACAGGATACAGGAGTGGAGACACATGGAGTATGAGCAATTGAAAAAGATGCCCGGGGATCTCATCTCGGCCGATGACTGGAACGAGATCATCGACGAGTTGGAATCGCTGCGGACGGCATTTCGCGAAGGTCTCGAGGGCCTCCGAAAAGAAATGGGCGAACGGACGTATTTTGTGACGCTGCAATCGCTGGAAAGCCCCATCAATACCCCAAAACCCCTCAACGGGAATGGGGAGGCCTTCACCTACGGGACGGATGTTCTCGGCCTGATTACCGGGCAGTTTTATCTCGGAAAGGTCGAGGAAGGTGAGATCTGCAAGTTCGGCCTCCACGATTTTGCCGACACCCTCTACTACTGGGCAGGAACGGTCGGGGATAGCGTCCCGCCGCTCCGCATCATTCTCGAGTACCTCGATAACACCGCATACACCTCCAGAGACCTCCATATCCACGACTGCCTCGAGCTGCACCCGAAAGGAAACGAGAATCCCTACGGTGAGTTTCTCGCATCACCCAACGGACGGGTCATGTATCGCTACCCGTTCGCGAATCCCCATCCCGAAAAGGCCATCCGGTACATCACGTTCGAGGATGTAAGCAAAGAAGCGGAACTCCATATCGGCAATATCCTGCATTATGCCACGAGGATACGCCCCCTGCCGGGAAGGTGAACAGGGGAGATCCAGGGTGAGGGCATGATACCTGAAGTCAACGATACAATGGTGGAGAGACTGCGGCAGTGCCTGGCGGATCGGATCCCGGCAGACCATATCCGGTACGGCACACCGGGAAGGAGCCTGCCCACCGTTTCGATACTCTGTACCGGGTTCACTCCCGGCGAGGCGAGCATCGGGTCTGCAGGAGTGAAAAAAGAGCGCGTTGAGGAGACGTGCACGCTGAAAGGCGGGGCGACGAATCTCAAGCTCTCCGTCAACCCCGTCGAGGCGCCCGTAAGGGTGGAATCGTCTGCCGGGCCGGTGGATCCCTCCCTTTTCAAGGTGAACCTCTCGGCGGGGGCGGTCAGCTTTTACGCCCCCCTCGCGAAGACCGCGACCGATCTTACATTGAGCTATAATATCGACCGTTCAGTGGCGGAACGGCGTGTGCTCACGCTGAACCTGCAGTACCGGATCATCGTTGCGGCGAAATCCATCGATGATGTGAACGGGAGCACCATCGCGATTGTGAGAGAATTCGCGTTCAACCCCGATGAGAACTCCGGGAAGCCGATCGAGACCGTCAGGTTCATCAGGTGCGATGCGGGGGCGGAGGAGGCGGCGGACCGGTATATGAGCACGCTGGCATTCGAGGTGGCCGCATCTCTCGAGCACGAGATCGAGTTCGGGCCGCTTGATCGGTTCGCCATCAGCAGGGAGAAACTACCGGGCTGATCCCGGCGCACCTGCTTTTATAAAAAGGATGTTTCCCCTTACTGCTTCCGCCCGCAGCGGTTGCAGAACTCAGCGGTCTCGGGGAGCACCTGGCCGCAGGCGGGGCACAGTTTTGTATCCACACCGGATACGGGGAGCCTGCCGCACTCCGGGCAGACCTGTTCATTCTCCCGTTTGAGGTACCCGCAGTTCATGCAATAGTTCTTGAAAGGCTCGATAAACCGGATCGTTCCCTCGCCCTCCATGCCCTCGCCTTCGGCATGGATCCTTGCGACACCGGTTTCATGTGGTGCCGTGAGAGACACGGCCCCTTGAAGAGCCCTGGCCGGGATGGTCACCTTACCGGGGATCGTCCCCATCGTGGTGCTCAAGGCAACGGTTCTCTCATTGAGGAACGTGATGGCATCCCCCTTCGCATTTATGGTCTTTACCGTCACTTCAGCCGTTGATTTCCCGTCTGCGGGGATTTCAGTTGGGGTGCTTTCCACTACCAGGGTTGGATCGTCACAGGCGAATTCGACAACTGCAGAGACTTCTTTATTCCGCCAGAATGCTGTTACGGTGACCGGCCCGCATTCTCTTGATGTCCGGAGGGGAGCATGAGCCGCCGCACTGAACGGGTGCACCACTGCGTCCTCGATCGCTCCCGCCGTGGACCGAAGCTCGATTTCCTCCTGAACTTTTTGCCGTCGGGGTATCCCGAAGACGTTGGCGAATTCGACCTTGATGTCTATCGTCGACTCACCGTCACAGGGTGCCATCGTCTTCTTCGGGATTATTTTCAGGATGGGACGCGTCCAGAGCAGGACGAACACGATGAGGAGGATCAATCCCGCGAGGAGAAGGGTCACTATCCCCTGCATCGTCATCACGGAAAATCCCTCGTTGACCGTAATGGTGGCAGTTGCGGAGCTTATATCCCGCAATTCACTCGTGCCGGAGGTGCCGATCCGCTTTGACGCGGTGGCTTTCAACGTGTAGGTTCCCGGGCTGCCGTGGAGATCAAGAGAGGAGGGGGGATTGAGAAACAGCAGAACGAGGTGCCCCGTGGTATCGGGATGCTGTATCCCGCTCCCGCCCCTGATGAATTCTGCACCGTCCCCGCTGAGGGTGATCTCGATCTCCGAGAGGTCGGCACTCGTTTCATCCACCACCCCGACGGTAATGGGCAGCTCTTCGTAAAGATTGGCGGAATAGGTCTCCTGTTCGAAATGAATTGCGAGCGAATTGCCATCGCCGGGAAGAACGTCGAGGAACACGCCATAGCGGTCACCCCACATGAGGCTGTTCGAGGAGAGATTGACCAGAATGGGTGAACTGTCGGATAGGCTCTCTTCAGGCAAAAACACGATCAGTGCGGGTAACGCTTCTCCCGTGTTCTCATCTTCACCCGCCGGATTGGTCGAGTTGCCGCTCTCAAGCCCTGCGGACGCGGGAGGAAAGGCGACAGACGCGTTGGTGGTGAGATTTTCAGTGGGGATGCTCCCCGTCTGTTCGGCGGTTGCAGGAACAATCATGCCGCAAAAAAGGAATGCTACCAGAAGGAACACTAAGAAAGGTCGTGTTGTATCGTGCCGAAAACTCAAGTGGATCTCCCCTCATGCCCATTGGAAAAACAACCGTTCTGGTCGTACGTTAAGGGTGGATCGGGGACTTTTTAAATCATATGATTTTATTTTTTAGAGTAAATTTGGTTTTACACAAAATCCTGTATACAATCACAATTTGCGGGATGGGGACCCAAAAAAAGCCCACTCTGCGCACCCGGACCCATCATTGACGACATGACTCCTTTCCCTGCAGGAACGGGCCGGAGTACCGGGGAGATCAAATGGGTCTCCTCAGGAATAGATACTGGACCACGGAATACTCGTGACCCCCGTAGACCCCGTGATGACGGTCATAAAAAGACGTCACTTCGTATGTCAGCCCCGAATAGTGCATATGACGACGGCCTGACCCACCACCCACCCTGATCTGCTCTCTCCATTGCATGATACCCACAGGTGCTCACTGATCGATTAGGGAGCGGTATCGCCGAACGGATACGTCTCCCGGGGAGATTGAGAGAAATCGTTGGGGGGAATGTGTCCAAAAATCGCCGTAAATCGTGAAATTTGGTTTTGGTTTCAGCTATTATCGCACGAATGGGACTATATGTGTGATAAACAACTCATTGTCCCCCTTTTCCTGTTTAGAGGGAATAAATCCTTTTTCCAGCACAAAAAGAATAAGAAAGTCTAATATGTCTACGAAGAGAGCATTCTCTGAATGAGTGGAAGCTTGGATGTGTCAAACCGGCAGGTGAACGGCGTTGATGTCGTCTTCATCAGGGGACGGATGGATGCGCATTCGTCAACCGAGGCGGGTGCCACTATTAACGGGCTTATTGAGGGGGGGAGCCGCCGGATTGTGGTGAACCTCAGCGGCCTCGAGTATATCAGCAGCTCCGGTCTCCGCATCCTCCTCTCCGCCCTCAAACAGCTGAAAAAGGAAGACGGTGCGCTCAAGCTGGCGTGTCTGCAGCCCTCTGTTCGGGAGGTTTTTGCCATGGCAGGATTCGACCGGATTTTTTTACTGTATGACGATGAAGAGAGTGCGGTGAACAGTTTTGCATAACCCTTCCTGAAACAGTCGCATCCGGGTGCCCATGGCCTCAGAACTTACACTCCTGATCCTCCTTTTCCAGATGATCTGCGTGATCGTGGTGTTCGCGTACCTGGCAACACGAGCACGCCCGTTTACCGAGATACTCGACGGGAAATTCAACCTGAAAAACTATCTCTTCCTCATTCTGTTCTTCGGGGCATTATCACTCTACGGGACCGCGAGCGGCACCGACATCCTCGGGGCGCACATCAATGTCCGGGACCTCGGCCCTATCATCGGGGGCCTGGTCGGCGGTCCCATCGTGGGGCTCGGCGCCGGGCTGATCGGGTCGGCGTACCGGTATTCCCAGGGTGGGGTGACGGTGATTGCCTGCACGCTCGCCACACTGCTCGCCGGGCTGTTTGCCGGAATCGTTTATTACGGCAACAAAAAACGGTTTATCGGCCTCCGGGGAGCGGTGCTCTTTGTGGTCCTCATGGAAGTATTCCACATGGCACTCCTGATCCTCACCGTCCAGCCGATCTCGCTTGCAATGGAGATCGTCTCGGCAGTCGCCATCCCTATGATCGTCTCAAATGGATTAGGCATGTTTTTTTTCGCGTTCATTATCACCAATCTCATTCAGGAACGGAAAACAGAAGCGGAAAGAGATGCCTACCGTACCGTAGTGGAACGAGAGAAGGCGGAAATGCAGATTGCCCATGAAATCCAGACCGGGTTCCTTCCCAAGGACCTGCCCGCCATCAGCGGCGTAGACCTCGCCGGGGCCAGTCTTCCGGCACGGGAGGTGGGAGGAGATTTCTACGATTTTGTCAAGGGTTCGAACGGGGAGACGGCATTCGTCATTGCCGACGTGTCGGGGAAGGGAGTGCCGGCAGCCCTCTTCATGGTGCTGTCACGCACGATTGTCAAGGCGAACGCCACCTGGCATCATGATGCCCGGACCGCGATACAGGATGCGAATGCGATGATTGCCAATGATGCGGAATCGGGCATGTTCGTCACCCTCCTCTACGGGGTGCTCAATCCGGAGACGATGAACCTTACCTATGTCAATGCCGGCCACAACCCGCCTGTCCTTTTTCGAAGGGACGGGACGCTGGAGCACCTGAACGGGACCGGCATCGCACTTGGAGTCATGGAGGATGCGGAGTACCAGGAGGCGACTGTGACCCTCGCTCCCGGCGACGTGCTCGTGTGTTATACGGATGGCGTTACCGAGGCGATCAACGGCGATGAGGAACAGTTCGGGGAAGCACGCTTCTGTACGACGGTCCAGGAATGCCAGGACAGAATGCCGGATGAGATCATCAGTACCATCATTCATGCGGTGAACGGTTTTTGCGGGGATGAACCGCAGTTTGACGACATGACCCTCGTTGTGCTGAAGGTGGACGGATGAAGCGATACACCCTGCAGGTTCCGGCCGATCTCCCCAACCTCGAGATCATTGCGGATTTTATTGCCTCCTCCCTGGACCAGAACGGTATCGATGACCGGGTTGCTTACGATATCCGGCTGGCAGTGGACGAAATCTGCTCCAATATCATGTTGTATGGATACAGGGGATCAAAGGGGGCGATTGATATCGATTGTACGGTGGGGGATCAGTATGTTCAACTGGAGATCGCCGATGAGGGCGTACCGTTCAATCCGCTCACCCTCCCCGACCCCGATATCGACGCCGACCTCGACCACCGGAAGATCGGGGGGCTGGGCATTTTTTTTGTCAAAACCGTTATGGACGAGCTGGAGTACAAGTTTCGGGGCGGGAGAAATGTCCTCACCATGAAAAAGAGGGTGAACGCACCGCCATCCGGCCACTGACTCCCGGGTTTTTCATGCAGGTTCAGGAATGTTTGTGCCGGTGCGGATGCACAATTCCCTCTTTCTGCTTCATGCAAGGGGTTGGACACCCTGTGGATAGCGCCCCGGACGAAGATGCGTTCGCGCTGGCCCCTCCCCCCAGACAGATTCATGCTCCCTATGAGAAAAAGCCGGGGACAATTCCCACTCACAGCTCATCCCGGGCAAAATGGCGGGTCTTTATGAGGGATTGGAGAAAGATTCTGGTGAGGAACGACATGGCAATGCTGGTGGTCATGGGCGCGACACTGCGGTGCTCGTTTGGCAATGCCCCGAGCAACCTCATCGTTCTGCCCGTAAACAAGGTCATGGTGGGCAATATGCCCGTTGCAAATATCATGGACAACAAACCGATGGTGAATATTTTACCCTTTGGCATGTGTTCTTCCATGTCGAATCCAACCGTGGCGGCAGCCACTGCAGCCGCAATGGGTGTGTTGACCCCCATGCCCTGCATCCCGCTTACAACCGCCCCGTGGTCCCCGGGTTCGGCCACCGTCACCTGCGGCAATATGCCGGCCCTGAACAACACATCCAAGTGTATGTGCAACTGGGGTGGTTCAATCGAAATCACGCATCCCGGCCAGCAGAACGTCGAGACACCCTGAACAGGTCCCGTTGCCACAGGGAGACATTACACGCATTGAGACGGAAAATCGCCGGGCACGCCATTCAGGGCGGATTTTGGATGTGTGAAAACGCACCACACCACTCATCCCAATGCAGCCTGAAGGATTTGAATGTTTTTTCCGCGGATACTGGATAATTTGAACGATTAACCAGGATTCCGGGTAGAGAGGGGGGGAGTGGATCTCGTGGGGGAGCGACAGGCGTTGATCCCCACCGGTGGAGCAACGAGAGCGATGTACCCTTCCGGGTGCCGGTGGTCAAGGTGCCCCGGCCGAAACATAAAGGTGCTCGGGAAAAAACGAAAGAATAATGGGAGGTGTATGCATTGATGCACTATCACACTCCTCCCGCAGCGGTCATGAGGTGAATGATGTCAGAGAAGACGCGCGACGATGTGAAAGGCAAAGCCCTCCGCTTGAAAGATCTCATCGAGTACCAGGAGGGCACCGTGGCCAGCAGGATGATCATCAACAACCCGGCAGGGAGCATCACCCTCTTCTCATTCGATACGGACGAGAGATTGTCGGAGCACACGGCCCCCTACGACGCCTTGGTCACCATCCTGGACGGGGAATGCGAGGTCTGGCTCTCCGGGGAGACGCACCACCTCCACGAGGGGGATACCATCATCTTCCCGGCCAACGCCCCCCACGCCCTGTCGGCGGTCACACGATTCAAGATGGCCCTGACCATGATCAGGGGGTGATGACCATGACCGGGAACCGGGAGGGCAGGTACTGCACCGTGTGCGGCGGGGTCGTCCCGCAGGGTATCGATATCCGCACCATCAGCGTGGATGGCAAGGAGAC
>JARVGI010000016.1 GCA_029762625.1 Methanomicrobiaceae archaeon | reverse complement strand
ATGGCTGCGGCATATCGAGAACGGTTCGGTGGCCGATGTGGTCAGGGCCGCGGGAGACGCGCAGCGGGCAGCGGACCTCCTGCTCGGGGCGGGGGAATGACCCCGGCCCTCTTTTTTCCGGCATCCTCCAACGCCGGGGTTCTGCACCCGGAGCGCCTCGATCGAGACCTGCAGGTCGAAACGGGGGAAACCTCAGAACCAAATTACCATGCATGCACGCCCGTGCACGCCCAAAAAAAATGATGCGATATTAGAATCGCGGTTTTCTGTACTTCGGGAGGCAATCCCGGCAGTAAACAGGTCGGCCCTCGGTGGGCTGGAAAGGAACTTCACATTCTGCGCCGCAATCCGAACAGACTGCCTTGTGCATCTCGCGGGGACCAAAGTCTCTTCGGCCACCGAAATTATCTCTTCCATTCATTGTTGTTGCTCGTACAGTTTTTCACAACTGTATTATGTTCAATGAGCGCTGGGTTTAAGTAAATGTGCATGGAGGAAGACCGGCATATTTTCCCGGACGTTCTGTTTTTTGCGATCGGTCGGGCTTGCTTGCTCGCTGCGGCAGGCCTCCGCTCGCCTCGCATGAACAGAGTTCATGCTCGAAGGCGGAATCCAGGGATGGATTCCGGCATTTCGCAACACCTCCCTTGTTTTTGCCCGGTTGATGGTCATTGGCAACGCCCTCACGCGTCGCATCTCCGCTTCGCTCCGGTGCTCTGCGTGACGGCTCCTCGTGCACGCCGCCTTCGCAGACTGCTGGCGCAGACTGCTCGGTGGCTGTGTACTGGTGCGGTCTGAACGTCGACAGAAAAAACGGAGCGCCAGCGACATCCACACAGCGGGGTGTAGCGCTGGATCGCAGGCTGTCACACCAGCCATACGTCCGCGATGGAGTAGATGCCGATCCCGATGAATACCGCAGCAACGCCTTTCTTCACCCAGAAATCGACCGCCTGGGCCCGTTGCAGCAGCCGTGCCGCCTGCCCGACGCCGCGGACGAGCAGGAAGGAAACCACGATCACGGGCAGTGCCGTGGCGATCCCGAACACGCCGGGCACGAGGAGGGCATCACCGGTTTTCAGGGCGATGGGGATGAGCATACCGAAGAAGAGCACGGCGCTGAAGGGGCAGAAACTGAGCGCAAACAACATCCCGAGGAGGAAGCTCCCCGCTCCCCCTTTCTCTGAAAGCTTCTCCATGAGCGACGCGAGCCGTCTGCCGCCTCCCGGAAGGGTGATGTCAACGACATCGAGCATGAGAATGCCGAGGACCAGCAGCAGCGGCCCGAGGAGCATCATGCCGTAGTCCTGGAGGAAGAAGGAGATGGCCTGTACATTGACTCCCGCATACACGATCGCCGCGGCAAGGGCCACGTATGCAACGGTCCTCCCCGCACCGTAGAGCGATCCAACCAGGAGCGTGTAGCGTCTGTCGGCAACCCGGCGCGAGACGTAGGCGATGGCGGTGATGTTGGTGGCGAGCGGACACGGGCTCATCGCCGTCATCAGCCCGATGAAAAACGCGGCGACGAGCGGGACGCCGCTCATCCCCATCGTCTGCATGAACCCCATGATGTCCATGAACCTGCCTCTTATTGCAGTTGCTGGTCGATCACGGCTCTGATGTATGCCGAGAACTTCTGCTCGTCGCCGATCATGTACCAGGGTCCGAGCAGCTCTTCCTTATAGAACCCGTTCTCGTCGTAGATGCCAATCCAGAGGGATGATCCTGTCGGGGCGTAGCGCTCGACGATTTCGCGGTTCTCGGGCATCGCACTATCGATGTGATCGAAGACGAGCCGGCCGGACTGGAGTTCCTGTGCATAGTAGGTGTTCACGGTCTCTTCGGTGAGATCTCCCAGCATCACGCAGGAGACGCACCTGCTCGCGCCATAAAAGTGGTAGAGCTCGACCTTCTCAACATTCGATCCGATATAGCCGACCTCGGTCGACTGACCGGTCGCAGTCTCTTCCCCGTTCCCGGTGCAGCCGGCGGTGAGCACCGCTGCGGCGGCGATGACCAGAAGCAGGGATATCGGTAGGATCCTGAGCGACCGATTGTTTGGTGAGATTGGTAATTTCATGCTTCCTCCCTCCCGCAGTGGGGTATCGGGGGCGAGCATGCAGGAACACGCTGTTCGCGCTGGTGGTGTACCCGCACACCTATTTCAACATTTTTTGTAATACTCTGTCTTGCGGGGAGCGTATATAGTCCTTTGTAACGGGGCGACCCGTCATCCCGCGCCGTTCACCAGCCACAGCAGCCGAAGCTCCGATCGTCGGGCAGGGGGAGCAGCCTATCGTGTTCTTTCCGATAGCATTCTTCACAGATGCGGATTATCTGGTGGTCCGGGTGGTTCACCCGCACAACGCGGGTGGTGTCTTTCCCGCAGAGTCCGCACCTCACCGTCGCATCGCCTCCCGCACCGCTGCGGCAAGCCGTTCGATCTCCCCATAGTGGGGCTCCTCCATTCCGCGCTTCTCGATCCCGCAGTCGGTGGCGATCAGGTGCAGGTGCGGATCGATCCCGAGGGCCTGCAGTTTCTTCCTCCCGCAGCAGTCCCCGCATCCGTCCAGCACCAGAATTTTGTCGGCCTGCCGGAGAGTGCTCTCGAGCGATGCCGTGGGGCGGGTTGCCGGGACGCACGCCTCGACCTTCGCAGGACACCGGCGCAGCAGCACCGTCCCGGTCTGCGTGGTCAGCTTCCCGGTGCTTGAGATCCCGGAGCAGGTGATGAGGGTGAACACCATTCACCCCACCCCGAACGTCTCGTCGATCCGGGCGCATATATCGTCCCGGATGCGGTGCACACCGCCAATGATCTCTACGTCGGTGCCGGTGAGGATCGTCTGCTTCACGCGCTCAACTCCGGCGGATCCGGCCGATCTGCCGCTCCCCTGTCTCCCGTTGCAGCAGCCCTCATGGTCTTCTTCAGCCCTTCAGTTTCCGGTACAGTGCCGGTAGCCGCGTACGGTAGATCTCGCGGATGGTGCTTTCGTCGTCGCCGAGAGGCCGCACGGGGATGAGGTCCATGATCTCGTCGGAGCTCAGGTCTGCATAGGCCATGGTCTTCACCGCCCCCTCAGCCATCTTTCGGACGGCCTGGGCGGCCCGCTCCGGGGAGAGGCCGAACGATCCGGTAATGGTCTCCAGTTCATAGAGCTGGGGCCAGAGGCAGGTCGGCCCCATGGCAGTGATCACCGCATATGCCTCGAGATCGGCTTCCGCAACCTCGAAGAAGTCCCCCAGCGGTTCCAGCAGGGTGCCGAGCACCGCCCGGTCCTTCGGCTCGAGCGAGGGGCTGAAGACCACCGGGTTATACCCGCAGTGCACCACGGAGGGGGCATTGGGGATCACGCGTGCGATCCGTGCAAACCCCCCGAGCATGTCAGCGATCCGTGCGATGGTGACCACGGGGGCGAGGGATACCAGGATGGCATTCCGGTCCAGCGAACCCCTCAGATCCTCGAGCGCCGCGGCAGCGTCCGGGGGATGTACCGCCAGGAATATAACATCCTGCACCGCGACACGGGCAATGTCGTCCCCTGCGGTCCGGATTTCGGGAAATTCACCTGCAATCCGGTTCAGGACCTCCTCGTTCCGGTCGCTGACAAGAATCGATTCGGGGAGCATCTCCGCACTCTTCCATCCGTGAAGAAGAATGCGGGCCACTCTTCCTCCCCCGATGAATCCGATCGATGGCGTCATGGTTCACGCTCTTTCATGTGCATTGTCCTATGTCGGCGGCGCCCCGCAGCCGCATCCCGAACAGCAGGGCTCATCCGGGCCGTTCATCTCCGCCACCAGCTTCAGGATCACCCGGAGGATCAGTTCAGGAGGGATCGCCTCGTAGAGTTCTCCTTCGTACTCGATCGCCCGGCACTCCACATCGTCCTGTCCGGTGATGCAGGCGCAGGATGCGCAGGGGGTGGCGGTCACCGTCATCCCCTCGATGAGATCTTCGAGCGGGGTCCCGTTGAAGAGGATGATGTTCGACTCTTCGATTCCCTCATCGGGGAGGATCGTCTCGATGATCCTGACCGCAATCCCCACCTGCTCGAGGAACGGCCGGATCTCCTCGACCGCCTGGATGACCGCAAAGCCGGTCTCCCCGCAGCGCTCGCAGGTGTTTGCGACGTCTTTTCCGATGTGCTTCCATTCGATGACGATTTCGTTGTGCATTGGTTTCATCTCCAATTTTTGTGGTATCACTGTTATCTACCGCACCACCAGCACGTGGCAGGGTGCGCGGTGGATGACCGTCTCGGTCACGCCACCGAGGATCGTCTCGGCCACGCCGTGGCGCCCCTTCGCTCCCATGACGATGGTGCTCACCTCCATGTTGCGGGCGATGCCGAGGATCTCGCTGATGGCGTTGCCGCCGGTCAGCTCGGTGATCACGGAAGGGTAGCCCCGGGCGAGGAAGTGCTCTTTCAGCTCCCGCAGGCGGGCGCTGTCCCGCCGGTTGAACTCCTCCATCTGCTCCGGCGATATATAGCCAAGGTGGCGTGTGTCCTGCACGTGGGCAATCACCAGTTCGTCGGGCGCAGCGCCTGCCATCCATTCAAGATAGGGAATGCATCTTTCTGCATCCCCGGAGAAGTCGGTGGCAAAGAGGATACGCCGGAAGAGGCGGTCCGTGGCGAGGGTGCAGGTGGTGGGATCGCCCTCCTCCAGGATCTTCAGCCGGAGGATGAAGACCGCAACAGTGCTGTGGTGGACGACGTTCTCGGTCGTGCTCCCCAGCAGCATCCGGGAAAGCAGTGTGCGCCCGTGGGACCCCATGACCACCAGGGAGGGGTGCCGTGCCTCGATCCGCTCGAGGATCTCGATCCAGGGGATGCCGTTGACCACTTCGGTGCGGACCACCGCCACCCCGCAGCCCTCAAGCCGCTCCTGCCAGGTTCCCAGCTGGGCCTCATCCTCCTTCTTGAGCGCCTGCATCCCGCCGGTGTCCCGTATATTGACCACGTAGAGCAGATCAGCCTCATCGACGCCGAGCCGGGCCAGCTCTTCCACCGCCGATGCCATCTTGGGGGCCGCCCCGTAGAGATCGAGCGGCACCAGCATACGTTCCATCATGATGGTTTCCCTCCGAACATTTCTTTCGTGCGCAGGCAGATCCTGACCAGCATAAGCATCACCGGCACCTCGATGAGCACCCCGACGACCGTGGCCAGCGCCGCCCCGGATCCGAGCCCGAAGAGGATGGTGGCCGTGGCGATGGCCACCTCGAAGTGGTTCGAGGCGCCGATCATCCCGGCAGGAGCGGCGTCCCGGTAGGGCAGGCCGAGCCGGCGGGCGAGGACGAAGTAACCCAGGGTGAAGATGAGCACCGTCTGGATGAAGAGCGGGATGGCGATCCAGAGGATCGTCAGGGGGTTTTCGACGATGACGTCCCCTTTGAAGGTGAAGAGGAGGACGAGCGTCCCGAGCAGTGCCACGATCGAGACCGGGGTGAGCAGGTGGAGAAACCTGGTCTCGAACCACGCCTTCCCCTTCCGTGCGATGATCCATTTCCGGGTGAAGTACCCTGCCACCAACGGGAGACCCACATAGATGGCGACCGAGAGGAGGATGGTCTCCCAGGGGATCGGCATGGCGTTCACCCCGAGGAGGAACCCGCCGAGCGGGGCGTAGAGAAAGAGCATGGTGAGCGAGTTGATGGCCACCATAATCAGGGTGAGGCCGTCGTTTCCCCGCGCAAGATAACTCCACATCAGCACCATCGCCGTGCAGGGGGCGATGCCCAAAAGGATGCAGCCGGCCACATAACTCCGCCAGAGCTCGACCGTGGTCCCGTCCGCAAGAACCTCGGTCCCCGGGAGGAACCCCACGAAGAGGTGCCCCAGGAAGAAGGTGGCGATGAGGTACATCGAAAACGGCTTGATCGCCCAGTTCACGAAGAGGGTGAGGGCGACGGGCTTTGGCGTCTTTGCGGCCCGCAGTACCTCCGCAAAATCGATCTTGACCATGATGGGGTACATCATGAAGAAGAGGGCGATGGCGATCGGGATCGAGACCTGGTAGACCGAGAGGGCATCGAGGGCGACGGCGATGCCGGGGGCGACGGTGCCGAGCGCGATCCCGGCCACGATGCAGAGCGCGACCCATACGGTGAGGTATTTCTCAAACGTGGAGAGGCGTCGTTCCCCCCGGGTTGGCCCCCTCATGATCTTCACCCTCTCATCCGGATCTTCGTCGTTTCATCAATCTTTTCTGCCCGTCCCTTCCCACGCGGCCGAGACCACGGTCTCGACGTCGTCGTCGGAGAACTCCATCGATCCGGACTTTTTGATGCCGAGCGCCGTGACCACGATGTGCTGGTCGGGGGTGATGCCCTGCGCTTCTGCAATCTTTCGGCCGCACTCCACCGGGCAGCCGTCGATGACGATCACCTCGTCGGCTTCCCGGATTTTTGCTTGTAGCCCTTCCTCTCCGGTGGCGAGGAGCGCCACGCAGGAGGGGGCCCCGTAGCCCTCCTGGTTGAGCTGCAGCGCAGCGAGGTTGGTCAGCTGGCCCACGTTGGCGACACCGGCGCAGGGGAAGATAATCCTCTTTGTCCCGGTCTGTGCAGAGGTGTCGCCACAGGAGCAGGATGGTTGCTCAGGCACTCCCCTCACCCCTGCAGGATCTCCTTGAGTTCGTTCACGTCAGCGACCCGGCCGGAGACCTTCAGTTCGCCGTCCACGATCAGCCCCGGGGTGAGCATGACACCCCGGTCCATGATGGCAGTGATGTCCTCGACCTTGATGATTTCGGCATCGATCCCGAGGTCGGCGACCGCTTTCTCGACATTCTTCACAAGCCGCCTGCACTTGGCGCAGCCGGTTCCCAGCACTTCAATCTTGACCATTGGTTTCACACTCATTTCCGGTATTCCCTCAGCAGGGCCTCGGCATAGGCATCCTCGGCCGGATGAGGGACGTAGTTGTAGATTTTTGCCTACCTGAGCAGTTCTTTCTTCAGCGGTTCTTCCGCGGACAGATCGAGCGAGGCCATCTCCGCAAAGATGGCATCAAGCATGGCAAGCCCGATGGTAATCCCGTCCACGTTCACCCGGCGGATGCGCCACGGGGCCTCCGCAGCGCAGCAGGGTTGTTGTTCGGCATCTCTGTTCGTCAATTCACACCACACCCCGGAAGGCCGAGAGCGGGGAAGAAGTTACCGAAGATCAACCCCGCAACCGTCGAGAAGATCACGACGAGGACGACGTAGACCGCGGTCTTCTTCGCCCCCATGATCCGCAGCAGCACCAGGATGCTCGGCAGGCTGATGGTGGGCCCGGCGAGCAGGAGCGCCATTGCCGGGCCTCCGGCCATCACTCCCTGGGTGTAGCCGAAGGTGCCGCCGATGATGGGCACTTCGAGGAGCGTGGGCATGTAGAGGATCGCCCCGATGACGGCTCCCATGAAGCAGGCGAAGAGAGAGTTGTCCCCGAAGAGCGGGGCGAAGGTCTCAGGCGGAAGGAAGTAGGCGATCACGCCCACCACGAAGGTGCCGGCGATAAGGATGGGGAAGATCTTCTTCGTGAGATCCCAGATCTCGTAGCCCCAGTCGGTCACCTCGTCCCGCTCGAAGAAGTAGATGAGCAGGAAGGCCACCGCCACGGTGAGCAGGTAGACGATGCCGAGGCGGAGGGTGAAGTCGAGTTGCGAGGCGCCGATGACGAGGATGAGCACGAGCAGCACGAAGAATGCCGGCACCACCCACCGCGGCCGCTCCTCGCCGCCTCCGCTCACCATCATCGGCCCGGTGGCGCTCTTCCTGATCTCCTCGTCGTAGGCCCGGAAGACAATCGCCATGATCAGCCCGATGAAGATGGCCATGATGATGGCGAAGAGGGCCCGGGCGAAGCCGATATCGAAGCCCAACACGCTCGCCGTGTAGATGATGGCGAGGATGTTGATGGCCGGACCCGCGTAGAGGAAGGTGATCGCCGGGCCGATCCCGCTGCCCTTCTTCATGATCCCGGCGAACATCGGCAGGATGGTGCAGGAGCAGACGGCGAGCACGATGCCGGAGATGGACGCGATCCCATAGGAGACAGACTTTTTTGCGTCGGGGCTGAAGTACTTCAGGATCGCATCCTTCCGAACGAAGGCAGCGATGGCCCCGGCGATGAAGAACGCCGGCACCAGGCAGGTGATGGTGTGCGCCGCCAGGTACTCGATGACGGCATCGAGCCCGGAGAGGAGTGCTCCGGTGATGGGATCAGCCATGCAATGGTTCACTCCTTGGCGTTATGGGTAACGGTCTCATTCTGTGTTCCTCATTGATAATGTCATAGCACCGGCAGTGTCTGGAACGCTGCGTGGGATTGGTTTCCCTCTGCGCTGCACATCCTGTCCGGCGTATGTTCCGGGTTCCTTCCATCAAGGATCGTGTTCACCTCCCGCTCGAATTTCAACATTGTTTGAAACACAGTTAACAGGACTCCAGCATAAACCTTCCTATTTCAAACAATTTTGAAACACCACATGTGGCTGCTGCATGAACCAAATATGCCCGAAATGAAGAGAAAACGTACGGAAAGGTGCGGTACCGGAATGCTTATCGACCTGTATATTTTCATACTATTTTGAAATGGTCGATACAGGGGAGAACGAAGACGTATCTCGGGTAAAAGAGCCGGCTGCTTCTGGCATTCCAGAGGAGATCGCAGCGTCCCTGTGTACATGCGGGGGGATCGAGGGGCTTGAAAACATGCTGCCCTCCGATGCGTACCTGGAGCGGGTGAGCGCCCGCCACCGCGCCTGCGCCGATCCGATCCGCCTGAAGATCCTCGCCATGCTCGCTATCCAGCCGCTCTGTGTCTGCGTGATCAAGGCGGTGCTCGGCATCGCAGACTCCAAACTTTCCTATCATCTGGGCGTGCTCAAGAAGGCCGGCCTGATCAGGGGGGAGCAGCAGGTGAACTGGATCATCTACTCTTTGACGGATGAGGGGGCCGAGTGCCTCGATCGATGAGCGCCTGCTTAATAGTTCTGAATCGATCCCGTCTGAATCCTCTTCCTGCAGACAGCGGGGGCCTTTGCCAAGCATCGCCGTAGCATATCGGCGGCCCGCGTTTCTTTAAAGGGCAAGCATGGCCCCGGCCCTGTTTTTTGCGATCGGTCGGGCTTGCTCACTCGCTGCGGCAGGCCTCCGCTCGCCTCGCATGAACCGAGTTCATGCTCGACGCCGGAATCCTGGGATGTATTCCGGCATTTCGCAAAATCTCCCTTGTTTTTACGCGGTTGATGACCATCGCTGACGCCCTCACACTTCGCACCTCCGCTTCGCTCCGGTGCTCTGCGTGACGGCTCCTCATGCACACCGCCTTCGCAGACTGCTGGCGCAGACTGCTCGGCGGCTGTGTACTGGCGTAGTGCGAACACCGCCAGGAATAGCAGGTCTGCCGCCCTCCGGCGGCACCGCTCCCTGCGGTCGCTGACCAGATACTTCGGGCGGCTGGCCCGGGCGAAACCCAACCTGGTCCCTGAAAGTTGAGCACTATCACCGGGTCGAGTGAATTGCGAAAAATCTGTTGTCGGTATGGAGAGTTGAAAATCCAGATAATACATGGCGAATTATATCAAAATTAGATAGTATAATCACGTTTTTATTGTCGTGTGACCATTGTTCTGTTCAACGTAAGGGTACGTCCATGATCCGCCTGCTCCTTGTCGATGATGAACCTGTCATGCTCATCATGACCAAAACGTTTCTTGAAAAAAACAACGCCGATATCGAGTGCGATACCTGCAGTTCTGCACGGGAAGCCCTGGAAAAATTGGCTGCTTCATCCTACGATGCCATTGTCTCCGATTACGAGATGCCGGAGATGGACGGCATTGCCCTGCTCAAGGCGGTGCGCACCTGTTATTCCGAACTCCCCTTCATCCTGCTCACCGGCAGGGGCCGCGAGGAGGTGGTCATTGAAGCGCTGAACGAAGGCGCGGATTTCTACCTGCAGAAGAGCACCGAGCCGACAGCCCTCTATGCGGAGCTGGCCTCCAAGATCCGGCATGCTGTGGGCCGGCAGCGGGCGAAGGAGGCGCTGGAACGGACGCAATTCTCCATCGATCACCTTGCGGCTGAATTTTACTGGATCGATCACGAGGGGTGCCTGATCGACGTCAACGAGTATGTCTGCCAAAAGCTCGGCTTTACTCGCGACGAACTCTTTGCCATGCGGGTACCCGACGTGGATTCCGACCATGCTATCGAAGATTTCGAAGAGGTCTGGCACGATCTGAAGGAGCACCAGACCCTCCGCATGGAATCACATCACCGGAAGCGTGACGGCACGGTCTATCCCGTGGAGCTCTCGCTCAGTTCCTGCCAGATGGGTGAGAAGGAGTTCATGTGCGCCTTTGCCACCGACATCACCGAGCGCAAGCGGGCCGAAGAGGCCCTCCGGGAGAGCGATGAGCGCTACCGGGCGGTTGTCGAAAACTCCCTTGACTCGGTATATCGCCTCAACCTGCAGGCTGGCTACTTCGACTACATGAGCCCGGTCATCGAAGAGATCACCGGCTTCACACCGGACGAGATAAACGCAATGCATATCGATGGGATGTTGGATCGCGTTCATCCCGATGACCGCCGGTCCGTGAGCGGGGAGTTAGCCCGTGCGGTCGCATCCGGCAGGGGCATCCACGAGTACCGGTTCAGGGCGAAAGACGGCCAGTACCGCTGGCTTGCGGATTACTTCACTGTCTTGAGAGACCGTGATGGCCACCCGCTCTACCGAGTAGGCGTCGTCCGCGATATCACCGAGCACAAGGAGGCCGATGAGGCGTTGCGGGAGAGCGAGAGCCAATATCGGACCCTGGTGGAGAATATGCACGATGTGGTCTACTCGTATTCGTTGGACGGGCACATTACGTACATCTCTCCCAATGTGCAGACCTGTTTCGGGTATACGCCGTCAGAGATGATCGGACACAGCCTGTTCGAATACCTCCATCCAGAAGACCGGGAGGCGGTTCTTCGGGATTTTCAGCGAACCATTACGACATCGGAGGAGTTCACAACGTACTGCCGTCTGATTCAGAAGGATGGCAGCGTGAGCCATGTAGAGGAGATTGCACGAAAGGTCGTGGATGGGGCAGGCACTATTGTAGGCTACTCTGGCGTTATTCGCGATATCACCCAGCGCAAGCAGGCCGAAGAGGCCCTCCAGGAGAGCAAGGAGCGCTACCGGGCGGTTGTGGAGAACTCTCTGGACGCAGTCTACCGCCGCGACCTGCAGACGGACCGCTACGATTACATGAGCCCGGTCATCGAAGAGATCACCGGCTTCACACCGGACGAGATGAACACGATGAGTATCGACGAGGTACTGGATCGCATTCATCCCGATGACCGCCGGCCGGTTGATGCCGAGCTTGCCCGTGCGGTCGCATCCGGCAGAGGTATCCTCGAGTACCGGTTCAGGGGAAAAGACGGGCATTACCGCTGGCTTGCAGATCATTTCACCATCTTGAGAGACCGGGATGGCCACCCGCTCTACCGGGGAGGCGTCGTCCGCGATGTCACCGAGCGCAAGCAGGTGGAGGATGAGCTCCAGTCCATCGCGAGGTTCCCTGCCGAAAATCCGAATTCAACCTTGCGGCTTGACAAAGGACGTTCCATCATCTATGCCAACAGCGCGGCCCGGACGATGCTTGGAGATGCGTTTGGCGGCCTTGGCACGGATGCCCCCGAGGATTTGGCTGCGATAGGAGAAACGGTGCTGGCGTCTGGCGTCCGGCGTGAGGGAGAGTTCCGAATAGGTGAAAAAACCTATCTTCTCACATTTGTTCCGTTCAAAGATTATGGGTACGTGAACGTATATTGTAGAGATATCACCGAGCGGAAACTGGCGGAGGATGCCCTCAAAGACGCGAGCAAAAAACTCAACCTGCTCACCAGCATCACCCGCCACGACATTCTCAACCAGGTCACGGCACTGAAGGGGTTTCTCGCCCTGATGCAGGATCCACAGCACGAAGGAAACGAAGCAGAGGAGATGTTCCATAATCTCGAGAAAATTGCCGATACCATCCGCCGCCAGATCACCTTCACCGGCGATTACCAGGACATGGGGGAGCGAAAACCCGAATGGCAGCAGGTGGAAGGGGCGGTGACGCGGGCGGCGGAGAGCGTGCGGCTCAATGGGGCATCGCTGGCGGTGGATACCGGGGCCCTGGAGATCTTTGCGGATCCCATGCTGGAGAAGGTCTTCTACAACCTGCTGGACAATGCCGTCGTCCACGGGGAACGGGTGGAGCACATCACGGTCTCGTTCCATGAAGAGGGCGATGTGGGGGTGCTGGTGTTCGAGGACGACGGCGCGGGCGTGCCTGCATCCCGTAAAGATAAGATTTTCGAGCGGGGAGTTGGCACAGTCACCGGATTCGGGCTGTTTCTGGCAAAAGAGATCCTCGATATCACCGGGATATCTATCCGGGAGACCGGCAAGGAAGGGAAAGGAGCACGGTTCGAGATCGAGGTGCCGGCCGGGAAGTGGCGGATGGCAGAGCATTGAGAGTATATTCCCGAATTGTGGTCCGGGCGGCCTCCCGCACATACCTTTAAGTTCCATCGGGTTTTCTGAGCCCCCAGGTGTATCTATGGCCGAAGAACTGGAAGGCGAGCGTGCCGCTGTCACGAGGCGTATCAATGAGGGGCTGGTGCTGCGTCAGGGGTGGGGGGCATGATCCGGCCCCTCACCCTCACGCCGTACCCCGATCTCAGCCAGATCGGCATCGTGGGAGACGGGCACACCGCGGCGCTCGTCACCGACGAAGGCGTGGTCGAGTGGTGGTGCCCGGAGCGCTTCGACGCGCCGAGCGTCTTTGCCCGCCTCGTCGATGCGGAGGACGGCGGGTATTTCACCACCGGCCTTCCGGTGCACCACAAAAAGACCGCGTACTACGAGGAGGGGACGAACGTCATGGTCTCGGTGCTCAGGACGGCCGATGCCTCCGTGCGGGTCACGACGTTCATGCCCTACCCGCGGGACAGGACTCCGATCCTGATCCGGCTGGTCTCCTCGATCGGCCTTCCGATCGACGTCACCGCGACGTTCGCCCCGGCATTCCGCTACGGCGAAGTTCGGCCGGTTCTGGAGCAGGAGAGGACGGGAATCAGCGCCCGGGGAGGCGGCGAGGCGCTCCGCCTCTTTTCGACGGTCGAGATGGAGATCGGCGATGGACGGGCCGATGCGACGATACGGTTCTCGGGCGGGGATGTCCACGCCTTCGTCCTCGCTTACGGCGACGGAGCGGACTGCCCGGACCCCCGCGGGTATGCAGAGCGGCTGCTCGAAGCAACCAGGGCGTACTGGCGGGAATGGTCGGGACGCTGCACCTATACCGGTCAATGCCGGGCGGACGTCCTCCGGAGCCTCCTCTCGCTCAAGCTGATCCAGTACGCGCCCGCGGGCACCTTCATCGCCGCCCCCACGCTCGGGCTCCCCGAGCAGCCGGGGGGGATGCGGAACTGGGACTACCGCTACGTCTGGCTCCGCGACGGGGTCTTCGTGGTGATGGCGTTCGAGTCGACCGGATACGCCGAGGAGGCGGATGCATTCCGGCGGTGGCTGGCCTCGCTCCTCCGCCGCGATCCTCCCGACCGGCTGCAGCCCCTGTACACCGTCGATCAGGGGCGGGAGGTCGAGGAACGGGATCTCGAGGATGCCGAGGGCTACCGGCATTCACGCCCCGTCCATGTCGGGAACGGTGCAGGGGCACAGTTCCAGCTCGATACCTACGGCGAGGTGATGCTCTGCTTCCACCGGGCGCCGAGACTGATGCAGGGGCCCGAGGGCCCGGCGATCTGGGAGGCGCTCCGGCGGCTCGTCGACTGGGTCTGTGATAACTGGCAACAGCCCGACGCGGGGATCTGGGAGATCCGGGGCGGAAACTACCAGCAGATCTTCTCAAAAGCGATGGCCTACATGGCGGTCCGGCGGGGGATCGAGATCGCCGCCGAGAACGGGTTTCCCGCGCCTCTGGAGCGCTGGGAACGGGTCAGGGACGAGATCTGGAGTTTCGTGAACACCGAGGGCTACAGCAGCGAGGTCGGGGCGTACATCCAGATGACGGAGCGGACCGATGCGGACGTGGCGATGCTCCTCTTCCCGATCGTCGGGGTGACAGACTACCACCACGAGCGCTTCAAAAATACGGTGCGGTATATCGAGGATCAGCTCGACGAGGAGGGCTACCTGCAGCGCTACATCATCGACGACAATCTGCCCGGCCGCGAGGGGGCGTTCCTCCCCGCCTGCTTCTGGATGGCGACGGTGAAGGCGAACCAGGGCGACCTCGACGGTGCCCGGGACTGGTACGCCCGGGCCTATCGGGCCGCAAGCCCCCTCGGCCTCTTTTCAGAGGAGATAGACGGCGTCGGCCGGGTGATGCTCGGCAACTTCCCGCAGGCGCTCACGCACCTTTCGCACGTGCTCGCGGCCTGGGCGATCGAGCACCGGCACGGATGATCCCTCATATCTTCGTGATACGGCTCACCCGCCGCTCCTCTGCAATATGCTCGTCTTTGCCGAAGGGATGGCCGCCGAAGCCGTGCCGCATGAGTGCGATCGATCGATGGGTGTCGCTGTCCTTCTCCCGTGACTCGAAGAGCTCCATGATCGCGATCATGGTGGCCGGGATCGGTATCTCCCACATGATGGACGTCTCGACCAGCCAGTTCACCTCGCCGGTGTCTTCGATGTAGCTCTCGATATCCTCGAGGCTCCGCTCGGAGAGCCCCTGCTCCATCAGCTCGACGAGCCAGCTCCGGATCACCGAACCGTGCGCCCAGGTATGAAAGATCGCCGCAAGGTCGAGATCGAAATCCCCGCACCCCCGCAGCAGTGAGACGCCTTCACCGATCGCCTGGAGCATCCCGAACTCGATCCCGTTATGGACGAGTTTGACGAAGTGGCCGCTCCCGGGCTTTCCGGTGTACACAAGCCCTTCGGGAACGGCAAGTTTTTCGAGAACCGGTCGTGCGATCCGAAAGCCCTCTTCCGGCCCGCCGACCATGAAGCATGCCCCGAGCCGGGCGCCCGCTATCCCGCCGCTTGTTCCGCAGTCGAGGAAATGGATGCCCTTCTTCGCAAGGTCGCGCTCCCGTGCAATCGAATCGCGGTAGAAGGAGTTGCCCCCGTCCATCACCACGTCGCCCACGTCGAGGTGTGGCACCAGCTGCGAGAGGACATCGTCCACCGGGTGCCCTGCCGGAACCGAGAGGTAGATCACCCGCGGGGGCCTGAGATACGCGGCAAAATCCCGGTAATTTTCAGCAAATGCCACCCCCTGCGCTTCGAGATCGGGTTTTCTGTGCCGGGCGGTCCCCACCACATCGATCCCCCTGTCGACGGCCTGCAGTGCAAGGTTCCCTCCCATCTTCCCGAGCCCGGCTATCCCGACCTGCAGTTTGCTTTTTGCCATATCGGTCACCTCCTGCCCCGGTGGGGAGGAGCGGTGATTAACGTATCGGTCGGATGCCGCCCTCATACGCGGCGTCTGGTTCCGGCCGTTCCAGTGCCGATATCAACCCCGAATCTGGTCACGGAGAGAGGTGTATCCCATGAAAAAATGCCGGTATCGTAGTCGTCCCGCGGGAGAGAAGAGACCCCCGCGATTCCGGATGTACTCCCTGCCACTGGTTTTGCACGAGCCGGCATTGGTGTTGAAGGTCGTTCTCCCGCTGTCCGATCGTCATTCGGGTGACGACCATGCGGTCCGGAAGTCGGGGTACAGTGTCAGCCCGCCGCACGCGTAGATCGTCTGCCCGGAGATGTACGATGCGTCGTCCGATGCCAGAAAGGCAAAGACCGCTGCGATCTCATCGGGCGTTCCCGCACGACCGAGCGGGATGTGGCGCTCGACTTCGGCCTTTTTTTCTGGATTATCTTTCCACGCTGTATTGATCGGCGTCAGGATCGCCCCCGGGCCGACGGCGTTGACGCGGATGCCCCGCCCGGCATACTCCAGGGCAAGCGTCCGGGTGAGGTTTCCCATCCCCGCCTTGCTGATGGCGTAGGGTGCGTAGTGCGGCTTCGGGATGATCTGGTGGACCGAGGAGTTGTTGATGATGACCCCGCCCCCGCCGCGGGCGAGAAAGTGCCGGGCCGCCTCCCGTGCACAGAGGAAGGCGCCGCGGAGGTTCACGGCGAGGACATGGTCGAAGTCATCCGTCTCCACATCGTCGGTCGGGGCGGCCTTCTGGATGCCCGCGTTGTTCACCAGGATGTCGATCCGGCCCCATGCGGCGAGCACCCGCGCAAACATCTCCCGCACGTCCGCTTCGTCTGCGACGTTCGCCTGCACCACCATCTCCTCGCACCCCAGCTCCCGGATCGTGCTGCAGGCCTCGTTGACCTCGTCTCGCGTGATTTCGGCCTCTTCGCCGCTCGAGTGGTAGTTGATGGCGACGTTCGCCCCTTCCTCTGCAAAGCGGATGGCAATCGCTCGGCCGATGCCGGTCGACCCCCCTGTCACAAGGGCGTACCTGCCCTCAAGCCTCTTCATCCTCATCGTCTTCCGCCCCCTTCATCCACCAGGCCCTCCCATTCCGGCCGCATACGGGTCACACAGCCCCTGCCCTGCCTGTGGTTCGGCGGAGAGCCCGGCCCCCGGCGATCTGGTGATTCCCGATCCCGGCGACAAGAATCTCTGGAAAGCTCAACGCTCCTTTTCCACGATAAACGTAATCTTGACGTTGGAACGGTATTCAACAATCCTGTCGCCTTGCACCTTTGCGGTGCATTCCTTCAGGTAGACTCCTTTGATGTTTTTCACGGTTCTCGCTGCTTCTTGTATGGCATTTGCCGTCGCATCCTCCCACCCTTTGGTGGAACTGCCGATCAATTCGATAACTTTTGCCACACCGGGCCCCTCTGTTTCTGGCATCTTGTGGTCCTCCAGCACTACCTACAGCACACCTCTCACATGAAGGTTTCGCAGAACGTTCCCCTCCCGATGATAGGGCCTGAAAAGGTGTCTACGTGGAGAGAACACATGACCGGGAGAACCGAGACCCCCCGCGGCGAGGAGAACCCGGACATTGCGGCGGTATCGACGGTGAACGAATTGGAATCGTCGCACGTAGTTTTCCGATACGGCCCCTGTAACCTCTTGCCGCCGTTGAAAAATCCGTTGAGCACGGCAACGATTCTTCCGGCCACGGCCCCGATGGCGGCGCTGATTCCCTTCATTTTCAGTTCTTCGCCGATCTTCTGGCTCAGCCACCCCCCGAGGGCCCGGTCCCGGCATTCATCTCCCGGGGAGTCGTCTCCCCCGGTAGCGGTCGCATCACTCCTGCCGGAGGTGTGGTGGTGAGGGCACTTAAGCCTGCCTTTACCCGGTAAAGTCACGCCCAAATACGAAAACGACGAAGCATAGAGTGTCTGTCCGAGTACCCGG
>JARVGI010000015.1 GCA_029762625.1 Methanomicrobiaceae archaeon | reverse complement strand
GCCGCTCTCGACAATCTTCCCTTTGTTCATGACATAGATGATGTCGGCCCGCCGGATCGTCGAGAGCCGGTGGGCCACGATGAAGGTGGTGACCGTCCGGGCGACCTGGTTGATGGAGTCCTGGACGATCGCCTCCGATTCGGTGTCGAGGTTGCTCGTGGCCTCGTCGAGCACAAGGATCTCGGGTTCCCGCACCAGGGCCCGTGCGATGGCGAGGCGCTGTTTTTCGCCGCCGGAAAGGGTGATTCCCCGGTCCCCGGCCCTGGTGTCGTAGCCGTTTGGCAGACCGGAGATGAACGCATGGATGTTTGCCCTGCTGGCGGCGGCGGTGATCTGCTCATCGGTAAAATCGCCGCCGAAAGCGATATTTTCCCGGATGGAGGCGTTGTAGATGAAGGTGTCCTGGCTGACGTACCCGACTTTATTGAGAAGGGATGCGAGATCATACTCGCGCAGGTCGATGCCGTTGACCAGAATGCGGCCGCCGGAGACATCGTAGTACCGGAGGAGCAGCGAGATCACCGTCGATTTCCCGGAGCCCGAAAGGCCGACAAGTGCGGTGATGCTGTTTTTGTAGATGGTCAGGTCCAGCCCTTCGAGCAGGTTCTGGCCCTCATAGTACCGGAAATCGACATCCTCAAAGACGATATCCGATCTGAGGGTGTCAAACGTCACGGTGCCGTTTTTGATGCTGCTGTACCGGGAGTCATTGAGGAAGTGGTAGATACGCTCGAGGCTTGCGTAGGCATCCATCATCTCCATACTCTGCGATCCGATATTCGAGAGGCGCGGCAGGATCTTCAGCGCAGAGAAGGCGAACGTTCCGACGAGCGGGATGATGGTGAGGAACTGGCCTGGATTGACATAGTAAAGGACGATGACGACCACGGCGATCGCGACAAAGAAGATCGTTTGCAAAATCGCAACCGGGAGCTGTTCGGTAAACCGGAAACGGACATACTTATCCCAGTAATTACGGAGGGCCGCGTTGTACTGCGTTTTCCAGTAGCCTTCGGCATTGAAGGATCGAATCTGTCGCAGCCCCTGGATGTACTGTGAGATGACGGCGTTTTCGGATGAGATGGACTGCAGCTGCACCCTTCCGATAAAGTATGATACGCGTTTGCCCACAACCCGTACCGTGAGGATGAATCCGATCCCGCCGGCGACCAGCATCGTTGTTGCGAGAGGACTCACAAAGAGAAGCCCCACCAGAATCGTAAGGATGACGATGGCATCCGAAAAAATCCTTGTTGATTTTTCCAGAAAGGTATTGATCTTTCCGGGGGAGCTGACCACGTTGTAGAGGATATCGCCCTGCGTATTCTCAACAAAGTACTGGTAGTCGCTCTCTTTTAACTTGTCAAATATCGACCCCTTGGTATTGACGATGACCGCTTTGGTAAACTTCAAGGAGATCATCTTGTAGGTAATCGTTGCAAGGAACGCCATCACCACGACGGCAATGAAGAGGAGACAGAATGCGACAAACTCCGGGAGATCGGTACCACTTCTCACAATGCCGTACAGGGGTTCGAACAATGCGACACCTGCACCCTGGAGGTCGAAGGATGCATTCAGTATCGGGTAGAGCAGTACGATCTGGAACGACTCCAACAGCCCGACCAGCATACTGAAGACCAGCAGAGCAATGAGGTAGAGTTTGAATCCTCTTGCGTAGAACTTAAGAATTCCGAATCTCCGCTCCTGTCGGTTCAACCTCCTTTTCAGACGGTTTTTTACCCCGCGGATCAACCGAGGTGCATGGCCGGAGCGCGTGATCTGTTCATTCATTGTTAATCTGCCATTTCAGTTATCCAGCTGGTATACTGCCCTAATCTCTCCATGATCTCGACGTATCTTTCCCGTTCGATATTTTATTTATCTTTCCAAGCATCCTTGCCCGAGTATGTTGTAGACTGCTATTCTCTCCCGATGTGCTGAGCATGGCATTCTTGTCTGTACTCTTTTCATTCAAACGAATAAAACCAATTACATTATATCCCAGTTCGAGAAGCCTCTTGGCACGATGACTCTCAATGAACCTCGCACATCCGTTGAACGGCGCCTCCATTATTCCTTCACCAGAGATTTGAGGTGATCCAGAAGATTGTCGCGCAGTTCGGGGTTGTTCAGGGCGAATTCCACGATGGCCTGCACGTATCCGACCTGGTCGCCGGTATCATACCGCCGCCCGTGGAAGGAGAAGCCGTAGACCTTCTGGAAGTCTTTGAGGAGGCGGATGCCGTCGGTGAGCTGCACCTCGTTGCCCACGCCGCGCCTGGTCTGCCTGATGCAGTCGAAGATCTCGGGGGTGAGGACGTAGCGGCCGATGGCGCCCATGTTGGAGGGGGCCTCCTCGAGGGGGGGCTTTTCCACGATGTCCTCCAGGGTGCACAGGCCTTTTTCGAGCGGCATTCCCTTGATGATGCCGTAGCTGCTCACCTTGTGGTCCGGTACCTGCTCCACGGCGAGCACCGAGCAGCGGTACTTTTTGAAGACGTCAATGAGCTGGCGGGTGCAGGGCACGTCGTTGACGATGATGTCGTCGCCGAGGAGGATGGCGAAGGGCTCGTCGCCCACGTGCTTCTCCGCCCGCAGGACCGCATCGCCGAGACCTTTCGGCTCCTTCTGGCGGATGTAGTGGATGTCCACCATGGCGGAGATGTCCAGTATCTTTTTGAGGAGGTCTTCCTTGTGGTGCTGCTGCAGGTGCATCTCCAGTTCGGGCGAGTTGTCGAAGTAGTCCTCGATCGCCCGCTTGCCCCGCCCGGTGATGATGAGGATATCGTCGATGCCGGAGGCGATAGCCTCCTCGACGACGTACTGGATGACGGGCCGGTCGATCAGGGGGAGCATCTCCTTGGGCATCGATTTCGTGGCCGGCAAAAAGCGGGTGCCCAGGCCCGCCGCCGGGATGACTGCTTTCTTGACTTCCATCTACCAGCACACTCCTTCGTAGACTGCTGCTTCCTTCTTCGCTCTTTCGATGTTCCTTCCGTCGATGACGATCCTGCCCGAATAGTCGAGGTATTCGAACTCCTTCCATTCGGTGGCGATGATGATTGCGTCTACCTTCAGGGCATCATCCGGCGAATCGGCATACCCGATGGTCGGGAAGATGGCTTTTGTGGCGGTTTCCGCGAGGGGGTCGTAGGCGATGATGCGCGCACCCTCGGCCAGCAGCGCCCCGATGATGGGCATGGCCCTGCTCTCCCTGATGTCGTCGGTGTCCGGTTTGAAGGCGAGACCAAGAATGCCGATGGTCGCACCGCGCAGATCGGGGATATGCTTTTTGAGCAGGTGGATTGTCTTCAGCGGCTGCTGGTCATTGACCTTGATGACCGACCGGAGGAGGTCCACCGCTTCCCCGGCGCTCTGCGCGTGGGCGATCAGGGCCTTCACGTCCTTGGGGAAGCATGACCCCCCGAACCCGATACCGGAGCGGAAGAAGGCAGGGTTGATCCTTGCGTCGAGGCCGACACCCGCAAAGACCTCCCCGGTGTCGATGCCGAGATGCTTGCAGAGGTTGCCGATCTCGTTTGCGAAGCTGATCTTGGTGGCGAGGAAGGCATTGCTGGTGTACTTGATCATCTCTGCGGTTTTGATCGAGGTAGCGAGTTTCGGGCAGGAGAAGGTCGCATAGAGTTCTTCCAGAACCGCGCGCGTCTTTTCGTCGCCGGTCCCGAACACGATGCGGTCGGGGTTCATGAAGTCCCTGACCGCAACCCCTTCGCGTAAAAATTCGGGGTTGGAACCGAGGCCGAAATCGCCAAACGCGCGCGTGTTTGAGGTCTCCTCCAGGATCGGCCCTACCACCTGCTCTGTTGTGCCGGGAAGCACGGTGCTCTTCACGATGACGGTATGCCTTTCCTCCTTGCTCCGGAGTGCCCGCCCGAGATCGGCGCTCGCCGCCCGGATATACTTCAGGTCGATCGCCCCTTCGTCGTCGCAGGGGGTTCCCACGCAGAGGAAGGTGATATCGGTGGTGTGAATTGCCTCATTATAGTCAGTGGTGGCGGCAATGCGGGATCGATTGCGGGCGAGCATCTCCTCGAGGCCCAGTTCGTAGATGGGCGATTTCGCCGCATTGATGGCGGCAATCTTCTGCGTATCGATATCGAGAAAAGTGACCACATTGCCCAGTTCGGCAAAACAGGTCCCCGTCACCATGCCCACGTAGCCGCTTCCGATTATTGAGATTTTCATGGTTTCACTCGATTTTGTGGAAAGATGGATCCACAGTGTGGTGATCGAGCATGACTTTGGCGTCGTTCATATTTAGAGATATTCTCCATACGTTCATGATGCATCCATGCCGTACAGATGCCCGATAACGATTGAATGTATTAATTTTGCAGATATACCCGGAATCTTTCATCTCCGTTCGAAATCGTCCTCATACCGCACCACATCGTCCTCTCCCACGTACTCCCCGATCTGGACCTCGATGAGCTCGAGGGGGAGCAGGCCGGGGTTCTCCAGCCGGTGCATCACCCCGGCGGGGACGTAGGTGCTCTCCCCGTTGTGGAGCAGGGTCTCGCGGCCGTCGATGGTCACCAGCGCCGTGCCGGCCACCACCACCCAGTGCTCGCTGCGGTGGTGGTGCATCTGGAGGCTGAGGCGCTTTTTGGGCGGGACGGAGATGCGCTTGATCTTGTAGCGCTCCTCGGTCTCCAGGCAGGTGTAGGCACCCCACGGCCGGTAGACGGTGGTGTGCACGTGGGCCCGCTCGTCGCCGGCGTCCCTGAGGGCCTGGACGATCTGGCCCACGTTCTCCGACTCTGCCCGGGGGCAGATGAGGAGGGCGTCCTTGGTGTCGATGACGGCCATGTCGTGGACGCCAACGGTGGCCACCAGCCGGTCGCTGATGATCAGGTTGTGGGTCGAGGAGAGGCCGATGTGCTCCCCCTGCACGGCATTCTCATCGCCACCGTTCTTCATCACTTCATAGAGGGAGTCGAAGCTGCCGAGATCATTCCAGGGCGCGTTCAGGGCCACCACCGCCGCTTTGTTGGTCTTCTCCATGATCCCGTAGTCGACGGAAATCTTCGGCACGCTGGCGAACGCCTCCTCGACGGGGTGGGTGAAGGCCTCGACGATGTAAGGGGCGAATGTTTGGCACTCCCCGAAGAAGAGGTCGGAATTGAAGAGGAACATCCCGCTGTTCCAGAAATATCCCTCGTTCACGTAACGAGAGGCGGTCTCGAAGTCGGGCTTCTCCACGAACTTCTCCACCGCAAACCCGTCGCCGAGATCCATCCCCGGCTTGACGTAGCCGTAACCGGTGTGGGGATGGGTGGGGACGATCCCGAAGGTGATCAGGTAGTGTTCGGCGAGTGTTCCTGCCCGTTTGATCGCGTTCAGGTACGCTTCAGTGGTATCCACCAGGTGGTCGGAGGGGAGCACGACCACATTCGAGGGGCCGAATCTCTCGACGATCGCGGAGATGCCAAAGAAGATGGCGGGAAGAGTGTTTTTCCCCTCGGGCTCGACGAGGATCGTACACGCCTCGCAGATCGTTTCTGTCTGGTCTTTGACCAGGAACCGGTGATTCTCGTTGGTAACGATGAATATATCCTGCGGGGAGGAGTGCAGGAGTGCCCGTTTGACCGTCTTTTGAAAGAGCGATTCGTTGTTGAAGAGCGGGATGAATTGCTTGGGAAAGAGTTCGCGGCTCAGGGGAAAGAGCCGTGTCCCGATCCCTCCTGCGAGAATCAGCGTTTTCATGGATATCTCCGGATTTTTCAATGGTGGAATGGTATACGGGAATGCCGTGCTTCCGGGCAAATGGGTTCGATTTATGGTTGACATTACTATGGATCTATTGGTATTTTATGCGCTTCGAAACGAGATGCTCCTCTCTTCGCATCCGATGAAGGAGTTATTCAGGGAAAAAGACCCCTTTTACTGGACTGGGAAGATGATCTGGGATCGGATCCCCCTCCGTGAAGGATGGCGTGTTCCGCACATGAGGATATGGCATTGCAGTCCTCAAAGAACATGGTCGGAATTCGCGCGTTATTCCATTGGATGACTGTTTTTATCGCCCCTGCCTATTCCCTTATAAATGAATCCGTCTTTGATGAACGCATCGGGATCGATGATATTCCTGCCGTCCACGATGACAGGCATCCCGTAAGTGCATTGATTCTTCACCTGTGCGGCGTCAAGACTCCGATACGCACCGTGGCCGGTCAGGATGGCAATGACGTCTGACCCGGCAAGTACTGCCCCAAGATCGTCCTCGATGGGCACCCCGGGATACTCGCGCACGAACGGATCGTGGACGGCGACCTCAGCTCCTGCTGCCATACAGAGGGTACGGTAGATCTCCGACGGCGTGTTCCGTGCGTCGTCGGAGTTGGCGAGGAATGCCCAGCCGAGGACCGCCACCTTCGCTCCCGCCATCTCCCTGCCCGTCCGTGCGAGCGCCGCGTTCGTGAGGTTGAACATATGCCTCGGCATGAAATCATTAACATGCCGGGCGAGCACGTAGAGCGATTCTTTTCCCGCGGGGAAATCGAGTGGATCGCCGGAGAGCTTCACGCCGCGCTCCAGGTGGTAGGTGTCCTTGGTGAGGCAGTGGCCGCCCACGCCGGCACCCGGCCAGAGGATCGCCCGCGTGATCCCGTCCCCTTTCAGCGAATCGATCCCGGCACGCACATCATAGACATTGATGCCCAGCGCCTCGCAGTAGAGGGCCAGCTGGTTGACCGCGGCGATCTGGAGATCGCGAAAGGTGTTCTCGGCGGTCTTGGTGACTTCCGCGGCGGTCGCCGACATCGGGATGATCCTGCCTTTGGTGAGTACCGGTTCATAGAGTTCGATCGCCCGCTTCGTGCTGGCCTCGTCGATCCCCCCCACGATGCGGTCATGCTCGCGGATGTTCTGGAGCAGGCGCCCCACCATGACGCGTTCGGGGGCATGGGCGAGGGCGAAGTCCTCTCCCGCCACGAGCCCCGACTCCTCTTCGAGAATGGCGCGGGCCATGCCGGTGGTGGTATGCGGGGTGATGGTCGATTCGAGGACCACCAGCGTCCCTTCCGCCATGTTGGCACCCACATGCCGGAGCCCCTCAGCAAGGGCGGTAAAGTCCGGTTCGAGATCGGCAGGGTTTTTAAACGGCGTCTGGATGGCGAGAGTGATCGCATCGACGTCGGCGATCTTCGAGAAATCGGGCGTGACCCTGAATTTCCCCGCGTCCACCACCGTTGCGAGCAGGGGTTCGAGGTCCGGCTCTTCTCCCTTGAGCGGGCTCTCCCCCCGGTTGAGCATGTCGATTTTATAGCCGGACGTGGGTGAGGCGCGCTGGAACCCCCACACGAAATCAAAACACGGCGCATCGGCAAAGAGCACGGCCGAAGGGATGCCGACGTAGCCCATGCCGATGACGCCGATTGTTTTGATCGGCCCTCGTTGTGCGATGCGTTTCCGGAGGGTATCGCTCATACCATGCACTTCCTCGTGATCTCTTCGCATATGCGGAGGTTGGCTGCTGCCTGCGCCGGCGTAATGGGGAACTGCTCGCCGCGTTTCACGCAGTCGATGAACGTCTTCAACTCGACTTTGAGCGGCTCTGTCTTGTTGACGAGGACCTTCTCGATAATATTTTCCTGGATATAGCGATCGTTTTCGAGACTGTATTGCCCGGGTTTGCGGTGGATGAAGATCTCCTGGCTCATAAAGTCGCCTTCAATGGTGCACTCCTCCTCCTCGATGTAGATCATCCTCACCTTCTTCGAAGATTTTCTGCTCGCCGAAAGATACACCGGCGTTGCCCCGAACTGGAACAATGCGCTGCAAATGTCTCCGTTCCCTGAACATTTCAGCTCATAGTCGCTCTGGAAGAATGCATTGAACACGATGTCGATATCATGGATCATCAGGTCCTCGACGACCGAGGACACCTGGATCCGCGCCGATGCCGGATTGTGCCGTTTCATCTCGATATAGAGGGGATTTTTCAGGATTCGTTTGATTTCATTGACAATGGGATTGAACCGCTCGATATGCCCGACGCCGACGACCAGACCATCGGAAATACTCTGGATTAACTCGTGCGCATCGCCGGCGGTGAGGCAGATCGGTTTTTCGATCAGCATGTGGATGCCCTTCTGCAGCACCTCATGGGCGACCGGGAAGTGGTACTGCGTCGGGACGCAGATACTCACTGCATCGACCGTATTGAGCAGTTCGTTCATCGATCCGGCAACGGATACGTCATTCGTCCGGGCCGCCTGTTCTGCAGCTTGCGTGTCGAGATCGAACACGGTCACATTGCTGATGCCTTTCAGCTCGGTATACACGCGAATATGGTTTTTCCCCATATTTCCTGCGCCGAGAACACCTACTTCCATTTATTGCACCTCATTGATTGTTCGGCTGATATATTCGCAGTCGGTATCGGTAATTTGCGGATGGACGGGGATGCTCAGCACCCGCTGTGCACAGGTTTCCGCCACCGGGCAGCACGGCCCGTCGCCGGCTGTCCGGTACAGGGGTTGCTGGTGCACCGGAATCGGGTAGTGAACGGCAGTACCGATCCCCTTTATCTGCAGGCGGGTTCCGAAATCGTCCCGTGACATCGGGAATTCGTCGGTCACGGTGAGCACAAACTGGTGGTACACATGAAATGCCTGCGGGTCACACCAGGGCAGCCTGAGATCGGTGCGGGAGATGGTCTGCGAAAAATGCCGTGCATGGCGTCGCCTGAGGTCGTTCATCCTATCCAGTTTTCGCAGCTGCACTGACCCGATGGCGGCGCTGATGTTGGTCATGCGGTAGTTGTAGCCCAGCTCGGTATGCAGGTATTTTTCGCTCTGTCCATGATTGACGAGCCGCCGGGCGCGCTCTGCGATCCCGGCATCATCGGTGGTGATCATCCCGCCTTCGCCGGTGGTCATATTCTTTGTGGGATAGAAGGAAAAACAGCCGATTTTCCCGAACCCACCGACTTTTCGGCCCTTGTATCGCGCGCCGTGCGCCTGCGCGCAGTCTTCGATGAGCACGAGATCGTGATCGGCGCAGAGTTCCTGCACGGGGGCGATGTCGAACGGTTGTCCGAAGAGGTGCACGCCGATCACCGCTTTTGTGCGGGGCGTAATCCTGTCCGCGATCGCATCCGGGCTGATGTTGAAGGTGTCGGCATCGATATCCGCAAACACCGGGCGTGCGCCGCACATGCTGACTGCAGACGCGGTGGCAAAGAAGGTGAATGAGGGCACGATCACTTCGTCTCCCGCCCCGATGCCCGCCGCGAGCAGAGCAGCATGCAGCGCCGCCGTGCCCGAATTCGTGGCAATCGCATGCTCCACACCACAATAGTCGGCGAAATCCCGTTCGAACTGTGTCACCACTGCTCCCTGCGCAAGCATGCCCGATTCCAGCACCCGCTGCACCTCGCATACTTCTTCACTGTCAATCCATGGATTTGCGATTGGAATCATGATCTCACCTTTTGAATTGCGACGGCAGATCCCTGCACCGGGCCGGAGCGCCGATCGCGAGGGTGCCCGGCGGGACGTCTTTCGTCACCACCGATCCTGCAGCAACCAGCGCGCCCCTCCCGATCCTCACCCCGGGGAGGATTGTTGCGTTCGCGCCGATGGAGACATTCTCCTCGATGACCGGGCCCTGGAGATCGGTGCCTCCCAGGGGAGGATAGGGGTCATTTGTCAATACGGCGTTGGGGCCGATAAATACCCCGTTTCCGATGTATGTGTCCGTGGGGATATAGACCATACTCTGGATCCGCACATCGTCCCCGATTTTGCAGTGCCCCTCGATGATCGAACCCGAACCCACCATCACGCGATTACCGATGGTGGTATGCTCCCGGATGATGACGTTGTGGCCGCTGCCGAAGCGATCGCCGATCACCACATCGCAGTACACCACGGTCCCCGTGCGGATGGTGCCGTTGGATCCGATGGTGGTTCCAATAAAATCCTTACGTTCCAGATTATCCTTCGAGGGGAACCCTAGTATTACATTTTCAAAAATTGCGGTATTCTCGCCGATTGAGTTTCTTCCATAGTGTGGCATTCGATTCACTACCTGTTATCAACTCATTCATTTATTGTCGTAATAATTTGGGAAATTACCGTAAATCATTAGCATTACTCAAATTATAATATATAAACGTTTGATATCTATCTGGCACCGGGACATGTTTTCAGAAATCAACGTGAGGGAATTCGGGATGACGGTGGCGGTTTCATCGAAATGACCGGCATCCGGATCTCCGGGTGCACATGCCTGGAATTGTCCGGTCTTCATACGGCAGGTGCCTCACGTCCCGGACGGCGGGACGCCTCAAACCATGCCACGGTCTCCTCCAGTCCATCCCTGATCGAATGCGCCGGGCTGAATCCAAGCAGGTCACGGGCTTTCGTGACATCTGCCATCGAGTGGCGTACATCCCCCGACCGGGGCGCCTCGTAGACGATCTCCGCCCTGCTGCCCGCGATATCGGCAAGCATCGATGCAAGATCGTTGAGACTGGTCCGCTCGCCCCGGGCGATGTTGAACACCCCTTCCGCATCGCCTTCCATCGCCCGGATGTTCGCGGCCACCACGTCCCTGACGAAGATGAAATCCCGGGTCTGCTCACCGTCGCCATAGATGGTGAGGGGGCGCCCCTCCAGCAGGCGGGTGATAAAGATGGGAATGACCGCCGCATAGTCGGAGTGGGGGTCCTGCCGCGGGCCGAAGACGTTGAAAAAGCGCAGGCAGGCGCTTTTTACTCCGTAGAGGTCGGAAAAGATGCGGCAGTAGTACTCGCCGGTCAGTTTGGAGACCGCGTACGGGGAGGGGGGCTCGGGGAGCATGGCTTCGGTCTTGGGAAACGCGGGGTTGTTGCCGTAGAGCGCCGCGGTGGAGGCGAATACCAATTTGCGAACCCCCTGCTCCCGGGCAGCCATCAGCAGGTTGAGGGTGCCGCCGATGTTCACCTCGTGGGCGCGGCGGGGTTCCTCCACCGACTGCTGCACCGAGGTGAGGGCCCCGAGATGAAAGATGCCGTCGATGCCCTCGCAGAGCGACAGCACGAGATCCTCGTCGGTGAAGGTCCCCTCGACAAAGGTGCACCGTTCGCTCTCGAGGAGGTGCCGGATATTGGGGAGGTTGCCGGAGCTGAGATCGTCGAGGATGGTGATATCGTGCGATCCGGCGAGGGCATCGGCAAGGTGGGACCCGATGAACCCTGCGCCGCCGGTGATCAGGTAGTGCATGGTGTAGTGTGTATGCGGGCTCAAATAACAATCTATCCGAAGGAGGGTGGTGAGATGCTGGCGGCGATACCGCCCCCATCTACCGCTCGATGTTCTTAATGTGCGCCTTTGCCTTCTCCGCCATCTTCTCCTCGCCCTCCAGCGCGGCCACGTCCCGGATGGCTTCCAGCACGTGCACCGACTCCTCGAGAAAGCTCAGGATGTCGGCAGGGTAGAGCTCTATGCCGTATTCCTCCAGCAGGTGGTCGCTGATCTGGCGGTGGTCGAGGCCTGTCTGGCGGAGCTCGATGATCTCGACAGCGAATGTGCGCTCCGGGCACCCGCAGAGGGGAGCATGCCGGCACTTGCAGCCGAGAAACGTGCGAAAAAAATTGAGGAGCTGGGTGCGGAGGTGGGGGTCGAGGCGCTCGTAGGCGACCGCCCCGGAGACGGCCTCGAGAAAGGCGCCGTGAAAGGCAAGATCAGGGATGCGGAAACCGGCTGCCTTCTCCAGCTTTTTGGCGTATTTGAATCGTGCTTTATCCGCGATCACGAGGCGTCTCCGGGCTCCTCGTCGAATTTTTTGAGGGATTTGAGGGCATTGCCCATGGTGTCGATCTCGATCAGCCACTCGTCGAAGAGGCTCGGGTTGTCCATGTCGTCCCGCAGGTAACGCCCGCAGCAGGATTTCCCATCGATGACCTGTGCACCGATCGTCCCGGCGATATCGAGCGCCTTCTCGAGATCCTCATCGGCGACACCCCTGCCCTGCTTTACCAGATCCTTGACATCGCCCTTGATTTCATCGTTGAGATACTTTTTACAGGCCATGAACAGCGCCAGCAGGGGGAGCTGGATCCCCTCGATTATCTCCTCGAGTTCTCCTTCGGGGGCCGTGCCCATGACGATCTCTTCGACCTCGTTGACCTTGTCGAGGGCCTCTTCACGGGAAAACCGGTTGTTCTGGTAGAGGCGGATGATTTTGAGCACTTCAACGTTGATGTCCTCGGTGAAATTGGCGAGCGCCTGCATGCCCTCCGGCATCTCGTCGCTTTCCGGGTCCGGCTCGAAGTTCAGCTCCTTCAAGATGGCGATCCAGTTGTCCCAGCGCTCCTGCGTATAGAAGAGATAGAACAGCTTCATCGGCTCGGTTTCCTTTCCTTTCTTCTTGCCTGCCATTGCAGTACACATTCTATCCTCCCTGATAAAAGAATTGTGTAATATGAGCGATCTGCATCGAAAAAGTCAAATACCATGAAATGGTGGCTGATTTTGCACCGGTCGGCGGCGGCGGGGAGGGTGGATCTCGCGGGATGGTGGTTCCGGCGCAGGGTATGCGGATGATGCCATATCGCCCCGATTCGCCGGCGGCAGGAGACGAGGGCGCTGTGAAATTGTCACGATGAAAATACTAAACGTGGAGAACCGGCTATAGACAGGTGAAGTGATGTACATGAAAATTGCGGTAGCCAGTTCCGGACAGGGGGGGCTTGATGACACCGTCTCCCCGGTGTTTGGCCGGTGCCCCGCCTTCACCATCGTTGAAGTGCAGGGGACAGAAATCGTCAAAACCAGCGTGATGGAGAACCCTTCCATGAACGCTCCGGGTGGGGCCGGGATCCAGATCGCGAATACGCTCGTCAGGGAAGGGGTCAATGCGGTGATTGCCGGCAATTTCGGCCCTAATGCGACCCCGATATTCGTCAATGAGGGCGTCGAACTCATCCCGCTGCAGAACATCTCGGTCAGGGATGCGGTGAAAAAATACCTCAACAAGGAGATCACCGCAGTCCAGACACCGCCCGGCGCGGGCCCCGCACCCGGCATGGGTATGGGGAGAGGCATGGGTATGGGACGGGGCATGGGCCGGCGCGGGGGCGGCGGAGGAATGCGCCAGATGCCCATGTACCAGCAGGGCGGAGAACCACGGTTTTTCTGCCCCTCCTGCGGCTGCACGATGCCGGCAAAACCGGGCATGGAAACAATGAAATGCCCGAACTGCGCCGCCGAGATGCAGCTCGAGTAACCCAATCCTCTCTTTTTTCCCCAATATTCATTTACCCGCACGACCGCAGGTACTAGGGATGAATCGCACCGATTGCCTTGCCGATGTCCTCACAGAGAACGCGCCCCTCGTGGTGGCGCTCTCCGGGGGGACGGACAGCATGGTGCTGCTCGCCGCGGCCGGTGATGTGGGCGTCCGTGTGGCCGCCGTCGCCGTGGATACCGGCATGAACCCGGCAGGAGAGCTCGCGCGGGCACGGGCTCTCGCGATGCGTATCGGGGTTCCCTTCGCAATGTTGCACGTGGATATGCTGGACTTCGAGGAGGTGCGCACAAATGGGCCCCTGCGCTGCTATATCTGCAAACGGACGATGATGGAGGCGATCCTCAGGTGGGCGGAAGAGCACGGCTACCGGGCGGTGGCCGACGGCACCAATGCCGACGACGATCCCTCGAGCCGCCCCGGCATGCGGGCTCTCGGGGAGCTCGGGGTTCTGAGCCCGTTTGCCCGCTGCCGGATGGGAAAAGGGGGGATTTCCCGGCTCGCCAGCGACCTCGGGATCGAGGCAATCCCCTCCTCGTCCTGCATGGCGACGCGGGTGGTGGAGCATACGCCCCTCACTCCCGACCGGATCGAACGGGTGCGGAAGGCCGAGGCCCTGCTGCGGGAGGACGTAGCCGGCAGGCTGCGGGTGCGGGACGTGGACGGGCATGCGGTCATCGAGGCGGAACCATCCGGACATCCGGCAATCAGGAGGAAGATGGAGGAGATCGAGGCGCTGGGGTTTGCCTCGGTCCGGCTGGCGGATGCGGGGGGGGAGCGGTGATGGACGCCGTGCTCGTGCGTTACGGGGAGCTGTTTTTAAAGAGCGAGCCGGTGAAGCGCCGCTATATCGATATCCTGCTGCGCAACATCAGAAGGGCGCTGGATGCAGAGGGCTGCGACTACCGGATCGAGGTGTACCGAGGGCGGATCCTGATCGAGGGAGACAACCTTCCGGGCATCTGCGCATCGGTGCGCCGGGTGTTCGGGGTGGTGGGCGTGAGCCCGTGCATCCGCACCCCGCCCGTCATCGAGGCTATCATGGCAGCTGCAGTACAGCGGGCGCTCTCCCGCCTCAAACCGGGGATGTCCTATGCGGTCAGGGCGCGCCGGGCCGGCCTTGCGGGGTTCACCAGCCAGGAGCTCGGCAAATGGATCGGGTCGGAGATTTATGCCGGGATGGACGGGCTGGAGGTGGATCTCGGGCACCCGGACTACGAGATCTTCGTCGAAGCGCGGGACATCGGGGGACTGGTCTATGACGAACGCCTGAAGGGGCCGGGAGGGCTGCCGCTCGGCACCCAGGGGCCCGTGCTCTCCCTGCTCTCCCCGGGCATCGACTCGCCGGTGGCGTCGTGGCTGATGATGAGGCGGGGGTGCGACGTGACCCATCTCTCCTTTGACGGCGGTAGCTGGATGGGGGAGGATGTAACGGGCGGCACCTTCGAGAACCACCGCCGCCTCTCCGCGTGGTGCCCCGGCCAGCCCCTCACCCTCATGGTGGTCTCCCTCGGGCCGTTTTTTGACCGGCTCGTCGGGGGAAAAAATCCCAGATACCGGTGCATCATCTGCAAACGCTTCATGCTGCGGGTGGCCGGGCGCATCGCCCGGGACCAGGGACTGCTCGCTCTCGTCACCGGCGATTCCCTCGGCCAGGTGGCATCACAGACGCTCGCCAACATGGGGGTGATCGAGGAGGCGGCCACCCCGGAAATCCCGGTGCTGCGCCCCCTCATCACCTTCGACAAGCAGGAATCCGTCGAACTGGCGCGCACCATCGGGACTTTCCGAGACGCTGCCGGGGACCTTGGCTGTATAGTCGTCCCGAAGCACCCCGCCCTCGCCGCCACCCTCGAAGCGGTGCGGAGCGAAGAAGGAAAGCTGGGGATCGAAGCGCTAGTCGAGGAGGCGCTCTCGTCGGTCCGGGGATACCGGGCACTCAACGGGGAGATGGAAGAGATCAGGTGACGGTGAGCCCGTTCTCTATAGCGATCTCCCGGAAGGCCTCGGCGACATGCCGGGCCTGTGCCTCGGTCAGCCCGTAGGTGTTGTACTTCCAGACCCGCGTGGAGCCGGGGATGACGCCGGTGATGCCCCGCTGCTTCAGGTCCGATTGGAGGAAAAAACCTCTCTTTTTGTGCGTTTCCGCCACCTTATCGAAGGATCCGCGGGTATCGATGCGGGTGAGGGTGTGGTTGCGGGGGTACTCGGACTGCACCTCGGTGCCCTCGATGGAGAGCAGGGCGTCGGTGATCAGCCGGCTGTGGGCGATCTCCCGGTCAAAGTGTTTGACCCTTTCTTTGACCGCCGGAAACGAGGCCATCATGCCCACCACGGTGACGCCCATCAGGGTGCAACCCATCAGCTCCACCTCCTTGATGCCGAACGTCCTTCCCGTGAGATCGCCCTTCGCCTTCGTCGTCCGGAACACCGATTCCGCATGCTCGCTGGTGGTCGCCACGAGGCCTGAGGGTGCCGGCGCCGCCATGCTCTTGTGGCCCGACCCCACCACGAAATCCACCCCGAGGGCAGCCCCGTCCACCTCCATGATGCCCACCGAGTAGGCGCCGTTGAGCAGCACCGGCACATCGTAGCCGTGGGCCACGCGGGCGATCTCTTTGATCTCATGGATGTTGCCGAACTGGTAGTCGACGTGCTCGACGAAGAGGAGACCTGGGGGCCGCCCGAACTCGCGCAGCACCTCTTCGATCCTTGCCGCCGCCGCATCGGCGGTGATGCGGTTGTGCTCGTCGGCGGGGATTTCCCGGGGGATACCGCCCGACTGCTCCACCGCGACGAACTCCGTATAGTGGGAGAGGGCGGTGAGCATGACCGGGTCGCCCTTCTCCACCAGCGTGCTGGCGACCGCCTGGAAGCCCCTCCTCGCCCCGGGCATCACCCGTGCCTCGTCCATGTGCAGCCATGCGGCGAGGTCGCGGTGAAACGCCGCGATGGGGGGTTTCCTGATATAGTCGAGGCGGAAGGGCTTGAGGCAGTAGTCGCAGACCGAGTAGCCGTCCCCGTAGGCGATGCACGCTTTCATGGCCTCCGGGGTGAGGCGGCCCCCGGCCTGGATGGGATCGATATTGATGAAGAGCTCCTCGACCTCCCGCACCTCGATATCGCCGCTGCACTTCAACCGACCAGCTCCTTCTCGAGAATAGCAATCTGTTTTTTTGCCTTCTCCAGGGCCCGCGCTGCCTGCTGCTTCTGCTCGTCGTCGAGCAGGTGGTCCGGTGCGGTCTCCCGGAGAAGCGCCCTGATATCGGTCAACAGGAACATCGCCTGAAAAACAGCATCTACTGCCCTCTGGGACAAAAAATCACCATATCTATATCGACCCACTCTATAGATAAGTAATGACCCGCCCCGCCGTTCACCTTCACGCCGCACACCGCGGGGCTATTACGAACCGCCAACGATGGGGAAATAACGTATGCGCTTTGTTCATATCGCCGACACCCACCTCGGGCTCGCCGCCTTTCATAAAATCGACCCGGAAACCGGCATGAATCTGCGGGAACGCCTGATCTACGAGAATTTTCTGGAGGCAATCGAGGTCATCATCCGGCAGCGCCCGGATGCCCTCGTGCATGCCGGCGATCTCTTCGATCGGGTCAAGCCCAAGACGCGTGCCTATACCACGGTGCTGGAGGCCCTCGGGCGCCTCGGCGAGGAGGAGATCCCGTTTGTGGTGATCGCCGGAAACCACAGCATGCCCAAGACGCGCTACACCTCGTCGCCGCTCGAGGTGCTCGAGTACCACCAGGCGGAGGTGCATGCCGCATACCGCTACCGCTATGAACCGGTAGAGATCGGGGATACGGTGTTTCACCTCATCCCCAATATGCTGCGGGCGCAGGACTACGTCGGGGCATATCACCAGATCACGCCGTCGCCGGATCGCCGCAACATCCTCGTCACCCACGGCCTCGTCAGCACCCTCCACGACTACCGGCTGCGCACGGTGGCCGAGCATGAGCTGAGCGCGGGCATGCTCTCGTCCGCCTTCGACTACATCGCGCTCGGCCATTTTCACGGCCAGCGCCAGGTGGCGGACAACGCGTGGTACGCGGGCTCCCTCGAGTACTGCTCGTACGGCGAGCTGCCCGACGTCAAGGGCGGGCTTGTCGTGGACACCGCAACGGGGCAGGCCGAGCACCTCGAGCTGCCTCATACCCCCATGATGGACCTCGGCACCGTCGGCTGCGAGGGCTTGAGCGCCGCGGAGGTTTCGGAGACAATCGCCGGAAAAATCGAGCGATATCCGGAAGGGTGCGATCTGGCGATGTGCCAGCTGACTCTCGAGGGCATCGCGCGCGAGACGGTCCGGGCGGTCGACCGCCGGACGCTGGCGGAATTCAAAAGAAGAGTGCTGGACCTGAAGGTGCGGATACGGATGGCCGACGAGCAGGCGAATGTGATCGAGGAAAAAGATCTCCGCACCGTCGACTATCTCGGTGAATTCGAGACATTCGTGGCGCAGAAGCACCTTGACCCGCCGGTGCACGCATTCGTGGTCGGGAGGGGAACCGAGGTGCTGCGCAGGGTGATCGAGCGCCACCAGGAGGAGCGGGATGCTGCTCACTAAGCTGGCCCTGAAAAACTTCAAGCGGTTCGGCACCGCAGAGGTGGTCTTTCGCGACGGTGTCACCGGCATCGTTGGAAACAACGGGGCGGGCAAGAGCACCATCGTGGAAGCGGTGCTCTTTGCCCTCTACGGCGTGAAGAGCTCAGGGCTTTCAGGGGAGTATATCGTCAGTTCTTTCGCCCCCTTGCGGGAAAAGTGCGAGGTCCGCCTCGATTTCCAGGTGGGTGGGGAGGAGTACACGATCCTGCGGACGTTCCGGCGCACGGCGAGCTCCACCCAGCACGACGCCCAGATGTTTCTGGGCGGCAACCTTCTCGCAGAGGGCGTGAACCCGGTCGAGGGCGAGGTGGCGCGGGTCATCGGCATGGGCGCTGCCGATTTCAAGAGCACCATCTATGCGGGGCAAAAAGACCTCCTCTCCCTGCTTGACGAACGGCCCGGGGATAGAAAAAACTGGTTTATGCGGGTACTCGGGATCGATTACCTGAAAAATGAGAGCGATGCGCTCCTGAGGGAGGAGATCAGGGAAAAGGAGAAGGAACTGGATTTTATCGGGGGCAAGATCGACGAATATGACCATGAAGCGCTGTTGCAGCGGAGGGCCGCGATCGAGGCCGAGATCGCAGTCCTGCAGGACGAGATCCGTGCCCTGCATGTACAGCAACAGCAGGCGGAGCAGGAGTCTGCGGCCGCCGAGCAAACGTTCAGGCAGCTGACCGATAAAAAGGTGCGATATATTACGCTCTGCGAGCAGGAGCGGGCCCTTCTCACCACATTTGACCGGATGAAGAATGAACTGGCGCAGCTGCACCGGAAGAAAGAGGATCTGCAGGGATTCCGGGAGGAATTCGAACAACTCGCTGGTGCGGAATCGGAGTACACCCGCCTATCATCTCTTGTACACGAACGTGCGGAGAAAAAGGAGCAGCATGAGCGGTGTTCTGCCGAGCAGCAGCGGGTGCGTGATCGCATCGCCGGGTACGAGGTGCAGATCCGGCAGCTCGGCGGGCGGATCGCCCGTCTCGAGGAGGATGCACGCACCTGCAGGGAGCTGGAGCCATCCGTTCGGAACCTTGAAATGTTGCGTCATGAGGCGGAACAGCTCGATGCAATGGAATCCCGCTTCCGGAATCTCTGGAAAATACAGGCGGACATTGATGCCCGCTACCGGGGGATCGAGGATCGCGTGCACGCGCTCCGTGCGCAGATGAAAGATCTCGAGGAAAAAATCGGGCAGTACCCTGATATGCGGGAACTGGAACACCGGATCGAGGTCTGTTCCGCCGGGAGCGAGAGACTCCTGCGTGACGTGAGTGCCCGGCAGGCAACGTACCAGAACTGCGACCGCCAGCGAGAAGAGCTCGAAGGGCAGCTGGCTGAGATACGGGAGACGGGGGAAGAGGGGATCTGTCCAACCTGCAACCGCCCCCTGGGAGACCACTACCATGCGCTGGTCCGGGATCTTGAAGGGCGGATCCGATCGATGGTGCAGCTGCAGGAGGAGACGGCAGCTGACATCGAGCGGCTGGTCCGGCAGCGCGAGGAAGGTATGGCGGACCATGCGTCCCTTGTCGCGAGGCACCGCCAGCTCGCTGACGACGGGTCCCGGCTCGCCGCCTGCCGCGATGAACGGACGTCCCTCATGCGGGATGCCGAGCACGCGCTCCATGCAAAAGCCGCCGTGGATGCGCAGATCCATGATCTCGGGTATGATCCCGACAAAAAACGCGACCTCGAAGCAGAGATGCGTTCTCTCGAGGGGGAGTGGCGGGCCTATCTCGAGGCAAACGAGCGCCTGAAGGCGCAGGAAGAGGACCAAAACCGCCTATCGAGTGCACAGGAGGAGATGCATACCTGTGCCGGGAAGCTGGAGAAACTCGAGGAGCTTCTGGTGCGGATCGGGTTCGATGCCGGGGTGTACCGGGAGACAAAAGAGGCCCATCGCTCGGCAGATGCCGCATACCGGCGGTATATCGAGGTGAAGGGGAAGGTCGCGGAGCTTGGCCAGATCGACGAAACCATATCCGCACGAGAGGCGGAGGCGCAGGAGGCTTCAGCATCGCTGTGCACGCTCAGGAAAACCTTAGAAGCGCTCTCCTTCGCGCCACAGGACCTGGAAGCCGCCGACGCGCACCTGCAGTCGTGCAGGGAGCAGGTGAACCGGTATGAGCGCACCCTGATGGAGAAAGAGCATGCTGTAAAGGATCGATCGAAGGAGGGGCGGCGGCTCGCGGAGGAATGCGAGAAGCTCGAAGCTCTCGAGCGCAGGATGGCTGCGACCGGCGAGAAGGCGGCGCACCTGCGGCTGACACGGCGGTTCATCGGCGAGTACATCACCCACCTGCTCCACGTGGTCAGGAACCAGATCGAAGGTGAGGTGGGGCGTGTGCTGGGCCAGATCACCGACGGCAGGTACGAGCATGTGCTCATCGACGACAATTTCGGGGTGCTGGTCCATGATATGGGGGAAAACTACCCAGTAAACCGGTTTTCAGGCGGCGAACAGGACGACATCGCCATTGCCATGCGCATCGCCCTGAGCCGCTACCTCGCCGGGATGCACCAGATCCATGACAGCACATTTTTGATCTTCGACGAGATCTTCGGCAGCCAGGACGAAGAGCGGCGCAACAACCTCCTCCAGGCCCTGCGCACCCAGGAGACGCATTTTCCACAGATATTCCTGATATCCCATATCCCCGACATCCAGGGCGAGTTCGCCAATACGCTTCTCGTGGAGATGGTGACCGACAATGCAAGCACCGTGCGGGAGATGTCGCAGTGAACCCCGATCGCACCTATCTTGGCGACGTGATCGCGGCCCTCGAGCGCATCCGCGAAATCTGCCCCGCCGACCTCGCGGAGCGGTTCGCTGCGCAGAGCGGTATCGGAAAGGACGCCTTTGTGGAATGCAGCCCCGCCGGCAGGGGCCGCCTTGCTGCGGTGGACGGCAGCAATGCCATGGTGCTTGAGGCGGGGAGTTTTTCCATCGCCGCAGTGCGGGCGGTGGTATCGTGTTTTGCAGAAGGCCGGCGGGCGTTTCTGCGCACGACCTCCACGCGGCTGGTGAGAATCGAAGCGCGTGAGGAGTTTGTCGCCCGGTTCGCCTCGCTCTACCGGGAATGTTTTGGAAAAGATCCGCAGCAGGGCCTTGCGGCCGACGACCCCGCCCGTGCTGTTGCGGTAGTGCGTGAGATGCTGGAATTCGCCGCCGCACAGGAGGCGCTGGAGAGCCTGGAAGCCGGCGACACCCTTCTTCTGGACGGCTCCCTCCACGTGGGTCACGCGAGCCACCTGCCCGTGCTGCGGGATCTGCTCTTTCGCGCCGGGAACGCCGGCATCCGGGTCGCCGGGATCAGCAAACGCACCTCGGCGACATGGGGGGGCGGCTACCCGCTGGTGCTGGCGGTCGACAGTTACGCACGCAACGCCGGGATCCGCCCTCCGTGGTGCGTGCGCATTCCCGAAGATCTGCTCGATCAGCAGCCCCATGCGCAGTGGCAGCGCGGCGTGCCATGCGTGGCCCGGTTCCATAAAAAAGCGGCAACGGCGTTCAGGATTGAGGTGCCGGCGTACGCCGATGAGGGAGCGGTGGCCGACGTCTGCGGCGCCTGTGCGGCGTATGCCGGTGACGGGAGAATACCGGGCTATCCCTTCCCCCTGTTCGATGCGCACCGGGCGGTGGTGCTCGGCGCCGACGAGGTCGAAGGGATCACCTATGACATCATCAAGGGTATGAACCGCCTGGGAATGAACAGTAAGGATTTCTGGCAGTTGTTTGGAGATTATCATGAAGAATTTGCACGATATTGACACGGGCGATTCGTCGAAGTACCGCCTTATCGGCACCAGTGTGCTCAGCTACCGCTTTCCCGTGCCCCATGACGAGGAGATCTATGTTGGGGATATTCTCAAGATCGTCGACGAAAACAAGCGCCTCACGTTCTTTGCCCGCGTTAACGACCTGATCCACGACAGCAATTTTTCCGACGCCAGGTGGGATACCCGCCCCCATACCAGCCATTTCTTCGTCATCGGCGAAGACGTCTACCTTCTCGCGGAGGCCTCCCCCCTCGGGTGCATCGATGCGCAGCGGAGATTCAAGAAGGCCAAAACGGTGCCCACGAAATTTTCACGCGTACTCCGGCCTGAGGATGAGGATTTTGCCTTTCTCAAGGAGATGATGGGCGAGATCGAGGTGGGCTACATGCGCACCGGGATGGACGTGCTCAAGGGCGTCCCCGTATGCCTGCACAGCAGGGTGCTCTCGCAGCACATGGGGGTGTTCGCGACCACCGGCATGGGGAAGAGCAATTTCATGAAGACATTCTGTGCGTCCTGCATGAAGAACCGCAAATTCGGCCTGCTGATCGTCGACCCCCACGGCGAGTACGTTGCGGGGGGGCACTCGTCCACGGGTGCAACAACGCTGGGCCTCATCCACTACCAGCAGGGAAAAAACGGGCTTGCGGTCTTTACGACGAGGGACGAGGCGGACCGGAAGAAGTACCTCCTCAACCAGCTCTATCTCGACTACAACGACTTCAGGACGCCAGATCTGCTCCTCCTCTACGAGCATTCGCAGCCGCAGCGCGAGCTGGTGGAGATGCTCGAGGACATCCCCGGATCCGAGGTAATAGGGTTTTTCGAAACCACGTCGTTTTCCGACTTCGAAGCCGACCTGTACGAGGGGCCCTACCCCCACATCGCACGCCGCCTCACCAATTTCTCGCCCAGCACCCTCGATGTGATACAGCGGCGGATCGCCGGCCTTCTCAAGAAAAACCGCGCATTCCTGCGGCGCAAAGGGTCGTCGATCAACGACATCATCCATATGCTCCACGACCACCGCGTCGTTTTGATCGATATTCCCGGGATGAGCGAACAGAGCGAGCTCTTTGTGCTCTCCGTGCTTGCCCGGCGCATCCTTCGCACCCACCAGGGCGAGGACGGCGACCGCGGGGAAGAGCAGCGCAACGTGCTCATCGCCATCGAGGAGGCGCAGCGGGTGCTCGGCTCGTCGTCGGGGAGCACCCAGATCTTCCGGGAGTGCGCCATGGAGGGGCGCAAATTCGGCGTCGGCCTGTGCGTGATCACCCAGCAGCCGAAGAATATCGATGCCCGCATTCTGGCCCAGTTGAACACGCTCATCATCATGGGCCTCGGGGACAGAAACGACCGTATGACGGTCGCCAGCAGCGCAAAACAGGATATCTCCCATATGGACACCGAGATACAGACGCTCGAGCGCGGTGAGGCGGTCATCAGCACGCCGGACATTCACTTCCCGGTCAGCACCCGCATCCATCTCTTTGAAGACTACATCCATGTGCTCAACGAAGAACGGCATGATGGCATACGCCAGGGGCTGAACCCGACATTCTGATAGCCCAAAAAAAGCGAGAATATCTTCCGATCCGCAATAAAGCACGATCAAAGGGTTCCCGCGAAACGGAGAACTGGATCCCGCTCAGGATTTCCGGGTTGGATCGATCTTTTTAATGGACACGCAGTTGATAATCGCGTCGCCGGTGACGATATACCGCTTCATAACGTTCCCCAGCACCTCCACGACATCCCCTTTGCGGATGTCCTCGGACGGTGTGGTGAACATCTTGACCGAGATCTCTCCGGTTTTATCTGCGACCAGGAACTGCGGCCTGTTCAGATAACGGAAATAGACTCGCTCGACGACACCCTCGACCCGCACGGGTTTGCTGAGCATCCCCAGGTTGATCTGCCTGATCCCCACCTTCTTTGCTTCCTGCTCGTAGATCGGCACGAGGTGGGCATACTGGTCCTGGCTCATGTAGTTGAGCGCTGCCGGGATGATCAGGAGCAGGAGAGCCGACGGGAGGGCCCAGTACAGCGTGGTCACATCACCGCTGAGAAACACATAGATGAGTAAAATAAGGGTGAAGGCCCCGAACACCGCCAGAGAGACGGGCGAGACCCTCACATTTATGGTTCCGATTTTCATTGAGTCTCTCTTACTTCAGTGCCGCGATCTCTTCTCTGAATGCGACCCAGTAGATCACACCGACGAAGACGAGACCTCCAACAATGTTACCAATCGTGACGACGATGATGTTGTTGGTCCACATGGTAACCCATGTCAGGCTTGCGACTTTTTCTGCTCCAATGGTTGCAATCTGATCTGCGGAGAGATAAGGCTGGAGGAACAGGCCTGCGGGGATGAAATACATGTTTGCCACACAGTGCTCGAACCCGGAGGAGACGAAAGCCATGATCGGGAACCAGATGCCGAAGAACTTGCCGATCAGGTCGTCGGCACAGATACCGAGCAGGACGGCCAGGTTGACGAGCCAGTTACAGCCGATTGCCTTGAGGAATGCCGACCATGTCGCGGCACCGCCCACATAACCGACCTTGCCGATTGCGATTGCCATTGCATTCAGACCGAATGCATTGACGGTTGCCGCGCCTGCGGCGCTCCAGCCGGTGAAGGGCCCGAATGCCATGATGTATGCGTAGACGATGGAACCGATCAGGTTGCCGATGTATACCCATATCCATAAGTTCAGGATACTTGCCCAGCTGATCTTGTGAATAAACGCTGCCATGGGGGCGAGCATCGCGTCACCGGTAAACAGTTCTGCACCGGTAAGCACGATGATAATAAGCCCGACAGGGAACACGGCACCGAGAATGAGCTTTGCCATACCTGCGCCGAGGAATGTTGCCACTCCCGTGGCACAGGTTGTAGCGAGAGCACCACCGATTGCGATGTAGGCTCCTGCCATAAACCCACGAAGGAGCATGTTCCAGGCGGGAAGGCCGACTTTGTACTTGCCGGCATCACCCGCTTTTGCAACAATTGCTACTGGAGGATGAAACACCATACTTAATACACCTCTCTTACTGTCCGACCTATACCAACAACATATTAAACCTGTATAGGACAAGTAGATTTTTCCATGAAAAGATATTAAAAGGTTTCTACTTGTTTCCGCAATTTAAGAATAAATTGCGGTTTCTTCGCAATCTTCCTTGTTGTGATAGGAGAATTTGCTGATAAGAAGGCACACATTCCACCAATTCGTTTATATAGTACTGCCAGAGAATGAGACATTTCCTTCTCCCTCCTCGTGTGCAGTCGCCGCCAGCACCTTGGGCGCGCAAATAGCCCCCATGAATCGGTGCGCACACCTGCAGGGGCGGGGCGTGTATCACCTGCCACTATGGTGCCTGGACCTGTAATGGTAGATACGGCATTCCATGGAAGGGGGAGATGGTTCGTATCGGAGACTGCTGGGCATTGCGGCTCTCGTAGGGGTTTTTCGGGAGTTGGATCGCTGCTTTTTTTCCGGGGGCTTTGGCTGGGAACAGAACTGTTGATGGGCTCGTTGCCTGTCTGCCGGTACCCGGTCGGGGGGTCGACCGTTGCCCAGCTCGCCGCATGGTCTCCCCCGGAGAATCCGTGGCTGGGCGTGCCGCTGATTTGTCTGGGCGGGCTCGCGTCGGCTCTGATGGCACATGTCGGTGCGAAGGGGATCGAGGGTGCCGGCAAGGATGCAGCCATCCGGGCATTTCACCATAAAGGGGCGATCCGAAAACGCGCACCGCTCCTGAAAGGGCTGGCAATGATCCCCGTCATCGCGACCCGGGGAGTGCGGAAAGGGAGACCCACATTGCCGCCGGCATCACCGGTCTGTCCGGAAAGGAGCGGAGAATTGCCCCGGTCCCCGGCAGCGGGCCGTGAGTCGGGTACGGCATTCTCCAGCTTGCCATGTTCTCCATGCTCTCCTTCGTACCGTTCGTGAATATCTTGACCGCGTTTGCGTTCCATAGGCTCGGAGGAACGCGGCTGGCTTTTCGGGCCGGGTAGTGTGGCTGACATGGTGACCATCTGGGCCTCGGGTGGCATGGTGCGTCAATTCCCTCCCGGTGGGAGCCTCATCTACAGTTCCACTCTCTCCCTCGCCCCGGAAAGGAACGGCATACTAATTAACGATGGCAAGAAATAAAATAAGGTTAATTAAATGCACGATAATGTCTGTCCCTTTCACCGCGTGGCCATCATTGCAATTATTGTCGGCATTATCTCCGGATTCGGTGCCCTCCTGTTTTTCAAAGGCCTGAAATTAGGAACCCGTTTCTTTATGGGAAATCTGCTCGGCTATGCCTATCCCGATGAAGGGCAGACTCTGGCCGAAATCGCCACCTGGGCGCCTCCCGATTCGATATGGCTCATCCTACCGATCATCTGTCTTGGTGCGCTCGCCTCCGGCATGCTGGTGTACAGATTTGCCCCTGAGGCAGAAGGGCACGGTACCGATGCAGCGGTGCGTGCATTCCACACGGAGGGGAAAGTACGCTGGCGCATCCCGCTGCTGAAGGCGGTGACCTCGATCCTGACGATGACCACCGGGGGGAGTGCGGGACGGGAGGGCCCCACGGCCCAGATATCGGCGGGTCTCGGATCCATCGCTGCGGATCTGCTCGGCCTCTCGGCGAGGGAGCGGCGTATCGCTCTTGCGACCGGTATTGGTGCCGGTATCGGGACCATATTTAAAGCGCCGCTTGGAGGGGCAATCCTCGGCGCAGAAATCCTGTACAGGCGGGATTTTGAAACTGAAGCACTGGTTCCCTCATTTCTTGCCTCCATCATCGGGTATGCAATTTTTTCCGCGTTCGAAGGGTTCGATCCCATTTTCGATCTGAGCGGTATCACGTGGACCGTCCAGCAGATCCCCCTGTTCCTCTTTCTCGGCGTCGTCTGTGGGGGAATGGGCCTGCTCTATGTTAAGACGTTTTATACTACCCAGAAGGTGTTCAAATCCGTTTTTTCGCGTTTTTCCCTTCCCAATCATGTCAAACCCTTCGCCGGTGCATTTATCATCGGCGTCGGGGTGATCCTGCTGGCGCAGATTTCCTATGAAGGAATGCTTATAGGGCTCGGCAGCATCGGAACGGGATATGGATTTCTCCAGCTGGAAATGTACAACATGCTCCCCCTTACGGTCCTCCTCGTTCTGCCCTTTGCAAAGATTCTCACCACGTCCCTTACCATCGGATCGGGAGGGAGCGGTGGTGTGTTCGCCCCCGGTCTTGCAATAGGAGGTTCAACCGGTGGGGCGATCGGCCTGCTGCTGCATCTGCTGTTGCCGGACCTTGTGCCTCTGTCCTCGGTGCCGGTGTTTGTTGTTGTCGGGATGATTGCCCTGTTTGGAGGTATTGCAAACGCCCCGATCGCCGTGCTGATCATGGTGGTCGAAATGACCGCGAACTTTTCACTTTTTATTCCCGCGATGGGTGCGGTTGCCGTCGCGGATGTGCTTACGGGAACAAACACAATCTTTCATGAGCAGGTGATGACCAAGGCGCAATCCGGTGCGCACCGTGGTGAATATCAGGTAGAGGTGCTTGAGGGGATCCGGGCGGATGATGCCATGGTGCCTGCCGATCGCGTTCTCACTCTCATGCCTGATGAATCCTGTGCGCACGTCCTCTCGATTATCAACCGGTATGGACACACGGGATTTCCGGTTCTCGAAGGCGATCATCTCACCGGGATGGTCACGATCGGCGACGTGAGGGATGGCACGGAATCTGGAAAACCAGCGCTTCCTGTCCGGAATGTGATGACCCGAGACGTGGTATCGATTGATCCGGACGCTACGCTTGAGAAAGCCCTTATTCTTATGATGGACAATGATATCCATCACCTTCCGGTGGTACAAACCAGCGATCCCGGAACGCTTGTAGGATTTCTTACCTCGACTGATATCCTCCGTGCGTACACGCGGGCTACTGTCGGAGAACCAGATCAGCACTAATGCTCCGCGTCGCGTGGTCAGGAGCATGGCGCCTGCCCGATTTGGGGCGAAAAAAGATTATTTAAAGATGTCAAAGATCTGGTCGCTTCCGGTGGCTGCCAGGCGCTTGCGCTCGGTCGGCTCTTCGACCAGTGCAAGGACGGGCAGGTCCATGTTGACCCCCGGCGTGAAGCCGAACATCTTCTCCATCTCGGTCTGCAGTGCGTGCATGAACAGTGCGTTGGGGATATCCATGGCGCAGAGTTCCTGGCACTGGCCGCAGTTGATACAGGAGTCGGAGATGTGGGAGAACCGGATCAGGTGGAACATGAAGGGCGGCGGCACGCGGCCGGGCTCCACGAGATAGGGCTTCTTGGTGCTGCACTCGACACAGTAGCAGATCGGGCACTGCTCTATGCACTGGTAGCATTTGATACAGCGGGAGGTCTCCTCCATGATCTTCTTGAGCCTGTCGGTACCCTCGCCGAGGGATGCGAAGTCCTTCGCACGCCATTTGTCGCCGAGTTTGAGCATGGCATTCTCGACCTTGCCGCGGATCTCGATGCCCTTGGGAATGGGTGCTTCGGTGGCAAGCGCGCCTGCCTTCTCGGCTGCATTCACGAGGTTTGCTCCCTTCTCGCTGCAGACCTCGACGAAGGTGGCTTTTCCTGCTTTCGGGCCGATGACGCCCCAGTTGCCGCAGGCGAGGTCCGCCTGGCGCGGGACTTTCATCTTGCAGCGGCGGCAGTTGGACCGGCGGCCGTAGCCTTCCTCTTCGAGGTCATCGATGGAGATGCCCTTGTGTTCGCCGTCTTTGGTGATGACGATGAACTGGCCTTTGTCGATCTCCTCCTTGACGACATCGTCGGGGTTGATCTCGAATTTGTCGGCGATCATCCTGCGGGCGGTAACCGGGCTGACCGAACCGCCGCAGTTTAAGCCGATCATGATGACGTTGTCGAGGTTGATCTGCTCGCGCTTTGCCAGCTCGTACATGCCCATCACGTCGCAGCCCTTCAGGGGGACGGCGATCTTCATGTCGCGGGCTCCGTTGAGCCACTTCTTGAAGAGCTTGGAGAGCAGGAGTGTTCCGCAGTGGAGCGATCCGGCGGTCTCAATGACCTCTGCCGGGTCGGTGATGAGCGTCGGCACGGCGTCGTAGATGTCCTGCCCTTTCTTGACGGCAAAGACGGCATCGACCATGCCGGATTCGAGCGCGTATTTCAGAAGCGTGGTGACCGCACCGCCGCACTCACCCTTCTCGAGGATGTCGGCGTCGGCGGCCCATGCGTATACCATATCGCCTTTTGCTACCATTGTTCAGGCCTCCTGGATCTTCTCAACCTTCACCGCACATGCCTTGTACTCCGGGATCTTGGCGATGGGGTCGAGTGCATTGTTGGTGAGGTAGTTTGCGGCGCACTCGGCGAAGTGGAAGGGCATGAACATGACGCCTTTCATGATCTCGTCGGTGACCTTTGCGGGCACCTCGACCTCGCCGCGGCGGGTGATTGCTTTGATCATTTCCTTGTCCTTGATGCCGAGTGCTGCTGCGTCCTCGGTAT
>JARVGI010000014.1 GCA_029762625.1 Methanomicrobiaceae archaeon | reverse complement strand
TCAACGTATGGTGCGGTACTGAGATACGAGAGTTCTCGGGAACCACCATGAGCTGCTATTACTACCCCTTATTATTCGTAACAATTCTCTGGCAATCAACGCACATTGTATCAATTCCATTTCGTGATTTTCTGCGCGCGGGGCCAGTATCGTTGAGCGACTGCATCATCACTTCCAGAAGGCAGTGCTCTCGATGCGCGGATAGAACCGTCCTGTTGCGTGAACAAGGATGCCCTGCGATGACATATGCCCCGGCAACCCGCAATGAAATACTGCAAAATCTCCTGGTCCATCACCGACGGACAGGGGTATCCCCGGAGAATCGCATGGTAAAGGGAAGTGCAGGATAGGTTCGGGTAACAAGTGTGTCGCCGGTGACAGTGGTATCAGTTGGATGGATCGCAAGGACGAAGCACCAATTCATGCTCCAGGAAAAAATGGGATCGGGCCTACTCGATCCGCATGGAGCCGGCGATGCGGAGCTTGCCGCCGTCGAGGTAGTGCAGCACCGCCGTGTCGCCGGGCAGGTAGACCAGTTCTTTTTCCAGCGACAGGGAAAGGACCGGCGCACGCCAGTCTTCTCCTGCATACACCGATTCGATGCGCGCGGGGACGAACTGCATCCAGTGACCGACGTGCACCACCATCCCTTCATGAAGTGCTTCCTGCCAGTAGCGGACCAGCCGCGCGTCACCCCGGATCGCGTCCGTGGTGACGACCTCTTTGCTTCGCGTGAGTACATACCCCCTGTCCAGCTCTTCCGCATCGATATTCTTCAGCGCCAGCCCCACCCGGTCGCCGCCGTGCGCCTCATCATAATCGTCATCATGCTTCTGGATCGAGCGGATCTGTGCGGTTGTGGTTCCTGGCAGGACATTGAGGATATCGTGCTTTCGGATAGTACCCCGCTCCACGCTTCCCAGCACCACGGTTCCGATTCCCTTGACATTGAAATGGTGATCCACGAAGACCACCCCCTCGCGCGCATCGCCTTCCCCCGATTCCTTTCCGGACGCTTCGTTGAGCAGGTGCTCCCGCAGCTCGATGGCATTGTCCTCGAGGAAGGCGTAGTTCGCCACCACGGTTCCCTGAACCAGCGGCATGATCCGGGAAGGATCGAGGTAGTTTTGGAGGATGATGTATCCCTTTTGTATTCCCATTACATCGAGCATGACCACCATTTCCCCGAAGGACGGTGTAATCTCGTTGATAACCAGCAACGCCGCATCAGCGAGAGAGACGGCATAGAACAGGGGCGCGAGGCGTTCGGGATACCGGGTCGGCTCAATCAGGGTGACGGTGTCGTCGCCTCGTTTGAGGTTGTAAAAGGTGATATCCGACGCAGTGCCCACTTTCCCGATCCCCTTCGCATAACCGGGCTGCCCGAGTATTGCGATGTCGGTATTTGTCATAGTTCTGTACAGGTTTGAACTGCGCGATGATGAGCGTTGTTGTCATAGATGCACGCTGCGATCTGTGCAGACCTGCGCAGACAGGCGAAAAGATAGTGCGACGGGCGGAGGAAAAATGTGAGATGCTTGCAGGACACCACATCATCATGGAAAAACCGCAGATGAACCTGCAGGCTTTCAGATATCAACTGCAGCGATAGGTATAGCATATAAAAGCACAGAATCCCCATTTTATATCAGGACGGCAGGCAAATGAAACCCTCAGGGATCTTTCTCGCGTACTTCATGCAGGCCCTCATCCTCCTGAATGTTGCCTACAGCGTCTATATCGGAGACTGGTTTCTGGCCATTCCCGCATTATTTGCGTTTTTCCTTACCATCGTCCCCCATCTTGTGGAACGGAGAGCGAATATCACCCTGCCGTGGAAGATCAACTTCCTTGTCGCACTCTCTCTCTATCTCCACGTTGCGGGCCATGTCGCCGGGTTCTACGACACCTATTCTCCCCTGTATGACAAGCTTGCCCACTTAATATCGGCAATAACGGTTGCCGTCCTCGGATTTGTGGTTGTCTTTCTCCTCGAGCAGTTCAGCGAGCAGCGGTGCACGCGGTTCATGATCGTCTTCTTTGTGATCATGGCCACCATGGGGCTCGGGGCGATCTGGGAGATCTATGAATTTACCCTGGACACGCTCTTCGGCCTAAATTTACAGCACGGCCTGGAGGATACCATGTGGGATCTCATTTTTAACTTATTCGGAGCGCTGATCGTCGCCTCGCTGGCCAATTTCTACCTTGGTAAAATGACCAGAAAAGACATCAAACGAATGCTCTTCGGGACCATTCGGAAAATCGCGAAGTGAGATGGATCACCGGTGCGCGAAGTATGCCGTCACCAGGTCGTCGGCAACCGCATCGATCCTCGCAAAACCGACCCTTTCGAACTGGACCACGCGGTGGCATTCCGCGGCGCAAGCCTCCTCGCAGTATCCCCCGACATCGCCGTCGGGGGTCTTCAGGATACAGGCGCGCGCCTGCCCCGGCGGGAGCCACTGGATGATGGTGGCGTGGGCGTTGCGCGCTTCCTCGAGCGACTCGCCCGCATAGCTCAGGGTGGGTTTTTCGCCCTCCCACGCGATATTCACGTTGAAGAGATCCTTGAGACGCACCATGGCTTTTCCCTCGATCTCGCGCCTCGGCACGACAACAGATCCCTCGAAGAGGAGCCTGCGCACTCCCCGTTCCGGCTCGTTCGGGTGAAGTGCCGCCTCAGCCGTATGAACCGGCGCATCAGCCACCTGGAGCGTGACCGGGTCTGGCACGAAGAAATAGCGGTTCGCCAGTGGATCGACAATCGCCTTGTTCTGGGCAAACAGGTTCTCCCATGAAAACGTAATGTCGGTCTCCCCGATACCGATATCGATCATCGCTTTGCGCACCGCATCCGGTTCGAACCCCCGCCGGGCGATGGCTTTGAGCGTCCCGAGATGAATATCGTCCCAGCCGGAGTATACACCCGAGACAATGCCCTCCTTGATGGCGGATGTCGAGAGAACCACGCCGCCGATGGACAGCCTGCCGTAGTGCTTGAATACCGGAGGTTTCCAGCTGAAATAGTCATATATGTAGCGCTGCCGGCGCGTATTGGCAATATGGTCTTTTCCCCTGATCACATGGGTGATCCCCAGCAGGTGGTCGTCCACCACCACAGAGAAATTGTACATCGGGTAGACTTTTGTGTCGATCCGCGGATGGAGTGGTGCGTCGACGATCCGGAAAATGGAGAAATCTCGCATGGCAGGATCGGGATGCTCGAGGTCGGTTTTGACCCGCACCGTGATCATCCCTTCGGAAAATGCCCCCCCGAGCATTCGATCCCAGAGGTCGAGATTCTCTTCGATGGTCTGGTTGCGGCAGGGACATGCCCTTTTTTCCAGTTTCAGGTCACGGAAGTACGCCGCATCGCACATGCAGACATACGCCCCACCGAGTTCGATAAGGCGTCTGCAGTGCTCGTAATAGATATCCATCCGGTCGCTCTGGTAGACGATCTCCCCAACCTTCAGGCCGAGCCAGTCGACATCGTCGAGAAGCAACCCGTAGTTTTCCTGCTCGACACGGCGCGGATCGGTATCTTCGATGCGGATCACGTAGTGCCCGTCATACCGGCGGACATAGTAGTCGTTGAGGTATGCCGCCCGAGCGTGGCCGAGATGCAGAGGGCCGCTTGGATTGGGCGCAAACCGCATCACGACGCCGTTTTCCGCATGTTCGAGGGCGGGGAGTTCCCTCTCACCGCCCGATGTTTGCTTCTCCGACCGCAGGCGATCGGGTGCAAGAGCCGACAATCGCTCCTCCCGCTCTTCCGGAGAGAGGGCGTCCACCTCCGCCAGCACCTCCTTGAGTTCGGCGGCGACCTCCCCAGCCCTGCCCCTGAACTCGGCATGCCTCCCCATAAGCGCTCCCAGCACTGCCCCGGGCTTGGGAACACTCCTGTGCTTCACTGCATTTTCGAGGGCATAGATGAAAAGGATCTCGCGGAGTTCTTCTGCCATTCAGAACCCTCGAGTGACGAAATAATCTGTGATTTCGCTCAAGTGCTGCCTCGCCTCGGATTCAGGGAGGTTGGCAAGGGACTTCTTGGCAACATCAACACGTCTCGCCGCTGCCTCGCGCACCTCGTCGAGAACCCCCGCCCCTTCCAGCTCGGCGATCGCCGAATCGATTTCCGCATCGCTAAGGGTTTCTTTTCGGTATCCGGCAAGGTCGACACCATGTTCCCGGGCCTTGATCGCGATCAGCGTCTGTTTGCCTTCCCTGAGATCGGATGCGCGGTCTTTGCCGCTTGTTTCTGCAGAGGCCACCAGATCGATGAGATCGTCCTGTATCTGGAAGGCGATCCCGCTGTTCAGTCCCCAGTCGAAGAGCGCTTTTGTCTGTACCGCATTCCCTCCGGCGAGACTACCACCGATGGATGCTGCGGCGGCATAGAGGGCGCCGGTCTTTTTGCTCACCATATCGAGATACTCGATTTCCGTGACATCCTGGCGCGACGCAAATGCAATGTCCATGTGCTGACCCTTGCATATCTCTGCACAGGTGCGTGCGAGCATCATCACCGCGCGCACCTTCTCCAGTTCTTCTGCATCCGATTTGCAGAGCAATTCGAATGCCTGTGCATACAGCACGTCACCTGCCAGGATGGCGGTTGCCTGATCCCATTGTGCATGGACGGTGGCAACACCTCTTCTTACCTCGTCGCCGTCCATGATGTCATCATGGATGAGCGTGAAGGTATGCGTCACTTCAAGGGCAAGGGCGGCGGGCATCACATTTCTCGATAGTCCCTTCCTGATCGCATCAGCGGCAAGCATGACCACGGCGGGGCGAAGCCGCTTTCCTCCTGCAAGGAGCAGGTGAGCGCTCGCCCGGTCAAGTTCGCCCGTCACCGTTCCATACGTCCGGAAGAGCGATTTATCGATATCTTCCGCCGTCGTATCCAGATAGTCCTGCAAATCCATTCCGCATCACCTAACGCTCGATCTTGATCCTCTGCCCGTTGCGCAGGATATGCACATCCTTGTTGTTCTGGTACCCGCATTCCTCGGCAAAACTGACGTACTCGCCTGTCATGTCGATATTGCCGTGGGAGGGAATGATATGCTGCGGGTTGAGGAGGTGGATCAGCTCATAGTGGTCTTCACGATATGCGTGTCCACTGACATGAAGATTGTCAAATATCCGCACGCCCCGCATCCGCAGCCGCGTCTCCTGGTTGTGTCGCTGGCCGAAATTCATCGGGTTGGGGATGACGTCGGCGCTGTAGAGCACCTTATCTCCTTTCTCAAATTTAAATGGCGTGTCTCCTGCTGCCATGCGGGTGAGGATTGCCCCCGGTTCTCCCTGGTTGCCGGTCACGATGGGGACGAAATTCTCACGGCCCGACTTCAGGATACGTTTGAATGTGCGGTCCACGGTCCTGCGGTTGCCGAACATGCTGAGTGTCTGCGGAAAGCCAACGAGTTTCATCTGCTCTGCGGCGGCAGCGTATTTCTCCATGGAGCGCCCGAGCAGGACCGGCTTTCGGCCTATCTCGTGGGCGCACTCGGCAATGGCCTTGACCCGTGAGATGTGGGATGCAAACGTGCTCACCACGATGGCGTGCTTGTCGTCCTCAAAGCTGGTCAGGACATCCCTGACAAGATTGCCGGCCACTCGTTCACTGGGGCATTTCCCGTTCTGGCTCACATTCACGCTCTCGCTGATGAGGGCAACGACACCCTCCTTTCCGATCTCCCGAAGCCGTGCGAAGTCGGGGGGCGCACCGATGGTGGGGGTCCGGTCAAGCTTGAAGTCGTTGGCATAAATCACGGCGCCATCTCGCGTATGAAGCACAGCCATGACCGTATCGATGATACTGTGCTGTACATTCACGAACTCAAGCGTTACATTCTGGGAGAGGGTGTATTTCTGGCCCGCCCGCAGACTGAATATCTTATTATTCACCCCGAATTTCTGTTCGCCGGCGATTTGCTGGCGTATGAGCTCCGCCGTATACGGCGTGCCGATGATAGGCGCGTTGTACCGATGGGCCAGCTTGGGTATTGCCCCGATATGGTCAAGATGCCCGTGCGTGCACACGATCGCCTTGACGCTGCCTTCCACCGTATTCATGAGCGTGTCATCGGGGATCGCCTTCATCTCGATCAGATCGAGAGAATGCATGTTCTCGATCTCGGCATCCTCGTGGATCATGATCTGGTCGAGGCGAAGCCCCATATCAAATATTACAATCTCTTTTCCACAGCGGACCGCGGTCATGTTTCGTCCGACTTCGCAGTAACCGCCCACTGCTACAATTTCAATATCCAATGCTATTCCTCCATGTGAAGTATCTGTCCAGTTGTTCCGGTGATATATGTCCGTACACGCCCCAATTCCGCGAGCGTCTTTGAGCCGGTAAGAAACATCGCCACCCGCAGCTGTGTGTGCATATCCTCGATTGTCTCAAACAGCGCCTCATCGCTCTGCATTGCACTTTTGAGGAGGGGGAGGGCCATCCCGCACAGTCCTGCCCCGAGAGCGATTGCTTTTGCCATATCGGTGCCCGAACGCACCCCTCCCGTGGCGATGACCGGGCCCCCGGTACGGACCACCTCCGCAATACTCACCGCGGCAGGGATGCCCCACTCGAGAAAATGTTCCCCGAGCCTGCGTTGTTCCACGGTCCTCGACCGTTCCCGCTCCACGGCAGCCCAGTTCGTCCCGCCGTATCCACCGATATCGATGGCGGCAACACCGGCCGACCAGAGTTTCCGGGCAGTTTCTCCCGAGATCCCGCTTCCCGTCTCTTTCGCGATCACGGGATAGCGGCGCTCGCTGCAGAGGTGTGCGAGTGCATCGATGCATCCGCCGAGATCATGATCGCCCTCGGGCTGGATTGCCTCCTGCAGGGGATTGAGGTGAACGCACAATGCCTGTGCGTCGATCATCTCCACGGCGCGGTCCGCCCATTCGAGCCCGTGATCACGCAGCTGGATGATGCCGAGGTTGGCACACACAAATGCGGAGGGCGCGTGCTCGCGGACCACGGTGAAGCTCCCCTCAAGGTCGCGATTCTCGAGCGCGGCGCGTTGCGAGCCGACACCGATGCAAAGGCCGAACCGCTCTGCGGCACGGGCAAGGCGCCGGTTGACATCGGCGGTGTCGGGGTGCCCGCCGGTCATCGCCGCGATAAAGAGCGGTGATTGCAGGGTGCGCCCGAGAAACCTTGCAGAGGTATCGATCGTATCGAGATTGCATTCAGGAAGCGCATTGTGGACGAGCCGGATATCATCGAACCCGCTCGTTCCGTATTCCACCGCGTTTTCGCAGCAGATGAGAAGATGATCCTTTTTCCGTGACGATGTATGTTTTCTGTCTGTTATGGTGATTCCCCCTCACTGTTCGGGGGTACCGGGCTCGTTTTCCATTCCCGGTGTCCCTGTATCAGAGATCCGATTTCGGGTCAGTCCTGGCCGGTCGGGCAAACCCGGGTGCCGCCATGATCGCGACCGGCGAGGAAATCGGCAAGGCGGGATACATGAAAGATATGCGATACGATTCCGCTCTCGGCAAGCGCGAGCAGTTCTTCGATCTTGCCTTTCATGCCTCCCGTGACGTCGGTATTCCCTGACATGCCGATATTCAGCTCACAGGCGGTAGCACGGTCAATCCGTCGAACAACCGAATTATCTCCGTCAAGAACACCCGGTACATCGGTTGCCAGTCCAATCCTGTGAATCTGCAGTACCTGTGGCAGGTACCTCACCAGCTGATCCCCCGAGATAATACACGCTCCGCGCGATCTATCCATTCCCACGTCGCCGTGAAGGACCGGTATTATCCCGTGCTGAACCAGAAGTTCAACAGCACCACATTCGAACGAGATTATTCGTCCGTTGTTTGCTACACACGCATCAAGCGGGTGTATCCCGATTGCCTCCGCGCCGTGGGCGCGAAGTGCACTGACCACCGCATCATTCAATGCACGCACTGCATGATGGGTGACATATATCCCTTGTTTATTATGTTGGTCTAGACCTATATCAAGGTGATGACGTTTCGCCTCTGGATGGCCGCATGAGCCCGCGCCATGGACGAGAATCAAATCATTTCCGTTGCGTGCGCAAATGGCCCGGGCAATACCCGAGAGACGCTCATGATTGATCTCGCAGTCTCCCGACTTGTCAGTGATGATGCTGCCGCCCAGTTTGACGAGGACCCTTTCTTTCATTCTCTCTCCGAACCCCTTCTGTGTCGATGGATGTGATGATGGCGCGTGCATCGCAGGCTTCAATTGCTCCCGCAATCCGGCTCTTATGGCGCTTCGGGCATAGGGCGATCATGCACCCTCCGCCTCCGGCTCCGGTAATTTTGGCTCCGTATGCCCCCGCGGCTCTCGAAGCGAGCACAAGGCGCGAGAGCGAGGGGTGACCCACGCCAAGAGCATCGAGGAGAGCATGGTTGATATCCATATACCGGCCGAGAATTTTGGGATCGCTGAGGCAGTGGAGTGCTCTGGTGCAGGTCGCCTCGATCGAATCGAGTATCGGATCAACGATCAGGGGATCTTTTTTTCTGAACGCACTCACCTGTTCGACCATTTTTGAGGTGCTGTGGGAGACAAGGCTGTTGCCTATCACGAGGTGCATCGTCTGGGGCGGGAGCCGGCGTTTCGATCCACCCTTGATGAGTACGATCCCGCCGAATGACGAGACATAGGTGTCGGTCGGGCTTGCTCTCCCTTCCTGAACTTTTTTCTCTATCCCGAATGCGATGTCGGCGATCTCTGCCCTGTCGTGATTGAGATCGAATTCTTCGTTGATCGCGGCAAGGGTGCTCACTACCACCGCCGCTGACGACCCGAGCCCGGAAGAGCTTGGCAGCTGTGAGTGGATATACACGCTCCCGTTTACACCCAGCTCCCGGAAACAATGTTCAATGTAGGGTGACTTGACTTTCGGCGGGTGGCGCGCTTTGCGTACCGTTACAAAGACACGCGGTTTGATTGCCATCGCAAGCCCTGGCTTTCCGTATACCACGGCATGTTCACCGAACAGGAACACCTTGCCGGGAGCACTCCACATCGCCACCCTATATCACCGCAATTGCTGCATATCCCACAACCTGCGAATAATCGCCCGATACTTCCGCACTTGTTCCGTAGCGCACGAGGCGCCCGTTCCTTGCACCCGCTGCCCTGCAGGCGGTCACCATTGAGGCGATGGGTCCGTACCCGCAGGCAGACACTCCCTCTTCCCAGATTCTCCGGAAGAACTCCTCCACATCGAGGGTTTCCAGTGCCTCGATGGCATACAGATCCTGCCGTTTTGCCGTCTCGTCGGGAATGTAGTGGGAGAAATCGCTTGAAGCGACGATGCGAACCGGAATGCCCGTTTTCTCCGCGGCTGCCGTAATTTTTTCGGCAAGGTGGAGTGCGCTGGCAAGGCTCTGTTCGCCCATCAGGATCGGGGCGATCTTTGCCACCGGGAAGCGATACTGGATGAACGGTATCTGTACTTCAATAGAATGTTCGTCGCGATGAGAGAATTCGTCGATGGTGAGATCGAGGTAACGGATGAATTCGTCGTCGACGGGCGCGGTGCCGAGCGGTGTCTCCCAGGGGATTGCGGAGGCGCAGGTCGAATAGCCTGAATGGCTCGGGCCGACAATCACAAATGTTCCGTCAAAATCGCTTCCAAAAGAAGAATAGGCGTATGCGGCTATCTGGCCGGAATAGACGTATCCGGCATGGGGTGATACGACCCCCAGAGCATTGTCGCCGCCGTTGTCAACCCTGGCAAAAAACCCTGCCACCATCTCTCGCAAGGAGGCAGGATCTGCCGGATAAAACATGCCGGCGACTCTGGGTCTGCGCTTCATCATCAACCCCCATTGGGCCTGCAATTACAATTCTGTTTCGAAGTCCTCGATGGTGAGTGAGGTGGCAATGCCGCGGTGGCGCAAAACCTCGCGGGTCATGAGGTAGTATACCATGCTCAGGGCTTTTCTTCCTTTGTTGTTGGTGGGGATGACGAGATCGACGAAACTCGTCATATTGTTGGTATCGCAGAAAGCGATGATGGGAATGCCCATCTGGACCGCCTCTTTGACCGCTTGCGAGTCGCCGATCGGATCGGTCACCACGAGAACCTCGGGTTCCAGATAGCGGTCGAGCCGCTGGTTGGTGAGCATCCCGGGGATGAACCGGCCGACCACTGCAACGCCCCCGATGGTCTCCGCAAACTTCCGGGCCGGATACTGGCCGTACTGCCTCGAGGTGACGACGAGGATCCGGGACGGGTCGACGCGCGCGAGGAATGCAGCAGCCTTCTTGATACGCTCATCCGTCTCCTTGATGTCAAGGATATACAGGCCGTCGCCGCGGACCCGGTAAATGAATTTCATCATGTCTTTGCTCTTCTGCTGCGTTCCGATGTGTACCCCCGCGGCAAGGTATTCCTCGACCGGAACAAGCGGCTCGTTCAGTTCGATCTCAATTTCATTGGAATTCACTAAATCAGCTCCTCAATTCGAATCAATTCATTTAATTTGGCGATACGCTCTCCACCCACCACACCGGTCTTGAGATAAATGCACCCGAACGCGGTTGCAAGGTGGGCGATCGTCATATCGGTGGTCTCACCCGAGCGGTGGCTCATCACCGTCTCCATGCCATGCGCCTGTGCCAGACGGATCGCCTCATAGGTGTCGGTGAGCGTTCCGATCTGGTTGGGCTTGATGAGCACCGCGTTCGCCGATCCCTTCTCGATTCCTTCCTCGATGCGGTCGGCATTTGTCACGAAAAGGTCATCGCCGCAGATGAGACAGCGGTCTTTCACCTGTTCGGTCAGGTCGGCAAATCCTTCGAAGTCCTCCTCCTGCAGGGGGTCTTCCACGTAAACCAAGGCAAAACGATCGACAAGTTCGGCCATATAGGCAACCTGATCCTCGCGTGACCGGCGGGCATCCTTGTAGACGTAAACATCGTCCTTCCACAGTTCGCTTGCGGCCACATCGATACCCATATCGATCTCCACCATGTTCTCATCGGATACTGCAGAGATCGCCTCCTGAATCAGTTCGAACGCCTCGATGTCGCCAATCTGTGGCGCCCACGCTCCTTCGTCACCTTTCCCGCACCCCTTGCCCCGCTCGATCAGAAGTTGCTTGATCTGCCTGTGCACGAGAGCGTTGACGAATACCGCTTCTTCGGCATCCACTGCCCCCGTGGGCACGATGAGAAACTCCTGGATATCGGTGGCATTTGCTGCATGCGCGCCGCCCCCGATCACGTTGCCGAGCGGCAGGGGCGTATCGGCGGCATAGACGCCTCCAAGGTAGCGGAAGAGATCCTGATCGAATGCACAGGCAGCGGCTTTTGCATTCGCAAGGGAAAGTGCGACCGATACGTTGGCCCCGATGGCACTGAAATTTGGCGTCCCGTCGATTTCACGGAGAAGTATATCAAAACCAGCCTGATCGGCGGCATCTCTTCCCAGGAGGTCGGGGATCACCAGTTTTTCAGCATTCTCGATGGCCTCCTTCGGGGGGAGGACCTTCGCCTCGTACATACCTGTGCTCGCCCCGCTCGGGGCTGCTGCTCTCCCGAACCCATTTTCCGTGAAAATGTCCGCTTCAACCGTCGCATTGCCGCGACTGTCGAGGATTGATCGTAAAATAATGCGGGTAATCGATGTCATCCAATCACTTCGTTCTTTTCACCGTGATAGGAATTACGTTTTTTTCAAACTCTTCGATCGCAATCTCAAGCGGATCAATAAATGAAGTCCTGACCAGGAGAGGAGCACCCATCGATATCTGAAGAGCGCGAGCTCCGATTATCCGTGCTCTTTCATACCGAGTATACGAATCCATCATGTCTCCTCAAAATATGTGATCAATAATAAATGGGGTCGCTGAGATTTGAACTCAGGTTACGGCATCCCGAACGCCGTAGGATTCCAGGCTACCCCACGACCCCTCATTGATACGGTATGAGATCATCTATAATCTCTTTATGCGTCAGTAGCATGCGCCTGCAGCAGTAGCGTTCAATGCCGAGATCGTCGAGGATCGTTTTGGGATCCTCGCCTGCATCTCGCCGCTGCTTGAATTCCACCCATGCCGTGGAGATTACTTTCCCGCATGTAAAACATCGGACTGGAATCATAGAACGATCTCTCTTTATAAGTAACTCATCTCAACGATAAGACTTTTGGAACTTCTTTCGTGCACCGCGACCGTGCGGCTTCTTCGTTTCTTTCTGCCTGGAGTCATTGACCAGTAAGGTACGGTCGTATCCCAGATAGAGATCCTTGATCTGCGGGTCATTGAACCATTTCAGTATCCCGCGCGCAAGTGCGGTGCGCGCAGCCTCGGCCTGCCCCATCACACCGCCGCCACGCACATCGATGGCGACATCGACGCCTGTCACGCCGTCAGGATAGAGCAGAAGCGGCTCTGAGATTTTCATCCTGATCAGCTCGGTTCCGTAGATCTCAAGAGGGACGGAATTTATCCGGACCCGGCCCATGCCTTCCTTCAGGGTTGCCCTAGCAACCGCTGTTTTTCGTTTTCCACTTGTATTTATTGTTTTCGCCATTCCACCACCCTAGTACCTGGCTCCAAGTTTCGTACTGATCGAACCCAGTGTGACATACCGGGGACTGCTGAGGCGGTCCACCTGCGCTTCCGCCACCGTTTCCGTTTCGGCATCGGTAAATGCGACGGGAACACCCACATAGACCCGGACACGCTTGAATGCGTCGGCGCCGCGCTGCCGCTTGTAGGGCAGCATCCCGCGAATGCTCCGTTTCATAATATGGTCGGGGCGCCGCGGGAAATGGGGGCCCCCTTCACGGGAACCGCGCTTGCGCTTTTTGTCGTAGCTTGCATACACATAGGCCCTTGATCCCGAGACAATGGCGTTCTCCGCATTCACGATGGCAATCTCCTCGCCGTCAAGGGTGCGTTTCGCCACCACGCTTGCCAGTCTCCCCAGAAGAAGCCCGTCTGCATCGATTACTGTTACCATTCCTCTCACCTCAGAATCCTCACACGGCTTCCTGTCGGGTTGTTCCTGACCAGATCCTCGATCGACATGCACGTTCCTTTGGCTTTTTCGATCTTGCTGGTCGCCGATTCGCTGAAGTTCATTGCCGCAACCACAACCGCGCGGTCGAGCGCACCGCTCCCAAGTACCTTCCCGGGCACGAGAATCGTCTCGCCGTCATGTGCGTAACGGTTGATTTTGCCGATATTGACTTCAGCATAATTCCTGTTCGGTGCTTCGAGCCTCCGTGCAATCTCTCGCCATACATTCGCCTCATTGCTGCGCGATGTCTCTTTTAACATTGCAACGAGATACTGAATGCGCGGATTCGTTTTGTTAGCTGCTCGCTTCATGTACCGTCCCACCAGATATGTCATTGAGGATATCCACCAGGTCTTCTGACTTTTTCTTGATACGCAGCAGGGCGTATTCCATGATCTCCCTGACCGGAAGCGATCCATCGCTCTCCACCACAAAGAGGTAGCGCGTGTCATCCTGATTGATGTGGATCGCCGGGTTTTCGCCGATACCGCCGGCGAGACAGGCCTTTTCGCAGAGTTTGCAGAGGGAACAGTCCTCGAGTTTTGCCTCGACGATCTCGACCGACCTGCTTCCCAGCGCAAGGACGCCGCGGGGGCATTCATCGACGCACATGCCGCATGCATCGCAGCGCTCGTCGATGGTGATAACCGGGTAACTCTTGTAGCCGCAGGCGAGCGTGGGCTGCCACTTTGCGTGCTCTCTGCCGATATTAAGGACTGCACGCGCCTCGAGCACAACCTTCTGATCTTCGACAAGCTTGACGATGGGAATGGTGTCGTGCACCGGGGCGGTCTTGGGGTCTGCCGGGATAAGATCGCTTGAACAGACTGTTCTGGGACCTTCCACGCTCAGCGTGTAGGTCGCGCAGCAGCCCGGGCATCCCTCGCCGCCGCACGAGCATTCTTCCATGCGCACATAGGTTCGAAGATCGGTCGTTAAGGGTATCAGGCCGAGGCGGTGTGCCAGCATCTCATCGAAAAGAGCGCTATTGTTGTCATATATGCGCACCTCCTCGATGGCAAGCGTGGGCACTTCGCCGATCATGGTCCTGCGGAATGCGTTGGCAAATGCGGGTGACGAATCACCCAGGGTAAATCGTGCTATTGTGTCATCCAGCCTGCTGAATGAGATATTCATTAGACTCTCCTGCCCCGTTTCCCGCCTTTGGTACGGATCCCGTCATGGGGCACCGGCGTCACATCCTCAATGCGGCCAATGCGCATCCCGGCGCGGGCCAGTGCGCGAATGGCGGCCTGGGCGCCCGGGCCAGGGCTGCGCTGTTTCCCGCGTCCGGGTGCGCGAACCTTCACGTGCACGCCGACGATACCCTTGTCCCTCGCGTTATGCGCCACGTTGGTTGCCATCTGCATCGCTGCGTAGGGAGAACTCTCGTTGCGAGCCTGTTTGACCACCATGCCGCCGCTGCTCTTGGTAACCGTCTCGGCGCCGGAGAGATCGGTGACGGTGATGATGGTATTGTTAAAGGAGGCAAAGATATGTGCAATGCCCCACTTTTCGTTTTCCGCTGCCATACGTTATCGACCTCCGGCCTTGGTGATCCTCGTCCGCTCGGGGTGCACCTCGTTCGTGAGGGGCGAACCGCCATAGTAGCGAATTGTGCCTTCTTCTGCCCGCTGGAGACGGTACCCGGGGATGGTGACTTTCCTGCCGCCGACTGCAATGTGCCCGTGCACAATGAGCTGGCGGGCCTGCTTGGGTGATCGGGCGAGACCCCTGCGATACACCTGCGTCTGCAGGCGGCGCTCGAGTTCGGCCTCGACTTTCATGGCCAGCACGTCATCGATACCGGAATCTTCTCCCAGCATGCCGTAACGGTTCAACGTTCCGAGCAGCTCGTTCTTTTTCCGGTCGACGAACAGTTCATCCGCAGCGCCGGACAAGAGCGCGAGAAGATCCCGCGCTGCGCGGCGGTATCCACGCAACGTACTCTGCGCTTTCCATAGCTCGCGCTTGTTTCGAAGGCCGTATTCCATGAGGAGCTTGTTCTCCTCTTCAATACGGCTCTTTTCAAACCTCCGCTTGGGAGTTTCATACCGCTTGTGGTTTTTTCCAGGATAGCCCATTCAATCACCGCTCACTTCTTCTTTCTCTTCACGCCAACAGTCGTTCCGGTCCTGCCCGTGGACTTGGTGCGCTGACCGCGTGCCTTCTGCCCGGTTTCGTGGCGGATGCCACGGTAACAGCGGATCTTTCGCATCCGGTTGATGTCATCCTCGATGGCGAGGCGAAGGTCGGTCCCCAGCAGCTGTTTCGGCTCGCCGGTATAGACATCCTTCTGCCTGTTGAGCATCCATGTCGGTACATGATCGGCGTAACTCTCAACGGCATTGCGAAGCCGCTCGACCGAATCGTCATCCATTTTCCCGAGCGTTGCGCGCGGATCCACACCCGCGAGTCTGGCGACGATACCCGACGTGTGCATGCCGATACCTGCAATGCCGGTAAGGGCGATATACACCGCTTTTGTCCCGTCAAGATCGGTGTTTTTAATCCTGACAAAGTATTTGATCTCTTCTTCTTCCATTCGACCGCCTCACACTGAGATTGGATCAGGAGCGCTGAGGGAGGGATTTGAACCCTCGAGTCCCAAAGGGACACGGGATTAGCAATCCCGCGCCATACCTGGCTAGGCTACCTCAACAGAGATAATCTCGCATCTTACGACACTCGCAGCGCAAGTGCTGCTCCATGAAGTGTGTTTAGACATATTGGCATGAAAATGGTTTAAGGGTTATGGTCACAGGACTGTATCGGGAACGGAGCGCCGCTGCAAACCTTTCCCTATCAGGCCTGACGTGATAAGGGGGAGGGCAATGGTCGCATCACAGAAGCACTGGACATTTGGACAGAATGGTGCTTCCTTTCCCCAGCTGATCGCCTCTTCAAAGGTGCATCCGGAAAGCCCTCCCCAGTGAGGGGCATCAGTCGTATACTGGATGGCATACGCATGCCCGCCGCAGTTCTGCTCATGGAGGGAAGCGATGACCTGCGTCTGCTGGATAAAATTCTTCGGAACGCCGCCCCCGATGTAGATGACGCCCGTGCGCGTGGCGCGCTCGACAATGCGCGTAATTTCATCCGTATCCGCGATCTGGTCGACATTCACGTCGATGCCTTTCCTGCGCGCTATAACAAGGCCGATTCCAATTGAAGAATCGCAGAGGGCCGGAATAAAGAGAGGTACATCCTGGCGCGCGCACTCGGCGACCAGGGATTCTTTCCCGGGTGCCGCATCGAGAAGATAGTTGCCGAGCTTCCGGATAAATGCACGTGAAGAACCCGCAAACGGGGCGATGCTGCGAGAGAAATCAGCAATATACGCATCAATTTCCCGGAACTGCTCTTCAAAGGCAAATACGTCGTAAATTCGGTCGATGCCGCACTCAAAAAGCTGCCGGTCGTCGACATGGTGATGGCCCCGGTAATGGCGGACCCCGAGGTGCTCGCACGTATCATGAAAGATATTCGCCCCCGTGGACACGATGACGTCGACATAACGCCTTCGTACCAGCTCGATGAGACACCGCTGCATGCCGGCGGGGACCATCGCGCCCGAGAGGCCGAGCATAATGGTACACCCGTCATCCTCGATCATCCTCGACCAGATGTCGAGTGATTCTCCCAGTTTTCTGCCCTGGAATCCTGTCCTGCTCATCCCTTCGAGAAGCCGGGAAATATCCGCCTCCGGACGCACAGGTTGCACGGGAATGGTCGGTTTCATTGCGATTCGCATACAAATTGTGGACACAGGGTAATAAGGGATAGCGTTTCGCCAGCCCCACAGGAAGATCGCGGAGCGGTGCCGGTCACGGCAAAAAAAATAAAAAAGGTGCCAGAATCCAGTGGTTCCGGCGTTTAAAGCGCGCTGATAAGAGCGTGCTGGTTGATCAGCCCGATCAGTTTGCCGTCTTCAATGACAGGGATGGCACTGATGTTTTTACTGACCAGGACATTCACCACATCCATGATCGCCGCGTCACGCGAGACCGAGACGACGGGCGTGGACATGATGTCCTTCACCAGAAGATTGCGGATGCGCGCGTCCTGATGCTTATCGTTCACGACCGTCCGGAAGGCTTTCATTGCCCGCGCAACGTCGGTCTCCGTCACGATTCCGATGACGTCACCGTCGTCCGCAACAACGAATTTGCTGATGCCATCGTCGATCATTCTCCTGCGAAGGTGAACGACGCGCTCGTCCGAACGGATGGTGAAGGCCGTCTGGATGATATGCTCCATGATGGTGGTGGGCACCATGGCTTTCAGGAGGTCTTTCGGGCATACTTGACCGACGAGTTTGTGCTCCTCGTCGAGCACGACCACGAGGTTGTACTCCTGCAGCAGGGGGATCAGGATGTCCGCACGTTCATCGGGGTATGCGGAGGTAAAATCCTCGTCAATCTTCTTTGCAACGTGTATTTGCGTGGGGGCTAGTCCGTTCGGCCGCTTGAGATCCATCTTGCTGGATCCAAGCGTCTCTGCGATGGACTTGCGGGAGATGGTTCCCACGACGGCACCATTATTGGTGACGATGAGGGGGTCGCGCTCTTCGTCGAGCATTTTGTCAAGGGCTTCGGTAATGACAGCAGATTTTGCGATGGTCACTGCTTTCGACATTATATCTTTGATCAGTAATTCGGAGCTCATTTTGCCACTTCCTTAATAATATCATCCCTCTTTACGATACCTTTGAGATCATTGTCCTGTGCGACAACGACACTGTTGATCGAATGCTCATTCATGAGCGTCACCACTTCGCTGATGGGGGCATCCGGGGCAATGGTGATGACCGGCCGGGTCATCACATCTTCTGCGATCGCAGAGACTTCTATGACATCTCGCAACATTTTCCTTCCCGCGATCTCCTCGCTGCGGAGCATCTTTACGTGCTTTTCGGGGAGCCGCCTTTTTTTGTCCATATAGGTGAAGAATGCGACATTGCTCTCCGTGATTATCCCTGCGAGTGTACCATTGTTATTGACGACCACGATTTTATCATTATGCGTATTCATCAAATCAAGCACATGGTCGAGCGAATGGTACCGGCTTATCGTCTCCGCCGGGTGCATCAGACGGGAGATGTCCACGGAGAGGTCCTGTACCGTCTTCGAATGCATGATATCCGATTTGGTAACAATACCGATGATTTCATCACCTTTTTTCACCGGAATTCCACTGATATCATGTTCAACCATCAGGGACGCGATTGCCTTCACCCCCAACCCCGGCTTGATGGTGAGGGGGTCCGGAGTCATCAACATTTCAACCGATATCCTGTCAATAGGGCGACGCCTCCAGATCGGTTCCAGCTGATGCAATCCGCGAGCAAGGTCCTTTTTCGTTACCATTCCCTTGAGCTCCGTTGCCTCCAGCACGGGGCATCGTGAGATCCTGTGCTTGATCATCAGGTTGCGCACATATGCCATGTGGTCGGCGGGCGCCACGACATACACCGGCGAGGTCATGATATCAGATGCTTTCATGGTTCACCTCTCTACCAGAGCCTTCACGCAGTCGAATTCCGTTACAAGTCCGACAAGTCGAGATTGTTCGATTACCGGCAGGGCTCCCACATTTTTGTCGAGCATATCCTGGGCCACCCTGTTGATCCCCTCTTCGGGGATTGTGGTATGCAGGGTGCCGTCGATCAGCTCACGAACCGGCAAATTCATGATATCGGCGACGTCTCCGGTCAGGAGGTTGTCGAACGCTCCCCCTCCGCCGATGAATTTCATGACATCGGAGGCGGTGATGACCCCGATAAGCACATCGTCGCTCACCACCGGCAGGCGCCGGATACCATGGGTGATCATCTCCTTTGTCGCTGTCCCGAGGGGCGACTCGGGAGAGGTGACGTAAATCGACGTGCTCATTATATCCTCAACGCGGAGATCACTCTTCTCATGGGTGAGGATGCGGAGCACGTCCCGCTCCGTGATAATCCCCTGCAGCACACCCTCTTCGTCAACGATGGGAAGACCGCCGATGCCGGTTTCGATGATCGTTGCAACAACCTCGTTCACCGGATCGTATACGCCTGCGGTGGTCAGGTCCCTCGTCATGATCTCCCTGATGCTTTCGTTGATCGCTGCGATGAGGTTTCCTTTGTGTTTCACCTGGACGAGGTTGTACCTGCTTCCCCCGCCCATGAAATCGATGATGTCGCCCGCGGTAACAATTCCCTTGATCTTATGTGTTCCCGGATCGCATACGGGAAGCCTCCGGAACCCGTGTTTTGTCATCGTTCCGATTGCACCGAGAATGGTGGTGGTAAGCGGAACCGAGATAACATCCCTGCTCCCGAGGGCTAGTATGTTCGATTCCTTTTCTGCAATCCTGGACTTGAAATCAACAGGACCCCGGTCGAGTTTTCCGGGCATTTTCAGCAATTTGTCTCCCTGCTTTTCATTACGGTTGTTTCTGCGCATGCCCTCAGCCCTCCTGGATTTTTAATCCCTTGAGCACATCATGGCGGTCAAGAATCCCCACCACATCTCCTCCTGCAACGACGGGTACGCGGCTGATGTCGTGCCGGACGAGGAGCTGTGCGGCGGCGGCGATACCTTCATCCGGCGCAATCGTAAGAGCCGGTGTAGTCATTACGCTCTCGACATTCATATCGGTATGGGCATCATTGATCGCCCTGCGCAGTGTGCCCTTTCTCAAGAGGTCGCTGCGTGAGATAATGCCCACCAGACTGCCTTTTTTCATGACAGGGAGTGCGTCGAAGGTGCTCTCCACGATCTTTGAGTAAATTTTCTGGAGACTGTCGTCACTGTTGCAGAATACCACATCCCTCGACATGCAGTCTTCCACGCTTCCCCTGAGCTCGTGCCGTGTCACCAGAACGGGAAAGATCTTTGAGAGCCATATTGCCCCTTTCAGTGTTCTCCCGTCACCGACCACCGCCGCGCTCCCCGTGCCCGCGCGCGCGATTGTGCGCGCGGCATCCTCAAGCATGTCATCCGGCGCCACGACCGGCGCTTCTTTGACGTAACCGCTGATGGTGACGTTTGATTTCGTATTCGTTACCCTGAGCACATCGGTGATATCGATGTAGCCGACGAGCGCATTGTGCGCGTCCCGGACATAGACTTCCCTGAACACATAGTCCCGGAGAATCTGCCGTGCACGGGTAATATAATCGGCGTCAGAAAGCGCGGGGATTTCTACCGGGAATACAGCCATCAGGTCATGTACAACCTTCATCGAAGGCTGACCTCCTCACGACAGTCCGGACAGAGCATCATGCCATCGATCTGTGCGAGGTCATCGGACATGGCACCGCATGCATCGCATACTCCCATAATCATCTCATCTTCGCGATTGATGGCGATGAGATCTGACATTATCTCGTTGATCTCATTGGCAACGGAGAGAATATCCCGGACCGTCACAATTCCTACTACCTTCAATCCTTCAATGACAGGCAAACGCCGTACCTTGTGTCTGACCATCATATGCGCGGCATCGCCAACGGTGGAATCTGCGTCGATGGTGATAAGCGGTGTACTCATGACCTGGCTTACGCTGATGGATCCGGGTCTGATATCTCTGGCCACAACCTTGCAGTTAATGTCCTGTTCAGTGATAATGCCTATTGGCGCATTATTCCGCAACACAATACAACTTCCCACTTCATCGTGACACATGATTTCTGCTGCTCGCGCAACGGTTGTTTCGCACTCGATGGTGGTGGGATTGTACTTCATCACTTCCCTGAGCGGAACGCGTGTCTCGAAGTGGATTGCTTCGTTTCTGTTGTTGTTCACATGATCACCACAAAGCTCAGCTTGGATCAGTTCGCTGAAACATGGGTTAAATGAGTAAATATGATTTTTACTATAAAAGGATATGGACGCGCTTTTTTACATTTTCTCCTCTTTTAAAGGTTATTCCTCCTAAACGAAAAAGAAGATATTATTAATTTGTGATAGCTATAGTTTTATTAAACATTCCCATTAGCGCACATTCAGAGGGGTCCTATGAGTTTTTTGTTCAGAGCGAGGAAAAAGATATCAAAATTTTTGAAGGCTTTCTTCTCAAATCGTCAATCCCGGATTGGCATTTACGGCCCGCCAAATGCAGGAAAAACCACACTGGCGAACAGGATTGTTCGTGATTGGACAGGCGACGCGCTGGGGCCGGTCAGCGAAATTCCCCACGAGACGCGACGGGCTCGGAGAAAGGAAGGTATCGTGATAACCGGGAACAACGGCGGATCGATTACCATCGACATCGTGGATACGCCCGGAGTAACCACCAAGATCGATTACAAGGAGTTCATCGAGTACGGGATGGAAAAAGACGAGGCGGTCAAGCGCGCCCGTGAAGCGACCGAGGGCGTTGCGGAGGCGATGCACTGGCTCCGGGAAGACATCAACGGCGTCATCTACATGCTGGACTCCACGCTCGATCCCTTCATGCAGGTCAACATCATGATGGTCGGCATCATCGAGAGCAGGAAACTGCCGGTGATCATCGTTGCGAACAAGATCGATCTCCCCGATGCCGCCCCCCAGCGTATCAAGAGCGCCTTCCCACAGCATCCTGTGATCTCCATCTCGGGACTTGAGGGGGACAACGTCGAAGAACTCTACGAAAAAATGGTGGAATACTTCGGGTGAGTGCCATGATACAGGGTGTACAAATCGATCTGATTTCCGCTGATCGTCTGGACAGTATGACGATGATGGAGAAAATCCGCCTCATTCTCGATGATGTGATGGAAGGAAATATCGTGGTGCTCGAAAAGGGGCTTGCCCCGGAAGAGCAGAGCAAGCTCATCGAGATTACCATGCGGGAGATCACGCCTGACGGTTTTGCAGGCATAGAAATGGAAACCTACCCTGCAAAGGAAAAGCCTGGATTCCTCGATCGCCTGCTCGGGAAGTCATCCCCGACACGCCTCACCGTGATCGGCCCGGCAGACCAGCTGAAGACCATCAAAAAGGAAAAAGACTTCATTACCGCCTGGGTTTCTTCAAGGTGAGTGCGAAGATGGCACATAAGTGCACAAAATGCGGTCGTGAATTCAAGGACGGATCCACGGAAATTCTCAAGGGATGTCCCAGTTGCGGGGGAAAAAAATTTCTCTACATCAGGGAGAGCGAGCGGCACAAGGACGTACTGGAAGAAAAGAGCATTGAAGAGATTGTCGAGGAGACCCAGGAAGAAGTCCTTGAGATCAAAGAAGAGAAGCCTCGAAAAACAGACGCATACGATCGCATCGAAAGTATTCGTGTACTTCAGCCGGGATCCTATGAGCTGAACATTGAAAAACTGGCCCACAGCGATGAGGTTGTCGTCCGCATCGGAAACGATGAGAAATATATGGTCGACATCCTCTCCATGGCAAAAGGAAAGAAAAAGAAAGAGGAGAAATAATATATTTCTCTCATATCTCTATTATCCCACCACATTTCTCTGGGAGAAAGCCAAAATTGGCTTACATTGACCCTCAGAAGGAAAACAAAATTATAAATAATTTTATCGAGATACCTAAATAATTAAATAGATCTTCCCTGTAGTGGTACTGAGGGCGACCACTTCAGCGGATGACAATATTTTAAAAACCCACAGGATGGAGGTTTGCACCGCATTTTGCCCTCAAAATTAACTACGGAGTCTGGCATGAAACCACAGTACGTTACCGATATTGAACATGTGGTCGGGTTAACCAACGAAGAAAAAATTTCCTTAAAGAAGGTAACACGGTGGTTTGCGTTTCGCGCGAATGACTATTACCTGTCATTGATCCGCTGGAAAGATGCCGAGGATCCAATACGCAGGCTTATCATCCCGCATGAAGGCGAACTGGATACGTGGGGGACGCTGGATCCCTCTTCGGAAGAGCGCTTCACCGTGGCTCCCGGGGTGCAACACAAATACGGCCAGACAGCCCTCATGCTGGTCAGCGACATGTGCGGAGGGTTTTGCCGTTTTTGTTTCAGAAAACGGATATTTGTCGATGACGACTCCGAAGTGGCGTTTGATATGGGAGAAGGGCTGGATTATATCCGCAACCATCCCGAAATCAGCAATGTGCTCATATCGGGCGGTGATCCGCTCATGCTGCCCACCCCAAAACTAGAAGCGATCGTCGCCGCGCTCCGCACGATCGATCACGTCCGCATCATCCGTATCGGCAGCAAGATTCCCGCGTATAATCCTTTCAGGATAACACAGGATCCCTCCCTTCTCCGGATGATTGCCCGCCACAGTACACCTGCGAGGCGCATCTACGTCATGACGCATTTCGACCACCCCCGGGAGATGACGGATGCGGCGCGGAGGGCAATCGCGCAGCTCCAGCAGAGCGGAGCAATTCTGATGAACCAGACCCCGCTGATCCGTGGTGTGAACGATAATCCGGTGGTCCTCGCCGAGCTCTTCAACCAGTTATCATACGCCGGCATCTCTCCGTACTACGTGTTCCAGTGCAGGCCCTCAACGGGAAACAAAATCTACACCGTCCCGGTCGAGGAAGCATACCGCATCGTGGAGATGGCGCGCGCCCGCTGTTCAGGCCTCGCCAAGTCTGCGAGGTTCGTGATGTCACACGCAAGCGGCAAGATCGAGGTCACCGGGAACACCGCGAAAGCGATCATCTTCCGGTACAACCAGGCCGCAGAGTCAGACAACACAGGAAGGGTACTGGTGTATGCACGCAATCCGCGGGCATACTGGTTCGACGACTACACCGATTGCATCACCTCATACCGCGTCTCCCCGTGACCCGTACGAAGCCGGGCATATATTTTTCAATCCTCGTGTTTCCTGACTCATCCCTTCATCCCATGCAGATGCGTGAGCCCGATTGCACTGTGCATGACCTACAGATTGTTAATGAAGGACGACCAACCCTTAGGGCAATGCAGACAGCATGGTGGTTGCGGTGAGCGAGAAAATTCACTGGGCTGATGTCTTCGCGGCAAAGGTTGAACCGGAAATCAGCCACAGGGTAGCAACCGGGATCACGCCCTCCGGACCGATCCATATCGGCAATATGCGCGAGGTGGTCACGGGAGACCTTGTATACAAAGCGATGCGGGACCGGGGGCTTGATGTCGAACTTATCTATATCGCGGATGATTTTGACCCGCTCAGGAAAGTTTACCCCTTTCTCCCGCAGGACTATGCGCAGTATATCGGGCGACCCCTCTGTGACATCCCCTGTCCCTGCGGTGCATGCGAGAACTATGCAGAGCATTTTCTCGCGCCGTTCCTGGCAGCACTCGATGTAATGGACGTGCACCCGCGCGTGATCAGGGCGAGCAGGGAATATCGCGGCGGATCCTATACCGAAGAGATCACCCGCGTCATCGAGAAAAGGGAAGAGATCAGAGAAATTCTCGAGAGGGTGTCGCATCGCGCGCTTCCCGACACATGGTCGCCATTCTACCCGATCTGTGAGCAATGCAGGAGGATTAGCAATGCAGAAATTCTCATATTCGACCCCGACGCGCATAAGGTACGGTACCGCTGTGAATGCGGGCATGTGGGCGATGCCGACTACGCGAAAGGCGAGGGCAAGCTCGTCTGGCGGGTTGACTGGCCCATGCGCTGGGTACACTTCAGGGTGACTGTGGAGCCATTCGGCAAAGACCATGCGGCAGCCGGAGGCTCATATGATACGGGCATGGAAATCGCCGAGGCGATCTTCAGGTACAGGGCTCCCTTCCCGGTAATGTACGAGTGGATCAGCCTCAAAGGCAGAGGGGCCATGGCCTCTTCCACGGGCGTGGCGGTGACGATCAACTCGATGCTCGAACTCGTCCCCCCGGACGTCCTGCGCTACCTGATCGCCCGGACGAAACCGGAGAAAGCGATCGATTTCGACCCTGCAATGGGGCTGCTTTCACTCATCGATGAGTTCGATCGCGTGGCGCAGGCTGGAGAAAGCAGGGAATACGAGCTCTCCTCCATTACCGGGATCGAATCCGCCATCCCCTTCCGCCACATGGTGACCGTTGTGCAGATTGCCCGTGATGACGAGGGGGTGCTCGAGATACTCGAACGGAGCGGCTATGCGATCGGCACCCGGGAAGGTGTGCTTGCCGCCGCCCATCGCGCGCGGATCTGGATTGAGCGATACGCGCCCGATTTCGTGAAGTTCGAGGTGCAGGAGACCCTCCCCCCCTCCGCACTCGAACCGGGTGCGAATGAGCGGTATGCCCTTGGCGTGCTCGCCGCGCGGTATATGGCACTTGATGACTGGTCGGCGGAGCGCCTCCACAACGCGGTCTACGAGGTGGGCAAGGAGACGAATGTGGACCCGAAGCAGATTTTCACTGCGGTGTACCTCTCGATTCTCGGGCAGAAACGCGGTCCGAGACTGGGGTGGTTCCTTGAGGCGCTGGGCAGGGAATTCGTGGTCGGGCGACTGATGGAAGCGGTCAATGCAGGAACTGAGTGAAGGATGCATCCTGTGCCACCAGGGTGCGAAAATGGTGCTTTTCCTCACGGGAATATGCCCGAGAAACTGCTGGTACTGTCCGATTTCAGCGGAACGGCGCGGCGGTGATGCAGCATATGCCAACGACCGCCGTATCGGGTCCGATGCCGACCTGATCGAGGAGGGGCGGATCATGAGCGCACTCGGCACCGGAATCACCGGGGGCGAACCGCTCATCGCCATGGAGGTGCTGGTCCGCTACTGCTCGCTGCTCAAATCCGAATTCGGGAAGGAGCACCACATTCATCTCTATACCGGAAAAGCGCCATCTATCGAAGATCTCCGGCAACTGCAGGGCCTTGTCGATGAAATCCGCCTCCATCCGCCTCACGAATGCTGGCCGGAGATCCTGCATTCCCCATATATCTCGGCGATCCATGCTGCCAGAGACCTTGGATTCGCAGTGGGCATCGAGGTGCCGTCGCTTCCGGGCCTCGAGGCACTCATCCCTGTGCTTCCTCTGCTCGATTTCCTCAATATCAACGAACTCGAATGGAGCGAGACCAATGCGAATGCGATGCGATCACGGGGGTACGATCTCGAGGACTGCTACCACAACGCCGTCGGGGGGGCACGCGTGTGGGCGGAGGAACTCCTTGCCCATACCCGTGTCCACTGGTGCTCGTCGGTGTTCAAGGACTCGGTGCAGTTGCGGGAGCGGCTGAAACGCATTGCCCGCAACACCGCCCGCAGCTTCGACGAGATCACCGATGACGGGACAGTGGTGTACGGAGTCTGGGAGCGCTCAGGCCAGGTGATACCTTTCGATCACGATCTTTATGAAGATGTAGGGGATCAACTCCACATGGCATGGTGGGTTCTGGTCGAGCATGCAAAACACCTGCCGGGAACGAAATACGTGGTCGAGCGGTATCCCAACGGGGGTATGGTGGTGGAGGTAACCCCTCTATGAATGTGCGCAGTCTGGTTGAAGCAGGCTATGGCAAACTCCTTGTAAAACACATATCCTATGTTCCCAACCATATCGCCGTGATACAGGACGGCAACCGCCGGTACGCGCGCCTCTATGGCATTGGGGCAACACTGGGACACCGCGCTGGCGCCGGGACCACGGAAAAACTGCTTGAATGGTCGCGCGATCTGGGTATCCGCCATATCACCCTCTACTCATTTTCCACCGAAAATTTTTCCCGTGACATGGAAGAGGTCGAATCGCTCTTTGCCCTTTTCAAGGAAATGTTCCAGCGCGTGCTGGAGGATGAACGGACACATGCATATAAGATGCGCGTCCGGATGGTGGGCGACCGCACCCTCCTCCCCCCCGATCTCCTCGAATGCATCCGGGAAGTGGAGCAGGCAACCGCGGCATACGGCAATTTTTTCGTCAATGTAGCCCTTGCCTATGGAGGACGCAACGAGATCGTCCATGCGGCCCGATCCATCCTGCAAGAGGTCAGGCAGGGATCCCTTGCTCCCGAAGCGATCGATATGGGGGTGGTGGAAGCACACCTCCACAACGGAATGAACCTCCCACCGGTCGATCTGATCATTCGCACCGGCGACGAGCAGCGGACGTCAAATTTTCTTCCGTGGTCGGCGAACGGCAACGAGTCTGCAGTGTATTTTTGCGCCCCCTACTGGCCCGTCTTCAGGAAACTGGATCTCCTGCGGGCTATCAGAGTATACGACCAGCGGATGAAATTGAATGCTTATGTCCCGAAACGCCGCGTGCGGAATTGATAATCTCGAAGGGCACGCAGGAAATCAGTTTTTCTGAATAATTTCCAGTTGACGTCCGAAAAAAAGAGCTCGGAGTATACCGACTGCCAGATCAGAAAGTCGGTGAGATGGCTCCCGCCGGTCTTGATGACAAGATCGGGTTCGCATTTGAACGTGAGGAGCGCTTCGATGCGTTGTTCGTCCACGTCCTCCGGTGCAACCCCTTCCTTTGCAAGATCCCTGATACAGGCGCAAATCTCTTCGCGGCCGCTCTTTCCGATGGCGACGAACACGGGCATCCCGGTGCCCGAAATTTCCGTGTCGCTGCCGCAGTGGAGATGCAGCTGTGCGATGGTTTCGATCTTGCGGATGGCAGGCATGAGCGATGCAATCGAAGCACTCTCGGATGTGCTGATATGGACGGTCACGCCCTCGATGCCAAGCTCCCTGCACCATGACACCACGTCGACGATCTTTTCCGGGCTGGCCGCAAGATCGTGATCCGCGATCATGAAACAGATGTGCCGGGGGAAGACCTGCAGTTTTCTCCTCAGGAGGTATTCATACAGCCAGTGTATCATTGCATGAACTCCAGCAATTCGTGGATAGGTTTGGTATTGAGTATATCGTTCTTTTCGCACCATCCCCTGCGCGCAACGGCCAGGCCGTGGTGCATGCTGGCGAAATCTTCTGTCCTGTGCGCATCGGTGCTAATTGCCATGCGCACGCCATGCTCCTTCGCCTGCCGAACATGAGTATCGTCGATATCGAGCCGGTGCGGGGAGGCGTTGATCTCCATTGCGGTACCTGTTTCGGCCGCCGCATCGATAATACGCCCCATGTCAATGTCCACCGCAGGGCGCTTGCCAAGCAGTCTTCCCGTGGGATGCCCGAGGATGTCCACGTGCTCGTTTTGCAGCGCCGCAATGACGCGGCGGGTCATGACATCCTCCTCCTGTTTGAACCCTGAATGGATCGAAGCCACGACGACGTCAAGATCCTGCAGTACCCGGTCGGGAAGCCCGAGTCTGCCGTCGCTGAGAATGTCCACTTCGATGCCGGCGAGAAGATGGCAGCCTCCGTTCCTGTTCGCCAGCTCGATTTCGTGTACCTGCCGCCGGATTGCGTGCTCGTCCAGTCCACCGGCAACACCGAGACTGGCCGAGTGGTCGGTGATGAGGATATACTCGTACCCCCGCTGCTCTCCGATCCGTGCGAGATCCGTAATATCGAGCACTCCATCGCTCCATGAACTGTGCACATGCAGATCACCCCTGATCTGGCCGCGTTCCACGAGAGAGGGGAGGTTGTGGGCCTGCGCCCGTTCGATCTCGCCGGTATCCTCCCTGAGTTCGGGCGGGACGGGGTCCATGCCGAGGTGGTGAAACATCGCCTCTTCATTCACGAAGGCGAATTGTTCGCCGGTCTGAAGGTGTTCGATTCCATACTCGTTCAGTTTGCACCCCTGATCCTGTGCAATACCCCTGAGGCGGATATTGAACTGTTTGGACCCGGTCAGGTACACGAGCATCGAGCCGAAATGGGCACGATCGGTGAACCTGACGTCGACCCTTCGTGTGCCCACCCGGATCGATGTGCGCCGTTCTCCCTCGTCGATCACCTCATCGGCAACCGTGAAAAGGAGGCGGTTGACGCTGGCGGCCGGTGCAATTGAGACGATATCAATATCACCCACCGTGCTTTTTCCACGCCGGAAACTTCCTGCAACAATATACGAATCCGGTGGGAGCACCGCGGTGACGGAATCGATTACCTCTTCCGCTTGATCCCTTCTCATCCGCCCGCTCTGTTGCCGGTGGCGTGCAATTGAGCGGAGTATTTCAGCCTCCTTCTTTTCCCCGAACCCTCGCATGCTGCGCAGGCGGTGGCCCCGGGCAGCAGCTTCGAGCGCGTCGACATGTACAATACCGAACTTTTTCCAGAGCTTGTGCACGGTTTTGGGGCCCACACCATCGAGTTCCAGAAGTTCCACCACTCCTGCGGGGATACTCTCCCTGAGATGTTTATATTCCCCTATGGTGCCGGTCTCGTGCAATTCCACGATCTTGGCAGCGATATTTTTCCCGATGCCCGGCAACCGGCTCATTTCCGCAGCGGTCTTTTCGGAAAGCGGCTCTTGCTGCCGCAGGATGGTTTCGGCCGCACGCGCATAGGCGCGTACCTTGAAGTTCTCTTCGCCCTGGATTTCCAGTAACTGCCCCATATGACGAATGGTGTCCGCGATCTGCCGGTTGCTGAGAGCCATCCTGTTCCCTTCTTCTCATTTGTGCATGCATCTTGAAACCGGTTGCGCAACGGAAGCGCGCGACGCGTTTCGGCACTCTGGTATCCCCGCGTGTATCTCCGTTCTGCACTGCGCACGATACAAATGGATAAAAGAAGGAAAGAACAAACCTGTTCTCATGCGCCTCTCCCAGAGGGAAGACTGTCTCGAGGCACTCTATAAAATTTCATCGGAGCGCAACAGGCCGGTAGGATTTGTCGAGCTGAGCGGGGAGCTCCAGATGAGCGATGAGGAGATCCGATCAATACTCGATGAACTGGAGCGGGAAGGGCATATCGCTCGAGTGGCCGGCGGAGATATCATGCTGACCGATTCAGGGCGGCAACGTGGAGAGGGAGTACTGCGCAAGCACCGTACTCTGGAGTGTTTTCTGACTGAAATGCTGGGGATGAATACGGATAAGGCCTCTCAGGAGGCATGCCGTCTCGAACACGACGTTTCTGATGAAACGATCGATCGGCTATCCCTGTATATCCGTGACAGCTGTCCGGGGGCGTACCGGTGGGGGAAGAAAAAGGAACGGGAGCCTTCCAGAGCCGGGATGCATTCTCTCCTTGATTTTTCGGAAGGAGATGAACTGCGCGTGGTGTCGATGCGCGGGCCCGGGTGGAAACGCCGCCTGATGGATCTCGGCATCATACCCGGGCAGACCATCTCTCTGAAGCGCAAATTGCGCAACCAGTCGATTGTCGTCAGGGTGAAACAGTGCGACGTCGCTCTCAGCCCTGAGATCGCCCGCTCGATTTTTGTGGAGAAACGGACATGAAAGTTGCGTTGATCGGGAATCCCAGTGTGGGCAAATCCCTGATTTTCAACCAGCTCACCGGCGTCGGCGTCGAGGTGAGCAATTATCCGGGCACGACCGTCGAGTTGAAGGGGGGGAGTACCTGCTACCAGCGCGAAATGATCGACATCGTCGATCTCCCCGGCATCTACTCGCTGGACGGCACGTCCGAGGAAGAGGATCTCGTGCGCACCTTCCTTCAGGAAGGTATGGTTGATGCGGTGATTGTGGTCATGGACGCAACCCGGCTGGAGCGCAATCTCTACCTGCTCCTTCAGGTTGCCGAATTCGGCATACCCATGATCGCCGTGCTCAACATGATCGACGAGATGGAGAAAGAAGGTCTCGAGATCGACACGGCGACGCTTGAATACCAGCTGGGAATCGAAGTGCTGGAGACGGCGGCATCCAAAGGCCACAACATCGAAAAAATCGTCCCCCTTGTGCGGAGCGGCGCGCGGAAGGCAACGCTGACCATCCCCTACGACAGGTCCGTTGAGGCCGCGGTCAGGACGCTGGAAAAAACGCTCGGCGCCGGACGTACGGAAAGCCTCTGGGCCCTGCAGGGGATCGCGAAGGATGGCACCGTGAGCGAGGCAGCGTCCGCGATTACCGAGCAGATCGAAGCCCGGCACCGCATGACCGTCCAGCAGATAATCGCCGCAAACCGCCACAATTATGCCCGCACCATTGCAGACCGGGTGATCAAAACGCGGGAGACGAAACCGGGGTTCGACCTCGACCAGCTGCTGACAAGCAGCATCCCTGGGATTCCCATCCTCGTTCTGGTGCTGCTTTCGACGCTCCTGGTTGTATTTATCGTGGGGGCGTTCCTCGAGGAGACGATTGTCGACGCCTTCCAGGTCATACTCATCGATCCCCTGCTCGCTTTCGGCCTTCCTCCCCTTGCGGAAACCATTGCCCTCTCGCTCGCAATCGCCCTGCAGGCAGGACTGGGGATCGCCTTTCCCTTCGTCTTTATTTTCTATATCCTGCTCTCCATTCTGGAGGACACCGGCTATATGACGCGGGCGGCATTTCTCGCCGACAAAGCCATGCACCGGGTTGGCATGCACGGCGGCGCAATTATTCCTCTCGTGCTCGGCCTGGGATGCAACGTGCCGGCGGTGATGGGACTCCGGAACCTTGCCAGCAGACGTGAAAAGATCATCGGGGCCTTCCTGATCACCATGGTGCCGTGCTCCGCCCGCACAGTCATTATCCTTGGCATCGTGGCTGCGTTCGTGGGAATACTGCCTGCGCTCACTATCTACCTCATCGTATTCCTCCTCATTACCGCAACGGGGCTCCTGCTCTCCCGTGTCACCCCCGGAGAACAGTTCGGGATGATCCTGGAGATGGCGCCCCTGCGTCGTCCGCAGAGCCGGCTCGTGATCAAGAAATCATGGCTGAGGATGCAGGAATTCCTCTTCATCGCCATGCCAATGCTCCTCGTGGGAAGCATCGTTCTGGGGCTCTTTGAGTATATCGGGATCACTGCAATGTTCGAGGAGCTTATCGCGCCGTTCTCGGAAGGCGTGCTGGGAGTCCCTCCCTATGCCGCCACCGCACTGCTCTTCGGGATCCTGCGCAAGGAGATGGCGTTCGAGATGCTGGCAATACTCGGGGGAACTGCCAATCTCTCTGCCATCATGACCTCGCTCCAGCTCTATATCTTCGGCCTGGTCAGTGTGCTCTTCGTGCCCTGTGTATCGACCATCGCCGTCCTTTTCAGGGAGATGGGGGGGCGCATCACCGCCGCGGTCACCCTCTATACCGTGGGTCTCGGCATCATTATCGGTGCGCTTATCAACCAGATCTTCGGGTAGGGGGGATACCGTTCCCGCAACCAGACAGAGGCCTTATCGGGTTTTTCTGCGATACCTACATGACAACAATCCGGGAGTGTGTGCAGATTCATGCTGACGTTCGTTGGTCTCGGCCTGTTTGATGAACAGGACATTTCCCTCAAGGGTCTGGAGTGCATACGCTGTGCAGACCGCGTATACCTTGAATCCTACACGTCGGTTCTCATGGGCGCCGACGTTCCTGCGCTCGAACGGCTCTACGGAAAGCCGCTGATCACCCTCGGCAGGGAGGATGTGGAGCAGAATCCTGAACCGATTCTCGAGCAGGCAAAAACGGGTGAGGTGGTCTTTCTCACCGGCGGCGACCCGATGGTCTCCACCACACACGCCGATCTGCGCATCCGGGCGGCACGGGAGCACGTTCCCACCCGCATCATCCACGGGGCATCGATCTCAAGCGCGGTCTGCGGCCTGACCGGGCTGCAGAACTACCGCTTTGGAAAATCGTGTTCACTGCCGTTTCCCACCCGCGGATGGTTCCCGACCACCCCGCTGGAGACGATATGGCAGAACCAGAACCAGAACCTGCACACACTCGTCTACCTGGACATTCAGGAAGATCGCTACATGCGGGTACGGGAGGGGATTGAGGCGATAGAGGGGATGGCCGAGGCCTCGGGACTACCCGCTCCGCCGCTCTATGTGGGGGTTGCCCGGGCGGGATCTCCGGAGCCTGTCGTTGCCGCCGGTGATGCCGAAACGATCAACCACATCGATTTTGGTCCTCCCCTCCACATCCTCGTGATCCCGGCGGAGCTGCATGTGATCGAGAAGGAATACCTGGAAATGTTTGCCGGCCTATGAGGATCGAGGAATTCGGAGAACTGGTGGGAGTCGATCTCACCGCCGCGGCAATCACGACCCCGGAAGGGACCTGCCTGTACCGGACGGCAGCAGAGGTCCGGGAGATGGTGGCTGCCTACTGTACCGACGGCGGGGTGTTTCTGGAACGCGGCGATCTCGTGAACGCACATGCCTCGTTTACCTATGGGAGAGGGTGGTTTGCTGCGGGCTGCCTCATCGGCCTTCTCGTGACTGCCCGGCAGCCGGAACCGCTGCCCATCTTCACCGAAACAATGCCCATGCACCTCCACGATCACCTCTTTGAAAAGACCGGGCGGTATGCGAGGATGCTCGGTGAGGCACAGGATGCCGTGGAGTGTGCCCCGGACAGGGAAAGCCCCATGTATGAGACTGCGAGGGCGATATGGCAGAATGCTTGTGTCTCAAGGGAGCGGGGGAGAGAATGGCAGGAGAGAGGTGCTCGCATCAATGCGCTGGGATGGTTCAGCTACGGCTACGGCTTTCTCGATGCGGGTATCAGGGCCGGCCTGCTCAGGATCACCGAAAAGAGGCACCTTTTCACGGTTTGAACCATTAAAAGGTTTATACTATAAATCACAACCTCATATGCGTGTTTTTATCGATAAATCCTACAATTTGAAGTTTCCCGCCTGAGGTCCGCACATGGAGAGAAAGCAATGGAAATGGCTGGCCATCTCGATCGGATTTAGCGTGATGGTGCTGGCGGTGGTGCTCTATTTTACCATCGATGAGGACACGATCACGTACCTTGCCCGGCTCGATCCCGCCTTTCTCCTCCTCGCACTCGGCTTTCATCTCGCATCTCTCTGCTTCTGGGCGCTGAGAATTAAAACTATGTCAAAATCCCTTGGCTACAGGGTAAAATTCAGTCACTGCCTCAATATGGTCTTTGCCAACATGCTTGTCGCTGCCATCACGCCCTCCCAGATGGGCGGCGAACCGGTGCGAATTCACGAGCTATACCGTTCCGGGGTGAGAGTGGGGGATGCCACCGCTGTGGTGATCATGGAGCGTGTGATCGACGGAATCGTGCTCGGTGGTATTGCGGCACTGGCAATGCTTCTGCTGAGCAGTCACTGGAGCACGCTTGATGTCGACTTTGCCACGCCGATGTTTTTCTCCTGGATGGCCGTCACCATCGCGGTCCTTCTCTTTGCGTATTCCGTTCGAAATCCGGATTTTCTCAAGGGGATCCTCAGGAGGGTTTCCCTGTGGGTTGCACGGAGATGGCACAGCACAAAGCTCGACCGTTTCATCGACGCCATCGATCATGAAGTGGATAATTTCAACGGCAGTCTATCCCGCTTTGTAGGGGGGGGCAAAATCGGCCTGATCTGTGGGTTTCTGTTCACCACACTCTACTGGGTGTCTGAGTTTTCCATCGCATCCCTGATTTTGATGGGCCTGGGAGAAGAACCATATCTCTTCGAGTCGTTCATCGTGCAGCTGATCATCGCCATTTTTATGATGATCCCCCTCACGCCGGGCAGCTCCGGCATTGCAGAACTGAGTGCCACATCGCTTTACGGGCTCTTTATACCCTCTTCTATCGTGGGAATATTCGTGGTGCTGTGGCGGTTCATTCTCTATTACGTCAATATTATTATCGGAATACTGGCAAGCATCTTCATTGTGCGCCGCGAAATGATCCTGAAACGAATCGGATTGAAATAGGGGCACGGCTTTGCCGGGTGCCGGCGCCTCCTATCGATCCCGGCAGGCCTGACACCGGAGCACGGGACCCTCGGCTGGGGTGTACGATACATTAATATTGCAGCAGATAGTTCTGGGAACACGTTTATGAGTTTCATGTCATGTGGTGTGCTCGGTGTGTTCATGGCCATCACCGAGCGCGGCGGGGCGCCCACGGTGGTCGTGGAAACGGCGGATGACAAGTGCGTTCTTATTTATGTGGGTCTATTTGAAGCGCTTTCCATTTCCCATGCCCTGAAAGGAGAGATCCTTCCCCGCCCGATCACCCATGATCTCTTCCTGGATCTCATGGAAAAGTTTTCAATCTCGGTCCTCTCTCTTCACATCGATTCTCTGGACGGCGGGGTGTTTTATTCAAAACTCACCTGCACCGGCGATCACGAAAAACAAACAATCGACTGCCGCCCGAGTGACGGGATAGCAATTGCACTCCGTGCCGATGCCCCCATTCTGATCGATAAGGACGTGGTGGACTGCGCGGGTGTTGCCCGGGAGGAGCTTGGAGATCTGAAGGATATATCGAATTTTATGTAAAACACCATGCCCGCCGTACCTCCCGTACGTATGGCTGCACTTTGCGAGGGGGGCAGGTTGCCTCGCAAAGTATTATTACTCTGCCGGACGATGCCTCCAGCGCATCCGTCAATGGGTGCGTGGGAGAAGGAGTGCAGGTGCCGTCATGGATATTCTGGGGGCACAGAGCTTATTTGACGGCACATCCTGCGTTCAAGCCCTTCTGCCCGGATCCCATCCGGCTGTATGGGCTACGAGGCGCACCGACAGGCTGCATTCTTTCGGTTTGGCCCTGGGCGGGACATTTCTTCTCCCTCAATCCTTTCCGCAGGACAGGACCGCGCGATGGCCCCGGCAATGTCCATATCCGGTTCTCGCAGGATACTGCGCCTTCCGAGAATGCATGTCTCAGCCAGTTTTGCAAGGATTTTGAAATCTGATGTCGGATGCCAGAACGGAACGCGAACTTTTCAGAATAGCTACGATTCAGAAAACCAGGAATAATAAGGGGTAGTAATAGCAGCTCATGGTGGTTCCCGAGAACTCTCGTATCTCAGTACCGCACCATACGTTGA
>JARVGI010000013.1 GCA_029762625.1 Methanomicrobiaceae archaeon | reverse complement strand
CGGGCCTCCCTCCCCTCCCGGAAGCCGGAACACGCAGGTGGCCGCTTGCGCAGCACCCCGCAGCTCCTGTGCCCTCAAGGATCATATATATTAGCTTTAATTGCTATTAAAGCTTCCTGTGTCCAGAGAACAGCAGACGGCTACCGCCAACCAATCACAGTCACAGATGCACCGGCACAGGAAAATTCCTGTGCAGAGCGAGTGTCATTCGACCATACAACATGGAAGCGCTACAAGTTAAAGGTTATCCATTCCGAGCCGAACCATGGGGGGTGAGAAGGGATTTGTGTGATGAGAACCTCCGTCCTCCGCCTCCGGAATCGGCTGCGTTCGTACATTACCCTGTGGGCGCGCATACTGACGGATTGTGTATCCGCGCACGGATCAGGATTCAGCACCGGCATCACGCAGGGTTCCCGACCGATCATGCCAGGATAAGAGAAAATCCCACCGGGAAGGAGGGCGGCACGACGATATCACCATTATGTACCCTGATTAACAATCGTCGGGATTATTCGCCCCGAAATGCATCGGCGCGCCACTTTTCGATGGTTAATTCCCCAAAAAACTCATCCTGAAAGAGAACAAGCTTGCTCTCGATCATAAGAAAAAGGAGCGGGATATAGGCTTCCCGCAGGTCGCATCGCATCTCCGAGCACAGGTCGTCCAGCGTCACCCGCTTCTCCCGGGCTTCGACCGCCTCAAAGCACCGCATCACGGAATCCGACACATCCTGGAAATTTTCCTCGTGGGCGATGCCCACGACCTCATCGGCCTCGATGAGAAGGGGCGGAGGCACCACACGCCTGCGCGTCCGACGCCGCTCTTCTTTCTCCGCCGTCTTTAACTCCTTGATCAACTCATAGAGGGTGACCGGCTTTTTACGCTGTTTTTTCCTCCCGATACGACGTTTGATCTCCCGTTCCAGCCGCTCGATCGGTTCATTGGTCCCATCAAGTTCAAATTCGCCATCAAAGGCGAAATCATCCCCGTAATCTTCACCCTCGTCGAAGAAATCCTCTTCACCCGCGTCTTCATCCTCTTCAAAATATTCGGATTTCATCCTGAGAAGGGTTGCGGCAAAGAAGAGCGTCCTGCCAGAAATGCGGAGATCGAGCTCCCGCATCCGTTCGAGTTCCTCTAAAAACCGGTCGGTGACCTCGACGATATCAATATTCCAGGGATCGATCTCTCCCCGCTCCGCCATGGCCACCAGGATTTCCACCGGTTCCTCATGCATTGCTCTTGACACCGGTTACATACGTGGATTTGTCGGGCCTGAGGGTGACGCCCATAATCCTGTCCGCACGCTCGATCGTCGGCCTCCTGAGCGAGACAATGATCGACTGCGCATCTGCCGAGAGTTCCTTGATAAGGGTCGCAATCCGCTCCACGTTCGTGGCATCCAGAAACATGTCGATCTCATCGAGTGCGTAAAATGGCGCAGGCATGTACTGCTGGATGGAAAAGATGAATGCCAGGGTCGTCAGCGACTTTTCTCCGCCCGAGAGTGAGGAGAGGAGATGTACCTTCTTGTCACGCGGCTGCACGGCAAAGGTCAATCCGCCGCTGAAAGGGTCCTCCTCATTATCGAGCACCAGCCTGCCGCTGCCGCTGGTCAGTCGTGCGAAAATCTTTTTGAAATTCTCGTCGATCGCGGTATATGCCTCCATAAAGGCGTCATATTTCATGCGTTCGAACTTCTCGATGCGCTCAAGCAACGTTGTCCTCTCTTTCGAAAGGATCTCTTTTTTCTCGGTGCGATCAGAGACGCGCTGGCACACACGGTCATACTCTTCGATGGCCAGCATATTCACCGCACCCAGTTTCCGGATCTCGCCGTCTGCTTCCGCCATACCCGCATCGATCTCGGTGAGGGAGAGATCGGTCTGCGCGTCCCCCACCTCTTGACGGAGGTGCGCGATCTCATCCGCGAGAGCCTGCGCTCTCTCCTGCAATGCCCCGATCTGCAGGTGCACGCGCTCGGCTTCCCCGTCAAGCTCGATGATGCCATGATCGATCCCCTTGAGATTTTCCGCCCGCCGGTCACGGTTATTCCGGAGTTCTGTCAGTTCTTTCGAGAACTCCTGCTGTTGTTGCTCGAGATCCGCAATTTTTTTCGTCTTTTCCTCGATACGCGTCTGGGCAGCGGAAATCGCCTCGTCGAGTGTTGCGTTTTTCTCGCCAATACGCTTCCGCTCCTCCTCCAGCTCCTCAATCCGCTTTGAAAAATACTGGCGTTCTCGCTGCATATCGGTGATGTCGGCGTCTTTGTTGCGCAATCGCCGCTCATTCTCGTCAACTTCCTTGCGGAGGCGCTCCAGTTGCTCGGTGAGGGCGGGGATCTCCGTATCATCGAGATTTCGTTTGAGTGCATCGATCTCGCTGGTGAGATCGGCAAGATCTTTGGATACCGTCTCCAGCTGCTCTTCGATCCGGGCAAGCTGCTCACCTCCCTCGCGCATCTCGTTTCGCATAGCCTCGAGAGAGGCATGGATCTCTGCCTTCTCGCCTTCGAGATCCGCCATACGCCGGGTATACTCCTCGCGAAGCATTGCGTACCGGGCACGCTGTTCTTCGAGCCCTGAACGCTGCCTGCGACCCTCCTCCCCCGCCTCGGTGAGCCGGGCGATTGCGCTCTCCAGATCCGACGCCTCGGCATCAAGACCGGCGATCTCCACACGTACACGGGAAATTTCCTCATCCGCAGCAACACCGAACCCGATATTGCGTTTCTGCTGCGATGAGCCTCCCGTCATGGCGCCGCTCTTTTCCACCAGGTCGCCTTCCAGCGTCACCATACGGAACTTGCCCATTTTCCTGCGGGCGCGATCGAGCGTGTCGATCACAACCGTGCCCGCAAAAACAAGCGCAAACGCCTTCTCGAACATGGGATCGAACTCCAGCAGGTTCACCGCGTAATCGATGACCTCCCCGTCCCGCAGGGGGCCCAGAGAGGGAACGTTCAACTTGTTCAGCGGCAAAAAGGTCATTCTCCCGAGACGGTTCGCTTTCAGGTAGGCGATTGCCCCGGCAGCGACGGAGTCGTTTTCCACCACCACATGGTTGAGACGGTTTCCGGCCGCCGTATTCAGTGCGACCGCATATTCAGGAGGCGCACGCCCCAGCTGGGCGATGGTGCCGTAGACGCCCTCCATCCCGAGCACCGCCTCGAGGGCGCGCCCGGCGGCAGCTCCGCTCGCCTGGTTCTGCGCCTCAAGGCGCATCAGTTCCTGTTCTTTCGAGCGGAGCTCTTTTTTCAGATTTTCGAGCGATGAACGGTGCGCGAGAAGATTGCTTTCGGTCCGTGAAAGGGCTTTCTCAAGCGCCGCCTTCTCCTCGTCGATCCTGGCGCTGCATCGTCCATATTCCGCACACTGGCCCTCTTTCTCCGCGTACTCGGCAGAGATCTGGGTAAACCTTGCTTCCAGCCGTTCCCGTTCGGAGGTGCGTATCCGGCTTTTCTCGATGAGGATATCCTGCTGGTGCAGCAGATCGGCGCGCGCCGCCCGCGTCTCATCCGCCCGCCCCATGAGAGAGAAGAGTTCCTCTTTCGCACCGGAGATCTTTTCGCTCTCCTTCTGCAGACGCGCATCCACCGATTCCTTCTCGGCCCGCAACGTTGCGATCTCCATTGCCAGATTCGACCGGTCGATGGTGAGATTCCGGATACTGTCCGCGCACTCCCCGACGCGCGTCTCTGCCCGGCGGGCATCCATGTACACGCGATTGATGGCCTCAAGGTTGGATTCCTTCTCCTGCTGGTCGCGTGCAATCGACTGCTCGGCAAGGCGGATATCCCCCTTTGCCTCTTCGATGCTCGAAATGAGCCGGCGGTATTCGGTGCCGCTCTTTTCCTCGATTTCGCAATCAATGGCAGCGATCTCTTCCTGCAGGGTGCATTTATCCCGTTCAAACGAACTTCGCCGGTCGGCGATCCCTTCCAGCTCACGCTGCTGCTGGCCGATCATCTGGAAGAGCTGCGCATGATCCCGCTCATATTCCCGGAGCTGTGCCGCAGACCGGCACCCGCGGAAAAATTCAAGCCTGTCCTGCCAGTGCCGGTATTTAAGCGCCTGTTCCCGCTCGGAAGCCAGCTCCTCGAGCCGGAGGGAGAGTTCACGCAGGAGGAGCTCTTCGCGCTCGATCCGCTCGCGCACCACTTCCAGCTCGCCGAGTGCCTGTTCCTTTTTTTTGTCGAATTCAGCGACGCCGGCGATTTCATCGATGATACGCCTGCGCTCCCCGTCGCTCATCTCCATGATGCGGGTGATATCCCCCTGCATCACCACATTGTAGCCTTCGGGTTTGATCCCGTACCTGCTCAGGTACTCCAGCACATCGCTCTGTTTGCAGAGGCGATCGTTGAGATAGTTATAACTGTAGTAGCCGCGGGCGGTTCGTTTGATCTTTCGTCTGATGTTGGTGCCGTCCGAAAAGGTGATGGCGACCTCTGCGGTGTTTTTTCCGCTGTTCAGGTTGATCAGATCGGTCAGCTTTTCCGCGCGCAGGCCGCGCGCACCGGAAAGGGCGAGACAGAAAAGAATGCTATCGATAATATTGCTTTTCCCAGAGCCATTGGGGCCAGAGATTACCGTAAAACCCTCAAAAACGGGAATCCGGATCTTTTTACTGAAAGATTTGAAATTATCTATTTCCAGCTGGGTGATGTACAAGGACCAGGCTCCCTTTGTGTTTCGTGATACGATGATCAGGATTTTTCTTCATCTTCGGCGTAGATGAGTGGAGCTTTCGAGCCGCGTTCCCCTTTGACTTCACTTTTTCCGATAATAATCTTACCTGAAGAGGGGCGCCCCGAATTCTTTTGCGGTATCCCGGGCCGGTTGGTGGCAATAATCATATCATCGGCATGCCGTTGTTCGGGTTTGAGGGTCCCGTCCGCCTGCATGATCAGCACCGTGTTGTCCTTTTCGTTCCGTGCAGGCTCAGGAGCACTCTCCGGATCAGGAGCATTCTCCGGATCAGCCGCACCCTTGGGTGCCGCTGGCACCGTCGTCTCCGGTTTTATCTGCGGCGGCTGCGGGGCCGCAGGTTTCGGTGCTGGCCTGGCAGTCGGTACCGGAGCGGGTGGCTGCCTCTCCCGCAGTTCGCGCTCCTCCTGCACACGTACGAGTTTTCTGACCACAGATTTGAGATCAAGCAGCTCTTCGGTGAGCCCCTTGATCATGCTCTCCATTTCAACGACCTTCATTTCAAGATCTTTCATTTTCGGGCGATCCTGTGGTTCCTGCTGTGTTTCCGATGTCAATCTTTCAATCTCCTGATCCCGTTCTCTCAGCTGGTGTTCAAGATTTCGGATTATTCCGTCTTTCTGCGCCATTGATGATCCCTCTGTATTCTGGCCTGACCATAGAGTGACAGTATGATATTGCACCGTGCTCGGTGAAAAAAGATTTGTTTTGCACGCAGGAGAGGAATACGCCGAAGAATCGAAAATATATCAAAACCAAATATAATATGCAGCGATTCTCGAGAAAACGTGCGCAGATTGCCCCGGCAAGAAAAGATATTACCTGATCACGACAACCTTTTTGGCATATGTCGTATCTGGCCGACCACGATCCAGAAATCGCAGAAATTATTGAACAGGAACGCCTCCGTCAAATAAACGGGCTCGAACTCATTGCATCGGAAAACGTTGTCAGCAAGGGAGTGCTGGAAGCAGTCGGTTCGATCATGACTAATAAATATGCGGAAGGCTACCCTGGAAAGCGATACTACGGAGGGTGTCAATTTCACGATATTGTTGAAAATATCGCACGAGACCGTCTCTGCGAACTTTTTGGCGCAGAACACGCAAATGTACAGCCCCATTCGGGAAGCCAGGCCAATCAGGCAGTGTACATGGCCTACCTGAAGCACAGGGATGTGATAATGAGCCAGGATCTTGCACAGGGAGGCCACCTTTCCCATGGATCGCCGGTGAATATCACCGGCAAATGGTATACGATCTCGCATTATGGGGTCGACTCCAAGACAGAGATGCTTGACTATGGCGCCATCGAGGAACAGGCGCGCAAAGAGAAACCGAAGTTGATCGTCTGCGGCGCAAGTGCATACCCCCGTGAGATCGACTTCAAGGCATTTCAGGAGATTGCCGAGAGCGTGGGTGCGCTCTGCATGGCTGACATTGCCCATATCGCTGGATTATGCGCGACCGGGCTTCATAACTCACCCGTAGGGATCGTGAACTTCACCACCACCACCACGCACAAAACGCTGCGGGGCCCTCGCGGCGGCGCCATCATGTGCAACGAGGAATATGCGGCAGACATCGACCGTTCAATCTTTCCCGGGATGCAGGGCGGCCCTCTCATGCACATCATCACCGGCAAGGCGGTCTGCTTCAGGGAAGCAATGCACCCCTCGTTTACCGACTACTGCAGGCAGATCGTGAAGAATTCGCAGACCTTGGCGGAAGTCTTCCTGGACGAAGGGCTCGACCTCGTCTCCGGCGGCACTGACAACCATCTCATTCTCCTCGACCTCACCAGCCAGGGCATCACCGGGCTTGAGGCGGAACAGGCGCTTGAGAAGGCAAACATCACGGTCAATAAAAACACCATCCCCCGGGAGACAAGAAGCCCCTTCGTGACCAGCGGCCTCCGTGTCGGCACTCCCGCGGTGACCTCCCGCGGTATGAAAGAGGACGAGATGCGGACCATCGCAGGCATGATCGCCGACATCCTCAAGGATATTGATAACGATGCCGTCATCCGGCAGATCCATGCGCAGGTGGAAGCACTGGCAAGCAGCTTCCCCCTCTATCCCGAAATACCACCAGCGGACCTGTCATGATACTCGACGGAAAAAAAACTTCGGAAAAGCGGCTTGAACTGCTGAAAGAGAAGATTGACGAGTCCGGCCTCTACCCCCGTCTCGCTACCGTGATCGTTGGCGACGATCCCGCATCGCAGATGTACGTGCGGATGAAACACCGGGCCTGCGAGCGGGTGGGAATCGCCTCGATCGGCATAGAACTGCCGGGAGATGCGACCACGGAGATGGTGCTGGAGCAGGTTGTACGACTGAATGACGACCCCGATATCAACGGCATCCTCGTCCAGCTCCCCCTCCCGCCGCAGGTGGATTCACAAACGGTCATCGAAGTGGTCGTGCCGCACAAGGATGTGGACGGGTTCCATCCCCTCAACCTCGGCTATCTCTTCAGTGGAGAGCCGCGATTTGTTCCCTGCACACCGGCCGGGATTATGACACTGCTCGATGAATACGATATCGAATGCGAGGGAAAACATGCCGTGGTCGTGGGAAGGAGCATTGATGTAGGACGCCCCATGGCAGCGCTCCTGCTCAATGCCGACGCAACCGTCACCATCTGTCATTCCAGGACACGCGATCTTGCAGCCCATACCGCCCGGGCAGACATCCTGATCAGCGCCGTTGGCAGGGCACGCTTTGTCACACGGGAGATGGTCGGGAAGGGCGCAGTGGTGATCGATGTCGGCATCAACCAGGACGAACAGGGGAACCTGTGCGGCGATATCGACTTCGAATCGGTACAGGAGGTCGCCGCAGCAATCTCGCCGGTGCCCGGCGGCGTCGGCCCCATGACCATCGCAACGCTGATGGAAAACACCTTTGAGGCGGCCCGGGCGAGCGCATGCGGACGTGTACCATAGGCGCCGTAACCATCGGAGCCGACCGCCCGGTCCGCCTCATGGGCGTCATCAACTGCAGCCCTGAATCGTTTTTTTCTGGATCGTTCGTGAATATCGATGGCGTGCGGCGGAGGGGGGAAGAACTGATCGCTCAGGGCGCCGACATTCTCGACATCGGGGCGCGCAGCACGGCACCGGGCGCTCCTCCTCTCGGCGTGGCGGACGAGAGGGCGCGCATGATCGGCGCTCTGGAGGAGTGCGCGGGACTCGGCGTTGCCGTCTCGGTGGACACCATGCACCCGGAAGTGCTCGAGGCCTGCCTTGCTTTCGATATCCATGCTGTCAATGATATCAGCGGACTATCCGACAGGAATGTCGCAGCGCTGATCGGCGATGCAGGACTTTCAGCGATCCTGATGGCTGCCATGACGCGGCCGGGCGATGCCATCGGGGTAGAGGCCACCTGTGACGCCCTTGTCCGTGTGGTGGAGCGGGCGCATATCGCAGACATCGGGGAGTTCGTCCTCGATCCGGCCGTGGGAAGGTGGACAGTGGAGAAGACGGCGCAGCACGACTGGGATCTCTGCAGGCAGTTCTCCCGTTTTCTCGCGTTTGACAGGCCACTGCTTGCAGCCGTTTCGAGAAAATCGTTCATCGGCGATCTGCTCGACAGGCCGACGGAGCAACGCCTTGCCGGGTCGCTTGCCGTGACCTGTGGCCTCATCCTGCGAGGGGCTTCCCTTGTCAGGACCCATGACGTCGGCGAAACGCGCGACCTGATCCGGGTCATTGAATGCATGGAGCGGAATCGATGAGTTTCCAGTTTTGTGTATACGGGCTGACCACTGCGCTCATCGGCATCGGCGACGACGTGCTCGCCATCCTCATCGAGGCAGCAGGGGCAATTGGCGGATTTGAGGAGGGGGATGTGCTCGTCGTCGCCGAAACGGCCATTGCCACCGCCGAGGGCGATCTCGCATGGCTGGACGGGATCGTCCCCTCAAAAGAGGCGCAGCGCCTTGCAGCCGACTACCAGATGGATCCGCGGCTCGTGGAGGTTGTGCTGGAAGAGAGCGATGACATCATCGGGGGAATCCCTGGATTTCTGCTCTGCATGAAGAACGGAACCCTCCTTCCCAACGCGGGGATCGACGGATCCAACGCCCCACCGGGAACGGTCGTCAAACTCCCGAACGATCCCGATCGCAGTGCCGAACGCATCCGCAGAGGGGTGGAGAAAGAGTGCGGGGTTCGCATCGGCGTGATCATCGCGGATTCCCGCACCCATGCGATGAGACTGGGGTGCAGTGGTGTGGCGATCGGGTGTTCGGGACTCGACGCCGTCGAAGACGAACGGGGGCGCTGTGATCTCTACGGGAGAGAGCTTGAAGTGACCCAGGCAGCGGTCGCCGACAATATCGCATCCGCATGCGAACTGGTGATGGGCGAGGCCGACGAATGCGTCCCTGCGGCGGTCGTCCGCGGTCTCGGCCTCAGGCTCTCGGAAGCACGGGGCGTGGAGAGTATTGCCGCCCCTGAATGCTTATTTATGGGAGTTGCGCTGAATGCCAACCCGTCCCTTTTCGATGGAAAGCGAAAACCCGAGATCCATTAAAAATTTCCTGCTTTTTCCTTCACCGTGAAGAAGAATCTCGACAAGGTCATCTTTTTCATCGACATCGGTGTGCAGGCGGAAGGAATCGATTATTTCGGTGCTCAAACCCGCCTCACGGGCAATATTGATATGATCCCGGAAGCTTGCCCCGTAAAAATCAACGTGGAACCGTTGCGGGTCTTTTATGTATAGCGAATTCGTCCCGCCTCCGCGGCCCGGGGCGATCCCCAGATCCGCTTCCGTATTCAAAAGGCGCGACACGGCATCCGCCGTGATCAGGGGCAGGTCGGACATGATGATGAGTGCCGGGTGATGGAGCGTGGCAAGGCATGCATTCAGTGCTTCGTTCAGCCCCATGTCCTTGACAACCGTCCCGGCATTGTCACAGGAATAGGGATGCGTGGAGAGAATATACGGCCTGCACCCGGCCCCGATCACTGCTGAAATCACATCGCCGAGCATCACCCGCGCGAATTGTTCCCGTTCCGGCTGCGTTAAAATACAGGAAAGTCGTGTCTTCGGGTTTACCGGCTTAAAGGGGATGATAGCCTGAACGCACATTTCCAAAACGTTGTTGTGGAAACGTCAAAAAGCCATCGAAGGTACGCGCTTCTCGATGAACCCCGTACCCCGATCTCCGGAGCATCCCGGTCATGCGGAAGCGACAGCAGACGACACGCTGCTCCGAACAGTTGATGTGGATACGTACCCATGTGTACCCATGCAGCACCGTGTAATCACGTTCTCCCGCAATGTATTTCTTCCTCTCACCACGGTATGCAGGAACAGGTGCGCCTACTGTATTTTCCGGACTCCCGTCCGGGAAGGATGCCTCATAGATCCCGATGAGGTCAGGACGATTCTTCTCCGGGGGGCAGCGGCAGGATGCACCGAGGCACTCTTCACGTTCGGTGAACGGCCCGAAGAAGAACCGGGCTTTCAGCGCATGGTCCGGACGATCGGCTACGAGAGCATCCTCGATTACTGCTATGACATGTGCCTGCTGAGCATCGAAGCCGGACTCCTCCCTCACACCAATGCCGGCATCATGACCTGTGAAGAGCTGGAGTGGTTCCGGGAAGTGAACGCCAGCATGGGCCTCATGCTGGAGACGACCGCGGACATCCCGGCGCACAGGAACTCGCCCGGCAAAGATCCTGCGGTGCGCATCGAGGTGATCGAGAATGCGGGCAGGCTCAAAATCCCCTTCACCACCGGCCTGCTGATCGGCATCGGCGAGAGCAGATCCGACCGGGAAGAATCGCTCGAGGTCATTGCAGGGCTTCACCGGCGCTACGGGCATATTCAGGAGGTCATCATCCAGAACTTCTGCCCGAAGGAAGGCACGCCGATGGAGGGGGCCGCGGTGCCGGGCTATGAGGAGATCTGCAATACCATCCGCATGGCAGAGGAGATCCTCCCGCGTGATGTGGCGGTGCAGATTCCTCCCAATCTTGCCGATGCCGGGAAACTCATCGGGTGCGGGGTGGATGATCTCGGGGGCGTATCCCCGCTCACCATCGATCACGTCAACCCCGAACACCCGTGGCCCCAGATCGACCGATTAAAAGAACTTGTGGGCGATGCCGTCCTGAAAGAACGGCTCTGCATCTATCCTCAATACATCGAAAAAGGGTGGTATCACCCCACTATCGAAGGGCTTATCAGACATCTTGCGAACATGATTGAGGAGAGAGAGGGTTCATGAACAGCGAGCCCCTGTATGCAGGGAAAGCGAAATCGGTCTATCGCTCCGAAGAAGCGGGAGAACTTGTCGTCCGGTTCAGGGACGATATCACGGCATTTGACGGGGAGAAAAAAGACGTCCTGCCGGGAAAGGGTGTGTTCAACGCAGTCGTATCAGCATTTTTCTTTACGTACCTCGAGAAACACGGGATTGCCACCCATTTTGTCCGCATGGTGGACGACCGCACCATGATTGTGAAGGAACTTGCCATGATTCCGCTGGAAATCATCGTGCGGAACCGCGCTGCAGGATCCATCGTGCACCGGTATCCCTTCGCGGAGGGACAGGTGCTCGATCCCCCCGTCATCGTGATGGACTTCAAGGACGATACCCGCCACGACCCGATGATCAATGATGATATCATTGTGGCGCTGGATCTGCTGACGCGCGAGGAGATCGCTGCCATCCGTACGAGGGCACTCGAGATAAATCGCCTGCTGTCGGAGCATTTCAGGGAACAGGGGATCACCCTCGTCGACTTCAAGGTTGAGTTCGGGAAAAAGGAGGGTTCAATTCTGCTGGGCGACGAGATCAGCATGGATTCCATGCGTCTATGGGACATGGAAACCGGCGAGTCACTCGACAAGGATGTCTACCGGTTCGACAAAGGCGATGTGCTTTCGGCCTATGAGCGTGTGGTGCAGAGAATAATCCCCGGGTATTTTGGAGGAACAGAATGAAGTTTGAAGTACAGATTACCATTGCACTGAAAGAAGGCATGCTGGATCCCGAGGCGATGGCCATACAGCATGCCCTCAACAACCTCGGATTTGCCACTGAGGGCCTGACAAGCGCGAGTGTGTACCGCATCACGCTCGATGCCCCAACACCGGAGGACGCTCGCGCGACAGCGATGGAGATGTGCGAGCGCCTGCTGGCAAACCCCGTCATACACGACTATCATGTCGAGGTTGCGCAATGAGGTTTGCCGTGGTTCAGTTCGGGGGCAGCAACTGCGACCGGGACGTGCACCACGTACTCGAATCGGTCTGCGGCGTGGATGCCGATCTTGTCTGGTATAAGGAACGGCTGGGGAACCGCTACGATGCGGTGGTGATCCCGGGAGGGTTTTCCTACGGGGATTACCTGCGAGCCGGGGCAATTGCTGCCAGAACACCCATTATGGCCGATATCATCGGTCATGCCGGAGCAGGAGGGCTCGTGCTGGGCATCTGCAACGGGGCACAGATCGGCGCAGAGAGCGGGCTGGTCGAGGGGACGTTCACCATGAACAGTACCCCAAAATTCATCTGCGAATGGGTGTATTTACGCGTGGAGACCACTGACTCGCCCTTCACCTCAGCCTATCGCCAGGGCGAGGTCATCCGCATCCCTATCGCCCATAAGGAAGGACGGTTTGTCACCACACCCGATATTCTGGTGAGACTGGAGCAGGAAGGCCGTATCGCATTCATATTCTGCGACGAACAGGGTGCGGTTACCGCGGAGAGCAACCCGAACGGATCGCTCGGCAACATCACCGGCATCCTCGGGAAAGAGAACAATGTCCTGATGATGATGCCCCACCCTGAGCGGGCATCTGAGGACATTGTCGGATCAGCGGATGGAAAAAGACTTTTCGACTCGATGATCGCATATATCGAACGAGGGGAATGAAGATGCCGGAGCATGAGGACGAACAGAAACGGCTCGAAGACGAGATATTCGCATGGGCGAAAGAATACGCAGAGGAGCACGGTTGGTCCCTCAATTACATCGATAAGCAGCTGAAAGCAGTCATTCGAGGGCTTGCACGAAACTACAGCCGGCACGGCGAGCGCTACTGCCCCTGCCGTATCAGGAGCGGGGATCCCGACTCGGACCGTGAAATCATCTGCCCCTGCATCTACCACGATGAGGAGATCGCCACCCAGGGCCACTGTCACTGCAACCTCTTTTTCGATGACAAATTCTTTGAAGAACTCATGAACAGAGTTGAGGTACCTGAACCGGATCACCCGATAATCGAAAACAACCACGTTGATGAAAACGGGAACGGGAAGTGAGGGAGTAGCACTCCTTCTCTCCACACCGGCGCATCTGCCCGGGCATCTCCCCGAAACAATTGACACACCCCTTTCCTCGAAAGATTACCGGGATCCAGTTTGCAGGAAAACGTGCATGAGCGCGAATCGCAGGCACTCCCGGACCATTCCCGGGAGTTTATGCACTGCTGCGCGCCATGCGCCCGAACAGCCTCCAGGGGAAGGGGACCAGCAAAAAGAGCAGAAATGCCATGGCGATGGGAGCGAGCAGTCCGAAGAGGGCGAACTGGAGACTGAACATATCCGCGATATACCCGCTCACGGCCACGCCGGCACCTCCTGCGCCCACGGCAAGGCCCAGCATGAGCCCGGATACAATTCCCACACTGCCGGGCACGAGTTCGTGTGCCATTGCAACGGTGACCGAGAAGGTCGACCACAGGAAAAAGCCGAAGATGAACAGTGCCACGAATGCAATCGTCCCCTGGCTGTGGAGGAAGACCCAGAAAGGGGGGATGGCGGCAGCGACCCCGAAGAGGGTGTACTCTTTGCGCCCATAGCGATCGGAGATCGTCCCGCCGATGACCTGGCCGGCCACGCCGCACAGCAGCATCATCGTGACGACGAGGTTGGCGTTCGTCACGCTCAAGCCGCGCTCGGTCAGGTAGGTGGGAAGAAAGGCCATCGCGCCAAAGATTGCCCAGGCGCGGAATGCCGAACCGAAGACCAGAAGCGCCGCAGCGACGACGGTGGCTCGGGGCACGCTGCCCCCCTGCATCTCCCTCCCCTCATCTGCATGTTTCGCTGCAGGAGGGGGGAGAATCCGTTTGAGCACGAACGCCGTGATCAGCCCCGGCAGCACCAACACGATCATCCCTTCAAGGCCGAAGAGGCCCACCACCGCTCCGGCGAGCACCGGACCGATGGCAAACCCGAGATTTCCACCGACGACAAAGTACGAGGTCAACCTGCCGCGGCTGCTGTCTTCCGCGAGTTTGCTCACCGTGCCCAGGGCACTGGGGTGGAAAAACGCGTGCCCAAGCGCTCCTATAGCTGCAAAGGCCAGGATGAGGGGATAGCTGTCGACGAGCCCCACCGCCGAGATGAACACCGACCCGAACAGAACGCTGTAGCTGATATGGATTGCAATTCCCTTTTTGTCATACAGCCATCCCACGATGGGCTGCGTAAACGACGAGGCGAGCTGGAAGACGGTAACGATGATTCCCGCCGTCAGGTAGGAATACCCGTGCACGGAGATCAGCAGGGGAAGAATGGCCGGGAGAACCGGGCTGTAGAGATCAGTGATCAGGTGCGCTGCAGATAGGCCCCAGATTGCTCGTTTTCCTTTCATGCGGTCAGCCTACCCTGAGTATCCTGACAACCTCGACCGGGATCTCCACGCGATCCCTTGTATGGTGGGCGAAGGTTCGACTCATGGGAAACGCACATGCAGTGACCTCGTCGATCTCTCCCCGCCCCCTGATATAGCCCGAAAGAAACGCGCGGGAGCCTTCATTGAAGATGCCGTACACCACTTCGGCGCAGGAGAGCGCTGCATTGATGAAGGGGCGGTCGGCATGCCGTTTCTGTGCGCCGAACGGCGGATTCATCACCACCGTGTCGCAAGGGCAGATCGAGCTGCGTGCAACCGGATCCCGGATATCGCCCACCATCGTCTGCACCGAAACCCCCAGTGCCGTGGCATTCCGCTGTGCTGCGGCGACCGCTGCCGGATCGATGTCGATGCCTGCTGCCGCCGATGCACCCAGGAGGGACGCCCCGCAGCAGAGTATCCCGGTGCCGCATCCCAGATCGCAGACCCGTTTTCCCCCGATGTCACTCCGCAGATAGGCATGGTGGAGGAGCCGTGCGGCAACCGCGGCAGGGGTCACGTACTGCTCGAGATCAGCACGGGGGCGATCAAATCCAGCGATGCGTTCCAGTTGCATCTCCAGGGCTTTCAGTTTCATCTCACACAATCTCGTCGATGATATAGTCTTCCCAGGATCGTACGCCGCAGGATATTTCAAACTCCGGAGGGCTCAGGACCGGGGCAGGGAACCGCACCTGATCGTCGTAGGCGAGGCGCGGGCAGGCGGTGTTTACATAGCAGTCGAATCCAAGATTGAGAAGCGCATCGGGCGTGATCTCCTGCAGGGCAACGATGAAGGCGGCATCGGAGAGCGCGGCGAGGCGTGTGGCGAGCGCCCTCCGCTTCTGGCCGCTCTTTTTGGAGAGAAGAATACCGATGCTCTCTGCCTCGCGGGCCTTTTCGATGAGCACATGGCGCTTTCTCAGGAGCCGTGAGGCGTCGACCGCTTCCGCGCTGCCCCGGTAGGGGTCGAGTGCCACCACCCGCGCACCAGTGGCCAGCTGCACGCCGAGAGCATGGAATACCCCGGTGCCCACGAAAAGGATTTCGCGGGCGCCGGTGGCCCTCGCCGCCTCAAACGAACACCCGAGGATCTGCCCCGGAAGCGGCGTCCTCGCACTGCCCTGCGCCACTGCGCAGGAAATGCCGCGGGTCTGCAGGTATGACACCGTAGCATCGACAAGGTGGGCATGCTGGACCGTGGTCACCAGCCCGATCTCCGTTCCCTCGAGGAGGGGGAGGGCCGCGTCCAGTACGGACACATCGAAATCATGTGGGACATGGACATAGAGCACGCCCTCCCGCTCATCGACCGGTGCATGCCCGAAATGCACGAGCAGATCTGTCTCGCCGAGCAGGTCGAGATCCAGATCGCATGCCCCGTAACAGGGATCGCCGCTGATCACAACCCCGATCCCCGCCGCATCGAGGGCGCGTGCGACCGCCACGGCCTTTCTCTTGAGTCCTTCGGGAAACTGGAGAGCGACACGGTCCGCATTGCGGCTCCGGATCTTCCTGACGAGGTCAGAAATGGCTTCCGGTGATGTGAACTCCAGATCCGGTGACATCGATGCTCACGAGCGATTTGTACGGGCAGGATTCCCGTGGATCACAGCGGTTGATGGCCACGCAGATATCGGCCACCTCGGCTCCGGCCTGAGTGAGGGCATCGATGAGAGCGACCATCGTCCCCCCGGTACTGCAGACATCGTCAATGATCACGACGCGGTCGCCGGGTACAATCCCGTTAAGATACAGCTCGCCTTTCGAGTAGCCTGTCGACTGGTGCACCGCAATCTCGTGTGGGAGCGAATACGACCGCTTCCGCATGACATTGAGGGGGATGTCGGTCATCAGGGACAGCGAGGTGCCGATGTGTATGCCCATCGCCTCTGCGGTCACGATCTTTTTCACCCCGTCGAGGTTCAGGATCCGGATCATCGCACAGGCAACCTCCCGGAGCAGTGCAGGATCAATATTCGGGATGCCGTCGGTGATGGGGTGAATGAAATAGTTGTACTCCCCCCGTCTCACCACAGGACACTCCAGGAGTGATTGTTTCAGTATTTCAAGCATGTAAATCACCTATATCATGTAAAAAGGCCTCGATCACATCGCGATGCACATGCGGCATGCAGACGATCCGCATATGCCCTTTTCGTGTTCGCGACACACGCCAGCCTTCGGGAACCTCGGGGCAGGAAAATGTCGCCACATTAACCTCGGGCCTGACCGCCGCGGGATATCCCCAGGTCTCCATCCCGTCGATCAGGCGCCATGTATTCTCCATGCACCCGCGCACGATTGCTCGCATTCCATCTTTTCCCAGGTATTCCAGCACTGCCAGCGCTCCGGCAACTGCTCCTCCCGAACGCGTACCATTGAGTGTATATGTCTGCTTTACGGTTAAATACGGCGTATCGACGTGCAGGCACCTGAGCATGGATTCGTCACGGACGAGGAGGCAGCCGACGGGGATCGTGGAGAACCCCATCTTGTGGGGATCCGCCGAAATGCTGCTCACGCCGGGAAGGGAAAAATCGAACGGAACAGCATGGTCAAGGAACGGCAGCACGAACCCGCCAAACGCCGCATCGACGTGGAAAAAAATATCCCGGTCTTCCGCGATCTCGGAGAGGCATATGAGCGGATCAATTGTCCCGTATTCGGTGGAACCGGCAATCCCACCGATGAACACGGTATTTGCATCGACATACTCATCGATCTGCTCCACATCCATGCTGTGTACGGCATCGCAGGGAACGGCCCGCATCTCCAGAGAGAGAATATCGCAGGCTTTTTCAAAGGAAAAGTGAGCGGATTCGGGAATGATGATGTTTGGCGAGCGTGCAGACGCCGTTTTTTTCGCAATCCTGAGCGCCTGGATATTGGATTCAGTCCCCCCTGCGGTTGCGTACCCCCCCGCCCCCGGGTGGTGGAACAGCGTTCCGACGCGTTCGATAAGAAGGCGCTCGAGGGATGCGGAGCCTGTAAACAATCCAGGATCCCCGAGATTCGAATCGATAAACATCTGGTGCGCACGCACCGCAACCGGATGCGGATGGGTGCACATGGAGCTGAGAACCTTATGGTACCCGCGGTCTTCGTCTTTTTTGGAGGCAAGAAAAGAGAAGAGTTCTTCTTCCAGGCAGCCGGAATCACGCATTGTTGCTTCTCACGAAATCGAGGACCATCCGCTGTTCCGTGCGGGCAGCGGTTTCGCGGATCTTCGCAACCGCGTCGATGTTTGCGGAGACGCTGGTAATGCCGTGGCGGATCAGCCACTCCACCATCTCGGGGTCCGATCCTGCCTGCCCGCAGATGGAGCACTCCACGCCATGGGCGCGGCAGGACTGGATGGCATCATCGATGAGCCTGAGCACCGCAGGGTGCTTGGGGTAATACATGCCAGCCACGTTCTGATTGTTCCGGTCGATGGCCAGCGTGTACTGGATGAGATCGTTGGTGCCGAACGATGCGAACCTGATACCGGCACGGATGAAGTCCATAATGAGAAGGGCACTGCTCGGGACCTCGATCATGATGCCGAGCGTCCTGTTCTCCACATCCACACCCCAGGAACGAAGCATTTCACGGGCCTGCATGAACTCTTCCGGAGAGCTGACAAGCGGAAACATGAGGCCGAGATTGCTATATCCCTGATCCCAGAGGCGCTTGAAAGCCTCAACCTGAAGCCGGAACTGCTCCGGGCTCTGGAGATCCCGCCGGATTCCGCGCCACCCGAGCATGGGATTGTGTTCATCGGGCTCATCCTCTCCACCTTCCATATTCCGGAACTCATCGGTGGGTGCATCAAGTGTCCGCACCCACACGGGCTTGCCGGGAAATGCATCGAGCACGACCTTGATGCCCTTATAGAGCTCATCGATGAACTCCTCCTCCCTCCCGTTCTTGATAAACCAGCCGGGGGTGCGATTCAACCCGAGAATCAGGTGTTCGATGCGCAGCAGACCCACCCCGTCGGCACCGGTGTCCGCTGCGCGCTGAGCCGCTTCGGGGAGGGAGACGTTCACCTTGATGGCGGTGGCCGTCACCATGGGAGCCGCGGCTGCCGCAGGTTTCGCCTCCTCTTGTTTCGGCTTTTCAAGCGAACCTTCATAAACGAGGCCCTTTTCACCATCGATGGTCACGACCTGTCCGTTCTTGAGCTTTGACGTCGCGGTCTTTGTGCCCACTATGGCTGGGGTCCCCAGCTCACGGCTTACGATTGCCGCATGGCAGGTCATTCCACCTTCATCGGTGATGATTGCCGATACTCTGCGCATGGCCGGGACCATATCAGGATTGGTCATCTTCGCGACGAGGACGTCGCCCGCTTTGACCTTGGCCACATCCTTGATATCCCTGATGATGACCACCTTGCCGCTCCCAATACCGGGGGATGCCCCCTGCCCTTCGAGAATGATTGCCGCCTCCTCTTTCGCACCCATCTCGGCAGGTTTTCCCTTCCCTGACGCGATGGTGGTGATGGGGCGGGACTGGAGCACATAGATCTCGGGGCCCACAATCCCCCACTCCATGTCCTGGGGGTTGCCATAGTGTTCCTCGGCGATTTTCCCGAACTTTGCCAGCTGCCGGATTTCCTCATCATTGAGCACCGGAGCGTTCTGGCGTTCTTTATCGATCTCGACCTCGATGGTGCCGTGGTCTCCGTCAGGAACGATTTCCATTTCTTTATGCGCGATGTATGTATCCACCACCGTATCCATCCGGTGATCGAACACGTATTTGTCGGGAGAGACGCTTCCCGAAACAACGGCTTCGCCAAGCCCCCATGATGCCTCGATGATGGTCGTAGGCTCTCCGGTCACAGGGTGGGATGAGAATAATACCCCGGCTTTCTCGGAATATATCAGTTCCTGCACGACGACGGCGATATTCACGCTCCGGTCGTCGAAACCCTGCTTTGACCGGTAGTAGATCGCACGCCCCCCGTAGAGTGAAGCCCAGCATTTCTGCACCGCTTCGAGGAGGTCATCGACTCCCTTGATATTGAGAAACGTCTCCTGCTGACCGGCGAAACTCGCATCGGGGAGATCTTCGGCGGTCGCACTCGAACGAACGGCAACGACCAGATCACCGCCAATTTTCTCATATGAATCGGCAATATCCTCCTTTATATCCTCAGGCATGTCAACGCTGAGTACAAATTCCTTTGCTTCTCTGGCAGCAGTCTCGAGCCGCTGGGGATCATCAACATCAAGATTGTACAGCTTGTTGAAGAGCATCTCTTCGATACTTGTCTCGACGAGGAACCTCCGGAATGCCTGGGCGGTAACCACAAATGCTTTCGGCACGGGGAGATCGATCGACGCCATTTCTCCCAGAGATGCACCTTTTCCTCCGACAGAGACGATATCATCTTTTTTTATCTCTTCAAGCCACAGAACATTGGGCTGTTCTTTCATGCTCGCACCACCTAATACCTTGCCTGTATTATTAATACATGTTTTGTGTGTTATAACCTTGAGGTATTCGCTCCATTGCCGTAATACAGGGTTTTCCCTACGTAATCGCCGGGCAGGATGAAAAGCATGAATACGGTGCAGGGCGATTTAGTATGGGGTTTCAACATGAAATATAAAGTCCTGGTCAGTGATCCGCTGGCGGAAGAAGGGATAGATATTCTCAGGGATTTTTGTGATGTGGACATCAAGACCGACGTTCCGGAAGACGAACTCGTCGATATCATCGGGCAGTATGACGGTCTTTTAGTCAGGAGCGGTACCCAGGTCACCGCACGCGTGATCGAAGCAGCCGGCAGGCTCAAATATATCGGGCGTGCGGGTGCCGGGGTGGATAACATCGATCTCGATGCAGCCACACGCAGGGGCATCATCGTCGCCAACGCTCCCGCTGGCAACACGCTCGCCGCAACGGAGCACACGCTTGCCATGATGGCGGCACTCGCCCGCAATATCCCGCAGGCTAACGCCTCTCTGAAAGCAGGCGAGTGGAAGAGATCGAAATTCATGGGTGTGGAACTTAACGAAAAAGTGCTGGGCATTATCGGATTCGGAAGAATCGGGCAGGAAGTTGCCCGCCGTGCCATTGCCCTGGACATGAAATGCGTTGCCTACGACCCCTATATCAACATCGAACGGGCAAAACAGCTGGGGGTGGAGGTGATGTCGCTGAAAGACATCTTCTCTGCTGCCGACTTTATCACGGTCCACACCCCTCTCGTGAAGGAAACGAGCCACATTATCAATGGGAGGACCATCGCCATGATGAAAGACGGGGTCCGTATCATCAACTGTGCACGGGGCGGGATCATCGATGAAGAGGCGCTGGATAAGGCTATCAGATCCGGGAAGGTTGCCGGAGCCGCCCTCGATGTCTTTGAGGTGGAGCCCCCGCACAACTCCCCCCTGCTCCAGCTCCCGCAGGTGATCACCACGCCGCATCTCGGGGCGAGCACCGTCGAAGCGCAGCAGAACGTTGCGGTTGCCGTGGCAAAACAGTGCATCGAAGTCCTGAAGGGAGGGACGGCAAAATTTGTCGTGAATGCACCCATGATCCCCGCAGAACAGCAGGAACTCATCGAGCCCTACGCTACCCTCGCCGGAAAGATGGGCAAACTATTAATCCAGCTCGTCGAGGGCAGACTTGAAGCGATCGAGATCGAGTATGCCGGGAAAGTTGCCGATTTCGGGCAAAATACCAAATTCATCACCAGAATGGCACTGAAAGGGCTGCTCGACCCCATTCTCCAGAACCCGGTCAATATCGTGAATGCCGAATTTGTGGCCCGTGAGCGCGGCATCAAGGTGAGCGAAACCGTCACCGAAGAGTCGCGGGGCTTTACCAATATTGTGACCATTACCGCAAAGACCGACAAAATGACCGAATCGGTGAGCGGCAATGTCGCGGGCAAGGATAAACAGCGCATCGTCTGCATCGGGGAGTACATGACCGACATGGCACCCGGTGGCCACGTGGTCATCTCCCGCCACCACGATGTTCCGGGGGTTATCGGGCGGTTCGCCACCATCATCGGCCGCCACAACGTGAACATCGCCGGCATGCAGGTCGGCCGCAATAAACCGGGCGAAGAGGCCATCATGGTGCTCAACGTGGACAGCGAAGTCCCGAACGAGGCCATCGAGGAGATCAGGAACTCAGAGGGCGTGTTCACCGCAAAATACGCCCACATCTGAAATATTCAGGACAGGATATTTCCACTTTTTTTGCGACACTCCGCCCGCAGCATCCTGCTCGAACCGAGAGCAGGTTGCTGCAGAATCAGCGCATTTGCACGCAATCTGGCTTGTTATCGGCATTGAAAAGGGAATTCTTTTATAGATCGGCGTCTCATATAGTAGAGCACCAAAGCGCATCCGATGGGCTCGTGGTCTAGCTGGTTATGACGTCGCCTTGACACGGCGGAGGTCTTGAGTTCGAATCTCAACGAGCCCACTATTCTTTCGAAATTTTTATCTGCTCTTCAGGCATTCCACTGTTCGTTCTCCTCTCCTATACTGCCGGAAGTATGGTGCCTGTTGCTTCACAGCTGAAGCACAAAAAGCGGAAGGGAATGGATCCCCGGAGATTTATGAATAATACCCGTTGTTGTACTTGTCGAACAGTTCCGCGAGCGAGATAAACTCCTGTCGCACGGGATCGTTTCCTTTCATCGCGGCAACTTGCTTTGGGGTATACGTGCAGAACAGCGGAAGTGCTTCTTCCTTCCACGCCGTGTTCACTGAATCGGAACTTGTCCACGGAGCTCCGTTGAGACGGGCAGCGATGAACTGGTGAGCGAGGATGTAGTACGCATTGCCCTTTGTCGGGTTTTTCAACACACCCAGGTAACAGTCACCACTCAGGAAGAAATTGTCATAGTCCCATTCATCTAAATAAGGCCAGTCTCCGGGGTGATTTTTCCAGTAGCCCTGTGTCAACGGCTTGTCAGGGAATTCACAGGCACACGCCGGCATGACAAGGACCAGCACCGCGATGAGTGCCAGACCTGATATGATCCATAGTTTCATTGTATCACCTCTGGTGAAATTTTTCATCTGTTTTCCCGATATACTGCACACAGTAATTTTTGCAGAGTAATCATGGAACAACGCGCATATTATATAATATAATATATATATTTATCAGTTATATTTTCTTCGCTGCCTTTTCCCCAAGCAATAAAAATCTGCCCGGATCACCAAAATAATGGAATCAAACAACACGTAATCGACTATTTCCCTTCTTATCCTTGTCAATCGGGTATCGTGGGGGCCGCCCGGATTATGGAAGAACCATTAAAACCACTATTCAGCACCGAGATTAATCCCGATCAGGGACACCTCTTCCCTGAACCCTTCTAACAGCGGCAATCGCGTCCCACTGCGACCCTCCCAGCAGCGCCACAATTGCTCCCACATACGGCACCTGCCGTGTCATACTCGGAGAACTGCCGGGGTTGTGGCGTTCGTCTTTCCGTCCCATCCCCGCATGCCCGGTGGCGATAAAGTGGAATAAATCTTCCCGGGGCAGGTTCCACTCCGCATTCACCTTCAGCCTGACAAATTCGGATGAGGATGGATGGGGGAAGAGTAGTGCTCGGGTGCCCGGCAGGGGAAGGGGGGTATCGCCGTTCGAACGAGCAAGTGATAGCACCGTTTCCCAGAGGGCATCGCACCCCCGCCATGCCTCTGGACAGGCCCTGCAGAACCGGTTCGAAGGGGGGTATCCATCACCGGTATAGTAGCGGCAGAAATTGATGTCCATCACCCATAAGTTGAAACGGCGGACTATAATCCCTTTGATAGCACGCCCCCCCGGGGAAAATATGGCCCGGGCTCACCCCATGCGCGTCGCGATGCCGGAGCAATAAAATATTTATTGTTATATTTTAGTATAAAAATAATTGTTGATGCCTATGACCCCCTTGAAATACGCTCTGACCATCATGATTCTCCTTCTATCCCTCATTGCCGGGGTGCATGCGGATGACGCACTCTGGAAGTACCGCACCCAGCATGACATCAGCTGCCTCGAACTCTCCCCCGATGCCTCGTATATCGTTGCAGGCGGAGAACGCATCTACTGCATGGACAGGGACGGGTCACTGGTGTGGCGTGAACATTCGGGTGATGACCTGCGGTTTATCAGGGATGGAACGATCGTTGTCGGCCTGCGCAATAATTTCCTCCACTTCATCGATCTGGAGGGGGAACTGACCGGGAGAGAAGAGATCACCGAGGATGTCGGGATCACGGATATTGTATGGATGTCGGATGACGGCACAGAATACTTTGTGCTCGGATCCAATTGCCGTGTGTATGCCAAGGATGGCGATGAATCACTTGAGATGAGGATCGATCGCATGGAACAGCCTTCCCGCGTACTCATGAACGGCAATACCGGACGCATCATCGCCGTTGAGGAGAACGGGCTTCAATGCTACAATGCGAGGTCGGGAAGCAGACGCTGGGAACACACCGCGCGCGGCGAGGAGGCCGTGATGACGCCGGACGGTGCATTCGTGATCTACGGGGCGGGCAACAGGATTTACGAGATAGATGCCCTCCATGGTGAGACCGGAGAGCGCAAAGAGCGCTGGCAAAGCAGGATAGAGGGAGAAGTGCTCTCCATGGATGTGTCAAACGTGGAGGACGAAAAATTCCTGATCGCGATTGGTACAAGGGATGCAACCCAGCATCATACCAACAATTTTGTCTACCTTCTCGATAGCGATGGCCGGGAGATCTGGAAACATCAGTGTGAATTCTGGATAAATGATATCGACATCACGCCTTCAGGCAACTACATTGGCGCCGCATCACTCGAAAAGAAGGTGTTTGTGTTTGATAAGGAAGGAAACCTGTACAGGGAGATCGAGACCAGTGAGCCTGCCAGATTTGTGCTCCTGAATGAAGAGGAAAATTTTGGCGTGGCTGCCGATGCGCACAACATATACGGATTCACCCTCGAACGCGAGGCGACAGCGGCAGACGAGGAGAATGCCACCCCCGCCATGCCGCCCACCACCACGCCGGCACCCGTCCCTACACCCACCCGGGCGCCTGAGCCGCCTGTCAACGAATCAAAAATCGTCGACCGGGGGGCCGGGGGAAATGCCAGTGTAGATCTTCCGCCGGTCGCAGGGCAGTCCGATACATCGGGGATCCTGCTCGAAGTCCAATCGGCACTGGTTTCATTTTTCAGGGGTATATTCGCCGCACTGGAAGAGGCAACCTGACAGGGTGCTTCTCCCCGGCACGCGGGGGGACCGGGATCCAGACACACCCCGATATCCACCACCCGCGGAGGTTCATCGGGGCTACTCTTCCTTTCGTCCCATAACCATTTCGCAGACGGTGTCTCAGAAGCAGCAAGCCCGGGGCACCGATGACCGGTATTCTTCGTTGCGACCTTCAACGAGTGCGGTCTTGAATGCGGTACACACAAAATATGTACGCCCGGGATTAAACCCCCGTTCCCGGGCTAGTGCAACGAATGGGCAGTCAACACGGCGAAACACCGCCCTTTCGTCGGTCGCCTCGAGCGGCTCGCCTTCAAACACGGGACCAAACAGAACTGAAGACAGCAGATCAACCGTCATGCCCAGATCAGGTGCATTTCCTGTGGGCAGGCAGAATGCCGAAGCAACCGGCATCAGATCCCGTGCCAGTTCCCGAAAGATATCACCCATTTTCGCGGTATACTCCTCTCCCGCCGCATCCCTGATCGCCCTTTCGTAGAGATTGGGGCAAATCGGTAAGGGTACGCGTTACGAAGCGCCAGCACATCTCGATGGGTATCGCGTCACCGGGATCCATTGCACACAACCCCATGGATTCCCACACCAGCGGATGCGTGCAAGGCTGCTCATGCATCGTAGCAGACCACGCGTGTAGCACGGAATTTTCGTCTTTGCATGAGAGATATGCAGCACCCGGTCTGGCAGGGCACCAGAGATATTCACTCACTCATATATGAGTGCGGGTCGGATGTCGGGGCCTGAGGCCGTGAATGGATGGCAACATCGCGGTGGTTTCTTACAATATCGGGGGTGAAGAATGGACCATCCAATGAACGCGGGCACAGGGTGGCGGGCTCAGCGCACCCGGGTTCTGTATCCCCGCATATCAATAGTCAGCCCGAGCACCCGGGTTTTCGAGAGCGAATTGGAGACGAGGGGAACCAGGAGAGGCCGCAGACTCCTTATTTTTCCAAGCATTCCCTTCCCCGGATTATACCCGCGGGCCAGCTGTGCTTCATGGATACGCTGTCCCTCGAGCTGGAGGCTGGGGATGAACCGCAGGGCAATGACGAACATCAGCACATAATCGATGGGCATCCGCAGCGTCATCAACGCATTGGTGAGTTCGGTCGGCCTCGTGGACATGATGAGCAGCTGGAAGACGAAGAGCATGGCAAAGAATCGCAGCGAGAGCACCGCAGCGAAATTCACCGCTCCCGACGTGACGGGGATCGCTCCCGCCGATGACACGATGCCGTATGGGATGAGATGGAAGAGCGTCTCCCCGCTCTGCATCGTCACCACCGTGAGAAGGAGGAGCGCCACGCCTAAAAAGAGAAGGAGGGGTATCTGCCGGACCAGGTCACGGTGCAATCCGGCAGCGCCTGCGGCAATGCCGATGAGAAGGACCATCGCTCCCAGCACCGCCACGCTGTGCGTGAGCACGCTGGCAGCGACGACACCGACAATTGCAGCAATTTTCAGGAGCACGGGCAAACGATGGAGGAAACTCTCCGCAGGGACGTAACTCATAATTTCACTCATGCGCACGCCCCCTCTCGCCTCACCCGACTGTCATTGACAATCTTTCCTCCCTGCATCCTGATGATCCGCTCGGCATATGCTTCCACGATCTGCATGTTGTGTGTCACCATCACTATGGTATGTCCCCGCTGCTGCAAATCCTTCATCAGGGCCATCATGCGGCCAGATTCACCATCGTCGAGACCGGTTGTCGGTTCGTCGAGAATGATCATCTCCGGCTGCATCGCGAGCACGCATGCAACCGCAAGACGCTGGCGCTCACCCCTGCTCAGGTGGCGCGGATAGACCGCTCCCTTATCGGCAAGTTCCACGAGCGCAAGCGCCTGTGCGATGCGGCCCGACGCGTCCTCGATTCCCGTATTCATGACCCCGAACGCCACCTCGTCTGCGACGGAATTTTCAAAGAGCATCGTATCCGGATTCTGGAACACAAGACCCACATGGGAGACCAGATCGGTCACCGGCGCGACAGTGGCATTCCGACCGCTCACGGTTACCGACCCGGATTGGGGGCGGAGAAGCCCGTTGAAGTGCTTGACCAGCGTCGTCTTTCCTGAACCATTTTCTCCCACGATTGCCACGAACTCACCGGGATAGATATCAAAACTCACTGCATCGAGCGCGCACATCGACCCGTAATACTGGCAAAGATCCTGCACCGAGAGAACGGGTGTACCGGCCGTGGCAGGGGCAGGAAGTAACTGTTCGCGGGCTGTTTCCCCCATCTTTGACGGGATGGACCGGCTTACCTCTTCCGGGGTGCCCCGATGCGTGATACCGCCGTGGTCCATGACGATCACCTGGTCAGCAATGGTGCAGAGATCCTCGATGCTGTGATCCACCACAATGATGGTCTTGCCGCTGGATTTCAGTTCCCCGAGCAGGGAGATGACCCTTTCCCGCGCTGCCCCGTCAAGCTCCGACATGGACTCATCGAGGATGAGGACGTCCGGGTCGAGGGCGAGTGTCACCGCAAGCGCGACACGCTGCTTCTGACCGCCGGAGAGCGTATGAGGGGCTCTCAGGCGTAGATCGCCAATCCCGCACCGTTCCATGACCGAAGAGATCCTCGTCTCGATCGTCGCGGGGTCAAGCCCGCGGTTCTCCAGTCCGGACCGCATCTCCTCCTCGACAGAGGTGAAGATGAGCTGGGCGTCGGCATCATCAAACATCATCCCGATAGACCGGCTCACCTCACCGATTCCGTTGAACTCTCGGAACTCTTTGCCGAGCAGATACATCTCCCCGGAAATCGAGCCGCCCGATTCATGGTGGAGCACGCCCGCAAATGCCAGGCACAGTGTGGTTTTTCCGGCAGCAGTCGGTCCGGTGATTACAAGCACCTCGCCGCATCGCAATGCTGCATCAATATGCCTCACTGCCGGCTCCTTCTCACCCTCGTAGGTATAGGAGAAGTCCCTCGCCATGAGAACGGCTTCGGCGTCATCGATCGGGGTTCCCGATGAACGTGGACTGTGTCCAGAGCTCTCCGAATCCCCGGCCCTGATGTGCTGGAGCGCACGTGAGGCAGGGATGAAGAGGATCTGGGCGATGACGCCGTTCGCACCTGCGGTGAGGACGACGATAGGGACGATGGTGGCGGTGAAGGCGGCCATCGTCCCGTAACTTGAGGCAATCGCCGGCGCCATCATGAGCATTGCCACGCCCACGAATGTGCTTCCGCTGGCAAGCGTCCCGAGAAAGGTTGCGATTCCCGGGGAAACCGCGATATGGTTTCTCAGGAGAAGATAGGTCAGGAGACAGACGAGGGCGCCCACCGGTTCGCTGATCAGGTTGCCTGGCGGGAATATGGAATGGCTGACCATCGCACAGATGATCCCTGCCACGATCCCGATGCCGAGCGTTTCTTTGAACGTCGGTATCACGAGGATGATTGCAAGACAGTAAAATGCAATGACCAGATTGGACACGATGGGGCCCGGGATCATGAGCGACAGGTACCTCACGATCGCACCGATTGCAAGGAGAATACCAATGATAGGAATATCCTGGGATTTCATGATGATCGCAAATATTGACAAATCTCGATTGTTCGATGGCAGTTCAGGATCATGCGGCGGCTGCCGCACGGGAGATTCAGTGCAATCGCCACTGCCAGCAGACCGGGATGGTATGGAGAAGAGGAGGGGGCGTATTCAACTGGAATGTCCGTCTACATATCTCATTGTTAGACATTAATGTATATATGTGTCCAGTATAGTATATAATAAGTTGGCAGATCATCGATGGTCCAGTGCACCCGCCCCCAGGTCAGGATGGCGGAGGGCGTTTGGAAAGAAGAGGTCCGGAGACCCTATACCTTTCGCTCGATCGTCATTTCACAGAACGATCCCCCCAGACACATCGAGCGCGAACTGTTGATCGTGTATTCCGGGTTCAGGCACTCGACCGCCTCTCTCGAGCAGGTGGAGCAGGCCTGATGAATACGCTCTGCATTCACGCCCATCTCCCCCGCAAGATTCAGGAGCGGGCACGTCGTCAACCGTATCAACGCTTTGTCATTCGATACCTCAAGGGTCTCCCCCTGGAATCCGGGACCAAAAAAGATGCTTGACATGACGTCCATAGTCCGGGCAAGCCCGTATGCGTTGTGGTTGGGCAGCTGGAACGCCGAGGCAATCGCACGAATATCCTTCGCCGCTTCCTCAAAGATCGGGTACTCAAGCGTCGCATAGTTTTCCCCGAGAAAATCATTGAATTCCCTGTTGTATGCGAGCGGAAGAAACGTCACCATGCGCGTCGCAATTCTCCACCGGATCTCAACCGGAATTCGGCTTATATCAACCATTTCTCTCTCCTCCGTATTTTCTCCCTGCATGGATGTTGGGGCAGTCGATTGTCCGGAAAGCAATGTCGAACAATTCTGTTAATCTGTCGTGGTCACTATTTATAGGGTATGAAGAATAATAATCTAATTATAATATTTATACCTATGCCCAAATCCCCCCTTCGATCCCCAAACATATTGTATATCACGGGACAGGACAACCACTTAGTGATATCGTATGCAGTACACTATAGCCGGAGACAATCTCCAGATGGTAACTATCACACTGGACAATGGCGAGCGCATCTGCGCAGAGGCGGGTGCCATGGTGAATATGAGTGGCACTATGCAGATGCGCACCAATATGAAGGGCGGGCTTCTGGGCGGCCTGAAGCGGGCCGTCTCCGGGGAAAGTCTGTTCTTGACAGAATTTACCCCCGAAGGCAGCAATGGATTCGTTTCCTTTGCAGGAAACGTTCCCGGGAAGATCATCCCCATCACCCTCAACGGCAACGAGTTTATTGCACAGAAAGATGCCTTCCTCTGCTCCGAAAAGGGAGTGAACCTTGAAATTACGTTTACGAAACGCATCAGATCCGGTTTCTTCGGCGGAGAAGGATTTATTCTCCAGAAGCTCGCCGGGGAGGGAAAGGCATTTCTGCACTGCGCTGGCGACGTATTCGAGAGAGAACTTGGGCCGGGCGAGGTCGTGAAGGTCGAAACCGGTCTCGTAGTGGGATTCGAAAGCACCGTCTCCTATGACATCGCCTTTGTCGGCGGCGTTAAAACGGTGCTCTTCGGTGGAGAGGGGCTCTTCCTGACAACCCTCACAGGGCCCGGGAAAGTCATCATGCAGTCGCTCGACATCGCAAAACTCGCCTCATCCCTCATCCCCTACCTCCCCAAGAACACATCGGGCAATTGATACGGGTATCATGCACCTCGCCCCGTATCGGAGGAAAGGCCCAATCCAGGAGGGAGAAGCACCATGCAAGTGAATCGGCGGGAACTCACCATGGTCCTGCACGGTCCTGCTGTCTTTGACAGCGGCGAGGCCGGATGGCTGATGAAAAGCATCCGGCCCAATCGCTCCGTCGTCGCAGGCGTCATTGCCCGTACGGCCGCGGAAGAATCACATCTTCCAGTGGAGTTCTGCGCAGAGCCCCCATCTGCGATTCTCGCGCAGGAACCGGGAGACGCATTTCTGGTCAACAGGGGCAGGTTAGAAGATTCGGGATACGTCTTTGGCGACATCGTCGCCGGGAGGCTGGATCCCCGGCGGGGTCTCGTCCAGGTCGAGTGCTCATGCAGGACGGTCTGGGTGTGGGATGGAGGCGATAGTGAGCTTGGGGAGTACCTGGCGCAAAAAACGGGCTATACAGTGAAAAAAGCGCAAAGCAGCCCGCAGACAGAGACGAAGACGAGGACCATCAGAGGATGCATTCCCGGCGAACCGGTTTTTGTAAACGGGATTGTGGTGGGGACGGCCACGGCGTCCTCGGTGGTGCTGAGCGCTCCCGACGGCATGCTCAAATGCGTTGCAGGGATCGAACCAAAGTCGCACGGGATTGAAAAACTGCACCACAGAGAGCTGCTGGATCTCACCTCGGCGTGGTGCAAGAGCGGAATTCTGCGTGCATCAGGCGCACAGCATGCCGGCGTGGGCCGCGGCCGGGGGCGCATTCTGGTTATCGACCACTGCGGGCACGAGATCTACCGCAGGCTCAGCGGCGAGATATGCGGCGTGCTCAGTATCGGCGACGATACCACCGCCGTATGCGCACATATCTGTGCTCATCGGGGAATCCCGGTCTTCGGGGTTGTGGACGGCGACTGCGACGGGATCATCGAGGCGGCCTACGCACCGGGCTCGGTGGTGGTGGAAGCGCTCAATGAACGCGATGATGATCTCGGCACCGAAATCGCAGGAAGCCTTGATAGTATGCTGCATGAGTGGTCTGCATGGACAGCGAGGATGCTACAGGCATTGAAGGGGAGGGTGCGGGTGGTGGTCGATCTCCAGGGCTCCCCATGAACCTCTGCGCACAATGCAAGGGAAAGGGGCTATGCGGGCGATCGAAGTGCCCCGTCACCAGCAGGTTCCATGCAGCGGTCTCGATGAAGCCGATGGACGCCTACATGGGCGAAGCGCCCTCGGTATTCGTGGGAAGCAGGGGATTTCCCCGCATGAGCGCGGGCCCTCTTCTCACCGGAGAACCGGACAGCCCGAAAGAGTGGCTGCGCAGGGGATACTCCATCGACGATATCGTCGGCGTGCGCGCACGGACCATCAGGGGGAACACCGGGCTCGCATCGGTGCAGGACGCCCTCTGCGAAGTCGCCCTGTCCGCGGTTCCGGTCGATGTGGAGGCACGTTTTCACAGCCCGATCCGCTTCGATCTTACCTTTGACGGGACACTGGCACCTGTCGGGATGAAGGGCGCACTGAAAACGATTTCGGTGCTCGACAATGCAAAACCGGAGCGGCCGGTTGACCGTGTCACCTCCGATTACGATTTGCGGACAGCGGACGCGGTTCGTTTGCTCTACGGCGAGGGGATCGACGAGCACCGCATCACCCAGCTTCTCTCTGCAGGGCTGCTCGGGGTGAAGCGGCATGCGGTGCCCACACGCTGGGCGATTACGGCGGTCGACGAGATGCTGTCGGCAGGATTGAGAGCGCAGATCTCCCATGCGCCGCCTCTCGATGCCATCCGGCTGTATAGCGCAGAACTCTTTGCCAATCGCATTATTATCCTCATGATCCCGGGTCAGTGGAGGTTCGAGATGATTGAGCAGTGGGAGAAGCAGAGCATCTGGGCGCCGGAGACCGAAACTATCCTTGCCGATGGAGAGAAAGGTACAAAAAACGGCTATTCCCCCATTGCCGGGGCGTACTATTCGGCACGTCTCGGGATTGCGGAACACCTCGCACGGATAGGCCGCAGCGCCAGTGTCCTTGTGATCCGCCGCATACGCGGCGAGTATTGGGCACCACTCGGGACATGGGTGATCAGGGAGGCCGTCCGCCGTGCGATACAGGAGAACCCTGAGCCAGTCGAGAGCCTCGATGCGGGGGTTGCCCGGATATGCCAGATCATGGGATCCGGAAAATGGCTCAATTACAGCACCCTGATTCCGGGAATAAGGACGCAAAAAACACTGTTCGACTTTGCGTTAAAATTATAAATAGTTATATTTTCGAAAGGTACAGCACTGGTAATGAGAGGAAAACTCGTTTCAGCATTCATCCTGATCGCACTCCTCGCCAGCCTCATTCCCACAGCTCAGGCGGGGGTTACATCCGGAATGAGCGGGGCGACAACCAGTGCTGTCACCCTCAATTCAAATGACTACTTCAACATCTTCGTGGCCGCAATTATCATACTGAATGTCTTTTTCGTCCTTCTTTACAAGATCAGCCGGCGCCAGTCGCCCAAAAAAGAGATATCCCGGTTTGTGCACCTCGTTTTGTCGCTGCTCGCCTTTCTGCTCATCGCCATCGGCAGTGTCCTCGTGATCATCGTCGCCCTCGTGCTGATCACGATATCGACGGATATTACTGCGTTTACGAGTGCGTCTGATTTCTTCTCCTACTTCTTTGATGAGAGCAGCTTCGTCTTCGGGATTATTCTTGCGGGCTCCTCGGGTCTTCTTCTCTTCCTGTTCGGATACTATATGCTTATTCTGCTCCATGGAAACCCACTCGTCGATACAACTGCCATGCCGACGGGAAGCGGTGCAGTCTCGAAAGGGACCGACCATCAGAAGACCCTCACACCGACCAATCCCAACCTGCGGTTCCGGGTGGTGAAGAAGGAGAATGGAAAACCGGTTCCTGATGTCAAGGTAATACTGAAAAAACGCGAGGATATTACCTTCCATACCAAATTCACCGATTTCAACGGCGAAGTGCGTTTCGAAAACGTAGAGGGTCATGCCTATGACTGGCAGGCCTTTGTCGAGGGAGACGAGAACAGGGAGATGTTCCGCGTCATGCAGGTGTAATCCTTTTTTTATACCGTTCTTTCACCTGCTCCAGCGTCTCGATCTCGTCGACGCTTTTGTCATCACGCAGACGGACAAAACGCGGGAAGCGAAGTGCGAACCCGCTGCGATAATTCGGACTCTGTTGAAGTTCGGCATATCCAACTTCAAAGACCGTCCCGGGTTCAAAGGTAACCTCCTTGCCGGAATGCGCAATCACGGAGTCCTTGAGAAGCGCATAGATCTCGGCCAGCATCTCGTCCGAAAAACCCGTTGCCACCTTCCCCACGGGCAGGAGCTCGCCCTCATCCTGACAGGCGAGCAGAAATGATCCGAACACGCGGGCACGCCTGCCCTCACCCCACTCGGCTCCGATGACCGCAAGATCCATGGTATCCACCGCGGGCTTGATCTTCACCCACTGCCTGCCGCGGACGCCTGGCGTATAGAGGGAATCGAGCGCCTTGAGCATGATGCCCTCATGTCCCTTATCCAGCGCATTGCGGTAGAACGACTCGATAGACTGCGGATCCCCGCTTCTCACCTGGGGTGCGACATGGGCGCGGAGCGTAGTTTCGAGCAGCTCGCGCCGCACCAGGAGGGGCTCGTCCAGCAGCGTCCTTCCATCCAGGTAGAGCAGATCAAACACCATCGGGATCATCTCGATCTGCTCCACATGTGCGTCGATATCATGTTTCCTGCGGAAACGCCGCAGCACGTACTGGAACGGCAGCGTACGTCCGTCCCTGACTGCCAGGACCTCCCCATCGAAGATTACGTCGTGGTCAGTGGCCTGCGAGAGGTGCTGCACGATATCGGGGAGTGCATTGGTAACCTCCTCCAGTTTGCGGGAGTAAATGCGGGACTCATCGCCCTTTTTATGAAACTGAAACCTCGATCCGTCGTACTTGAACTCGGCGGCGACCTCCCCGCCATTCTTCATCATATCCTCGATGGTTCCCTGCTGTGCGAGCATCATTTTGACGGGGCGGAACGGTTCGATGAAGACAGTGCGGAGCGCATCCGGACCATTCTTCGCCAGCAGCGCAACCTCGCCGAGATCATTGGTCAGCTGGTGGGCATGTTCCACGAGGGCCGCCTCCACCTGATACGCTCTGGCGATCGCATCCCGCATATTCCCCTCGCCCATCCCGATCCTGAGCTCGCCGAGCAGGAGACGGGCGATGTAACGGCCTTCGATGGGCTGCGCATCGGCGAAGAGTTTTCGTATCACCTTCAGTTTCTCGCGCTGCGTGCGCGTCCCCTCGATGCGGGCGAGGTACTCGAAATCGCGAAAGACCTCCACCAGGTCAAGGGATTTTGAAAAAAACGAGGTCTGTTCCTTGGAGGAAAGCAGGTGCTCGAGTGCGATGCCCGCATCCCCGATGCGGTTGATCTCGTCGATCACCTCACCCTTCTTCTTCCCCGCCACATAGGCAACCGCCTCGAAGAGAAGATTGGGCCCGATGCCCACTTTGAGCGGGCTCCAGTCGGGGAAGATCTTTCCCATTAAAAAACGTACGAATATGGGAAGCTCCTCCTCGCTGAGCGGAGGGATGGCCCTGCTGACGACATCGATCATCTCGAGCCTTCCCGATATCCCTTCGAGTCGTTCACAGAGCTGTGAAAAAACGATAAAATCCATATGTCACCGTTGCATTTCCTGTACGTTTCCGGCCATCATCTACGGTACCTATACCTGCATGGTCTCGGTGACTTCATGCTGTCTGGCCACCCGGAGAGGAATGCTGCCGGCGAATAGCCCCAGCCCTCCGGCACTGGTAGCGGCGGCGAGGGCGATTTCGGGACGGTTGTTCACCTCGCTCAGGTGGGCAAGAGTTACCGCATGAAGATCGTCCGCCAGGGACTTGAGGCAGGCCGCGCAGGCGATGTTGGAGAGATGCCCCCGCTTTACATCGCGGATACGTTTCTTCAGGAATGCCGGATAAGGGCCGTTTTCCAGCATTTCCGGGCAATGATTGCTCTCGATGACAAGGGCATCGCACCTCCTCAGCCGTTCGAGCATGGCGGGGGATACCTCGCCAGTGTCGGTACAGCAGCCCACTTCAAGATCATGTTCACGAATACAGAACCCGCACGGTTCGATGGCATCGTGCGAGGTTGCAAACGGTTCGATAAAGAAGTCGCCGAAGGAGAGGGGTTCTCCGCAGCGGCATGCCGTGGTTTGCAGCGGTTTTCTCGATGAGCGCCGGTGATCGAGGTATTCGGAGAGCGTTCCTCTCGTCGCGACCACCGGGATGCCCAGTCTGCGGGCGAGCACATCACCCCCCCGGATGTGATCCGTATGCTCATGGGTGACCAGAATCGCCTCGATCCGATCGACACTGCCACCGGCGGTCTCAACCCGGTTCAGAATTTCCCGCGCACTTAGCCCCGCATCAACGAGGAGGGCTCCGTTACTTCCCTCGATATAGATGCAATTCCCTTTACTGCCGCTTGCGAGGACGCAGACATTCATCCTCCTATTGGTATCTCCTCACGCCATATAACAGCATTCGAACGAACCCGCGGCAGGACTGTTACCTCCCGGTCTCCTCCAGATCCACCAAAACCGGGGCGATTGTCCCGGTGTTGACGCAGCGCTTTGCGAGTCTGGTGAGTTTCCTGCAGTAGAAGATATGGGATATCTGGAAACTCACCAGAAGGCCAAAGCAGAACGTGGTGATGCTGATAAGCAGGTAGCTCAGCGGATCAATCATCGTCCGCCCACCCCACAGCAGAGCGTCGCAGTCCCCTGCATAGGTTTCACGACTCCCTCTCCAGTTCATCGATGAGCGGCTCGATTGAATCGGCGTCCCTGCACCCTTCCGCAACCAGGATAAACCGTCGCCGGTGATATACGGTTGTGGCAACGTACCCGGCGAGCAGTCCGATTGCAAAGGTCAGAATGCCAATTACCCCGTAAATAAGAAGATCAGACATCATTGGGCGATATAGGGACGTATGCCCCCCCATGCCATATAGCTATTGAAACGTCTGCGGCACCGCAGATAGCGGTGAAAAAGAGAGATTGGTGGTTTGGTCCCGGGATCGGGAAAACTGTCGCGATACCCGGGAGAGCGAACAGGGAACCTGGAAACCGCAGTCACCCGATCTTGAGGTCGATGAATTCCTCTCCGGATTGCTCGACAAAGAGAACCGCTTCGCCGTTGATACAAGCCGGGCGCGGGAACTTCTGGAGGGCGACAAGACCCTGCGTGAGCGGGATCCCATCGAGGGTGACCACCCTGTCGATCCCGGCGCAAAGCAGGGTGGATACCGGCTGCCTCCCCCGTATGTTCCGAAGATCTCCTTTCTGTACAAACCGCCCGTCGTTTTGCAGGACCGCAAGGCCTATCCCGGCGATCGATCCGATGAGGCCTCCTCCCGTCTCTCCGAGTCCTTCTGCAATAATCCCCGCTGTTCCGGCAAGGCCGCGGGCTTCGGCGATGGTGAGGACAGACACCTTCGCCGAGAGTCCGAAGGCGGTAATTTCCGGAGAAATCCGGTCGCCTGCGGCGAGTGCAATTCCCGGATTACTTCCGGGTGCGCAATTCTCCAGCACCATTTCCCGTGCACGTGAGTATATGTCCTCGATAACCCCGGGACTTCCGTTTTCCACATGGATGACGGCACAGCTGTTATGCGATGTCATGGGAATATCGGGATGATTGAAGAGCTGGTGCCGGGTCACGCCGAGCACCCGGTAATCGGTCGCGATGCGATCTGCAATTCTCCGCGCAAGGTTTCCTGTTCCCGGAGAATTTCGATCGTCGGTATCGTCAATAGAAAGGTAGAGCGTCATACTAGTTCCTGTTGCAAGTCACTATGGATACACACACAAGCGAAGCACCTGAACTTCGCCTGATTCCAGAGTACTCCATTGATCCTCGAAGTATAAAAGGGACATCAATTGAGAGAAAGTACATGACATTTAATTAACATCCGCCAATCCAGTCCCCGTTTACCCCACAAAGGGATCATATTATTACGGATGAATAACAGGTATCGATTCAGAGATCGTCCTTCCGAGGATGCGAGGGTACGGTCCGAGGATGTGAAAGCCATGAGCGTCAAGATCTATGTGCGGGAGCGACAGAAAGTCGGTACCGGGGTGCATCAGCCGCGCTTTCGGGTTGTTGCCGTCGTAGGAGAGGAATCAAAGCACTCCAAGTTTGAAGCAGTTCATTTTAGGAAGACCGAACTTGAACAGATCGCAAAGGACATGGATGCCGAGATCGTCTACCTCGAGGTTATGCCCGAAGAAGAGCGCGGCGGGATGCTGGAGACCAAAACCTGAATTCTCACTTTTTTTGTAGCCCCCCATAGCACCTGCCCTACATGGAGCCGGTTTAGTAAATTATTTTGGCTTAATTTAGTAAAATTAATACCATTTGTTAATTAACATATTCTGTGGTGATCCCCGTATGGTATTTTCCGACCAGAATGTCGTTGTCTGGTATCTGTCTGTACGCACCGGCATGGAATCCAGGATACATGATATCCCACACGCAGCTGTTCCCCAGCTTGGCACGTTGACCCGAAATGGAAACAATGGAGGCGCTCCATAACCTCTCACGCACCTCGAACCTCCATCCTCTTCACCGAGAGATGTTTTCCACATAATCGAAAACTTCCGGGGTTATTAAAAAGGATCACCACAAAATATCATCTATTCCCATTTTTCATTTCATCCTATCCGGGAGGGTCACCTTTGGAGGATGGGTTCAGCAACACCTTTGGATTAACATAAGAAGATTAATAATTGTGTGTCATTAACAAATATCTGGTGATCCTGTCAACCGCGCGGCGGTGGATTATGGCATATGCACACATGCGAGGGGCTTCGTCCTGATTGCCGTATCATGCCAGAACCACACACCATGCCAGGTGCACCGCACTGCGGGCATGAAACAAAGCGCAGGGGAACATTGCTGACCTGTCACTCACATCGAACCACCACGCATCTGCAATTTGCAGCGGCAATGACGTGAATCTTTGGGATCACCGGCAATTTTTGGCACCACCTTTTTTTAGCCCGAACCTGGCCTAAACTGCATGCGGCGCCGGACCGCGGCGAAAAGAAGACCGAATACGAAGGCGACCGTCATCCCGCCGATAAGCGCCACTACGGCCATGCTTCCCGATACAAGGTAGTCATCGGTTTTGATACCGTGTTTTCCCAGCTCGATGCCCACGAACACCAGCAGCGCACCGAACATGCCCGCAGGGAGAATGGTGAGGGTATCGGGATGCGCGAAGAAGAGCGCAAACGCGAGCAGAATACCCCCGCCGATGATATTGGATACGGCGGTTCTTCCCCCGAAGCGGTAGTGGGCGGCAAGCCCTCCCGCCCCATGGCACATGGGAAACGCCCCGAAGGGCACAGAGATGATATTCATGAGGCCGATGGTGATGGAAAGCCGATCCGGCTCGATTTCGCGTTTGTAGAGATCGTGGGCGAGCACCGAGGTGGCAAGAATTGCGTTGGTGAGGGTCAGGGGAAACTGCGGCGGCACCAGACGCACCAGGGCGGTGATGATGTTCTGCATATCCGGAATGATGATGCCGGGAACAGGGGGCAGCTGCAGCGGCGGTATGCCATAGCCCGCAATGCCAAACCCGATCCCGGCGATTATGACAATGAGCGCAGATATATCCGGAATTGACGACCTGCTGCTGGCAATAAAGAAGATGGCAATGAGGCCGATCGCCGCAAAGGCGAATATGGGATCCTGGCTGATGAATCGCAGGGAGGTGTTGACCAGCACCAGCGCGAGCCCGAGCTGGATGCCCCGGATCACGCTGGTGGGGATCTTCTCCCTGATGTAGCGCATCCCTTTGATGAGCCCAAGGAACAGGAAAATCAGGCCGGTGAGCATCCCCGCCGCCATGATATCGCCCGAAGAGAGACCTTCGGCGATAACCACCGCCCCCACCACCTTCAGGGGTTCTATGGGTATGGGGATGCCGTAGACGATCCCGATCACCGCGTACCACAGGGCGAAGAAGAGGAGGACGGTGCCGAGGTTGATGTCCGCTACGGCAGCGACCCCGAACACGATAGGCAAAACGGTGCCGAAATTACCCACCGAGCCGGCGATTTCTTCCGGATGCAGGCGTAGCGAGCGAGTTTCCGTCACCGGGAAGCCTCCCCACGCATGGAGGAACCATGCAGTGCGCTTCGTCTAGAATACATGCACCGACGCTGCTTTGAAAAGGAGATAGATCGAATCCCCCTTCTTGATATCGAGGTCCTGGTATGCCTGGCGAGTGAGGGTGACGACGAAGGGGATGCCCGCATCCACCACCGCCCGCATCACAATCCCGTTATTCACACTCTCGGTGACCGTTCCTGCAAACACATTCTGTGCGCTGATCTCCGGCTTTGTCCGGGATACCATGATATCTTCGGGCCGGACGGAGACGAACACCTCACCCTCCCGGGTGCAGGTCGTCGAGACCAGGCTGAGATCCCCGGTCTCGATGATCGCATTACCGTTGTCCAGTCTGCACATCCCCTTAAAGAGGTTTTCCACTCCCACGAAATCAGCGATGAATTCGCAGTTCGGTTTTCGAAAGACCTCGTCGGGTGCGCCGTCCTGGACGATCTCCCCGCGGTTCATGACCGCCACCCGGTCTGCCAGCGAGAACACCTCCTCGAAATTGTGGGTGATGTGGAGGACGGTGATATCCATCGTATCGTGCAGGCGCCGGAGTTCTTTCCTGAGCGCCTCCCGGGTCCGTCCGTCGAGCGCACTGAGCGGTTCGTCGAGGAGGAGCACCGAGGGTTCCATCACAATGGCGCGGGCGATGGCGGCGCGCTGCTGCTCACCGCCCGAGAGGGTATCGGGGCGGCGGTGGAGGAGATGGGATATGCCGAGAAGGTCCGCGCTCTCCTCGACCCGCCGTTCGATCTCGGGTTTTTCCAGTTGCCGGTTCCGGAGCCCGAATGCAATGTTGTCATGCACCGAGAGGTGGGGAAAGAGCATGTAGTCCTGGTACACCATGCTGATGTTGCGGTTCCTCGGCTCCTCGTGGGTGATATCCCTCCCATTGAGCAATACTCTGCCCGCATCCGGCGGGTAGATGCCGGCGACAGTTTCCACGAGGATGGTCTTTCCTGCGCCGGTGGGGCCGATAATGACCACATACTCGCCCTGCGACACTTGCAGCGAGACGTCCTTGAGCAGAAACTCTCCCATGTCCTTGGATACATGTTCGATACGCAGCATACACGGGCCTCCTAGAAGCGGGCACTCCCCCCGTAGCGTTCGAAGACGTACAGGGAACAGATCGAGATGGCGATCAGGATGGTGGCTGCGGAAATCGCCATGTTCAGGTTGCCGCACGACATGTTCAGGAAGAGGGAGATGGGCAGTGTCTCCGTCACCATGCGCGTCGCCCCGGCAAGGAGCAGCGCGGCGCCGAACTCACCGATCCCTTTTGCCCACGTGATCACCGCTCCCGCGAAAAAGCCGCTCGCCGCCATGGGCAGCGTGACCCGCCACACCGCCTGGAGATCCGTGCAGCCGAGCGTCTTTGCCACGTACTCGTATCGGGGACTGATGCTCTCGAAGGTTGAGCGCATGATGCGGATCATGAACGGCATGTTCACGAAGAACTGCGCGGCGATGATGCCCAGCGGGGTGAACACGAACACGAGACCCGCCTCTGCGAGCCCTTTCCCAAACGGGCTTGTCCCGAAGAAGAGCAGGAGCCCCACCCCCGCGACAAGAGGCGGGAGGGCGAGCGGCATGTCAAGGGCGGTATTGACCACACTCTTGCCCGGAAACTCATAGCGCGCGAGGCCGTATGCCGCCGGGACGGCGATGATGATGCACAGCACGGTCGATACCACCGAGGTGATCAGGCTCAGCGTGATCGCAAACTGGATCTCGGTCGAAAGCATGGATGCAATGAGATTCTCCGGGGAGGGGTGGCTCACGATGAGAAAGAGCAGCACCGCGATGAATGCGGTGAGGAGCATCCCCGCACCGATGCTGACAACTTTCAGGGGCGAATGGCCGAACACGTTCACAGGTTTGTCCTCCCCCGGTCGCGCAGGCCCCGCGGCGAGGCGTTCCATGCGGCGATATCGTCGGTATGCTGGTTGTCCACCCAGCCGCTCTTCACCTCGTCGCGGTGATCAAACTGGCGCACGTAGGGCTTGATGTCCAGCAGCGGGGTGCCGTCGAGGATATCGACGCCGCGTATGACCAGGATGTTGCCCTTTACCTCAACAAGCTCCACGATGGAAAGTCCGATCGGGTTCGGACGGTTGAAGTGGCGGATGGCAAAGATTCCCCGCTCCTTCTCCCCGTCGAGGAACGGCTTCTGGATGAGATTCGCCCCCGTCGCCCGATGGAAGTGGTACAGGAGGTAGAGGTGCGAGAACGACTCAATATCGGCGAGTCCCGCAGCAAACTCGGGGAATACCTCCACTTCACCCACGGAAGGGTTGAAGATTCCCTGGATGGGGGTCTCCTCCTGTTCGGTATATTCGGAGTGGATGACCCCGATAGGACTGTACACGATCCCTTCCCCCATTTCGGGGGAGTTTCCTTTTTTCTGGTCTTTCATTGGTAGCCGCTCCTGAATGTTGCGTTTATCTGGTTTATGATTCCGGTTTATGGACTGCCTCATGAGGAGAAACCGGCGGTCGGGGATTCCTGCCCGGGGATACGGTCCGCGATGCCACATGCATTGCTCCGGACGCATATACAACGAGAGGAGAGACGCCCGGCGTCGTACAACCGCCTGCAGATGCATACTTCATAACCACACCTTGATATTCAATAGTAATTAACAGTGTTTATTTTCTCATGCAATATGGCCGTTAAATAAATCGCGATCGGTTAACAAATCCGCCGGAACCCACGGGAAAAAAGGAGAGAGAATTTGTAAACCACAAGGCCCTCACATACCATACTTTTCATCAGGGTACGTGGTGAACCCGTGCTTCTCGAAGATCGCCAGCCCTTCATCCGATGCCACGAATCGTATGAATTTCTCGGCATTTTCGGGGTTTTCAGAGAAAGTGAGCGTTCCGATGGGGACGACTTTGACGAATCCCTCTTCCAGGGGGATGTCAATCAGATCCATGGCCTCCTCGTTGTAGAGATCCTCCCATATGATGGCGGCGTCCGCCTGGTTCATCGAGACGTAGACTAAGAGCTCGTTGACCGTGCCCGACTTCACCACGCAGTTCGCCTCGACTGCCTCCCACATGCCGTCTTTTTCGAGCATCTTCTTTGCCGCTTGTCCGACGGCAGGGCCGGTGGGCTCACCGATAGCCACGCGGACACCGGGCTTTGTGAGATCCTCCAGCGTCTGGATGCCTGCCGGGTTGCCCTTGGGTACAACCATAGCCATCACATGGTAGACCACCTTCTCGGTCTTGTCCACGAATCCTTTTGCAATGGCGGAATCGATGTACGATGTCGCCCCGGGCATGTAGGCATCGCCGGTCTGGTAGAGCTCGATCTGGCTCAAGAGCTGTGCGGAACCGCCATAGGTGTACTGGATGGTGATCCCTTCCTGCTCTTCAAACAGGTCGGCAATCTCATCCATGGGCTCCCGCATCCCCGCACCGCAGTAGACCAGAAGCGATCCCCCGGCCTCTGCTTCGGGCGTCCCGGTTTCTGCGGGCTGTGATTCGGTGCATCCGCATGCAAAGAGCGCTGCACATACCACCAATCCAATGAAGACAATGAAAGTTATCCTCTTCATGTTCAATTAGTCATTATTGCGCAAAAATAAGCATTTGCATTTTTCATGAATAAATCAAGTTAATCAACTGAATTTAGTGTACATGTCTCTGTGCACCGGCGATCTCGATGTCAGGTGGATGATGCTCGCTTTGACCGAAGCAGAGACCAGCGATCCCGGGGCGAGCCCCATCTCATTCACGGTGTCCCTGAGAACCGTGGCGACGAGGGGGAACCCGCAATCGATGGAGACCCGCACGAGGGGCCCCATGGGGGTGAATCCCGTGATGGTGCCCTCGAATGTATTCCGGGCGCTTGACCGCGGGCTTCCCGGTGGCGAGAGGGTCACGTCTTCCGCGCGGAAGCAGACAGCAACGCCCTCTCCCGTGTGAAGGTCAGAGACCGCAGTAATCGTCGCCGCTCCCGTATCGACTTTCACCACGTGATCGCTGCCGGAGATGATCGTGCCGGGGAGGATATTTTCGATGCCCACAAATCGCGCCACCTCGCAGGTGTCCGGTGCATTGAAGATCTGCTCCACACCGCCTTCAGCAGCGAGAACGCCCTCGATGATCACCGCCACCCGGCTGGCAAGGCGCTTGGCCTCATCACGGGCGTGCGTCACCTGGACGATAGTAAGATCATGCGTCCGGTGTACCTCCCGCAGATCCTCGATGAATTTGTCTTTGGTCAGGGGATCGAGGGCGGAAAACGGCTCGTCGAGGAGGAGGATATCGGGTGACACCGCAAGGGCGCGGGCGATCGCAACCCGCTGCTGCTCCCCGCCGGAGAGAGTGAGGGGGCTGCGGTCACGGAGCCCCTCGATATCGAAGGCCTGAAGGAGTTCCTCAACCCGTTTTTCAACGGTACGGCGGTCAGCCTTCTGCATCTTCAGACCGAACGCAATGTTCTTTGCGACATTCATATGCGGAAACAGGGAATAATCCTGGTAGACAAGGGCAATGCGTCTCCTCTCAGGCGGAATGCCGGCGACGTCCTCGCCGCGGAGGAGAACATGTCCCGACTGCGGTGCATGGAGGCCTGCGATGGCCTCGAGAAGCACTGTTTTTCCCGCACCCGACGGCCCAATGATAAAGTAGAAGTCGCCCTGTCGAATGGTGAAGGAGACTTCCCTGAGGGCAAAGGTGCCCAGGCGCAATGAAACCCGTTCAAACTCGATCATCGTACCTCCCTGTGTAGCGCGTGAGCAGGCGCAGGATGATGAACGCTGCAAAGCACGCGAGGATCATCACGAATGCGACAGTGCTGCTCGTCTTGATACCGCGGGTGGTGAAGGTATAGTAGATGAGGGTCGAGATCACGAATGGATAGTAGGCGATCATGATGATGGCGGCAAACTCGCCGATAGCCCTCCCCCAGGCGAGGATGCTCCCGTTAAAGATATGGCGCACACTCAGGGGGAGCACCACGCGCATGAAGGTCTGAAAACGGGTTGCCCCGAGGGTGCGCGCCACGTTCTCGAGGTGGACGGGGACTTTTTCGAATCCCTCCCGCACGGAGTTGACGAAATATGGCGCAGATACAAAGAGCATGGCGATTACGATGCCCGGATAGGCATCCTCAAAGGAGAAACCCATTTCATAGAGCGGCGCCCCCAGTAGCCCCCTCCGCATGAACAGGAGGTAGACCAGGATGCCGGCGACGGTGTGGGGCAGCATGATGGGGATGTCCACAAGACCCTCCACCACGCCCTTCCACCGGAAATCAGTGCGTGCAAGGACGTAGGCGAGCGGGGTGCCGATGATGAGGAGAATGATCACGGCATTCAGCCCCGCGCCCATAGTCACCGCGATGGCATTGATCACACCGCTGTCCGATGCCGTCGCGATGAGAAACGGGATATCGGAGATCTCTTTGACCGCCATATTGAGCAGGGCAAGCACGGTCAGCCCAACGATCAGCCCACCGATCAGGGAAAACGAGAGAATACAGGGATCAGGAAGACGGTGCCGGCTGCGCATGGTATATCACTGAAATGTTCTGGATTTTCAAGGTTTTTCTACGAAATCAACGATACTACCAGTTTCCAGTATCATCGTCCAGTATTTGGACGGGAAAATGAAAAAAATTAGGATTGTTGTTCGACAAGGGGACCAAGATCCTCAGGAACATCGAGGAAGCCTCCCGACGGAACGATGGGGGGCTGTCCTTCGTTATCCATGATCGTCTGTCCTGTTTCGCCGATCAGCATTTCCACAAATGCCAGGCCGATTTCAGGGTTGTCGGCGTTCGTGGGCACGGTGACGCCATAGACGATGGGGCTTGCAGTCTTGATGCCGCCACCACAGTCCTCCTTCACCAGTGCATAGGTGTCGGCATACTCGATCGAGGAGAGGTCGATTGCTTCGGGGAGCTCCACAAAGTTCAGGTCGTTCTGGACAGCCACGCTGCGGTACTCCCACGCGTAATCGATACCGCCGGCCTGCACCATCTGGACGAGCTCCACGCTCTTGGGCCGGATGGAGAGTTGCCCGGTGGGCTCGGGGTTATTGGAGTTGATCATATAGACCCCATCCTCCTCAGTCACCGTAATGTTGCTGTTCGCACCGATGGTGTTCTCAAAGATCTGGTCGTCACCATAGTGGAGTTCCGCAAGCTGGATGACCATGGGTGTCCGGTAGCCGCAGGGGTCAAGGTTCGGGTCGGAGAATGCCCAGCGCACATCGTCACGGGCCAGGATCTCGTACCAGTTGTCGGCGTTTATCTCGTCGGCGTAGAGGCTCTGGTCCGTATAGGCCAGGACCATGGTATTCTTGGCGAAGGTGACATACCATTCCGCGTCATCGGGCACCATAAGGCTCGGGATGAGCGCGTAGTCTGCCGAGGCGAGGACGTCGGCATGCTTGTCGAGCTCAACGATCTCCTTGACGATCGCTGTGCTGCCGCCGGGGCGGAGCTGCACATCGACATGCGGATACTCGGCCTCGAATTCCGCCTTCAGCGCCTCGAAGGGACTGGTCAGGCTGCCGGCATGGTATACCACGAGGGTGGTCTCTTCCGCCGGTACTGATGTCGCCGTTGCTGTCGGCGTTGCCGTTGCTGCAGGGGTCTGCTGGCCCTGTTCGGTCTCCGTGCCGGTACATCCGCAGAAGAATACAGCGGTACAGAGTATCGCAGCAAGTACAAGAACTACATGCGTACGGTTCATGAAAAAATAGATTTCTTCCAACCTACATAAGACTTTATTTTTGAACTTAAACCTTGTAAATTAATTAAATAAACATAGTTAGCATATTGCCAGACCCATCGTGTACGGCTGAGGAAAATAGATTCTCGTGCTTGGCATGAATACTCAGAAATCTTGCTCTCAAAAAGCGATGACGAGGATTATTTTCGTATAATTGATCCTGGATTTTCCCCCTTCAGCGCTTTCTCAAGCATGCCACGCTTGTGGCCGTTGACGATCCTGACCTCGGCGACGTTCTTTGCATCCCGGAGAAGCGTCACCACCTTGTCCTCCAGCACGAGGTCCTCCATATCCATATCGATCAGCTCCTGCGCCGTGATATCGCGGATCAGTTCGGCATCAGGATTTTCCTCAGGATTTTCCGTATACAGTCCGTCCACATTCTTGACGAGGATGCAGGACCGAGCCCCCAGTACCTCTGCGGCGAGAAACGCCCCGGTGTCGGTGCGGTGGGGAGGAATCATCCCGATCTCGGGGGGATACTCGTAAAGCCCATAGGGGGGCGTTCCGTGGGTGACCGGAAGCAGTCCCATCCTCAAGAGCATGGGGATGTCGAGCAGATCGGCGGTATGGATCCGCATACCCCCGTATTTCGAGAGGAGAACCGCGATCATGATGGCATTTTGCTCGCTGATCTTTCCGGCGAGCTCGGCGAGAACTCCGGTCGGCATCTCAAGGTCGAGGCCGATATCGAGGATATGCCGGACCCTCACCCCGCCCCCGGTCACCACCAGCATTTTGTATTCCTTCGAAAGATTCCCGATCTCATCGGCAAGCGGTTTGACGACGGGCGCACCGTAGTCGATGATCCCGTGCCCCCCGATTTTAATGATATTGAGGTCGGGGGCGATCTTGAGCTGAGCGCGGCCCATGTAGCGTTTCAGAAGCCCTTTTCGTACCAGTGATTCGCCTTTCAGTTTTGAATCGAGATCCCGCCGGTGCGTCATGTTCCTCATCTCCCTACAGTACTGCGATGCATGAAAAGAGTATTGTTTACCCTTCGCTTTCTTCCGATTCGGCAATCAGATGCAACGTACTTGCTTTGATGGACGCCCATACCTGCGTGCCCTCTTCAAGCGCCATCTCCTCCGCCGATCGCATGGTGACAAGCGCACTCACCGGAAACCCGCAGTCGACTTTCACGTATACAAAGGGGGCAACATCTGAAACCTCAGCAATGGTGCCGTTGAGGACGTTCCGGGCACTCGTCTGTGCGGTTTCCCCGACACCGATGGTCACATCCTCGCCCCGGAAGATGACCTTGACACGGTCACGCTGTTTCGGGGGGGACTCCCCAACGTACAGCGTAGTCCCGGCCACCTCGACCGAGGTAATCCCGTGTTCCCTTCCCAGAACCTTCCCGTCGTGGATGTTATCGACGCCAACGAAATTGGCTATCCTTGTACTGTTCGGGGCGTAGAAGATCTCCCGGGGACTGCCCACCTGGAGAATATCACCCCCGATCATCACGCCGATGCGTTTTGCAACACGCTGTCCCTGGAGCATATCGTGGGTGTTCATCACCACGGTCATCCCCCGGTCCCTGTTCATGCGCATGACCAGGCGTTCGATGGTCTCCGCAGATTTTGGATCCAGGTTCGCCGTGGGTTCGTCCAGGAAGAGGATCTCGGGTTCGGTGACCAGCACCCGGGCGAGGGAGACGCGCTGCTGCTCCCCGCCGGAGAGGTTTCTCGCATTGCTCCTGATATACCGGGCAAGGCCGACGGCCTCCAGCATCTCCTTCACGCTCCGGTCGATCTCGTCCTTGCTCACGTGCCGGTACTTCAACCCCATCGCGACGTTTTCATGGACGGATGTGTTGAAGACGATGGGTTTCTGGAAGAGCATTCCCATCCGCCGCCGCAACTCGACCACGCGGTCCGAATGCTTCACCACATCCACGTCGAAGATCGAGAGCTCTCCTGCATCCGGCGGTTCGATCAGGTCGAGGACGCGCAAAAACGTGCTCTTTCCTGACCCGCTCGGCCCGATGATCCCAAGGATATCTTCCTCTCCTACCGAGAGATCGACACCATGGAGGACTTCCATCTCGCCATAGACTTTGGTGATATTCTCCGCTTCAATCATCTGCTACCGCCCCTGGACGACATTGAGGATGATATTGACCACCAGCGCCACGCTTAAAAGGATAATCCCGAGGGCGATCGAGAAGGAAAAATTCCCCATGGAGGTGTTAAGGGCGATGGCGGTGGTCAGCACACGCGTGAACCCGCGTATATTGCCGCCGATCAGCATCACCGTCCCCACCTCAGCGATGGCCCGGCCGAACCCGAGAAGCACCGCCGCCAGTATGGCAAACCTCGCCTCCCGGAGGATGGTGACGATCGACTGCAGCTGGCTTGATCCCAGCGAGATGATGGTATAGCGCATCTCCCGGTCGATGCCGCTCAGTGCCGAAACGGTCAGCCCGGTGATGAGGGGAATGATCAGGATCGTCTGGGCAACGACCATACCCTGTGGTGTGAAGAGCATCCCCAGAAACCCGAGAGGCCCGGAACGGGAGAGCATCAGGAAAACGGCTAGACCGACGATCACCGTCGGGAGTGCATAAAGCGTCTGGAGAAGATTGATAACCGCACGCTTTCCCCGAAACTCGTTAAAATAGATGTACGCTCCCAGGGGAAGAGCGATGAGAGAGGCGGTAAAGGTGGCGGAGAGGGAGACATAGAGCGAACGCAGGGTGATCTCTATCACATCTGGATCGAGAGATATGATGAGTTCGATCGCCTGGATGAATCCCTGGATGATCTCATTATCCTGAAAGATCTCATTCATGCCTTTAATCATTGGTTCCTGTGGAACTGTCCTCTCTCCATCACCGTCGCTTCTCGCCGATCATTAAAGGGTATGCAGATTCACGTCTCGGAGACCGGTTCCGCGCAGGAGCAGTTGAACGGGGTTGCCGTGCACTCCGGCGCGTAGAGCGGAGTGAAGAGCGCTTTTCCGTAATCCTCCACGCCAAATGAACTGATCAGATCCTTCGCCTCGTCCGAGATCATCCAGTCGATGAAATTATTGGCCTCCTCGATATTGACACCGGGGCAGTGCTCTGGATTCACTGCCATGACACTGTAGCGGTTCAGCAGCGCGTCGCCCTGGTCAATGATGGGGACGAGCACTAGATCACCCTGGAAAGCGAGGTAAGTTCCCTCATCGGTCAGTGTATAGGCGTCCGTTTCACTCGCCATAACAAGGGTTTCACCCATGCCCTTGCCGGCTTCAACGTACCATTCGCCGGATCCACGCACATCGGTCTCGTAGTCATAGCCGGCCATATCCCAGAGGGTCTTCTCCTTGGAATGCGTGCCCGAATCATCGCCGCGGGAGACGAACTGCACACCAGGCTCCTCGGCCGTGCCCTGCTCATAGAGCTCTCTGAATCCCTCTACCGGGTCCATGCCTGCGATGCCTGCAGGATCGTCCTCGGGGCCTACGATCTGGAAGAAGTTGTAGGCGATGCAACGGTGGTTGGTCCCATAGCCTGCATCGAGGAATGCCTGCTCCTGAGATGGCGAGTGCACGAAGAGGAGATCTACGTCGCAACGTGTCGCCAGTTCAATCGCTTTTCCCGTTCCCTGTGAGGAGATCTGAAGATCAACGCCGGTCTGCGCTTCATACGTGTCCTCGATCCTATCAAGAAGTCCGGTATCGTACAGGCTTGTCGTCGTGGCGATTCTCAGCTGTTCACCCGAAGGAGGTGCAGCCGTTTCGTTCGGTGTCGTCTGGCCATCCTGATTTTCCGTTCCGGTACACCCGGCAAGGCAGATTCCGAGCACGAGGATGGCTGCAAGCGATAGCCTCAAGATATTTATACCATCTGACATAGAGAAACATAGTATGCTATTATAAATATAATATTATCGTTATGCAATTAAATTGAACAAAATTAACTCACACCTCTCATATCCTGGCGTTTTACTCCAGCCACGCACCTTCCCTTCTGTGAAAGGACACCGCGGCACATCGGTTCGAGAACCGATCAACCGTGGTACCGAAACCCATAACCCCTCAGAAGGCGACGTTTTTGCCGTTATGTGGAAGGCGCTGGAGATTGATGACTGGACGGCCACCCGGCGGTCGAGCCTCGACGAAGTACGGCCTGCCGTGGAGGAGATCATCGGCAGGGTGAAGAGCGAGGGCGACGCCGCACTGTTTGCTCTTACCCGGCAGTTTGACGGAATCGACCTCGAGCAGCTCGCGGTCACCGAGGCAGAGCGCGACCAGGCCTTCGAGGATGTCGACTACCGCCTCACCGAGAGCCTCATCGAGGCGGAAGCGCGCATCACCCGGTTCCACGAGCTGCAGAAGCCGGATGATCTCTGGCTGCAGGAGGTGGAGCCGGGCATCACCCTCGGGGTCAAGACAACGCCCCTGCACCGGATCGGCTGCTATGTGCCCGGCGGGCGGGCGGCGTACCCCTCGACCGCATTGATGACCGCCGTTCCCGCACGTGTGGCGGGCGTCGCGGAAATATGCTGCTGCTCCCCGCCCCCGATTCACCCGCTCACCATCCTCGCCCTTGACATCGCCGGCGTCGACGAGATCTACCGGGTGGGCGGCGCACAGGCGATCGGCGCCATGGCGCTGGGCACGGAAACCATCGCACCGGTACAGAAGATCGTGGGGCCCGGAAACGTCTACGTCACGGCGGCAAAGATGCTCCTGCGCGACCACGCGGAGATCGATTTCCCCGCGGGCCCCAGCGAGATCGGCATCATCGCCGACGGGAGCGCCAACCCCACCTTCATCGCCGCGGACATTCTCGCCCAGGCGGAGCATGACCCCCATGCCGCCTGCGTCCTCGTCACCACCGACCCCGATCTCGCCGGCGCGGTGGGGGCTGAGGTGGCGCGTCTCGCCGGCAGTGCGCCCAGAAGGGAGATCATCGAGCGGGCGCTCGGCAATTCCGGCTATGTCATCGTGGACGACCTCGCCGCCGGCGTGGAGGCGATCGACGCGATCGCCCCCGAGCACCTCTCCATCCAGGTGGCGGACAGCCTCGCCGTCCTGACCCGGGTGCGCAACGCCGGATCGATCTTCGTCGGCCCGTTCGCGCCGGTGGCCTGCGGCGATTACGCCTCGGGGACCAATCACGTCCTTCCCACGGCGGGTTATGCCGCACTCTACTCGGGCCTCGACGTGCGCCACTTCTATAAAACCTCGACCGTCCAGATCATCGACCGGGGCGGACTCGAGGCCATCGGCGACGTGGTCGAGGCGCTCGCCGATGCGGAGGGGCTGCATGCCCACGCCGAATCGGTGCGCATCAGGCGCACCAGTCCCGATTAACTTTGTTCACGGGAAGCGGTACCCGGCACTCCGGCTTTGATACGTTTTCCCGTCCCCTCTCATTCCGGTGCCCCGGAGGGATTGCATCGCAGGCGGACGAGCGCAATGATCATGCCCAGCCCATCCGCACCCCCCACGCGGGAGTCTCCGCGGTTGATCCACCGTATGGGCACCTCCTCGATCCTGCACCCGGCATTCTGCAGGCGCCAGAGGAGTTCCACGTCGAATTCGAAGCCCTTCGAGACCATCGATGGTAGCACCACATCGAGGGGATCCCTGCGAAACGCTTTCGCCCCGCACTGGGTGTCCCGGAAGTCCAGCCCGAAGAGCACCCGCACCAGGGCGTTGAATATCCTGCTTTGCAGACGGCGCCACCACCCCTGGGCGATCACGATCTCCGAACCTTGCAGCCAGCGTGAGCCGATGGCTGCCTCGGCCCCCTCGAGCATCGCAAAGAGCTTCATCATCTCCCCGAGCGGGGTCGAGCCGTCGGCATCCATGAATCCCACGAAGGGCGTATCTGCCGCCTTTATGCCCTCCATGACGCCTCCGCCTTTGCCAAGGCGATACCCGAACTCAAGGCAGAGGAGCGAGAGTTCGGGATGGCGATCCGCGAACCTGCGGATGGTTTCGGCGGTGGCATCGTTTCCGTCGCACACAAACACCAGATGTCCTTCGAAACCACCCAGATCGTTTAAGAGCCGGTCGATGCGCTCCGCTTCATTATAGGCGGGGACAACGATGGTGCACTGATCCCAACTGACCACGGTCGCTCTTCACCCGGGATTCAGCACACCAGTTTGTCCACGATCGCTTCAGCAAACGCTTCTGCCACCGAAGGGCCCGCCGCCGTAATCAGGTCCATGTCGGCAACCACCGGAATGTCGACGAGCACAGTACCGCCCTTTTTCATTTCCTTCACGGAGGCAGGACTCCGAAATACCGTCGCCTCCCGGCCCTTGAGGATGCCGGCTTTCGCGAGCACGACCGAGGAGAGACAGATCGCGGCGACCACACTTCCCGATTCAAAGAATGTCCTGACGAGGTCCTGCAGCGCTGCATTGTCCCAGAGATGGTCCTGCGCTCCTATCCCGCCCACGATCACGATGCCCGCATACTCCTCAGAAACGACCTTGTCCAGCGCAAGGGTGGCTTCGGCGGTTGCACCCAGCATCCCCGAACATATCCCGGTCTTTGTGGAAGCGATATCATAGCCAATGCCGTGGCGATCGAATACGGAACGAGGTACTTCAAGTTCCTCATCCCTGAAATTCTCGGGTGCGATGACCAGCAGCAGTTTCATGCAACAGTGTGGATGCAGAGGTACAAAAACTCTACCGCTCTTCTCCTGCGCACCGGAGAAGAAGAGAGGGGAACCTCACCCCGGGATCATGCGATTCTGATCATGAATTATTTTCCTGCAAATATTTTTAAGGCCGTATAGTAATACTACCCCCCGTCCCCATTCGCAGAAAGACCGCACGCCTGCGATGTATCATAGCCAGCATACCTGTACATCGCAGCTGAGACCGCCATAATCGCGTGAGCTTGCTGCATGCACGAATGCAGGGAAGCCACCGAGCACACACCCACCGCGCGAGAGGGATAGTTACGAATGACAGGGGGAAGTTGACGAATGCAACGAGTATTGAAAGGTGCCGCCCTCATCGTCCTGGTGATGATGTGCCTCGGATGTGGAACCGCGGCGGCGTTCGAACTCTCGGTCGTATGGAACACCACCTACGGCGATGAGGAGACAAATGAATCGGCGTATTCGATTATTCAAGCAGAGAATGCAAGCCTGATCTTCGCCGGGGATACGGACGCGAAAGGCGCCGGGCTGATCGACGCATGGCTGGGGGTGGTCGAAGCAGATGAGGGAGCGCTGCTCTCGGACGTGGCGTATGGAACGCTCCTGAATGACACCGCATACGATGTCATCCAAAGCGATGACGGCATCATCGTCTTTGCAGGAAGCACGGCCCTGCCGCTCGAGGGCGACCTGTACCACACCGATGCATGGATAGTCGGGATCAACGCCACGGGATATGAGGTGCTGAACCGGACCTTCGGCGGGCCCGAGGTGAATGCCACCGCCTACTCGATCATCCAGACCGGTGACGGGGGGTACCTCTTTGCAGGGAGCATCGAGGGATATGCTTCCGGGAACATCGACGCCTGGCTGGTGAAGATCAATGCCACCGGCGAGGAGGAGTGGACCGGCCGCTTCGGCGGGGAGCAGAACGAGTCCGCCTATTCGGTGATCGAAGACGAGGAGGGGAATTTCCTTTTTGCAGGCTACACCGAGTCGTTTGAGGCCGAAGAAGCCGACGGCTGGGTGGTGAAGACGAACAGCACCGGCATGGAGCTCTGGAATGCGACCTTCGGCGGCGCAGGAAATGATACGGGATGGGATATATTCCAGGAAAATGCCCAGAACTTCTCGTTTGTCGGCACCACCACCTTCTTCACCGGCGAGAACCGTACCGACACCGATGCGTGGTACCTGCGGTTCAACGCCACGGGAGCTCCCCTGCTCGAAGCAACCTATGGCGGGCCTGATGTCAATGCCACGGCACGCTCCGCCGCAGATACTCCCGATGGAGGCCGTCTGGTGGCGGGGACCATCGAGGACTACGGGTCGGGCAATGTCGATGCGTGGCTGATCAAACTCGATAGCAGCGCAGAAGAGGAGTGGAACGGTGCGCTGGGAGGATCGAACCAGGATCTCGCCCGGTCGATCGTCCGCATCTCGGAGACATCCTATGTCTTCGCTGGTGAATTCAACAGGACGCTGGAAGCACAGCCGCCCTACCCGGACGCCTGGGCGGTCAGGCTGGACGAGGTGATCGAACCGGCGCCCGCACCCGAACCGACGCCCGCACCCAAACCCATTCCAAAGGGTAATATCGGTGACTTCGTCTGGGAGGACCGCAACGGCAACGGCATTCAGGATGAGGGAGAACCCGGCATCAAGGGCGTCGAAGTCATCCTCTACGACGGCGAAGGAACCGAACTCAGGTCGAGAACCACGGATTCCGAGGGCCGCTACTGCTTCTGCAGCCTGAAAGCGGGCACCTATTCGCTCCGGTTCATCCGGCCGGAGGGCTATGTC
>JARVGI010000012.1 GCA_029762625.1 Methanomicrobiaceae archaeon | reverse complement strand
GGAAAAGAACAGGGAACACTACACCGCCAGGATCACCTACGAGGACCTGGAGGCACACACGGTCGGGACCATCACGGCCCGGGCCCCCGGTGTGGCGGCCTTCGAGACCGTCGCCGCCGGCATCCTCGCCGACACCGATCGTGCCACCGCCATGGGCGGCAGTGCGGTCCGGGACGTCGGGCGGGAGAGTTACTCCTGCCAGCTGCGGTGCCACGACCCCTCCGGCGAGACCTACTACGTCACCTTCGGGCGGGACGCCGTGCGGATCACCTCCTACGAGGACGACGCCATCCGCACCGCGGTGGAGACCTGGGCGGATACCGTCCCGGCCCTGGCCTGAGGGGTACCCGCACCCCTCTTTTTACGAGGTGAACCGATGGACAACGAGATCCTCATCGTCGGCATCTTTGTCGGGGCGGGGCTGATGGGATATGTCATCGTCCCGGGCCTGCTCGTCATGTGGGATATGGTGCTCGACTCTATCACCCGGTCCGAGAGGTGAGGGGAGGGGATGACCCCTCCTGTAGTGGGCCCGAACTGCGGCGAATCCCATTTTCTGTCGATATTCAGAGCGGATGGAGCGGGATGCAGCCGGTGCCGATCCCCGGATGCGTTCGAAGCGGACAAGGGGTATATGATTGGGTATTCCCCATATCGCCCCGGCCAGCCGTAGGCCTCCGCTCCCCGCTCCACTGCACACCCCCCTGCACAGGCGGTTTCCGTCACATGGGGATGCATGTCGCCCCTGCGGGGTTGGTTCCCCGTGTTTGCCCTGCACAGGTCGCAATTTCAAATCTGTGGGTTTTATCACGGGTTGAAATCGGATTATTAATTGATTCAATGGCCCTCAACCCGAAACAGCAGGAAGCAGTCACCTCCGCCGGCATCCAGCTCGTCCTGGCCGGGCCGGGGTCCGGCAAGACCCGCGTGATCACGGAAAAGATCCTCCACCTCGTCGGCAACGGGGCTGCGCCGGGCGAAATTCTTGCGCTGACCTTCTCGGAAAAGGCGGCCCGGGAGATGGAGGAGCGGCTGGAGAAGGCCATCGGGACGGCGAGCGCGGAGCTTTCGGTGCAGACCTTCCACTCCTTCTGCCTGCAGGTGCTGGAGGACAACGTCCTCGACTCGGGCATCAACTTCTCCACCGGGCTGATCAGCCGCGCCAACCAGCTGGTCTGGGGGCTGCGCACTATCGACGCCTTCGGGTTCGAGTACATCGAGGTGGGCAACAATGCCGCCCGTGTGATCGAGTCGATCATCGACGGGATCAGCCGCTTCCGGGACGAGCTGATCGGCCCGGCCGAGCTGGAGGCCTATCTTGCGGAGAAACTGCCCTCCGCCGAAGACGAGGAGCTGATCTACTGCCGGAAGCTGCAGGACCTCCTGCGGGTGTACGTCGCTTACGAGCAGTATAAACGGCGCGAAATGCTGCTCGACTACGACGACATGATCCACGAGACAGTACGCCTCTTCGAGCGAAAGCCGCACATCCTCGCGCAGTACCGGCGGCGCTACCCGTACGTGCTGGTCGACGAGTTCCAGGATACCAATTACGCCCAGCTGGCCCTGATCAAGCAGCTCTGCGGGGAGCACCTCTGCGTGGTGGGCGACGACGACCAGACCATCTACCGCTTCCGGGGGGCCTACTTCGGCAACTTCGACGACTTCCGCCGGACCTATGCCGGTCACTGCCAGACCCTGCTCGACCAGAACTACCGCAGCACGAACACCATCCTCCGGGCGGCCCTGCAGCTGATGGAGGGGGTGCCCGGCCGGCAGGACAAGCCGCTCTTCACCGGCAACCCCGAGGGGGAACCGATCGTCGTGGCCGAGTGCGAGAACGAGGAGGCCGAGGCGCTCTACGTCCTCCGCGAGATCGAGCGGCTCCTGCAGACGACCTTTTTCGACCGCACCGGGGGCCGGGAGCGGGCGTTCCGCCACGGCGACTTCGCCATCCTCTGCCGCCGAAGGGCCGATGGAGTGAAGTTCTACCAGTTCCTCACCAGCCACGGTATCCCCTGCGAGTTCACCGGGGAGGTGGCCTTCTTTTCCATGCCCGCCGTGCGGGACATGATGGCCTACCTGCGGGCCGTCGGAAACCCCCTTTCGGCCGGCATCGCCCTCAACCGGATCATGAAGGTCGCCGGGGTGCCGGAGACGGTGGTGCAGGCCATCAACGCCAAGGCCCGCGCACAAACCTGGGGCACCGATCACACCGATGGCGTCTATGAGGCCATGTGCGACCCGGAGACCGTGCCTGAAGCCTTCCGGCCGCAGGTGGCGGAGCTGGCGGGGGGCCTCGACGCCCTCATCGGGGTGCGGGATAGGGCAACGCTCCCCGAGCTGGTCTACGAGATCATGATGCGGGCCAGCGCCATCTACCGCGCCGCACTGGCTGACGATTCGAGCGTCCACCGTCAGGTGCTCAATGAGTTCTACACGCTGGCGAAGGACTACGCCGCCCTCACCCGGGAGGCGCGGGTGGACGATTTCCTCGAGTACCTGGCCCTGCTCGCCGACGCCGACGTGGAGATCGGCGATACCGAGGCCGGCGATGCCGTGCAGGTCCTCACCCTGCACAAGAGCAAGGGCAAGGAGTTTCCGGTGGTCTTTCTGGCGGACCTCGCCGAGCGCAAGTTCCCGCTCCGCTACCAGGAAAAGCCCTTCTATGTGCCACGGGATCTGGCACGGGGGCTCTGCCGGGAGGAGGACGAGAAAGCCCTCTACCTGCAGGAGGAGCGGCGGCTCTGCTACGTGGGGATGACCCGGGCCGAGGAGCGGCTCTACTTCACCCGGGCGAAGTGGTACGGGGAGAATAAGCGGGAGTCGAAGCCCTCGCAGTTCCTCGAGGAGCTCACCTACCGGCAGAACGCGCTCATCGAGGTCGTCGAGGTGCCGGCCGAGCACCGGGAGATCCGGGTGCAGGCGAAAAGCGAGCTGGAGGTGCTCCGGCATTCCCTGCAGGCGGCGATCATCCGTGCCGTCGCCGAGATGCGGCTGCAGACGGCCCTGCAGCGGCTGATGGATCTCGAGAAGGTGCGGCGTGCGGAAGCGGGAGAGGATTGGTCGACCTTCGACCGGGAGGCCTTCTTCGCCGTCCCCGAAGACCCCCAATTCGCCTTTCCGTTCTGCGGCGGGGAAAAACCCAGTCTGGTGGGCCCCGATCACGCCTTCTCCGCCTCATCGCTCGCCACCTACGAAACATGCCCGCTACAGTACAAGTTCCGGCACGTGCTCATGGTCCCCTCCGAGCCCAAATCCTTCTTCGGGTTCGGCTCGGTGGTGCACCGGGTCATCGAAAACCTCGCCGCAGACGAGCTGCAGGGGGTGGCGCCCGCCCGGGAGCGGGCCCGTGCCCTGCTCGAGCAGTTCTGGTCGCCTGCCGGCTACGCGTCCCGGAAGCAGGAACGCGAGGACCGGGAGCGGGCGGTGCGCCTGCTGGAGATCTACCTTGCCTGGCATTTCATGAACAACAACCGCGTCATCGGCGTGGAGGAGCGGTTCCAGTTCACCTGCCGGGGCCGCACCATGAAGGGCTCCATCGACCGCATCGAGCAGACGCCCGGGGGGGAGTACGTGGTCATCGACTTCAAGAGCGGCTCGAAGCCCTCATCGCTGACCCGGGAGGCGGTCCGCGAGCACATCCAGCTCAACCTCTACTGCCTGGCCATCCGGGAGCGATACGGCGCGCTGCCCCGGCGGGCCTCGCTCTTCTACCTCGGGGACAACAAACTGGTGGACTACCGCCCGGACGAGACGAGCATCGCCGCGTTCGAGGAGACGCTGGCAGGGATGATCGGTTCCGTCTGTGCGGAGGAGTTCGGGCCAACGCCGTCCTATCAGGGGTGCATGTACTGCGATTACGGCCCGCTATGCGAGGAGAAGGAGAAAGGAGGCTGAATGGGTTTTTTTGTCCTGCAGGAGACCTCTCCTCGTCTCTCGCCGGATGAGCGCCCCCCTGTACACCCGCGTCCAGGTATACGCGGGCGGGCCCGGGATATGCCGGTAGCGATGCCGGGTGGACCGGACCGGGGATCGGCGGGCATTTTTCGAGTGAATGCCCCGGTGGGGCTGACCAGCACCGTGCATGCGTACGTATATGACTCTGCCCGTGGTTATTTCACTGGTAACCGGAAAGCGGATGGGGTGCGATGAGCAGGGAGAGGTGGTCGACCGGGCTGGGCTTTATCCTCGCCAGCGTCGGTTCTGCGGTGGGGATCGGGAACATCTGGCGGTTCCCGTATATCGTGGGGACCAACGGCGGTGGGGCGTTCCTGATCCCCTACCTGATATCGGTCTTCCTCTTCGGCCTCCCTCTGATGATGCTCGAGCTCGCCGTCGGGCGCCACCTGCAGACGTCCGTGGGCCCGGCCTTCCGGGCCATCGGGCAGCGCTTCTTTTCCGCCGGCATCGTTCTCGTGGTCATCGTCAGCTTTATCCTCAGCTACTACCTGGTGGTCAGCAGCTGGGTCCTCGCCTATACCCTGTTCTTCGCCCTCCAGCGGCCGGTGGACTTCGATGCCTTCACCGGATCCTATTACCCGCTGGTTTTTTTCCTGCTCTCCGGGCTGATCGTCTTTGCTACCGTGCGCTCCGGGGTCCGTGAGGGGATCGAGCGGATATCCCGGGTTGTCATCCCGCTGCTTTTGCTGATCCTCCTCCTCCTCGTCGTCTTCTCCCTCGCCCAGCCCGGGGCGGCCGAAGGCGTGGCGTTCTACCTCACGCCGGACCTCTCCCTCCTCGCGGACCCGCTGGTCTGGGCGGCGGCGTTCGGGCAGGCGTTCTTCTCCCTCTCGGTGGGGATGGGGATCCTGCTCACCTACGGCAGCTACCTTGAGCGGGCGAACCTGTTCCGGAACGCGACGATCATCGCCGTCTCCGATATCGCGATCGCGATCCTGGCAGGACTCATGATCTTTCCCCTCGTCTTCGCCTTCAACGTGGACCCGGCAGCGGGGGTGAACCTTGCATTCGTGACCCTGCCTTCGGTATTCCTCAATATGCAATTCGGGTCGGTGCTCGGCACCCTCTTCTTTGCCATGCTCTTCCTCGCGGCACTCACCTCCGCGGTCTCCATGCTGGAGGTGCCGGTGGCGACGGCCATCGATATGTATGGCTACCCCCGGAAACGGGCGACGCTCCTCGTGTTCGGGGTCATCATTCTCCTCGGGCTTCCCTCCGCCCTCAGCTACACCGGCCTGCGGCTGGAGCTCTTCGGCACCCCGCTCTTCGATCTCTCCGACTACGTCTTCGGCACCCTCGGCCTCATCTTCTCGGGCCTGATCGTGAGCATCGTCGCGGGCTGGTTCGTCGATCCGGAGTGGCTGTTTGCGGAACTGGGCGGAACCCCCATGCTGCAGCGGGCGTACCTGCTCCTGGTCCGCTACTGCATCCCGGCGGTGCTTTTCATCACCCTGGTCGCACGGATCCTCGGGATCCCGGCGGCCTGAGGCAGCATGAGGGGCCGCCCCCTTATCCTGCAGCCTCGTAGTCCCTGTCCACGAAATACTCCACCCACTTGACGGTCTCCACCAGGGCGAAGGCCACCAGGGAGAGGAGACCGACATAGGCCCACTGCTCCGGGGCGAGGGGCACGGCATCGAGCCATGAGGGGACAAGGTAGATGACGGTCAGCTGCAGGAGGAGCCCGATGAGGACGCCGAGGAAGATGAGCGGGTTGATGGTCAGGCTGCGCCGGAGGTTTTTGAAGAACGGCTCGTGCTCCTTCTGGGCCTGAATGCCGTTGACCCACTGGAAGGCCACGAACGCTGTGAAGATGATCGCATTGGCGTTTTCGTAGGGAAACCTCGCCAGGAGGTGCTCGAAGACAAGAAAACTCGCCACGCCCATGACCAGCCCGAAGATCAATATCCGGGTGATCTGCCGGCGTTCGAAAAACTGCCGGGCGGGAGGCCTGGGGGGGCGGTTCATGACCTCCCCCTCTTGCTTGATGAACGGAAACATCTTGTCCTGCACCCCGTCCGTGATGAGGTTGATCCAGAGGATCTGGATGGGGACGAGCGGGAGCGGAAGCCCGGCAAAGATGGTGGTACTGATCAGCATCACCTCGGAGATGGAGGTGGAGAGCAGGTAGTAGATCACCTTGCGGACGTTGTCGACGATCACCCGCCCGTTCCGTATTGCGTCGACGATCACCCGCAGGTTGTTGTCCAGGATCACCATTTTTGCGGCGCTTTTTGCCGCTTCGGTCCCCGAGCCCATCGCAATCCCGAGGTCCGCCGCTTTGAGAGCCGGCACATCGTTCACGCCGTCGCCGCTCACGGCGACGATCTCGCCCCGGTCCTGCAGGAGACGCACCACCCGGTATTTGTGATCGGGGAGCACGCGGGCGAGGACCGTGGCCTTTTTCAGGGTGGCAACGAGTTCGTCGTCGTCCATGGACTCGATCTCGTTCCCGGTCAGGACGGACTCCCCCTCCCTCCAGATCGCCACCTCCGCGGCGATCGCCCGTGCGGTGAGCGGGTTGTCACCGGTGATCATCAGCACATGGATGCCCGCCTTCCGGGCGGTGAGGACCGCCTCCCGGACGCCCTCCTTCGGCGGGTCCAGGAAACCGACCAGCCCAACAATATCGTAGCGCCACTGGTCCGGATCCTCGCCCCGCCAGTCGCCCGCACCGAACGCCAGCACCCGCAGTCCCTCCTCGGCCATCGCGTTCTGCTGTGCCTCAAGGTCGTCCAGGTTCTCCCGGTTCTCCGCACGCTTCGCGAGCTCCTCAAACGCCCCCTTGATGAAGAACCGGGTATCGCCGTCCACCTCGTTCGCGGTCGCCATCAGCTTCATCTCCGTATCGAAGGGGAAGGTCCAGGTACGGGGGTGCTGCTCTCTGAGTGCTTCGTAGTCCTCAACCCACCGCGAGAGGGCGACGTCGATCGGGTCGCCGGCATCGTCGGCCGCATTGTTGCAGAGTGCTGCCGCCAGCGTGAGGGTCCGGGCATCCAGGGCATGGTCGTCTTCAACTGCCAGGTGCCCTTCGGTGATCGTCCCGGTCTTGTCCGAAGCAATGACCGTGGCGCTCCCCAGCGTCTCCACCGAGGGGAGGTGCCGGGTCAGGGTCTCCTTCCGGCTCAGGGCAAGGGCGCCGACCACCATCACGAGGGTGACCACCAGCGGCAGGCCTTCCGGCACCGCGGAGACCAGCTGGGCGACCAGCAGATAGGCGATGCTGATCAGGTCCCGGCCCTGCAGGAATGCCACCGTCCCGACCAGCACAAGCAGAATGATCAGCAAAACGGCGTAGCGCATTGAAAAGTGCCGGATCGCACGGGTGAACGGGCTTTGCGGGGATCCCTCCTGCGCCTTCTCCGCAATGTCGGAGAGGTAGGTGTCGTGCCCGGTGCGCACGACGAATCCCTCTCCGGATCCCCGCACCACGGCGGTCCCCGAGAGAAGGGTGTTGGACAGATCGTAGAGCTGGGCTTCCGGGTCGAGGACCGCAGTGTGGTCTTTGGAGACCGGGACCGACTCCCCGGTCAGTGTCGCCTCGTTGACCGCCAGCCCGGCGCTCTCGAAGAGCCGGATATCCGCGGTGACCGTATCCCCTTCGGCAAGGGAGACGACGTCGCCGGGAACGATCGCCGGGGACGGTAGTCGGGTTTTTTCGCCGTCCCTGACCACCGAGACCGTGCTCTCGGTAAGCTCTTTTAAGGCGCGGATCGAGGTCTCCGCCTTCAGCTCCTGCCAGAAGCCGACGATGCCGTTGACCAGGATCAGCGCGACGATGACGACGAAGTCCTTGAAGTCCGCAGCGAACAGCGAGATAATGGCCGCAGCGATCAGGATGTAGATCAGGAAGCCCTGGAACTGCTTGATGAAGATGCGAACCCTGCTGATCTCCTCTTCCTCGAGGACGTTCTTTCCGTAGCGCTCGAGCCTCCGGTCCGCTTCCTCACCGGAAAGCCCCTCAAACGAGGTGTCGAGCGATCGTTGAACCGACGTAATGTCCCGCGCATGCGGGGGGATATCGTCGCTCATTGCCGTAATGCACCTCTGAAGGGCGGATAGTACTTAATGCTTGTCCGGTGCCGGATTGCCGGAAATACCCCCACGCATCCACATCCTTTTATGCCTCACCACCTATGGTCATATATCCCCTCTGGTGGATCCGGGAGGGCAGGGTGGAGATGTCGATGCCTGACCCGATAGGTGACATTGTCGAAGGAATGCGCCGCCTGCTCCCGTCCCAGCGACCGGTATGCAAATACGACATCCCCGAAGCGTTCATGAAGGGCGGCATTCAGCCGCACCTGTTGCTCGACGCTCTCGTGGAACAGAACCGGCAATGGTATGTGCTGGTGCTGCGCCTGCTTCTGGCGTACCGTGATGACTACCGGAGGATCCCTGCCAATCCGGCAGGCTTGGGCGCGCAATCCGAAACCCCCTCGTGGAGGAACTGCGATCTGCCGGTACTTGACGCTCTGTCCCTGTACGGGTTCCTCTGCATCAACAGTCCAGAGCATTACGTGGAGGTCGGATCGGGAGAGTCAACGCGGTTCGCCCGGCGAGCGGTCCAGGACCACCGTCTCGGCACGGAAATTACCTCGATGCCCGCGTTTGCGTTTCCGTCCGGCTGGTTCGAGGAAAAATCCCGGACACAGCGGGGCGACCCGCTCGATCTGACACTGTTCTCAACACTGAAGGAGGGCGACATCTTCCGGGTGGCGACCTACGGGGTTTCCGGGATCCGGGAGTATTCTGAAATAATTGAGTGTGTCCTCCCGCATATCCGCCCGGGCGTCTACGTGCAGCTGCAGGACCTTTTCCTTCCGTCCCGCATCTCCCCGGCCGGGTCCGCCGGGTCCCATGCCGATCAGGTGCTGGTCGCGGAGATGATCAGTGCCGGCAAGATGGACGTCGTCCTCCCCTGCAACGGCGTGGCCCGGGATGCAGAACTGAGCGCCATCCTCTCACCGATCCAAAACGATCTCCGCCTTGACGACGACGAGCTGCAGGGCCGGTCGCTCTGGGTCCGGACCCGGTGATCGCGTCTCCCCGGCCGCCTGACCCGGACGGCCACCGGATCCGGTATCGGCGACGCCCATCGCTCTTCATCCGTCATCCGGCCGGACCGTACCGGGCGGAATCTATAAGGATGCGTGCGGAATAAGTCAGGCTAGAAATATGCGGGACAGCAAGAGCCCGGGTTCCGGGCAGGGGCGGTCCGGCAGAGATGCGGTGTGTGAGGGGAGCAGGCGATGGATGCAGGAGATACAACGGGTGGGGTGGAGTTCGGGGATGCTGAAGCGACGATGGATGCGATGCCCCTCGTCGGGATAAAGGACTATGAGCGGTATGTCGGGGCCGGGACGGTCCGGCGCATCCGGGACAAGGCCCGGAAGCTCCGGGATATCCACGTCGTGAACTTTAATTCCACCTACTACGGCGGCGGCGTGTCCCAGTTCCTCTCCTCGACGACCCTCCTGCTCAACAGCCTCGGTATCAGGACGGGGTGGCGGGTGGTTCATGGAACGCCTGATTTCTTCAGCATCACCAAGAAGTTCCACAACGCGCTGCAGGGGGAGGACATCCATTTCACTGGCCGGAAGATGGAGCTCTATCGCCAGGTCGTGTGCGAGAACGCGATGCGCAACCATGTCGACCACGATATCGTCATGGTGCACGATCCGCAGCCGCTTCCCCTCATCACGCATTACCGCAAAGAGGCCCCCTGGATCTGGCGGTGCCATATCGACCTGAGCAGTCCGAACCGCGAGGTCTGGGACGCCCTCCTCCCCTACATCCGCCAATACGACGCCGTGGTGCTGAGCTGCAGGGACTACCGGCAGGATCTGGACGTCCCGCAGCTCTTCTTCATGCCGAGCATCGACCCCTTCACCATCACCAATAAGGAGCTGAGCGAGGACGAGATCGAGGAGCGCCTCGAGCACTATGATATCCCCACCGATCTCCCGCTCGTGGTGCAGATCTCCCGCTTCGACCGCTGGAAAGACCCCGAAGGCGTCATCGAGGCCTTCAACCTCGCCCAAAAAGAGGTGGACTGCAGGCTCGTGCTGCTGGGCAATGTGGCGACCGACGATCCGGAGGGGTCCGAGGTGTACCGCTCGCTCCTGAAGAACCGCAACGACCGCGTCATCATTATCAGCCGGCAGGACAGCGCGCTGGTCAATGCCCTGCAGCGCCGGGCGGCGGTCGTGGTGCAGAAATCGATCCGTGAGGGCTTCGGGCTGACGGTAGCGGAGGCGATGTGGAAGGGGGCCCCGGTCATCGGGGGGGATGTGGGCGGCATCCGCTACCAGATCCGGGACGGGGAGAACGGATTTCTGGTCTCGTCGGTGGAAGAGACGGCCGACCGGATCGTGCAGCTGATCCGGGACCCCGACCTCCGGGACCAGATGGGCCGGGAGGCGAAGGAATCGGTACGGCAGAACTTCCTGCTCACCCGGAGCATCGAGCAGGAGCTCGACCTTTTCGGCGCATTTGAGCCCGAGTTCAACCTCTCCGATGCCGTACAGAAGTACCGGTGAACGGGGCCGGGCTGCGGGGGACCCCTCTCTTCATTTTGTCTCTCCGGGAGTGGGCGGGAGGCAGATCCCGCCCCTCACGCCTCCGCATCGAGGAGGGCCTCCACGCCGGGAAGCGGTTGTCCCGCCAGCAGGGTGAGCGTGGCCCCGCCGCCCGTAGAGACGTGGCTCATCCGGTCTGCATACCCGAACGCCGCCACCGCCTCTGCGGTCGACCCGCCGCCGATCACCGCCGTTCCGTCGAGCGATGCCAGTGCAGCGGCGATCCGGCGTGTGCCTTCGGCAAACTGCGGGTGCTCGAAGACGCCCATCGGGCCGTTCCAGATGACCGTCCGGCAGCGGGCAATCTCCCGGGCGAAGTCCTCGGTTGCCGCCGGCCCGATATCCGCGATGATCCAGCCGTCCGGGATCTCGGAGACCGGCACGGTGCGGGGGGGTGCATCCGCATCCAGCGATTCCGCGATCACCACGTCCCGGGGCAGCACGAGATGCACGGACCGCGATGCTGCCTTTTCTTCAAGGCGGCGCACCCGGTCCAGGTGGTCGACCTCGACTGCCGAGGCGCCGACAGCATGCCCCCGGGATTTGAGGAAGGTTGCTGCCATGCCGCCCCCGATGAGCAGCACGTCCACGGTGGTGATGATATTGTCGAGGACCCCGAGCTTGTCGCTCACTTTGGCACCGCCGCTCACCATGGCAAACGGCTTCCCGGGATCCTCGAGGACGGCGGTGAAAGTGTCGAGCTCTTTGTGCAGCAGCATGCCGGCAACCGCCGGCAGGTGCTGCGGGACGCCCACCACCGAGGCATGGGCCCGGTGGCAGGCGCCGAAGGCATCGTTGACAAAGATCTCCGCGGGACGTGCAAGCTGCTCGGCGAATGCCGGATCGTTTGCCTTCTCTCCGGGGTGGAACCGGAGGTTCTCCAGCAGGACGACCTCGCCTTTCTCCATCTCCAGGGCCGCGTCCTCCACGTCGGGGCCGATGCAGTCGGTGAGCGCCCGCACCGATTGCCCGAGCAGTTCGGCGAGGCGCCGGGCGACCGGCGCAAGCCGCAGGTCTTCTGCCACCCTGCCGCCGGGGCGGCCGAGGTGGGAGCAGAGAAGAATCCGTGCGCCCCGCTCCTGCAGGTAGCGTATCGTCGGCAGGGTCGCCCGTATCCGGGTATCGTCGGCAATGGCGCCGTCGGTATCCTGCGGCACATTGTAATCGGCCCGGACCAGCACCCGTCTCGAGCGCACGTCGATATCATGGATGGTTTGTTTTCGCATGGTTCATCATCCCCGCCAATGGTTCCCACCCCACCGGTCCGGGTGGTGTTCGGGAGAACACGTCGATGCAGTGTGCGAGTATTCTATAAGGACATTTCTCACCCCTCTCATCCAGCCATGTTGCTGCGGTGGGATGCAATCCTGCAGAGGTTCCCCGGGGGCGGGGAGGGCGGTGGATGGATGGGCCCCTCATCCTGGATATGATATCCATGAAGTCGGACGTCTTCCCGGTCGGTGGATGACAGGTGATCGACAAGGGAGAAGCGTTCGTGGTGGTAGGAGGGGAGATCAGCGCAATTGCTATATACCATGGATGTACTGGGTCTCCCATGAGACCGAGAGACGTTCTTCTCATGGCATTCTTCGTGGTGGGCGCATGCGTGCTCATCGCGGGATGCGCTGCTCCCGAAGGAGACGTCACCACGCCAACGGCTTCCCCGACCGTGGCGATGACGGATACGCCGGCCCCGACTGAAACCTCGGCACCGACGACTGAGACCGCGACGCCCTCCCCCACGGATGGCGGGAGCCAGAGCGTGACCATCGATCTCGTCGCCGAGAACACCGCATTCGATACCGGCACCCTCACGGTGCCCCCGGGAGCGGAGGTGACGGTGAACTTCGACAACAGGGACACGGTGCCCCACAACCTTGCCGTCTACGAGACCGCGTCCGCGGAGAATGCAATCTTCGTGGGAGAGATCTTCTCCGGCCCTGCGCAGATGACCTACACCTTCACCGCTCCTGAAGAGCCCGGCACCTACTTCTTCCGGTGCGACGTCCACCCGCAACAGATGACCGGGGACTTCATCGTGGAATAAGTCCGCACCGGTCCCCGGGGGGGGTGTTCCTGCGCCTCTCTGCCACTCTCTCGCCAGAATCTGACACGAATCGGACCGGGAACTCCCTGCCGCCGGAGTGTAAGAGGGAGGCGTCCCGGGATCCGGCGGATCGATCTCCGGGTATACCTGACATTGTCATTCCGATCGTCATGACCGGCTCCGGCAGCAGGCGGTGGTCACAACGACCCGGTATCGATCTCCATCCCGTCGGAGCCGACGATCACGGAGACGCCCTTTGCCTCGCCGAGGGCCCGCAGGCGATCGGCGGATGCCTCCACGTCCTCGAAGAACCAGCTCCCGAAGTGCAGAAACAGGATATGGTCGGTAAAGGGGGCGAAGAGGTCGATAAGGTCCGGGATGCCTGCGTGCCCGTAGATCTTGCCGCTCTCCTTGTCCCGCATCACCCTTCCCCCTTTGCGCACCAGGCTCCCGTCCGTGATCACCAGCCGGCAGCCTTCGAGGAGAGGGTGGAACTCCCTGTTGATCCAGATCACATCGCCGGTGTAGAGGATCTTCTCCTCCTCTTTCTCGAGAAGGTAGGCGGTCGATTTGACCCGGACACTGTGGTGGGTGGGGACCGGGGTGACCGTGTAGGGGCCGACGGTGACCGGCTCCTCGATCACCATGATCGGCATATCGTGTTCGGCCTGTTCCGGAGCGTAGAGGGGGATGTCGATCGCTGTCGGATCGGTGACGAAGAAGGCGTGGTCCGGGTGGAGGTGCGTGATGAAGGCAGCATCGGCCCCGCGATCCAGGTACTCTCGCTCCCCGAGATCGAAGAGGATCGTCCCGTCGACGAGCACCCCGGCATGCTTCGCGTGCAAAGGCGCGGAGGGCCCGATCTCGCCGCGTGTCCCGAGAATGGTGATATGCATCTTCTCTCACTCCGAGAGCGTTCACCCGCGTCGTTTCTCGTTCTGGTTCTCACTGCGTCGAGCCGTATCCTCAGTTCTTTTCCTGCGCCCGCCCCTCCTCGTCCCGCACTTCCTCGATGCTCCGGCCGGAGAGCACCGAATCGGGTTCTGTCGCCACCGGATTGCGGCGGGCATCCGCCTCCCCGTCGCGCAGCTTGATGAGCAGCCACCGGGCATCCTCGCCGTTGCCGGTCTGGATGAGGGCAAACCCGCCTCGCACCTTCTCCCCTTCCAGCCAGACCTCGACCTTTCCCTCTGCGAGCGCTTCCTCCATGGACGGGCCGTCCTGCTCTTTCTCAACACGCAGGTTCCGGTAGGTCCCCCGGTCCCAGACGATCACCGTTCCGGCGCCGTACTCGCCGTCGGGGATCACCCCCTCGAACTCTGCGTAGGCGAGGGGATGGTCCTCGGTGGGCACGGCGAGCCGTTTCTGCCGGGGGTCCATCGAGGGCCCCTTCGGCACGGCCCACGACGTGAGGACGCCTCTCACTTCAAGCCGGAAATCGTAGTGCAGGGTGCTCGACTGATGTTTCTGGATGACGAAGGCCGGTTTGCCGCCGTCAGGGGCACCACCCCCTTTCTCCTGTGGCTCGGGCGTCTGTGCAAAGTCCCGTTTTTCTGCGTAGTCGTTGAGGTCGTGGGTCATGGTCGGACTTCCTCCCTTCCCCGCCTCGATGATGCCGGTGGTACGGGGCGGTCACGGGACGGGGATTCCAGACTGCGATTGAGGGGCGACCCGTATTAAGGATTGTGCGGGGAGGGTCCCGTGGTGCGCACTCCCGCTCACTTCCGCCACCCGTTCTCCCCTGCCCCTCCGCCTTCCCGCCCTATGCCACGCGTCCATTCCCGGCCTCTCCCTCACCAGGCCGGGCTCGTTTGCCCTCCTCATCGCCCCCCGGCCGGCTCCTCGCTACGGCGACGCTGGCCTTCCGCACGACCACGCCGCCGCTCCTCCCCCTCGCCGGGGAGGATGCCGGGATCTCCTCCCTGCTGATCGTGGTCTACCACCCGGCGACCGTTCCCCGTGCGGAAAACGGCCGCCACCTGCTCACCCTGATCGGGGAGGCGGACCGGTCCTGCCTCTGCATCGAGCCTGACCGCGCATGGTTCGAGGGTGGGCCCCGCGTTTGTGGAGCGGTTCGTGTTCGCCTGCCGGGACGGGGCTCACGAGGAGGGGACGACGGTGCTCCTGCTGGCGACGGAGATTGATCCCGCACAGCTGCAGGTCTACCGGGAGGCCGACCGGGCGTTCTACGGCACCCGCCTCTCCCGCTCCCGGCGGAACACGCTCAGGGGGAGGGTGGTCGAGGACCTCATGCCCGGGCAGCAGACGCTGGAAGCGTTCCGGTGATCCCCGCCACGGCGGGCGGATCCGGCAAGCGAGTGGCAAACCATTATATGCCGGGAACGACACTCCCCTCCCCGGAGTCCTTTTTTTGACTCCGAATTTGGGGGTACGAAGCGAAGCGTGCAGGCTCCATAGCCCAACGAATAATGCCAAAACCACGAACAACGAAATCCAGTATACTTTTTTTGGATGCGCGGCAGGGTGCATACACACATGGTGCACCCATCATTCGCGCATCGGGGCTGCGCACCGCCCCGGCGCAAACCCCATCATCAAAGCGCGGCATAGAAAGGAACTGGTGATCCCATGCCCGAACTGCCCGATGTAGAATACTACCGGATCTACTTGAACGCCACCGCGCTGCACAAGACGATCGAGAGGGTCGAGGTCAGGGCCCCGCGTATTCTCGAGGAGGTCACCGAGAGGCGGCTGCGTTCGGCGCTCGCGGGCCGGGCGTTTGCGTCGACGAGCCGGCACGGCAAGTACCTGTTTGCAGCGATCGACGGGGATGCAGACGAATCCCCCTGGCTGGTCATGCACTTCGGGATGACCGGGCGAGTGAAGTATTTCGAGGATGCGGGGCAAGACCCTGAGCACGATCGTCTTTTGATCGGGTTCGAAAACGGCTATTTCCTTGCGTTCGTCAACCAGCGGAAGTTCGGGCACGTGGCACTGGCGACGAGCCCGGAGGCGTTTGCGAAAGAAAAAGGGCTCGGGCCGGACGCGCTCTCCGTCGGCAGGGAGGAGTTCGTGGCTCGGCTGGGCGAGCGGCGGGGGAGTGCGAAGGCGACCCTCATGAACCAGAAGGTTCTTGCCGGCATCGGCAATATCTATGCAGACGAGATCCTGTTTCAGGCGGGGGTGCACCCGAAAACGCCGGTACGCGCTCTGGACGAGGATACGCGGGGGAAGGTGCATTCGGTGATGGGGGACGTCCTGCACACGGCGATCGCCGTGATGCGGCGTCATGACGACTTCCCCGATTCCTATCTCATCCCCCATCGCCACGAGGGCGGCGTCTGCCCCCTGGATGGGACGCCGCTCGAAACAGTGAAAATATCAGGGCGCAGGGCCTATTTCTGCCCCGAACACCAGAGCTATGGACGAACGTGAGATGGAACGACTGGACGCGGAGGTCAGGGAGTGCACGAAATGCCCGCTGTCGGCCTCACGGACGCATGCGGTGCCGGGTGAGGGGCCGGAGGATGCCCGTGTGCTCTTTATCGGCGAAGCGCCGGGCAAAAACGAAGACCGGCAGGGCCGCCCTTTCGTGGGGCGTGCGGGGTCGATCCTCGATGACCTCCTCGGCTCGATCGGCCTTGCGCGGGGCGATGTCTACATCACCAACATTGTCAAGTGCCGTCCCCCCCACAACCGCGATCCCGCCGCCGGAGAGATCGAAGCCTGCAGCGGTTACCTTGACCGGCAGCTTGACCTCATCGCCCCGGCGGTGGTCGTGACCCTTGGCCGGTTTGCCATGCAGGCCATGTTCCGGCGCTCCGGTGTGGAGGCGGCCCCCATCGGGGAGGAGCGGGGCACGGTCCACCGCGTCGGGGATCTCGCCCTCATTCCCGTCTACCACCCTGCGGCGGTCATCTACGACCCGAAAAAGAAGGATGTCCTCCTCGAGGATTTCCAGACGCTGCGCAGGGTGCTCGACGGAAAAGCCTGAGTGCCGCCGGATATGGCCCGTGAAACCCCCGAGATCGGAGGTGGCGCCGGCTGAGGAAACTATGAAGTATGTTCCGTGCGATCAGAGGAGATCAGAGTATGGCGGCGCTTGAACTCGAGGACATCCCGGTCGTGGAAATCATGCACACCGATTTTGCGAGCGTGCACCCGGACACGCCGGTCGGCGGGATTTTTCAATCGTTTTCCCGGCGGGGGTGCCAGGACATCATCGTCTGCGACGAGAAGGGAGAATTCCAGGGGATCATCACCGAACTTGACCTTCTTTCCGCCATTGCTCCCGGCGTTGGGGTGCGGAGCCGCAGGAAGATGGGCTGCCTCGAGTGCATCATCAAGAGCGGGGCGAAATCCGCGGGCGAGGTGATGTCCCGCGAGCATATCACCGTCTCGCGGGAGGCATCGGTGGCCCAGGCAATGGTCGCCATGGAGAAGTACCGCCACCCCGATGTGATCGTGGTCGACGACGAGGGGCTTGCGGTCGGGATCGTGGAGATGTGCGACGTCATTGCGTTCCTCATCCGGCATGATGCGCTTTAATTGCCCGTATCTGCTCCTGATATGGCGGAGAATCCCCTTTGCATGAGGAGGGGGGTGGCGATGATGGTCACGATCACCATCGCCGTCACCGCCGAGAAGAGCTCGGTGCCGATCAGCCCGGTGGTCAGGGCGACGCTGGCGACGACCAGTTCGATGCCTCCCCGCGGGGTCATCCCGATCCCGACGAGAATTGCCTCGCGGCGGGTAAGGAAGGGAACGGAGCCCAGAAACCCGCCCAGGATCTTGGCTGCCACCGCAACGAGGATGATGGGCAGGAGAACCGGGGAGAGAAAGGTCGCCGTACTGAAACTGAAGAGCAGGCCGATCGACGCGAAAAAAAACGTGACGAAGAAGCCGAACCCGAAGTCCATCAGGCTGTCGAAGAGGATGCGGTCCCGCCGGATCCCCTCCCCCAGCATCAGACCGGCGAGAAAGGCGCCGATAGCATAGTGCATCCCTGCGACATGGGAGAGAAACGCACTGCCCAGCGCCAGCATGATCGCCACCGAGTAGACCATCTCGTGGGTCTCGGTCTTCCGTGCACGATCGAAGAACCCGCGGAGGAGACGGGGGCCGATGGCGATGAAGAGGGCGAGAAAGGCGATCCCTCCCGCGACGCCGAGGAGCACCGAATACACTGGTGCCCCGGCCTGCATGGTCACGGTGGAGAGGACGCCGAGCAAAAAGACGCCGATGATGTCATCGAGGACTGCGGCGCTGACGATGGTGGTGCCGACCGGGGTGGTGAGCTGCTTGAGGTCGACGAGGATCCGGATGGAGACGCCGATCGAGGTGATGGAGAGAGCGATGGCGATAAACAGCATCTCCGGGACCGAGAGGCCGAGCAGCATCCCGAGGAGCATGCCGCCGGTAAAGGGGACCGCAACCCCCATGATCGCGGTAGCGGCGCCGATGATTTTCCTTTCGAGGAATGCACGCGGGTTCATCTCCGCCCCGCTCAAAAAGAGCAAGGCGACCACGCCGATGTCCGAGAAGAGCTCCAGCGTGGGATTCGGGACGACAAGGGAGAGAAGAGAGGGGCCCAGCACGATCCCGGCGGCGATCTCCCCGATCAGGGAGGGGTACCCGCGCCGCTCCAGAAGCTCCCCGAAGAGTTTTGCCGTGGCGAGCAGGAGGAGGATCTGGAGGAAGAGGTCCATGGGAGGGGGTATCGGTGTCCTCTGATAAAAAGCATGGCCCTTTGCGGGGCGAAAGCCGGGGGTGTTTGCAAAAAGGGATGTGATATGGTGTATTTTCCGCCCCTGGATTTATCCGTGATGCAGGCCCATACCGATGTACTGATCAGGGCGGAGTGCGGTGGAATTCGTGCAGGAGCACTACAGGGAACTGGCCAGAATCTACGAGGACGTACGCAAGCAAGGGCGGGGCTCGTCGATCCGCAGCCTTATTGCAGCGGCGGGGGAGGCGGGGCTCCCGCTCGACCTCGAGGAGCTGCGGGTCTTTGCGGAACGGACCGGCGAGCGGCGGTATGCCGTATGCCCCGACTGGATCGTGTCGTTTCTGGCGCTTGCCGGAAAGGAGTATCCCCATGCCTCGCTCCTCGACCCGCAGGCCGGGCTCGGCTCGGTCGCGGCCCCCCTCGCCCGCAAACTCCAGGCACCGCGTGCGGTCGCCATCTGTGGTGAGCGCGAGGAGTGCCGGCTCGCCCCCCTCCTGAACCCCGGCGCGGGGGTCGAGTGGGTGGCGTCGGACCCGGTGCGCTATCTCGAGGCGACCGATGAGCAATTCGACCTCATCGCCACCTGCTTCGCCCCGCACGACCCCGCGGCCGGGGACGTGCTCGGCGCCGTCGCCTCCTGTATGCGCGAGGAAGGGGCGGCGTTCGTGATATTCGAGGAGGATGCCGGGATCCGTGCCATCGCCGACCGTTTTGCCCGCGTGCACCTGCACGTCGATTCCCTCCTGGCCGTTCCGGGAGGGCTGCTGATCATCGCCAGAACGACCCCCGCGGACCGCCTCCTCGTCGGGGAACTCGGTCCCGACCAGAGCTCGCAGGACATTCTTGCCAAAAACATCCAGCTCCGGCGGGCCGGCAAGGCCCCGGAACTGGGCGTCCTCCTCGACGCCCCGGCCGACCGGGGGGTGCGGGAGGTGATCCTGCACCGGGCAATCGAGGAGCGTGGCCGCGACGGCGGGTTCGCGATGGTGCCCCTCCGCGCCATCGCCCGCGAGATGCGGATCTTCGCGCCGGATACCGGGTTTCCTCCCCGGGACAATGCGGTGTGTCTCCCCCGCACCGCCGCGCATCCCGTGGTGCGATCGGTTGCGGGCGTCGAGGCGCCGGATGCGTACGTGCAGGTGGTGCTCGACCCCGCGGTCTCCGCCGCCTACGTCGCCCGGTTCTTCGAGACGGCCCTCGGCAGCGACCTGCTGCGGCTCTACGCAATGGCCGCGGCGCGGCAGGGCGTCCTGGAGGCGCTTGCCGACGCGCCGTTCCCCCTCCCCCCGGCGGACGTGCAGGAAGCGGCGCTCGAGGTTGCCGTCTCGCTGCAGCAGGCCCGGTCACGGCTCGATTCCCTCGAGCGGGACCTCTGGGCACACCCGTTCGCCGCGGAATCGATCGGCAAGGAGATCGCCGGGTGGGTCGGCGAGGATGATTTCGAGCAGTGGATGGAATCGCTGCCGTTTCCCATCGCCTCGATCCTCTGGGCCTACCGGGCGGAGACCAGCGACGAGCACTGCGTGGACCACCTCTTCAACCTCTTCGAGGCGCTGGGCGAGTTCGTCGCCCTCCTGATGCTCTCGGCGCTCGGCCCGCTCTGCGTGGAGCGGGGCGTGGATCTCCTCGAGGACAACCCCTATTTCAGGGACTCGTACCGGTATGCGACCTTCCGGGCATGGAACGTGCTGGGCCGCCGCCTCGCCCACCACACGCGGAGCCTGCTGAGCCGCACCACAACCCGCAACCTCTGCCTCGCGCAGTTCGGCAACCCGGACCCCGCGTTCCTCGACATGATCTCGAGCAAACGCCTCTTCGCGGTGCTCGACGAGGCGGCGGACCTGCGCAACCTCTGGAAGGCCCACGGCGGCACGGTCGGGCCCGCCGAGCAGGCGCGGCGCCGGAAGGCGCTGGAGGAGTGCCTGCAGCGGGCCCGGGCGGTCATCGGCGATCGCTTCGGGGCGGTGCAGCTGCTCGCACCCGAGACGAGCAGCTATCACGAGGGGATCTTCTGCTACGACGCGCAGTCGCTCACGGGTTCCCGCATGACCTTCCGGCGGGTGAAGGTGGCGACGGCGGTCCCGATGGACTCCCGCAAACTCTATCTCCTGAGCAACGGCCAGAAGAAACCGGTGGAGATCCTTCCGCTGCTCAGGATCATGGAGGTGCCGGAGGTCCCCGCCCGGGCCTGCTACTTCTACAACAGGATCGAGGGCGAGCAGGTCAGGTGGGTCTCCTACCATTTCGCGGGCGAGGCGGAGGTGCTCAGGCCCGACGGTGACGTGATCGCGGTGCTCTCCTCGTTCGGCCTCATCGAGGAGGAGCGGTGATCCTCGGTGCCGGCGATCACGCTCTCCGCTGCCCGCCCGTTCGATCTCGACTGCACCCTCGACTGCGGGCAGCTCTTCCGGTGGCAACGGCGTGACGGGGCATGGGTGGGCGTGGTCGGCGACGCGGTGATCGCCGCCCGGCAGGAGGGACCCGCCCTCCTGTTCGAAGGGGCTGATGAGCGGCGGATCGAGCGCTACTTCCAGCTCGACCTCGACCTCCCCGCCATCCTCGCCTCCATCGACCGCGATCCCTTCATCCACGCCGCCATCGCGCGGCACCGAGGCCTGCGGCTCGTCCGGCAGGACCCGTGGGAGTGCCTGGTATCGTACATCTGCGCCCAGAACGCCAGCATCCCGTTTATCCGGTGCATGATCGAGAATATGGCCCGCTGCTTCGGTGCGCCGCTCCCGTCGCCGTGGGGGACGCACCATGCCTTCCCCGGCCCCGAAGCGCTCGCATCGCGGGAGCTTTTCGATCTCCGGCAATGTTCCCTCGGGTACCGGGCAGGGTATGTCCTCGATGCGGCGCGGCGGGTGTGCGGGGACCCTGGGTGGGTGGAGCGTGTGGGCGCGCTTTCGTTTGAGGAGGCGCGGGCCGAGCTCATGGCATTCCGGGGCGTGGGCCGGAAGGTGGCTGACTGCATTCTCCTCTTCGCCTTCCAGAAATTCGAGTCCTTTCCGGTGGATGTCTGGATACGCAGGGTGATGCGGGAGCACTACCTCCCCGGCGGGGGGCCCGACCGGGGGGTCAGCTGCCGGGAGTATGATGCGATCGCCGGGTTTGCACGGGACTACTTCGGGGAGTACGCGGGGTACGCCCAGGAATACCTGTTTGCGGACGCCAGGGCCGCCCGGAAAAAATGAGCGTGTATCAGGTGCCGATGTCCCAGCTGCTCATGTAGCGCACCTGTTCCTCGGTGAGCGTGTCGATGGTGATGCCCAGTGATCCGAGTTTGAGGTTGGCGACCTGCTCGTCGATGGCGGCGGGCACCTCGTACACCCCTCCCTCGAGTTCGCTGCCGTGGCGGGCGATATGGGCGGTGCAGAGGGCCTGCAGGGCGAACGAGAGGTCCATGACCTCGATGGGATGGCCCATCCCCTTCGGGGTGGCGAGGTTGACGAGCCTCCCCTCGGCGAGCACGTGGAGTGCCTTTCCCCCGATACAATAGGTACGGATGCCGTCCCGGTCCTCGGTCGCTTCGGTATGGTTCTCCAGCCAGTCGATGTCAATCTCCACGTTGAAATGACCCGCGTTCGCGAGGATCGCGCCGTGTTTCATCTTCGGGAAGTGGCGGCCGCTGATGACCGAGGTGTTGCCGGTGGTGGTGACGAAGAGGTCGCCGCGTGCCGCGGCCTCGTCCATGCCCATCACCTCGTAGCCGTCCATGTGCGCCTGGAGCGCCCGGCGGGCATCGACCTCGGTCACGATCACCCGCGCCCCGAGGCCGTGGGCCTTCTTCGCAAGGCCGTTGCCGCAGTAGCCGTAGCCCGCCACCACGATCTGTTTGCCGGCAATGAGGGCGTTGGTGGTCGCCATCACCGCGGTCAGGGCGCTCTCCCCGGTGCCGTGGACGTTGTCGAAGAAGCGTTTCATGGGGGTGTCGTTGACCGCGATCACCGGGAAGCGCAGCTCGCCCTCCTTCGTCATCGCCCTGAGGCGGTGGATCCCGGTGGTGGTCTCCTCGCAGCCCCCGATAACGGAATCGAGCAGTTCCCGCCGCGTGGTGTGGAGGCGGTGGATGAGGTCCATGCCGTCGTCGATGGTGATGGACGGCGCAGCGTCGAGCACCCGGTCGATGGCCGCATAGTACTCCTCCACGCCCACGCCCCGTTTCGCGTAGCAGGTGACGCCGGGCACCATGCCGAGCGCCTCCGCCACGTCGTCCTGCGTGCTGAGCGGGTTGCACCCGGTGATGTGCACCTCCGCCCCGGCGGCGGCGAGCGTCTCGGCAAGCACGGCGGTCTTGGCCTCCACGTGCAGGGCCATGCCCACCGTCAGCCCGGAAAGCGGCCTCTCCTCCTGGAATGTGCGGCGGATTTCAGCAAGCACCGGCATGTACTGCCGCGCCCACCGCATCTTCAATTCGCCAGATTTCACGAAAAAATTCACCTCTGCATGTTATATTCATGGGGTTTTTTCGAATGCACAGTCTATTGCATGCAAATACTAGTAGTCTTTTGCCATTGTCTCCTGCCGTATCGCAATGCTGATGTGGGTGCGTTTCCCATGGAGCATGAGACCATGACACTCACGAAACGCATTATCCCCTGCCTCGACCTCAAGGACGGCAGGGTGGTCAAGGGAACGCACTTCGTCGACCTGCGCGATGCCGGCGACCCGGTGGAGCTCGCCCAGCGCTACAACGAGCAGGGGGCCGACGAGGTCGTCTTCCTTGACATCACCGCCTCGAAGGAGAAGCGGGGGGCGATCATCGACGTCATCCAGCGCGCCGCCGACCAGCTCTTCCTGCCGCTGACGGTGGGCGGCGGGATCCGCTCGCTCGACGATATGCAGCAGCTCCTCCGTGCGGGGGCGGACAAGGTGAGCATCAACACCAGTGCGGTCAAGGATCCCGAGCTGATCAGCCGCGGTGCGGAGAAATTCGGGACCCAGTGCATCACCGTCGCCATCGACGTGCGGCGCAATTTCGCCATGCGGGAGGATGTCACGCCCGTTGCGCTGCCCGACGGCCGGACGTGCTGGTACGAGGTGGTGATCTTTGGCGGCAGTGAGCCTGCCGGCATCGATGCCATCCGGTGGGCCAAAGAAGTGGAGCGCCGCGGTGCAGGGGAGATCCTGCTCACCAGCATGGAGACCGACGGGACGAAGGACGGCTTTGACATCCCCATCACCGCTGCCGTCTCTGCGGCGGTCGGGATCCCGGTGATCGCGAGCGGCGGCGTGGGCACGCTCGAGCACTTCCACGAGGGGTTCGTGGAGGGGAAGGCGGATGCCTGTCTCGCGGCAAGCGTCTTCCATTTCGGCGAGTTTACCGTACGAGAGGTCAAGGAGTATCTCGCCGCGAAGGGGATTGCAGTACGGCTCTGAGGTCGAGCTCGAGCCCGGCGGCGGGCTGGTCGAGCTCGAAGGCCCCGAGCACCTCCGGGTGCAGCTCCCCGAAGACGCCCACTCTGGCGCCCCCCACGAAAATATCCCCTCTTCTTCCCGGAATAAAGGCGGGATCGTCGGATTCCGCAATCGTAGAGGCGAGCCCGAGCTCCCTGCAGAGCACGTCTGCCGCCGCGTAGATCTCGCTGAAATCGGCCTCCGGGTGCATGGACACCGCGGCCGCGTGCTGGTGTGTTGCGGCGTGCTGCACCACGTCGCCCACCGCGAACAGGCGCATGGGGAGCTCCCGGTGCACGTTGAGCTGCAGGATCTCGGCGAGCATCGGCAGGATCGTCGTCCGGACCACGGTCTGCTCCTCGGAGATGGGGCGCATCAGCCGCAAGGTCGCCGGGTCCGCATCACGCCGCATGTTGGCAAAGAGGACGCGCTCGCTGGTCAGCGTGAAGGGCATCATCTCCTGGAACCCGAGTCCCACCATGAGGGTGCGGACGAGGTCCATGCACCGGGAGACAGGGTGCTCTCTTCCGATGGTGAAGGTGCGGGGGAGCGCAGGCTCGATCGCATCGTAGCCGTACGCGATCGCCGCGTCCTCGAACACGTCCCAGTCGTGCATGATGTCCGCCCGGTAGCAGGGGATCCGGATGCGCACACGGTCGGTGCCGTCGGGAACCGCGCCGATGCGCATCCTCTGCAGGAGTGCGGCGAGGTCGGCCGCGGCAAGGTCGATGCCCAGCAGCCTGCGGCACTCGGCGACGCTCACGGTGCGCTCGGACGGCGCAAGCGAGGGCATCTGCTCGCCGTCGACGTGCACGCTCTCGATGGTCGCCCCCGTTTCGGCAAACGCGGTGCAGATGATATTGACCGCGGTCATCACCGCCCGCCGGTCGGTGCCGGTGGTATCGAGCAGGATGTCGGTGGTCTCTTCGGTCACCCGGGTCAGTTCGCCGTTGATGATGGGAGGGAAGGAGAGCACCCGGTCGTGCGCATCCACGATCAGGGGGTAGCGGGGATAGGGCTCGACGATATGGGCGTAGTCCCGCCCCTTGGGGTGGTCGGCGAGGATCTCCGTCAGGGTCATCTCCCGGTCGAAATCCAGCGGGATGAACGCGGTGGCCGGATCGGCGGCATAGTAGCGGAACGGCGGGGTGATGCGGGCGAGGTCGTGGATTCCGATGGCCACCTTCTTTCTCCCCCTGCCCACCGCCCAGTGCAATGCCTCCTGCAGGCCCATGAGGCTGACGATGGAGTCCTCGTCGAGGTGCACGTTCCGGATCACCGCGGAGCCGAGATAGGGCCGTATCCCTGCAAGGCCCGGGTCCACGGAAAAATCGATTGCGGACGGGGCGACCTCGTAGGCGGGAAGATCCGTCTCGATGCCCAGAAACCCGCGCAGCGCCCGGGCGACGCCCTCGGTGGAGTAGAGGTCCGGGCGGTTGGCGAAGAATTCCACGTCAACGTGGTCCTCCTCCATCCGCTCGATATCCGCCCCGAACATCGGGAGCCGGGCAAGGATGGTCTCGCGGTCGGTGCCCACCAGCGTTTCCAGGTACTCGTAGAGAAGGGTTATGATCGGCATGGTCTTCACCGTCCTCCGCGTGCCTGCGCGCGGCTGAGCGGGTATTCTCGCACCCAGTCGACGTCGCTGCGGTAGAGCAGGCGCAGGTCTTTTAAGTTCATCCTGAGCATGGCGAGCCGCGAGATACCGAGTCCCCACGCCAGCACCGGGCACGCAAGCCCGTTTGCCGCGGTGACCTCCTCGCGGAAGACCCCTGCGCCGCCGAGCTCCACCCAGCCCAGCCCGTCCACCCAGACCTCGGGTTCGACGCTCGGTTCGGTGTAGGGGAAGTAGCCGGGGCGGAACCGCACGTCCTCAAATCCCATCTGCCGGTAGAACTCTCGCAGGAACCCGAGGAGGTGGCGGAAGGTGACCCCATCATCCATGACCACGCCCTCCAGCTGCTCGAACTCGGGCGTATGGGTGGGGTCGATCGCCTCGCGCCGGTAGGCCCTGCCGATAGAGAAGGCTTTCACGGGCGGTTCGGGGTTGTCGTGGAGGTACCTGATGGTCAGCCCCGTGGTGTGGGTGCGGAGCACGCAGCCTTCCGCGGTGTCACGGCTCCAGGCGCCGCCCCAGCCGGTCGAGGAGGTCTCGCCCCCTGCCTCGTGCATGTCCCGCACCGTCTCCCAGCCTTCCGGGCACTCGCGGCGCACGTCGATGAAGAAGGTGTCCTGCATCTCCCGCGCCGGGTGGTCCTGCGGCTGGAAGAGGGCGTCGAAGTTCCAGAAGGAGCTCTGCACCACATCGCCGTAGATCTCGGCGAACCCCATGTTCAGGAGGATCCTGCGCATCTCGCCGAGCAGCTGCTGGTAGGGGTGGATTTTGCCGGGAAACACCCTTCGGGGGAGGGTGGTGACACTGTAGCGGCGCAGTTTGAGGTTCTTCCACTCGCCGGAGACGATCTGCTCGCGGGTGAGCGTGCCCACCTCCTCGGCGAGGTCGATCCCGGCGGCCACCAGCGCCTCGCCCTCGGGGGTGATGCGGATGGTGTGGGCGACCGACTCCTCCTCGGCGACGAGCCCCCGCTTGAGAAGCATCTTCAGGCCTGCATCGCTTGCCGCAAGGTCCTGCAGGGCCGCCTCGTCCTCGCCCTGCGGGGCGTCGCCGGTCTTTTCCACGATCCCCTCCCTGATGGCGACCCAGCCTTTTTTGCGCATCCACCCGATCCCGATGCGGGCGAGGGGGTGCTGCTGCAGTTCCTTCATGGCGATGCGCTCGTCGAAGGACTCGAGCACCTGGCGCTCGGGGAGCCCCTCGCGGGCATAGGTCTCCCCCTCCGGGGTGAGGCGAAACGCCACCGCCACCGCGCGGTCCACCGTCGCGAGGCCTTTGCCGGCGCACGAGAGGGCGTACTGGATCACCGCCTCCCCGGTGGTCGCCAGCTCCCCTGCCAGCAGCTCCGGCCCGGCCTCTTTTTTGGTATTCAGTGCGATTAAAAGCCGTTTTTCATTCAATGTGAGTGTCTGTGTCGTGTCCGTTTCCACCCTTCATACCTCCACGAGATGCTCCACTTCATCCATTTTTTCATGGAATTCCTGCAAGAATTCTTTGACACGCTCGAACGTCTCTTTTTTGCATGCGCCGCACATCAGGTCGCCGGCGAGGCAGGCGCGCCGGATCTCCTCGAGCTCGGCATCATCGTCCACCATGAAAAAGAGGTTCAGAAGAAAGGCCGGGCAGCGGTCGGGCTCGCCCCCGAGCCGCGTTTGCTCCTCGAGGCTGACGCGGCCGCCGGTCAGGGCGCTCATCACCTTCTTTTTGATGTCCTTTTCGGGTTCGTCAAAGCCGAACGAGCTCTCGGGGATGCTGCTCGACATCTTGCCCCCCTGCAGGCCGGGCATGAAGGTGTGGTAGGTCGAGGAGGGTGTGAAGAACCCGTACCCCCCGAACTCGCGCTCGATGCACCGGACGCGGTCCTTGACCGCATCGAGGGCGACGCCCCTGATATCCACGTGCCCCTCGTACTTCTTCGAGCCCGCATAGGTGCGGTGGATTGCGTTGAGCGCTTCCGGCGGAGCGTTTTTCGACCGCACGCTCACGTAGCCCTCGCGCTGCTCCACCGTAAACATCCGCATCTTGTGGGCGACGTCCCGGGTCAGCCTGATGTGGGGGTCCTGGTCGATGCCCACCGGCACGATGGTCGGGGCGGGCCCCGCGTCCACCTGGGGGTAGAGGATGTCGGCGACCTGCGTGATGACGCTCATGGCGTGGGCGAGTCCGGTCTCCTGCGAAAATCCGTAAATGGCGGAGAGATCGGAGAAATTCACCCTGGTCGCGGCCTCGAAGGCGAGATCCTTGAGCACCCCGTTGGTGCTCTGGGCGTAGGTGGTGCCCTGGAAGCCGAGGGCGTAGAGGCACCGCAGGTACTCGGCAGCATACTCCCGGCACTTCTCCCACGAGATATTGCGCACCGCATGCGCCTCCCGGTCGGCGATCGCCACGTAGCCGCAGCCCCCCCGCTGCACGTGCCAGACGATCTCCTGCATGACCAGCAGGTGGCCGAGGTGGGGGTGGCCCGACGGCATGAAGCCGGAGAGGACGTGGAAGGGGGTGTGATGGACCATGGCGTCGACGATGCGGTCGTAGTCCCGGTGCCCTACCACGATGCCGCGGCGGAAAAAGGCCGGGGGGTCGGGGATTCGGTCCACGAGGGGGCCGATGGGTTCGATGCCGAACTCGGAGAACACTTTTTCGGTATCGACGGCACGATGATTCGACCAGGGATTGATGTCTTCCGGCATGCGATCTCTCACAGTTTGATTCTGGCAAATTCAATGTAACAAACAGTATTTTCGTGCGTGCAGGCAAAAAGCATCTTCTTTCTGACGCTGTGCGCCAGCCGCACCGACCGGGAGATCACGCTCATGGGCATGCCGGCGTCGGCGTCCAGCGCGTGGACCAGCATCTCCGAGTGCGTGCTTTTGCCTGAGTAGACCCTGAAGTGGTGGCCGAACTTGTAGCCGGTCCGGGGTATGTAGCCGAGGTCCCGAAGGTGAGTATAGGCGGCCATCTTGGCCCTGAGTTCGGCATCACTCGCCATGCTGGCTTCGATATAGGTGTCGAGGGAGGCCGGCCCCCCGGTGCACCGGAGCATGCCCCTGCCTGCCAGAAAGACCGTCTCGGTGGGGGAGAGCATCAGCCGCTCTGCATCGAGGCGGGTCCCGAACCATGCCTGCTCGAGGGCCGCCGCCGCATCGTGCTCGGCGATGACGGTGGTGCCGAAGACCTTCGCATCAATGGTTCCCGCACCCGCAAAATCGGCCGCTTTTTCAAGCCGAGGCAGTTTCACCTCGTAGTAGGTGAGTTCGTCCTCGTCGTCGACTACGGCGAGCACGTAGTGCTTTCGCATGTGCAGCGCCGAGCGGACGTCGCCGATGATCGCCTCGAACCTGATGAGCTCCCGTTCGGGGAGGACGCGGAGCACGTAGTGCGACTGGCCGGTTGCGGGTTTCTGCCCACGCCGGTAGATCCTGAAATCGTGAGGCCCCGGCTGGATGGCGTAGCCGCGCTCCCGGATGTCGCGGTAGACGAGGTAGCGGCGGAACAACCCCGGCGATGCGGCACATTCGGCGAGAAATGAATCGAAGGTATACCCCTCAATCTCGATTTTGCTCCTGTGGAGGAGGTAGAGCGCCTCCTCGGGGGAGAGGGTGAGCCCTCCCGCAACAGGCCGCCCGAACCCGCTCTGGTCGTAGAGGGCCTTTCCCTCCCTGCCGAGGTTCACCGATGAGCCGTCGAATGTCGCAATCACTGCACCATTATTGGTAACGAACCCATATTAATGGGGCTCGTCGCTGCAGGGTTCCGTCCCGCCCTTGCATTTATGCCGTGCCGGGAAAACCACTATAGCAGAGCCATCCATATAGACCCGAGGGATGGGTCGGAGGTATATGATGAATGTGTTGCTGCGAAAACCAGATTGCCGTACCCGGGTGATTGCCGCCCTCATGCTCGGTGCGCTGCTCGTTGCGTCGGCGGGGGCGGTCTCATTGGGGGAGCTCGAGGAATGGAATGCCACGTTTGACAAGGGAGTCTATACCGACCTTTATGCGGTTGCACAGTCGGGTGGTGACGGGTTCCTTCTCGGCGGGTTCGGGTATGCGCCCGGTGCCGACAGCGCCCTTCTCGTCAGGACCGACGCCGGGGGCGGCGAACTCTGGTCCACCGTCCTTGAAGGGGACAGTGTCGTTGCCCTCGCTCCCATGGACGACGGGGGTGCGGTGGTGGGGCTGTACGCCATCGAGGGTGATTTTCTGGCGAAGGCCGACTGGAACGACACGAGCGGATCCTCGGCCATCGTCAGGACGGACGATGCGGGTGCATCGCAGTGGAGCGCCGTGATCGAGGGGGCACGGGTGACCGACCTCGCCGCCCTCCCCGCAGGGGAGATCGCCGTTGCGGGCTGGCTGTGGAAGCCGGACGGCAGGTCGGATTCGTTCCTGCGCCTCTACGATGCCGACGGGGCGGAGCAGTGGACGACGACCTATGTCGGGGGAGCGGCCCGCAGCCTCGCTCTCGCCGCCGAGGCCGGGTTTGTCCTCGGGGGGACCGACCGGCCGGGCGAGGAAGCGCCCGCCGACTCGTGGGTGAGGAAGACCGACGGATCGGGCGCCGAGGTCTGGGTGACGGAGCTGATCGACCGGTCCTGTCTGGTCTGCAGTCCGGCCGCGACCGGGGGATATATCCTTGGCGGATCGCGGTATGATCCCCAACCCCGATGGGGACCGGACGCGTATGCCACCGCCGCCTGGGTGGCAAAAATTGATGAGGATGGATCGGTGGCATGGGAGCGGGAGGTGCCGGGGCTGGTCATCACCGCCATCGACGCAGTGCCCGGGGTCGGGTATGCGCTTGCCGGGCGGTGGGGCGACTCGCCGCAGGTGCAGATCATCGATGAAGAGGGCGACGTGGTGGACGGGGAGATCTGGAACGCACGCGACGGACGCCTGAGCGCCGTGGCGGCGACCGCCGACGGGGGCGTGGTGGCCTCGGGCTGGTCCATGGCAAACGGCCGGGCGGAGGGCTGGGCGGTCAAGTTCGCCGCGCTGCCGTCCTCCGGCCCGCAGGAATCGCCGGCGCAGGTGCCCGGCTTCGCCGTGGCGGGTGCCTGCGCGGCCGTGGCGCTGCTCGTGCTGGTCCGGGGCAGAAAATCCTGATTCACTCTTGTGCGAGGTCCCGCACTCCCCTGATATTGTCCGCGTCGCTTCGGTGCGCATCGGCCGGCGTCTCGCAGATGAGGGGCAGGGCACGGAACAGGGGGGTGTGCAGGATGCGCCGGAACCCCTCCTCGCCGATGGCCCCGAGCCCGATGTGCTCGTGCCGGTCGAGACGGCTGCCGCATGCCCCTTTTGCGTCGTTGCAGTGGACGAGTCTGACCCGGTCGTACCCGATGGATGCCTCGAGCGCCTCGAGGGTCGCGGCAAGCCCCGCGTCTGTGGCGATGTCGTAGCCTGCGGCGAACGCATGGCAGGTGTCGAAACAGACGCCCAGCCGGTCGGGGTGGTTCGATCCCGTGAGGATGGCGGCGATGTCCCCGAAGGTCCCGCCGATGCTGTGGGCGGTGCCCGCGGTGTTTTCCAGTAGCAGCATGGTGGTGCCGCCCGCCTCCGCAAGGGCACGGTCCGTTCCGCTGATGAACCGCGCGATCCCTCCGTCGCGCCCTTCGCCGAGATGGCTTCCCGGGTGGATCACGAGGTAGGGGATGCCGAGCAGCTGGCAGCGGGAGAGCTCGCGTGCGAGCGTCTCGACCGAGCGCTGGTAGACCTCGGGTTTCGGCGTGGCGAGGTTGGGCAGGTACGGCATGTGGGCCACCGCCGGGTCGAGCCCTGATTCCTGGACGTTCGTGCGGAACGCGGCGATCTCGGCCGTTTTCAGCTCCCTGCTCTTCCAGCCGCGGGGGTTCGAGGAGAAGATCTGGAAGGTGTCGCAGCCCCGCTCGATGGCCCGTTCGATCGCCCGGTCCACCGACCCCGCGATGGAGACATGACACCCGACGCGCACCATGGTTTGGTTAGCCCCTCCTCAGCGTGCGCAGGGTGGCGAGGAGCGCGCTCCCGAACGAACCGGTGGTTGCGGAGCCGCCCATGTCGGGCGTTGTGATGCCCGCGGCAAGCGTGTGTTTGATTGCTTCCTCGACCTGCGCCGCCGCCTCACCCTCGCCGATATACTCGAGCAGCAGGCCTGCGCTCCGGACGGCGGCGATGGGGTTGGCGATATTCCTCCCGGCGATATCGGGGGCGCTGCCGTGGACCGGCTCGAAGAGGGCATGCCGGTCTCCAATATTCGCAGACGGCAGCAGCCCGAGGCCGCCCACGAGGAAGGCCGCCACGTCGCTGAGAATGTCGCCGAAGATGTTGGTGGTGACGATGCAGTCGTAGCGGGAGGGGCGCATGAGGATGTCGAGCGCGAGGGAATCGATAAACTGCGCGGTGCAGGGCACCCCCGCTCGTGCCGCCTCTTCGAGACAGATGTCCCGGAACAGCACGTCGGACTTGAGCACGTTGGCCTTGTTGCCGACGGTCAGGTGGGAGCGTGTGCGCTCGCAGGCGAACCGCGCGATCCGGCGGCACCCCCGGCGGGTGATTACCCTGAGCGTGCAGGCCCGGTCCGCCTCTGTCCACTCGATCCCTGAATAGAGCCCCTCGGTGTTCTCCCGGATGATGAGGATGTCGAAGCCCTCCCCCTTCACTGGCCTGAGGTTCGCATAGAGGTCCAGCCCTTTTCGCAGCTGCAGGAGGACGCTCCGGTAGTCAGGGTCGGGGGGCGTGGTGATGGCCCCGAAGAGGATGGCGTCGGCCGATTTCAGGTCGTGGAGGTCGGCATCGTCGCACGCGGTTCCGGTCCGCTCCCACCGGGCGTAGCCGAGCTCCACCTCGAAGACCTCGATGTCGGGGCGGACGCATGCGAGCACGTCGCGGGCGACCGGGATCACCTCGCGGCCGATGCCGTCGCCCTCCACCACGGCGACCTTCATGCCCGGTCCCCCCACTGCGCCACGAGAGCGAACACCGCATCGGCGATCTGCTTCGGGCTCGCCCCCCAGTGGACGGCGGCGCCGAAGAGCCCGTGGTGGGTGCCCACCCCGCACCGCTCGCTGCGGCAGCACCGTGCGATGAAGGGCTCTCTGTCGGCGGCATCGAGGGGACAGATGTTGACAAATGCGTAGCTATCTCCGTAGTTTTCACCGGCAAGCTGCCGGGCCGTCAGGCACCCTGCAATCCGCTCGCCGGGGGAGGGGCGGTCCATATCGAGGGTGCGGGCGTAGCCGGAGGCCCGGCAGGGAAAGACGTCTGCGTCCAGTGCGGCGATGTCGGCCACATGATGGTCGAAGACGGCCATGAGCTCCCCGAACAGCCCGGTCGCCTCGAGGGCTTCGATGGTGCGCGAGAGGGAGGGGGAGGGGGGCCCCGCATCGTAGACGTGGACGCGGCAGAGCGCCTCCGGGTCGGGGTCGAGCACGAAGGTCATGTGCTCGTCCGGACCCCGGAAAATCGTGCACCGTCTCCCGCTCTGCGCCGCACGCAGCACGAGATCGGCCCTGTTGAAGAGGTTGACCGGTTCGGGGTGCACCGCCACCTCGTCTGCCCGGGCAAGCACCCGTGTCTCCCGGACCGGGCGCATCATGCCCCCGTCGTCCTCGCCGGCGTGCACCGCGAGGACCTCGAACCCGTCGCCGGTCTCGTGGATCAGGTACCTGCTCAGGAAATAGACGACATCTCCCAGCGGTTTCGACGACGCGTAGCCCACCTCCTTGCAGTGGGCGGGAACTATCATTGCTGCGCCCTCCAGTACTCCACGAGGCCGCCGTGGGCGAGGATGTCGAGCATGCGGCCGGAAAGCGGCGTTGCGGTGCAGCGCTCCCCGCCCGCCTCCACCCATCCCTCGTCGGGGGAGAAGGAGACGGGGGCGTCGTTGCTGCACCGCACCCCGCCGCACTCCACCACCGGCAGGCCGACGTTGATGGCGTTGCGGAAAAAGATGCGGGCGAACGAAGGCGCGATCACGCCCGCCACCCCGGCCTCCCTGAGGGCGACGGGCGCCTGCTCCCGCGAGGACCCGCACCCGAAGTTGGTGCCGGCGAGAATGACCGCTCCCTCCATTCTCGCCGCGAGGGCGGGGTCGAGGTCCTCGAAGACGTGCTCGGCCCAGACGCGGCGGTCTTTGGTGCGCAGGTAGCGCCCGGCGATGATCAGGTCGGTGTCGACATCGGCGCCCAGACAGACGGCCCTGCCCTGCAGGATCATGCGGATCCCTCCGGTGCGGTGATGGCGCCCCGGAGGGCGCTGGCGGCGGCGGTGGCGGGCGAGCAGAGGTAGTAGTCCGCGCCCACCCCCATCCGGTTGCGGAAGTTGCGGTTTGCGGTGGAGAGCCCCACCTCGCCCTCCCCCAGCACGCCCATATGGGCGCCGAGGCAGGGCCCGCACCCGGGGGGCCCGATCGTGCACCCCGCCTCGATGAGGGTGGTGAGCACCCCGCTCTGTGCCGCCCTCAGGAGCACGGCCCGCGAGGCGGGCACGACGATGGTCCGCACGGCGACCTTCCTGCCCGCGACGATCGCGGCAACCCGCGCGAGATCGCTGTGCCGGCCGTTGGTGCAGGTGCCCACGAAGACCTCGTCGAGTGCGATCCCCTCGAACTCGGCGACGGGCCGCCCGTTGTCCACCCGGTGCGGGGCGGCGACGAGGGGGACGAGGTCGTCGAGGTCGAGGGTGATCTCCCGATCATAGTGACACGCCTCGATGGCCTGCGGTGCGGTGTGGATGCCGTACGCTGCGAGGGAGCGTGCCGTCGTATCATCGGCATAGAACATCCCGGCCTTCGCCCCGGTCTCCACCGCCATGTTGGCAATGGTGAGCCGGCTCTCCATGGAGAGATCCCGCACCCCCTCGCCGAGAAACTCGAGCGCCATGTAGGTCCCGCCGTCCATGCCGATCCTGCGGACGTAGTCGAGGGCGATATCTTTTGCCTCGGCAGCACCCTGCAGGGTTCCGTCGAGGTGGACGCCGATGGTTGCGGGGACCCGGAACCACGTCGACCCGCTGGCCCATATCGCCGCCATGTCCGTCGCACCGACGCCGGTGGCGAATGCGCCGAACGCGCCGAGGGTGCAGGTGTGCGAATCGGCGCCGACGACCACCTCGCCGGGGCGCACGATCCCCTCGCTCATCAGCTGGTGGCAGATCCCGCCCCCGACATCGGAGAAGTGCAGCCCCTGTTCGGCGGCAAAGGTGCGCAGTTCCGCCTGCAGGGCCGCGGTCGTGCTGTTGTTTGCCGGGGCGATGTGGTCGAAGAGGATGGAGAGGCGCTCCGGGCAGGCGAGGCGGTCGCGTTCCATGCGCCGCCATGCCTCGAGGGTCAGCACCCCGGTCCCGTCGTGCACGAAGGCCCGGTCCACGGGACGGTCGACGAAGCTGCCCGCAGGTGCGCCGAGGATCCGCTCCGCAAGCGTGCTCATGCCACCACGGCTTCCTGTGCCTGCCTGATGATCCCGAGAAACATCTCGGGGGTGATGCAGCACTTCCCCTCGGAAATCTCCTTGACCCGGTGGAGCACCCAGCGGATCTGGGTATCGGTGAGGTCGACGCCCATGTTCCGGGCGATGTGCTCCAGCGCCCGCCGTCCCGTGTGTTTGCCCAGGATAAAGCACTGCTCGCCGCCCACGAGGGCCGGGGGGATGTACTCGTAGGTTGCGGGGTCTTCGAGGATGGCGGCGATGTGGATGCCGCTTTCGTGGGCGAAGGCGTGGTCGCCGACCACCGCCTTGGTCTTGGCGACGGAGATCCCCGAGTACCGGCTGACCATCGCCGAGATGCCGTGCAGGTGGGAGAGATCGTAGCGGTCGACGCCGCCTTTCATGTGGAGGGCGACGATCACCTCTTCAAGGGCGGCATTGCCCGCCCGCTCCCCGATGCCATTGACGGTGGTGTGCAGCTGGAAGGCGCCGGACGCCGCGGCGGTGATGGTGTTGGCGCTGGCGCACCCCATGTCGTTGTGGCAGTGGATACAGAGGGGGAGGGGGGTGCTGCGGTAGAGGTCTTCGGTGACGGCGGCGATCTCGAGCGGGGTCAGGCAGCCCACCGTATCCGCGAAGCTGGCGTACCATGCTCCGTGCTCTGCGCCGCGGGTGTAGACCTCTTTGAGGAAGGCGATGTCGGTGCGGGAGGCGTCTTCAGCCGCAAACCGCACCTGCAGGCCGTGATCCGCGGCGAATTGCACCATTGCCAGCGCCCCCTCGAGCACCTCCTCCCGCGGGCGGCGGTACTTGTGGCGTATGTGCAGGTCCGAGGTTGCGATGAAGATGCTCACCATGTCGACATCGCAGTCGATGGCGCACTCGACATCCTCGCGTTTTGCCCGGGCCAGGCAGCACACTCTGGCGTCGAGCCCCATCCTGGCAATATTCTGCACGCATTCCTTTTCATTCCCGGAGACCACCGGAAAGCCCGCCTCGATCACCTCGACACCGATCTCATCGAGTGCGGAGGCGATGTCCATTTTCTCCACGCAGGTGAACGACACGCCGGGTGTCTGTTCCCCGTCACGCAGGGTGACGTCACAGATTTCCACATTCCACGGTTTCATGCTCTTCTCCTTCGGGGCAGCAGCCCTCGATCAGCAGTACACGGGGGTGGCCGGGGACGGCGAGGTGCCGGTCGAGCGCCTCCCCGTCCTCCGCCGGGATCACGACCGGGTCCGCCCACCCGAGGTAGCGGGCGACGTCCGGGGCCGGATGCCCGCCGGTCATCCCCATTTTTTTGTTCTTCAACACGATACAGAGCAGGGGCAGCCCTTTTTCCGTGATGTCGATGAGGGCGTTGATGCCCGAATGCAGCATGGCGTAGTCGCCGGTGAGGGACACGCGCGTGCTCGTCGCGGCGACGGCCACCGAGGAGCCGAGGCCGTAGCTGGCGATGCCCACCCCGTAGGGGGGGTTCATGGCGAGCAGGGAGCACCCGATGTCGCAGACGGCCGTCATGCCCTTCTCCTTCATGCGGGCAAAGAGGAGGGCGTAGGGGCAGGTGGGGCAGAGCGTGCGAACGTAGCCCCGCCCGGCCATGCTCTCCGGCTCCGTCTCCGCCGCCGGGGGGAGGAGGCCGGCGTGCTCGGCGAAGAAGGGGCGTCCGAGTTCGGCCACGTCCTCGAAGCGGTCGCCCGGGGGCGGGTAGACCGTGACCACCCTCGAGTCGCCGGGGCAGGCGCCCACCCCGGCCGTACCGCCGGCGATGGTGTTGAGGGATGAGGCGCGGGCCCACGCAAACATCGCCGTCGTCCGCCGCGCTGCCGCCGCCACCCGTCCCCGCATGGTGAGCGAGGGGTCGGCGAGGGTGCCGGTGGCGCGGGACGGCGGCGCGAAGGCGGCGTCCGCTTCACCGGCAAGAGCGGCGGGGGTGATGCGGAGCAGGGCGACGCGGGAGAATTCCTCTGAAGCCCGGAACGCCTCCTCCACCGCCGCCCCCATGGTCGCCGCGGACGGCTCGATCACGGGAACCTCGGCGAGTTCGCCATAAAAACGGGAGTCCTGTGCGTTCTGGGAGGCGGCAACTGCGATATCGTCGCCGGCCACCACCACCACCCCGGCCCGGAGCCCCTGCGTGGTGGCGTTTGCCAGCGGATCGGCGAGGGCGTTGACGCCGACGTTCTTCACGATCACCGCCGCCCGGCGGAGGGCGAGGGAGTCGCCGAGGGCGTACTCGAGGGCCACCTTTTCGTTCACCGTAACCGCCGCGGCCACGCCCCCGGCGATGCGGGTCACCGGGTAGCCCGGCACGGCATACGCACGGTCCGACGCCCGCTGCAGGGCCTGTATGAGGATCTCTTCTCCGTTCATGCATCCCTCCCCGGCGTAAGATCGCAGCCCGTGCAGGCGGGGCACATGGTCAGCGCCTGTGCGGGGTCGAGCCCCGCCTGCGCAAGGTGGCGTGCGTGGACGGCGCAGATTGTTTCGATCCGCGCCGCCGACGGCCGTTCGAAGCCTGCGCATCCGGCCGACGGGGTGAGCGGGCGCACCACCGGGATCACCCCGGCGGCGCAGAGCTCTTCGATGCAGCGCTCCATCTCTTCGTCCGTCTCCCCGAGGCCGAGAATCACGTTGGAAAAGACGTGGTTTCTGCCGAAGAGGTCCACCGAATCCCGCAGGGCGTGCATGATCGCCTCCCGGTCGAGCCCCGGGCAGTGCCGCCTGAAGAGGGCGTCGGTGGCCGTCTCCACGTTGAACTTCACCTCCGCCACGCCGAGGGCGTGGAGGCGCCGGGGTGTCTCCGCGAGCGGATAGATCGACACCCCGACGGGTGTGCCGAAGGAGGCCACGCGCCGGACCACCTCGAGCACACGCCTCTCGTCCTCCTCGACACTTCCCACCACGCCGCTGGTGAGCGAGATGGCGTCGATTTCGGGAAGGACGCGCTCCACGAGCGCCGCAACCTCGTCCGGCGTCTTCACCCGCGCCTCCTGCGAGGGGACCGGGCAGTAGGTGCACCGGAAGATGCAGCCTTCGCTGACGGTGATGTAGGCCTGCCGGGGGCAGTGGAGGCCGTTCGGCTCAAGCCTTCCCGCGACGACCTCGCCGCCGATGCAGAGCTCTGCCCTCCCCTCGCCCCGGTGCACCAGCTCGATGTCGCTCGCCGGGTCGAGGGACAGCCTGACCCTGCGGCGGTCTCCCGGGGTAAAAAAGACCGAGCCTTCGCCTCCCGCATCCGGTCCCGCACGGGACCGCTCCACGAAGCGGTCCGCGGGCTCCCCGGTGAGCCGGACCGTGCCGGCGGAGAGAAGGCGTGCTTTGAGGTGTGTCCAGTTCATAGCGAGAGCGCCTCTTCGTAGCGCGTGAAAAACGGGATGGCCGCGATCGCCCCGACCGCGCCCCGTCCCGCAATGCGGATATCCACGAGGCCTTTCACCCGGTCGATCGAGGCGGGATCCACTTCGCCCTGCTTGACCGACCAGCCGAACCCGTCCAGCGCCGACGGGTCGAAGCCGCAGAAGACCGCCATGCCGGTGTCCTCCGAGAGGGTGTAGCGCTCGAGGTACGCCTGGAAGCGGTCGGCCAGCTGATCGGGCTGGGTGGAGGCGAATTCGCAGACGATAGCGACACAGTTTTTGGTCCTGAAGGCTACCGGGAAGAGCTGGACGATGGTGTGGGAGAGGTAGCGGGAGCGGTCGTCCTCCACCGCCCGGGCGATGTTGTGGGCGAGCGTCCATGTCGCTCCCTCCTCGGGCGTGTCGGTATCGTCGATGCCGATGAGCACCCGCTGCCGGCGGGGGAGCCAGACCGTCGATCCCGCGACCCTGCCGCCGCCCGACGGGTCGGTCTCGCAGCGCAGCACGCCTTGTGCGAGCGACCGGCAGATGCTCGCACCGACGCCCCCTCCCCCCATCCCGCGGTAGGAGACCATGATCTCGTCGTCCGTGACGCGCACCCCGGAGATCCCCGCCGGGAAGTGCGATCCCACGAGGGCGAGGTCTTCCTCCCCGGGGTCGAGGAGGTAGCGCGAGGTCGCCCCGACCGTCCGCACCGACCGGACGAGCGGGCTTTTTTTGTAGTGGTACTTCGCCCACATCGCCCCGCCGACGCAGTCGAACTGCTCGACCAGCTCCACGCGGGTGGCGTCCTCCGCCGCAATGGCCACGATCTCGGGGTAGCGGATCGTGTAGGGTTCAGGTATGTTCTCCATAGAGTCCTGCCGCCTCGATGCCGCGGTTGCCCCAGAGCACCGACCCGAGGGCTCCTATACGCCCTTTTCTCGCTGCCGAGTCGATGTACCGGATCCCGAGCCGCGACGCCTCGGCTTGTGCCTCTTCGATGCTGACGATATCGGTCTTGATGCGTGCGAGGAAGGGGGAATCGTCAGGCAGGGCGATGCCCCGGTGCACGGCGATGCCGGCATCGTCGCTCACCGCATTGGTCTCGATATACTCCCGCACGTAGTCCAGCAGGGCGTCGACCGATCCGGGGCGGACCGCGAAATTGAGGGCGGAGCCGACGCAGTTGGTGGTCTTCTTGGGAACCGCCGGGTTGAGCTGGATGAGGCGCATATTGAGGTACTCCACGCCCTCCACCGGACACTGTTCGGCGCACTGCAGCGCCAGCACCCAGGTCGCACCCTCCTCCTTTGTGTCGGTGTCGTCGATGCCGATGGTGATCTTTTCGTACCGGGGCGAGATGATCCGCACCCGGTTGGTCCGCGCCCCGCCGATCTTCATGTCCTCTTCGGAGGGGTACTCGGCCCTGAGCACGCCCGGCGCCTGCGGGAGGCAGGCGGCGACGCCCACCCCCGCCCCGGCGATGCCCGCCCACGTGGTGGCGATCTCGTCCTCGCCGAGGATCTCGACGCCTTCGAGGGCCTGTCCGCCGATCTCCGATCCGGCCGCGCCGAAGTGCACGGGGTAGGAGCCGATGGCGGCGACGATCGACATGGCCGTTCCCTCGACGGAAATCGACCGGGCGGCACCGCCCGCACGCCTGCGGTTCATGGCATCCCATTCGATGGTGCCGCGGTGGCTGCAGTGCTCGATGATCTCTGCGATCCCTGCGGCCTCATCGGCCATGACCAGAAACTTCTTCGAGAAGAGTGTGCCGTATCGCTGCCTGATTTCGTCGGGAGTAAGCACTATCATTTTGTCACCGAAATAATCGTTAACAGGATTGTCGGCAACAAAGGTATTTATACTGATCGGTCCGGTGAAAAAGAGGGTTAGAGGATGTCGGAGAGGTTGATCTTGAAGGGGCCGAGGTTGCCGCCGAAGTTCCCCGCGGTGATGTAGACCACGCCGGGCACCGTGGTGGCCGCCCGGATGCCCTCCGCCATCGCCTCGCTGACCGCCTCCTCGTCGAGGCCGTCGATGACGATCTCGTAGACGGCCCCGACGCCCTCGGGCACCTCGCTTCCCTCGACCCGCTCACGCAGGGTGGGGCAGTACTTCTCGTTGGTGCTGGCGGACATGAACTTGTACTTGGTGCTGCCCACCTTCGACCCGCTCGCCACGATGCCGCCCGGGAACGACGTGATGACGCCGCAGACGCCGTTGATGGCATCCACTGCCGCCTGTGCCCCCATGAGGGCGGCCATCTGGTTCTCGCCCATGACGAAGAAGTTGCCGCCGGCAACGCCCTTGACTGCGCCGAACTCCTCCTCGCCGACGAACTCGCCGTTCATGATGGGGATCTTCCACACGCTGCGTCCGCCCACCTCGGCCTGGTATTCGTAGCCGTCGCCGAAGAAGTGGAGCTTGACCGGGATCCTCTCTTCGGCGTCGGGAAGGCCGTCGAAGACTGCGGTGGTGGGTGCGGTCAGGATGCACTCGCCGATCCGCTCGATGAGCTGCTCTTTGAGTTTCTTCTTGCCGCTTGCGCAGATGAGGATGGCGCAGCCCGGCCGGCAGTCAGGGGTCTCGTCGCCCGAGAGGAAGGTCTCGATGCCCGCTTCACAGGGGCACCCGATTGCCGAGGTGGCAAACCCTGTTGCCTCGACCGCTGCTTTGTACGCCCACTCTTCGGTGACCGCGGTGATGATCACGCGCGCAATCCAGGTGGGAAATGCTTCTGCATAGGTGTCGTCGATGGTAACTCCGTTCAATTCCATACTGTATACCTCGTGGTACGTATGTCATGAATGAATATCAGAATAATGTTTCTTTTCTGTGATCTCCCGCACCCGGCGGGAAGGGGTTCGGTCTGCTCTCCGCTCCCGTGCGGCCGTATCCCCTCTCCTGCGGTCCGAGTTCTTGTGCAGGGTGATGGTGCGGAGGGCAGCATCCAGTGCCGGGGGTGCCGACCACAATTCACGGCGGGGGATCGGGTGTATGGAGTGGGCGCGATCCGGTTGCCATGGTGCCGATGAATGGTACATTGAGAGTACAGTTCAGACGTCCCACGAAATTCATGGGGGGAATATATTCCCAACTGATCTATATGTCGATCACGAATAAAAATTGATTTTTTTTATGGGGGACAAAAGGTTTGCGGCCCCGCTGTTTCCTATATAACCGTTTGCCAATTCGATTTTCTCCGCAGGGGGAAATGGCCGATTTATAAACACATAAGCATTAACAATCTCCTAAAATCAACGATTTGCTGCGATTATCGCCGGTTTCATGGCATAAAAAGAGTTCCCTAACTTCAGAAGGTTTATGTATTCTCTTCTACAACTCTTTTTCAATCGATTTCTAATCGATAAATTCGAACTGGTGCGTGAAACCATGGCATTTGCATTGCATATTAACATGGAACGGTGTACCGGTTGTAACGCATGTGTGGTAGCATGCCCCGTAGATGCACTGGAGCTCTATACGGTAGATCCCGTCACCAAAGAGAAGATCTACCGGGTCAAGAACGGCAAAGCCATTGTTCTTGACGTAAATTCAGAGCTTTGCGCCGGTTGCGGCGTTTGTGTCGAGGCGTGCCCGATGGATGTGATACGGCTCGCCGGACCGTGGGAGACGAGGACGAAGGTCCTTGCCTGAAGTAGTAGTGGAGTGAGGTTAAACTATGGCATTGTTCCCAAAATTCTCCAAAAGACGCGAAGGCGTCAATGTCATTATGGAGCAGAAGCTCCTCCAGAACACAAACAATCTGATTCTGAATTCAGAAACCTGTACTGGATGTGGCATTTGCGCGGAAGCCTGCCCTGAGGATGCGATCACCATTGGTGCAGTGGGAGCTGTACGCAGGGGAGCCATCGATTATGCAGAACCGGTGAACATTGACGAGGTGAAATGTTCCTACTGTGGTGTCTGTGTCATCATGTGCCCCTTCAACGCGCTCACGCTCAAGATTGACGGTGAAGAGCGCCTTCCCATTCACGAGAAGGAAGGCTTCCCCATGTATGATATGGTAACCAAGGTGGATGACGAAAAATGCGTCCGCTGTACCATCTGTGAAGACGTCTGCCCCCGCGACGCGATCGACAGGAATGTCGCCGAGTTCGAGGGGACCGACGAAGCAGGAAAGCAGAGGCAGGAAGCCCTGACCGCCACGACGAAGTTTGTCGTCGATGACGAGAAGTGTACCTACTGCGGCATATGCGGCGCCCTGTGTCCTGCAATCGAAGTCAGCCGCAAGCCCTTTTCGGCAGAATCCGGAAATGTCGAGGGCGAGGTCGTCTGGGACGAGAAACTCTGTGACGCCTGTCAGGTCTGCGTTGAAGCGTGCCCCGAGGATGCAATCACCGTTGAGCGTGAAGTAACCTCGTCGAAACTCGACGGCAGCGTCGAGATCATGGACGAGAACTGCTGCACCTGCCGCTGGTGTGCGATCAACTGCCCGACAGAGGCAATCACTGTTGAGAAGATTTTTGAGGGCGATATCGAATTCGACGCCGAAAAATGTCCTTCCGGGTGTTCGACCTGTGTCGAGATCTGCCCTGCGAATGCGATCTATCTTCCGTCGCCTCTCCCTGCCGGGGAGATGAAAGGCGCCATCGAGGAAAAGATTGCCGTCAACAAGGACTTCTGCATCCTCTGCGGCGCATGCGTGAATGCATGCCCGGGTGAAGATATCATCACCCTGAAGAGGACCGGTATCCGCATCAAAGGCAAAGAGACTGATCTCTTCAACCGGATCAAAGAGAAACTCTGCACCCCCAGAACGTCCCGGGTCAAGGAAGCTGTCCCGCCTGGCGAGGTCGAACTCAAAGTGGTTGAGGAAAAGGCGTGAGGTGTTCAAATGGCAAGGGAAAAGGATTACGGAAACCCGTCGCTTGAGGCAAAACTCAAGGACCGGTACTACTACAGCGACGACACAAACCGAGACTTCACCAAAGAGGTGGAGAAGATCGGCCGCACCATTGCCCACATGTGCTACCAGTGTGGGACCTGCACCGGTTCATGCCCCTCCGCACCCCGCAGTTCCTACCGCATCCGCCTGTTTATGCGGCGTGCGGTGCTCGGACTCGAGGAAGAGGCGCTGACCGACCCGGACCTCTGGCTCTGTACCACCTGTTATTCGTGTACAGACCGCTGTCCGCGTGATATCGCACCGACCGATGTGATCATGGCAATGCGCAACCTGGCAGCGCGGCGCGACATCGTGCCGAGGAACTTCCTCAAGACCGTGCAGGCGATCTATACCACCGGCCACGGTGTGCCCAACAACGACGTCAACCGGGCGGCACGCGTGAAACTCGGGATGGATGCCGAGCCACCGACGACCTGTGGATTCCCCGAGTACATCGAGGGGATCAAGGCAATCATCGACCACTACGGCCTCAAGGACCGTGCGGACAAGATCCTTTCGGAAGGTGAGTGAATACAATGCACGAATACGCATTTTTCCTTGGATGCATCGCACCGAACCGCTATCCCGGTTGTGAGGCGTCGGCCATCAAGACGAGCGAGAAAGTGGGCATCAAGCTCCTGCCCCTCTGCGGTGCCAGCTGCTGTCCGGCACCGGGTGCCTTCGGGTCTATCGACCTGAACATCTGGTACGCCATGGCGGCACGCAACGTGGTGCTCGCCGAGCAGATGGACCGGGATATCGCCCTCATCTGCAACGGGTGCTACAAGTCCATCTACGAGGTCAACCACATCCTCAAGCACAACGACGAGCTGCGTGACGGTGTCAACGAGGTGCTCAAGGAGATCGATATGGAATACAAGGGCTCGATCGACGTCTGGCACCTCGCCGAGCTCTACTACGATCCCAAGATCTGCGGTGTGGACAAGATCCGCGAGTCGGTCAGCCGCCCGCTCACCGGCACCAAGATCGCCGTGCACTACGGCTGCCACCTGATGAAGCCGCGCAAAGAGCGCCACTTCGGCGACACCGACCACCCCATGTGGATCGAGGAACTCGTCGCGGCGCTCGGTGCCGAGCCCGTGCAGTACCGGAACAAGATGCAGTGCTGCGGTGCCGGCGGCGGTGTCCGCGGGTTCGACCTCGAGCACTCGCTCGACATCACCAACGAAAAGATGATCAACCTGCAGGAAGTCGGTGCGGACGCCCTGACCGAGGTCTGTCCGTTCTGCCAGTTGCAGTACGACCGCGGCCAGGTCGAGATCGAGGAGAAGTTCGGCATCAAATACGGCCTGCCCGTGCTGCACTTCAACGAGCTGCTCGGTCTCGCGCAGGGCATGAGCCCGGACGAACTGGCGCTCGATCTGCATGCTGTTGACGTTACCCCGTTCCTGGAGAAGATCCTGTAAGAGGTGCAAAAATGGCAGAGAAGAAAGAAGCAAGAATCGGCGTTTTTGTGTGCCACTGCGGTACCAATATTGCAGGCTCTATCGATATAGAGGCCGTCAAGGAATACGCAAGGACGCTGCCCAACGTAGTGCATGCTGATGACTACCAGTATGTCTGCTCCACGCCGGGTCAGACGATGATCGCCGACGCCATCAAGGAGCACGATCTTACCGGTACGGTCGTCGCTGCATGCTCCCCCCGTCTCCACGAACCGACCTTCAGGATGGCCACGAAAGTGGGCGGACTGAACCCGTTCCGGTTCGAGATGGCCAACATCCGTGAGCAGAACTCGTGGGTCCACATGCATGACCGCGAGGGAGCGACCGGGAAGGCCAAGGATGCCGTGCGGATTGCTGTTGCCAAGGCCTCGCTCCTCGAGGACCTCATCCCCAAGAGCGTGCCGGTGGAGCATGCCGCCATGGTGGTCGGGGGCGGTGTCGCCGGTATGCAGGCGGCCCTCGATCTGGGCAATGCAGGCATCAAGACCTACCTCATCGAGCGCTCGCCGACGATCGGCGGACGTATGTCCCAGCTCGACAAGACCTTCCCGACCCTCGACTGTTCGCAGTGCATCCTCACCCCGAAGATGGTCGATGTGGGCAGGAATGAAAACATCGAGCTGATGACCTATACCGAAGTCGAGGAGGTCGAGGGATACATCGGCAACTTCGAGATCACGCTCCGGAAGAAGGCACGCGGTGTCCTCACCCCCGAGGAGGCCGAAGCACGAGGCATCGTCGGCGGCGGGTGCAACGGGTGCGGTGACTGTGTCGATGTGTGTCCGGTCATCAAAGGAAACGAGTTCGAGTTTGAGATGGCGCCGCGCAAGGCGATCTACATCTACCACCCGCAGGTCGTGCCCAACCTCTACACCCTCGACTTCAACACCTGCATCAAGTGCGGCCTCTGCGTGGAGGCATGCGGCGACAAGAAGGCAATCGACCTCGAGATGGTCGACGAGCTCATCAAGGTCAAGGTCGGCACCGCCATCCTCGCAACCGGCTACGATCTCTTCCCCATCGAGAACAAGACCGAGTGGGGTTACAAGAAGTACGAGAACGTCATCACCGGTCTCGAATTCGAGCGCCTCATCTGTGCGTCCGGCCCGACCGGCGGCCACCTGGTGCGCCCCTCCGACGGCGAGACGCCGAAGAAGGTCGCATTCGTGCTCTGTGCGGGTTCGCGTGACAACACCGGCGTGGGCAAGCCCTACTGTTCCCGGTTCTGCTGCATGTACTCGCTCAAGCATGCCCACCAGATCATCGAAAAGATCCCCGGCGCACAGCCCTACCTCCTCTACATGGACATCCGTTCCTTCGGAAAGATGTACGAGGAGTTCTACTACCGTATCCAGGATGAGGGTGCGAAGTTCATCCGCGGCAGGGTCGCCAACATCCTCGAGGACCCGGTCACCAAGAACCTGCACGTCTTCACCGAGGACACGCTCCTGCAGCGCCCCATCGACCTCGAGGTCGACCTGGTCGTGCTCGCCTCCGCGGTGCAGCCCACCGCCGGTGCGGACGCCGTGCGCAAGCTCTTCGGTGTCTCCTGTTCGCAGGACGGCTGGATGCTCGAGGCGCACCCGAAGCTCAACCCCTGCGGGACCACCACTGCCGGTGTGTTCCTTGCCGGTGTCTGCCAGGGTCCGAAAGATATTCCGGACACCGTTGCGCAGGCCGAAGGAGCGGCATCCGCAGCCAGCATCCCCATTCACCGGGGAGAGGTGGAGCTGGAGCCCTACTTTGCGCAGTGCATTGAAGAAAAATGTGCCGGCTGCGGCATGTGCGTGAACCTCTGCCCGTACTCGGCCCTTGCGCTGGTCGAGAAGGACGGCAAAAAGGTCATGGAGGTCACCGAGGCCAAGTGCAAGGGCTGCGGCACCTGCGGTGGATTCTGTCCGGGCGGCGCAATTCACATGCAGCACTTCACCACCCCGCAGATCGTCGCACAGATCGATGCGTTCCTCCTTGGAGGTGAACAGTAATGGCAGAAGAGTGGAACCCGAAAATCATTGCAATCATCTGTAACTGGTGCAGTTACGCAGGAGCCGACCTCGCCGGCGGAGCCCGCATGCAGTACCCGCCGGACATCCGTGCAGTCCGTGTGATGTGCACCGGCCGTATTGACCCGCTCTTCATCATGAAAGCGTTCCAGGACGGCGCCGACGGCGTGCTCATCTCCGGCTGCCACTTCGGTGACTGCCACTACCTCGAGGGCAACTACAAGGCTGCAAAGCGCATGTTCCTTGTCAAGAATATCCTCAAAAACATCGGATTTGACGACAAACGCATCAGAATGACCTTCGTGTCCGCGTCAGAGGGTGCCAAGTGGGCAGGGGTGGTCGAGGACGTTGTCAGGACCGTCAAAGAACTTGGCCCGAGCCCGCTCAAACAATTTGAGAAATAACCGGAGTTGAGACGGTGCCAAAAATTAAGTTGAACCTGATCACCGGGCGCACCATCCAGCAGGGGGTGTCCATGGAAGGCGGGAAGGAAAAACCCGCCTACACCGCCGCCTGCGGGATTATCGAGCTGGACCCCGAAGACTTCAAAAAACTTGGAGTCTACCGGAACACGAACGTTCGTGTGACCAGCGAGTACGGGAGCGTTGTGGTGAAAGCGGTGGATGCTACCCAGGGCCCGCACCCGGGCCTCGGGTGGATTCCCATGGGTCCATGGGCAAACATGGTGGTGAATCCGAATACGTATTCCACCGGGATGCCTACGTTCAAAGGCACCCCCGTTGAGGTTGAAGGGGCGAAAGGAGAGCCCGTGTGGGATTCCCTGACGCTTGTTACGAAAGCATGCCGGGGTGAATTGTAATGGCAAAAACTATAACCGATGTCGTCTGTCCGTTCTGCGGAACGCTCTGTGACGACCTTGAGGTGGGCGTGAGTGACGACGGCAAGAAGATCATCGATGTGTACAACGCCTGTGCCATCGGTGCCGAGAAGTTCCTTCATTCCCAGGCCTCAGACCGGGTGACCCGCCCGCGCATGAAGCAGGAAGACGGCAGCTGGAAGGAGGTCTCCTACGATGAAGCGGTGGAGTACACCGCAACGACGCTTGCCGCTGCACGAAAACCGCTCATGTACGGGTGGAGTTCCACGAACTGCGAGGCGCAGGCCATCGGCACGGAGATCGGCGAGATAGTGGGTGCCGTGATGGACAACACTGCCACGGTCTGCCACGGCACGACCCTCATTGCGGTGCAGGACGTCGGCGTGCCCTCGTGTACGCTCGGGGAAATCCTGAACCGTGCGGATCGCATCGTGTTCTGGGGCTGCAACCCTGCCCATGCCCACCCGCGGCACATGTCCCGCTACTCCATCTTCCCCCGCGGCTTCTTTACCGGGAAGGGGGCGAAGGGACGCAGAATGATTGTCGTTGACCCGAGGGTCACCGATACCGCAAAGACCGCGGACATGCACCTGCAGATCGAGCAGGGCCGTGACTACGAACTCCTGACGGCGCTTCGTGTGGCGTTCAAGGGCGAATGGCTTCCCGACACCGTTGCGGGCATTCCGAAGAAGACCATCTACGAGGTTGCCGATCTCATGAAATCAGGCCGCTTCGGGATCATTTTCTTCGGTATGGGCGTTACCCAGTCGCTCTCGAAGAACCACAACATCGACCAGGCCATTTGCGTGACCCGGGACCTGAACGAGTACACGAAATGGAACATTATGCCCATGCGGGGCCACTACAACGTGACCGGCTCGGGCGAAGTCTGGGGATGGCTGCACGGGTTCCCGTTCGCGCTCGACCTCTCCCGGGGCTTTGCACGCTACAACCCCGGCGACACCACCTCCAACGACCTGCTGGTGCGGGACGAGGTGGATGCGGTCTTCGTGATCGGCAGCGACCCCGGCGCACACTTCCCGAACAGTTCGGTGAAGAAGATCTGGGATCTGCCGTCCATCTGTGTCGACCCGCACCTCACCCCGACGACGGCGGTGTGCAAGCTGCACGTCCCGGTCGCATTTGTGGGTGTCGAGACAGGTGGCTGTGCCTACCGTATGGACAATGTGCCGATCGAGTGCCGCAAGGTGGTCGACCCGCCCGAGGGAATGATGACGGATCTCGAATTCCTCGAGCGCGTGACCGCACGCGTCAGGGAACTGAAGGGGGCGTGACACAATGGCAGAATATCTCATCAAGAACGGGTTCGTCTACGATCCCGTCCTCGGAATCAACGGTGATAAGACCGATGTTGCCGTCAAGGACGGCAAGATGGTCGAGACCTCCGCACTGAGCAACCCCGCCGAGATCGACGCGTCCGGCATGACGGTCATGGCCGCTGCGGTCGATATCCATGCCCATGTTGCCGGACCGAAGGTCTGCGTGGGCAGGAACTTCCGGCCCGAGGACAAGCTCTTCCGGGCCACGCCGCAGGCCGGCATCAAGAGGATGGAAGGCGGATTCTCCGTGCCGACCGTCCTCAAGACCGGGTATGACTATGCCCGGATGGGATTCGGGTTCGTAATGGAGGCCGCAATGCCTCCGCTCTACGCACGCCACGTCCACGAGGAGATCCGCGACACCCCCATCATCGATGAGGCGGCGCTCCCGGTGTTCGGCAACAACTGGTTTGTCCTCGAGTACCTCAAGAACCAGGAAATCGAGAATACCGCGGCGTATATCGCATGGCTCCTGCGGATGACCCGCGGGTTCGGCGTCAAGAACGTCAACCCGGGTGGCACCGAAGCATGGGGCTGGGGACTGAACTGCCCGACGGTCAACGACCCGGTGCCCTACTTCGACATCACGCCCGCCCAGATTGTCCGGGGCCTGATCGAGGCAAACGAGTTCCTGGGCCTGCCGCACTGCATGCATGTGCACGCCAACTCCCTCGGGCAGCCCGGCAACTATACCGTGACGCTGGATACGCTCAAACAGGCTGAGGGCATCAAGGCCCGCAATGAGTTCGGGCGCGATCAGGTGCTGCACCACACCCACCTGCAGTTCCACTCCTATGGCGGCGAGTCCTATGCCTCCAAGAGCTTCGAATCAAAGTCGAAGGAGGTCGCGGACTACATCAACGCACGGGACAACATCACCTTCGACCTCGGCGTGGTGACCCTCGACGAGACCACCACCATGACGGCGGACGGGCCGTTCGAGCACCACCTCACCGAGCTGAACCACTTAAAATGGGTCAACACCGATGTGGAGCTGGAGACGGCGGCCGGTGTCGTGCCCTACATCTACAGCCCGAAGACCTTCATCGCTGGGGCGCAATGGGCTATCGGCATCGAGCTCGGGCTCTTCGCCAAGGACCCCATGCGGACCTTCATCACCACCGACCACCCGAACGCGGGACCGTTCATCCGCTACCCGCGGGTGTACAAGTGGCTGATGAGCAAGGCGGCCCGCGAGGACATGCTCGACAACGTGCTCAAGTACGGCAACACTGTCCGTGACCGCTGCTACATCGGCGAGATCGACCGCGAGATCACCCTCTTCGAGCTCGCCCAGATGACCCGTGCCGGTCCGGCCAAAGCGCTCGGTCTTGCAGGGATGTTCGGTTCGCTCAAGCCCGGTATGGAGGGCGACGTGGCGGTATACCCGTACAACCCCGAGACGTCCGGGGATCCCGAAGACATCGAGCGTGCGTTCTCCCACGCGCAGTATCTCATCAAGGGAGGCGACGTCGTGGTCAGAGAGGGCCAGGTCGTCAGCAACGGCAACAAGCGCACCTTCTGGGTGGACTGCAAGGTCAACGAGAACCCGCAGGTGGAGCGCGACGTCGCCGAGAAGTTCAAGCGGTACTATTCCGTGAATCTGGCCAACTACGAGGTGTACGCACACCACTACGTGCCGAACCCGTACGTGATCGAGGTGGACGCAACCCAGTGAGGTGAACGGAAGAATGGCGACAGTTACCTTAAAACCAATCAAAGTTCCCGATCTCCGCCTCGAGGCAGACAACATCAAACCCGATGCATTTGCCGGGAAGAAGGCGGCCGAGATTGCCGACCTTCATGTCTTTTGTGGCAACACCCGGTACTCGCTTGGTGAGTTCTTCGAGGTCACCGGCGAGGGCGGCGCGACCGCCGCCGAGACGGAGGTCGTGATCGACGGCGACGTCTCCCGGGTCAAGTATATCGGCATGAAGATGACCGCGGGCTCCGTGCTCGTCAAGGGCAATGCCGATATGTATGTCGGTGCCTGGATGGAAGGCGGGACGATCACCGTGAACGGCGATGCCGATGCATTCGCCGGCATGGGGATGACCGGCGGCGAGATCAATGTGCTGGGCAACGCCGGCAACTATCTCGGCGCAGCCTACCGCGGCGACTGGCGCGGCATGCAGGGAGGCGTCATCCGTGTCGTCGGCGATGCCGGCAGCGATATCGGCACCTTCATGCGGGGCGGCGAGATCATCGTCAACGGCAATGTGGACGTCCACGTGGGAACGCACCAGGAAGGCGGCACAATCATTGTCAAGGGCGATGCCAGGAGCAAGGTCGGCGGCCAGATGGTGGAAGGGGATATCTATGTCTTCGGTGATATCGAGGTCATGATGCCCGGTTTCCAGCACATCGGGGATGTCGATATTGAGGTGGATGGCGTGAGCGGCAGGTTCGCCTGCTACAAGGGCGACATGGGCGAACGCCACCCCCGGAGAAAGGGCGAAACCATCTACGGCAAGCTCTATCTCAAGTACTAACCCTTTTTTGCAGGGGCGCACACGCCCATTCTCATTAATCTCAGTCATACGACGCATTCCGTAATACTTTTATGCCGACTTTTTAGCACATTTTCAATTAACCGGCAGATACGCGCTTTCTCACTTGATTGTCACGCATTTTGAATTTTATTTTGAGCCCTCTATAGAGGAGAATATTGGCAATGCTTAAATACCGAGATTGAATACTATTCAATTGTCCCAAGCGGGGACGTGCATAGTGACCAGCATAGATATTCGACATGCACATGTGCATGACAGCGTTCAGGGACCACAATGAATTGCAACTATGAGTAAAGGAGGAAAATTATGGCAAAATATTCGGAAACTATCGACCTCTATGACGATGAGGGCAAGCTCCTGAAGAGCGGTGTGACGCTCGACAAGGTCAGCCCCCTCGTCAACCCTGCAACCAAGAAGATCATCGACAGCTGCAAGAGGCAGATTGCCGTCCAGCTCGGCAAGATCGAGGACGGTCTGAAGACCGGAAAGGTCTGCAAAGGCCAGATCATTGGCCGTGAGCTCGACCTCGACATCATGGGCAACAAGGACGCAATTGTGGCCAGGATCAAGGAGATGGTGCAGGTTGAGGAAGGCGACGACACCACAATCAAGGAGTTCGCCGGTGGCAAGCTGCTCCTTGTCGAGGTCCCCAAGGCCCGTATCGAAGCGGCATCGACCTACGATGCAGCAATTACCTCGGTGGCGTCCGCAGCCACGTACGCGATCATCGACCAGTTCAACGTGGGTGCCTACGACGGATCCATGGTCAAGGCGGCCGTCTGGGGCGGCTATCCGCACACCATGGACCTCGAGGGCGCAAACGTCGCATCCGTGCTCACCATCCCCCAGAACAACGAAGGTCTGGGCTATGCGCTCCGGAACATCCCGGTCAACCACGTGGTCATGATGACCAACAGGAACGCCATGCAGGGAGCAGCACTCTCCTCGACCCTCGAGCAGGCAGGAGAGTTCGAGATGGGAGCCGCGATCGGTCCCTTCGAGCGTGCCCAGCTGCTCGCCTACGCGTACCAGGGCCTCAACGCCAACAACCTGGTCTACGACCTGGTGAAAGCAAACGGCGCAACCGGAACCATCGGCACAGTCGTCCAGTCGCTCGTCGAGCGCGCCATCGAGGACAAGGTTATCATGCCCGGCAAGAAGGGCGGATACTTCCAGTTCTACGACACCAAGGACCCCATGCTCTGGAACGCCTACACCTCTGCAGGCACCATGGCCGCGACCATGGTCAACTGTGGTGCCGGACGGTTCGCACAGGCAGTCTCCTCGACCCTGCTCTACTTCAACGACCTGATCGAGCACGAGACCGGTCTGCCAGGCTGTGACTACGGCCGTGTGATGGGAACCGCGGTCGGATTCTCGTTCTTCAGCCACTCCATCTATGGTGGCGGTGGCCCCGGTGTGTTCAACGGAAACCACGTCGTGACCCGGCACGCTGCCGGTGTGGCAATCCCATGCGTGGTCGCCGCAGCCGCTCTCGATGCGGGCACGCAGATGTTCTCTCCGGAGGGTACCTCCAAGGTCTACCAGGACACCTTCGGACAGATCGACGTGTTCGCAAAGCCCATCCAGGAAATCGCAAAGAGCGTCTGAACAACTGAGTGTCGATATCAATGACCGAAGCCAGCTATCCCCAGTGCAGGATTGTCCCTCTCCGGATGCTCAAACCCGAAACGGCCGAACGCCTTCTCAACAGTATCGTGAAGGTATGCGGTATCCGCAGGATGCTCATCAACGGCCCTCGCCTCCCCGCGACCGTCCCCTATGGCCCCGCCAGGGGGAAACCCAACCCCCATACAGGAAGGAGAATCATCAAGGTGGGCGACACCGAGGTGGAACTCCATGTGCAGGTCGGGCAGGTCGTCCTCGAAGTCGAGGACAAGGGCGTCATCGAGGAACTGAGGCGCGCCTGCGACGAGTTCTTTACGGAAATCCCGTATACGCTTCAGGAAGGCATATTCATGAAGACGAAGCCTTCGCTCGTCGACTATGCCAAATACGGGCCTGATGCGGATGAATCGGTGATCGGGCTTACAGACCCCGGCAAAAAAGGCGGTCTTGTTATCTTACAGGGATTGAAGTAATATGCCGATCGGTCGCGTTACCCAGGTGGTTGACTGCCGCGAGTCCATGGGGATGGGCAAAGGAGGAGGCCTTGCACAGCGGGGCACGATCTCCGAGTGCCGCTACCCCGATGTGATCGTGGTGGCCATGTCGCCGGGGCGACGCCACGTGACAAAACCAGTCTGCGACATCACCTCCGGCCTTCGCCGGGAAGGCGTCGAGTTCAGCGTCAGTACGCTGGTGCTCAATGCCGGTGCAGGAGTTCCCCCGGGCACGGCCACGGCAGCCGCAGTGACCGGAGCATATTTCGGCCTTACCGACAGGGAAATTCGCCAGATCGAACAGCACAAAGTGGCGATTCTCCATCACGGTAACGTCCGCTCCCATGTGGTTGCCAAGGTCAGGTTCATCCTGGAACACTGCGATGTCGATGCAGTGGTGGTCACGCAGGTACCGATCGATTATGAGGATCTCGCCAGAGTGGGCGTCAAAACCGCCACGGTCATGCCCGCCCCCGAAGACGTCAAAACGAAGGGGACGGTCGTGGAGATCGTGAGCGGCATCACCCGCGGGCAGACCCCGACCCGTGAAAAACTGGCAGAAGTCATTACCGCAGTTAATCGTGTTATGAAAATGAAACAATGAGGTGAATTGAAAATGGCATATACACCCCAATATGGACCCGGGACTTCGACTGTCGCCGAAAACCGGCGCAAACAGATGAACCCCGACAACAAGCTTGAGAAAGTTCGGGATGTCACCGACGAGGACGTCGTGCTGATTCTCGGGCACCGCGCTCCGGGTGCAGCGTACCCCACCGCGCACCCGCCGCTTGCCGAGGCAGGCGAACCCGACTGTCCGATCCGCAAGATCGTCACCCCGACCGAGGGGGCCAAGGCAGGCGACCGCGTCCGCTACATCCAGTTTGCAGACTCGATGTTCAACGCGCCGAGCCAGCCCTACCAGAGGACCTATAGCTACAGCTACCGCTTCCGCGGCATCGACCCCGGTACGCTCTCCGGCCGCCAGATCGTGGAGTGCCGCGAGCGCGACCTCGAGGCGTACTCCAAGTTCCTCCTCGAGACCGAGATGTTCGACCCCGCACGCTGCAGCGTCCGCGGTGCTACCGTGCACGGGCACTCTCTCCGCCTTGCAGAGGACGGGATGATGTTCGACATGCTCCAGCGCTGTCTGCTCACGGGCGACGGCAACGTCAAGTATGTCAAGAACCAGATCGGCGAGCCCCTCGACCGTGAAGTCAACGTCGGCAAGCCGATGGATGAGGGATGGCTCAAGGCGCACTCGACCATCTTCCATTCGCTTGTCGGTGTCCCCTACCGTGATGACCAGGAATACGTCGAATATGTCCAGCGTATTCACTCGCTGAGGACTAAATATGGATTCATGCCCAAGGAGTGATTGAGATGGGAAAAATTGAGAGAGCACAAAAACTGTTCCTTGACTCGCTGAAAGAGAAGTTCCAGGGTGAGGATCCCGAGGCAGTGAACACCACCTACTACCGCTTCGGCGGGCTTGCCCAGTCTCCCCGCAAGCAGGAGTTCATCAAGGCAAGCAAGGCTGTTGAAATGCAGCGCGGCATCCCCATGTACGAGCCCGTACGCTGCCACCTCGGTGGTATCCCGCTCGGACAGCGCCAGCTGATGACCTACCAGGTCAGCCAGTCCGGCGTCTTTGTCGAGGGCGACGACCTGCACTTCGTCAACAACTCTGCCATGCAGCAGTTCTGGGACGACATCCGCAGGACGGTTATCGTCGGCATGGACCTTGCCCACCAGACCCTGCAGAAGCGCCTCGGAAAAGAGGTCACCCCGGAGACCATCAACGAGTACCTCCACGTCCTGAACCACGCCATGCCCGGTGCAGCCGTCGTGCAGGAGCACATGGTGGAGACCCACCCCGGTGTGGTCGATGACTGTTACGTCAAGGTCTTTACCGGCGACGACGCGATCGCCGACGACATCGAGCCCCAGTTCCTGCTCAACATCGACAAGCTCTTCCCGGCAGACCAGGGCGCCGCCCTCAAGGCCGCCGTCGGCAAGGGCCTCTGGCAGGCAATCCACATCCCGACCATCGTCTCGAGGACCTGTGATGGTGGAACCACCAGCCGCTGGTCTGCCATGCAGATCGGGATGTCCTACATCGGTGCCTACCGTATGTGCGCCGGAGAGGCGGCAGTCGCCGACCTGTCCTACGCCGCAAAGCACGCCGGTGTCGTGCAGATGGCCTCCATCCTGCCCGCTCGCCGCGCCCGCGGTCCGAACGAGCCCGGTGGCATCAAGTTCGGCCTCTTCTCCGATATCGTCCAGGCCAACCGGAAGTACCCGAAGGACCCCGCCCGCGCCTCCCTCGAGGTCGTCGGTGCCGGAACCATGCTCTTCGACCAGATCTGGCTCGGTTCCTACATGTCCGGCGGTGTCGGTTTCACCCAGTATGCGACCGCAGCGTACACCGACAACATCCTCGACGAGTACACCTACTACGGTATGGACTACGCGAAGGACAAGTACGGTGTCGACTGGGCCAACCCGGCCGTTGGCGACCGCGTGAAGGCAACCCAGGAGGTCGTCAACGATCTCGCCACCGAGGTTACCCTCAACGCCATGGAGCAGTACGAGCAGTTCCCGACCCTGATGGAGGACCACTTCGGCGGTTCCCAGCGTGCAGGCGTCATCGCCGCCGCATCCGGTCTGACCTGTTCCATCGGTACCGGCAACTCCAACGCCGGTCTGAACGGATGGTACCTCTCCATGCTCCTGCACAAGGAGGGCTGGTCGCGTCTCGGCTTCTTCGGCTACGACCTGCAGGACCAGTGCGGTTCCGCAAACTCGCTGGCCATCCGGCCCGACGAGGGTCTGATCGGAGAACTCCGCGGACCGAACTACCCGAACTACGCGATGAACGTGGGTCACCAGGGAGAGTACGCCGCTATCGTCGGTGGCGCACACTACGGACGTGGCGACGCGTTCTGCTACGACCCGCGTGTCAGCGTCTGCTTCGCCGACCCCTCGCTCAAGTTCGACTTCGCCGAGCCCCGCCGCGAGTTCGCAAAAGGTGCAATCCGCGAGTTCACCCCGGCTGGCGAGCGTTCGCTCATCATCCCGGCCCGCTAACCCCAACACAAACTTTTTTTCGCTAACTCAAATCACAACACCGTAAATCTTAAATTCTGCCGCATTTTTCAGAAATTCCCATAAATCACGGCCATCTTTTCGAAACCTTTAATAAAGCCGTTACCCACTGTTAATTGAACCAAAAAGGGTTTGTATTACTTGTGCATGTGGCACGCAGGAGGATGCCTAAATGGTTGAAAACCTAGTACTCGGCATTGGCGTTACCGCATTAGCTGGAGCCCTTGCCACCGTGGCTGGTGCAGCGGAAGATACTGAATCCGATATCGGATCACAGGGTGATCCGAACTCGCAGGTTCAGCTCGCTCCGCAGATGGGGTACATTCACCGGATTTACAACAAAGCAATATCCGGCGAACCCCCCGCATACGGCCTCTGGTGCGCACTCGGCGCCGGCATTGCGTGGGCGTTTATGGCGATCAATCTGAATGCGATTCTTGCCCTCATCGTTGGGGCTGCGGTTGCAGTCTTTGTCCAGGGAGTCTATGCAACGACGGCATACCTGGGACGAACGGCGAGTCTCGCAAAATTCGAACAGCCGGTCTACATCGATATCCTGAAATCGGTGACGACCGTGACCATGGCACACGCATTTGTGGCGATCTTCACCACGATTTCGATGTGCTACCTGATGGTCGCCGCGCTCGGCCACCCCTTCCCGCTGCCCCTGCTGGGCCTGGTCTGGGGTATCGCGCTCGGTGCAGCAGGATCTGCAACCGGAAACCCGTTCTATGGTAAGGAGCGGCAGTACCAGGAGCAGAAGTTCGGCGCTGGCGTGCCGATTTCCGCATCCGGAAACATTGTCCGCTACGCGGAAGCCGGTGAGCGCAGTTCGCTCGACAACGGCTGGTTCACGTCCAAGCTCGGCGGTCCGGCATCAGGGCTCTGTTTCGGCCTGATCGTGTTCTTTGAACTCTGGCGTACCGTGCTCTTCGAGCCGTTCGCCGGAGGATGGGGTGCGGTCATTGCCGGTGTCGTGGTGATTCTCATCTTTATGGTCATCGACCGGTTTGTTGAGACGTGGGCGCGCACCACCTTCGGTCCGTACACCGAAGTTGCGGCAGCAGAACCAGAGGAGGCGGCATCATGAGCGCACTTGGTGGAGCAGCTGCCGGCGGTGAAGGGATCAACCCGACCGCATCGGTTATCGGCATTGTGATCCTTCTCGTTGCCCTCGGCATTACGTTCTTCATCGCCTCGACGGGCGGTGCTGTCGCCCTCATCGGGATTATCCTCGGCGGAGCCCTCATCGGGTTCGGCGTGCACTTCGTCCCGGTGGGCGGCGCGCCGGCAGCAATGGGGCAGGCACCCGGTATTGCAACCGGTGTGGCAATGCTCGCCGCCGGTGCCGGTCTCGCCGGTCTCTTCGGCGGTGCGTGGGCTGCTGAACTCGGCTTCGCTGTGGCGCTCGGCGCAGGCGCGGTCGGTGGCGGCCTGATGATGGCTATCACCTGTATGATGGTGAACGTCATCTACGTCTTCGGCATGGGAATTCCGTCCGCATCCGGGAAGGTCGACAAGGACCCCATAACGGGCGACACGTTCCCTGAATACAAATCACAGGGAACCGAGGGGCACGGCCTGCCGTTCATCTCCTACGTGGGAGGCGTGATCGGGGGGACGCTCGGCGGTCTTGGCGGAACGCTCATCTACCTCGAGCTGCTCGCAGTCTACGAGGCGGCGCTCCCGGTGATCTACAACGCTCCGCTCGAGGAGATCCTGCCGGTGGCAGTCTCGCTGGCCGGTATCTTTGCCGTGGGCATGTTCCTCGTCAACGCCGTGCTGACCGCATACAACATCACCGGTACCATCGAAGGACCGCACGACCCCAAGTTCAAGCGGTTCCCGCGGGCAATCATCGCGGCGGCCGTTGCATCGTCAGTCTGCGGAATGTTGGCAATCATGGTGGTTGCACTCTGAGGTGGAAAAATGTCGGTTAAAGTTGAAGTTTCAGAAGGTGGTGTGCCGCATGACAGGATCATGGCGATCGGCATCGTCGGATCTCTCGTGGCCATTTACCTGACCTACCTGAACGTTCTCACCGGGACGCAGATCTTCTCCTTCTTCGGAGGCATCGGCGCGGTGTTCGCAATCTGGTGGGGGACAGATTCCATCAAGACCCTCTGCAGCTATGGTATCGGAACCGGTGTCCCGTCGGCCGGTATGATCTCGCTCGGATCGGGTGTCATCGCAATGCTCCTTGCAACCAAGCTGGGCGTTGCCGCCCCGATCGGCCTGGTGATCATTGCCGCGGTCCTCGGTGTCATTCTCGGATTCCTCTCGGACAAGGTCCTGAACATGAACATCCCGGTGATGATCCGCCAGCTGACCGAACTGACCATTGTCGGTGCGCTGATCCTGCTGGGATTCGCGTCGATGGCAACCGGTTCGTTTGCGTTCATTGACATGATCACCGGAACGACCACGTTCTTCGGCATCGAGATCGCGACCTATACCTACTCGCTCATCGGTGGCAGCGTCATCGCCGTCATCTTCATGCTCGGCGGTATCGCCATCCAGCACCCGTTCAACGCCTGCCTCGGCCCCAACGAGTCGCAGGACAGGACCCAGATGTGTGCGGCGGAGTGCGGCTTTTTGAGCATGATCGCCGTTGCGGTCATGTCGTTTGCATTCCTCTCCGTCAGCGCGGCGATTCTCGGCCTGCTGGTGGCATTCATCGGATGGATCTACACGTACAATGAGTACATCAAGCTCTCCAAGCGTGATGCCTACGACTGGCTGGATGCAAAGCCGATTCGTGAACCCAAGGGTGGTGCATGATGGGATTCATTGAAGTATTACCCGAATTTGGTCTTGTGGCCGATCCCTTCCTCGGGGTTGTTACGACCATGGGCGAGTCCCTGGCACCGGTCATCGACCAGGTGGCGGAACTCGAAGCGATCGCGGACGATATCGTCGGCATGCTCTCGTCGGAAGGCAATTTCCTCGCTTCGTTCAAGAACCGTGAGGGTGTGCTCGGCATCGCCGGTGGTATCACGGCATTCTGGTACGGTATGGCTATCGGACTCTTTATCGCGGGAATTGTCGTGTTTGGATTGATCTGAGGTGATATGAATGGCAGATAAGAAATCTCCGGCAAGCGGATGGCCGATTGTCCAGGGTGACTTCCACTCCGGCGATCCGCAGAGCCCCGTGGCCGTGGTCACGATGGGTTCCCACCTCGACGAGCAGGGAATTTGCGATGCAGGAGC
>JARVGI010000011.1 GCA_029762625.1 Methanomicrobiaceae archaeon | reverse complement strand
GGTGGAGACCTGGGCGGACACCGTCCCGGCCCTGGCGTGAGGGGACATCTCCCCTCTCTTTTTTTGGGATATGGACCCGGATGGTCGCGGATCGTGAACAAAATGTTCACAGTCCGTGAACGATCAGGGAAACCTCGTGGATCCGGGCACTACCCCCCGGAAACGCGACAGGCATTCTGTGAAGACGCCCGGTCTTTCGCAGGCGCGGAGTGAAAAGGCCCGGGGGTATGCCCGGTTTCCCGGCACCTCCCGCGGTCAGGCCCCCTCACGTTTCGAGCGATGCATCCGCCATCTCCCCGCCGGCACGAGGATCTCGAACCGGGCCCCCTCGCCGTGGGTTCCCGTCTCCTGGATGCTCATCCCGGTGATGCCCAGGATCTCCCGCACCAGGAACAGGCCGTAGCCGGTGTTGGTGCCCACCCCTTTCTCGAAGATGACGTCCTTCATCTCGGGGAGGACGCCCGCCCCGTCGTCCTCGATCACGATACGGCACCCCCGGTCCTGCGGTTCGCAGGATACCCGGATGGCGGTGAGGGAACCGCCGTGGCGCAGGGCGTTGTCGATCAGGTTGACGAAGACCATCTCCAGCATGGGGTCGGCAAAGACCTCCACCGGCCCGGTGGTAACCCCGAGGCGGACCTCTCCCAGGTTCGCCGTGGCCGCCGCCACCTGCACCAGCGATTCCACGGCAAACCATTCGGGAGCCACCATCCCCAGGTTCTCGTAGTCGCGGGTAAACGAGATCTGCCGCCGGATCGTCTCGACCGATCGTTTGAGATGGCCCATGAATTCCTGTGCGGCGGTATCCTCCGGGAGGCGCTCTTGCAGCAGGGCGAGCAAGCCCGCCATGCCCGTGGTCTGGTTGAGGATGTCGTGGCGGGTGATGCCGGAGAGAAGGTTCAGCTTGTTGTTGGCCATCTTCAGGGCGTCGTGGTAGTGGTGCTCCTCCTCCAGATCGGCATTGTAGAGGGCGTAGGCGATGTCTTCGGCGAGCTCTGTAAAGATTGCCGTTTCCTCCTCGTCGAGCGGGATCTCCCGGGGCACCACCACTTTGAGCAGCCCGTAGAGATGCCCCTGGTGCTCCAGCCGGGTGCTCATCGCCTTCCACTCCTGCCCCGGGGAGCCGGGTGCCGGTGCCGCAAACGGCTGAGTCTCCACGGTGCGGAGGAACACCCCCCGGGAATCGAGCACCCGGTTCAGGTTCTCCGGCAGCATGGCATCGCCTTCCATCGCCAGGAAGGGCAGGAGTGCTTCTATCACCCCCGCCGTTGCCGCATCGGTCACGGTGCGATCCTGGTCGACGAGGGCGATGCAGGCTCCCACGTAGCCGCGGGCATCGATGAGGGTGTCGCAGATGCCCTGGATCATCCGGGACCGGTTCGATTCGCGGGTGATGGTCCTGGTGACGTCCCGGATTGCCCCCATCACCCGGTTGAGGTGGTTGATCTTTTCCCGGTCCCGCTTGCGGGCGGTGATATCCATCACCGAGATGATAAGGCGGCGCGTACCCGGAATGCGATCCACGGTAAAAAGACCGTGCTTGATTGTTCCCCGCCGGTCCACCACCTCGGATTCAAACTGGCGGGGGAAGGATGCGGATTCGGCGTCTCGCCCCGTGACATATGCCCTCAGCCGTGCTCTCTCATGGTCGGGGATGAATGCATCCCATTTCATCAGGTGCTCCGCCTCTTTTCGGGGGTACCCGAAGAGGTTTTCAGATTCTGCATTGGCGAGGGAGATCGTGCCGTCCTCTTCGATGATGGCCATGGCGGTGCCGCTGTTCTCGAAGATGGCGCGGTACCGGTCCTCGCTCTCCTTGAGCACCTTCTCCGTCTCCCGCAGTTCGGTGATATTCCGGATGGACTCGATACTCCCCACGAACTCCCCCTCTTCGTCGTAGAGGGGCGTTGCCTTGCCCCAGAGGTACGCATCCGTGCCGTCCGGCAGCCGGGTGCAGGTCTCCGCCATGAGGGCCTGCCCCTCCCGCCGGACATCGGCGTAGTAGCGCTCGATCACCTCATCCGGCTGGAACACCAGGTCGATCAGGATCGGCCTGCGCCGCTTGTAGAACGGATGGGCATACGCATACCCGCCCGTTCCCACCATCTCGGCCGCGCGAATCCCGGTCAACTCCTCCATCGCCCGGTTCCAGGCCAGCACCACGCCCTCCCGGTCGATCGCGAATGTTGCATCGGGCAGGAAATTGATGATATCGGCCATGCGCTGTTCCGACCGTCTGAGCGCCTCCCTCGCCTGCTTCTGTTCGGTGATGTCCACGACGACCCCGCGAAACCCGACGACGGTATCGCCGTGCACGATGGGCGCGGAGTAGATGGTCACCGGGAAGGTGGTCCCGTCCTTGCGCACGGCGGTATACTCATTGCCGCGGTTCGTGCGCCCGGAAAAGCAGGCCTCGATATTGTGCTGTGCCCGCGCTCTCTCCTCCGGCACGACGGCCTGGGCCACAGGCACCCCGCACTGGAGATCCTCCTGGGTGTAGCCAAACGTTTCGTACGCGTTCTGGTTGACAAAGGTGAACATACAATCTGCATCCGCTTCGAACAGAGTGACCGGCAACAAATCGGCCAGCTCCCTGAACCGCTGCTCGCTTCCCCGGAGGGCATCCTCCGCTTCCCTCCAGGCGGTGATGTCACGGATAGATTCGACAGCGCCCGCCGGCGCTCCGCAGTCGGTATAGAGCGGCGTGGCCTTGGCCCAGAGCACGGATTGCGTCCTTCCGGGCCTGGTCATCACCGTCTCTGCGGTGATGCCGTGCCCCTCCCGCGCCGCGGTGGGGTAGAAGTGCCTGATCACCTCGTCCGGTTCGGTGACCATATCGATGAGAATCGGCCTCCGGCTCTGGTAGAATGGCAGTGCATATTCGTAGTTCCCCTGCCCCATCATGGTCTGTGCGGTCATCCCGGTCAGCGTCTCCATCGCCTCGTTCCAGGCGATAACCCTTCTCTGTTCGTCGATCGCAAATGTCGCATCGGGCAGGAAATTGATGATATCGGTCATCCGACGCTCTGATTCGCGGATCTCCCGTTCTTTCTGCCGTATCGCAGTGATATCTTCGATCGAGAGCAGGATCATGCGGGATCCCCCCGCAGGGCGGACCAGTTCCCGGGCGTTCAGGAGCATGGTCTTTCTGCCGGCCGCAGTGAACGCATGTTCGATCTCAAGGTTCTCTATCGCGTGATTTTCGCAAAGGACCGCGGCGAGAGCGGCGTGCAGGTCGGGGATGTTCCACTCCTCGTTGCCCGCGCGGGAGAGGGGGAGACCCACCATGCCTTCCGGGGTGAGGTGGAATGTGGTATACAGGGGGGGATTGGCATCGATTACCCGGAGGCTCTCATCGAGGACCACCAGCGGGATTCTCACCGTCTGCATAAGGCCTCTGATGGATTCCATCGTTTCCCTGGCATCGTGCAGGTTTTTCAGGATCGTTTTTTGGGCCACCACGGAGCGAATCCGGTGGGCGAGTTCGGCAAATTCCGCCATCGGGTTTCCTCCTTTCTGCAGGTACTCATCGGCACCGCAGGTGATTGCCTTGATCATGGCCCCTTCGTCGCCTCTGTTGGTGAAGATGAGAAACGGTGTGTCCAGGCCTTTCCGGCGGACGGCACGGAGGAACGCAAGCCCGCTCTGCGGGGGGATCTCGTAATCGGCGACGATGGCATCGAATTCCAATGAGGCAAGTTTCCGCATCGCCTCCTCCACCGAACGGGCGGTCTCCACGGTGATATCCCCGGCACGCTCCAGAAACGTTTTTGCCACAGAGAGAAGCAGCTCTTCCTTATCCACAAGTAAGACATGAAGAAATTGGACCACCCCGGCGAGTGTTAGTATATTTCAATTATTTTTTATCTATCAATTATCTTTGTAGGAAAATTTTTAACGAGCAAAGGATCGGGAGCGTGGGGTGGCGCACCGATGGACGGCCTGATGAAAGGAGGGCCCGGCCGAAATCGATCCCGGGCTCTCGATGGTCAGGGTTTCCAAAACGAGAGGAGCGCGATCGCGGCGATGGCGATGATCGCCAGTGCCGCGCCCAGCAGGGTGGTGGCGGTGCCCGGGAACTCGCTGCCCAGCAGCAGCCCCACGCCGGCCCCTCCCGCAACGGCGGCTGCGTACCCAATATTCTCCTGGCGGGCCATGGTATCTTTTCTCTCCTGCATTCATATCGGCGGGCATACGCATTAACATCGCGGCACTGCTGCAGAGATGAGTGCACGACTATCCGGGATGGCGGTGCCGCACGGCCCCCGACGGGCCGAGTTGTAACCCCCGGTGCCGTGTTTGCCTCCTCAGTGCTCTCCTTTGTCGCGGAACCGCCGGGCCTCGGCGCCAATTCCCTTCCACTTCTTCTTCTCCATCCGTTTCAGCCCGATCACCGTTTTCTCGGCCTGGAACTCGGCCTCCCGCACCAGCCGCAGGTAGCTCATCAGCCGCTCCCCGGGGAGGACCCCTTCCTCCACCGCCGCCCGGACCGCACAGCCGGGCTCGCCCTCGTGCCGGCAGTCAGGGTAGCGGCAGCCGCAGGCGAGCTCGATGACGTCGGCGAAGGTCTCCTCGATGCCCGCCGCGGCGCTGTGGAGCTGGATCTCCCGCAGCCCGGGGTTGTCGATCACCATGGCCCCCCCGGGGAGCACGAAGAGCTGGCGCACGCTGGTGGTGTGCCGCCCCTTGCCGTCATGCGCCCGCACCTCGCTCGTCTCCTGCAGGGCGTCGGGCAGGAGGGCATTGAGGAGCGTGGATTTTCCCACCCCCGAGGAGCCTATGAGGGCCACCGTGCTCCCGGGCCGCAGGAACTCCGCCAGCCGGATCATCCCTTCGCCCTGCAGGGCGCTGACCGCCAGCACCGGCACCCCGCCTGCGACGGCCGATGCCCTGGCCCGCAGCGCATCCGGATCATCGGCCAGGTCCGCCTTGTTGATCAGGATCACCGGCTCCGCCCCTGAGGCATGGACGACGGCCAGGTAGCGCTCCAGCCGCCGCAGGTTGAAATCGGCACCGGCCGCGGTGACGATGAACACGGTGTCGATGTTGGCGGCGATTACCTGCGCCTCCCCGTCCTCGCCCGGAGCCCCGCGGGAGAAGACGGTGCGCCGGGGCAGGATGTCCACGATCATGCGGGTCCCGGTCTCCGGCTGGTCGAGGAGGACCACGAAGTCCCCCACCGCCGGCGCCCTGCCCAGGCGGCGGAGCGCACCCGACATCCCCACCCGGACGGATCCGCCCGGGATGAGCACGTCGAAGGCCGTCCGGTGCCGGCTGGAGACCCGACCGGCGAGATAGGGGCCGGCATACCGGGCGAATGCCGCCTCCTGCACTTCGTTCCCGCCGAGGTTCCGGAGCGGGGAGGGTCCTGGTTGTTCACGCGATGTCATACTCTCCCCTCGCTAGACCGGCATCAGCCCGGGATGGTCGCCGGTCAGGCTCCGGCCACCCTGCGGGGTGACCGCGAAGGTGTTCTCCACCCCCACCATGCCCACCCCGGCGATGCCCTTCTTGGGCTCGAGCGCGAACACCATCCCCTCCTGCAGGGGGGCATCGAACCCCGCGGCGATGACCGGCAGCTCGTCGATCACCAGGCCTACGCCGTGGCCCAGGAATTTGACCCTGCGGTCGCCGAACCCCATGAAATTCTCACGAAATTCCGGGGTCAGGTTCTCCATGATCGTCTCGTAGATCGCCGACGGGGCCACCCCGGGCCTGAGCATCGCCGCCATTTCGTGCTGGACGGCCAGGCAGCGCTCGTGGCTCTCCACGGCCTCGTAGGGGAGTTCCCCCCTGAAGACGTAGGTCATGGTCTTGTCGGTGTGGTAGCCCTCCACCCCGCACCCGATGTCCACGAAGACCAGGTCCCCGCGCCTGAGCTTCCGCTCCCGGTCCCCGAGCAGGGGCACGGCGGGGCACAGCCCGCGGCTGCCGCCGGGGCCGTTGAAGCAGGTTGGGGAGAGCGAGTTCTCCCCGAAGGCGATCTGCCCGACACGGATCTCCGTGTCGAACATGCCGAAGCGGGCGACTCCGTGGTGGCCATGCTCTATCAGGACCTCGTACAGCCGGGCGGCGAACGCGGCCTCGTTGATGCCCTCGCCGAGCAGGTCGGGCACGCAGCCCTCGAGCACGTGGCGGTGGATGTTGCCGGCCTTCTCCATGCACGAGAGTTCGTAGGCGCTCTTCACGGCCCGCACCTCGGCGATCGCCGCATCGAGGGGCCGCACCTCCCGGAAGGGGAAGTGCTTCCTGAACCGGTCGAGCAGGGCGATAGGCACCAGTTCGGTCTCGAGGTGGACGGTGCCGGGGATATGGGGGGTGGCGGCCGCCGCATCCCGGAAGCTCTCCATCTGCCGTATCTGCAAAAAGAAGGACTCCTCTCGCGCCCGTGCATAGCTCCTGCGGACCCAGAACACCGCCTCGTCGTCGCGGGGGATCAGCACTATGCCGTCCTGCATGGTGCCGGTGAAATAGTAGAGGTTGATCTTGCCGAAGAAGGCGGCCATCTCCCAGTCAGGATTCCGTGCATCCATCAGGGCTCTGAACCGGCGCATGCGGCCTTCCAGCTCGCGTGAGGGGACCCGGGTGTGCATACGATCCTGTAGGAAGCGGGGGGTGTTAGGGGTTTCCGTGGACTATCGGACGGGGAGACATCGCGAGGGAAGGGTTGATGAGGACCTGCACACGATCGTTCCTGTAGCAGATGTGCGGTGAGACCCGCACACGGAGAATCAGGAATGTCCGCACCCGAACTCGGCGACGTCGCCGCCACCTCGCTCATCACCCTCTATGCCCATGCGCAGGAGACGCAGTCGGCAGATCCGGTGCTCTCCGACCCGAAGGCCGTGGGGATCGCCCGCACGCTGAGCATGAAATTCGCCGGATCGGAGAATCCGCTCGTACGCACCCTCGTGCAGGGTACGCTCGATCCCCGGCTGGTGGTGCATATCGCCCTCAGGGCCCGGCGCTACGACGACTACGTGCGGGAGTTTTTGGCCGGATCGCCCGGCGGCGTGGTGGTGAACATCGGCTGCGGGCTCGACTCCCGGTTCCTGCGGATCGACAACGGGGAGGTGATCTTCTACGACCTCGACCTGCCCGAGGTGATCGCCCTCAAACGGGAATTCTTCGAGGAGACCGACCGCTACCGCCTGATCGCCGCATCAGTCCTCGAGAAGGATTGGATCCCCCGCCTGCAGGCGCATGAGGGCCCCCTCCTCTTCCTCGCCGAGGGGGTGTTCATGTACCTGGAGGCCGAGGCGGTGAAGGGGCTGTTTGTGACCCTGGCGGAGGAGTTCCCCGGCTCCGAACTGGTCTGCGAGGTGGTCAATGCGGTATGGGTGCGGGAGCCGCTGCGCGCGATGATGCAGTTCAAGCTGCGGCGGGAGCTCCATATGGGGGAGGATGCCGTCTTCCGCTCCGGGATCCGGGACGGCAGGGAGCCGGAGGAGTGGCACCCCGGGATCCGGCTGCTGGACGAATGGTCCTACTTCGACGCCGAGGAGCCCAAACTCGGGTGGCTCCGGCTCTTCCGGCACAGCGAGTTCTTAAGAAAGACCCAGTGGACGGTCCACTACCGGCTGGGCTAGGGGAGCGGATCTCCCCTCCCGGGAAGGATCAGGTGTCGGCCCCTGAAACCCGCCACCGATCCCCCTGGATGGCGATCTCGAAGCGGGCCCCCTCCCCCTCCTCGCCGGTCTCCCGGATGGCCATGCCGGTGATCCCGAGAATTTCCCTGGCCAGAAAGAGGCCGTAGCCGGTGATGGTGCCCACGCCCTTCTCGAAGATCTCCTCCTTCATGGCGGCGGGCACCCCGGTGCCGTCATCCTCGATCACGAGCGTGCCGCCGTCCGCGTGGTCACAGAACCGCACGCTGATCTCGGTGACCCCGTTTCCGTGCGCCATGGCGTTGTCGAGAAGGTTGTAGAAGACCTTCTCCAGCATGGGATCGGCGAAGACCTCCAGGGATCCGGTGTCCACCGCCAGCCGGGTGCCGTTGATGCGGACGCTCTCTGCCGCCCGCGCCACCACCCATGCCACGTGCTGCCACTCGGGATCCTTCTCGCCCATGTGCTGGTAGTCGCCGGTGAACGTGATCTGGCGGCGGATGGTGTCGGCGATGCACTGCACCTGCGCCACCATCTCCTGTACTTCGGGGTTGGAGTGGGCCTGCTCCTCGATGAGGATGTGGAATGCCTTCAGCGCGGTCACCTGGTTGAGAATGTCGTGGCGGGTGATGCTGGTGAGCAGGTTGAGCTTGGTATTCGCCTCTTTGAGGGCTTCTTCGGCCGCGTTGCGCTCAGAATCGTCATAGAGGTAGCTCAGGATATCGATCAGGTTCCCGTGTGCATCGAACCGTCCCACCACGTTCTCCACCACGGTGATGGGCGAGCCGTCCCGCCGCGTCCTGGTCCTGCGGAGGTTGGTGAGGTTTCTCTCCCGTTTGAGGAGGTCCATGAACGCGTTCCGGTCCTCCGGGGAGGGGTAGGTCTCGACGATATTGGTGTGCAGGGCCTCGTCGAGGGAGCCGAAGCCAAAGATTTCCACGAACGTGGGGTTGCAGGTGAGGATCCAGCCGTCTTCGGTGGTGATGAAATCCCCGGTCAGATCCTGCTCGAAGAACTGCCGGTACTTCTCCTTGCTCTCCCGCAGGTCCTCCTCCGCCTGCTTGCGCGCGGTGATGTCCCGGGAGATGCAGAGAATCCCCTCCGGCACGGGATCCACCTGCACTTCGTACCATCCCCTGCGCCCGCCCGGAAAGACGAACTCCGCCTCGACGGTCTCCGCCTGGCGCGTCTCCATCACCCGCCGGAACACCTTGAAGAACGCGGTCTCCTCTATCCCCGGAAACAGGTCGGTGAGTTTGTTTCCCAGCAATCTCTCCTTCGGCATCTGCACAAACCGCGTCGCCGCCTCGTTGACGAGCACGTTGCGAAACTCATGATCCAGGACGTAGACGCTGTCGGCCGTGGACTCCAGAAGCGTCCTGTAGCGCTCTTCGCTCTCCTTCAGGGCATGCTCGGCGAGTTTATGGTCGGTGATATCCAGGTTGGTGCCGATCATGCGCAGGGGCTGCCCCTCGGGGCCGCGCAGGATGGTGCCTTTGGCCTCCATCCAGCGCAGCGATCCGTCACTGCGGACGAAGCGGTACTCCCAGGAATCTTCGAGGCGGCCGGATTGGAACCATTCCTGGAAGAACGTGGTCACCCGCTCGAAATCCTCGGAGAGCACCAGCCGGGCCCAATCCCGGAACGTGAACGGTCCCGGGGGAAAGCCGAACAGCGCCTGCATTTCCGATGACAATATCGTCTCATTGGTTTCGAGGTTCCAGTCGAACACCCCCACATTACCCGCCTTCTGCGCCAGCTGCAGCCGCTCCTCGCTCTTCCGAAGGGCCTCCTCGGCCATTGTGCGCGCGATCATATCCGCAGCCTGCCGGGCCAGGATATCGACGAGCCGCAGTTCGCGTTCCGCGTGGGCGTGGATCTCGCGGAAGTGGGTGGAGAGGATGCCCAGCATCCGGCCCTCCCGGCTCACCAGCGGGGTGGACTGCACGGCGCGGATGCCCTCCTCCCGCAACATCTCCGCGGACCCGGGATCGAAGACGGGACTGTTGGCGATATCCTCCACCACCACCCGTTCTCCCCGTTCCAGGGCGGCCCCGCACGCCGCAGCATCCTCCGGGCCCACCCGCGCGAAGAACTCCAGGAAGGGGGGATCGAAGTGCTTCTGGGCGACAACCGTCAGCATACCCGTGGCGGGATCGAGGAGCTGCAACGTCCCCTTGTCCGCGCCGGTGAGGGCAATGGCGGCCTCCAGGATCTCCTGGAGGAGTGCCCTGAAATCGTCGCCCGTAATATAGCGCAGGCTCAGGGAGCGGAGGGTGTTCAAATCCTCTATCTCGGTTTCCAGTTGTCCCTTGAGGGCCAAGAGCTCGTGTTCCGCCTGTTTCCGTTCGGTGGTGTTGTGGAGGAAGGTGGCGAACCGGCCCGGGGAAGGGCTGAAGGCAAAGACGTCGTAGAACCTCCCGGTGTTGTGGTTGTAGTCTTCAAAATGGGCGGGTTCGCCGGTGAGTGCCACCCGGCCATACCGCTCGATCCAGTAGGGCTCGATGCCGGGTAAGACCTCCTGGAACCTCCTGTCCAGATACTGGTCCCGGGAGAGGCCGGTCTCCTTCTCCCAGGCGGGGTTCGCCTCCAGGATCCTGATGTCACCGGGCCTCCCCTCCTCATCGCAGAGGATCTCGCAGAGAGAGAAGGCTTCGTTCATCGAGGTGAACAGCGTCCGGAACTTCTCCTCGCTCTCCCGCAGGGCATCGGCCGTGCGCTTGCGCTCCACCGCCCGGCGGATTTTGTGCCGCAGTTCCGCATAGAGGATCCTGGGTTCGAATCCTTTCTGGAGGTAGAAATCGACCCCGCTGTTCAGCGCCTCGATGACCACCTCCTCGCGCCCCCTGCCGGTGAGGAGAATGAAGGGCATATTGGGGATGGTTGCGCGGACCCTCCTCAGAAATGCGATGCCCTCCATGCCGGGCATATCGTAGTCGGAGACGATGGCATCGAACTCCCCCTCCTCCATCCGCATCAATGCCTCGGAGGCGGATCCTGCGGTTTCGCACCGGATTTCCGGGTCTTTTTCCAGAAAAATCCTGGATGCCGTGAGAAACATCGGCTCATCGTCGACGAGCAGCACGCGGATCATAAAGCGTCCCCTCTTGATCGAATACAGAGACTATTTGTGGAGGAGAATAAAATACTTCCATAAATGGATTATTTATTAATTTAGGAAGATAAACTGGGAGCTCTGGAGCCACGTCCATTGGGCATTGAATTGCGGGGAGAATATACAATCGGCCATTATTTCCTGGGTCCGCCCGGGGGTCCGGAACCGGCAGGTAGGGGAAGGGGGGGATGGGTGCACCCGCACCCCGGGGGTGTTCATTCTGAGAAAAAAAGGTGGTCAGGCGACCGGGGCCAGGATCTCGGTCAGGATCTCCTCGGGGGCGACCTCCCGCGGGTCGTTGTGGTACACCTCCCGCATGGGCCCGGCGATGGCAAGCCCCCGCTCCTCCAGCCACGCGAACAGGTTCAGGTAGGTGGTCTCGGACTCCCCGTAGGGGCCCCGGTGGAAGGTCCGGGCCATCCTGCCGCCGGGAAGCGCATACACCTGCATTCCCGGGCCGGGTGCGGTGCCTTCCGGCACCGGAAAGGCCACCTCCACGTCGGCCGTTCCTTCCCGGTCCGCGGCCATCGCCTCCTCGGCGCTGCTCTCGTGCATGATAAAGACGGGCATGCCGAGAGGGATGCCCTGCTCCATCGCATAGATGGCGATCTCGGGCAGGAGCTCGGCAATCAGCCGGTAGTGCCCGGTTCTCCGTATCCCGAGCACTGTCTGCGCCGGCACGTCGATGATGGTGATCTCGTCCATGGTACTCTCGTCCCCGATTGGGCACCGCTCCGTATTGAGCCCTGGGTGCGGGGGGAGAAGGGAACGGTGCGTGTCACCCCCCTGCAGGCTCCCGGCAACCTGGTAGAATCAGCGTGCGATCTGATTCGCGGTGGCTGAATTGGCCGGTTTTTTAGGTTTTTCAGGCTGATGTAGTAGCGGATCTGCGGGAAGTGGCTCCCCTGTCCATCGCCGTCCTCGCACTCCTGGCCGATCAGGTAGAAGAGCCGTGGGTGTTTGCAGAGGACGGCCGCGAATTTGTAGGAGTTCCTGGGGGAAAGCCCGTAGTGCTCTCGCAGCTCCCTCGCCGTGACCCCGACGGGGTGATCCCGGGGATAATCCAGGAGGTACTGGTAGATGAGCCCGTTGAAGAGGTATATCTCCTCCTGGTCCAGCCAGCTCATGTGGCCGTCCCCCGGTTCGGGACGATGGCGGAGGGGGAGACCTGCAGATCGCTGACCGCCGGGCGGGCGGCACGGACCGCCACCTCATCCCCGTCGTTTCTGTTCGGCGTCATTATATTGCTAGTGATATACATGCTATTATATATGACTTGCTCCGTTTTCGGGCCTGCAAAGCGCTCCGATCGCATCAAGGTGCCGCCGGGAACCGCAGTCGTCGGATCGGAGGGCAGGATGCGATCCCGACCGCCAACCATTTCAGGGGTCACTGCCTATACCCGCGCAACGCACCCGGAGGCCTGCTCCCATCACCGGCATGGAACCCCACCTCATCGCCCCCTGTGGCATGAATTGCGCCCTCTGCAGCAAGAACCTGGCATGGATCGCCCATCCGGGGCGCCCCGCCGTCTGCGAGGGGTGCCGGGCGAAAGACAAACGCTGCACGGCCTTAAAAAAGGCCTGCCGGCGGCTGCGAAACCATGAGGTCGCCTTCTGCTTCGAGTGCGCGGACTTTCCCTGCGACCGCCTGGAGCGGCTCGACCGGCGCTCCCGCGAGCAGTACGGGATGAGCATGATCAACAACCTGCGCAGGATCCGTGCGAACGGAATGGCATGGTTTCTCGAGGAGCAGGAGCAGCGGTGGCGGTGCACGCGGTGCGGCGGGTTCGTCTGCGTGCAGACGGGCCGCTGCTCATCGTGCAATGCCGGGCACTCCCGGCACGGGCACTAGTATATGTACTGCAGGCGGTCCGGGGACCGCCGGAGAAGAGAGATGGATTTTGGGGGGGTGCCGCCCTGCCCCCCTCGTATGCGGGGAAATGGCCGCCCCGTCCCCGCTTCGCCGGGCACGTCATCTCCCCGCGGAGGAGGTGCGGTGACCCGCGGGCAGGGTGGCGTGTATCCTGGGGAGGGGCTGCCTTGCGTGGCTCTGGTGCCGCAGAGCGTCCCGGTATGAGGTGGTATGCCCTTCGTGTGTGCGCAGGTGGGACGGGGCGCTCTTTCGGCGGTATTCTGTGCTGGATGTGTGTGTGCGTGCGGCAACGTATGGGTTTCTCATACGTATATTTATAATTATCTATTAGTGATTATCCACAGTGTTCACCTACAGGCACCGCCGTCCGTTCGTCCCGCCCCGCTCACTGTGCCGCCACCGGCTCCCGGGGCCGCGGGTGCGCACTGCCGACAAGAACCCTGCCATCCTCCACCTTCACCTCGTAGACGGCGAGCGGGCGGGGGGGCTGGATGACCTTTGCCATGGAGACGAGGATCCCCGGCCAGTCCGTCCAGCGGACCACGCGGCCGTCTGCAAGGTCGAAGCGGCTGTGGTGGACGGGGCAGGTGACGATGGTCCCCTCCAGGGTACCCTTCGCCAGCTCCCCCCGCATGTGGGGGCAGCGCGATTCGGCGGCATAGTAGCGATCGCCCACCCGGGCGAGGAGGACCTCGCGCTCTCCTGCCTGCACCGTCGCCATGGCGCCGTCCGCCAGCATATCCGCGGCACCGACATCGATAAACTCGTTCATCGCATCCATTCCTCCGTATGCTTCCCGGTGGCGCTCGTCGGTGATAAGGTTATCCTCTGCCCGCATCCTTCGCCGTGGCCTGCGCTCGCCGGTCCGCGGGGAACTTCTCGACGGCAGCGCGCAGCGCTGTGCGGGGCATCTGCTGTCTGCGGGCCATCACGAACGAAAACACCTCATCCGGGTGCGCTCTGCCCGCCTCTTTCAGCATCCAGCCGTAGCCTTTCTGCACCAGGTCGTCGGGATCCGTGAGCAGGAGGTCGGCAATCGCAACGACCTCAGCGAGAAACATGCCCTTCCGGGCGGGCAGCACCAGCGAGACCGCCGCGCCCCGCCGCACCCAGCGGTTCTCCGAACGGGCCCAGACCTCCAGGCGGGGAAGGTATCCGGGATACATCTCCAGAAACGACCCGACGGCGTGATTGCAGAGCGAGTCGCATACCGCCCAGTTGGAGACATAGGTGTGCAGCCAGCGCTCAAACACCGCGAAGTCCTCCGGTTCGAAGGCCTGTTTCAGCCGTTCCGCCCAGTCGCAGGCGATCCCTGACTCTTCCAGGTAGCCCGACCGCAGCAGCTCCTCGCAGAGGGACCAGACCGCCGCCTTCTCCCAACCCCGGGGGAAATACTCCCGGGCAATGGCCCGGACCGCGCCGCTTTTCACGCCGTGGAAGTGCACCTCCTCCTTGAAGAACAGGCCCGCGCCGTCTCTCGTCTTTTCGTCGGCGCGAGCGGCGAGGTCCCGGCGGATGCCGGCGATCACGTCCTCGCTGATCATAGGGTCCTGTTCACGCCGGAGCCGGATAATGGTGCTCCCTGGCCTTCCTGCCGGATGACAGGTGTGGTGCCGGCGCCCGCACCGTTCACCGGCGCCGCAGCTCCGCACCATGAAAGCGGGAGGGCCGGTGCAAAAAGCCCTCGTTATAAGGTGATCGCCAGTTTCACCAGCACCACGAGGAGCGCTGCCATGATGGCGAAGACCAGCACGCCGCCGATGCCGCAGATCACCAGGATGGGCGTGCGGTAGGCGGCGAGAAAATCGAGCCACCCCTGGGATTTATCCAGCGATTCGTTGACATTTTCGAGGATTTTCTGTGACTCGGACACCGTTTCGTTCACGCTGTCCAGGATCGTCTCGATCCGCGGCTGCTCTTCGGCAGTGAACCTCGCGAGGGCGGCATTGACGCAATCCATCGTTGTTTCCAGGCGGGGCTGCTCCTCGGCCCGGAACCGGGCGATCGTCCTGTGCACCTCGTCCAGCGTCAGGGGGATCACGCCGGGCTCCTCGACCTTCACCCACGTGATCCGGGCGATGGCCTTCTCGATCTTGTGCCGCTCCCGCTCGAGGTAGCGGATCCTTCCGGTGACCGTGGTGTGGCTACCGAGGTAGGCGCTGATCTCCGCGTTCCTGGTCAATAACCCCAGGGTCTCGGCCACCGGCCGCGTGACGAGGGCTTTCTCCTTCACGATTCCGGCGAGCAGTGGCGCGTGCAGAACTGTTGCGGGTTTGTTTGTGCTGATGCCCGCCTTCGCGGCACGCCCCCTCTCCACCGCTCCGGCGTATGCCTCCGCCGCGGGGATGCCTGGTGCCACGGGTTTGTGCACCGCCCCGGTGTCCCTGGCCGTCCCCACCACCGTCGATGCGAGGATGTCCGCTTTCCAGGCCCGCGGCGCTGCGGCGGGAAGCATGAACTCCTCCGGGTGCACCCTGACGAGGGGGCCGCGCAGCTGCTCGGCAATATGCAGATTTCTGTCGATCAGCACATCGTAGACGGACTTCGCAGCCTCCAGGCGGTCCAGCTCGCCCTGCTGTGCGGGGGAGAGATCGCCGGCCGGTTTCCACCGGGTGACCACGAAGAGCTTGTGCACCTCGGTGAGGATATCCCCGGCCGTCTCCATGGAATCCTCGGTGGCATCCATGATGGCCTCGATACGGGGCTGTTCCATCGTATTGAACCGCGCGAGGACCTCCTTGAAGTCATAGATCGCCGCCGGGATCACGCCCGGTTCCTGGTAGAGGATCTCCCTGATGGCGGTGTTGACCACGTTGAGCCTGCCGAGCACCTTCATGTACTCCTTGTATTCCCCCCAGTCGAAGGAGAGCCAGTCCCACCACGTGGCGGGGGCCTGGATCTCGCCGAACGATGCCAGCTCTTCGGTCAGCTCCGCCTGCATCTGCCGGAGGAGGTTCAGGCGGGTGAGTTCCTCGTCCCAGAGTTCGTCGTCGCTCCGGGGTACCACCCGCTCGGTGGTGAGGAGATCCTCCAGTTCATTGATAAAGGAGCCCAGATCGTCTGCCAGCTCGGTGAAGGTCTCGCCCATGATGCTGAGCGCCTCGCCCACGCTGTCCGCGATCTCCTCGACCGCGTCCCCTGCCTGGTCTGCCGCTTTCCCCGCTTTGTACGCGGTTTTCCCGAGATTGTACAGCCCCCCGGTGAGGGTGCCAAATACTACGTCGTCCCATGCCATTCGATCACCGTCCTTTGTCTGCATATCGGAAATACTGGTATATAAAATAGCCTTCTGGTGATTACCACTACTGTTAATCAATGTGGGCGTGCAGGGAACCTTTTGCTCACCGCGTGGTCGCGGGGCAAGGCACCCGGCGGGCGTGGCGAGCACCTGCCCTCCGGGGGTGAAAAAATGGGGTGCTGTTCGAACACGGTATGGTGACCGGCCATTTCAGCGGGCAGCCACCATCGCCTCCCTCTCCCAGACCTCCATGGTGCCGGCGGTCGGGTCGGTGTACTCGATGGTCGTGGGCACGAAGGTGAGCACCACGAACTCGGGGTTGTCCACCGACTGGAAGTACTGCGCCCACTGCTCGTTCCAGAACTTCTGCCTGGTCGCCCGGTCCTCGTGCACCTCCCCCGTTGCCCGGATCACCACGTAGGGATCGGTGTACTCGCCGCACGACCAGATGGAGATGGCCACGTCGGGGCTTTTGCTGATCTGCTGCACCTTGCGGGAGCCCTTCATCGTCGCTCCCACGAGGGTGAGGTCGTCCTGGCCCCGCAGGGCCATGAACCGCACCGCGGGCCTGCCCTGGTCGACGGTGGCCACCGCCCCGACGTGCACCCCTCCCATCACCTCAAGGATCTTCTCTTTCAGCGCCATTGCACAGACACCGATCGTCCCCCTTGCCCTGCATCCATATTAAGGGGATCGGCGGCACCGCACCGCCGCCGGGGCAGCCCTGAACTGTGCGTGGCTCGCCACGGAGCGGTGGCGGGAGCGTTCCGATCCGGCACTCCCCGGGCACGGGCCAGGCGGCGGACGGAAGTCCTGTGTGCCGGAAAGATAACGTTTATCGGCGGCCCGCGTCGAATAATTCGAATGGAATTGAAATAGGGTGTTTTTGTGCAATGACCATAGAAATCATCTATATTCTCGTCCTGCTGGCCACCGGCATCGTTGTGGGCTTTGCCGGCGGGCTGCTCGGCGTCGGCGGCTGCTTTATCATGGTCCCGGTCCAGTTCTGGGTGCTATCCTCGATGGGCTACGATACCGGGACCGCCGTCCTGGTGGCGTTCGGGACCAACCTTGCCGTGGTGCTGCCCACGGCGATGTCCGGCGCCTGGGGCCACCACAGGAAGGGCGCCGTCGTCTGGAAGGCCGCGATTGCCATGGGGGCCGCCGGATTTGTCGGGGCGCTGCTGGGCGGCTCTATCGCCACCCTCATCCCCGGCGCCTACCTCACCACCCTCTTCGGCCTTGCCATCTTCCTCGGCGCCATCCGCATGCTCACCGCAAAGCCGCCCGCCGTCGGGCAGGAGCCGGTCGATGATACGCTCACCTTCCTCCTCTGGGGCATCCCGCTGGGCATCATCTCCGGCATCATCGGCATCGGGGGCGGGGTGCTCCTCATCCCGGTGATGGTGCTCGCCCTGCACTTTCGGATGCACAACGCCGTGGGCACGTCGACCGGGCTGATGATCTTCACCGCCCTCGGGGGGACGGTTGCCTACATTATCAACGGGTGGGGCGTCGCCGGTCTCCCCCCCTTCTCGCTGGGCTACGTCAACCTGCTGCAGTGGGCGCTCCTCGCCGGCACCAGCATCATCATGGCCCAGGTGGGTGTGCGGGCGGCCCACCGCCTCCCCGGGAAGCAGCTCAAGCTGGTCTTCATCGCCGTTATGGTCTACATGGGCCTGAAGATGATGGGGATCTTTGCGCTGCTGGGGCTGCCCCTGTAGCGGCGCCCCTCATCCCCGCTACCGCGTGGCAGCATGTCATCTCCTCGGGCGAATCCGGGTACACGAGATCGCGGCCGCAGATAAGGCAGCCGGTGCGGGGAGGATTGGTCATATCTCCATGATGTCTATTATCTGCCGACGGGCGATCATTTGCAATTCTGTGCCGGATTACCCGGCCAATCCCGGATTAATTTTGAATAATCGAATAAATACGGGATATATTGATAATATCCACGCGAATTTAACATAAATTGCGAATGTGTGCGTGTATTTCATTTTCATAACTTATCCGAAGTTTAATCCGTATTTGCTGTACACAATCTGCACATATTTTGGATTTGGGGTCAAAACACACACACAATTTGATTTTGGGGGAGGTATGATGATTGGTAATCTATATATGCTTTTCATCAATACCTGTTGGAGTGTATATCTGGCAGATATCTTCACGATGTGGCTGCCGTTTTTGCAAAAAGGATTTTATTTGGTTGTGAATGTATGAATTTTCAGGGAATGAAGACATTACTCGTGGTGTGTGTGGTTCTTTCGGGATGCCTGCTTGCCGCGGGCTGTACCGGACAGGAGGTCGCGCCCTCCGCCGAGACGGTGGTGATCGGGATCGGGCCGTGGGGAACCGCCTATGCATCCGGGTACGTGGTGAAAGATGTGCTGGAAGAGGGAGGGTATAACGTGGAAATGAAGTTCGTCGATATCGGCGTGGTCTTCCAGGGCGTTGCCGACGGCAGCCTGGACTGCTACCTCGACGCCTGGGTGCCCAGCTGCCACGAGCAGTACATGGCAAAGTACGGTGACCGGTTCGAGACCCTCGGCTACAACATGGAGGGCACGCGGATTGGTATGGTGGTACCGAGTTACGTGCCGGTGGACTCCATCGCAGACCTCCCCGAGTATGTCGACGAGTTCGATGGCATGATCATCTCCATCGAGCCGGGCTCCGGCACCGTCCGCATGAGCGAGGAGGGCCTGGACGTCTACGACCTCGAGGGGTATGAAGTGGTCACCGGCAGCGAGGTGGGCATGCTCGCCGAGCTGAAGGGCGCCGTCCAGAACGAAGAATGGATCGTGGTCACCCTGTGGACGCCGCACTGGGCGTTCACCCGCTGGGATATCACGTACCTCGACGACCCCGAGCTGCTCTACGGCCCGGAGGAGTACATCGCCACCATCGCCCGCTTCGGCCTCGAAGAGGACAATCCGGGGGCGTATGGCATCCTGGAGCGGTTCCACTGGGAACCTGCAGACATGGAATACGTGATGTACAAGGTCGACCAGGATGGCCTCACGGATGAAGAGGCGGCGGCGGACTGGATCGAGAACAACCGCGACAAGGTCGACGTCTGGCTCGGCAACGCCTGAGCCCCGAAATCCCCGTGCACGGGGTACTCACTCACTTTTTTTGGCACCCTGCGCGTGGCCCGTTCATTTCATCGCTTTGAAGTAGATGGCGTTCACCCGGTTGCGGATGAGCACGGCCTCGTCCACAGTAAATCCCCGGGTTTCGGCGAGGCTGCGCAGGTCGTCAGGCGAGACCGAGCGCCGCATCTGGCGGGGTGGCAGGCCGAACGCCCGCAGAGAGCGCAGGCCTGGTTCGCGCATTCTCGCGCTCCCTACTCCGTCACGATCACGTCGAACCAGCCGCCGCCGTAGAACGATCCCTCGAAAATCTCGTGAAACTGTAGCACGTATCGCCCCGGCGGAGTGGCGGGCGTCGTGTTCACCGTGACCGTTGCATAGTACGTCTCTCCCGGGTAGGCCCTGAAATCCGGAGGAGCGACCGAGATCTCCATCTCCTCCGGCATGGGCAGGGTGCGGGCCAGCGTGGCGTGCTCGGTCACCCGTGAGCGGATGCGAAGGTGGACCCTCCCGTAGCCCTTCTCGCGCGATTCGGTCACGATTTCGCCGGTACTGGTGGTGCCCGCCGTCACGGTGATCTCATCCGGCCAGAGAATGCGGGGCGTACCGAAACGGGAGATGCCGGGTTTCGGGACCTCCGATGCGGACGGGATCGGCGCCGGCGTGGGCGTTGCAAAGGGTTCTGTCGAGGATGCGGCGGCGAGCAGTTCTTCCTCATCGACGGTTCCCCGGAGCCAGAAGTCGGCGTTTTCGCTGCTCCACGAGACCTGGTTCTCGCCGATCCCTCTCACCAGCACGGCAGGGAGGCCGTTGACGCCGACCTCTCGGTACTCCGGCATCGAGATGGCGAAGGCGTAGGGAGGGTCGCCTGCACAGGTCTGGACGAGCAGCAGCCGGTCAGTCCGGTTGGCATAGGCGACCTCGCGCCGGGGGCACGGATCCCCATACACCCGCACGGCGGAAAACCCGTATCCTTCTGGCACGGAGGAGAGGGCAGCAAGCGGACACGCGAAGCCGGCAGCCTCCGCGGCATCCTCGAGCGTGGAGAAAACCTCCGGCGGCCCCGTCTCCATGCAGGGGATCGGTTCTTTGACGTACTGCCAGTATGCCGCGGCCACTGTGGCGTTCCCGACATCGACGACCACCCGGTACAGCGAGCGCTGGCCGTGCAGCCGGAACGTCACGACGGGGTTCGTCGCCGCATAGTCTGCCGATTGATACGTCCCCTGCGCAACCTCCACGATCTCGTAGTCGCCGGCGTCTGCGTCGATGGCGTCTCGGACCTCCGGGTCGGCGAGGGCGATGGCGACCGCCGTGTCAGTCTCGTTTGCCGGGGGCTCCCCTCCCGTGCAGCCTGCGGCGAGCACGAGACAGATTGCGAGGGCCGCGATCCACGGATCATGCCGTCGCATCAGGCATCATCCGGCAGGAGCGCGGTTCGTCCATCCGCACCGGGTCGCCCTCATTGCCGCGGGGTTTTGCGGTAGACCATTCCCTGGAAGATGGCGATCCGCTCGCCGTCATCATCGGTGATCTGGACGGTGTAGGAGGCCAGTTTCGGGTTTAAGGCAAACTCCTCGGCATCAGCGGTGAGTGTCCCCCGCAGTGCGGCCTTCATGTAGGAGATATGGGCGTTGATGGCCGCCGCCAGGACGCCGTGGGAGTTGGAGGCGAGGGCGAAGGCGGTGTCGGCGAGGGTGAAGAGAGCTCCCCCGTGCACCGTCCCGTGGCTGTTGAGGTGCCGCTCGCCGACCTCCATTTTTACCCGCGCCCGGCCCGGGGCGACCATGACCAGCTCCACTCCCATCTCCCGGGCGAAGGCATCGGCCGAGAAAAAGCGTGCGGAGTCTTCGGGTGTATACATAAAAGGTGGTTGCGGCACCCGCACTAAAAAGGTATTCATCCGCATCGGCGCCGGCCCGGCGCATATCTATTTCCCCTGCCGGGGCGAGATTTTCGCCATGAACCTCCTCGTGGTCGCCACCTTCGTCGTCGTGGTCCTCGCCGAGATCCTCGTCCCCCTGGGGCTGGGCTACTGGCTCATCCGGCGCTTCGGCGCCTCATGGCGTATCTTCCTGCTCGGGGCCGCCGGCTTCGTCGCCGTGCAGGTCCTGCACACGCCGCTGGTGCTGCTCACCCAGGGCCCCCTCGTCCTGTGGCTGCAGGAAACCGTCGGCAGCCAGGCGGCGGTTATCGCCCTCCTGGCCGTCTACCTGGGCCTGCTCGCCGGGATCTTCGAGGAGGTGGGGCGCTATCTCCTCTACCGGTACTGGTTCCCCCGGAAGGGGTACGCGCGCTCCCGGGAGCACGGGTTCCTCTTCGGGGCCGGGTGGGGCGGGGTGGAGAGCATCATCGTCGCCCTGCTCGTCTTCTCCAGCATGGTCAGTTATATCGTCCTCTCCGCGCTGCCCCCCGAACTGGCGGGCATCCCCGACGACCCCGCGGCACTGGCGCAGGTCGAGGCGCTCCTCGCCCTCTCGCCCCTCGATATCCTTCCCGGCCTGTTCGAGCGGATGATGACCATCACCCTGCACATCGCATGGTCGGTGCTGGTGCTCGCCGCGGTCGTCACCCGGCGCCACGTGCTGCTGGTCGCAGCAATCCTCTGGCATGCCGCCGTGGACGCCGCGGTGGTGTACGTCGGGCATATGACGGGGGTCCTGGCCGCCGAGCTGGCCCTCGCCCTCTTCGCCGCCCCTGCGTTCGTCTACCTGCACCGGGAATGGCGGCGGCTCGGCCAGGGGGCGACCTTCACCTCCCCTCGATGACCCGGATCAGGTTCTCCATCACCTCGTCGAACTTCTTCCAGGTGGGGTTCTCGGTGCCCGCGCCGGACCGGAGGATATACGGCCGTCCCTCGTCGGCGGCTTTCCGCATCTCCGGGTCGAGGGGGATGGACCCGAGGAAGGGGACGTCCAGGTCCTGTGCCGCGCGCTCGCCCCCGCCGGCGCCGAAGAGGTCGATCGCCTCCCCGCAGTGGGGGCAGGTCAGCCCGCTCATGTTCTCCACGATCCCGATCACGGGCAGCCCGATCTCCTGGACGAAGCGCACCGCCTTGGAGATGTCCAGGATGGCCACCTCCTGCGGGGTGGTCACCACCACCACCCCGGCGATGTTGGGGGCGAGCTGGGCGATGGTCAGCGCCTCGTCGCCGGTGCCGGGGGGCAGATCCACGACCAGGTAGTCGAGGTCGCCCCAGTTGACGTCCTCGAGGAACTGGCGGATGGCTCCCATCTTCATCGGGCCCCGCCAGATCACCGGGGTGGACTTCTCCGGCAGCAGAAAGGCCATCGAGACCACGCCGAGCGTCCCGGTCACCTGCACCGGCTCGATATGCTTCTGGTCGTAGGAGGCCAGGTGCGCCTCCTCGATGCCCAGCATCTTGGGGATGTCGGGGCCGTGGATATCCAGGTCGAGGAGCCCTGTCTGGTAGCCGTGGTTGGAGAAGGCGAGCGCCAGGTTCGCCGCCACCGTGCTCTTGCCCACGCCGCCCTTGCCGGAGAGGACGAGGACCACGTGTTGCACGGAGATATCCACGTTCTCGGGAGGGTGGGGTGGGGTCTGCGTTGCCGGTGCCATGGGTCACTCCTGCGGGAGGGAGGGCATAAAGGTTTGTGCGGACTTACCGGCAGAACGCACCGAGCGTGGTCTGCCCCCTGCCCCGCGCGATGTCCCGCAGCAGGGCGCTCTCCCCCTCGAAGCGGGAGAGGGGCAGCTGCAGGCGCTCCGCAACGGACGCGAGGGCCGAGGGGACATCCTCGAACTCCATCGCCGTCTGCTGCATGGCGCTGCGCACGTTCTCCCGCACGTTGAAGACGCCGAGGGGCACGTAGCCGCGGGACGCCTCCCGCAGGACGATGGCCCCCGCCTGCACCCCCTCGCGGGCGAGGCCCTCCAGCACCGCCATCCTGCAGGAGTAGAAGCAGCCGCCCACCTGCGAGTACTCCTTTTTGCCCCGGAACCCCTCGTGGTCGGCAAAGACCAGCTCTTCCCTGCCCAGGATATGGAGGAACGCCTCCAGCCACTCGTACTGCCACCCGGTGGGCAGCAGCAGCACCGCATAGTGGTTGTGCAGGCTGTCGAACTCGTGAACGCGGACACAATCGATGACCGGGTTGCGGCGCACTTCCGCCTGCAGGCGGTCGCCGATGGTGGTGTCGCAGGCGGTGATGGACCAGCGGGTGGGGACGAGTCTCCGCGCCCTGCCCGTGCCCATCGCCCCCACCGAAAGCGCCTTCTGGATCTGCGAGAAGGGCAGGCCCGCCCGGTGGAGGTCCGTCACGGCTTCCGAGGCCGATAGATCGGTGTCATGAAAGACCCGCTCGAGGCGGCGGTCCCATGCCCCCCCGGCGACGTCGAACCGCTCGATGGCGGCGCTGGGGCCGTGGGGTACGGACTCCTCGGAGAACGCCACCCCCTGCGGGGTGCGGGCAAAGGAGGCTTCGGCGTCCCGTGATGACGAGGACAGGGCGATCTCCTGCAGTTTGGCCACGAACCGGTCCTCCACGTCCCGCACCCCCACCGCCCTCGTCCCCCGCACCAGCTGCAGGCGGTAGCCGATGATCTCCTCCTGGGTGGTTCGTGCGGGGATCCAGGCCTCGGGGGTATCCATGACCCGCGTGTCCCCCCTGACCGGCGCCACCATGGGGCCGGCGAGCACCTTCGGGTAGTTCCACCGCCCGATGAAAACCGACGGCGGGGAGCTCCCCTCCAGTTCCCTTCCCACCGGCGCCGACTGCATCTTCACTCCCGCGGTGAGCTGCTCCAGGTACGATCCCTTCCCGGCGAACATTGGATAATACTCTGGATCGCCGGTGGGAAAAGGAGCTCTGCCTGCGGGGAGAAACTGTTCCGGGCATGGGTGGTCCCCGGGAACGGTGCATCAGTATTATGTGCGGGCAGCATCCACCTTTCCTGCAAACTCCCGGGGACCTCTATGAATCTACCGCATTTCGACCCTTGCTGCATCGCGTGTGCGAACCGTACCGGCCGCCTGCACCCGCCCGGTACCCCGTTCGGCGATGCACCCCTGGCAATCCGGTGGCAGACCGGCAGGATATGGAAGGAATCCGGCATCGCCCCGCCGCTCCGCGAGCGCAGAGCAGTGGAACTCCTCCACCGCATGGCGATGGCGGAGGACGCTGCGGCGGTCATGCGGGCCGCCCGGGACTCCGGGATCGCCACCGACGGGAGAACGGACAGGGCCATTGCCTGTACAGGAGCGGCCGCCGTCACCGGCGAGTACAACGGACCGCACCGTGCCATGGTCCCACAGGAGTGATCGCCCGCATGAAACCAGTATTCGAACAGCTCGCCCGCACCATCAACCGCCACCCGTACACCGTCGCCGGCGTGGTCGCCGCCGTCTTCGTCCTTGCCCTCTTCGGCACGACGATGCTCTCCATGGAGACCGGCACCGACACCTACCTCGACAAGAGCACCACCCGGGGGGCGCTCCTCGCCCACTACACGAACACCTACGGCTCCGACGCCGTCATGATCATCTTCGAGGCGGATGACGTCACCAACCCGGCGGTGCTGGCCTACATCGACATGCTCGAGGAGGATATCCGCAACGAGCGGTACATCGGGAGCGTGAACGGGATCGCCACCCTGATGAAGCAGGCAAACGGGGGTGTGCTCCCGGCCTCGAAGGCCGACATCTACCGGATCCGGGAAAGCGCCCCGCCGGAGATGCTGGAACGCTACCTCCCCTCGCAGATGATGACCATTTCCGCCATCACGCTCGAGCCCGGTGTCTCCACGGACGTCCAGAACCAGGTGCTCACCAACCTCAGATCGCTGCTCCGCATCACCGATCCCCCGCCCGGCCTCAGCGTGACCCTCTCGGGATCGCCCGCATTCCAGATGGAGATGATGGAGGAGATGCAGGCATCGATGGGCACGCTTATCGGCGCCGCCATGCTGCTCATGGTGCTGGCGGTGCTGCTGCTCTTCTCCCACGTCCGCTCTCCGCTCCTGCCGGTGGCGGTGGTGGCGGTCGGCCTGGTCCTGACATTCGGGTTCATGGGCATATTCGGGATACCCATCAGCATGACGGTGATCGGCGCCTTTCCTGTGCTGATCGGCATCGGGATCGATTACGCCATCCAGTTCCACTCCCGCCTCGACGAGGCGATCCGTGATGCCGACCTCGGGCAGGCGGTCACCACCGCCGTGGCGCAGACGGGCCCCTCCGTCCTCATCGCCATGGGAGCGACCTCGATGGGCTTTATCGCCATGCTCTTCGCTCCCATCCCCATGGTGGCCGATTTCGGGATCACCTGCACCATCGGGGTGGTCTGCTGCTATATCGCCGCGCTGGTCATCGTGCCGACATTTGCCCTCCTCACCCGCTACCGCCCGAAGCAGCGACGCGCCGGCCGGAGCAGCAGTTCGCTCATCGACAAATACGACACCCTGCTGGGCAGGATCGCCTACGTCATCGCAAAGCACCCCCTGCCCGTGATCCTGTTCTGCGGCGTCATTGCCCTCACCGGGCTGCAGCTCGATGCACACGTGCCGGTCAATGCCGACGAGGAGACCTTCGTGCCCTCGGATATGCCGGCAATGCTGAATATGAAGAAGGTCACCCGGACCATGGGGTCGACCTCGTCCATTCCCGTAATCATCGCCGCGGAGAATGTCCTTGACCCCGCAACCCTGGCATGGCTCCACGACTTCGGGGAGTACAAGATGCGGGATACCCGGATCACCGGCGTGGCGAGCATCGCCACCCTCCTCGTCCAGTACAACGGCGGAACAGTGCCCGCAACCAGTGCCGAGGTCGCCGCGGTCATGGAGCGCATCCCGCAGGAGACCCGTGACCGCTACCTCAACGGCAACACCGAGGCGGTGATGGAGTTCTTCACGGTGAACCTGGAGATGGAGGCCTCCCGCTCCTTTGTCGAGGACCTGGTGCGGGACCTTGCGTGGAACAAGCCGCCGGTGGGGGTCACCGCCCACGTCACCGGGCAGATGGAGATGTTCGCCGCGGTCATGGACGATATCAGGGCGTCCAAGACCACGATGACCCTCACCGGCTTCGCCTTCATCCTGGGCTTCCTGCTGCTGGTCTACCGCAAATTCAGGGCCGTCTCGCCGCTCATCCCCATCGTTTTCATCGTGGGGTGGAACGGAGCGATCATGTACCTCTTCGGGCTCGACTACAGCCCCCTCACGGCCGTGCTGGGTTCGATGAGCATCGGGGTGGCCTCGGAGTACACCATCCTGATCATGGAGCGCTGCGAGGAGGAGCTGGCACAGGGGCTGGACATCTACGAGGCGATCCGGGTGAGCGTGCAGAAGATCGGCACGGCCATCACCGTCTCCGGGATGACCACGGTCTTCGGGTTCTCGGCACTCCTCCTCTCGACCTTCAACATTGTCTCCAATTTCGGCCTGGTCACGGTGATCACGGTGGCCTTCTCCCTGACCGGGGCCATCTGCATCATGCCGGCGGTGATCTCGCTCATGTACCGGGCGGGCGGCACCGACTCTCCGCAGCCCGCCGCCGCCGGCGAATAACCCCATTTTTTCCGGCCCCGTCACCCTTTCTGGTGCTCGATGATGCTCCGGGAGCGGTGGTGGACGAGGGGGCCAGCGGTGCCGATGAACGCGAACTGCTCGGTGCCCTGCGTCCCGGCGGAGCATGCCGCCAGCGGGGGTGGACCGCCGCCCGGTTTCACATCCGCCCCACCACGGCCGTATGGAGGATGTCCACCGAATTGCGCAGCGCCCTGCCCGCATCCCGCAGGTGGTGGTAGACCTCCCGTTTGCGCAGGGCGTTCATGGCATCGTCGGTATGGAGCAGTTCGGCCATGCTGGTAATATAGATCTCCTCGATCTCCCGCATGGCCCGCCGTGCCTCCCGGATCGTCCTTTCCATCTTTTTCCGGTCGGTATGCATGATTGCCACGCCCCGGGCCATGCACCGTGTCCCCCGCAGCAGGGCCCCCGCCATGTCCAGTATGGGGAGGTCAGGGCTCACCCCGAAGGCATACATCTCCCGGGCGGTCTCTTCGGAGAAGTTGAGTATGTAATCCATCTGCCGCGACAGGCTGTAGATGTCCTGCCGGTCGAAGGGGGTGGAAAACGAACTGATCAGCTTGTCCTCCATGTCATGGCGCATGGCATCCACCTCTTCCTCGATATGCTCCAGCGCTGACGGTTCCTCGAGCGGTGTGCTGTGCAGCCAGCGGACAAACGTTTCCACGCCTTCAAGCGTCCCTCCGGCCTGCGTTTCCAACATCTGCTCGAAATCGTACTCGCGGGGGAAGATGACGTCGAATACTCCCCGCCTCCGCGTATCCTGGTGTCCTGTATCCCTGTCCATGGCTCGATCACACTCCTGTACATGGTGCGATGGTGCAGTAGATGGCGCCGGCGATGAGCATTGTTGCGGGGATCGTGCCCGCCATGGCGAGGACGATGTCCCTGCCCACCGACCAGCGCACCTTTTTGGGGTTCGCCGCGGATCCCACGCCGAGCACCGAGGTGCAGATGATGTGGGTCGACGAGACCGGGGCGCCGGCGAGGGTGGAGACCGCCAGCGACACCCCGGAAAAGACCTGCGAATTGAACGAGTGGATGGGTTCGATCGTGAAGATCCGGTTTCCCAAGGTGTTCATGATGCGCCAGCCGCCGCAGACCGTCCCCAGCGCCAGCAGCAGGGCGGCGGCCGCCCGCGCCCACAGGGGCACCTCGACGGCGGCGATCTCCCCGGCGGAGAAGAGCACGAGGGCGATGATCCCGAGCTGCTTCTGTGCATCGTTGGCCCCGTTGGAAAAGGCCATCAGGGCCGCTGCCGCCCAGTTGAGGCGTACGATGGAGGTGTTGATGCTGCGGTGGGCGTTGCGGAGCGCAAGGTCGCCGGCCTTCTGCAGCAGAAAGCTGCCCGCAAAGCCGATGGCCACCGAGATGACCAGGAACGCAAGCACCTTCGTCAACCCCCCCAGCGCGTGGGGCGGCGCCAGCAGCTCCTCCACGCCCCAGTAGATGCTGTCCGGCCCCGCGGCGGCGAGGCCCGCCCCGACCAGGCCCCCGATGAGGGCGTGGGTGGACGACGAGGGCAGCCCGTACTTCCAGGTCACGGTGTTCCAGATGGTTGCACCGGCAAGGGCGGCCAGCAGCACCACGAGCACCTGCGCACCGGACTGGATGGTGAGCAGCCCCGAGAGGGTGAAGGCCACGGCGCTGCCCCCCAGCAGTGCCCCCAGCAGGCACATCCCCGCCACCAGGAGGATGCCGCGCCGGGGCGTGGCCGAGCGGGAGGCGATGAACGTGGCGGCGATGGAAGCCGCGTCCTGAAACCCGTTGGTAAAGGTGAACCCCAGCGCCAGCGCGACCGTGATAACAACGATCACCCACATTCCTGCACTCGTTCCCCTTGAAACGCAGTTTCAGCGTAAAACCTGAAAAATCTACCCGCAGGGGCCGGCCGGCTCCTGCAGGGGGTCCCCGGCAGGCCTGCGGGAACGCTTATTGCGAATGAATTATATTCCTCATCATATGTCACTACAGTGACAGGGAGATGATCACATGGCAAAAGTAGCACGTGAAATGGTGGAAAAAGCAGGTGTCGATGTCGATAAATTGCTTGATCTGCTCGTAAAAAATGCATCGGCCGAACTGACGACCTACTATTACTACACCACCCTGCGGTTCAACCTCATCGGCCTCGATGGGGAGACCGTCAAGGAGATCGCGGAGACCGCCCGCATCGAGGACCGCAACCACTTCGAAGCGCTGGTGCCCCGGATCTATGAACTCGGCGGCAAGCTCCCGGACGACATGGTGGAGTTCCACAATATATCCGCCTGTCCCCCGGCCAAACTCCCCGCCGACCCGCGCGATGTCAACGCGATTCTCCAGGTGCTGGTGGATGCGGAACGCTGCGCCGTCCGCGGGTACACGGAGATCTGCGCGATAACCGCGGGCAAGGACCCCCGCACCTACGAGCTCGCGGCGTCCATCCTCAACGAGGAGATCGAGCACGAGTCCTGGTTCTCGGAGTTCCTCGGCGAAGGCCCCTCCGGGCATTTCCTGCGGAGAGGCGAGACGTCGCCGTTCGTCTCCAAGTTCCTGCGCTAACAACGGGGAGGGTGTATTCCGCCTCCTCCCCGGGCGGGGTGCTGTCGGTCTCTCTCTTTTTTAAGGTGAACCAACCAATCAGGGTTCCATAGAAGGATGCTGCTGCATGTCCCTGATGACCCTCTTTGCCGCGCTGGGCCCCCTCACGCAGGCGCTCCTGGCCGGCTGCTTCACGTGGAGCCTCACCGCCCTCGGGGCGGCGACGGTTTTTCTCTCCCGGGGGGTGGACCGGCGGGTGCTGGACGCCATGCTCGGGTTCGCCGCCGGGGTGATGATCGCCGCCAGCTACTGGTCGCTGCTCGCCCCCTCGATCGAGATGGCCGCCGGGAGCGGGGTGCCGGCGTGGCTGCCGGCGGCGGTGGGCTTTCTCGCCGGGGGCGCCGGGATGCGCGTCATCGAGTGGCTGCTGCCCTATCTCCACACAGGCGAGGTGGGCGGCAACCATCCGGCGGGAGAGGGGCTTCCCGGGAAGAGCAGCATCATGCTGATCCTGGCCATCACCACCCACAACATTCCCGAAGGGCTCGCCGTGGGGGTGGCCTTCGGGGCCCTCGCCGCCGCCCACCCCGCGGCGACCCTCGCCGGGGCCATCGGGCTCGCGGTGGGCATCGGCATCCAGAACCTCCCCGAAGGAATGGCGGTCGCCATGCCCCTGCGGCGGGAGGGGTTCTCGCGTGCCAGGAGCTTCTGGTTCGGCCAGCTCTCGGGGGTGGTCGAACCGGTGGCGGCGGTCGTCGGGGCGGCGGCGGTCATCCTCGCCGAACCGGTCCTTCCTTTCGCCCTCGCCTTCGCCGCCGGGGCCATGATCTTCGTGGTGGCCGAGGAGGTCATCCCCGAGGCGCAGGGCAACCCCGAGCTGGCCACGATGGGAGTGATCGCCGGGTTTACGGTCATGATGGTGCTCGACGTGGCCCTTGGATAGCCGCCATCCCCGGCCTGATCCGGGATTCATGAGGGCCGGGGCAGTAGAGGGTGGAGAAAAACGGCCAAGCAGCGCGGTTCGGGAGAGGTGATGCGCATGGGAGCTACCATGAATACTGAGATCTTTGACGGGATGACCTCCGTGGAGATCCGGGAGTACCTTGCATTCCTGCTGTGGCACTACCGGGTGGTGGACGCGTTCTGGTGTATCTATATTGCAGAGCAATTCGGGCAGGAAACCGCGGAAGCAGTGAATGAACGGGTATGGGGGCGTGTCGCTTCCATGGCCGCACGGGATCTGGCGGAGCGGTTCGGCATCACGGAAAAAGGGCTGGAAGGGTTCGTGAAGGTCCAGCGGCTCTTCCCGTGGGCCATAATCGTGGGCTATGAGATCGAGGAGGGAGAGGATGAGGTCATCATCTCCGTGCCCTCCTGCCCCACGCAGGAGGCGAGGCTGCGCCGGGGTCTGGGAGAATATGTCTGCAGGGAGATGCACCGCGCCGAATTCACGACTTTTGCGCAGGAAATCGACGAGCGGATCGGCGTGGAATGCCTCTTTGCCCCCCCGGATCCCCATCCGCCGGCTATGTACTGCAAGTGGCGGTTCTTCCTCAAGCCGGCACCGTGAAAGGGCGGCCAGTATTTGGTCCGGAGAGCGTGTGTCGTCGTGTCAGCGGCAGGCCTGACCTCCGGCGCTTGAATCAGCGGAGAATGCTGAAAAATGAGTTATTTCTTCCGCTTTTCCAGTGTCTGCCGGGCGGCCTCGGCCACGTCGTCGATGGCCTTCTCCAGCTCGTCGCCGGCCTTGCGCACCTTCTTTTCGATGTGTTCCCGGCCTTCCTGGGTGCCGAAGAGATGGCGTCCGGCGCGGATGACGTCCTCGATGGCCCGGTGCACTGATTGGGATGCTTCGCCGATGAGGCGCTCCGTCTCGGGCGCGTCGGCGGCTGCTTCCGGCCCTTCGACAGCGGGCTCCGGTTCGTCGGGTTGCGGGGGCTCCCCCTCGACCCAGCGCCCTTTCTCAAAATGCCCTTCGTTATCGCTCATTGATGGGGATCTTTGGCGGCTCTGGATAAAAAGGTGTGTCCGGCCCGGCGGGGCAAACCCTCATTACGCCCCGGCGCCACTCCTCATCAGGTGACAATCGAATGGCGACCATTGTCCACTTCGACCTCCCCGCGGACGACACCCGCAGGGCGATGGCGTTCTACCGTGAACTCTTCGGATGGAAATTCGAAAAATCCGGGGGCCCGTACGACGACTCCCTGATCGAGACTGCCGCCCTTGACGGCTCGCCGGGAATCGGCGGGGGTCTGGGCAAACGGGGTGATCCCGGGCAGCGCAGTATGAACTACGTCGGGGTTGCCGACCTCGATGCCACCCTCGCACAGGTGGAGGCGCTCGGTGGGAGCATCACGATGCCGAGGACGGCGGTGCCCGGGTTCGGCTTCCTTGCCGTCTGCACGGACACCGAGGGCAACCCCTTCGGGGTCTGGGAGGAGGAAGCGGAGGGGGTATAGCCTCGCCCGCGACGGAGGAGCCGTTCCATGAAGGTCGTGGCATTCAACGGGAGCCCCCGCAGCGAGGGCAACACCGCCCGCCTGCTGGCGGAAGTCTGCGGGGCGCTGGAAAAGGAGGGCATCGAGACGGAGGCCGTGCAGGTCGGTGGGCGGGCAATCCGCGGCTGCACCGCCTGCATGCAGTGCAGGGAGAACCGGGACGGCCGGTGCGTTATCGAAACTGACATTATCAACGACTGCATCGAAAAAATGGCCGCCGCCGACGGGATTCTGATCGGCTCGCCCACCTACTACGCCGACATCACCCCCGAGACCAAGGCGCTCATCGACCGCGCCGGGTTCGTGTGCGGGGCCAGCGGGGGGCTGCTTGCCCGCAAGGTGGGGGCGGGGGTGGTGGCAGTCCGGCGGGCGGGTGCCGTCCACGCTCTCGACTCCATCAACCACCTCTTCGGCATCAGCGAGATGGTCACCGTGGGCTCCTCGTACTGGAACCTCGGCATGGGACTTGCGCCCGGCGAGGTGGAGGAGGACGAGGAGGGGATGGCCACCATGCGCCGTCTCGGCGAGAACATGGCCTGGCTGCTCAAAACGATCCACGAATGAGAATCCCTACAGGGGCAGCCCGGCGTGGCGCACCGCGCTGCCCTCGTCGATGATGTGCAGCACCCGCCAGCCCCGCCGCTCCAGAAAGCCGGCGATCCGCCAGCGGTGGCACCGCCAGGGGAGGCGCTCGGCGCAGCAGAGGGCGCAAACGCGCTCGCGGGCGAGCTCCTCCAGCCGCTCGATGCCCTGCAGGAAGGCGGGCGTCGCCATATGGGCCTCGTAGCCTCCTTCACGAAGACCGCCCAGGCTCTCGCCCATCCACCGGTAGTCGACGCCCCGGCCCCGGCAGAGCGCGGCGAGGTTCTCCCGGGAGAAATGTTCGAAACGGCTCGCCGGGACGGATCGCACGTCCACGAGCACCTCGATGCCGAACGCCTCGAGGAGGGCGAGGAACGCTTGCGGGCTGCGGGCGGCGGTGCCTATGGTGTGGATGGTGCCGGGCGACGCAGGTTTTACGGGCATTGATCCTCTCTCTGCAGGCAATCGTCCTTAAGGGTATGCCGCCGCGGTGGATGGGGATCGAGGGGGCCAGCCTCCGGGGTATCTTTCCTTCACCCCCCCTGTATAGCCAGATATTCTCTGGAAGATTCCGCAATATCCTCAAGGTCGCCGACCAGATAGCCTTCCCGGATCAACTGATCTTTCCCTTCGATCCGCTTTGCCACCAGGGCAAACCGTTCTTTTCGCTCCCCGTTTCGCCATCGGACCTCATGTGCCTTTTCCTGCAGCGCCGCGAGGACGGCCCGTGCCTGGCGGTTGGTGAGGACGGACCATTTGCACTCGCAGAAGAGTGCAGTTCCCGAGTTCTCGTCCAGCCCCACGAGGTCGATCTCTGTCTCCTTGTGCCACCACCGCCCCAGCCGTGAACGGGAAAAATCCGGAAAGAGGATGCCACTGCGCACCATGTCTTCGCAGAGGAGTTCGAACATCCGCCCGCAATAGGGGGCGATTTCGTTTCGGACAGAGGAGAGTACCTCGTAGCTCTGCCCGGTCTCGGTCTCCGACCGGTGGGGATACACGAAGCGGAACCAGAAGGCCAGGTACGGATCGGTCAGCCGGTAGTGCCTCCTCCGGTAGCCCGCGTGTGCCGTCACCGGCACCTCGTCCTTGACGAGATGCATGCGGGAGAGGACCGCGAGGTACTTGGAGGCCATGCTTTTGTCGAGCCCGGTCTTCTGGCAGAGCGCAGATAGAGTGGTATGCCCGGCCACCAGGGCGCGGAGAATCGCCATGTAATTCCCCGTTTCCCGGAACTCGTACTGCATCAGGAGTTCTGCTTCCGGATACAGGTATGCTCCCTTGCTGAGCATCTGCTCCTCCACGTTCTCCCAGAGGGAGCGATCGGGCCGGAACATCCGGAGGTAGGCGGGAATCCCCCCGAGCACGCACCAGGCGATGACAAGGTGCTCCTCGTCATATGGGAGGAATTCCCGGAGATAGGGGTAGGGGATGGGCTCGAGCTGCCACTGCCCGGTCCTTCTGCCGTAGAGCGGGCTTCTGTAGCCGAGCACATCCGTCTCCATGGCGCTCACCGACGAGCCCGAGAGCACCAGCACCACCTGCTCCTCCGCAAGCACCGTGTCCCAGACCTTCTGGAAGAGCGAGGGGGTGGCCCGGTCCCTGGCGATGAGGTAGGGGAATTCATCGATGACGATGACCACTTTGCCCCCGCCGGGCGGAGAGAAGTTCCGGTGCCGGACCAGTACCCTGATCACTGCCGGCCAGTCCGGGTAGGTGCTCCGCTCGAAATCCGGGTCATCCAGATAGTCCCCCGCATAACGGGAAAAATCCCGGATGTTGCTTGCGGTCCCCTCTTCCGTGGCCAGAAAATAAAATCCCGGCACGTCCTGCAGAAACCGGGCAAGGAGTGTGGTCTTCCCCACCCGCCGCCTCCCGTAGAGGACCAGGCATTCCGGCACCGGAGAATGATACCGGTCCACGAGAAACTGCAGTTCTCGGTCCCGGTCAACAAACATTTGTTGAGACATAAGTATACTACTTTGTATTCAACAATCTGGTAAAAATGTTGGGGTGGTGGTGGCGGGGGTATTCACCCCGGGACCGTTGCGGAAGTCCGGCGCAGGGCATCATGCCCCGCCGCAACCATTAACCGCTCCACCGCACCACACCCACGCACCATGTCATGGCGGCCGCGCATCGATGAGGAATCGGTCTTCCGGCGGTGGATGGGGATCGAGGCGGCCCGCTTGCGGCAGGGGCTGGTGGAGGAGAGAAAACGACTCTCCGTGCTGCTCGCCGAGGAGGAACCGCAGGCGGTCACCAGGGCCGGGGAGCCCTACCGCTTCGACAAAGCGGTGATCGATCGCTTCGGCGAAAACGTGCCTCCCGTCCTGCACCGGCGGCTGCGCCTGCCCATCACCTTCCGGTTCTCCCCCGATGTGCCGGGGAGTTGTTACCTCAATGACGAGGTGGCCGTGCAGGCGCTGCAGGCCCTCGGCGACCTCTCCGAACTGCGGCGGATGCACGAGGGCAGGCTCTGGGTGGGCCGGGCCATCGCCTACGCCATCGGCCGGAAGTACCCGACCGCGGTGCAGTTCGCGCTTGGGTGAGCGCCGTGCGGCCCCCAAAGCCCCGGCAGGGCCGGCGATGTGCACCGGGGAGGGGGCTGCTCCGAACAGGCGGGGTGAAGCGGACGAAAACCCGGCCCCCTACCAGCGGAACCGCTCCTGCTTTTTTGCGAGCTCGTCGAAGGGGAGCAGCTCGTAGCCGTGCACCCTTCCCTCCTCGTCGAGCTCGATCTCGATGAAGAGCTCGAGGTCGGCATGCTCCATGGCGATCGCCGCCGGGTCCGCTCCCTTCTCCACGAACCCGAATTCGGTGAGCTTGCGCTCGATCTCCCGCACCTGGTCTGCATCGGTGAGGTTGAAGAGATCCTCCACCCGCGCCATCAGTGCCACCTGCTTCTCCCTGTCCACCATAGAGCAGTGATGTGCCTGTCCCACCATATATTCCTTCGCCGGGGGAAGGCCGGATAAGGTTGCTATCGCTGTCTCTCCTCCATCGCTCTTCAGGCAGGCCGTCACCGCCGCACGCACCCGGCGTTCGATCCCGGGCAGGGTGCGCACGTCCCGCGCCCGGTCCATACCCCCGGCGAGCACCTCGCCGCAGGGCCCGATGCCCAGGTTGCGGAAGAAATCCCGCACCACGGTGCGGACGCACCGGAAGTTCTCCTCGCCGGTGCGCCCGGCCACCGCCAGCAGCAGCCCCGTCTGGCCCTCCGGCCCGCCGAAGAGGGCCCGCTCGGCGTGGTAGGCCTGGCAGCGGTCGATGACCATCTTGAGGGCCGCCGGCACCGTGTCGGTGTAGACCGGGGTGCAGACGACGATGAGCCGGGCGCCCCTGATGGCGGCGATGACCCCCTCCATGTCGTCGTCGAAGGTGCACTGCGCGAAGTTATAGCACCAGTAGCAGCCGATGCAGGGGCGGATATAGAGGTCGTCGGGAAAGATGACCTGCGCCGTCCTGTCCGCCTCCCGGGCCGCCGAGGCCGCGAGGTCGGCCATGATGCTGCAGTTGCCGCCCGCCCGGGGGCTGCCCTGGATGACCAGCACGTCGGTGACCGGGATCGCCGACCCCACCCGCGGAGGCGGCTGCCGGGCGCCGATGAACGCCCCGGGGTCCGCGGCGAGCTCCCGCGCCCACTCCTCAAAGGTCTCGCGGGCCGACTCCCGGGCATCGAGCGGCATCCCCGGCGTATACTCGTAGGTGTTGGTGCGAAACGCCGCCCGGGTCTTCCCCCCCGAGCGCACCCGCACCGTGTAGCGCACCATGCCGGGATAGATGCGGGAGAAATCCTCCCGCTCCAGGGTGAGGAGGTACCCCCCCTCGATCTCGGTGCGCCGCAGCACCTCCGCCTCCGTCATTGATCTCTCCATCTATGGCGCAGGGCAAAAACCCGCCGCTTTGCCCGCTCAGAAGAGCAGCCCGGTCAGGAGGGGGATGGTGACCACCGAGCTCATGGTGGTGACGAAGACGATCCGGGAGGCCAGCAGGGCGTCGGCGTCGTACTCCTCGGCGAAGATGACGGTGTTGGCGGCGGTGGGCATGGCGGCGAGGGTGATGAGCACGGCGAAGGCGAGCCCGTCCCCGGCGAAAGGCCGCAGCGCCAGCCAGGCCGCGAGGGGGATGACCAGCAGGCGGACCGCGGCGGCGACCCCGATCCGCCAGTCCTCCACCATCCGGCGCGCCGGGAAGGTGGCCAGCAGCGCCCCCACCACGACCATGGCCAGCGGGGTGGTGATCCCCCCGAGCAGCTCCAGTGCCTCGATGAGGGGGGAGGGGATCCGCACCGAGAGCAAAAAGAGCGCCAGCCCCAGCAGGGATGCGGCGATGCCCGCGTTGAGCAGCATCCCGGGCTCAAATCCTCCCCGTCCCCCCGCGCCGCCGGTCATCATCATGATGCCCACCGAAAAGACCAGCACGTTGAAGACCAGGTTGCAGATCACCGCATAGAAGAGCGCTTCACTGCCGTAGAGCGTTTCGATGACCGGGAATCCCATGAAGCCGACGTTCGGAAAGACCAGGGCGAAGGCGAACACCCCTCGTTCGCCGGCGCGGGTCCCGAGGGCGTGCAGCACCGCGGCGGCGATGGCGAGCGAGAGGGCGTAGTATACCAGCGAGAGCGCCGCGATCTCGCCGGCGCCGCTGATAAGCGCCCCGGAGACGGGCACCTGCAGGGAGACCAGGATCAGGGCGGGCAGGGTGACGTTGATCAAAAACGAGGAGAGGCTTTTCAACGACCGGTGGGTGAGGATGCCGGTGCGCAGCGAGGCGTAGCCTGCGGCGATGAGCAGGGTGAGGATCAGGATCCGGTCGGCGACGAGGAAAAAGTCGGTCACGGTGCACACTCCGGGCGGAAGATGGATGGCTATTCACCTGTAAGCGGTACTCCCCCATCAAACCCCCCATCGCCACTGTCCCGGGGCACACATCCGGTTTTCCTGCACATTTCGTTGCAACAATCTTTTTTCCAATCGCGACTGTTTCCGGGTCGTTTCATAACTGCTATATATCTCCACCCCGAAAAATCAGACGATGGACAACAGAGTAATATGTGCATTAGTGTGTGTGTGTGCGGTTCTGGCAATCGCGTTTGCAGGGTGCACTGACACGAGCGAGCCTGACGGCGGCGTCGAGACACAGACGTATGTCGTGGGCATCGATGCGGAGTACCCCCCGTATTCCTACCTGGATTCCCAGGGCAACGCCGTCGGCTTTGACGTGGAATCCATGCAGTGGATCGCCGAAGACCAGGGATTCGAGGTCACCTTCCAGCCCACGGCGTGGGACGGCATCATCCCCGCCCTGCAGGCAGGAAAGATCGACCTGATCTATTCAGGGATGACCATTACCGAGGAGCGCGCCGAAAAGGTTGACTTCTCCAACCCCTACTGGACGATCAACCAGGCGGTCGCCGTCTATGAGGGTTCCACCATCACCATGGACGATCTCCATGCAGGAACACTGGTGATCGGCGCCCAGCGGGGCACCACGGCAGCGTTCTGGGTTGAGGAGAACCTCATCGATACCGGGATGATGGACGAAGGGGATCTCAACACCTACGACAGCTTCCCCCTCGTGATCACCGATCTCGTCAACAGGCGTATCGATGCGGCCATGTACGACCGGCCTCCCATGGAGGACGCCATCGCCGACAAACCCGTTGAGATCATCGGCGAGATCGACACCGGCGAGAACTATGGCGTTGCCGTACGCAAGGGCGATACCGAACTGCTCGGCATGATCAACGAAGGCCTCGCCAACCTGCAGGCCGACCCGTCCTGGGAAGAACTCAAGGAAAAGTACGGGCTTGCCTGAACGGCCCCTCATTTTTTGAAAGGGAATGAATTAACAACTTTTATTTCCTTTCCTTCGGAGAATCTCTATACCCCAGAGCGGTCTGTTGTTGGTGCACTGGAGCAGACCTGCTGCATCCCCTCAATATTCAGGAACTGATTCATGGAGCTCATATCCATCCTCCTCGACTGGTTTCCCTACCTGCTCAGGGGCATCGGCGTCACCTTCGGCCTGGTGCTCAGCTCGCTGGGCCTCGGCGTGATTATCGGCCTTCCCATGGCGCTGGGCCAGGTCTACGGGTCGCGTCTTGTACGGGTGCCCATCGGCATCTATGTCTGGTTCTTCCGGGGCCTGCCCATCCTGGTGCTGCTCTTCCTCTTTTATTTCGGCATCTTCCCTGGTCTCGGTTTCGACCTGTCCGCGTTCGTGGTGGGTGCCGTCGTGCTGGGCCTGCGCGGGGCGGCCTACCAGTCGCAGATCTTCCGGGGGGCCATCCAGTCGGTGGGAGAAGGGCAGATGGTCGCCGCCCAGTCGCTGGGCATGGACCGATTGTGCGCCGTCCGTTCGATCATCCTGCCCCAGTCGATGCGCATTGCGCTTCCCGGGTGGTCCAACGAATACCCCAATATCCTGACCGATTCTGCAGTCTGCTACGCCATCGGCGTGGCGGAGCTCCTGACGCGGGCCTCGCAGATCGTCGCGCAGACGTACGTGACCATGCCGATCTACCTGGCGGCGGCGGGCATTTTCATCCTGATGAACTACGGGGGCATGAAGGTGCTGCATATGATCGAGCGGAAAATCGCCATTCCCGGGTTTGGCAGCGGAGCGATGTAGATGCACACAGACGAGTATATTCTGAAGGTGGAGGACATCCACAAGGCGTTCGGTGCAAACGAAGTGCTGCGCGGCGTCTCCTTCGAGGTGAAAAAGGGCGAGACCCTGGTATTCATCGGATCGTCGGGGACGGGCAAGAGCACGCTGTTGCGCTGCATCAACCAGCTGACCCCTCCTGACCGGGGCCGGGTGTGGCTGCACGGGGAGGAGGTGACCAATTCCGGCAAACGGATCAACTATTTCCGCCAGCGGATCGGCATGGTCTTCCAGAACTTTTTCCTCTTCGACCACCTCACGGCCCTCAAAAACGTCGAGGTGGCACTGATCAGGGTGAAGGGCATGAGCAAGGAGGAGGCGCGGGAAAAAGCGCTCGCAGAACTGCGCCAGGTGGGGATGGAGGACTGGGCGGGCCATTACCCGGCAGAGCTCTCCGGCGGGCAGGCCCAGCGGGTCTCCATCGCCCGGGCGCTCGCCATGGACCCCGACGTCATCCTCTTCGACGAGCCCACCTCGGCCCTCGACCCCGAGCTCACCCGCGAGGTGCTGGAGGTGATGCGCACGCTCGCCCAGCAGGGCATGACCATGCTCGTGGTGACGCACGAGATGGGCTTTGCCTGCAACGTGGCCAACCGCATCCTCTTCATGGAGCACGGCGTTATCGCCGAGCAGGGTGCGCCCGGTGTCCTGCTCAACGACCCGCAGTACAGCCGCGTCAAGAACTTCATCGGCCAGTTCCTCGAGTACAACGGAGATTGAAACGTATATGGACCAGATCGCCTTTTTGACCGACATTCTCCTCCCGGCGCTGCAGAAAGGGCTCATCATCACCCTGCAGCTGATCCTGCTCGCCGCCCCGTTCGGGTTCGTGCTGGGCGTGGGGGTCGCGGTGGGCAGGCAGTACGGCGGTCCGGTCACGCGGTTTCTCTGCAAGGTCCTGGTCTATTTCGTCAAGGGCTGCCCCCTGCTGCTGCTGCTCTTCATCCTCTACTTTGGGCTGCCCTCCATCGGCATCGTCTTTTCTGCGTTCACCGCGTCGGTGTTCGGCTTCATCCTCTGCAACGGCGCCTACAACTCGGAGTACATCCGGGGGGCCATGCTCTCGGTCAAGGACGGCCAGATGATCGCCGCCCAGGCGCTGGGGATGACCCGCTTGCAGGCGGTGCGGACGATCGTCCTGCCCCAGGCGATCCGGAGGGCGTTGCCCGGCCTCTCCAACGAGTGGATCTACCTGATCAAGTACTCCTCGCTGGCCTACATGATCACGGTCATCGAGCTCTCCGGGGCGGGCAAACTGGTGGCCACCAAGTATTTCACCTACACCGAGACCTTCATGGCGGTCGGCGTGGTCTATCTCTTCCTGGTAACGCTCACCACGCTGGCAGTCAACGCCATCGAGAAGAAGTACGCCGTTCCCGGGATGATACGCGGATAGGCGCCGACAGGTTTATTGTTCCTCCCTCCCACCGCCGTGCGAGGATATGCAATGTCGTTTGCCGATGTGGTTGATTTTGCCAACCGCAACCCGGTCTGCGCCTTCGCCACCGCGGATGGCGACCAGCCCCGGGTGCGGTATTTTCTCATGTGGTATGCGGACAAGGACGGGTTCTATTTCCATACCGCGACCTTAAAGCAGGTCTACGGGCAATTGCTGACCAACCCGAAGGTCGAGCTCGCCTTCTATGATTTCAACCCCCCCGAGCAGGGCGGCGGGACGATGCTCCGGGTGACGGGGGAGGTTGAGTTTCTCGAGGATGCGCATCTCAGGAACTGTCTTCTGGAGCAGCGGCCTTTTCTGAAAGAACTGGGGGACGACCCCGCCGAGTACCTGGCGGTCATGCGGGTCGGCCGCGGCGAGGCCTGGTTCTGGACGATGGCGGACAACCTCCACGAGGACGCCATTCCCCGTCATAAATTCCCCTGAGTCCATGTTCACCGCCCGTGGCCGTGGCGGTGGTGGATGTCGGGCTTGTGGGGGTGCTCGTGGACGACCTCCTCGTGGCGGTGGGTGTGGGAGTGGTAGCCCCGGGCGTCGGGCGCAGGGTCGCCGGGGCTGTGGTCGTGGTCGTGGTGGCCGTCGTCGTGGCGGTGGCGGTGCTCGTGCACCCCTGCCGGGTGGTGGTGGTGGTGGCTGTGCTCCTCGGAGATGAGCAGCAGAGCGCCGAGGGCCATGAGCGGCACTGCAAGGCCGAACATGAGATCCGGCTGCTCGGCGAGGAGCAGCACGGAAAAGGCCACCCCGAAGAGCGGGGCCATGGCGAGGTATGCCCCCGTCCGTGCCGTCCCGATCCCCCGCAGGGCGAAGAGAAAGAGCACGCTCGTCAGCCCGCCGTAGGAGACAAACCCGAGCGTCATGGCGGCGAACGCCACGTCCACGGGTGGCAGGGGCTGGCCCAGCAGCAGGGCGACGCCGAGGACAATCGCCCCCGCGCCTATCCCCTTGAGAATCACGGTCGCCAGCGGGTCTTTTCCGGCGAGCTTCTGGCTGATGTTATTGTCCAGCGCCCAGAAGGTGCAGGTGAGCAGGATGCCCACCGCGGCGAGGGAGACGCCGAAGGCCGCCCCCGGCTCCCAGGCCAGCAGGAGGCAGGCGCCGGTGATGAGGGAGAGCGCCACCCAGACTTTGCCGCCGACGTGCTCGCGAAAGATGACGGCGGCGAAGATGGTGGTGGCCACGGGCTCGAAGTTGAGGAGCATCGCCGCGGTCATGGCGGGAGTGGCCTGCATGCTGTACATCAGGACGACGGGGGCAAGGATGCCACCGAAGAGGATGACCCCGGCAATCCAGGGGAGATCGCTTTTCTTCAGGGACGCCTCCGCGTGGTTGCGGTCCCGCCCCCGGAGCCAGCCGGTCCCGTAGTAGAGGAGCAGCCCGGCGCCGCTGCCGATGTAGAGCAGGGCGGCGAGGGTGAGCGGTGCCGTCTCCTCCAGCAGCAGTTTCGCCACCGGCGCCGTGCCCCCGAAGAGCATGGCGATCAGTATCGCGTAGATGACCGGTTTTTTGTCCCCGTATTCCATATGCGCCGCGAGATGTCCATAGTGGTCGCCCGACGAGACGATAAATCCATCAATCCGTCATGATTGGTTCGTGCCGTCCGGGCCCTACCTCTCCGTCGGCCCGAAGCTGTATGGCGCGCCGGGAAGGCGCGAAAAAATGAGGGGGGGCGGGACTGCCCGCCTCCCGGTGCATGGCGTCTATCTCATGCCGTATTTGTCCTGCAGCTCTTCCCAGGCGGGGTCGGCCTGCAGGTTGGCGAGCCCGGCGTTGATCTGTGCCAGGAGCTCGGTGTCGTCTTTGCGCACGGCAATGCCGAACTCTTCTCTGGTCTCCACGAACCCGATCGCGGTTACCGCCTTGCCCGCGACGATGTCCTTGAGCACCAGGTCGTCATACATGACCACGTCGATGCGGCCGCTCATCATGTCGTCGACGGCGAGAGGGGTGTTGTCGTAGGTCCTGAGATCCTCTTCGTCCATCATCCCGGTCGCGATGAGGTTCTCCTCCACCCACATCGCCGCCGTGCAGCCGCGCTGGGTGCCGATGGCCGCCTCGCCGGCGAGCACCTGCTCGAGCGTAATCTCAGCGCCCTCTTTCGCCACCACATCCTGGTTTACCACCCAGTAGGGGTCGGAGAAGGCGACCTTCTCGGCACGCTCGGGGGTGATGGTCATGCCGGAGTAGATGATGTCGATGTTGCCCGCCTGCAGGGCGGGGATGATGCCGTCCCAGGCGACCTGCTGGAATTTCACCTCGAAGCCCTGGTCCTCGGCGATCCACTGCATGGACTCGACATCGAAGCCGATGGCGTTGCCCTGCGAGTCGATCATGGAGAACGGCGGGTAGGGCACGTCGATGCCGACCACGTAGGTCGCTGCCGGGACGCCGCCGTCCGGCTCGCTCGTATCCGTGCAGCCCGCGAAGGCGGCCGCCAGAACACACACACACACAAGAACCACAAAAAGTGTTTTTCGGTTCATGCGCAAGAATTGAAGAGCGTAAAATATAACCCTTTTGCATACGGGGCTCCTTCATGCCCCGCTGCCGGTTCTGCCTTCTCTACTGCAGCGAACACTCCAGAAACCTCTCCACGATCCAGGGATTGCGGACCTCAGGGTGGAACAGCACGCCGCCGATGGGGCGCGTGCGGTGGCGCACCGCCTGCACGCACGCGCCGGAGACGGCGAGCACCTCGAGCTCCGCTGGCGGGTCGAGGGCGATGCTGTGCAGCGTGTAGGCCTCGAAGTGTGCCCTGTCCGCAAAGAGAGGGTCGTCGCGGACCACCCGCACCGGGGTCATCCCGATCTCGGTGCACGCCGCGAGGCTGCCCCCGAAGGCCCGCCCGATCACCTGGAGCCCCGCGCAGATGCCGAAGACGGGCCGCGCGCACCCCCGGATCCAGGCGAAGCGGTCCGGATGACCGGCATACCCCTGGTCCCGGAGGGCGGTGCCGCAGAGGATGACCGCCTCCGCCGCCCCCGCCAGTGCGGCATCCACCTGCGCATAATGGCAGGTGCGCACGTCCCGCCCCGACCCCCTGACGATTGCAGTGATGGGGTCGACGAACTCGTAGGCCGAGAGGGAGCCGGGCCGGTAACAGAGGTCGACGACGAGGATCATTTTTCCACCAGCCGCGCGTTCCTGATCCGGTAGGTGCCGCGGAAATTCCTGTACGATACCGCCGCATCCACGACCTCGATGCGGCGGGAGAAGAAGGGGGCGTCGAAGACGAAGGTCTCCAGTTCGCCGCCCTCCCCGGTGAGGGAGATGCGGTGCGTCCGGGCGAAGGTGCGCAGGTCGTCGATCGCCGCCCGGTCGATCACCCTCCCTAACCAGCGCTCGTCGAAGGGCTCGGAAAAGACGCCCGAGACGAGCACCCCGAAGCCTGCATCCACCAGCGCCTCCATGTAGGCCTGCTGGTCGGTGTGCCAGAGGGGGTTGAAGCACCAGAGGCCGAGCGTGTGGCAGATGCGCTGGATGCGGGCGGCCTGGTAGACGGAGAGGATCGCCCCCGAGACCACCCCCTCGATGTCGTAGTCGGCAACGGCGATCCCGATCGCCCGGGCCAGGTCGTCGAGCTCGGCCTCCTCGACGCCTGCCGTCACCACCTCCACCAGGGGCAGCCCTGCCGCGTCCGCCTGCAGTGCGGCAAGGCGGATGTTGGGGGTGTGGAACATGTAGCTCTCGGGGTTGCGGGAGACGACCGTGATCAGGCAGGCAACCTCCTCCTTCTGCATCGCCCGCCAGCAGGCGAAGAGGGAGTCCTTCCCCCCCGAGCACAGCACCCCGAGCCTCATGGTCTCTCCCGGATAGATGGGCGTTCCTCCGCCATAACTGGAGGGGATCGGGCCGAAGGCTCTTTAGGGGATCGGGCCCGATGCAGGGGGTGCGCCGGTGAGGTGAATGGATGGCGGAATACGACCTTGACGATGATGCGATGGTGGGCTCGCTCGCGCGAAGCCGCGTGCAGGAATTCGAGCAGGAGCACCCGGGGTGGTCGGTCTACGTGGGCGACTCAAGGGGTATGTGGGACGTGCGGTTCACGCGCACAGCCGGCGAAGAGCGCGTGGGAAGGGCCTACATCACCCTTCCCGAGGCGCCGCACCGGATCTGGCGGATCCACTGGCCGGCGGGGGATATGGAGGTGCTGGAATCGGACCAGACGGGGGGCCTCGAGGGCTTCGTGCTGGAGGCCCTGCGGCGGGAAGCGGAGGCCTGACCGGGGTGCGTCACTCGTCGAGGAGCGCCGCATTGCATTCCTCCCCGGTCGCAGCCGCATTCGGAGGCGCGGCGAACGAGGACTGCATTGATTTCCACATCAGCTGGGGCCGCCCGGTGGTGTAGCGGACGAATGCCCGCCCGTAGAACTGCATCTTCTTGTGGGCCGGGATGAGGGTGCCCGCCGGGCGGCACCTTCCCCGCCTGACCATTTCCACGGCCTCCTCGACCGTGGCGCATCGTTCCATCTCCGTCCAGGTGTAGCCGAGCATGTAGGTGGCGTGGGCGTCGCTGCCCCCCGTCTCCGGCAGCCCGGCGGTGTTCCTGATCATGCTGTTGCTCAGGCGGTCGGTGCCGTTGAAGGCCTCCACGGCGTCGAAGCCGAGGCGGGCGTAGTTGTTGTAGCCGGTGCAGGAGTGGGGGTGGGGGGCGATGGAGAGCCCGCCCTCGCCGGCGATATGGGCGAGCACCCCGGCGATCCCGACGGTGGCGGGGATTATGTCGATGGCGAGGGCGATCCAGTGGCGATCGAGCGCCATGTGCCCTCCCTCGATGCCGGGGATGACCAGGATGCCGAACTCCCGGGTCAGGCTGCGGGCTTCCCGGCGGGAGAGGAGGCGGGCATGGTCGGTGATGGCGATACCGTCGAGCCCGATCCTTTTCGCGTGTTTCACGGTCTCGCGGAGTGAATGGAGTCCGTCGGGCGAACGGCTGGTGTGGACATGAAAATCAATCCGCACCCTGCCGCCCTCCTGCCGAACACTGGGAAAAATTGTATAGGTTGTGGATATTCATCTGGATCCGGATCCGAAGCTCTCTACAGATGTTAAAGGTGCGCAGGCAATATCAACGCATTGAAATGGTCATGGGCAAAGCTCCGCATGAATACGGGCTCTGTGGGGTGGTATACCCCGCCGGGGGTCTTCCTGCGGTCAGGATGAGGTTTCCGCCTCAGCCAGCTCTTCCACCGGGGCCTTTGCCGCGTTCGCCTTCACGCTCTCGATGCCCTTGATGCATGCCGCATGTGATTTGTAGCCCTGACTGACCGCGATGATCTCGCCGTTCGCCGCCTTCAGCCTGAAGCGATAGTCTCCTGCCCTGTCGTGGTAGACCTCGAATTTTCCGACCATTCTTCGTCACCCTGAGGAAAAAATGGGAATACTTATATAAAAAACGGTTGCATTGCCCGATGCCGGATCGTCATTGCTCGCGGGCGATGGAGCAGAAGTACATCCGGTCGCCGAACTGGGCAAAGGTCCTCGAAACCTCCACGGCAAAGACAGTCCCGTCTTTTTTCCTGTGGATGGCGGTTGTCCGCTCCCGCTTCCCCGGCAGGGCGCCGCGCCACATCTCCTCCCACCGGGAGCGGGTGATGGAGGGGTTGACGTCGTAGACGCTGATCTGGTTGAGTTCGTCGGGGGTATACCCGAGAAGGTCGGCGGCGGTGCGGTTTGCCCGGTAGATCCGGCCCCGGTGGTCAAAGAGCAGGATGGAATCGGACGCGTGATCGAAGGCGAACCGGGTGAAGAGCAACTCCCGCTCCACCTCCTCCTTCTCGGCGATCACCCGCAAGAGGGTCCTGTTCGCCTCCTGGATCTCCCCCGTCCGCTTCTCGATGAGGGTCTCCACATTGCGGTGGTACTGCTCGAGCTGCTCTTCGCAGTGCCGCAGGTGGGTGATGTCCAGCCCGATCGCATGGTAGCCGGTGATCGCCCCGCCAGGCCCGACGATGCCTGAAAACGCCCACCGTTCCCAGTCAAGGGTTCCGTCGGGGCGGATGGTGCGCAGGTCGAGGGATGGCGCGGGCGTCTCCGGGGCGAGGGAGGCAAGGTGCCGCTTCACCGCAACTCTCCCCTCCAGCGCCACCAGGGAGAGGAAGCCGGAGCCGATCAGCTCCTCCTCCGTCCGCCCGCTATGCCGGCAGTACGCCTCGTTGGCAAACGAAATCGTCATATCGGGCCGGATGTGGAGGATCCACTCGGTCTGGTCGCGGGCAAGGGCGGCGTAGCGCTCCCGCCATGCGTCCCGCTCCGCCGCTGCCGTCATTGCAGGGGTTTCGTCCTCGATCACGATGGCGCAGCCGTCCCGGCCGGTGTCGAAGACCGTGGGGATGAGGTGGATGTGCAGGTGCAGGCGTGTGCCCCCGATAGGGGTCTGCCGGGGAAAGTGCGCCGGCGTGCCGCGCACGGCGTCACGGCACCGTGCGATGAACCCCTCGTCCGAAAAGAGGGGGTAGGGGAGGTCTTCGATCCCCTCCCCGTAGAGCACCTCGAGGGGGCAGCCGAGGAAGGCAAGAGCGTTGGCGTTCACCATGGTCACCTCGAGGCGTGTGTTGAGAATGACGGCAGGGCGGCGGCAGAAGGTGAGCAGGGCAACGACGGGCATCCGCTGGACGGGATAATAGATCTTCGCCGTGCCGATCTGCTTGCGGTCCACCTCTCCCTTCAGCCTGAGCATCTCCAGGTACTTGGCCGCCGTGTTGCGGTGCAGGCGCAGGGTGTCGGCGATCTCGGTGATGCTCAACCCCCGCGGGTGGTTTTTGAGCAGTTCCCTGATGGCGATCGCATCTTTGAACCGGGCGGGCATGGGCGGTCCGCGTTCCCCTCTGGTATGCACTGCATAGATGTTGTGCAGACTGAATATTTATCACGATCTATCACGAAACCGCAGGGTATATGCACTACATGGAGTACTCCTCCTGCTTCCGGGCTGGAGCACCGTATGATGCCGGCGCATGGAGGTGGTCGTAATGGCCGCGACATTCGACGTGAAACTGGAGACAACGGTCTACCACCCGGATCCCTCCTACCGGGAGGGGGCCAGGATGGGCGACTGGGAGACCGCCTACCAGCGGTTCCTCGACGACCCGGAGGCCTTCTGGGCGGATATCGCCGGTGAGCTGGAGTGGTTCCGGCCCTGGGAGAAGGTGCGGGAGTGGAACAACCCCTATGCACGGTGGTTTGTCGATGCCAAACTCAACATCACCGCAAACTGCCTTGACCGCCACGCCCTCGGCGACCGACGGAACAAGGTCGCCCTGATATGGCGGGGCGAGGAGGACGGGAACGAGCGGGTGCTCACCTACCGCCAGCTCCACCGTCAGGTGATGCGGTTTGCCAACGCCCTCAAGGGCATGGGTGTGGGCAGGGGCGATGCGGTCTGCATCTACATGCCGCTCGTGCCCGAGCACATCGTCGCCATCCTGGCCTGCGCCCGCATCGGGGCGGTGCACACGGTCGTCTACGGCGGGTTCGGGGCATCCGCCCTCAATGCACGCATCAGGGACGCGAACGCCAAAATCGTGATCACCGCCGATGTCGGCTACCGGCGGGGCAAACGGGTGGCCCTCAAGACCATCGTGGACGAAGCGGTGGTCAACGCCCCCAGTGTGGAGCGCATCGTCGTTCTCCGGCGCGCGAGTCCCCACCTCGAGCTCTACTCGGAGATGGAGGTCGATTTCCACGAGCTCATGAAGGGCGCCGGGCTGGCCTGCGAACCGGAGGTAATGGATGCCGAGGATCCCCTCTTTATCCTCTACACCAGCGGCACCACCGGCCCGCCCAAGGGCATCGTGCACACCTGCGGCGGCTACATGGTGGGTACGTACTATACCACGAAGTACATCTTCGACCTGAAGGAGAACGACGTCCTCTGGTGCACCGCCGATCCCGGCTGGATCACCGGCCACAGTTACATCGTCTACGGCCCGCTCGCCGCGGGCGCCACGGTGCTCATCACCGAAACGGTGCCCGACTACCCCGACCCGGGGGTGTGGTGGCGGATCGTCGAGGATTTCGGAGTGACGATCTTCTACACCGCCCCCACCGCCATCCGCATGTTCATGAAGTTCGGGGACGAATGGCCCGCAGCCGCCAACCTGGAATCGCTGCGCATCATCGGGTCGGTGGGCGAGCCCCTCAACCCCGAGGCCTTCGAGTGGTACTACCGGGTTATCGGCAGCTCCGCCTGTCCGGTGGTGGACACGTGGTGGCAGACCGAGACCGGGATGCACATGATCACCACCCTGGTGGGCGAGCCCATGAAGCCCGGGTTTGCCGGGCGGCCCATCCCCGGGGTGGTGGCCGACGTGGTGGACCGGGAGGGCAACCCGGTGCCCCCCGGCATCGGGGGCCTGCTGGTGATCAAGGAGCCCTGGCCCGCCATGATGCGCACGGTCTACAACAACGACGAGCGCTACCAGCAGTACTGGAACACCATCAATTCCTGCTACACCGCCGGCGACCTCGCCGTGAAGGACGAGGACGGCTACATCATGGTGCTGGGGCGGGCGGACGATATCATTATCGTGGCGGGCCACAACCTGGGCACCGCCGAGGTGGAGAGCGCCCTCGTCTCCCACGAGGCGGTGGCCGAGGCGGCGGTCATCGGCAAGCCGGACCCGGTCAAGGGGCAGGCGGTCAAGGCCTTCGTCATCCTCCGCCTCGGCTACGAGCCGTCCGAGAAGCTCAAGACCGATCTGACCTACCACGTGCGGATGAGCATCGGCCCCATCGCCATGCCCTCCGAGATCGAGTTCGTCCAGAGCCTGCCCAAGACCCGGAGCGGCAAGATCATGCGGCGCGTGCTGAAAGCGAAGGAGATGGGCATCGACCCCGGGGATATCTCCACGCTGGAGGAGTGACCCCCTCCCGATACTTTTCGGAGCGATACAATGCAGGAGCTGCGCCTGTTCGGGATGCCCGCGGAGCGGGGGCGCTGGGTGCTCGTCGCCCTCGGCATGCTCATCAACCTCTGCCTGGGCAGCATCTACTCGTGGAGCGTGTTCGTAGGCCCCCTGGCCGCCCACTTTTCCGGGGAGCTGGGCCGGGAAGTTTCGGCCAACGAGGTGCTCATGCCCTTCTCCGTCTTCCTGGCCGTGTTTGCCCTCGCCATGCCGCTTGCCGGCAAATACATCGATGAGTGGGGGCCGCGGAAGACGACGGTCGTGGGCGGGGTGCTGACCGGCCTCGGATGGCTGCTCGCCTCCATGGCAGGCTCGGTGGAGATGCTGTACGTGGTCTACGGCGTCGTGGGCGGTGCGGGAGTGGGCATCGCCTACGGGGTGCCGGTTGCCGTGTCCGCCCGCTGGTTCCCGGACCGCCGGGGGCTGGCGGTGGGACTGACCGTTCTGGGGTTCGGCTTCTCCGCCTTCCTGACGGCCAATATTGCCGGCCTGCTCATCGCGGCGTCAGGGGTGATGGCCACCTTCCGTATCTTCGGTATTGCCTTCCTGCTGCTGATAGCCCTCCTCGCCCTTCCCCTCACCTTTCCGCCCGCGGACTGGCGGCCGGCGGGGTGGGTGCAGGCGGCGATGGAGGGCAGGATGGCGTGCGAGTGCAACCGCGGGCAGATGGTCAGGACGCCGGCCTTCTACGGCCTCTGGGTCTGCTACTTCATCGGCTGCCTTGCGGGGCTGATGGCAATCTCCATCGCCAAGCCGGTGGGCACCGAGCTGGGGATAGCCCCGGCGTTCGCCACCGTGCTCGTGGGCTTCTTCGCCATCTTCAACGGGGGCGGCCGGCCGGTCTTCGGGGCGCTCACCGACCGGCTGGACCCCCGGAACACCGCCCTGTTTTCGTTTGTGCTCATCGCCGGGGCGGCCCTCGCCCTGTGGCTGCTGCCCGGCCAGATCACCTACATCGTCGCCTTCGCCGTCCTGTGGGGGTGCCTGGGGGGCTGGCTGGCCATCGCTCCTGCGGCCACCGGCCGGTTCTTCGGCACCTGCGACTACCCGCGCTGCTACGGGGTGGTCTTTCTCGCCTACGGCGCGGGTGCCATCGCCGGCCCCCAGCTGGCGGGATTCATCAAGACCACGACGGGGGGGTACCTGGGCGTCTTTGCCTACGTGGCGGTCCTGGCAGCGATCGGGTTTGCCGTGGCCTACACCCTGCTGCGGCCGCCTTCCCCCTCCTCCTGATCCCTCCGCTTTTCCGGCGGGAAGGCCGGCGACCCGCCGCGCCCCTGCACGACTGCACCCTGCAATCATTTTATCGCCTTGCGGCCAACTATAAATTCTGGACTATGATGCCTGACCATGATGCAGAAGCAGCCTCTCCGCCGGCTGCAGCGGTAGTCGATCAGCTGGGCCTTGCCCCCGGCAGGATGGTGGACCTGCGCACCCTCGTCCCGCCGGAACGCGACTGCAGCCTCGAGGTCTATGTCTATTTCGACCCCGACCTCGCCCGGCACTCCACGCTTACCGATGACCTGCGGGATTTTGACATGGTGCCTGATCTCGGACGGCCGTTCATGCGCCTGATCCGCTTTCTGGCCGTCATGACGGAGCATGACCCCGGTTTCGCCGCCCGGATTGAGGCGGAGCCGTTTCCGGTCGAGATCGTCGAGGTGGGGAAGCGGGAGGAGTTTTTCGGCTGCGTGCTCCACAGGAGCCCCTTCGTCAAGGTGCTGCTCCCCCCGCCGGCGTGAATCCAAACCATCTCCTTTATCCATGCGCTGACCCCACACCTCGATCAGTGACCCATCCATGCTCCGCGAATCCTTTCCCTGCACGCTGGTGAGCTGGGAGGAGTCGGCTCGCCTTGCCCGGCAGCTCGCCGGCGTTATCAGGGCGGACGGCTACCACCCCGACCTCGTCATCGCCATCGGCCGCGGCGGCTATGTGCCCGCCCGCGTGGTCTGCGACTCCCTCCTCCACGACATGCTCACCAGCATCAAGGTGGAACACTGGGGCATTGCCGCCCATAAGAAAGAGGAGGTGGTGGTCCGCTTCCCCCTTGCCGTGGACATCAGGGATCGTTCCGTGCTCATCGTCGACGACGTCACCGATACCGGCGACACCCTGGCCGTTACGGTGGATCACGTCGCCTCACTCGGTCCCGCCGAGGTGCGCACCGCGGTCCTCCAGCACAAAAACACCTCGCGGCACACCCCCGATTACTTCGCAGAGTTCCTGACCGGGTGGTCGTGGATCATCTATCCCTGGGCAGTGCACGAGGACCTGGTGGGGTTCGCCGGGCGGGTCATGGGCTCAAAAACACAATTTTTTGAAGAGATCAAGGCAAAGCTCGCCGCCCGGTTCGCAATCCGGGTTGCCGATGATGACCTGCGGGCGGCCCTCGAGGACCTGGTGGCCATGGGAGAGGCCGAGCAGGTGGGGTCGCTCTACCGGGCGGTGCAGGACCCGGATTAGACGAACGCCACCACCACGGCGTAGAGTTCGTACCAGTACGGGACGAGGACCCGGGAAAATCCTGCGCTGGTGAGCATGTCCCGGAACACCGCCAGCGTGGGGATCTGGTGCAGGATATCGTCCCTGGACGCGATCATGGCGTCGGCCTCCTCCCGCGGCACGCCGCTCTCCACCATGTACTCCCGCCAGTGCCCGCGGTAGATCCCCTCTTCCCATGCGGTCTCGGGGAGAAAGGCGTCACCCACGATGAGCCTTCCTCCCGCCCGCAGCGCCGCCGCGCTCCGGCGGAGGATCTCCTCCTGTTCGGGGATGGAGAGGGCGAATAGAACCTGTGTCGCGGCGATGATGTCGAAGGCTTCGGCGGGCCACGGCGCCCTGATATCCGCCTCGACAAAGGTGACCGCGTCGAGTCCGGGCTTCCGGTGGGCAAGGGCGATCATCGCCGGGTTGCGGTCGATGGCGGTGATCGCTGCGCCGGGGTTGGCCTCAATGAGGGTGCGGGTGAGCCAGCCGGTGCCGCTGCCCAGCTCCAGGATATCCACCTCCCCGGCGGGGAGGTACTCGGCGGCGGTCCCGAAGAAGACGGCGTAGTTGGGCAGGCAGCACCGCAGCAGGTCGTCGTAGCGTTCGGGCCGCTCCAGATCCTGGAGCGTGGTCTGCCGGTGCTCGCTGTGCATTGTTCCTCTCTTCTTCCCTCGACCGGCATAAAGGCTATCCTGCGCGAGGGGTGGTCGTCCACCCACGATGCCTCCGCCGCCTGCTTCCGCGCTCGTAGCGATCCCCTCTGCACCACCTGCTGCGCAGCGTGGGTTCTGCCCCGGCTCCCGCGAGGAGGGCTGTAACCTGGCGGTCTTTTTCCATGGCTGCAATTTCGACTGCCGCTCCTGCCCAAACGCCCTGCACACGCAGGTGGCCGGCGCGCCGGCGATTGCGGAGACGATCCGGTGCGGTGCTGCGCGCCGCTCGCAGGTACGCTGCGTCTTTGTGTTCGGCGGGTCGCTGGAGCCGCAGTTTCCCTTTGCCCTGCCTGTCACGCCGCCGGCCCACACGGTGGCTGCACGCCTGGCCGCGGCACAGGCGCACCTCGAGCGGGTGCACGTGGGCACTCCCGGGCTGCCCGGGTGCGTTCGCGAAAAAAAGGTGTTATCCGCCGCACTCGCCGTCCCAGCGGCGGAACGCCTCCTGGATCTCGTCTGAGGAACTGATGTCCTCTTTTTCGAGGATCTCATCGATGCTCTGTCTGATACCTTCGCGCCGTTCCCTGAATTTCTCCACCGGGATGACCTGGTCGATGCGGTAGAAGAGGTGGGTGGAATCGAGGCCCACGAACAGGTGCCCCTCGATCTCGGCAACCTGCTCGATCGTCCCCTCCGTGCCGGTGCTCGGGTAGCGGACCTTCAGTCCGATGAGCCCTGCGGTCTCGTCCATGGAAGGGGGTGGCCCATCCTGCCGTAAATACCTGACGGTCGTGCCCATCCATGGATGCGGGGCACCGGCTCTCTCAGCCCCATTTTTCCGCCCTGCACGCCACGTAGCCGCATTCGAGCCCTTCAATCGCCGCAATCAAAAATCCAGCCCCCTCCAGCATGGCCTGCACCTCGGCCTCCGAGAAAAAGCGGGCGTCGCCGAAAAACCTCGAGGTCCGCCGTTCGGCGGCATACCTCCTCCCGAGTTCCCCCTCGCGGTCGATGAAGGCCAGCAGCAGGCTGCCGCCCGGCACGAGTACCCGCATCACCTCGGCAAACGCCGCCGGAACATCCTGGAAAAAGGAGATGGCTGTTGCCATCAGCACCAGATCGAACGAGGCGCCGCAGAAGGGGAGGCGCTCCGCCACGCCCTTCAGCACCTCCATGCCGCGGCGGTGTGCAATCTGCCCCATGGCAGGCGCGGGCTCCAGCCCGAGGGGGATGCCCAGCGGGAGGGCCATGCGCCCGGTGCCCGCCCCGATCTCGACGCCGTGTGAGAAATGCGGCAGCATCCGGCGCAGCAGCGCGACCTCCTCCGCGTAGACCCGGGGGTGGGCGGCAAACCAGTGGTCGTACGCCCCGGCATGGCGGTCGAATGCTTCTCGCGATCTAGTGCCAGATGGGGTCATCGCCGAACCGCTCCTCCCAGATCTCCCGGGCAGACTTCTGCCGCCTGATGTCCTCTTCGGCAAAGGAGAACTCGTAGTTCGTGCAGTAGTCGTGCAGGATACGGTAGGCCGCCACGATGCGGATGGTCATCTCGTGGCATGTGGCAGGATCGCCGCTTCCCCGGTCCGGGTGCCAGCGTTTGAGCAAAAGGCTGTAGCGCTCCCTGATCTCCATATAACTCGCCCTGTCGCCAAGGCCGAGGACAGCGGCGGCGGCGCGCACGTCTTCTGCACGATATCGGGTCATTGATGAGGAGGTATCTGGTCAGCATCACGCAAAAAATGGTCGCTCCGCAGGCGGCACTGCCAGCACCAGGGGTCGCGCCCGTGGCATTCTCCGCCCCCGAACCCCCCCCGGCGGCCTGCGGGTGACCCCCGCCTCCATGCCGGACGTCCCCTCCCCGGCACCGGGCCTCTTCGTCGTCCCCGGGCGGTTCTTCCTCTTCACCCTCTCCCTTGCCGCCGCATAGCAGCCGGTTCGGGAAAAACCCGCCTCGGGGCGGACCGCTGCCTCCTTCGAGCCCCCAGTGCATTCCGTTTCGGGATCAAATCACAATCCGTTTATACATTCCCGCCATCGTTTACTCTAGTCAACTGTTCTGTGAGGTGTACCTTTATGCGCAACATTTCCCGACCACAATGGTGGCACCACCCTGCCCGCCACCGTCTCCTCCCGATCGCGCTCCTGCTCCTGATCGCCCTTCCGGGGGCCGCCGGGGCCTTTGACACGTGCATAGCCCCCTGCGAGTGCATGCGGGAAGAGGCGGCCATCGAGAAATACGGGCGGGATGGCTACTACCGGTGTAACGACTCGGTCTGTGGCTACCTTGCCATCGACCGCGGCACCCTGATCCCCCAGTACTGCTTCGGCCCGGTCCGGCAGTTGCCCACGTTCGTCGTTCCCACCCGGATTGTGGTGACGCCCACCCCGACCGCCACGGCCACTCCAACCCCGGTGCCCACGCTCATCACCCCGGACCTGGTCCTGGTGACGCCCACGCCCGCCTTCACCTACGCCCCGGTGCCCACCCCCACGACGCTCATCCCCAAGCTCCAGGATACCGACGGGGACGGCTTCCCGGATATCCTTGACAACTGCCCCACGGTGGCGAACCCGGGCCAGGAGGACAGCGAGATGAAGATGCACTGCATCCAGGCGGACATCAACACCCAGGCCTGTGCGCCCGTCCCCAACCCGGACGGCGTGGGGGATGCCTGCGACAACTGCCCCACCGTGTTCAACCCGGACCAGGCCGATAGCGACAATGACGGCCTCGGGGATGCCTGCGACTGCGATGACGGGGTGAGGGGCGGCGCCGAGGAGGATGTGGACTGCGGCGGCACCTGCCCGGTCTCCTGCAACCCCTGCACCGCCCCCGGCCTCCCGGCGTCCTTCGACTACCGCAACTGGAAGGGCCGGAACTGGCTGACGCCGGTGCGTGACCAGGCGGCCTGCGGCTCCTGCTACGCCCATGCGCCCCTGGGGGCCATGGAGGCCGTCTACAACCTGGAGCACAACGCCCTGCTCAACCTCAACCTCGCCGAGCAGCAGTACGTCTCCCCGTGCTTTACCGGCGTGGGGTCCTGCATGGGCGGGAACATCAAATCGGTGCTCGACCACCTGAAGGTTGACGGGGTGGTGGAGGAGAGCTGCTTCCCCTATACCTCCACGAACTGCGTGCACAACGAACCCGATCCGAAGCCCGAAGATCCCAACCACCAGAAACTTGTCTGCAACTTCGCCGGCCACTGCTCATCGCCCCAGACCTGCGGGGTCTGCACGTACAACCATGCGGTCTGGACCATCGACAGTTACGCCTCCTCTACCGGCACCAGGGACCAGCTGAAGCGCAACCTCCTCTGCCACGGCCCCCTCGCCGTCTGTTCAGGCGAGTGGTGGCACTGCGTGGTGCTCACCGGATGGGATGACGCCCAGAATAGCTGGATCGTGAAGAACAGCTGGGGAGGCGGGTGGCAGGACGGGGGCTACGGCCTGATCGGCTACCAGAGCAAGATCGGCCAGGAATTCCTCGATTGGGCCTACTCTGTCCGGGGGGTGGCGTAGATGATGCGCCGGCTCCTCTGCGCAGCGATCCTCTGCGCAGCCCTGCTCCCCCTTGCCGTTTCGGCACTGATGAACCCGGCGGCGGTCTACTGCACCGCCCTCAACTACACCTATGCGGTGGATGAGACCGATGCCGGCCAGATTGGCGTCTGTCTTCTCCCCGGCAACCAGCCCGTGGACGCCTGGCAGTTCCTGCAGGGCACCGCGGGCCGGGAAGCAGGCTACTGTGCCCTGATGGGCTACGAGACCCGGACGGTGGCCGATCCCGGGACGTGTGCGGGGATCTATGCCGACTCATGTGCGGTCTGCGTGCTGCCCGATGGAACGGAGATGGAGGTCACCGCCCTGATGGACCTCTCCTTCCGTGAGCCCGATCTGACGATCGAACCGGCTGGCCGCGAGGGCGGGATTGGCGCCGATGCACCGGCAGATCCTGCATCCACCCCTGCGGCGGCCTCCCTTCTCCTCCTCCCCCTGGCCGCCCTCGGTGCCGTTGCGGTGCTGCTGCGTGGCGGCCGGTGGAACTAATCCTTTTTTCCTCCCCCGTCACCCGAGCAGTTCTCACGCCCGCCGCCCCGCAAGCCTATCCTTTGATAAGCCGTTACGCCCATACCCTGTCGAATTGCCCATGCCCGAAAAGATCCTGATCGCTTATGCTTCACGGCAGGGGGCCACGAAAGAGATCGCCGAGGCTCTTGCGGAGGCCGTGCGCGAGGAAGGCGTCGAGGCGGACGTCCGCCCCGCGGGGACCGTGGCCGACGTCTCCCTCTACGCCGGTGTGGTCGTCGGCGCCCCCCTCTACGCCGGGAACCTGCTGAAAGATATGCCGAAATTCGTCGAACGCCACGAGAAGGCCCTGAGAGGAAAACCGGTCGCCGCCTTTGTCTCCGGATCGAGCCTCGGCGACCCCGGGCCCGATGACATCAGGAACGCCAACAAAGCGCTGGAAGGGGTGAAATCGCGCGTCGACCTGCTGGACGTGGCCCATTTCGGGGGGAGGTTCGATCCCGGGCGCATCCCGGTCGTCGGTTTCTTCGTCCGCCTCGGGGGCAGGGACCGGGTGAAGGACAATCGCAACTGGGAGCGGATCCGCACCTGGGGCCGTGCCCTTCCCGCATTGCTGGGGATACCGGCGGCAGCCTGAGCGTGTACGCTGCCCGGGATTCCCTGTGGTCATTTCCATTATTACGCCATATTCCACCGGTTCATCGCAGAAAAATCGGAATTCTTTTGTTTTGTGTGGGGAGAGGATGATCAGGGAGATTTATGCATGCATCACAACCAGCACACCTGATCGGTGTTCTCGTCGGCCTCTGCGCCGTGGCGGTTTGCCTTGCCGGCTGCCTGACCGCTGATATGTATACCACCGTGGACGCCGACGGAACCATCAGCCACTACCGCCTTGAGGTGACCACCAGCCAGGACAACTACGTGCTTCTCGAGGAATCGGCACACCAGGAGGGGTATGCGACAGTGAGGGCGATGATCGAAGAGCGGGGGCTTCTGCCGGGTGCGGATACCGCCCCGGTTGCCTACGACGAGCAATGGATTGGCGGTGAGGTCTTCATGACGTTTTCCGCACAAAGCGACCTTTCTGCAGACCAGCTTGCGGGCGTCCAGGTCGCCCGCGAGGGCGAGCACCTCGTCTACCGGCATGTCATCGGTGACGGCAGGAGTGGTTCGAAGATAGGAGGAGAGGATCCGTTTGCGTCGGGCACGGCGACGGCATTCGTCGTCAATTACTACCTTGTGATGCCCGGTGCGATCGTGGACTCCAATGCCGATGCTGTTGAAGGCGCCACCGCAGAATGGCATCTCTCCGGCGCGGACATGCTGGGCACCGTGCTTTTCGCGAAGTCTGCGGCTCCCGCCCGGGGTGTACCGGGCTTTTCATGCTGGATTGCTATCGCCGCAGTGTGCATCCTGTGCTGCGGCGTTGCGCGTGCCGGGCAGGTTCGCCGCCGTGGTTGAGGGCATGAATACACTGCTTGAGCGCCTGGATGCGGAGGATATCCGAATGGAAGGCGCCTGCGGCGAGGTTGCCGCCGACGTCCTCTCGACGCCGTCGCTCCTCCCCCTGCTTGCCGAGGGGATGGGCCATCCCGATGGGCGTATCCGGGCCCGCACCTCTCATGCCATGGAGCGGATCGCCTGCGCCGACCCCGAACTGGTGCGCCCCCTCACCGCACGGTTCATCGAGCTTGCCGGCAGCGATCCCGTGCCCGTGGTCCGCTGGCGCTACGCCGTGATCCTGGGATGCATCCCCTACGCGGGCGGGGATCCGGAGGCGGACGTGTCTGTCCTGCTGGCGATGCTCCATGACAGGAGCGTTCTCGTCCGCCGCTGGGCGATCGTCAGCCTCACCGACATCGCGTGGCGCAACCCGGACCGCAAAGAGGCCATCGCCGCCGGGATCCGCCCGCTGGCCGACGACCCCAGCGCCATCGTCCGGGTGCGGGCGAGCCGTTCGCTCGATATCCTCGACTGAATCCGATTTTTCACGCGTTCAGGAGCGATGGCAGGCGCCTTTGTTTCCTGTCACACAGGCCCGACGTGCTGTATGAGAATTGAAGCGGCCTGGCATAGCGGCGACCGCGCCCCGCGATCCTCACACTACTGTGCCGTCCTCTCCCTGGGAGGGTGGATCGCCGGCCGCAGCGCAGCCGTGAGAGAAGCCGGGGAGATGCAGGAGCAGCAGGGCCCGCGGCAGCGCTGGCAGGCGGGGGAAGCGGACGGGACGGGGCGCGGGCGTCCCGGTACCGCTCTCGGTGATGATCAGGACGACGCCGGCGGCCATGGCCGGCAGGGCGGCGAAGGCGACCGGGTCCGGCACCTCCCCCAGCAGGGTCACGGAGAGCAGGAAGCCCAGCAGGGGGTAGATCCCGTAGATGGAGGATGTGCGAGCGGCTCCCAGCCCCCGCAACGCCCGCAGGAGGAAGAGGTTGGAGAGCCCGTAGGCCACGAACCCGATGCAGAGCACCGCCAGGACGATGCCGGTGGCCGGGAGCGCTTCGCCGGCAAACGTGGCAGCCCCCAGCATGGCAAGGCCCGCGGCGAGGCATTTCACCACCACCACCCTTCCCGGTTCGCAACGGGAGAGGCGGCGGTTGATGCTGGCCGCAAATCCCCAGAGCACCGCGACGGCGAGCACCCCAAGGGCGCCTGGCGAGATCCCGGTCTCGCTTCCCGGGGCGTAGGAGAGGGCCAGGCAGGCGGCGGTGATGCACCCGAGGGCCGCCCAGACCCGGCGGCCGATCAGCTCCCCGAAGACCAGGCAGGCAATGAGGGCGGCGGCGACCGCCTCGAAGGAGAGGAGCATGGAGGCGGTGGTGCCGGTCGTCCGTTCAAGGCTCCACAGCAGGAGGACGGGACCGATCACCGATCCGATGATCACCGAGCCCGCGAGCCAGGGCAGATCGCCCCGGGAGATGGCCGGGCCCAGGAAGGGCCTGCGGGCGGCAGCTGCCGCGCCCAGCACCCCGGCCATCCCCGCCCCGGCCCCGAGGTAGAGCAGCCCGGCGAGCATGAGCGGGGTCACGCCTCCCAGCATGCACCTGGAGTAGGGGATGCTCACGGCGAATACAAACGCCGCCGATATGGCGAAGAATACGGATATGGAGTGATCTGATCCCATTGTTTGAATAAAAAAGGTCGTATATTCGAGATATAAAGCTTTTGCATATCGATTATCGCTGAATCCCGGATCGGGAAGTGTATGGGATTTGAAAATCGTATCTGATTGTGTCTATTTTGTAAAATCGGGATTGGGATGAGTATTTATGAGCAAATTGCATATGGGTGCTTTATAGGCGCTAAATATCAAATTTGACTAAATATAGGCGTTATTTTTTATATCAGGGCTATTTTGTGAGGTTTTTTTCCGTCACGGGGAAAGCGCAGCTGACCCCCCTGCCGGGAGGCGAACGGCCCCTCCCGCACCCCCCGTTTCCGGGTGCCCGGGGGACCTGCCGCACTCAGGGGAGTAAGTCCGCCTCCACCGGCACCCGCTCCGCACCCACCGCCAGTGCCACTGCGGGAGCCATACCCAGGCGCTCCTCCGCAGCGGCAAGGATCATTCCCAGCATGCCGGTATAGGAGATCCCGGAGAACTTTGCCATCTTGGCAAGGTGACCGTCCCAGCACCAGCCCGGGTTGGGGTTGACCTCCAGAAGCCGGGGCTCGCCCCCGGCGTCGAGCCGCCAGTCGAAGCGGCAGTAATCCCGGCACCCCATCCGCTCGAAGAGGAGCAGGGAGCAGCGGATCATCAGTTTCTCCGTCTCGGGGGGGATATCCGCGGGCTTCGAGGAGAGTTTCCAGTACGGGGACTCGGGGATCCACTTGGCCTCGTAGCCGCAGATCCTGGGCAGCCCGGGCGGGAGGGAGGAGTAGTCCTCCTCGATCACCGGGAGCACGGTGCAGGGCGCGGGAGGGTTGCCGATGATCCCGACGGTGAGGTCGTTGCCGGTGCAGAACTCCTCCACCAGCAATGAGACGTCGCTTCCCAGCTGGGAGCGGATGGTGAGGATGGCGTTGCTCAGCTCCTCGGCCGTCCAGGCCACGCTCTTCTGGGTGATGCCGACGGACGAGTCGCCGCAGTTGGGCTTGATGATCACCGGAAAGCCGAAGGGCACATCGTAGACCCGTTCCCAGGGGTGGACGAAGATCCCCCGGGGAACGGGCACCCCCAGCTCCCGGGCGATCCCCCGCACCAGGGACTTGTCGTAGCACTTGGCAAGCGCCTGCGGCCCCGCCCCCGTGGAGGGGATCTGGAGTATCTCGAGGAGGGCGGGCACGTGGAGCTCCTTGAGGGCGTCGTTGGCATACCCCTCGTCGCAGAGGTTAAACACGTAGTCGCACTTCGGCCGCAGGCGCTGCAGGTCGGCGACCAGGGTGTCGTGGTTGTCGAGGAAGGAGAAGTGGTATCCTTTCAGGCCCGCGAGGGCTGCCTTGAGCTGATCGATGGTGGAGAAGTCGTCCTCGTCGAACGTCCCGTCGGGTTTGACCGGATCGGGTTTCCGGGGGTCGCCCATGAGCACGGCGACGTGGCGGGTCCGCGCCGCCGCCCGCTGTTTTACCGGGGTCCATGCCTTTTTCACCACCCCGCTCACCAGGAACCGTCTCGCCATCATCCCCAGGTCCTGGTTGCGGGTGGAGCGGCTCTCGCAGGCGTGGACGGCAACGTCGGAGAACCCCGCCTTCTCCAGCAGACCGGTGATCCGTTCCTTCGTATAGAGCCGCTCGGCGTAGAACTGGTCGGCGATCACCCCCTTCTCGATGTCGCAGATCACCTCCCTTGAGACCAGCCGCTGCCCGTCCACGGAGATCTCCCGCTCGCGGCAGACGAAGAGCCTCGTGTCGATCCACTCCCATGATCGGGGCTGGAAATACTCCCGCAGGTAGCCCCCGTCGGCGAGATCGAGCGCGATTTTACCGTAGGGTTTGAGCACCCGCCGGATCCCGTTCAGCACCTGCAGGTCCTCCTGCACCGTTTCGAAATAGCCGAAGCTGTTGCCCAGCACGGCCACCACGTCGAAGGTGTCGGGGCGGTAGGGCAGCTGCTTGGCATCCCCCTCCCGGAAGCGCACCGGGAGCCCCTCCCTGCGGGCCGCGGCCCGGGCCTTCTGGATGAGGTAGTGGGAGCGGTCCAGTCCCTCCACCGCATACCCCCGGCGGGCAAGCTCAAGGGTATGGCGCCCCTGCCCGCAGCAGCAGTCCAGGATGTGGACTTCGGGAGCGGGGTCCAGCACACCGCAGAGGTGGGTGACCTCCCCCGCGGTGATCGCCGCATCATCCACCACGTCGCCGTCGGTTTTCAGGTAGAGGGGGGAAAAAATATCCCGCCACCATTCCGGCTGCACATGCTCCTCCAGCCTCCTGACCGGCCCGAGAGCTATTTGCCCCCGATTCGGTTTTCTGTGGCTATTTGAAGGTTTTTTTGAATTCTGGTCCTGTTTCATCAACCATCATCGCTTCTGGCGTTGTTTTCCTAATCGAGTTCAATTTGGTCAATTTTTTACCGCTTAATTTCAAATTTGAAAGAAATTTGCTTATGAATACGTTATATAATTGAAATATAAGCGTTTCGAGAAGGATGATCATTGGCGGAACGAAATGGGTGATTGCGGGGTTTGCCGGTGAGCGCAGGGGCGCGGTGCGCATGCGCCTCCCAATCTTTCTGGTGTCGCACGGTTCCGGTCTCTCCATGCCTCGTGACAACATCGTGCTTCGGCGGATTACCCGGGACCCCACCAGCGCAAAGGATGCCGAAGTGGTGGTCGGGGAGATCCTCGCCCACCACGAGCGCCTCCCCCTGCTCGTCGAAGGGCTGCAGAGCCTGGAAGACATCACTCTCGCCAAAACCTCCCACGCGTTGGAGCGCATCGCCGCTGCAGAACCGGGGCTGCTCGCCGGCTCCGTCCCCCCCATCACCCGCTCCGCCCGCTCCGACCCGGTCCCCATGGTCCGCCTGCACATGGCCATGCTCCTCGGGGAAATTCCCATCGAAAAGGAGGATCTCGACAGGGTCATCGGCACCCTCGAACATCTCCTCGCCGAGGACGACAACCTCTTCGTGCAGAGCTGGTCCATCGTCAGCCTCACCCGTATCGGCATGCGGGTGCCGACGAGTAAGCCGCGCATCGTGGGTGCCATCTGGCCATTCCGTGAGCACGAAAGCGGCCTTTTGCAGGCCCGCGCCGGCAGGGCGATCGAGGTGCTGGAGAAGGGGTGAGAGAGGCGGGTGCCCGCACGGGGATGGGGTGCGGACGACCTGCCTGACCGGGAGGTTTATCTAGGTGCGTCCTGATTGTTGATCTGCGGGATCCGGTGAGAACAATGCCGACGGATGAGGACCTCAGGAAGCTGGCGAGGGAGACTGCCGAGGAGAAAGCCGGGTTTTACACCCATTTCGTCGTCTATCTCGCGGTGAACCTCTTTTTAATCGCCATATGGTGGGCGACAGGCGGGCCCGGGACCTTTCCCTGGTTTATCTTCATCACCTTCGGCTGGGGCATCGGCATCGCCGCCCATTTCATCAGCGTCTTCCGCGGGCAGGCCTATGTTACGCGGATGGCCGAGGAGGAGTACCGCCGGCTCAAGCGCGAACAGGAGGAGGAAAAGTAAGTCTTTGCCCTCTCCGGCAGAACCCCGGGTGCAGGATCTCCTCCCGGGGAGGAGGGGAGATCGAGTGCGGTTCCTCCGTTCCCCCGGTTCGTTGAAGATAGCTTCATATTTTGACGGGAACCGGGAATTACTGTACACCGGGGTGACGGTTCAGCTACATGCGTCCTGTCCCGGGAATGAGCGGGCGGTCCCGTGCCCCGCCTGCTCCCCGGAAACCAGCCCTCCCCGGCATTACTCGTGTCGTAACTTCCGGTAGAGTTCCGGCCCCACGCACTGCTCGGCGTACCGGCACCATTTGATGCAGGAGTTGACATCGTTGTAGATGACAAAACCGCAGGTGCCGCATGTCACCGTGATGTCGTTGGAAAAGATCTCCACCTCCGCCCCGCACTGCGGGCACGTCTTGATGGTCAGGGTGGGGGTCCGCAGGTTGGCGGCACCGGGGCAGCGGGAGAACATCTCAATCGCCCCCGCCGCCTTCTGCGGCCCGGTCCCGGTACTCCCGCAGGAGGGCCTCCCGGTAGGCGTCGGCTTTTTTCATGGGCACGTAATTGCAGGCCCGCACCCGCGTGAGGAGCTCCTCGCCGATGCGTGCGGGATCCCGGAGACCGAGCGCCGCAACGTCGTCGAGGATCCGGTCCAGGTGGTGGATGCCCGTCTCCTTGCCATCCACGCTGATGGTGCGGATATCGATACCCTGCGGGACGACCCCGCCGCACACGGTGCAGTACCT
>JARVGI010000010.1 GCA_029762625.1 Methanomicrobiaceae archaeon | reverse complement strand
CTTCCAGGTGGCCAGGTACTGGGTCGCCGCCCCGAGGCGGTTGTAGCGGGTCTTGCGGGTCTTGGTATCGTTGACGTAGATGCCGCACCCGTAGTCGTCGAAGCGCACATCTCGCCACTGCAGGCGGGCCAGCTCCCCGCACCGGCACCCGGAATCGTAGAGGGTGGCGATGAGCGCCCGGTCCCGGGAGGTGCGGCAGGCCGCCAGCATCATGCGGATCTCCTCGGTGGTGAGGATCTCCTCCGGGGCCGTGGTCTGGTAGTTCTTGGGCGGCCGCTTGATCTTCTGCACCTTCTTCTCGGGCAGCGTTGAGTACTCGTTCTCGATGAGCCAGAGCAGGAAGGGCTTGAGCACCTTCACGTAGTCGTGCTTGGTGTTCTGGGCAAACGGCGTGCCCTTCTGCGACCGGGCGGACTTCATGGTGTCGATCGCCGCATACACATCGCCGATGCTGCAGGTGCGGTAGGGCCGGGTGAGAAACCGGCGCCAGTTGACCAGGACGTACTGGTTCATGAGGGCCCGGCCCTCGGAGAGATTCCTGTGGGCCCGGGCTTCGGTGACATACTCCCGGATCAGGTCGGCGTCGTCCTGGGTGATGCGGCCCTCGGCCAATCCTTTCTCGATGCTCCGGTCCCCGTACACCCGTCGGACGTTGGCGTGGAATGTATGGTACCGGGTGGTGTCTACCATCTAAAAGTGCGTCTGAAAAGAGTCTATATTAACATTTGGTGAGGGATTCGAACATGAATGCTGGATACCCCCGGGCGGATTCGAACCGCCGTCACCGGATCCAAAGTCCTGTATGATTGACCACTACACTACGGGGGTTTTCGAGGGATGGGGCCTGCACCTCGCCGGGAATCGGCGTGCACATAAGGCCGATCATTGTTGTGCGTGAATCTATAAAAAAATGGGTTCCCTCGCATCCGGTTGCACTCCGTATATCCGGGGCATCCACTGTATCCGGTTACATCCGGCGCAAATCCCGTGCAGGCGGAGAGGGGGGCCTGCCCGGTTCCCCGGGCCCGGGATCCCGGGGGGATGGGCACGGCACCGGGGGAGAGAACGGTGAGAGAATTAACTCAGGTAGCCGTTCTTTCTCAGCCAATCGACCTGGGGCTTTCGGTAGCGGAAGTGGATGTCACACTTCTCGTCCTGGAAGCTCCAGGGGATGACAATGAGGAGGTCGCCTTCGCGGATCCAGGCCCGCTTTTTGATTTTTCCCTTGATCCGGCCCATGCGGGTGATGCCGTCAAAACAGCGGACGCGGATATGGTTGGCGCCCAGCATCAGGTCGGCGCGGGCAAATATCTCTCTTTCTCGTTTCTTTGGCAACCGCACGCGAACGATTTCGGTCTCGGTGTTGCTGTTTGGATGTTTTCTATATGTCAGCGAATCAGCTCCTGCACACACGATGCACGATTGGTATGGGATAGCACATGCGGGTTGGATCGGTGTGCGAACACAGATGCAAGGATCGGCGTACACCCTCCGTCGGCACTGCGTGAAGTGGTACTTCATTGTGGGCAGGCTCCTTAAAGGTATGGATACGGGCCAGAGGAGGAAAACAGGGTTATCGGGAGGCGATCGACCCGATCTCGTCGATCAGCTCCTGGTAGCGCCCGAGGTTCCCGTCGGCCAGCGCCTGCTGGGCCTGCCCGTAGAGATCCGCGATCCGGGCGAGCTTCTGCGCGTCCTCCACGCTGACGGGCGGGGCCTCCTCACCGGGTGGCACCGGCGCCGCCCCCTCGCCGAAGATGACCGCAAAGGCCTCCGCGAGCGTCGGCTGCATGGTCAGGCGGTCATTATAGGCGACGATCACCCGCTGCAGCTGGGGTAGCGTCCCCCTTTCTGTAGCCTCCAGGTAGAGGGGCTCGACATAGACGATGGAGTCCTCGATGGGGATGACCAGGGTGTTGCCCCGCAGCACCGAGGAACCCGACTGCGACCAGAGGGTGATGCGCTGGGAGATCTCCGTGTCCTGGTCGATGCGTGCCTCGACCTGCATGGGCCCGTAGGTGAGCTCCTGCTTGGAGAACTGATACACAAGGAGCTTGCCGTAGTAGGGCACATCGCAGCGGGCCGCCATCCAGCTGATCATGTTCTCCTTGCCCCGTGGGGTGAAGGGGAGCATGAGAATGAACTCCTCGCTCTCCTCGCCGGGCAGTTTCATGATCACGTAGTAGGGCTCCATCGGCTGCCGGGACCCCCGGTAGATCTCATCGGGGAACACCCACGCGTCCTCCCGGTTGTAGAAGACCCGGGGGTCCGTCATATGGTAGGTGGCGTACACGGTCGCCTGCACCTCGAAGAGGGCCTGCGGGTAGCGGATGTGGGGCTGCAGTTCGGCAGGCATGGCCGAGAAGTCCTCGAAGACGCCCGGGAAGATCGCCCGGTAGGTCTCGACCAGCGGGTCGTCGGGGTCGACCACGTAGAAGTGCACGTCCCCATCGTAGGCGTCCACCACCACCTTGACACTGTTCCTGAGGTAGTTGAACCGCATCCCCCCCAGGTACCCGGACCGGACCGGCTCGGCGTAGGGGTAGCGGTCGGCGGCGGTGTAGGCGTCGATGATCCAGTACATCCTCCCCCCCTCGATCACCACGTAGGGGTCGGGGTCGTAGTGCAGGAAGGGGGCGATGGCCGCCGCCCGGTCTCCCACATTGCGGTGCAAGAGCAGGCGGCTTTCCGGGGTGAGGGCGCCGGAGATGAGCAGTTCCACCGACCGGAACCGCAAGGCGTAGACCAGGCGCCGGAGCCCGTCGGAGAGGGGCACCCCACCGGCCCCGTCGTAGCTGCGGTAGATGTTGCGCTCGCCCGACGGGTAGTCGAACTCGTCCGTGGTGGTGTGGGTCACCGCGTAGGTGCCGGCCAGCTCCCCGTAATAAATCCGCGGCTGGTCAAGCGGGAGGTAGTCGGAGGAGGGCGGAATATCCTTGAGGTAGAAGACGGGGAGCCCCTCTGCGGTGGCCCGGTCGACCGGGTTCATCACCGCCCCGTAGCCATGGGTGTAGACCAGGCGGGTGTTCACCCAGGTCTGCGCCTGCGGCTGGAGGCTGCCGATATCCATCTCACGGGCCGAAACGAGCACCTGCTTGTACTGCCCGTCGAACCGGTAGCGGTCCACGTCGACGTCGTTGAAGGCATAGTAGGTCCGGAAGAGCTGCAGCTGCTCGTAGGTGGTCTTCAGCGGCCGCCAGTCCCAGAGGCGGATGTTTTCGACCGTGGCGTTGTTTTCCCGGATATCGTCGGCCGACAGCGTGTAGTTGACCGGGAATGCCCGCTCTGCGACGTTATCCAGCCCGTAGGCGGCGAGGGTAAAACGGATGTTTCGATCGAGGTACTCCTCTTCCAGCGTGAGCTCGTCCGGCTGGACGATCAACGCCTGCACCGCGACGGCGGCGATGATGCCGATGAGGGCGATGGCCGCGAAGGCGGCGACCCCGTAGGTGATGGCCTCCACGCGCCTGAACTTCTCGTTGACCAGGAACCCGATGCCGATGATGAACGTGACGATGGCGAGAATGGTCAGCACGGGGAGAGTGACGTGGATGTCGGTGTAGCCGGCGCCGTAGACCGCGCCGGTCGCGGAGAAGAGCAGGTCGAAGCGGGCGAGCCACAGCCGTACGCCGAGCACGGCAAAGACGAGGAAGAGCAGGAAGCTGAGCTGGGGGAGGAACGAGCGCAGGTAGAAGCGCCAGTCGATCCGCTCCTCGTAGCCCTCGATGACCACCTGCGGCCTGCCCTCGCCCCGGACGGCCACCGCGAGGATCTGGGAGAAAAAGGCAACTGCGGAGAGGATGACGGCGAAGATGCACAGCGCCAGCAGGAAATTGACGACGAGCAAGTAGAAGGGGAGATCGAAGATGTAGAACCCAGCATCGAGGCCGAAGAGGGGATCGGTGGTCCCGAACGGGGTACTGTTGAGGTACCGCAGTACGGTCTCCCACGATGCCGAGAGGCTGAGCGCCGCAAACAGGCTCACGAACCCGGCGAACAGGGCGGACAATTCGAGGCGGGGGTCGCCCTCCTTCCGGATGCCGGCGGCCTTCCGCGCGGCGAGGATGGCGTTGCCGTAGGAAAATCCGAAGAAGAGGGCGAACCCTGCGATGAAGAGGGCGATGCGGGCCAGCAGGATGGTCAGAAAGACCGATTCAAAGCCCACCGCCGAAAACCAGTACAGGTCGGCGAGAATACTCGTGATGATGAGAAAGCCGACCACGGCGACGGCGATGATAACCGCAAGAATGCTTGAGCGCTGCATATGATAACCCGGTATAGAGAGTGGTGGGAACCATGGCCTTAAAAAAGGCAGTGGCGCCTCCGTTCCCCGGCAGAGCAATCCGGCACCCGGCAGCAAACCTGCTCCGGACCGGAGAATGCAAGCGCCGGGTGGGAGGGGCGGGGCAGCAGAGATTATTATAATTGGAAATGTATATATCCTTGCATTGCTCCCGTGGTACGGATTCCCGATGAACCTCTCTCAACTCCCATGCTGGATAGCGGTGTTCCTGATTTCGTTCATATTCATCGCAACCATGTTCCCGGCATCCGCGGCGACCTATTACGTGGATGCAACCGGCGGGAACGATGCCTATTCTGGGCTCAGCGAACAGGAGGCATGGGCAACACTCGGGAAAGTGAACTCGTTTGCGTTTAATCCCGGCGATTCGGTCCTCTTCAAATGTAGAGAGACGTGGAACGGCACCCTCGTCCCGCCGGACTCAGGGACCGGAGCCGTGTCCATCACATTCGGGGCATACGGGGAAGGCCCGCTCCCGGTGATCGGGAACAAAATTGGTTTCCCGGGAGGAATGCAGCCCCAAACCTGGACGGAGCAGTCACAGGACATCTGGTATGCACCGCTTCCGAAAAATCCCTACCGCGTCTGGCTCGACGGCACCGAGTACGAATATGCCGAGGACGCAGCAGCAGTCAATTTCTCGTATCGGTGGTACTGCGATCTGGAAGAAAACCGGCTCTATGTGTATGCGGACAGAAACCCTGCGGACTATTATTCGGCAATCGAATGTCTGGACAATGAATTTGCACTGAATGTTGCGCACAGAAACAACCTGGAGTTTCAGAACCTTAATTTTTCATTCAGCAGAATTAGCGTGCGCATCGCGGGATCCCAGAGTATCCTGATGCATGACTGCGAACTGGGCCATGGCTCTCTCGTTGGCCTGTATGTTTCCGGCGATGTGGCGACCGGCAAGGAGAGCGTGGACAATGAATTTTCCAATCTCTCCATCGACAGCGGGTACCGCCTGCCGAATACCTACTATGAGCACCTCACGGACGGCGTGCACTTCGACGCAGGGGTCTATCGCAATTCCATCCACGATTTCACCCTGGTCGACTGGGGTCATTCGGCACTGTACCTGCTCTGTACAACGAACGCCTTCCCCCACGGGTGCAGCTACAACAAAGTGTATAACTTCGAAATCTCCGCACCGAGCCTGACGTACGGCCGCGGCCTGAATACCGACGGCGTGGAGGGGATGACGCAGCATAATGAGATATTCGACGGCACGGTCAGGGAGACGTGGACCAGAAGCCAGCTCAACGGCAATGACAATATCTTTCGCAACATCGTCATCGACACGGTGCGCAACAGTCCGCGCAAGGCATTTGGTGTCGGCGAGGGGATCGGATTCGAATGCTATTCAGGGCTGGTATCACATAGCAACACCCTCGAGATGTGCACCATTATGAACACCGACGAAGCCGGCATCTATATCCAGGGGCCCGATACACACAGCCATGTCATCAGGAATACGGCATTCTATAACTGCGGCATGGATTCCTGGCACGGAAAGGAAGGTATCGCCCTCAATGTACTTGGAGAGGACGGGGTGGGTGGCAATACCTACGTCGGCAACACGTTCTACCAGGACAACGGGGAACAGCACGTGATTGCATTGTACAACAGGGTGATGAATGTTACGGAGTTCAACAATGCCAGCGGCATCGACGGCCGCAACGATCATATGGAGGACAATGTTTATCGCTTCCCCTTTGCAGGAGAATCACCCGATGCGATCGATGGTGCTGACAGAGGGTGGAGGGGTGCACTCGACATTCTTTTTGCGAGAGGCATGGCGTTTTCCAGCCCCGAACGCTCATTCCAGACGAATGAGGACGAGGGAGGAAGCCCGGATCATGTCGGGCCGTATGATCCATGAGCGCCGGTGCCGGGCAAACCGTCCGGAACCGTATCTCGCCTTCATCGATCACGGAGCGAGAGTGCGGGTGGTGGAGGAAATCATCATCATGCATAGCTTTCCGGAGAGGTGCGATGCCACCACGATTCCGGAAATTCCGGCACGGGCATACCGGCGGATCGTCCCGGCCCATACCATACGTTGATTTATATAATAATAAGTGGAATGGACAGCACCCGGGAGAATGCACTATGCTCGCTGCGCCCGTTTACCATTCAGAGCAGTATTCTTATTGATCCGGGCCCCGGAATCCCCCATACGACAGTAAATACCGACTCCTCTCATGACATCAAGCAAAACGATTGCGAAAAACACCTTTGTCATGCTGGCATCAGAAGGGATAAGCCTGCTTTTAAGTTTTCTCTTTATCGTCGCCCTCGCACAGTATCTCGGGGTAAAAAATTACGGGGTTTACACGTTTGCTTTCGCATTTGTTGCACTATTCAGAACATTTTTTGATTTTGGCCTCAATACACTCATTATACGCGAAGCGGCACGATACCAGGCCAAAACGCAGTATTACCTGGCAAATGCATTCGCAATTGAAGTGCTGGCAGGCGTAATTTTGGTTGTGGTAATCCCGGGTGTCGCGTATCTCGCAGGATACCCGCCCGAGACGGTTTTTATCGTGTGGATCGTTGCGGTGATCGCGGCCTTCGATACGTTCAGCGGATTGAATTTCGCATTGTTCAAAGCCTTTGAAATCAGGGAATATGAGGCGTACACCAAAATTGCAGGAAAGCTTATCTTTATCGGACTGGGATTTGCAGGCATCTGGCTTGGTTTTGATCTGCCGCAGATTGTCACCCTCTTCATAGCTTCTTCCGCGATCATGTTCCTTGTAAGCTATGCATTTATCCACAGGCGTATCTGCCCGCTGACATTGAGCTTAATGCCGGGACACTGGGCCAGCCTCATGAAATCGGCCTTCCCGTTTGCGCTCAGCATCCTGCTCATCGAGATCTACTTCAATATCGACATGACCATGCTCTCCTACCTGCAGGGCGATGTATCGGTGGGACTGTATTCTGCCGCGTACCGGTTCATTACTATTTTTCTCATCGTACCCGCAGCATTCACCCTTTCGATATTTCCCGTCTACTCACGATTGTTTGAGCATGCGGGTGATGGACTGCATACCGCGTTTCACAAATCCGTCGAGTATCTGATCATTGTCGGCATTCCGATATCGATCGGCATCACGATCATCGCGGACAACATCATTCTCGCATTTTTTGGAGCGATGTATACGGATTCGATCATCGCCCTTCAGATACTCATCTGGGTGATCATATTTCTTTTTGTGAATTACACCTGCAACAGCATCCTGCAGTCGATACTCAAACCAAATCTCTGCATATCAAGCTTGATTATGTGTGCAGTCTTTAATGTTGGCCTGAATGCGGTGCTGATACCCGTGTACAGCTTCAAGGGTGCGGCATTTGCCACCGTCGCCACCGAAATCCTGCTGCTTTCCCTGTATATCTACCACCTTAAAAATAACGGGATCAGGTTGCATCTCTTCAAATCGCTCTCAACCCCACTGCTTGCCGCGTTGCTCATGGCAGTGGGCATCGGTGTCGTCAAATTGCTGATGGCGGCGTATCCCGACATCATTCAGATACTCGTCATCATACCGGTGGGCATGCTAATATACATGCTTTCGCTGATAAAAATCCGAAAATTCGACAGAGATGACATTGAAATACTAAAGGGAATTATTGGACATGAAAAATTCAGCCGAATTTCTTTTCTCATCAAAGAGAGATAAGAACAGGCCGATCAATTGATTACTGATATGCATATTTTATGCAATTGCTCCAGTAGTGTGTATTTGTTCCAGGTATTTTCATAGTATATATACACGACCTATTAGAGTTTATCAAAAGTGATAATCCAAAAAGCTAATATTTATATATTCTTTAAACACATTTTGATATGTTACCAACGGGCACGAAATTCAAAAATGCTCGTTTTTTAACGATTTGGAGGAAACGATCTTGGTGAATGGAAAACGAATGTTTTTCTACATCCTCATTGGATTCCTTATAATTGCACCAGCTTCCGCAGCAACCTATTACGTGGATGCCGCGAGCGGCAATGACGGGAATACCGGATTGAGCGAGACAAATGCATGGAAAACAGTGAATAAAGTGAATTATTTCCCTCTCAAGCCGGGTGACACCGTGCTGTTCAAACGCGGCCAGTCATGGAATGAAATGCTCATTCCCAGTGTTTCCGGCACATCATCGGCCAGAATCACGTTCGGCGCCTATGGAACAGGAGATAAACCCGTCATCGGAGGGAAAAAACCCCATTCCGGGTGGGATTCAACATCTTCCTGGACGCAATATTCAGGGAACATCTGGGTCTGCAAAAACGGAGCGACCCCGGGACGTCTCTGGTTGAACGGAAAGGAATATGTTCATGCAGCGAGTGCCGGTTCGGTGAACAGTGTCAACCGATGGTACTTCGATGGCAACCTCTATGTCTATTCCTCGGGAAATCCCAGCTCGTACTACCAGAGTATCGAATCATTGTACAGCAACTGGTGTGCGATGTATCTGAACAACAGGGACTACCTCGAGTTCAGAGATCTCGCATTTGAGTATGGCAAGCAGTGCATCTACATTTCAGGATCCAGCAACAACATCATCCGCTCGTGTGATATCGGGTATGGGGCCACCGTAGGCATATTTATGAAGGGGAACCCATCCACCCTCAAAGAGTGTGTGGACAATGAGTTCTACGACCTCTCTATCGACAGCGGGTACCGCCTGCCGAACACCTATTTCTATAATCTTGACGACGGCGTACACTTCGACGCAGGAGTCTATCGCAATTCCATCCACGATTTCACCCTGGTCGACTGGGGTCATTCGGCACTGTACCTGCTCTGTACAACGAACGCCTTCCCCCACGGGTGCAGCTACAACAAAGTGTATAACTTCGAAATCTCCGCACCGAGCCTGACGTACGGCCGCGGCCTGAATACCGACGGGCTTGAAGGGCAAACCCAGTACAACGAGATATTCGACGGGACGGTCAAAGACACCTGGGCCCGGAACCAGTTCAACGGCAACAACAACATCTTCCGCAACATTGTCATCGACACGGTGCGCAACAGTCCGCGCAAGGCATTTGGTGTCGGCGAAGGGATCATGTTCGAATGCTACAGCGGATGCGTTTCACACGACAACATCGTGGAACAATGCACGATCATGAACACCGACGAAGCGGCGATCTGCGTGTCAGGCGATGTCGTGTACAACAACATCGTCAGGGATAATATCATGGTCGACTCCGGACTGGACTCCTGGCACTCGAAAAACGATATCGCATTGTACATTCGCGATTGGAGTACGACCGGGTACAATACATTTGCAAATAATGTATTCTACCAGTCGAACGGGAAAACAAACGTAATTGACTTCTATGGTGCGATCCTGAACACGAACACCTTCAATTCCTATGACAACTATAAAGGAAGGGGGGATGTCATCGACAACAATCAGTATTACAATCCCTTTACCAGCTTGAAACCTGTTGCCCATATGCAGGCCTCGCCGCAGACAGGGACTGCACCACTCGAAGTGCAGTTCACCGATGCAAGCGAAAACAACCCCACGCAATGGTACTGGCAGTTCGGTGACGGTACCACCGCAACCCAGCAAAACCCCGCTCACACGTATGAAGAAGCCGGCATCTACACAGTGTCTCTGACCGCCACCAACCAGGCGGGCAGCTCGACCGAGACGAAGGCCGACTACATCACCGTGTATGCACAGCCGAAAGCGCCGGTCGCAGGCTTTGTCACGGATGTAGCCGCGGGAGATGCACCGCTCACCGTGCAGTTCACCGATGCAAGCGAAAACAACCCCACGCAGTGGTACTGGCAGTTTGGTGACGGCGCAACCTCCACAGCACAGAACCCCGCCCACACCTACGAGAATGCAGGGAGCTACACCGCAGCCCTCACGGTCACCAATGCGGACGGGACAGACACAGCCACCGCCGCTATCAAAGTGACGGAACCCATCCTGCCGCCCGTATCGGAGGGGATAAGTGTCCTGTTCGCCGACTTCGATGAAGGCGGAGAAGGCGTTGCATACCACGACACCACGCCCACAAACGAGGAATTCTGTGATTACCGCATGACCGCCGTGGATGTCGGCATGAGAGCCTGGACACCCTATCCGCTCGTGACCGCCATCGTCGACGGTGAATGGCTCAGGTACACCATGAACATCCCGCAGGCCGGGCAGTATGAGGCAGACTTCTACCTGTACGCACCCGACCCGGGACGCTCGATCACCGTCTTAATCGACGGCGTCGAAGCGGGTACCGCGGAGATCCCGAACGGCCCCGACTGGCAGACCCGCATGGAAGGGGTATGCACGGTGACATTCGACACCGCGGGAGAGCACCAGATAATCCTGCGGTTCAACGGGGGAGACGCCAATGCGGAGTACTTCGAACTGGTTCCAAAAGAAGGAATCCCCGGGGATTTCAACCGAAATGGAGTCATCGACATGGATGATGTCACGCAAGCCTCATACATGGCAAATGGTCTTATCGAGGATGACCTCTCCGCGGATTTCAATAACAACGGCTATATCGATGACAGCGATGTAGCACAACTGCTGTACCGTTACCTGGAAATCACCAACGGGTAAGGGAACACCACCTCTTTTTTTCGCATCATTGCGGTACCGGGACGTTCCTGACGGTCTCGCACCCGCAGGAATACGCCAATCAGCAACTCCGTTGCACACGCGAGCAGCCCTTCACCCGGGTCATATGCCGGAACGCTGTCGGGGAAGAGCGGGGAACGACTCCTCATGGGATCATTCGCGTTGTCGCACCGCACGGTATCCGGGCGGGCTCAACGTCCGTTCTTCTCTATTCAACGATCATGCGCCTGACTTCAGCGCCTCCGTTATCATAGATCTTGTCCCAACGGGGATTTTCGATGACCGTTTCCAGAGAATAGTATTGTTTACTCACCGCCACTGGAGCAGGCGGGGTGATGAGCACCTGCTTCTCCTGAAGATTGTATTCGCCCAAAAACACGAAAGAATCAACGGGAGGCCCGTTTTCCGTCAGGTGAAGGTACTGGCTGTCGATTCCCAGATACCCGTGCAACAATAACCGCCGATATTCATCCGCATAGACATCGTACTGCGGGAGGTTCTCCGAAATCCACAGTGCCGATTGCACTTCCTGTTCATTAAATACCGGATAATCCAGCTGATCATCGAGAGCAATGGAAGACGAACTCCGCAAGGCCATTTCATAAAAAAATCCGGAATTGAACAGGAAATATACGGCCAACAAACCGGATATTACAACATATGCAGTTTTTTGGCTAACATATGGCATATTTGGCATTCTTTGCAGAGCGAACGTCACAATCAGCAGACCCCCGATAACACAGAACGGGGACAGAAAAAACTGGGATATGTGATATAATCTCGTTGCATTCAGCTGGTACGCAAAATAGGGGACGGCAATGATCATGATGTTTACAAGAAGAGAAAACAGCGAGAAAACCAGGAATTCTGGCTTGAAATTCCATTGTTTCCGATACAGCACCACGGCAAAAAGCCCTAGAGTGATACAACCCTGAAACATGAAATGGAGATATTTCGAGAGAGAATGTAAGAGCGTGGCCGACGCGGAAGAGATGATTCTCATCCCTTCTGCCGATTCGGGATTGAATAATTCGGTGAAGAGTGTACTGAAAATATGACGGCCGATTTCCAGGGCATTTATCAGGCATGATGCCTCCGATACCAGAAAATACCATCCGATCAGGAAGAGCGAATAGAATGCCACGTACTGTATGCGGATGACTCGAGGAGTATGGGGAGTGGGATTATTCTCCCCGTGCAGTGCGATTGATCCATGGATACGGGGTGCATACCGGGAGATGAACTGCACCACCCCCGTATGCTCGAGGATGATGATTGTCGCCCATACCGGAAGCAACAGCAGCAGATAGATATAGGAAAGGCCGTAATGCGACACGATCAGCGAGGCGCTGAATATGGTGATTAACAGCATTCGTTTCCGAATCTGAATGTTTCCGGACACCACAAGCACGATGATCAGCATGAAAAACAATTCTGCAATCTGCTGCCGCGCCAGTTGTATCATTTCGGTATAAAAAGCAGAAAATGATATGAAAAAGAAGCACGCCATAAACGCGATTTTTTCATTCGTTTGTGTTTTGTACGCATAATAGAGGCCCACGGGAACAAAAGAAAACAGCAGCGGATAGACCGCTTTCAACACCCATACCAGATGGATATTGCAAAAATTCGCGATGAACGGACCGAGCGACACGATGCTCAGCATTGCATTGATATTGTGCTGGATTGCCGGGTCCCACACTGCATTCTGCAGCACGAGATTCGCAAAATAATATTCCCGGTGAATATCCCATCCCGCCAAATAGGCGGATATCAGCGCCTGGTGCAGCACCAGCGCCAGAGCCATCGAAACTATTGCATACGGGTAGAGATCGCTCCCGAGCGTGTCGCGGCCCATGAATACAAGAAACACCGCCGGTATGGAAAACAGCAAAAGCAGCAGGATGATATTGGAATCATAGGTATTCATGAGATATGTTCCGATTATCGCCAGCACCGGAAATGTCACCATGAGAATGACTTTTTCGGAACAATTCCCGGGAGGCGGGAGTATACGGCCGTCATGACGGCCTTTGCGTTCGCGTCGCAGCAACATCACGATCCATGGCACCACACACACACTGAGCACAACGACCGTCCATACGGGTGGAAGCCACACGCCAAAATACGGTACAGCATAGTAATACGCCGCGGATATGAGGAGCAACGCCGAAATACTCAGCCCGATGGAAAAGACGACCGTTTGAATGGAATCAAGCGGGCGAATATTGAACATGCCCAGTGCCGTGATGCCAGGAACAACGATAATATAGCCAAGACAGAGCACCTGCCTGAGGGGAAAAATCGGATATCCCAGCTCATCGAGTGCAATGACGGACCACAGTACGGGATGGAGACAAAGCAGCCCCAACCACAGGGCAACCGGTGTACAGGGACGCAGCGGCTCGAAATGCTTCATCGCACGACCCCATTCAGGTGGTGCACAAGATGGTTCGCAATACGTTCCCAATGGAATTCATTCTCGGCCAATAACCGTGAATTTTCCCCCATTTCAATTAAATCGGCTTCATCTTTGACGGAGAACGCCACGATGCCCCTCTCGAGGTCGTCTGCACTCTCGACGACGATCCCGTTGCGGTAGTCACGCACATACCGGCTTGCATCGCCTACATCGGTGGTGAGGATCGGCTTTCCCATTGCGGCGTACTCACCGAATTTTGTGGGGGCAGCGACGGCTGTCGCCGGATGAGCCGGACGCGGCAGCACAAGGACATCACAGAGGGAATAGTAATGAGGAATCTCACTTCGGGGTATCCTCGGGACGGAGACAAGGTTGCCCTTCCGGTACCGCTCTTCTCCGCCCACCAGCAGGAACCCAAGGGCATCGGACCGGGTGCGGCGTGCAGCCCGGATAAAAGCATCCACGCCCTGCCATTGTTGAACTCCCCCGAGGTATCCAAAGACCATTTTGCCCTGCAAACCCAGTTCTTCCTTTAATCGTGCCGTATTTTCACCATGATATCGAAAGAAATCAATATCCACGCCGTTGGGGATGACGCACATCGTTTCCGGGGGAACGTCGAGATGTTCTGCAAGATAGTCCCTCATGGAATCCGAAACACAGATCACGAGATCCGCGTTTCGTATCCCCCATGTATCCACCATTTTGAGCACAGTGAACCGGAAGAAATCGGAAATCCGCGTCGGAGGAGCGCCCATGATAAATTCCTCGGAAGGAATGCCATGACAATCCACGACCATGGGGAGTCCGTTCAATTTTTTCCCGAGAATGGAATGGAATCCCGCCCATGAGGTATTCGCATAAATGCAGTCATATTCATGCTGCTTCAGGCAGCGAAGATATGAGTATTGCGGGAAAAAACTCCTTATGATTGACATTCTGGGAAAATCATCATTATTATGGTTTTTTTCACGCAGATACCGCGAGGTGAAATACGCCAGATCCGTATGGATCCCATGTTTCTCAAGGAGATCCCGTATGTTCACAATTCTCCAGAGCATTGCATTATTTTGCAGGGGGCTGAAGGGCAGGTGATAGATCGTGCTGAGAATGTTCATGCCATGCTCCGGGGGCGATATTCGTCGACTATACATTCTGCCCCATATATATATCGTTCGTCAATGAATTGTGGCCAAATGAAATGGAACTGATGCCTTTCACCCTTGTGGTCGCCCGGGATGTGGCTGCGTAAAGGATTGAGGTATCATGAAGCATCGGCAATATCCCGGTACACCTGCTCCAGTTTCCGGGCGATACGCTCCCATGAAAATTCATTGGCATACGCCAAAATCGCCTCACTATTCCAGTCCTTCACCAGACCGTCCATGATGATCTCCTGCAATGCATCCGCATCCCGAGGATTGCAGAGTAACCCGTATGCATCCGAGGTGATGATATCGGGTATCCCCCCTACATTGGTGCCGATGAACGGTTTCCCGCATGCCATGGCTTCAAACATCACGGTGGGATTGCCTTCGTTTACACTTGGCAATACAAAAAAATCACAGGCATTTATCCAGAGATTTAATTCATCAACGGGTTTGTTGCCGCCGGCGAGGGACACATAGTGCTCCAGATTGTTTTGAGCGATCAATCGCTTCAACGATGGTTCCAGAGACCCCTGCCCTACAATGTAGGCGGAGACATCATTTCTCGTTTCAATGATTTTCTTCATGCTCTCCACGAGATATTTATGGCCTTTGTATTCCTCCAGGCAGCCAATCGTCAGGAACATCGTTGTATCTTCGGGAATGTTGAGGTTCTTTCTGGCGACTGCAGGATCGACGGCATAAAACTTGGATTCGATGAATCCGTTGGGGATCGGATAAATCCTCGAACAACTTGCACAGATATGCCTGATGACGTCGATCCATCGCTCGGAGGTCACAACGATCCCATCGGATTTCCCGAGCACGAATGCAATGAATTTTTGTGTCCAGGGATGACTCTGCGCGTAAAAATCCTCGAATTCGGCGCCGTGAATATGGACGAGAACCTTTCCTTTCGAGAACACGCTCGAAAACACGATATAAGGGCTGTTTCGGAAAAAACTCATCCGAGATGCGGTATGGACATGAAAGATATCCGCCTTCCTGAACCGGCATGTTGCGAGATATTTGAAAATTGTAAAGATCTCCAGGAACACCTGGACGAAATCGGATGTGTTTTCATCGGTTTTTCCCGTTCGATACAGTGCCAGGGAAAAGCGATCCTGCAGCAGTTGCTGGGCCATGAGATGCTGAATGTGGGTGGCGACCCCTCCGATCGGAGGAGGATAGGGGCCGATGACAAGCACGCGTCGTTTATTCTCGTTCAAATGCTTTTTCAATGTAATCCTCTCCCAATTTATTGATGGCAAAGCGCTTTTTAAACGAACCTGTTTGGGGGATATTATTCACCAAATTGATTTTCAGTTCAAATTCGCTTCCAAACATGGTATCAAAGGAATCTTTTAGGCGCAAATAGTCGCTTGTTGAAAAGCCCTCCTGTGTGACAATATTGATCGATATTCGATCGACATCTTCCTGAATAACCTGTGATTCGGCAATGTTTCGCATACCCTCTGTAGGGGATAAAAAAAGAAGGGCAGAATATATCATTCCTTTAGGGGAAACAATGAAATCCCCAAGCCATGCATCAACAGGGAATATCGTAGGCAAGGTTCTCCCGCAATCACATGAATTCCCCGTATACCCCGTGAAATCATTGAGCGCATACCTGATAAAGGGCATCGCATAATTATGCAGAGATGTCGTAACGGTGAACCCTTTTTCACCATCAGCCAACACTTCTCCATTCCGTACAATTTCCGTAATCCCGTCGATCATGCTCAGGTGATACCGGTTCTCGGAGCATTCGGTTGCTGAGATGATTCGTTCCCTCTGCCCGTAGAATCCGAAGAATTGTGTGTGAAATCGTTTTTCAATAAATTCCCTCTGATGGTCGTACATCGGTTCCGAAGAGTAGAACAATGCGTCAAGGTCATAATAGGTGTCCTCAAATTCCAGATATTTCGCAAGAATATACGCGGTTGAAGGATAGGCCTGAATGAATTTTACCCGGTGTTTTCGCAATATATCGAATATCCTTGGAAAATTGTCGCTGCTCAAACAGTAGGAGGGGAATATCAACCTGTTCATCAGATAGGAACGCCTGACAAGAGAACGATCATTACAATCTTTGACGGGCTTGTCCCCCACAAAGCGAGCGATCAATGAATCGCGGGTATAACCGCCCCATAGATCTCTCCTGTAGGCAATGGCATAATTCAGAACATCCTGTTCACGCGATATGAGGAAGTGCAAAGGCGTGCCAGTCGTCCCGCTGGTGCCCATTTGCAAAGGGCGTTTCTCAACCGGAGAGATCAATTGGGTATAATTGGAAGAGAGATCCGCTTTTGTAATAATCGGTAATTGTTCCAGATCATCCACCGTCCTGATCTGGCTGATGTCAACCCCGTGGTCGTCGTAGAGTCGCCGGTAAAAGGGAACGTGGCGATAGGCATAATTGACAATGGTCCGCATGTGCTTGCTCTGGTATGCCTCGAACCGTTCATTGTCCCATTGTTCGGTTTCCTTCAGCAATGCAAGAAAATCAAAAAAAATTTTGCTCCGATGAATGGCCCATGCCCTCAGTTCGACGAGGTTTATTCCCAGTGTCTGGACGCTTCGAGGCATATGGAAATAATACCTCATACGTCGCTCATCCACGCTTATGCACCTCAAGCATTGTTGCCAGCGCCCGCATCATCCACGCCTGCGCCCACCGCACATAGGGAATGGTATTCGAAAACCAGAACCACTTCTGATAGTTGAAATATCCCCGGGGATTGAACATTTCAGAGATGGTATAATCTGCAATCCGGGCTGCAAAATCTAAATATCCGGGAATACCGATAACATCGTGTACATTTGCAAACGTCAGGATACCCTGCGCCTGGTGGTGGATATCCACGGGCCATGCTCGCGGCAGCCGCCATTTTGACCGGCCGTTTTCATGGAACTGGGCGGTTTTGTAGAATTTCACTCCCCGGAGGAGGACATCGTGAAGATCTGCATCGTCCCGCCCGCCGTACCGGAGGAAATCGCAGATCGAATCCAGAATAAATCCCTGGTGGAAGTCGATCTGCATGCGTTCTGTGCCCACTGCAGGGTTTTTACTATACGCCCAGGATCCATCCTCTTTTTGCTCGGATACCGAGTAATCGAACGCCATTTCCGCATATTCCCTCATTTTCGAATCTTTTATGTACGCATACACCCGTGCGAGGAACGCTGCTCCCAGCATATTCGCATTATGCACCACATGGTGGTCGATCGGGGTGTAGCTGAAGCAGACGCCGTTTTCCATCTCGGTCCGGTTCAGATCGTGCAGGATGAATTCGCAGCAGCTTTCGGCGATGTGCAGGCAGGAAGCATCGCGGGTCACATCATAGAGATCCAGCAGCGAATTCCCGACATATGCGGTATTGACGATCGTGGGGAGGTTTGTGTCCGAAAATCGCGTGACATCCTGCCACGGAAAGTTAAATCCCCAGCAATAATGTGAATACCCCTCGGCCCTGCCGGCGTGCAAATGTCCAACAATGCTCGCAGCGATTGCATCAAACGCATCCTGTGCGACGAAACCGCCCTTGAAAAGACTGCAGTATGCAGATAAAAACAGGCCCAGTGCCTTGGGATTTCTGCCCGGCTTCACGCTGAACAACCCGCGCAAATTCACCGGCGAGTACACAAACAGCTGGGTCATCAGGATTTTTGGGTATACACCCGGTAGCCTGCTCAGGATTGGTGAATTGAGGGCATCATAAGGGTCATACCCGCTGAAATCTTCCACGCGTACATAGCGATCCAGCGTGGTCACGACGTTTCGTAGCCGGGCGAGATCGGGTTCGTTTCCCATGGAATCAATCCTCATTCACGATACGAGCAATCCCGGAGATTACCTCTGCTTTGACGCGTTTGCATCGTTGCATATCCGGTGGTTTTTTGTCATGGCGGGAACAGGTAATATAATCGACGATCTCCCCGGCATCCCTGGAATACAATATTTTTCCTGCTCGGATCAATTCCTGGTCCACCGAAAGCAGGTTTGTGCTCGGGAAAAAAGACACCGCGGGCGTTCCCATGCACGCAGCTTCACGGGCCATCGTTCCCGACCCCGTGAGCACGGCACGGGCATGACAGCATACATCGAGACCGTTGATTGAGCTGTCCGGGATAAAAATACCATTCGTGTGTTTGACATAGTCGAAATCGGCCTTTTCTCGGGGGAGATACACCACGTTCAGGGATTCCGTTTCTGCAAGGCGCAGGATCTCAGGAACAATGCTTGCTTTATCCTTGACATAAAACGATCCAAGAGCCTCGGGACGAATTGCGATGAAGTCGCGGAATGGAATGGTTTCAAAAAAGTCGGGATCGGGCTTGAAATCGGCGATATACACATCCTCCTTGTAGCCGTCGTACGAGATGATGGTGTCGGGATCGGCATACAGGGAGAATCGTTCCCGGCACGCCCGCGGGAGGAACAGGTAATCGGCCATGAGTTTGAATTTCATCTCCAGATCCTGGAGGGATGACGTTTTTTGGAGAAATTTCAAATCGTTGTCACAGAAAAGGATCGATGTACCCCCTCTGACGCGGGAGATTAGCGTGCTCATCCCGTTCTCGAAGGATAGCGCATAATCAGCGTTTTTAACCCTGGAAAAGAGTGCTATTGTTCGAGACATCATGGCCATGGTTTTTCTTAGCGGATCCCGGTAATCCGTGCCGATCACCTCCCCCGAAAGTCCGAATGAACGCGCAAGATCCACCGTTTCCGCCCGGTCACGCAGGGTGACAATTACCTCATGGTTCTGCAGCTCGGGGAGTATGGAGGAGAAAAAATGGGAATGTGACGGATTAATGATATCAACCCAGATGGTCGTCATAAGGGTATCACCTTGTTATCCATGACAGGATCGGATACTTCTGTGAGTAACTCCTCCGGTCCCTGTGGTTCGAGTCCACCATTTCCCATGATTTTCACGGTGAACCCGTGTGCCTTCCATTTCTGAGGATCAAGAATATTCCTGGTATCGATGACGTTTTTCCTCCGCATTTGCACCTTAGAGGGGTCAATCTGCTGGAACACCAGGTGATCTGAAATGAGGACAATGCAATCACTGTCCGAGAGCGCGGGGTCCAATTCAAACAGCGGATAATCAAATGCGTTCACGAACGGATCATAACATTTTATGCCATACCCTTCGTTCTCGCAGAGCTGGATGAATTTCAGTGCAGGCGATTCTCTCGTGTCGCCAACATCCCCTTTGTAGCTCACCCCCAGCACAGTGACCATGGGGTCTTTCACCCCTTTCAGTACCCCCCTCAGAAGGTGGATGACGAAATTCGGCATCGAGTCGTTGATATCGCGTGAGAGATGAATGATGCCCGTTTTGGTCGAATTTTCCGTTATAAACCAGGGATCGATCGCGATGCAGTGCCCCCCAACACCGGGCCCCGGCTTGAGAATGGCGCACCGTGGGTGCTTGTTTGCGAGCTCGATTGCATTCCAGATATTGATCCCGGATTCTTCGGCAATCTTCGCCAGCTCGTTTGCAAGCGCAATATTCACGTCCCGGTAGGTATTTTCCAGCAATTTGATGAATTCCGCATTTCGCACATTCGTTACGTGGATGGATCCACGCACGAAGGACGAATAGACCTCGCTGGCGAGCATCCCCGATTCCTGATCGATCCCGCCGATAATGCGATCATTGAACACCATCTCGAGAATCGTATTGCCGGGTATTGCCCGTTCCGGGCAATGGGCATAAAAAAACTCAGAACGAGACAATCCACTCCTTTCAAGGATGGGGATTACAATGCGTTCGCTTGCCCCGGGAGGAACGGTCGATTCAAGGACAACAAGATTATATTCCTTCACTACCTGTGCAATCATTGCGGCGGCAGCGCGAACATAGCTCAAATCTGCAACCCTGAGCGATTTATTCAGCGGGGTCGGCACCGCGATGACAAACACGTCTGCCTCTGGAACCGTGTTCTGTGCGGTAAAATGTCCTTTCGCCTGATCGAATAATTCCTGTAATCCCTTCTCCTCAAAGTGGAGAACTCCTCCGTTCAGCGAATCGACAACCGTTTGATTCACATCCATGCCGACGACCTCGTGACCGCTCCGTCCGAAAAGGAGCGCAGTCGGAAGGCCTATGTACCCGAGTCCCAGAACAGTAATTTTCATGGTGCTACCCCGAATGGTCCAGTATGTTCACGATATTCCTCGCTGCAGTTCCGTCTCCAAAAGGATTCACCCAACCAGACCCCCTTGCAAGTATTTCTTGCGTTTTTTTCACGATCTCAGCACATGAGACGTTGGACAGGACATTTGCTCCCACGAGAAGGGTTTCAGGCCTCTCTGTGTTCTGCCTGACAGTCACACATGGTATGCCCAGGATGCAGCTCTCCTCCTGAATCCCCCCGGAATCGGTAAGAATGCACCGTGCACCGGCTTCAAGCTGCAGAAACTCAAGGTACCCCACCGGGTCGATACTGTGGATTGAACCGGGGGAGAGCCCTGTAGCGGTCATCTGCTTTTTCGTGCGGGGATGCATGGGAAATACAACCGGCAGGGAAAACTCGTCATGAATGGCATTCAACCCGTTCATGAGCTCGGAAAATGTTGCACGGCTGTCGACGTTCTCGGGACGGTGGAAGGTGACGAGGAAATACTCTCCGGGTTGCAGACCGAGTTTCTGTGCGACATCATATCCTCCGCAGGATATCTGCAGATTTTGATATATCGCATCGACAATCGTGTTTCCGGTAAGATGTATCTTGCTCTCATCGATGCCCTCGTCTCTCAGGTTGCCGACCGCCTTGGTGGTGGGTGCAAAGAGATAATCGGAGATATGATCCGTTACCACCCGGTTGATCTCCTCAGGCAGTCTCCTGTCAAAGCACCTGAGTCCTGCCTCAACATGCCCGATTGCATGTTGCAGCTTCGACGCCGCCAGCGCAGCAGCAAGCACGGTATTGGTATCTCCCTGTACGAGGATGAGATCCGGAGGATTCTCGAGGAGGACCTTCTCGACACCGGCCATAATTTTTCCCGTCTGCCAGGCATGCGTTCCGGATCCTGCATTCAGGTTATAGTGCGGGCGGGGCAGCTGCAATTCATCGAAAAATGTTTGATCCATTTCAAACGAATAGTGCTGACCGGAATGGATGAGAAAATAGTCGATATCCTGCTGCTCGCATTCCCGGATGATCGGGGCCATTTTTATTATCTCGGGGCGGGTGCCCAGGGTTATTGCGATCATCGAAAAGACCTCAATTACGAACACTTTTCATGATTGCAACAATCGAGTTGAGAATAATACCCGACGCGAACAGCAGCAATCCCAGTATCACTGCAAACACGGCAACGACCGTTAATGGAAAGGGAAAGATATGCGACGAATAGAATTGCGATACTGCTAATGTGGCGATAATCACCCCAATGAAGGAGAGAAACGCTCCGGGAATGCCGAAAAACAGAAGGGGCCTTTTATACCCTATGAATCCGACAAGATTGACGAGGATATCCACTCCATGAGGAATCGGATGCCTTTTGTGCTGGTGAGGGACATCATAGTTGATTTCTATTGGGACTTCTTTAATGCGCAGATTGCGTGAAGAGAAATGTTGTATCATGTCCGACTCGATGTTATACCCATCCGAGATAAAATCCATATTTTCCAGCGCAGATTTCCCCAGAGCCCTGAACCCTGACTGCGAGTCCGTGGTCTTCGCCTTTGAACCGACATTGGTGAAGAAATTCAATGTTATTTGCCCGAATAATCGATAAAAGGGAATGTGTGATGAAACATTCAAAAACCGTGATCCTATCACCAGGTCCGCTTCGTCATTGAGGATCGGTTGTGCGATGGCCTCAATATCCTCGGGGTTGTGCTGCCCGTCACCGTCCAGTGCGATGACCGTGGAAAACCCAAATTCCTTCGCCTTCTGTATTCCTTGCAGCAAGGCGAAGGCCTTTCCATGATTTTCATCGAGCCGGACAATTTTCGCTCCGGCCATCGCCGCAACCTTTGATGTTCGGTCTGTCGACCCATCATCCACCACGATGACCGAATCAACATACATCTTCGACCTGAGTACAACGGTACCGATCACCAGTTCTTCATTGAAGGCAGGAATGACCACGGCGATGTCTGCAGTATCTGATATCAAAGGAGCCGTGGAGAGAGTATGCACATATGTATCACTCTCCAAAGCTACCATCGTTTGCCCCCCCATACGTGACACTTACCGCGGCAAATATAAATAATTATGTAAATATATTTGTCATAATATAATGAACGGTGCCAGATAATACCCGTATCTGTCCCCCCTCACTCCTGCTCACCATATTACATCAACACGACAGTGCTCTCCTCTGAAGCGATAAGCTCCATGAAATTCATGAATGAGTCCATTGTGCTGGAACGCACCCAAACACTCATTCCAGATGCACAGCCACTCGCGGCCTGTGCCCATCATCTGCTGCATCACGCTCTCGTTGACACACCACAGGGAGAATTTTACCTGCACACCAAAGGAAAGAGCACTGCAATCCACTCTCCGGCTGCATTTAAACTGCTTCCCCCGAGCGTCGAGAGAAGAATGAGAGCCGAAAATAACCGGGATGGTGTCGCCATCGGGCACGCACCACGAGCCTGTATGCACCGTCAGTGCGCCCTCCCCGCTCAATTCGGGATGTTCGGGCGAATCGGCGGTTCCGGGGTTTGATGGGTTGAGGGCGTTTCTGGTTTCAGTTTCCTGCTGTCTTTAATTCCCTTTAGATAGTATCGCAGTTTGGTGAGGTCTCTCTGGTATATGCCGTAGAGGAACAGGGTGTACCAGAACCGAAATCCCATCTGGTAGAGTAAAAATTGCATATATTGTGCCGGATCCGTATGTTTTCTGACAAAGTACGGCCGGTTCCTCGTCATGAAATAGGTATTCAGGCCGCTCCCGCTTGTCGCACCCTCTTTATGCCATATGTTCGCTCTCCACGCATACATACTTGCATAACCCTCCTTCTTCCCCCGCAGGCACCAGTCCGTTTCCTCCCAGTATGCGAAGAATGTATCATCCCACAACCCGATGGTGTCGATTACCTCCCTTTTGACTAGGATGCACGCGCCTCCAACATAATCAACTTCGTAATTTCGATCGTATTTCCCTCCGTCCCGCTCATCCCTGGCGATGCAGGGTGAAATTCCCCGCAATAAATCCACCGATCCTCCTCCGGTATATTGGATGAACCCCTTGTCATGGTAGAAATATGCTTTTGGCCCGACAAACCCTATATATTCGTCGCCTTCGGCAACAGCGATCATTTCCCCCAAAAATTCCCTGTCGACAACCACATCGTTGTTCAATAAAAGGATATAGTCGGCGTTCAGGTCGTTGAGTGCAAACCGCATTCCGATATTATTGCCCTCGCTGCACCCGTAATTTTTCTCATTTTTAATGATGCGCAGTTTCCGGTCAGAGGGGATGTCAACGAGCGGATCTGCCCCCCCTGATTCGATCTCGTTCCGGGTGTATTCGGCAAGCGCGATAGGTTTGTTCTCCGCCTGATAGGTGACGAAATCGGTGGTGACACCATGATTCCCTGCACAATAGTCCCTGATATGATCGAGCGAATTGTCCTCCGATCCATTGTCGACGATGACCACCTCATATGCCGGATACGTGATCTGATAGAGCGACTCCAGACATTCCAGCGTATCTTTCCAACCGTTCCAGTTTAGGATAATTATCGCAACTTTCGGTGTCAGCATCATACCCCCCAAAACAACAGTCAATTGACAGGCCATATCATATATAATGTTTTATAAATATTCTTCAATGTATTCGCGGGAGATTAAACTCCAGCACCATGGTTTCGGGATCAACGCAGGTGCCAGGAGACATGAGGAGAAAATTCCAGTCGGGCATGTATCTCCCATCAGGCGACCTGCCAGGTAGTCCCGGTTACAGGCGTCCTGCACCCGACGGTTGTGCGGGGAAGGCCTGGTTTCGCAGAACATCGACCGCACTCAACCGGGAAAAAAGAATGTCTTCACCGCATGAAGTATTCGATGTATTTCATCGTCCTGAAGATCGGGAAACAGGGGAATATCCACAATTTCCTTCCAGATGCACTCGGCAACGGGAACATCGGCAGGGAGTGCGGCATAGCAGGGATGGTGATGGACCGGCATGAAGTGGACTCCTGTGGAAATGCCGCACCTGTTCATATGCGCAATGAATGCGTCCCGCCGTTTCATTTTCAGCGTGTAGAGCCAGTGTGCATGGGTTGCCCACGGTCGTTCGACGGGCGCGGATACATCCGGAATAGAGGATAACGCATGGTCGTATATCCGCGCAATGCGCCGCCGGGCGCCATTCATGGTGTCCAGTTTCTGCAGCTGCACCAGCCCCATTGACGCCTGGATATCGTTCATATGGCACTTGTATCCGATCTCATCGACCTCATAATACCATGAATAATGTTCCGGAGGGGTATCCCGCTGCCACGTGTCCAGATCGATGCCAACCCACCGCAACCGCTGGAGCCGTTGCACGATCTCAGTATGAGAGGTGGTGATCATCCCTCCGTCGCCAGTGGTCATATTCTTGGTCGCCTGGAAGCTGAAACATCCGGCATCACCGAGGGATCCGACCTTTTGCCCTTTGTACTCCGCCCCGGCCGCGTTGGCGGCATCCTCGATTACGACCAGGTTGTGGTCCCCGGCAAGCTCGAGAATCGGATCCATATCGCAGGGATGCCCGCCCAGATGCACGGGGATAATCGCCCGGGCCTTCTGCGTGATTTTTTCTTTGAGGTCCTCGATATCCATGCAGAGCGTGTCTTTTGATACATCGACAAGCACTGGTGTTGCATGATTATACATTGCTGCATGAGCGGTGGATACGAAGGTGATCGCAGGGATGAGGATTTCGCCGGAATTGATATGAAAGGCCTTGAGAGAGAGATCCAGTGCCGCGGTGGCCGAATTGACACCGATCGCATGCGGTGTTCCGATATAGCCGGCAAACCGGTGTTCAAATTCTTTTGTCTTCGGGCCGAGCCCGATCCAGCCGGATGCAAACGTCTCCCTGATTGCAGCTATCTCCTCATCTCCCAGAGAAGGCTTAAAAACAGGAATCATACCACTGTGTCAAATATATTCCATCAACCGCGTCTGATAAAATGCAACCGTTTTTTCCAATCCTTCCTTCAGGGTGATCGTCGGATGCCATCCCAGATATTCAGAAATCTTGTCGTTTGCAACAAAAAACTTCTGCACATCGATCTTCTCGCGCCCTTCAGGATATGGGGTATGGATCAATGACCCTTTTCCCACGGCCCTGAGCACCCGATTGGCCATTTCGATGAATTTGACCGGTTCTCCGCTGCCGATCACGAAATACTCTCCGATAGATTTCGGGGTCTGTGCGGCACGATAAAACGCATCGCACACATCGTCGACATAGCAATATTCACGGATCTGTTCGCCGTCCCCGTAGATCAGTATCGGTTCATCGAGCATTGCACGCCTGATGAAGTAGTTCAGCACCCCGTACTGCCCGTGCTTCATCTGGTGCCTCGGCCCGTAGGTATTGCCGACGCGGATGACCGTCGTGGGCATCCCGTAGACGTGATGATACATCAGGTGGTATTTCTCCGCCGCCAGTTTGTTGATGCTATAGATATCGGAAGGATTGTCCGGATGGTCCTCGTCGACGGGCAGATACTGCGCTTCACCCGTTTCGCTCCGCGTACCGGCAAAGAGGATCGTCACACCGTCATTTAACCGCCTGCAGGCCTCAAGAACATTCATATTCCCCCGGCAGTTGATCTCGATATCCGTACACGGCCGTTCCATGGAAAGGCTATGGCTCACCTGCGCAGCAAAATTAAATATCAGGTCTTTATCCGCCACATGAACGCATACGGCTTCAAAATTACGGGTGTCGGCAACGACGACCTCAACATCACGCGCAATTTCCGTAATATTCGCATAGTTCCACCCATAGGGATCGAGGCAGGCGTCGAATAGCGTCACGCGTGCGCCCGACGCAACAAGCCTGTGCGCGAGGTTGCTGCCGAGAAACCCGAGCCCGCCGATGATCAGCACGTTCGCATCTTCCATGCCCCGGCTTGCGTGCGCGGTCATGGCGCTCGCCGCTCCCGTGTGGCCTGATGCATGAACGCAACGATCGTATCCATGATGTAGGTGAGATGGTCATCGGTGAGGCCTGGATAGACCCCGATAAAAAATGCATTCCTCATGATCCGATCGCTGTTCTCGAGTCCGCCGGCGATCCTGCACTCCACATTTTTATACGCCGGCTGGCGGATGATATTCCCGGCAAAGAGCAACCGTGTCTCGATATTGTGCTGTTCCAGCCACATCACGATATCTTTTCTCGAAAAAGGCGCAGTGTCTTTGACCGTCAACACAAAAGAGAACCAAGCCGGGTCCGATCCGGGCAATGCCTCGGGCAATGTGAAATAGTCGGAATAGCCTTCAAAGAAGTTGAACAAACGTGAAAAATTACGTTTTCTTGCAGCGATAAAGCTGGGAAGCTTTTTAAGCTGTTCGAGCCCCATCGCCGCCTGGAATTCAACCGGCTTCAAATTATATCCGACATTCATATACACGTATCTCTTGTCATAATCATCAGGCAGGGTATCCGTTTCAAACTGGAATCTCAAAGGACACCGATAATCAGGGTCGAGTGAAACCCTGCATACGGGGCAGACACACGCCCTGCCCCAATCACGTATGGACCTGAGGATCGGCTCGATATCCGGATCGCTTGTTACCACCGCGCCTCCCTCGCCAAGCGTCATCTGGTGCGCCACATAAAACGAGAAAGTCCCGACATCCCCGAAGGTGCCGACATGCTTTCCTCTGTATGTTGAGCCGAGTGCGTCACAGCTGTCTTCGACCACCACGAGGTCATGGTCCCTGGCGAAATCCATGATCGCATCCATTTCATTCGGATTTCCGAGCGTGTGCGGGATCATGATACCGCGTGTACGGGGTGATACCGCCTTTTCCAGGTCTTCTGCATCGATGTTGTACGTATGGGGGTTGATATCCAGCAGCACGGGTCGAAGGCCGTTCTGGATCAATGGATTGAAAGTCGTGGGGAAGGTGACGGCCGGGGAGATGATCTCGTCTCCCCGCTGTAACTGTCCCGGGAATTGATGGGACATGAGTGCCGACACTGCGATCAAGTTCGCAGATGAACCAGAATTCACAAGGATTGACTCCTGTGCACCCAGGAACCCGGAAAATTGATTTTCAAAGCGGCGGGAAAATTTCCCCACGCCGAACCAGCCATCAAGAATCGCATCGAGCATTGCGATTATCTCTTTTTCGTCGTACTCGGCCCCGGCATACTGAATTTTTGTCCTGCCCGGTACAAATTTCTCTTTCATCCCCCGGGAACAATGCCAGTACTCCCTGATGTCATCCCGAATTTTTTGTTTCAATTCCAAGTCGCTTGAAATCTGATCGGACTCGTTCTCCATGTAGCCCCCCGAAAAAATCGAAGGAATAAATAATTCTCAAGGTATAAATAATGACATCTCTCCTTCTTGTTCAATTGGCCATGGATCTCAGACACATCGGCTGAAGATCAGGGAGCGTTAATCAGTGGTTGCCACCACCATTCGTTCTGGACATACCACGAAATTGTCTCTTCGAGCGCCTCCTCGAACCCATATTGCGGTTTCCAACCAAGCTGGTTCATTTCCTTCGCCGACAGGGAGTACCGGAAATCATGACCGGGACGGTCTCCGACAAACGTGATCAGATCCTCGGGTTTGTGTAAGGATTGCAGGATCAATTTCGCAATCTCGAGATTCGTCTTTTCGTATCCTGTCCCGATGGTGTAGATGTTCCCGCAGGATCCCCTGCTCACCACGCGGTCGATGGCACTGCAATGGTCCATGACATAAATCCAGTCTCTCACGTTGTTCCCATCCCCGTAGATTGGCAGGGGCTGATTCTTCAGGGCCCTGAGGATCAGGACGGGGAACAATTTTTCCGGGAACTGATACGGCCCGAAATTGTTCGAGCATCTCGTGATGAGCACGGGCAGTCCGTAGGTCTTATAATACGCAAGCGCAATGAGATCGGCCCCGGCCTTGCTCGCAGAATAGGGAGACGAAGGGTTTAGCGGGTCGTTCGCGGTAAATGAGCCTTTCTCGATACTCCCGTATACCTCATCCGTACTCACCTGCAGGAACCGCTCGACCTCATTTTTCCGGGCATATTCAAGAAGCGTATACGTGCCCAGAATATCGGTCCTGATAAACAGCCCCGGATCGTTGATCGAGCGGTCAACGTGTGATTCTGCAGCAAAATTAACAATCACATCGCACTTACCGGTTTTTTCGATATCCTCCCGCTGGCATATATCCCCCTTCACAAATTCGATACGATTGGCAATATCATCCAGATTTTCCCTTCTCCCCGCGTAGGTCAGCTTATCAAGGACGACGAGCTCGTCATCCGGATACTGATCCAGCATGAAACGGACAAAGTTGCTCCCGATGAAACCTGCAGCGCCTGTGATGAGAAATCGCATACATCCTCCTTTCGAACTATCATGATGTCTTCAAAATGGCAATGCTATGAGAAATCCGCCCTCTGCACCGATACGCCCCCCCAAGGCTCATGCACTGCATTTTCTCACGTACCCGTCACAGTTCGATCTCTGAATTGTCCCCGACGACCAGTTTCTTCCCCTTCGGCAATGAGTTGTTTTTCCTGATCCTCACTTCTTTGCCGATCAGGCTCTCGATAATCTTTCCCCCATGTACAATATCCGATCCGTCCAGCACAATCGAATTCTCAACTTCGGTGTCGATAATCCGGCAGTTATTCCCTATGCTCGTGAACGGACCGACATATGCGCTGGAGATGGTGCAATTGTCTCCAATGATTGCCGGGCCTGCAATTGTTGAATGTTCCTCAATTACCGTATTATCACCTATCACAATCCTCCCGTTTATCCTACTGTTTTCGATACATCCCTTATTCTCCGAACAGATGCCGTCCAGTATCAGGCGGTTCGCCTCCAGGAGATCTTCGGGCTTGCCGGTGTCTTTCCACCACCCCTCGACCAGATCGTACCGGATCGAGTACCCCTTCTCGATCAGCCAGTGAAGCGCATCGGTTATTTCCAATTCACCCCGCCATGAAGGTTTGATACGTTCAATCGCTTCAAAAATCGAGGGCGTCAAGCCATAAATCCCTACAATAGAGAGGTTGCTGGGAGGATTCCTGGGTTTCTCCATAAGTTTGACGATGACCTTTTTTTGCTCGTCAACCAGTGCAACCCCATACTGGTGCGGATTCTCCACCCTGGTCAGGAGTAAGCTCGATTCTACATCGGCATCGATGAAGTCGTTTACAAAACCGGTAATTCCGCCTTTCAGAAGATTATCCCCGAGATACATGATGAATTTCTCATCTTCGAGGAATTTCTCCGCAATTTTCACCGCATGTGCCAATCCACGCGGGGCATCCTGATGGACAAACTCGATTGCGGCATCCCACTGGGCAGATCGCACGGTATCGATGACCTGCTCTTTGTTGGGGCCAACGACGATGGCAATATCGTGTATGCCTGCGTTGATCAGATCTTCGATGCAGTAAAACAAAATCGGCTTATTGGCAATTGGGATGAGCTGCTTCTGTTGAGAATAAGTGATCGGCCGCAGCCGCGCTCCGTGCCCCCCTGACAAGATCAGCCCTTTCATAATCCGGCCGAGGCATTAATGGCAATATTATTATAAAAACCCATGTGTCATTCACCGGATCACCGGAATGCACCACCCGCATGAAGCGAACCCAGTGGACTGTCTCACAGAAGGCTCCGCCACTACAACCCCGTGAAACCGCAGAGGAATATCGGGGAACACGCAAGGTGGACATGCCGGATCGCCCACCCTGCGATACCATATCGCAGGATATGGTGTATGGTGCATCGCGAGGGCCCCGCACGCTCTTTCTGCCAGCCACCGGATTCACTCCCAATCCCTTGCTCCTTCCCGAATAACTTTCTCCGGCCGTAAAATGATCGGGTGTGTGCTACGGAATGCAGACGAGTTCATCCTGCAATTTCTGCAAACCACAGTAATGATTCCTGGTAGAATGGATAGCGAAAAAGCCAGCAGCTTCGCCCAGATCGTCCTTACATTCTTTCAGAAAAGATTATTTTTCAACGGTTAATTTCCATCTCATTCGACGTCATCAATCGTACATCGCTGCATGGGGATGAACAAGGGAATTGGAGGGCATGGTGGGAGATGGCGTATGTATCGCTCTATAGAATGGAATACTTGGCTTGTCAATGCCGGATGCATCATCGACAATTACCTCACATCCGGGGAAACCTGCAGGGTGGTGATCCAGGTCGATGCGAGATGTCTCAGCCGGACAGAGGGGAACGGGCAGGAAAGGAGGGATTGATCGATCGGATCGCAGATCTCCCTGCGCCCCGCAACCGTATAGCATCATATGGTTTATTGGAGCTGGAATCCACGAGGGAATTCAGGATTCATTCCCCCCGTTCCCGTTCGAAAGCGGGAAATAACGCCGGTACACCTCTCTTCGCTCGTCGAGGTCCGTGTGCAGGTAGATCTCGGTGGTCTTGATCGAGGAATGGCCCAGGTTCTCCTGCACGACGCGCAGGTTCCTGGAGCGTTTGTAGAGTTCGGAGGCGTAACTGTGGCGGATTTTGTGCGGGGTGATACCCTCGGGGGCGTAGCGTTTGAAGATATGCTGGACCGTGCGGGGCGAGAGGGGATGGCCCTGCTGGCCCTCGAACAGCGGGCCGGCGATCCGCCCGCCGCAAAATGCCTCAATCTCCGCGAGCGTGTCCTCATCGATGAATACGGTCCGTATTTTGCCCCCTTTTCCCCGGACGCGGATGGTGTGCTCCTCGAAATCGATGTCATCGATGGCGATGCCGCAAAGCTCCGAGACCCGCACCCCGGTGGCGTAAATCGTCCGGAAAATGAGCCGGTCCCGGGGATTTTCGATGGAATCGATGAGTTTCTGCACCTGGTTGTGCTTGAGGCAGCGTATCTCTGTCTCCTTGACGCGGGGCCGGTCCACGCTGACCATGGGGTTGCGATCGATGACGCCCTGCGTGGCGAGATACCGGTAAAACGAGCTCAGCGTCGAGATTACCCGGTGCAACGTGGCCGGCTTGTACTCCCGCATCGACACTAAAAACGAGAGAAAGTCGTTGATCATCACGGGGGTGGCGTCCACCTCCGTGTCCATGCGGGCATGGTCGAGGTCCTTCCAGTAGATCACCAGTTTTGAAGGGTCGATATGCCGCCGGAGCCACATATAGTAGGCGAATTTCCGGAGCACCCGCTCGTAACTCTGGATGGTACGGGGCGAATAATTCCTCATCCGCAGGTGGTGGCCGAACCGGGAGACCCACTCGGAGAAATAATCGCCCTCCATGCTTAGATCTTTCATAGCTCCACGTAATTAAGTTTTGCGCAGAATACCTATTCTGCGCAATAATGTCCCGGACCGGCAATCCCCCTCCATGCGGGTGGTCAGCGAAGAAAAAGAGAGGGATCCGGCTCCACCCGGGTGCACCGGGTGGCAGTATGGGGATTGGTGGGGTGTCCGCACCTGGAGGGAAAATCCGACGTTTCCGGTTCGAAGTGCGTTCTGGAGGTTTGTAGGATTTTGATTTCGAACCCTGTTGGGTTCACTACAGAGGTTTCCCCGCCCCCTTTTAACAGGAAACCGTGCGGGGAGAAAGTGAACCGTCCCGGGGAGGGCCTCCCGCGCACCACACATTGCGGCTGCAATCCTCGAAAAAGCGCCTCCATGAAGGCCCCTGTGAGCAGAAAACGGCCGATTGCCATACCGGAAATCCTTATGGCAGGCGATCCTCGCTCAAATCGCCATTATGAAAAGCGTTTCTCGAAGCGCCGCCCCGGCGGCTGTCCAATCTCCGCTCGCGAGGTGCAATGTCCAGCGTTCCGGGCACCTGCATGCCGATTGTGGGCACGACCGGGTGGATACGATACGCGCGGGACCGCACTGCCCGGCGTTGCTTTTCGCCGGGACGGGGCGTGCATCGAGCCCCGATGCAGGCGATCCGTTCACCGTGCGGGGGATGTGCCCGTCCGGACAGACCACGAGAGGGGGCAATAAACCGCATGCTGCTATACGCAGGGGGGGCGTTGCGTGCTGCCGGAATCCGACGCCGCAAGAGCAGAACAATCCGCACGGTGGGAACCCCGGCGAAACGCACCTTCTCCGGCGGCCCCCTGACCCGCATTGCCCGGAGACCAGGCAATTGCATGGATCCGGAGGGGTGCGGTCCCGGGCGAACCGGGGACGAAAGACCGCACGGGCCGGTCTTCATGTGCCATGCACACCGCGGGTGCCCGCACCCCAATGCAGATCGCCCCCAACCCCGGCTGGGAGATGCCTGATGCAGGCCCGTGCCCCGCGACAGTATGCTGCACGCAGGTGGACACCCGGCACCCTACCGCACTCCCGAAACCACAGTTATTCGGGATTCGGGCAAAGGGGCGTGCCGAGAACGCGGACAGCGCCCTGCACGGCGATTTCGCCCATGCACCATATCATGCGATACGCAACCCCCCGGCACCCGGCGGCCCTCGCACGACCAGTAATGTTCAATTGATCTGCTCTCGAAGTATTACCTGAATGGACGAGCCAGAACGCGTCGAAGCAGCGGAATCCACCCTGCCGGATCCGGAGCGCAGGGAGCAGGACGCAGACGGTGCTGCCGTGCAGGAAGAGACGCAGACCGCCGGGGATGCGGCGGAAGAGCTCTCCGGGCCCTCTGGCGATGCACAGGCAGAGAAGGCCCCCCTGACCGCCGAACAGCAGGAGCGCATCAACAAGTACCGGAAATTTAAGAAAGTGGACGGGGCAACGTACCACCGCGTCAACCAGTTCCTCCGCAAACGCACCCATATCACGGCACGGGAGTGGGCCATCGCACGCCTGTGCGCGGACTTCTCCACGCGGAGCGGCGCGGAGATGACCTTCATCGGGGAAAACCTCCCCGGACTTGTACCGTTCATGACCGACACCTACACCCCGCAGGCGGTCAACCAGGCACGCAACTCGTTTAAGAAGAAGGTCCGGAAAGCGGGCGCGACCTTTTTTTACGGGGCGCTGTGCGGATTTTTCACCGCGGACGAGCTCGACGACATCCTCTTTGAGGCGAGCGAGGTGGCGCGCTTCCTCCTCGAAGTCGAGGAAACCTCCATCGACATCGACGACGAACTCGATATCGAGGACCGCATCACCGAAGTGATGCGCAGCGTCGCAGAAGCGGCCCAGATGATCCGGCAGCCGAAACCGGAAGACGATGATCAGGAGATGGACGAAGAATGAAAGTGATTCAGGTAATCGGTTTTTCGAATACCGGGAAGACGACCTTTGTCGGGGAGCTTCTCGAGCGGCTTGCAACCGCAGGAACGGTCGCCGCAGTCAAGCACCTCGGCGGGCACCCGTATACCCTCGAAGAAGGCAAGGATACGACCCTCTTTTACGAGAAGGGCGCGGCGTTCTCCGTCGGGATCGATGAAGAGAAAGCAGTGGCTGCGATACGAAACCCCGACCTCGAGGCGAACCTGCGCATGCTCTGCGATGCGGGGGTGGACTACGCCGTTGTGGAGGGGTTCAAGCAGCACCTGTTTGCCAGGATCGTCATGGGCGAGCTCGAATCCGAAACATGCGTGCTGCGCAACCCGTCGGTCGACGAGGTCATGGCCTCGCTGGACCAATTCGACGACTTCGTCACTCTGCAGGGGCTCGTGCAGGACCTCAAACAATCCTGCGATATGTCACGGGCAGGGGCGCTCATGACCTTCAACGGCATCGTGCGGGAATGGACCGGGGAGACCCGCACCCCGCATCTCGACTTCGACCAGGACTTCGAGGAACTGCTTGCCAGCATCCGGCGCGAGATGGAGCAGGTTCCCGGCATCCTCGGGGTGCGCTTCCACCACCAGAAAGGCAGGCTGTACGCCGGCGAGGATATTACCTATATTGCGATACTCTCGGAGCGCCGGTACGAGGCCTTCAGCGCCCTTTCCAATGCCATCGACCGCCTGAAACGCGAACTCCACGATGTCGGAAAGGATATCGCCGGGGTGTAGCGCGATGGCAGAACCCCGGAAAAAACAGCTGTTCGGCACCAACGGGGTGCGGGGGGTCGTGGGCAGGGACATGACCCCCGATCTCGTCATGCGCATCGGGATGGCGCTCGCATCCATGCGCAAAGGGACGATCGCCGTGGGCAGGGACACGCGCACCTCCGGTCCCGCCCTCTGCAGTGCGGTCAAGGCGGGCATCCTCGCCTGCGGGTGCCGGGTGGTCGATGTGGGCGTGCTCCCCACCCCCGCGCTCCAGTACCTGGTCAGGCAGCATTTCGACGCCGGCGCGATGATCACCGCATCCCACAACCCTCCCCAGTACAACGGGGTCAAGATCATCGATGCCGACGGAACCGAGATGGGGGACGAGGAGACCATCAAACTCGAACAGCGGCTCTTCGCGGGATCCTTTGACGTACAGGGATGGGAGTCGGTGGGAACGGAGGTCTCCGCCCCCCACCTCATCGAGGAGTACATCGATGCGATTGTCAGGCGCTTTCCCCCGGGCGTGGGAGAAGGGACGACGGTCGTCGTCGATCCCGGATCCGGCCCGGCAGCACACAGCACGCCCGCCGTCCTCTCAAAAATGGGCTGCAGGGTGCACACCGTCAACGCGACCATGGACGGGACATTCCCGGGAAGGCTCCCCGAACCCTCGCCCGAAGGCCTCGCCGCGCTCACCGACCTGGTGATCAGGACCGGCGCCGCTTTCGGGGTGGCCCATGACGGCGATGCGGACAGGGCGGTGTTCATCGACGAAACTGGCTCGTATGTCGAGGAAAATGTGGAATTCGCGCTCATGCAGCGCTACATGTGCCGGGACCGGCAGGGCTATGTGGTCACGCCGGTGAGCACCTCGCGCCGGGTGGAGGATATCTGTGCCGAAACCGGGTGCCGGGTGGCCTACACGCCCGTGGGCAGCATCTACGTCGCCCGCACCATGATGGACATGACCGCATCGGGCAGCACAGTGCTCTTCGGTGGAGAGGGAAACGGAGGGCTCATATTTCCCGATCACCAGCACTGCAGGGACGGGGGCATGACCGCGGCCGCGATGGTGGGCCTTCTCGCCGAAGAACGATCCAGCCTCTCGTCGCTCGCCGGCGACCTTCCCGCCTACTGCATGATCAAGGAAAAGATCTTCGCGGCCGAACCCGCGGCGGTCGTCGACATGGTGAAGGCGCAGTTTGCCGACGAACGCCTCGATACGACCGACGGCGTCCGTATCAACCGTGAGCACGCATGGGCGCTCCTCCGTCCCTCGGGCACCGAGCCCTTCATGCGCCTGGTGGTGGAGGGGCGCGACCGGCAGTCGGCGGAAGCGCTGTACGGCGAGATCAAAGACGTCACCGGTGCCGCGATCAGGGTATAAGCCACTCCCTCCCAGCGGAGGGAGCGGGCACCGCCGGGTGCCGAAGAGGTAAGTACTTAGCATTCACACAACAACGTTCATGCAGGTGTCACCGGATACATCTCAAAACGCGGGATTTTCCCAAAAAAACGCGACAATAACGCTCCAGATAGAGATCTCCGGGCATGTCCAGAATATCGGGTTCCGCGCGTGTACCAGGAAAATCGCCACGCACCTTGGTGTCACGGGCGAGGTCATGAACCTCGCAGGCGGCGCCGTGCTCATCACCGCGCGCGGGGAGGCGTTCGTCCTCGAGAAATTCATCTCCATGCTCTACGGATGCCCGCGCGCGGTGATACGGAACGTCACGACAAAAGAGGTTGATACGAGGCTTTTTAACGATTTCGTGGTGAAAAAGGGCCTTTTTTAGTAGATGAGATGCAGATCCCTCGCTCCCATGATGTAGTCGAGGTACCGGGCGCAATTCGCATTGAGCGTTGCGGAATCGATCGTTACGTGAAGCCTGGCAACAAGATCCCCTACCAGACCCTCGGAGAGATGGCAGCGGTCGGCGCTCAGCTCGTACTCGGTATCGCACAGCCCCTCTGCCGCCATGGAAAAAACAGCATCGTCGACCATCCGTGGTTTCTGGGGGTCGATGAGGTCGTTGACCAGAGAACCGTCCCCCTGGTGGAGAGCGCCGGTGCCGGGATGCAATCCGGCTCCGATGATCGACACACAGCAGTTTCCAAAGAGCAGCGCATACCCGAGGGAGAGCATCGCGTTCACAGGATCACGGTGCGGCCTCGCGGTGCGCCGGTGAAACCCGAGTTCGGGGGGAAGAGCACGTGCCATGATTTCGTAGTACATGTCAAGGGTGAGCCGGTGCATGCGCCGCAATTCGTCGAGTTTGATCAGGAACTCCAGCTGGCACAGCGACTCGTGCAGGAACTCCTCCTCCCCGTGGTAGAAGAGGTTGCGTTTCTGGGCCTCGTTTTGCCTCTGAATGCTCAGGAGCCGGGCTTTCAGCGAATTCTGTGCTGTAAGCACGGCTGCGGCATATACAGGCGTATGCTTCTGCCGCTCATGGATCTCCGCCCCCCGCTCATCACCGAAGGCGCGTACGCTGGCGGTCGGTGTCCCGTCCGCATCGAAAAACGTGATTGCGGCCCCCGATTTGAGCAAATGGGTGACCACCGACGTGTGCATGGTGTGGCCACCGACCACGAGCAGGTGCCGGATCGCGGCGAGGGGATACTCGCGGACCTCCCCCCGGTACCGGATGGTGAGCGTCGAGGGCGTCGACCTGATATGGCTGCCGAACCCTGCAACAACGAGCCAGGGATAGTTGGACTGTGACATTGCGAGCGCCTGTGTTCTGCGAAGAGATATGGCGTCCGTCCCTATAGGTTCTTTTGGTATCGCCGCACAACAGCCCGGATCCCGATCGAAATCACCATGAGGCATCGGCGGTGTACAGCACCATGAGAACGATGCAGTGTCGCGCTGGTGCGGAATGGGAGCCCCTCAGGGAGGTCATGGTGCATGAACCGGGAATAGAAGTTTTTTTTGCTCTCCTTTCCCCTTCGGCACACCTGTATGAACGTTTTTTCAACCTCGGCGAGGCGCAGAGGGAACACCGCCATCTCTGCACTCTCCTGCGGGAATCCTTCGGGGTGAAGATCGTCTCGATCAGCGATGCCGTCACCATGCGTGCCTGCGAGGACCCGGCATTCCACCGGGAACTCGCCGCAGTTGCCGCATCCCGGCTCGGCCGGCGCTGCGAGGATGCGGGGTGCGGGCTCCCGCCGGACCTGCAGAGGGAGCGGGAAGCGCTGCTGTCCCTCGACGAACGGGACGCCGGGCACCTGCTGGATATCATCCGGCTCAATCCCACGCTGGTCCACACGGCAAACGACATTCGCGTGGAGCTGAACCGCCCCCTCCATAACCTCTATTTCCTGCGCGACCAGCAGGCATGCACCGATCGCGGGATGGTGCTCGGCCGCATGGCACGCCGGGAGCGGGAACATGAGCGGGACCTGACTGGCCTCGCCCTCGCCGCGATCGATGCCGCCCCGGTCATGCGCATCGGCGAGGGATACCTCGAAGGGGGCGACGTGATGCCGGCGGGGACATGCGCCCTCGTCGGCTACGGGTCGCGCACCACCCGCCGGGGAGCGGAGGAACTGATGGCGGGGGGGCTCGGGTTCGACGAGGTCGCCCTCGTCCGCCAGCCATCTCATCCCCTCGTGGCAGGAAGGGACGCGATGCTGGCAATGCATCTGGACACCTACTTCAACATCCCCGCAGAAGGCGTATGCGTCGGGACGCCGGCCCTCCTGCATGCCGCGGAGGTCGAGGTCTTTCATCAAACATCCGGAGGGTACGAGCCCGCGGGGCCGCCTGCACGCCTTGACGCCTACCTGGCCGACCGGGGGTTCGAGATCATCGAGATCACGACGCTCGAACAGCTCTGCTATGCCTCCAACTTCCTCTGCATCCGGGACGGCGAATGCATCGCGCCCGATACGGTCCGCATCGCGCCGGCGGTCCTCGAGCGGCTGTCGGAGAAAGCCCGGCGGAACCCGCACAAATATGGGCCGCTGCTCAGGCAGGCAGAGCACGATTATGCAGTGTTGCGGGCCGATGCCGAATTTTTCCCGCACAAGCAGGAGGTGTACGCCCGCGGCCTCGACATGACCCCGCTGTTGCTCACCAGTGCCACCGGCGGTTACGGCGGTGCGCACTGCATGACCTGCGTGCTGCGGCGGGGATGAGGGGGACGCCCCGTCAGGTCCGGTCGGGTGCCCAGGCTGCGGTATTCTTTTGAGACTGCCGGATTTTCGAACCGATGTCGGCATACAGGGCGATCAGGTGCTCCGTCTGCCCGGAGATCTCATCCATGGTGGCTTTCCGGGAGATGATCGCCCCGTGGGCGTTGGCGAGCTTGCGGATCTCGTGAAGGGGATCGCCCATCCCTGCATGCAGCCGTGCAATCTCATTGAGATCATCGTATATTGCCTGAAACCCGGTTTCAATGGCGTTGCGCATCATCTCAGAAGATTTCTCCTCGTAGACATCGTGGACGATTGCCACGATATGGCGCACCTGGGGGCCCGAAACCACGGGTATCCTTTCAATGACGATAAAAATGCTTTTTCCTTGTGTTTTGAGGACCTTTTCTGTTTTCTGCGGTGATCCGCTGGAAAACACCTCGCCGAATTCCTCCCCGGTGCCGACGAGGGATGCAGGGAGAAGGTCGTGGAGATGCTGGTCCGGCTCAACAGAGGGCTTTCCCAGCATGCTGCAGAGCGAGGAGAAGGCCCGGTTGTGCAGGATGAGGCGCAGGTCACGGTCCACGATGAACATGGGGTCTTTGAGGGCATCGAGCACTTCCTGCCCGAAGGTTGCGTGGTCATGCTCCGGCCCGCCTTCCCCTGCCCGGTCCTGCACCGCGGCTTCCCCGGAAAGCGCGCGGCCCTCCATCTTTTTCCGGATCGTATGCTTGTGGATGGCCATCTCGATGTTGCTGTACAGGGCCCGTTCGTTGACCGGTTTGACCAGGTACCCTGCCGGCGTGGTGTTGATCGCTTTGCGGAGCGTCTCGTTGTCGGAATGGGCCGTCAGGTAGATCACGGGCACATCGTAGAGGGAAAAGAGCCTCTCAGCGGTCTCGATGCCGTCCATATCCCCCCGTATTCGGATGTCCATGAGCACCACGTCCGGCTGCAGCCTCCCGGCCATCTTGATGGCGTCATAGCCGTTGTCGACGGATGCAACCACCGTATAGCCAAGTCTCTGGAGTGTTTCCTTTAATTCGAGCGCCACAATCATCTCGTCTTCCACAATAAGGACTCTTCGTTCCGTCATCGTCTCTCCTCATACTCCCGGTCAGCTGCGCGTGGCGGGGAAGGTAATGGTAAATTCGGTTCCCCCGACCCGGCGCAACGCAATGGTCCCTCCCAGCTGGGCCGTCAGGCTGGTGACCAGCTGCATGCCCAGCGATTCGGTATTCAGGAAATCAACAGTCTCCGGAATCCCCACGCCATTGTCCCTGACCACGAGCTCGTAGGCCTGATCGTCTTGTTTCCTGAACCTGACGGTGATGAGTCCTGAATTTCTGGATTGAAAGGCGTATTTCAGCGAATTCGTGATCAATTCGTCGATGATGAGGCCGCAGGGGATTCCGGTGTCGATATCGAGCGTGATATCGTCGTCGCATTCGAGCACGAGCGATATCCCGGGGGTTATCGCGAGAAACTCGTAGATCAGGTGATCGCCAAGATGTTTGATGTATTCGGCGATACGGATCCTCGCGAGGTTCTCCGAACGGTAGAGCTCCTCGTGGATCATCGCGATGGAAAACACCCGGTTCCTGCAGTCCCGCAGGGCATCGAGGGCCCGCGGGTCCTCTATCCGCATGGACTGCAGTTTAAGAATGCTGGCGATGACCTGCAGGTTGTTCTTCACCCGGTGGTGGATCTCTTTAATGAGGGTCTCCTTGATTTTCAGCGACTCCAGCATCTGCTGTTGCCTGGTGATCCGCTCGCTGATATCGTTGTAAATGGCGATGATCTCCCCGGAGGGGAGAATGTAGATATAGTATTCCCGCCACTGCCGTATACCGCCCTTTTCGAATGCCATCAGGGGAATGGAACGCGGTTTGCCGGTTTTCCAGACGAAGGACATTGCATCGTGAAGTTCCTGGCCCGCGGCGCAGGAATAGACCTCGGGGATGCATTTGCCGACAATGCTGGCCTTCTTCTCCCCCTCGATCATCTCGCCGGCATAGTTGATGTCCATCACGACGAAGTCCCTGCCCCCCTGCACCGCCCCGAAGATCACACCGCCGCAGTTCATGCGATAAAAAAGCGTCCGAAACTGCGCCTCTCTCCCCTTGAGCAGCTTCTCCCTGCGCACCTTGTCGGTGATATCCTGGTAGACGCCTGTCATCATGTTCGCCATGCCGTCATCGTCCCGCTCGATCACCTTCCCGCGGATTTCAATCCATATCCACTGGTTATCCTGCCGGCGAAACCGGCACTCGGTGTCGAGGTACGTGGTCTTCCCGGCAGCGTGGTCCGCTGCCGCTTTCCTGAGGCGCGGGAGGTCTTCGGGGTGAATGAAATCGTCCCATGCCCCCGACACGAGGTCGGCCGTCCGTGCCTCGTCCCCGGGAGCGCGGGCGCTGCAGGTTACCGTGCCGTCTCGCATGTCCCAGCCCCATACGGAGAGATGCGCACTCTCGATTGCCAGGGCGAGACGCTCCTCGCTCTCCTGCAGCGCCCTTTCGGCTTCCCGCCGCTTGCTGACGTCGACCGCAATCCCCCGTAGCCCCACCGCGGTTCCCCCGTGCAGGATGGGGCGGGTGAAGAGAGCCACGGGGAACGTGGTGCCGTCCCTGCGAAGCGCCGTGTACTCGTTGTCTCCCACGGGCACATCGCGCAGGCCCCACCAGATATGCTCCTTCGCCCGCTCCCTGTCCCGCGGGGCGACCAGCGCGAGCGCGTTCAGCGGGGCAGCAAGATCCTCGGTTGCAAGCCCGAACGCCTCCAGCCCGGTTTCATTGAGATAGACCAGATCGCCCTCCCGGTCCATTTCCATGACCGGCTGGGGCATCTGGTCTGCGAGTTCACGAAACCGCGCCTCGCTGTCCAGAATGCGCTGGAATTGCTGCGCCTTTTCATAGCAGCGGTGGATGTGGCGCAGGAGATCGGCGAACCGTGCCGTGGGATCGCGTCCCCGCACAACAAACGCGTTCGCCCCCCCGTTGAGTGCCTCGCCCAGGGCCTCTTCGCCCCCCCTCGCGGCAAAGAAGATGAACGGCAGGTCGGGATCCAGGTCACGGATGCTTTTGATGAGGACGATCCCCTCCATCTCCTGCATGGCATAGGCGGAGACGACAACATCAAAAGTCCGGGTTGCGATGAGATCGATGGCTTTTGCGGGAGAGGTGAGGGTTTCTACCGTGATTTCACCCGCATCTTCGAGAAATGCCCGTGAGAGTTCCAGAAACGCGGGATCTTCATCCACCATCAACACATGTATCATCAGCCGTTCACCGAAATCCGCGCATCCGGGCGCCCGTACTGCCCTGGAGAATGATGTTCTCTCAATTCATAAAATAGCGTCGTTTTTCTCCTCGAATGTGGGAATACGATGCGGGATTGAGGCGGTGGAGGAGGGAGGGCCCGACCTCAGGGAATGATCCTCGTCCCCACCCCTCCCTCGAGCGCCTGCTCCACCAGATCCAGGGAGGTGATGATCGCGGTCGTTCCACCCCCCTCCACGAACCGCATGCACGCCCGCATTTTGGGTGCCATGCTTCCCTCCGCAAACCGTCCCTCGGAAAGCCACCTGCGCACGGCACGCACGCTGACGTCAGCTACCAGCCGCTGCTCCGGGGTGCGAAAGTTGAGGTACGCCCCCGGCACGTCGGTGAGGATGAGCAGGATATCCGCCCCGATCGCCGTCGCGAGCTTTGCTGCGGCAAGATCCTTGTCCACCACCGCCTCGATTCCCCGCAGGGCCCCTTCCGCGGTCCGATAGACCGGGATGCCTCCGCCGCCGGCAGCGATCACGATGAACCCCTCACGAAAGAGTGCACCGATGGAACGGCGCTCGATGATGTCCAGCGGTTCGGGAGAGGGGACGACACGGCGAAACCGTGCACCGCCGCTCCCCGTCTCGTGCATGCTCCACCCGTGCTCGGCACCGTGGGCGTCCGCCTCTTCCCGGGTAAAATACGGCCCTATCGGTTTGGAAGGGCTCGAAAACGCCGGATCGAGGGGGTCGACCTGCGTCTGGGTGATGATGGAGATCACCGGCCGCGCAATCCCGCGGGCGCTGAGAGCGTTTTCCATGCTCTGCTGCAGCATGTACCCGAGCATGCCCTGGCTCTCGGCCCCGCAGACATCGAGCGGCATGCGGGGCAGCATATCCGCCGCACATTCGTTTTTGAGGAGAATATCTCCCACCTGCGGGCCGTTTCCGTGGGTGATGAGGAGTGTTTCCCCGCGGGCCACCAGGTCCGCCAGCCGGGCGACGGCGGATCGCACGTGGGCGAACTGCTCCTCCGCCGACCCTTCCTCCCCCCGCTGGAGAATGGCATTGCCCCCGAGAGCGACGACGATCTTCATGCATTCCTGTATTCTCGCCGACCTCTTGAAGCCACCCGATTTCACAACCATTATGCCATGCCATGACGTACCATACAATAGAATGTTCTGGAACAACCATATGGAGACGCTTTCCGATGCCGACCTCGCCGCACTCCAGCTCAAACGGCTGAAATGGACGGTTCGCCAGGCGGAAAAGGTCCCATTTTATCGCACGGAGTTACGGGAGGCGGGCGTGGGCGCCGACGACATCCGGTCGCTCGACGATGCCGCGCGCCTCCCCTTCACCCGCAAACAGGACCTGCGGGAAGGGTATCCGTTCGGCTTTTTCGCCGTACCCCTCAAGCAGGTCGTGCGGATCCACACCACCTCAGGCACCACCGGCAAGCCCACCGTGGTAGGCTACACCCGGCAGGACCTGGAGAACTGGGCGGAACTGATGGCGAGGGACCTGACAATGGTCGGGCTAACCGATGACGATGTATTCCAGAATGCACTCGGGTACGGCCTTTTTACCGGCGGGCTCGGCTTCCACTACGGTGCCGAGAAGGTCGGGATGACCGTCGTCCCGAGCGCAACGGGCAACACGAAGCGCCAGATCGAGATGATCGAGGATTTCGGGGTGACCGCCATCAACAGCACCCCGAGCTACGGCATGCGGCTCGCCGAGGTGGCGGAGGAGATGGGTGCAGGACTGGATTCGCTGAAGGTGGGCATCTTCGGGGCCGAACCGTGGTCCAACAACATGCGAAAGGAACTCGAGGAACGCCTTGGCATCACCGCGTACGACTCCTACGGCATGAGCGAGATGTACGGGCCCGGGGCTGCATTCGAGTGCGAAGAGCGAAACGGTCTGCACTTCTGGCATGACAGTTACTTCCTCGAGATCATCGATCCTGAAACCGGCGAGGTGCTGGGCCCGGGGGAGAGGGGCGAACTTGTGGTCACCCCGCTCGTCAAGGAAGCGATGCCCCTGATCCGCTACCGCACCGGCGATATCACCATGCTCATGGAGGACCGCTGCCCCTGCGGGAGGGGCCACAAGATCGCCCGCATCATGGGACGCAGCGACGACATGCTCGTGATCCGGGGGGTGAATATCTTTCCCTCGCAGATCGAGCACGTCCTGCTCTCCCTTCCCGAAGTGGGGGAACAGTTTATGGTTTATATAGACAGGAAGCACCATCTTGATGAAATGAGGATCGAGGTCGAAATCAACCGCGAGTGCTTCAGCGGGGAACTCAAGGACCTCGCCAGGCTGCAGGCGCATGTTGCCGGAGCGCTCCGGGACACGCTCGGGCTGCGCACCAGCGTGACATTGGTCGAACCGGGATCCCTGCCGCGGTTCGAGGGAAAGGCAAAACGCGTGATCGACAGGAGAGGTGAGGTCTGGTGAGAACATGGGACCCCAGAATCGAGGAGATGCCGCAGGACGAGCTGAAGAAACTGCAGTACCGACTGCTCAAAACCCTTGTATACCGGCTGTACAGTTTTTCACCCTTCTACCATGACCGCATGAGGGACGAGGGAGTTCACCCCGACGACATAAAAAGCCTCGAAGACGCCCGGAAACTGCCGTTCATGACAAAACGCGACCTGCGGGACAACTACCCCGATCGCATCTTCACCGCGTCGAGGGACGAGCTTGTCCGCTACCATGTCTCCTCGGGGACGACCGGCAAACCGACTGTCGTGGGCTACACCTCGCACGACCTCGACCTGTGGACGACGTCGCTGGCGCGGTCCCTCACCGCATGCGGCCTCGGGAGGGGAGATGTCATCCAGGTCTCCTACGGGTACGGCCTCTTTACCGGCGGGCTCGGCCTGCACTACGGTGCGGAGCGCATCGGGGCGACCGTGGTGCCCACCAGCGTGGGAAACACCGAACGCCAGATCGAGCTGATGCAGGACCTGGGCGTCACGGCGATTGCCTGCACCCCCTCCTACCTCATCCACATCGGCGAGGTCGCCGAAAAGATGGGCGTCTCCCTCCGCAACGATACCGATCTCCGGGTGGGCATCCTCGGTGCGGAGCCATGGTCCGCGCAGATGCGGGACCGGATCGCCAACCAGCTCGGGATCCGGGCCTACGATATCTACGGCACGAGCGAACTCTCCGGGCCGATGTTCTGCGAATGCAGCGAACAGCAGGGCATCCACATCTGGGGCGATATCGCACTCACCGAAATCGTTGATCCGGACTCGGGTGAACCGCTCGAGTCCGGGGAGAAGGGCGAGCTCGTCTTCACCATCCTCCAGAAGGAAGCGCTCCCCATGATCCGGTACCGGACCGGGGACATCACCTCGCTGGAAGTGGCGACCTGCGCATGCGGGCGGACGCACCCGCGCATCGGCAGGATCCAGGGCAGGGTCGACGATATGCTCATCATCCGGGGAATCAATGTCTTCCCCTCGCAGATCGAGCATGCGCTGCTGACCATCCCGGAGGTGGGGCAGCATTTCCAGATCGTGGTCGACCGGAAGGGCGCGCTCGACACCCTGCTCGTCCGCGTCGAGGTGGGCAGGGATGCCTTTTCGGACAAGATCACCGACCTGATGAGCATCAAGGAGACGGTTGCCCACCGGCTGAAAAACACCCTCAACGTGAACGTGGGGGTGGAACTGGTCGAACCGGGTTCCCTGCCGCGGTTCGAAGGCAAAGCAAAGAGAGTGATCGACAGGAGAGTGCTTTAAGATGGAGAAGAAAAGCGAGTATGTCATCAAACAGATCTCCGTGTTCTCGGAGAACCGCCCCGGACGGCTTGCGGCGATCGCGGAGGCGCTCAGGAAGGAGAAGATCAACATCTTCGCCTTTTCCATTGCCGAGGCGAACGGGTTCGGGGTGGTCAGGGCACTGGTGAACAACCCCGAGCGTGCGCACGAAACACTGACCGACATGGGGTTCATGGTCTCGTTTACCGACGTGATCGCGGTGAAAATGCGGGATGAGCCCGGCGGGCTCTACGAGACGGCCCGCATTCTCGGCGATGCAGGCGTCAACATCGAGTACAGCTATGCCTACAGCGGCAAGGACGCCGCAGTGCTCGTACTGCGGGTCGACCAGGCGGAAGAGGCGATCGAGCGGATCCTCGCGCATGGCGGGGAACTGCTCAGCAGGTCGCTTTTCTCCTGAACTTATTTTTTCTCCCACTTCAGGAGTTCGCTGACGGCGGAGAGGGTGCTGCCGCGCCGGATCTCTTCTCTGATGCGCTCCTCGGTCTTCTTGACCTCGAGCGCCCGCCGCGCTATCTCGTAGGCGCGCTCTTTCGGGATGACCACCACGCCGTTTTCATCACCCACGATCCAGTCTCCGGCGCGGACCGCAACACCGCAGCACGTGATCTCCGCATTGATCTCGCCGAACCCTTTCGGCTCCCCGGCGTTGGGGACGGCGGCCTTCGCAAAGACGGGATAGCCCAGTTTCCTGATATCGTCCACATCACGCACCGCGCCGTCGATCACCACGCCGGAAATCCCCCGGTTGATGCAGCTCCTCGTGGCAAGCTCGCCCCACGGGGCGACGTGGGTGGCCCCGTCGTTGTTGATGACGAGGACGTCGCCCGGGGCCGCGACATCGATCGCCTCCACCGGTTTCGCCCAGTCGCCAGCGATCGTGTGCACCGTCACCGCTCTCCCCACCGCCTTCACGTCGCCGCAGAAGGAGACGAGATCGCGCATCGCCCCTTTGCGGTGCATGGCGTCCGAGATGTTCGGGGTGGAAACGTCCTCGAGGATCGATCGTATCTCATCCTCGAGGCTCTTTCCGGACGGCGGCGTGAGGGCGGGGCTGTCCACGGCGTCGCGGACGGCCTGCGCCGACCGGCCGACATCGGCGGAGCGCACGATCCATCCCCCCACGATCACGATGCCTGCCCCGTGGAGCACGGCCTCCGCCGCCGTATCGGCATCGAGGCCTCCCGCCACGGCGACCGGGACCGATACGCTCCCCGCAATGCGGTCGAGCAGCTCAATCGAGCTCTTCCCGATCATCTGCTGGTCGATCCCCACATGCGCATTGATGATATCGACGCCCAGGTGCTCCAGTTCCACCGCCCGGGCGGCCGGGTCGGCGACATTGATCAGGTCCGCCATGATCCTGACCCCGTAGAGCTGGCCCGCACGCACCGCTTCGCGGATCACCGCATCGTCGGCATCGGCAAGCACGCAAACGATATTGGCGCCGGCTTTTGCGGCCATTTCCACCTCGATCGTGCCGGTATCCGCGATCTTCATGTCCGCAACGATCAGGCGGTCGGGGAACCGTTCATGGAGGGTGCGGACCGCGTCCATACCCTCGCTCTTGATCAGCGGGGTTCCGGCCTCGATCCAGTCGGCACCACCGGCGACCGCCTCGCCCGCGATCTGCACCGCACGGGAAAGCTCGAGGACGTCCAAAGCCACCTGCAAAATGGGGGGTTTCATAGTCTCAAATACAACAGAACATGCCATAAGATTTTGCCGCAGTTCGGGTCGCAGCGGTTTGTTTACCGGTTCGTTCCACCCATCGTACCACGTATCGTTCCACGTATCGTTCCACGTTCCGTTCCACGTTCCGTTCCACGTTCCGTTCCACGTTCCGTTCCACGTTCCGTTCCACGTTTCGAAAAAGAGAGAGGGGCGGCCCCGATTCACGTCCCCTTTGGGCTCCAGCGGTTGGCAAACAGGATATCTTCCAGCGGCTTTTTGGGGACCAGTTTCATATCCTCAGGGTATCCGGCGGGGATCAGGGAGACGAGCGTGTAATCGGCAGGTACCTGCAGGAGTTTTCCCACCTCCCCGGCGTAGTCCTTCTTGTCCCCGGCAACCCAGCAGGAGCCGACCCCGTGCGCCCAGAGGCCGAGCATCAGCTGCTCGGTGGCGGCGCAGCAATCCTCGAGATAGTACTTCCAGTCCCGTTCGCCGAACACGGCGAAGCATACCGGCGCATCGGCGATAAACGTGCCGTGATCCGTAAGATCGGCAATCGATGCAAGAAGGTCCTTTTCGGTAATCACGCCAAACAGCCACTTCTGGCCGTTGTTTGCGGTCGGTGCGTGGCGGGCGCACTCGAGGGCATCATTGATGACGTCCGAGGGTACCGGCGCAGGCCTGTACTGGCGGACGCTTCGCCGCGATTTGATGATCGTTATCCCGATATTCATGCAAGGCATGGAGCAGGCTGAGAATTAAAGATTTTGCATGCGGGGCCCTGTTCTGCCATCCGTCCCCGCCTGCACCCGGATGGGCGGAATGTCAGACGGGGAGAAGGGACTGGACGAAGGCGATGAAATTGGTGATGCCCTCCATGAGCACCACCCCGGGATCGATCCCCAGAAACGGGAAGATGAAGAGAAAGTAGGCGACCGTGCCGATCGTACTCCCCACGTTTGCCAGCGCCGCGACGAGGACAACCCGGAAGAGGGGGATCTTTCGCATCGCGTCGAAGGTCTCCGCCTCGACAATCGCGCGGAAATCCGCACTGGTGGGTTTGCGGATCTTCGCCTCGGTCACGGCGGCAAACCACCCCGCGGCGATCAGGGGGTTTAAGGAGGTGAGCCATGACACACCGAACGCGGTCAGGGCGGAGAGGGGATGGCCGCCGGCAAGGAGCGTGAAGACGGCGCTGAGCATGCCGTTGATCAGGACCCAGTAGAGGAGGGCGAAGAGCAGCACCTCGATCCCCACGCCCGAAAAGGCGATGGCCGTGATCAGGAAGGCGAAGAGCACCAGCACGATGATGCCCAGGATCTTCGCGTAGGGGAGCTTTTTCGGCTCTTCGACCAGCCGGGCCAGGGGGGGGAGCGTGCCGGGAGCGGCGATGTAGCGGGTGATGCCCTCCACGTGGCCTGCACCCACCACGCCGAGCACCCGCCCGTACCGCTGTCCGAGGGCGAGGAACTGGTGGGCGAGATAGGCATCGCGCTCGTCGATCAGTGCCTGCGCGCCGTGCGGCGCGAACTTCCTGAACTCCTCGAGCGCGGCCGAGATGACGTCCTGGTTGGTGAGCGCATCGACATCGATCTCTTCCCCGCCGACGCCTATAAGGGACGCGGCGAGCGCCGCGAGCATTTTCCCCTTTTCCCAGAGGGTCATGGTGCGCCAGAACCGCATGAGCGTTATACGGATGTCACGGTCGGCCATGGCGACCGGGATGCCGTGCCGCTCCGCTTCCTCGATGGCGGTAAGCATCTCGGCGCCGGGCTCCACGCCGACGTCCATGCCGATGCGCCGCTGGAGGTAGGCGAGCATCCACTGCACGAGCAGCTGCGAAAAGTTCCCTCCCTTGAGCACGTCGCTGACCGCAGGCGCCTGCCCTTCCCTCCGGAGCGCAGCATACCGTCCCCGGTCGAGTTCCACCGCGACGATATCCGGTGTGAACTCCTCGATCGCCAGGGTTACGTCCTGTATGCTTTTCCGGGAGACGTGCGCCGTCCCCACAATCCTGATTTCAGCCATGAATGGTTGTATGCCCCTCGCTGTCGATGACCAGCGTTCTGCTCCCCGAAGGATGCAAGGTCGCAAAATGCGCCTTTATTGCCGCATACTCCTCGTCCTCGGCGCGCTTTCGCGCGAGAAGCGCGCGGGCGAGGGCGCGTGCCTCCATATCGGCGATGCCCCCGCCCAGACCCGAGCATTCGAACACCATCAGCCCCTCCTCGCCCAGCATAAAAGGATAGGTGCGGCAGATCCACGGGCGGTGATCGTAGATCGTGCAACGCCCGTGTTCAAGGAACATGCAGTGGTCCGCCGTTCGTGCAAGGCACCAGCCGAAGGTGTACCGCGTCCCCTGCCCGTCCTCGAGAAATTCAGGGTACGGCTCCGCAATCTCGCGCCATTTGCGCCCCGTGGCCTCGCATATGCGCCGTAGCTCTGGCGGGCCCACCATGACGAGATTGGACTCCCGTGCCACGGCGCGGCAGCAGTCCCCGCACTGTCGGCACCGGAACCCGATGGCTTTGATCCGACCGGCCAGGGCGGATTCGGGATCCATGGGTACTCGATCAGGCGAAATCCCTGCAGATTGCATCGAAGTTTTCATAGACCCGTCTTCCATCCACGGTGTGGCTGACCTCAGGGTGCCACTGGATGCCGTAGATCCGGTGTGCAGGGTCGGCAATGGCCTCGGCCCCGCATATCGACGACCGTGCCAGCAGTGAAAAGCCCTCGGGCACGGCCGACACCTCGTCGGCGTGCGAGGCCCAGACACTGATGCTGTCCGGATACCCCGCGAGGATGTCGTCGTGATCGACAATCTCAACCCGTACGGCCCCGTACCCGCCGCTGGCCCCCGTCGCAACAGTGCCGCCCTTTGTCGCGGCAATCACGTGCAGTCCCAGGCAGATCCCGAGCACAGGGATCTCCAGATCCACATAGCGCGGCGCATTGCCAACCTTGCTGATATCCGGCCCCCCGCCGAGAATGACGCCGCGGCACTCCCCGGCCACTTCATCGGGAGGCGTCGTATTCGGGATCATCTTCGCATCGATCTCCAGATCGCGCAGCATCCGGAGGATGAGATGGTTGAACTGCCCGAAATTGTTGACCACGAATAGAGGACGCATTTTATTACTATGGGAAGTTCGCGAGTATAGCGTTTTGCGAGGGGAGGGGCGCTGCGGCATCGCCGCCGTGGGGGTGAACCGGGGGGAGGATACACCCCCTCACCCGTACCTGCTGACAAACCGGAGGATACTGCCGGTGATCTCTTCCGGCGCATACCCCATGAGGCGGGCGAGGAGCATGGCGCCCCCGGCCCCCGTCCCCTCCTTCACCTCGCCGATGCAGTACCGGGCGAGCCCGCCGTGCCCGAGGTCGCCGAACCCGGGATCGACGTACACGGCAGTGGTGCCCACCTCCGCGACGGTCGCCTCGAAGCTTGCACTGGGGTCATCGCGCAGATAGACGGTGGTGACAAGCGGGGGAAGCGGCTCGCCCATGCTTTTAAGCAGTGCGGCGACGGCGAGCATCTGCGTTCCGCCGGCAAGCACGAGCGTCCCCGTGTATGCAGTGGCGATACCCGCCGCCACCGCCATCATCGGGTCGCCCGTAGAGCGGATGATGTCAAGGGGATCCAAGACCCCGTCAAACCGAATACGCTGCAGGGCCATTTCGGCCACTTCGTCCTTCAGGGGATGCGGGTTATCGACAAAACTGCTGCTCACGCGGGCGTCGTACCCGAGGGCGCGGAGCACGCAGAGCGCGGTGGTGGTGCCTCCCGGGACGCACTCCCCCAGCACGAGGAGATCGCCGAGGGTGTTGTAGAGGGATCCGATATACTGGCCCCGTTCGAAGAGCGCCGTCACTCCGGGAACTGCCTCGCCGTCGCGGGGATCTTCTCCGGGAGCCCCGTACACATCGAGACAGGGGACCGTGGGAGCGTATTTGAGGCCTGCGTTGATAAACAGGGGCACGAGCCCGGTCAGCTCGACCATGGACCGGGTGATCGTTGCGGGGGTGGGGCACCCGGTGGGCGTGTTGGATGTGTCCGCCATGCTCGTGATCGCCCCGTGGGCCACGAGTTCCGCGTCGAGGATGGGGGTGTAGAGGGTTTTTTCGGGAGAGGGGCCCGCTCCCGAGATGCCGGGGACTGTACTGAGCATGGTGTTGCCCAGTATAATGCTCAGGATGGGCCGGGAACATGAGAAGGACGGTGGTTCCGAGAGAAATGCCATACCGGTAAATTGCGCGCTTCTCGTAGAAAAAGTGCAGGATTTCTCGCACGGAGGAGCACGTGCGTTGCGGAAATGCGGGGAAAAGAGCAGAGGGCAGTGCGCAGCGCTTCAGGACTTGAGGCGCCTGCGCAGCTTGAAAAGAATGCCGTCCTCCGCTTCCTGCTTCAGCTTATCCATCGTTTCGACCGGACTCAAGCCCGCCGTGCGCACTCCCGAGCCGTCCCTGCCGGGGGAATTCTCTTTCTGGTGATTGTTCACCTGTTCGAGGGCACTTTTCAGCGCGGCCTGCATCCGTGCCTTCTCAGAGCCGTTTCCCCGGACTTCCCGATAGAAGCGGTTTACCTGCTCCATCGACACCTCCGGGATGCCGGCCTCCGGATGGTCGGGCTGTGCCGAATCGGGATCCGGGGCAGCACCTGCACCCGTGTCCGGTTCATCGGGTTTTGGCCTGTCGGATCCGGGAACGGGAATAGCAGCAATTTTTTTCATTCCCGCACCGGGCATAATCCGTTCCAGGAGATCGTCGGGGATCTCGATCCCGCCTTCATCGCTCTCCGCCGGTGCCGGGGATGGCGGGGGCGCTTGTACCGGAAACCGTTGTGTCTCGAATTCCACGGCTTCGGCTTCCTTCTTGAGGAGGTTCACCTGGCCGATGGAATACTTGAGGGCATCCTGCAGTTTCTCCTTTTCGGCATACGAGGTTTTGAGTTCGATCTTCAATCGTTTGATCTGGTCGAGAAGATGTTCCATTTCCCCTGTCGCCTCGAGGAATACCCCCTGCATCTCAGCTTTTTCAGCCTTTAAGCCCTGTACCTCATCCCGCAGCTGCCCGACTGATGCGAGCGCATTGTCGAGCGCGATCTGCACCCCGACCTCATCCGCACTATCCGGTCGCTGCCGGATACGCGCAAGTTCCTCTCGCGTCGCATCGAGTTCAGCCTGTACCTCTCTATGCCGGGCGGCAAGCGACTCCAGCTCCTTCCTGTGCTCGTGGACCAGTTCAAGCGCATCTTTGAGGGCTGTCTGGATCTCTTCCTTTTCCCCGATGAGCGCAGCGCGCGCATTCTCGAGCTCCGCAACCCGGGCATCGGCAGCAGAGCTCAGATCGGCGGTGCGCACATCCCCGGCATCCAGGGCACGGTGCAGTTGCGCGATCTCGTCCTGCGACGACCTGAGCGCCGCCTCGATCTGGAGCTTTTCCGTGCCGACCTGGTTGAGATCGTGTTCCAGGGTGTTGATGGTGCTGTTCGCAGCCCAGAGCGACGACGAAATGCGGGATTTTTCCGACCGGAGTTCTTCTGCCTCGCGTTCCAATACATCTGCGCGGGAAACGGCATCCTCGAGCGCCGAAGAGAGGGCCGTTGCACCGGCAGAGGACGCTTCAAGTGTATTCCGGAGCTGCACCACCTCATCCTGCGAGGCGGCGAGGGCGAGCGCCAGTTCATTTCGCCTGTCGCGCATCTCCGTACCCGCGCGCTCGAGGTCTTCCACCCGTGCATCGGCCTTCTGCAGCGTTGCAGAAATTTCCGCTGCTTCGGAACGCGCGGCCTCCATGCGCTCACGGGCCTCTGCAGCATCCTCGCGGGCCGACGCCAGTGCCGATCCAAGGCCGCTGTTCTCATCCTGAAGGCGGAGGACAGACCCCTCGAGTTCGTCGACACGGGCAGCGGCACTCGCAAGGGCCGCCGACATTGAAGCACCGTGGGCAGAGAGCCGTTCCTGTTCGGCAACGGCGGCGGAGAGCGATGTGTTGAGCGTTTCATTCTCCTGCTGCAGCGCTGACGATTCACGCTCCAGCATCACGATACGCTCCTGCGCCATTTCCATGGCATCGGTGAGATCTGCCTTTTCAGCCTCGATTGCGACGCTCTGTATGGAGAGGTCTTCGAGTTCGCTTCGCAGGTTCTGGAGATCGGAAAGGATCCGGGATTTTTCGGCGGATATCCCCTCGAGAGCGTCCTGGAGCGCCTCCACACGGGAGTCGGCATTCTCAAGCGCACCGGAAAGGTCCGCCCGCTCCGCCTCAGCGGCCGCAATTGCGTCGCGCAGCTCTGCGATCTCGCCGTGCGCAGCCTTGAGGGAGGATTCGATCTCGGTCTTCTCCGCATGGACCAGGAACGCCTCGTTCCGCCACCGATCGATTTCGTCACGCGCCTTTACAATGACCTCCTCGCGTTCCCGCACCGCGTTCTTCTGTCCCTGCACCGTCTGGTTGAGTTCGTAGATGCGCACGCGTGCACGGTGGACCTCGTCCAGGTATGCGTCCCGTTCACTGCACGCGGCATCCAGTTCGGCCTTCCGCCGAACGATCTCCCCCTCGACCCCGGACAGCCGCTCCGCCTGCGCCGCAAAATCGCGCTCGCGGGATGCGATCTCCTCCTTCAGGCGGGAGATCCGCTCCAGCGCATCGGCGAGCGACCCCTCGACGAGGGCATAACTTTCCGATGCGACCGCTGCTGCCTCCTCACGACGGCCGATCTCGGCCCGGGCATCGGCGAGGGCCGATCTGACCTCGTCGTGTGCTTCCGCGACAGAAGTCACCTTCCGGTTCAGGTCTTCGATTTCCGCGTGTGCCCCCTCGAGCGCGGTGGAAAGCCGCGCGTGGTCGTCCTGTAGCGTTTCGAATTCTGTCCTGGTGCGCTGCAGGGCGTCCTGCATGCGCACTTTTTCCCTCTGGGAAGTCAGCACTTCATCGTTATAGTGTTCGATATGGGTCAGCGACTGCTCCACCTGGCGGAGCGCCTCTTTTAATGCCGACTGCATGCGGGCATTTTCCTGTTCCGTCCGCTCCGATTCCCTCGTCACGGCATCGGCCTGCTGGAGAGCCCGGTCCAGTGCGCCCTGTAGACGGGCATTCTCCTCGTGTGCCCGGGTGACGTCATGTTCCAGCTCCGCCGTCCGTTCCTGCGCCGCCCGGGCACTGCGCTTTGCGCCGTTCCGCTCCTCCTCCGCGGACTGCACCCTGGATTTGAGGGTTGTGATCTCATGGACGTGCGAATTGAGTTCAGCACTCAGGCGGCTCTTTTCGGCCTGCACCCGCCGGCTCTCCTCGCGAAGATGCCGGACCTCGTCCAGCGAGTCTTCCACCTGATCGAGGGTCCGTTTGAGCGCGTCCTGCATATGCTGCTTTTCTTCCCGGGCCTGCTTCGCCTCACAATTAAAATGATCCAGCAGCTCGAGTATATTCATCAGGGAGGTCTGCACCCTCGTATTGACTGCGTCCTCGTGCTCGATGGTGCGGGCAGCATGATTGACGCTCTCGACACTCTCCTGGAGTATGTGACGGATCCGGGAAAACTGGGAATCCTCTTCATCCTGGCTCTCGAAAAAATTCCTGATCAGGTTGGCTGCGTGCTGCGCACGGGATAAATTCGCGATTTCGGCAGCGCTATCGATTCTATTGAGTATATCCTCCGGTAATTTTATGGTAATGATCGGCATTCCTCGCTCCCGTAATATAATTTGCGCAATCTCCTCATATATATCTGTTTCACTTTTCACCGGTGAACGGCAGCGACCGAAGAACCCCCTCATCGAGATTCATTTCTCAATACAATACCATCAGGAGGCATTTAGCCGGGGAACGACAGGGGTACGGCACCGAGGAGGGGATTCACACGCAGACCGGATTATCCCCTCTCCCTGCAAAGAAGCGTCATGCGTTCAAACAAAAATACGTTAATACAATATTTCTTTATACAGTACTGGATGTTCGAACCGCCGGAGAGGCCGGAGCACCGGCGCGCGGTGCCCTCAGGGATTGCTGATGCGACGATGGCGCCCCACGTCCCCCCCGGCCTTCACCGCTCCGACCGGCAAACCGCCGGCATCCCCTCAAGCCCCCGCCGGGAGTCACGATGAACGCCATTATTGCCCTCCTCCAGTTCTGCACCATCCTCCCTCTCGGAAAACCTGCGGAGTATGATGCATTCGCACACAACTCGTACCTCTACCCGCTGGCAGGATGGGTGATCGGTGCGATAGCCGCCATTCCCGCCATCTTCATCGCCGATGGGCCCATCGCCGCATCCATCACCCTCGCCCTCGCGCTCGTCCTGTCCGGGTGCAACCATCTCGACGGACTGCTCGACTTCGGCGACGGCCTGATGGCGCACGGGAACAGGGAAAAGCGCATCAGCGCTATGACCGATCGCCAGATCGGGACAGGGGGCGTTGCCGCGGCCTTCATCGTGATCCTGATCGCATTTTCCGGCCTTCTCTCGGTGCCGGAGATCGCCATCGCCATCATCGTCGCGGAAGTCTGTGCAAAGGCCGCGATGGCGCTCCTCACCGTGGCAGGACCGCCGTTTCGTGAAGGCCTGCACAGTTATCTCCATGCCCGCGCCCGCCCGTGGTTTCCCCTTGCAACGGCACTGCTCTGTCTGCCGCTCTTTCTGTTACCCGGCACCGCTGCCGGCACGGCCGCCGCGCTGGCCACGACCCTCGTCGTTGTCGCCGCACTGCGCGCGCTCGCGACGCGGCTGTTCGGCGGGGTCAACGGGGACGTGGTGGGGGCATCGAACGAGATTACCCGCGCGCTCGCGCTGGTCGCGCTTGCCCTCGCCGGATAGTACGCAGGGCAAAATCGCCGTGCAGTCACAGGAGTATTTAATGTAACACCCGTGTAACTCTGCATCGATGATCAGGGAGTACGGCGTCCACCTCAAGGGTGGCATTATCGCCCAGAGAGATGCCGATTATTGTACAATCAGGTTGCGGTTACCCGCAGGCATACTCGACACCGCCCGGATGCTCGGGATAGCGAAGATCGCGGACACCTACGGCAGCGGCACGGTGCATCTCACCACACGGCAGACCATCGAGATCCCCGACATTCACCACCTCGACCTCGAAGAGGTCACGGACGCGCTCCAGGCAAACGGAACGCCGGTGGGAGCCGAGACCGACGAAGTCGTCAACATCATCGCCTGTCCCGGCACCGCGCGGTGCAAGTACGCGAACATCGATTCCATCTCCCTTGCGCAGCGCGTTGACGAAAAGGTCTTCGGCAAGCAGGTGCCGGTGAAAGTGCGCATCTCCATTTCCGCGTGTCCCTATGCATGCACGAGTCCCCTGTTCAATGAAATCGGGGTGATCGGGCGGATCGAGCCGTTGCGGGAACCCGGCCTCTGCACCGGGTGCGGAACCTGCGCAGAGTACTGCAAGGAATGTGCCATCATCATCAAAAACGGGGTATCCGTGCTTGATAGTGAAAAATGCATCATGTGCGGCGTATGCATCCATTCGTGCCCCTTCGATCTGCTCAAATCAAAGCACCTGCACTCCCTGATCACGGTCGGCGGGCGGAGGGGGAGGCACCCGCAGATGGGCCGCGAACTGGTTGCGGTGGAGACCGAAGACGAAGCGGTGGAGATCATCGATCGCATCGTCGCCTGGGTGCGGCGCCGTGCATGGAGCGGACGGCTGCTCGCCGATCAGCTGGATGATCTGCAGTTCGAACAATTCAAAGCAGACATCATCAGTGACCTGGAAAAATAGGGGCGGCCAGGCCTGTTTTTCCCTGTATCAAATGCGGTACATCGACTTGAACCCTTCGCCTGCGTCATCGTCGCACTCGATGGCATCGCCATCGCGGATGAGCGTATTGAACATCAGCGCTGCGTTCAGGAGATCCTCGTCGGGGGAGGCGCCCTTCCTGACACCCTCTATCTTCTGCCGCTGGGGCGAGGGGAGCACGCGTTTGCCCACCCGCACGCCCGCACAGTGTGCGCAGTAGGCACAGTTCCGGTACACCGAGAGCCATCCGTCTGCACATTCCACGAGCACGTCATTCTTTGATTCTTCCCGCTTGAAAGGCAGCGTTTTCATAGGGAGATACATACACTTCACAGCCATAATAGGGTGTCGATTCGCAGAGAGGCGCCTTCTGGCGGGTTTTGGAGAGAGAAATCCTTTATATAGATTGCTTTCCAATATATGATACTCGTATCAATACGATTGGGCGAATATGACCGCTCCACGTTTTGGAGGTTTTTAATTATGGCAGGTGAAAAACCCCACATTAATCTGGCAGTTATTGGTCACATTGACCACGGAAAGTCAACTACCGTCGGACGTCTGCTCTTCGAGACCGGAGCAGTACCCCCCCACATCATCGAGGGGTACCGGAAAGAGGCGGAGTCCAAGGGTAAAGGCTCATTCGAGTTCGCATGGGTGATGGACAACCTCAAAGAGGAGCGCGAGCGCGGTATCACCATCGATATCGCCCACAAGCGGTTCGACACCGCCAAGTACTACTTCACCATCGTGGACTGCCCCGGCCACCGCGACTTCGTCAAGAACATGATCACCGGTGCGTCCCAGGCGGACGCCGCACTCCTCGTCGTTGCCGCGCCCGACGGCGTGATGGAACAGACCAAGGAGCACGTCTTCCTCTCCAGAACGCTCGGGATCAACCAGCTGATCATCAGCATCAACAAGATGGATGCCGCCAAGTACGACGAAAAACGGTTCAACGAGGTCAAGGAGCAGCTCTCCCAGCTCGTCAAGATGGTCGGCTACAATCCGGCAAACATCACGTTCATCCCCATGAGCGCATTCGTGGGCGACAACATCTCCAAGAAGAGCGAGAATACGCCGTGGTACACCGGCCCGACGCTCCTCGAGTCCCTCGACATGCTCACCGAACCCGAAAAGCCCATCGAGCTGCCCCTGCGCCTCCCCATCCAGGACGTCTACTCCATCTCCGGCATCGGGACCGTGCCCGTGGGCCGTATCGAGACCGGGGTCATGAAGAAAGGGATGAAGGTCTCCTTCATGCCCGCTAACAAGGAAGGCGAGATCAAGAGCATCGAGATGCACCACGAAGAGCAGCCCCAGGCGCTCCCGGGTGACAACGTCGGGTTCAACGTCCGCGGGATCGGCAAGAACGATATCCGCCGCGGCGACGTCTGCGGTCCTGCGGATGTGCCCCCCACGGTGGCAGACGAATTCGTGGCGCAGATCGTGGTTCTCCACCACCCCAGCGCCCTGACCGTCGGCTACACACCGGTATTCCATGCCCACACCGCCCAGGTGGCCTGCACCTTCATCGAACTGCAGAAGAAGCTCGACCCGCGCACGGGCCAGGTCAAGGAGGAGAACCCGACATTCCTCAAGACCGGCGATGCGGCCATCGTCAAGATCAAGCCGACCCGCCCCATGGTCATTGAGAAGGTCAAGGAGATCCCCCAGCTGGGCAGGTTTGCGATCCGTGATATGGGTTCCACCATCGCTGCCGGAATGGTCATCGATATCGAGGCCAAGCAGTATCGATAATCACCACCGTTTTTTGGAGACATATCATGCAGAAAGCCAGAATACGCCTCACTGGAACCGATTTCCAGAAAGTTGAGATGGTCTGTAGCCGAATTAAGGAAATAGCCGAACGAACAGGCGTGAATCTGGCAGGCCCCATCCCGCTGCCCACCAAACGGATGGTCGTTCCGATCCGGAAGAGCCCGGACGGAGAGGGGACTGCTACCTGGGACCGCTGGCAGATGCGGGTGCACAAGCGCCTGATCGATATCGATGCCGACGAGCGTGCCCTCAGGCAGTTGATGCGCATCCAGGTTCCAAAAGATATCGGCATCGAGATAGTGCTGGAAAGCTGAGGGGGCGGCGTGAAGGCCGCGGACATCCCCTCAATGGTTCGCACCCATCTCTCTTTCGAGAGGCTTCTTTTTCTCCTCTTTCTCGCAGCGCTCGTCGTCCGCCTCTACCACCTCGACCTGAAACTCTTCCACCACGACGAGGCGGTGCACGCGTGGTTCTCCTTCCGCCTTCTCACAGAAGGGATCTATACCTATAACCCGGTCTACCACGGCCCGCTGCTCTACTACACCACCGCCGCGATCTTCGGGATCGTGGGGGCCACCGATCTTGTGGCGCGGGTGGTCCCCGCGGTGCTCGGCGCGCTGCTCGTCCCCCTGCTCTACCCGCTCACCCGTCTGGGGTACCTCTCGTCCCGCCAGACACTCGTAGCAGCTCTTTTCATCGCCGTCTCCCCGGAGATGATATACTTCTCGAGGTTTTTGAGAAACGACATCTTCGTGGTATTTTTCACCCTGCTCCTGCTCGTCGCACTGCTCCTCTATCTCGATCGCGAAAAGCCGGGGTACCTGATGATCGCCGCCGCGGCCGCGGGGCTCGGCATGTCGTCGAAAGAGAACATGCCCATCGTCCTCCTCATATTCGGCGCATACGGGGTGTACGCACTCTGGCGCGGCGCCATCCGGCTGCCCGCACAATGGAGACGCGATAGCATCGTCGCCGCCCTCGTCACCCTCGGCATCATGGCTCTCTTCTACTCGTCGTTCGGGCAGCACCCGGAGGTGCTCATGGACGGGTGGCTGCGAGCGATCGAACACTGGACCGCCATGCACCAGCAGGAGCGGCTCGGCGGCCCCCCCTACTTCTACCTGATGCTCCTGCTCCTCTACGAGCTGCCCATCGTGCTGCTTGCCGTCTTCGCAACAGGCCAGTTCCTGGCCGAAAACCCCCGGAGAGGCCAGGGTTACGAGTGGGCGGAGGGCGAAGGGTGGACCGCACGGCTCCGCCATGCCCTCGGCATACGGGCCGGTGAAACGGGTCCGTCAGAGGAGGGGATATCCGGCATCGCAGACAAAAACCGGGAGTTCACCCGGTTCTGCATCGTCTGGACGGTCGCCTCACTCACCGTGTACGCCTATCTCGGGGAGAAGGTCCCGTGGCTCGTCCTCCACCAGCTCCTCCCCCTGATTTTCGTTGCCGTCTACCGCATGACCGATCGAAAGACCGTGGTTGCCGTCCTCTCGGTGGTATTCCTCGCCGGCATGACCTGGCACGTGGCGTTCACCCCGGCGGATATCCACGAGCCCATCGTGCAGGTACAGAACTCCGAGGAGATGCGGGAGGTGATGGCACTCATCGATGCATCCGACCGGGTGGCGGTGATCACCGATCACTACTGGCCGCTTCCCTGGTACTACCGGGGAGACGCAGGCGAGAAGATCTCCTATCTTTCGAAAAACCGCACCATCGACTATCTCACAAGCCAAAACTACGACCTGATCATCGCCCACGACGCAGATTCGTTTGCCTCCATTCCCGGCTATCACAAAGAAACATACGTCCACAGCTACTGGTTTTCCACGAATGCACAGCGCGACCGTGCGCTGGAGTACTATATCGCCCGCGACGGGGAGCCCGGCACCCTCAACTGGGATGTCTTCATCGATGCCGAACATCCCGCCCTGAGTTCCTGAGACCGTCCGCACAGCCCCGGGCACGAGGTCGCATTTTTTCCGGTCGAGGACAACGCACGCGCGACACTATTCCTGCACGGATCGGTCCCGTCGTTTTGTGCAAAAATGAAGCCCGGGGGGTCACGAAACCGGATGTATTCAGGGCAATCGAACGAAGAGATGACGGTGGTGTCTGCTGCTCTCAAAAAAAAAGGATTAGCCGAGTTCGTCCCATTTGGTGTGCCGGCGGTAGATGACAATCCCTCCCACCACCAGGACGATGAGTACCGCACCGATAATGAGGTAGGTGGTCACTCCGGAGGGATCGAGACTCAATCCCTCGCCGATATCCTCTCGCAGGGTGTTTGCAGCATCAAGGGCAGCACTGGCTTTTTCTTCCGCGTTCGTTGCCTGAACGGCGGCCTGTGTATAGTCCTTTGAGGTCTGTCGGTCCTTGGCAAGGGTGAGCAGGGTCTGCGCATTGTCCAGCTGGGTCTCGATCGACACCACGCGAGCATCGCGGCCCATGTTGCGCTCATCCTTGAAATAGGTGATCATCTCCTCGACCTCGTCGATGCGTGCCTGTGCATTTGAAACGCACATGGTGGCTTCCGCTTCAGCGAGGAGCGTTTCTCCCTCTTCGATCAGGGTCCCGGCTTTCTCCAGCTCGGTCTGGGCGGTGGTATAGGAGGCGGTCCGGGCGGTATTGATGGCGGTTTCGGCCTCTTTATACTTCGCTTCCGCAGCGGACGTGTCCACGCCGTCGGCAGTCTTGGTGTCGATTGCAGTCCGCAGCGCGCTGAGTTCCGTCTCACGCACCTGGATGCCGGACTCCTTGTCTCCGGTGTTCACGATGGTAGCCGTTTTGACATACTCGCTGTTTTTAATCGGATCCCGATTGGAATTGAGCTGCTGGATCTTCAGGACATCGATTTCCTCGGTGCTGCTCCTCTGCGGGGCCTTTCCGGTCAGCTCCACCTCCACGGTCACGTCATTGGGATAGGAGAGTTCCCATCCTGACAGGATCACCCTGGCACTGTTTTTCACAGGCTGAGGGGCCTGATCGACCGTGTTGATAGTATAGGAATACTCCCACCTGGGCTCGGACAGCTCCGTGGTCATCTCGAGCGAATCATCGGTCGGGAAGGGGTCGTCTTTTGTCGATACCTGGATACTCGCGTGCACCGTCACCGTGTCCCCGGCCACGATGTCCCCCGTGGAAGGAGTGACCGTGACCTTCTTGACCGTATAGTCTGCAGCCGCTACGGCCTGAACCAGGCATACTACCAAAAAAACGCAGATAAGCAGGTTAATCGCTGACTTCATATGCTACCTCAGTCGAATAATGGTTCGATTCCCTCATCGAACATGTTTGAGCGTCGTTCCTTGGATTTAATGACATCTTCCTTGGTTTCCTTGGCAATTTCCAGGAGCTCCCGGATCCGGGGGGCATCCCCGACGGTTGCCAGAATCACCACCGCGGCAACCTTGTTGCTGTCGACGGGATAGTCGCCTCCGCGCACTTCCACGCCCGCGATGTTTTCCTCCACCCAGCTCTTGGACTTCTCCACCCCTTTGCGGTCCATCTCATCTGCAGGGCCGGCCATCAGCACGAGCGCACGCTCGGCAGTGCTGTAATCGCAGGGCAGCGTGAGCCGCCCGAGCATCGCCCTGCGCACGAGGGCGATAATTTTTGCGGATTTGTCCTCGCCGATGAGCACCTCTTCGGTGCCCTCCTTCTTCTTAAAGGAGCCTTTCAGGCCCCCGAAGATGCCCTGTTTCTGCCTTGTGCGGGCACTGATCACCTCGCTGGTGGCGTACCCGATCGAGGTGATGCCACCTCCCCGGAGGGTGTTGATGATCTCGCTGGAGTCGACGACCATCTCGCCCACACCGCTTTTTCCGACCTCGCCCGCACGGAACAGGACCCCGAAGCGGCGGACGATCTCGTCGTTGAGGCGCTCATAGGCGGAGCGGACACTCTCCCCCTCGTTCTTCCAGGCGCTGTTATCGAAGATGAAGGTGTTGTCGGATTCATTGACGAGCGTGGAGAGGCTCCTCGCCGCGTTGTACGAGTAGAGCCGACCCTCCTCGGGCGCGGGGATGATGCCGAGGGAATAGACGGGCTCGCGGTAAATGCGTTTCAAGTGGCGGGCGAGCACAGGGGAACCCCCGGAGCCGGTGCCCCCGCCGAGCCCTGCAATGATCACGAAGGCATCGACATCGTGGGTCCCCCGCGTATCGATGGCATTGATGATGCTGTCAATTTCATCAGCAGTGATCTTTGCGCCCATGACATTGTCAGTTCCCACACCGTGGCCCTTGACCACCGTCTGGCCGATCAGGATCCGGTCTTTTAACTCAATATGTTTAAGACCCATAAGGTCGGTGCGGGCCGTATTTACAGCAATTCCACGGAAACTCTGCGTCCCGCCTCGCCGATCCTGCTCAATGAACATATCGACGATTTTACCGCCCGCCTGCCCAAAACCAATGAAAAACACTCTCATCGACAACACCATCCAGAGGATAATCAGAATATCGGGGTTTATTGTCCTTAAGAATATTGGGTTTTATAATGTCAAAAACTTTCTTATGCGCAGAATATTGATATTTATAGAGAATGAACGTATGCATAATCGGCAGCGGACTGACCGGGCTTGTGGCGGCATACCACCTTTCAAACACAGCCGATGTGGAAATCCTCGAGAGATCTCCGGACCTCGGCGGGTGCCTCTCTTCCTACGATCATGGCCCGGATACCGCAATCGAAAAATTCTATCATCATTGTTTCTCCGGTGACAAATACCTTTTCCAGCTTCTGGAGGAACTCGGCATCCGTGATCGGCTGGCATGGCGGAGAGGATCGACCGGTTACTACGTGGACGGCGCCATCCACCCCCTCACCACGCCGGTCGATATTCTCCGGTATCCCCACCTTTCCCTGATCGACAAGATCCGTCTCGGCCTCCTCGTGCTGGGTTCGAGGAGCATCGATGCGGAGACGCTCGATGACATCCCCGCCCGCGACTTCGCGATCCGGCGGTGCGGCGAGTATGCCTATACATCCTTCTTCGAGCCACTCCTCCGCAGCAAATTCGGGGACATGCACGACCAGGTCTCGGCCGCATGGCTGATGAGCAGGGTGTCCATCCGCTCGAACCGCGGGGTGGAAGGGGAGCGGCTCGGGTACCTCGACGGCGGCTTTCAGGTGCTCATCGACCGGCTCGAAGAAGACCTCACGGCACGCGGCTGCACCTTCCGGCGCGAGACCGCGGCCACCGCACTCCGCCGGACGGACGAGGGGTGGCAGGTCAACGGCGTCCCCTGCGATGCGGTGATCTCCACGATATCACCGGCGGCGCTGCAGGCAATCGGGGGGCCGGAGCTTGCCCCCATCCCCTACCAGGGGGCCGCCTGCATGACCCTCGGTCTTGCGCGGGAGGTCACGGACGGGATCTACTGGGTGAACATGAAGGGCGATGCCCCCTACGGGGCGGTGATCGGCCATACCAACTTTATTACCGATGGGCGCTACGGCGAGCATATCGTCTACCTCGCCTCCTATTACCGAGGATCGGTTCCTGAAAGGCTGGAAGAGCGGATGCTCGCCGATTTCCGCACCCGTTTCGGGGTTGGACAGGACGAGATCCACTGGCACCGGCTGGCGATCGAAGATGCGGCCGGGCCGGTATATACCACCGGGTACCGCCGCCTGCTCCAGCCCTATTCCCGGGCCGGGCTCTACCTTGCAGGCATGTTCTCTGCTCCCAACTACCCGGAACGGAGCATGGAGGGGGCGGTCATCGCCGGCAGGGCGGTAGCCCGAGAAGTACTGGGGAAGGTCGCATGAATCATGTCGAAGTGAGCGCGGTGATCCCCGTCTTCAATGACCGGGAGGCGCTGGAGCGGGCGATACCGCAGTCCCTTTCCGTGCTCGAGAAAATCACTGACAGGTTCGAGCTGATCGTCGCAGAGGACGGAAGCACCGACGGGAGTACCGGACTCGTGCGGGAGTGGGAGAGGCACGATCACCGCGTCCGCCTGTTCCACAGCGACGAGCGCCTGGGACGGGGGAAAGCCCTGAACCGTGCGTTTTCCTCGGCACGGGGAGAGATCGTCTGCTACTACGATGTCGACCTCGCCACCGACATGCGGCACCTGCCAGACCTCATCGACGCCATCCGCCGGGGGGCGGACGTCGCCACCGGGTCCCGCCTCATGAAGGAATCGGACGTGGCGCGGACCGCGGAACGTGATATCGCCAGCAGGGGCTATAACGCACTGGTGCGGCTGGCGCTGAACAGCAGGCTCCACGACCACCAGTGCGGGTTCAAGGGATTCCGAAAACAAAGCCTGATGAAGCTCCTGCCAAAAATCCAGGCCGAACACTGGTTCTGGGATACGGAGGTGCTCGTGCAGGCGCAGCGGGCGGGATACGCGATCCGCGAGTTCCCGGTCCGCTGGAGGCCGGGGCGGGGAACGACGGTGAAACCACGCGATGTCTGGGAGATGGGCTCGGACATCGTCCGGCTCTGGCGGCGGCTTCATGTGGAAAAAAGTTAGCGCGGTGGTCATCCCCACCATCATCGCCGCGGCCATCCTCGCCTTCATGCTTGCAAGGGTATGGGGCGACCTCCTTGTGGCGCTGGAGAATGCCCGGTTCGTCTTTCTGGCGGCGGCGGTGGCATTCTGCACCGCGGCATGGGTGATCCGCGGGTGGCGGTACCGGTACATCCTGCAGGGCCTCGAGGTGACCGTCGGGACATGGTTTTCCACCGCCTGCATCTTCGTCTCCCAGACCGCAAATCTCATCGTCCCGGCGCGGCTGGGCGACCTGGTGCGGATGGTGATCCTCAGGCACGAAAAACAGACCACCTATTCACGGGGGCTGTCGTCACTGGTGGTCGAGCGGATCTTCGATATCACCATGGTTGCCGTGCTCGGTCTGCTCGCCCTGCCGGCACTGCTCAACGTCCCCGACTGGTTCGTCACGATCATCGTCGTCCCCCTCGTCGGCGGCGCGGTGCTGGTGGGCTTTCTGCTCTATTCGGGCAACCTTTCGTCCCGCAACCGCTACTTCGCCATGCTCATCGACCTCTTCGACGAGATCAGGCAGGCGTCGCTCCACCCGAGAGCGTTCCTGGTGCTCGGCGTCTCGTCCATCGTGATCTGGCTGGTCGACGTGGCCGTCTGCTACGTGGTGGCACTGATGTTCTCGGAGACCATCCCCTTCATGGTCGTGGTGCTCGCCATCGTGATCGGCAACCTCGTCAAGGCCGTCCCGATAACCCCGGGGGGCGTGGGCACCTACGAGATCTCCGTCGCCCTCACCTTCGAGCTCGCCGGCGTCTCCCCGGTCAGTGCGACACTCATCGCGGTCACCGATCACCTGATCAAGAACCTGGTGACCCTGGCGGGCGGCGTGGCCTCCATCTACCTGTTCGGGGGTTGGGCTTTGGCCCTCTTCGAAGGGGTGCTGAGGCGGTCGATCACACGAGAGGACTTCGATGAGCCCTGATGCAACGCTGATCTACGTCGTCAGCTGGCTTGCCATCCTCAAACTGCTGCAGATGGCGCTCTGGCCAAACCTCCGCAGGGGGTTTGCAGACCTCGCCTACCCGGCGGCATACCCGGCCTCGCTCCTCCTCTTCACCCTCGTCTCATGGTACCTGGGCCTCATCCACCTCCCCGTGCAGCTGGCCCTCCTGCCATTCGTCCTGCTCCTCGGCTACCACGCGGCGAAACGCCGCTACACTTGGGAGGAACTGGCGCGCAACATGAAATGGGACGCCATCGTGCTCATCTGCTTTGTGTTCCTCCTGGAAGTCCGCTTCCTCAACCCCTCGATATCGTTCGCGGAAAAGTTCATGGACCATGCCTTCCTCGCCTCGATCATGCGCTCCCCCATCGTCCCGCCGCTCGACCCGTGGTTCGCGGGGGGGACGCTCGACGTCTACTACTACCTCGGCCACTGGATGATGGGGGTGCTGGGGCTGTGCGCCGGGGCGCCCTCCCCGGTGGTCTTCAACCTGGTGCTCCCGACCGTGCTCGCCCTTGCGGCGGTGAGCCTCGCCGCCGCGGGCCACATCCTCTGCAGGCGGTTCTTCTGGCTCCCGGTGCTCACCCTGTTCGTCGTGAACCCCTCGTTCGTGGCCCTTGCCCTCGCCGGGGAGAAGGCGAGCACCATCATGTGGGAGAGCACGCGGACCATCGCCGACACCATCACGGAGTTTCCGCTCTTCTCCATGCTCTGGGGCGATCCGCACGCCCACGTCATCGCTCTCTTCAACCAGGCGTTCTTTCTCCTCGTCCTCACCGTCACCGCGACCTCGTGGACGAAGCTGAGCACGCGGGGAAAGGCGGTGATCTGCGCCTCTGCGGCGCTCAGCCTCGGGTCCATGCCGCTCGTCAATACATGGGATGTGTTCGTCTACGCCCCCGCAACCCTGATCGTGGGCGCCTACCTCTGGTGGCGCACGCGGGGGCAGGACACTGCCGACCGTTCTCCCCTCGCCTTTCTCGTCGGGGTGCCGGCGGGAGCCGTGGCCCTCTACCTCCCCTACTACCTGCAGCTGGACAGCCAGGGGATCGGCGGGATCGGGATCGTTCATTCACCCTCAGAGCCCCTCGCGTTTCTGCTCGTGCACGGGTTTTTTCTCCTGGTCTTCTTTGCGGTCTGCCTTGATGACCTGCGCAAAAAACCCTACCTGCTCGTCTGCGCCTTCCCGTTCCTGTTGGCAGGCTACCCTGCCGCGGCCATCGCCGCCGTCCCCCTGTCCTGTCTCCTCGCCCGACGGCGCTTCCGGCCCCGTGAGGTGTTCGGCGCACTCGGCCTCGGCATTCTCGTCCTCATCGAGCTATTCTACCTGAAGGACAACATGGGCGAGACCTACTACCGGATGAACACGGTCTTCAAGTTCTCCATGGTGGCCTGGATGCTGATGGGCGTGTCGGCATTCGCCTTCATCGCGGAATGGGCCGAACGGCGCGGCATAGCGCCCACCGTCAGGGGCAGGCGGCAGTGGGCGGCACTCGCAGCGGTGGTGCTGGTCATCCTCATCCTGCCCTTCGCCCTCCCGGACCTCAGCTACGGGCACGGGGGCATGACGCTCGACGGGCTCGCCTACCTCGAGAAGCAACATCCCGGGGACGCAGCGGCGATGGCGTTTTTGCGCACGCTCGAGGGCGACATCATCCTCGTGGAGGCCGAAGGGGGGGACTATTCCTATTACTCACGCGTCTCCTCGAGCACGGGAATCCCCGCGGTGATCGGGATGCCCTTCCACGAACAGATGTGGCGGGGGAGCGGGGGAGACGTCGGTGCCCGGATGGCCGATGTGCGCGCGATCTACGAACGGCCCGACAAGACCGCCGCACTCATGGAAGGCTACGGGGCGACCCACCTCTACGTGGGAGAGGCCGAGCGGGAGCGCTACCGGGTTTCGATCCCGGAGGGCGAACTCGAAGAGGTGTACAGCGCCGGGGGCGTGCAGATCTATCGCCTGCCGCCCGCGGCGGGGAGCAGCGCATGAGCCCGCCGGGGCCGGATTTTACCCGATTCGCAAACCTTTATCCGTCTCCCTGAAGAACTAATATGGCTACATCTATCACTGACTGATGAGTGATGAGGGAGACGCTACTCCTGAATGAGGTGAGTTATGTCAAAGGTCTACGTGAAATTTGAAGTGCCGGATGAACTCCAGAACAAGGCACTCGAAGCACTCGAAATTGCCAGAGATACCGGCAAGATCAAGAAAGGTTCCAATGAGGCTACCAAAGCTGTCGAACGGGGAATCGCCCAGCTCGTCCTCGTCGGCGGCGACGTGGAGCCCGAGGAGATCGTGATGCACCTTCCGCCCCTCTGCGACGAGAAGCAGGCGGCATACGTGATCATCAACAAGCAGAGCGACATCGGTGCGGCGAGCGGCCTTGATGTCGGATCCGCGGCTGCAGCCATCGTCAAACCCGGAAAGGCAAAAGATCTCATCGACGACGTGGTCAAGCAGATCACCGACCTCAGGGGATGAGCAAACCATGGCAGACGGAACGCCCGCTGAAGTCATCGAGGTGATCGGCAGCACCGGCATGCACGGAGAGGCAATGCAGGTAAAGTGCCGGATCCTCGAAGGGAGCAACAAGGGCCGCATCATCACCCGCAATACCGTCGGCCCCATTCGTGAGGGGGATATCCTCATGCTCCTGGAAACCGAACGGGAAGCGAAAAAGCTCTCGCGACGGTGAGGTTGATCACGATGGTACATTCGCATATCTGCAGCTTCTGCGGAGAGAAGATCGAGCCCGGCACCGGGAAGATGTACGTCCGCAAAGACGGCACGATTTTCTACTTCTGCAGCTCCAAATGCCAGAACAACTACCGCCTGGGCCGTATCCCCCGGCGTGTGGTCTGGACGAAGACCGGCAGAAAGGCCCTCGGCAAGGAGTGAGGGCTGCATGGACCGGACGTTCGTGATGGTCAAGCCGGACGGCGTAGCCCGGGGCCTCGTCGGCACCATCATCTCCCGCATGGAGAACAAAGGCCTCAAACTGGTGGCCGCAAAACTGGAACGCCTGCCTGAAAGCCGGGTTGCCGAGCAGTACAGGGAGCACCTGGAAAAACCGTTCTTCCCCGGCCTGAAAAGCTATATCATGAGCGGGGCCTGCATGCTCATGGTCTGGGAAGGAAACGGCGTGGTGGGCATCGCCCGCAGCCTGATCGGGGCGACCGACCCGACAGAAGCAGCGCCCGGGACCATCCGGGGCGATCTCGCGCTTGACATCGGCAGAAACGTGATCCACGGATCGGACTCGCCGGCGAGTGCCGAACGCGAGATCGGCATCCATTTCTCAGCCCGGGAACTGGTCGACCACACCCGGTGCGACGAATCGCTTCTCTACGAGTGAGGGGGACCGGGCAAACCCCCGCCCTGCATTTTTTCAAAACAGTATTAAGCGCACACAGCGACCACCTAGAATAATGGTGGGAGAACTCCTGAGTTTTGCACTGCTCAGTTTCTCTTCGGTGTTTATTATCGTCAATCCTCTGGGAGCCACGCTGATCTACGTGGTGATCACCGAAGATATGGAGTACTCCACCAAGATTATGGTCGCCAAGGAGTCGTGCAGGATCGCACTCCTCATCCTGCTGATCTTCGCCCTCGCCGGGACCTGGATCCTGACGGTCTTCGGCATCACCCTCGAAGCTTTCCGGATCGCCGGCGGCATCCTGCTCTTCGGCATCGCCATGGAGATGGTGTATGCGAAACCCTCGAGGACGAAGATGACCGCCACCGAGAAATACGAAAGCATCGACGCCGAAGATGTCTCGGTCATGCCGATGGCGATCCCCATGATCGCGGGGCCCGGATCGATCACCACCGTGGTGGTGCTCACCAACGAGGCGCTGCACTACTCCATTCCTGCCGTGGGGCTGGTCATCGGCGTGGTGGTAATCACGATCATCATCACCTACCTGCTGCTGGTGAATGCAGAGAGCATCGTGGCCCGTATAGGCCAGCGTGAGTACCGGGTCATCAACCGCCTGATGGGTATCCTGCTGATGGCCATCGCCGTTCAGTTCGTGCTCAACGGACTCTCCTCGGCATTTCCGCTATTGACTGGAGCATAAGAATGTCAGATACACTCTCGATTTCCGGTGAGGTGATCGCCGGCGCAAGCCTGATCGTCATCGGCCTCGTCATCGGTGCCTGGATCCTCGGGTTCGTGGCCCCCTTCGCCGAACAGATGCTCGTAACCGCCGCCATGCTCGTGGTCGCGGGGATCATCCTCATGATCTATTCGATTGTTGCCGAGGGACGAAAACAGGCATGACCGTTCGCATCTGCGCCGCCCAGACGGCCTGCGTATGGGGCAGACCCGCCGAGACACTGGATGCTGCGGCAACCGCCGTCGAGGCTGCGACGGCGCAGGGGGCAAGCCTCATCGCCTTTCCCGAACAGTACCCGATCGGCTGGGACCCCTTTGCCCGGTTCCGGGTCGAGGATCTCGGGGGGGCGACGGTCACCGCGCTGCGCGATCTCGCCCGCCGCAATGCCGTGGCCATCGTGGCGGGGATCCGCGAACGCCACGATCCGCTCCCCCGCAACACCTCGGTGGCCATCGGACCGAGAGGAGAGGTCCTGGCGACCTACGCAAAAGTCCACCTCTTTTCCCCCGCACGGGAGCATGAACAGTTCAGCGCGGGAGATGGCCTCGGGATCTTCTCTCTCGAGGGGGTGACCTTCGGCCTGGCCCTCTGCTACGATCTCCGGTTTCCCGACCTCTTTTCCCTCTATGCCGCCGCGGGGGCCGAATGCACCATCGTCCCCGCCGCATGGCCCTGCCGGCGGGCGGAGCACTGGGAAGTCTTTATCCGGGCGCGGGCCCTCGAAAACCAGTACTTCGTCGCCGGGATCAATACCGTCGGCAGCACCCCGGTCGACCGCTACTGCGGCCGCTCCATGGTCGCGGGGCCGGGAGGAGAGGTGCTCGCACGCGCGAAGGAAGGGGAGGAACGCATCTTCGCGGACATCTCTCCCGCCTCGATCGGCGAGGCTCGGGCCCTGATCCCCTTACATTCGGACCGCAGGGACGACCTTTACAAGCGGTTGCGAAAAGACATGTCATCCGGACAATGCGGGGAGAACAGCATGCACTGATCGGCATCCTGAGCGGCAGCCTCGCCCTCGCCCCGTGGATCAGCACACTCCCTCCCGAACTCGTGCTCATCGCCTTCGGGGGCATTTTTTTAGGTTCCCTCGCCCCGGATGCGGATTCCCCCGATGCGGCCATCATGCACGGGTTGCGGAGCAGGAGGGGCTATTTCCGCCGGCTCAAACGGCACACCGCCCCCATCCTCCCCCTGATCGGCACGTTCATCCGCTATTTCATATATGTTCCCCTCTCCGCCATCCTGCTGGTGGCGAGCATCGGCAGGGTCCGCCCCCACCACCGCGGCGTGCTGCATTCCCTTCCCGGCATCAGCCTGACCACGGCCACCCTCATTGCGTATATCTGGCTGACAGCTTCGGTATTCGGGGATCCCGACCCCCTTCCCGTGGCGGTCTTCGGGGCGGCGTTCTTTGCAGGGTGTTTCCTGCACCTTCTCGCCGACTCCACCACGCGCGGCGGCATCGCCTGGATGCTCCCCTTCAGCAGGCGGAAACTGCGGGGCAGGGTAGCCCCGGGCAGCCGCCTTGAAAAACGGCCCGAACTGCTCGGCGCGGTGCTGGGTGCCTCGACCTTTCTGTGCCTCATTGCCGAACCGCTGCTGGCCATCCCCGGAACCACGGCAAAGATGGTGTCAGGAATGCTCGCGGGTGGCATCTGGGCGCTCTTCCTCGCACTTTCGGGCGTCCGCATCCACTGAGCAGGCAGGCGAGTACGGGGCGGTTTCGGTGTTCCGCTTCCACTATTATTAGTATCACCAGCAGCAAAGTACATACCATGTACCGTATCGTCTGCGTGAATTGCGGTGCCGAATACGCTCCACAGGAGGTCCTGTACCGGTGTCGGCGGTGCGATCACCTGCTCGCCGTGGAATACGACCTCGATGCAATCGAGATCGACCGGGGGGTATGGGACCGACGCCCCCTGAGCGTGTGGCGGTACCGGGAACTGCTCCCCGTCGCCGGTGAACCGGTCTCCCTGCAGGAGGGGGGGACGCCGCTCTACCACCTGAAAAGGATCGGAGAGGAACTCGGGGTCCCCGAGCTCTATGCAAAGCACGAGGGCATGAACCCCACCGGTTCCTTCAAGGACCGCGGGATGACCGTCGGGGTGAGCATGGCCCTGCAGCTGGGCATGACGAGCGTCGCCTGCGCGAGCACCGGCAACACATCCGCAAGCCTTGCCGCCTACGCGGCAAAAGGGGGTATTCCCGCCGTCGTCCTGCTCCCCGCGGGGAAGGTCGCCCTCGGCAAGGTCGCGCAGGCGCTGATGCACGGGGCGAAGGTCATCGCCATCCGGGACAATTTCGATAAAGCGCTGGAAATGGTGCACTCCCTCTGCATCTCCCACGGCCTCTACCTGCTCAACTCGGTCAACCCCTACCGGCTTGAAGGGCAGAAGACCATCGGCCTTGAGATGGTGGACCAGCTCGGCGGCGTCCCGGACCGGATGGTCCTGCCCGTCGGCAACGCAGGCAATATATCAGCGGTCCACAAGGGGCTTCGCGAACTCCGGCACCTGGGGTTCATCGAGGACCTCCCCATGATGACGGGCATCCAGGCGGCGGGATCGCGCCCGGTGGTGGACGCTGTCGAGCTGGGCTTTCCCGAAGTCATTCCCTGCACCGAACCGGAGACGATCGCCACCGCCATCAGGATCGGCGCCCCCGTGAACGCGGAAAAGGCGCTTGCCGCCATCAGGCAGACCGGCGGGACCGCTGCTGCGGTGACCGACGAGGAGATCCTGGCCATGCAGCGTGACCTCGCACGGAAAGAGGGCATCGGCGTGGAGCCCGCGTCCGCCGCATCGGTCGCAGGCGTGAAAAAACTGGCAGAATCGGGCATCATCGGCCGGGACGAGAGAATTGTCTGCGTGGTGACCGGCCATCTGCTCAAAGACCCGGAGACTGTGGTGAAGCAATGCGAACCTCCCATAGAAATCGATGCTACACAGGAATCGCTGCTCTCTGTCTTGTACTCCTGATCGTGTGCATCCCGGCGGCCGCCCTGAACGCGACGTTCACGGTCGCCGCAGACGGCACGGCATATAACGCCTCGATCGAGGTCGAGAACGCGGACAGGTACACATTCATCGAACGCGGGCTGCTCGGCGAACGCATCCCGAAGGAGGTCGATTCCATCCGGGTCAGCGGCCCGGCCGGAGCGGTGGCATTCGAAGATCGCGGGCGGGGAAGCATCACGTTTCCGGAAGGAAACTACACCATCACCTACCGGGGGTTTATCAGCGATAGCAGCCTGCAGGCGGACTTCGATCAGCCCTATATGGTCACGGTGGTGCTTCCTGCGGGATTGGACGTGCGCAACCCCTTTCTCGGCGTCATCAGCCCCGGCGGCGAGGTGACCGAGGAGGAGGACGGCGCGGTCATCATCGCGTGGGAAACCGCGAGGTTTGTCGAGGTCCGGTTCTACGATGACCTGCGGGAGCGGGCGCTCCTGATCTTCGGCAGTTTCTGGATCATCCTCTGCGCCATCTTCATCCTCCCTTACCTGATCTTCCGGCAAAAAAGGCAGTGATGTGCGGGGGGGTGTCTTTTCCCCTCCCTATTTTTTCAATTCGATGTCGATCCCGTACTTTTCGGCATTTGTATCGGCGATCGCCTGGATCTTGGCGATCTCCTCTTCGTTGCGGGCCGGCTTGAAGAGGTGGCGGAACCGCTTCTGCGCCATCAGGTACTCGTCGACCGGTTTGCGCACGACCTTCTTGGCTTTCGCGATCTCGCCGTCGACCATCTCGAAGTTCACCCACAGGCCCGTCTGGATGGCGAGTTTTCCGATTTCCATGGTCTTTCCGCCCTCAAAACCCCAGCCGGTGCTGCAGGGGGCATGAATCTGGAGGTAGCAGGGACCCGGGGTTTCGACCGCGCGCTCCACCTTCTGCATGAGATCGTTCGGGTAGGCAACGGATGCCGTGGCCACATAGGGCGCGCCGTGGGCGGCGAGGATCTGCGGCATGTCCTTTTTGGGGCGTTTGTTGCCGAAGGACTCCTTTCCCGCAGGACTCGTGGTGGTGCTGGCATCGTAGGGCGTGGCGCCCGAGCGCTGCACGCCGGTGTTCATGTACGCCTCGTTGTCGTAGCAGATGTAGGTGATATCGTGGCCGCGCTCGAATGCCCCGCTGATGCAGAGCATGCCGATATCGAAGGTCGCGCCGTCACCGCAGATGCAGAGGACCTTTTCGGTGCGGCCCTGGCGTTTGAGCGATGCTTCTATCCCCGATGCGACCGCCGAGGCATTTTCAAAGAGCGAGTGGATCCATGGCACCTTCCATGCCGTCTCCGGGTAGGGCGTCGAAAATACCTCCATGCACCCGGTCGAGGCAACCACGATGGAGTCCGCCCCGGCGCCCTTGAGGATGAGGCGCGCGGCGAGGGCCGGCCCGCAGCCGCCGCAGGCGCGGTGCCCGCAATCAAAGAGTTCGAGTGATTTGTCAACCATTCAGATCAGCTCCTCGCGCAGTCCGTAGAACATATCGCCCCTGCCGCTCTCGGCCAGATCGGCAACCGCAGCGATATCTTTTTTCCGCACATCCCTCCCGCCGAGGCCGATGACGTAAGAGTAGACATCGATCCCGGTTTTCCAGAGCGCGTCCCTGACCTCGAGGCCGACGGCGCCTTTCATGGCCATGCCGGGGGAGATGTTCTTGTCGAGCACCGCCACCGCTGCGACGCCGTCGAGCGCGCGTGCCACCTCCGCTTGCGGGAACGGGCGGAAGCTCCGCAGCTTCAAGAGCCCCACTTTGCGGCCCGCATCACGCATCTCGTCCACCGCATCCTTCACGGTGCCGCAGATGGATCCCATGGCCACGAGTGCCGTATCGGCATCGTCCATGCGGTACGCCTCCACGAGCGACCCATACTCCCGGCCGAAATGCTCGCCGAAGGCCCTTCCTGCATCCTCGATGGCCCCGGCGGCCCGCTCCATCGCCCGGTCGAGTTCGTACCGGAACTCCATGTAGTAGTCGGGCGTGGCGTACATCCCCATACTGATGGGGTCGTTCGCGTCGAGCTTCTGGTAGGGGTCGAATACCGGCAGGTAGGCGTCGACCGTCTCCTGATCCGGGATGTCCACGGGCTCGTAGGTGTGGGAGAGGATAAAGCCGTCGAAGCAGACAAACCCGGGAAGGAGGATGTTGTGGTCTTCGGCGACTCGGTAGGAGAGGAAATGGTAGTCGACGAGCTCCTGCACGTCCTCGGCATACAGCTGGAACCAGCCTGAATCGCGCATGGCGATGGAGTCCTGCTGGTCGTTCCAGATGGAGAGCGGTGCGCCCAGCGCCCGGTTGGCGATGGACATCACGATGGGCAGGCGCATGCCGGAGGCGTTGAAGCAGACTTCTGCCATGAGGATGAGCCCCTGCGAGGAGGTGGAAGAGTAGACCCTCGATCCTGCGGCCGATGCCCCCACGCAGGCGGAGAGGGCGGAGAATTCGCTGTCCACCGTGAGGTAGTCGCTCTCCATCTCGCCGTCGGCGACAAACTCGGCGAGCCGCTCAACGATATGGGTCTGGGGGGTGATGGGGTAGGCGGATACGACTTCAGGCCGGCACCTTTTGACGGCTTCGGCGACCGCGTGCGACCCCTCCATGATTTCCATCATCTATTTTTCCTCCTGTTCCATTGCGATCGCCTCCGCGGGGCATTCCTCAGCGCAGAGTCCGCACCCTTTGCAGTACGCGTAATCCACCACCGGCAGTTCGTCGTTGCCCTCGCGGATGCAGCCCTCGGGACAGATGAGCACGCAGAGCCCGCACTTCTTGCACGTCTCGCTGTCGACCGTCGGCCGAAACACCCGCCACGAGCCGGTTTTGTTGTCACGCGCCCTGCCGGGCCGTGCAGCGCATCCCACATTGAGCGGCATCAGGCCTCCCCTCCAACCGCAGCAAATGCACGGCGGGCCGCCTCGATGTTTTTCTCGGCGAGGGGCCCGGAGAAGCGCTCGTCGAGGGCTTCTGCGAGGGCGGGGAACTGTATCTCGCCGGTTGCCGCAGCAAATGCACCCATCAGCGAGGTATTGGTGATGGGAATGCCAAGCACCTCCAGGGCGATGCGGGTCGCATCGAGGGTGACCACGCGCACCCCGGGGGGTACGTCAAACGCGGCCCCTCCCTTCTCGGTATTGATTATCGCAATGCTGCCTTCTTTCATTCCTGCAAAGACATTCACGTCCTTGATCAGGGTGGAATCCTGCACGATGATATAGTCAGGCTCATAGACCTGACTTCTGAGGCGAATCTTGCTGTCACTGAACCGCACGAATGCCTGAACCGGAGCACCCCGCCGCTCTACGCCAAACGCGGGAAATGCCTGCGAGTAGACGCCGCTTTTAAATGCAGCGACCGCTATCAATTCGGCAGCAGTAACAGAGCCCTGTCCACCTCGTCCATGGATACGTAGCTCTCTCAAAAAAATCCCCGTATAATTTTACATGATTAATAGATATAAATACTCTGATGCCGGGGCCTGTATCAGCAAATCATCCACTATTTACGAAAAAATGCCTTTATACCCTTTATTTCCAGGTAAGATGCGCCAGCGCGCGCAGACGATGCCGGGTGGGCGCCGACACAATGACCGTGATACTATCCCGGACAGGGACGGCCAACCCGTCTGCCGCAGGATCCATGCGCCGCCCGGCAGCCGGTGGTCCGCGGGGCCCGAAACCCGGATCGGGATCGATCGCCATGCCCCCTTCACGGACGCCGGAATGCGTGCGGATCGCGCATAAAGACGCAGAATATTCATTATTTTGGGAAAGAACAAATCACAACATATATTCCATCGAATTGTCAACCCTCTTCTATGGTTCCGCATCTGAGCGCGATCTGGCGAAGAATTCGGTTTGATCTGGGGGCGGATATCTGTTGTTACTGCGGGTCCGACAATGTTATCCACCGGGGATTCGAGGGTTTCAACGAGCGGGTGTACTGCTCTGACTGCAGGACCGAATTCCGCGTGAAATAGTCCGCTTCCTGCGCCGGTACCACAACCTCCCGAGGGGTGGCTTTTTTCGATCTCGAGACCCGCAGTCATGCGAATGCGTCCCGGTTCCGCCGCACCACGAGCTGCACCCGATGCCGCCCGCCTTCCGGCAGTCTAAGAGGATTTTCAGGGAAGAGATACGTAATTATGCCTGATTTTGAAAAAAAAGGGAGAATATGTGGTTGTTTATGACTGCCCGGATTCGCGTCCCTTCACCATGGCCACCACACCGACCATGCCCACCAGCAGCCCGACCGGTACCGCCAGGACCGGGAACTCGGGAACCGGGGTGAAGATCAGCTCGACGAAGACCACCTGGACGCACTGCCCGTTATCGCAGACGATGCCGACCACATCGTTGTAGCCGGGGAAGAAGCCGTCGCCGTTCGTATCGGCATCGTCAACAATGTCCTGATAGATGCCCTCGTTGATGGTCCAGCCCGCATCCGCAACATATTGGCTGACTTCGTGGTCCCGGGGCGTAAAGTACCAGATAGCCGCCTGAACTTCCTGATAGGTGGCATCGGGGTATTCGCCGTCCCGGAACTGGTTGACGATGTAGTTGATCCTGTCCCAGTCATCGACAGCGACGTAGTTGGGCACGGCATCGTCGTAGCTGGAGAAGAGCGTGCAGCTGTTGTAGTCCACCGGATAATAGATGAAATCGTCCGCGTCCGCACACCAGCCCGGATACTCCCCGTTCTCGATATCGTATCCGGCATCGATGTTCGACAGCTGCACGTTGATGTACGCGTCACCCCCGAGGCTCGTGATCCTGAGCGTCACCGGGTCGTCGGGCAGGTTGAGGCCGAGCGGATCGTACGCCGAAGCAGTGCCTGTCAACGCCAGAACGGCGAGTGCAATGAAAGATATATAAAGTCCTTTTCGCATGACGGGTCCCCCCGTTTTTTGAACCTTCGGGATACGGTTCTATGGTGCAATTTCCACACGAGAGGCCTGCCGGCTCGGCAGAAAGCGCTCCCAAGCAAGAAGAAAGAAGTGCTACGTATATAACAAAATGGGATATATAAATATCCGGCGATCCTGTTAGCGGCACTGGTAATCTCTTCGGATAATCGATAATCACAGGCGCTGTACCATGCTATGGAAGATCTCCTGTATTCACACCTGATGCTACAACGATAAAAATATGTATTATTTTTCCTGCGGGCAGGGGCCCGGCACCCCGGTTCCCCCCTGCACGGGAACGGGCTCAAAATCCTTACATAGTGCGGCGCGGTCGATCGCCCGCCAGACCAGCCGGCGGACGGGAATGACACCCGGCCTTCCGTGCATCTACGGGCGGAATACGGCACCAATATTTCATGAATATGAAAGCGATGAATGGCAAAATGAATGCCGGCTGTATGGCTCCATATCACATGTCGACGCCGATCCCGAGAATCGATCCGGCCCCGCCGAACACGTCCCGGGCGATCTTCACCAGCCCGTGGGCCGCACACCACTCATCGAACACGTGCACGGATCT